>CAVPPZ010000019.1:0-144418 GCA_963707305.1 uncultured Candidatus Rokubacteria bacterium
GGAGGCCGGATGGCACCTCGACCCCAAGCTGTCGAGACTCCGCGCGTCCCTCGGATCGGTCCCTATTCGCAAGTCATGCGCGTCGGTAACTTGCTGTTCACGGCAGGCCAGCCGGGAATCGATCCGATCACGGGAACGGCTGCTGGCGAAACATTCGAGGCGCAAGCGCGGCAAGCCCTCGCGAATCTCCGTGCTGCGCTCGAGGACGCCGGCAGCGGTCTGCGCGAGGTCGTGAAGACGACCTGCTTTGTTGCCGACCCTACGGCGTTTCCGAGACTCAACGAGCTCTATGCCGAGTACTTCCCGTCGGTGCCGCCGGTTCGCTCCACGCCGATCGTGGGTCTGCCGCGGGCGTTGCTCTTCTCGATCGACGCAATCGCTGTCGTGGGAAGAAACAGGCGATCGCCGAACAAGCGCTTGCAGCCGACGCGGGCGCGACCACGTCGCGGTCGGGTTCGGCTCGGCGATCGCGCCTGCGCGGATGAACCGTGCGTTGGGCAAACATAGAAAGCGAGACGGTGATGGAATGCCGCGTTGCCAGCTGATCAGCCCGACCACCGCGCTCCGCTGCGACTGCGGGTGGTCGTTCAACACCCAGACCATCGAGACGCGCGTACTCCAGGATCACCCCCTGTACGGCGTCAGAGGCTGGCTGAAGTTCATGGTGCTTATGAATCTCTACTTCGGACCTGTCATCATGGCCGTCCAGTACATCTTCGTATGGGTCGGCCTCTTCGCTTTGGCCCACGAGCACCCCACACTCCTAGGCGTCGGCCTACTTTTCCACCGCTATAGACGGCTGGCTCACCTTCAGAGGTATCGAGGCTGCAGGCGCGCTACGAGACGTAAAAGCTAAAGCAGTCCAGAACATGAAGATGCTTCTCAAGATGCGCTTCGCCTGGGCCTTACTGGGTGCGCTCGTCTGGTTCCTTGCGTCGCTAGCGCTTGGCCCTGGAAAGGCGATGCTCGATGCGGTGAAGCAGATTATCATCGCGGTCATCGGATTCGCCATAGCGCTCACGTACTTCAATGTGTCCAGACGGGTAAAGCTCACATATCCGGACTGGGGCGAGCGCGGATGAAGACGCATCCGCGAACTTTGTCAGCAACAGGCAGCGAGTGCCGCCGCCCGCCGCAACGCGGGTCAATGACACGATTGCGGCAGCCCAACTTCTGCTTCCAGCCCGCCGGCTTCGCCGCGGCTGAAGCATGCGTTTATACCGCGAATGATTCAGAAGGCACTGCTACTAGGGGTTGCCCTAATTGCGCTGGTCAAAATTGCGCACTTCGTATGGCAGACGGTTTGGCTCTTGAGGTACGGAAGAGATCTCGCGAATGCAGTCGATAAGGCCCTTGAACAGCAGCCGCCGGATTTCGAGCGCGTTGGTCAGAGTATCGCGGACATGAGGCGCGACACCCACACAATAGTGTTTCCTTTGCTGAGTCTTGCGACTCGTCTCGGAGGTCTGCATGGCCGTCTTCTATACGCGTCTGTTCAGTCGCTGTATCGCCTTCCATCATTGATAGTCGTTCTGTCGATACTCGGCTATCTCTCGCGTGAGCGATGGCAGATCGGATTGGCCGGCATAGTAGTTCTCGTCGCAGTCGTGATGCAGACCGCCTACGTTATTACGACGTGGCTGGCGTTAGGCCGTGCAAGCGCCTTCTACTATCATTCGGTGCGACTGAAGACTGCAGACGAATACTTGCGCGAGATCCGCAAATGGCGACGCCGCGATCGCCTCAACGAGTTCTTGGTTGGATTCGTTCTCATCTTTCTGAGTTTTGTCTTCGGACTCGGCTTCCTCCATTTCGCGACTGAGGCGAGCTTCGCCAACTGCGACTACTACATTGCCGGGCTCAAGGATGGAGCTCTGCGGCCGGGGTGCATACCTCCAGCATCCATAGGCGACGCTGTCGCCGATGCAATAACCTTCACCTACTTCAGTCTGGTGGTTATCACGACCACAGGCTTTGGTGACATCCATCCCATCTCGTTGCCAGCCCGCGTCGTAACGGGAATTGAGATCACCCTAAACTTGCTCTTTGTGGTGGTGCTCCTGTTCTCTGTGTCAATGAGCTTGTCAGACACTCTCCCGCGTCCCAGCTGATGAAAGTGCACGATGGAATCGTCGGGGCGGTCGCTCGCTTGCCACGAGAGACGAAGGGCCGGAGTGCACGGCTAACAGCACCTTGGAGCTGACGGCGAACATCCCTCGAAAAAGTAGACACTTCTAGCTAACGCTGGGAGGTGTCGAAGTGGGCAAGCCAGGCCCCAAGGCTGCCGCCGGGCCCATAAAGGGCGGGAGGTGCCCAACGACGTCATCGACCCCGGGCGCTCCGCAAGCGCCCCGCGCTTGCGGAGCGCCGGCGCGTGGGCTACAGCGTCTTCACGACCTCGGCCGGCCACGCGCGGGCATCGACACGCGCGTGCCATTCCTTGATCTTGCCGTCAGGGTCGATGATCACACCCACACGCGCCGCGCCCTTGCTCGGGTCGGCGTTGGCGCCGTAGGCGGTGCCGATCGTACGGTCGGTGTCGCAGAGCAGCGGGAAGTTGAAGTGGAACTTCTCGGCGAAGGCCTTGTTCTCGGCCGGCGTGTCGAACGACGCGCCCAGGATGACGGCGTTCTTGGCGTCGTACTGCGCCTTCAGGTCGCGGAACCCGCAACCCTCGGCGGTTCAGCCCGGGGTGTCGGCCTTCGGATAGAACCACAGCACGACGGTCTTGCCCTTGAGGTCCGACAGCTTCACGGTATTGCCGTTGTGATCGCGCCCGGTGAAATCCGGCGCCTTGTCGCCCGGGTTGAGCATGGCTCCTCCTTGCGAGAATGCCGGCGCGCGCGCGGGCCGCGCGGCGGCGAATCGGGGCCATCGTGCGCCGCTGCGGGCGCGTGGTCAAGGCAGAGGCAACCTGGGAACATGGGTCACGAGGTGGACCATGGAACACCGACGCGCCGGAGGCTGGCCGGTCTCGCGCTCTGCGTGATCGCGCTGCTCTGGGCGGCGCCGGCGGGGGCGCAGGATCTCGGGCACAAGCTCGTCGGCACGCTGGGCCTCGGCGCCGGCTCCCAGCCGGAGCAGGGTCTTTACCTCCTCGATCGCCTGGCCTTCTACCGGGCCGACGAGCTGGTCGACAGGCGTGGACGTCGCATTCCCGTGGACGTCGACCTCGATGCCGTCGCCAACGTCGTCGGCCTCAGCGGGACGCTCCGGCTGCCGTCGCTGTCGACCTACGCCAGCGCATCGATCGGCGTCCCGGTCGCGCACGTGTCGCTGCAGACCGACCGGCTGGAGGCGGGCGTCGACAAGTTCGGCCTCGGCGATCTCTACGTCCAGCCGCTCAAGCTCGGCTGGAAGCTCGATCGGTTCGACGTCGTGACCGGGTACGCCTTCTACGCGCCCACCGGTCACTTCGACCCCGGCGGACGCGAGGGCGTGGGCAGTGGCCAGTGGACGCACGAGGTCTCGCTCGGCGGCACGGCCTATCTCGACCAGGGCAAGACGTGGCGCCTCTCGGCGCTCGCCAGCTATGACCTGAACTCGCGCAAGCAGGACATCGACATCACGCGCGGCAGCACCGTCCAGGTCCATGGCGGCCTGGGCGCGACCCTGTTCGGCTTCCTCGAGGTCGGGTTGACCGGGTACGCGCTCTGGCAGGTGCAGGACGACCGCGGCGCCGACATCCCGGCGCCGCTCCGCGGCGCGCGCGACCGCGTCTACGGCCTGGGGCCCGAGATCGGCGTCACGATCGCGCCGCTTCGCAGCCGCTTCACGGTGCGCTACGCGCGCGACATCGACGTGCGATCACGACCGCGCGGGGAGATCCTGGTCTTCGGACTGACCGTCCTGGCGATCCGCTGACACCGCCGCCGGCTACGCGAAGCGGTTCTTGAAGAACGACTCCTTGACCGCGATCTTGTCGCCCTTGAACGTGAACACGTCGCAGCCCTTCACCTCGACCTTCTTGCCGTCGGACGTCGTGCCGGTGAAGATCCACTCGGACACGCCGCGGTCGCCGGCCACGAAGTGGCGCGCGTTGCCGAAGTGCGCATCCGGGAAGATCTTGAACACGCGCGCGAACGCGTCACGCACCTCGTCGCGGCCCGCGTAGCGCGTGCCACACACGTCCTTGCCGGCCGTCGTCTCGAAGACGGGATCGTCGGACATGAACGTCATCAGGTAGTCGACGTCGTGACGATTCCACCCGTCGCCGAACGCTTCCAGGTCCTTGATCGTGATCATGGGTGTCTCCTCGCGCGCCACGATCGGGCCGACGCGCAGATGAGTCAAGGCGATTTCAGCGTGTCCTTTGTATCGCGGCCGCCGCGCGCCCTCGACCACTTGTATGGGGGTCAGTCGGCGAGCTTCCAGAGGCCGACCGCGCCGTCGCGATAGAGGAGGCGCGTCGCCGCCCGCGTTCTCGAGCGCCGTCGCCTGCGCCGGCCATTGCGGCGACCGCCCGGGGTGCGGCAGGTGCACGACCGCGACGAGCCCGATGGCGGACGTCGCGAGGTTGCGGCGGAACGTCCAGTAGTCCACGGCGAGATCGCCGGGCGTCATCGCGTCGCCGATCGGCGTCGTGGCGAGCCGCCCGTTGCGATCGACCCGGACCGGCACGAGATCGTGACGGGCGCCGAACATCGGATAGATCCACTGATCGCCGTACACCGCCACGCGGGTGCCCGCCGGCTGACGATCGATGATGGCGGCGGCCGCGCCGAACAGCGGCTCGCGATGAACCGCGGTCGCGGTCGCCGCCGCCTTCGCGCCGTGCGACCACGCCAGGAACCCGACGATGACGACCGCCGCGGCAGCGCGCCGCGACGCATCGCGCGCGCCGATCGGGCGTGCCGACGCGCGCGATCAGCGCCGCGCCGACCGCGCCCGCCGTGAGCATGGCCAGGGCGCTCGCGAGCGTGAGCTCCCACGTCAGCCAGCCGCCGGCCGCGACGGCCACCGCGGCGAGCGTGCGCCACGACGGGGCGCCGGCGCCGGCATCGATGAGGAAGCCCAGCGCGACCCAGCCGAGGATCGGCAGCAGCGCGACGTACCGCATGCTGTCCCAGTGGATGAGGCCGGCGGCGAACGTCATGCCGTTGCCGGCGGAGTACGGCGTGCCGGGCAAGAGGATCAGCGTGACGACGACGACCGCGAGCGCGCCCCACCGCGAACCCCGCCTGCGGTCGCGAGATCGCGCGCCGGCGGACGGCCAGCCACGCGGCGAGACCCGCGAGACCGGCCACGGCCGAGCGCCGCGTGAAAGCGCGGCCAGTTGAGGTAGACGACGAGCGCATCGCCCACCGTGCGCGCCACGCCATAGTGCTGCGCGTACTCGCGCAGCGTCGTCTGGGGAAACGTCGCGCCCGGCCAGAGGAGGAATGCCGCCGGGTACACCGGGATTGCCGGTGTGGACGAGGTTGCGCGCATACCAGTACCCGCCCGTCACCATCCACCCCGCGGCGAACACGGCGGCGAGCCACACGCCGGCACGCATCCACGCATCCAGCGCGCGGGCGCGCCACGCCAGCATCAGGAAGACGATCAGCGCCGTCGGCACGGCGCTCACCTTCACACCCACGGCGAGGCCGGTGAGCAGCGCCGCGAACGCGGCGTCGACGCGGAGATCCTCGCGGCGCTCGTCGTCGCCGCGCGGAACGGCGAACACGAACGCGGCGAAGAGGAGGGCCGCGTGCGCGAGGTCGGCGTCGGAGAAGCTCGACGCCATCACACCGATCCGGTGTGACGTGAGGAGGAGCACGACGGGAACGGCCCACGCACCCGGCCGGCACCCGAGGCGCGCGAGGACCTCCGCCGCGCCGCTCGCGACGATGCCCGCATAGAGCACCGCGGTGAGACTCACCCACGCCAGCGCGTCGCCGCGCGCGCCGGCGAACGGGAGCATGAACCACGCGGAGACGACGCTGGCCGAGAGCGGATACCACGCCTGCATCGTGAACGCCTCGGTCGGCGTCACGGCGGCGATGACCCGGTCGCGCAGCCAGAGCGCCGGATAGACCATGTGGTAGGTGTAGTCGTCCCAGATCCAGAGCCGCGTCGGTCCGACGACGTGCGGCCATGCCCACACACCGCCCGTGACGACCGCCACGAGCGGAGCGACGAGCGTCGGGACCGTGAAGCGCCCGCGCGGCTCCGCATCCTCCGGCTCGCCGCTCGCGCGTCGCGTCCACCACACCACCCCGGCGAGCGCGACCACCAGGAGCGCCGCGACGCTGCCGACCGAGAGGCGTCCGGCGAGACCGACGGCCAGCATCGCGGAGTGGATGATGATGACGAACCCGCAGAGGGCGCAGAGGAGCCGGAGGGATGGGCGCGTCGCGACGGCGCGCGCGACGAGGATGGCGAGAACGCACGCGCCGATGTTGAGGAGTAGAAAGGTGAACACGAGACGCGTGTCCTAGGCGGACGGGAGCCGCGCGGGATCGAACGGCTGCAGGTCCACGAGCGACGCGGCGCCGTCGGCGATGAGCTCGGCGAGCGCCAGACCCGTCGCGGGCGCGTTGAGCATGCCCCACGGACCGTGGCCGGTCGCCACGTACGCGCCGCTCACGCCGGGCACGCGGCCGATCAGCGGCAGCCCATCGTCCGTGACGGGGCGGTAGCACGCCTGCCGGCGCTCGATCCGCGCCGCCGCCAGCGCGGTGGACACGCGGCCGGCGGCGCGCGCCAGCACCTCGCACGCGGCGTCGTCGACGCCGACGTCCTCGGGTGACTCCGGCAGCGCCGCGGGATCGGCCATGCCGCAGACGTAGACGTCTCCGTCCGGACGCGGAAAGATCTCCGGCTCGAGCGCGCGGCCGTCGCCGGTGCGGTAGTCGACGAAGAGCGCGTGCGCCGGCACGTCCGCGCCCACGAGCGTGACGCTGTAGCCCTTGAGCCCACGCACCCGCGGCACGCGCAGCCCTTTTGCGAAGCGACTCGTCCACGGCCCCATGGCGAGCACGACCGCGTCGGCGTCGATCGTCTCGCCGCTCACCGTCACGCCTCGCACCGCCCTGTCGCGTTGTAAGACTGACTCGACGATGCCCACGCGCAGTGTCGCGCCGTGCGCGCGCGCCGCATCGACGAGCGCGGTCGTGAAGCGCGCCGGGTGCACCTGCGCCGTCGTCTCGGTGGAGCCGAGCGCGGCGACGACGACGCCCGTGCCGTCGAGCCATCGCGGCGCGTCCACACGGTGACCGCCACGCACGCTCCCCTGCTCGCGTGCGGCCATCATGTAGGTGTCCATGCGCCGGTAGCCGTAGTCGATCGCGAGCTCCCGCGCGAGCGTGGCGTGCAGTGTGAAACTTGCGCGGGCGAGCGGCCCGAGCGGCGAGTCGTCGCACCAGTCGAGCGCGAGGAATCCGCCGGACTTGCCGGATGCCGCGCACGCGACGCCGGTACGCTCGACGATGGTCACCGCGACCCCGCGCCGCGCGAGAAAGTAGGCCACCGATGCGCCCATGACTCCGGCGCCGCAGACCACGACGTGGCGAGGTGGATGCACGGGCCCCATGCTACCGCGAAGGCGCTATCGGTCTCGGCGCGCGCCTTGCTCTGTCCTACGCGCCATCGACACAGCTCGCAAGGAGGTCATCATGGCGCGACAGTACACGGTTCTCCGCACGCCCCGTCGCCTGCATACCCGGGATCCCTTCGGGGGGCGGCCGGACGCGATCGGCGCCGAGGTCGCGCGCGCGGGCGCGATGGCGGAGCCAAAGGTCGATGTGACCGAGCTGACGCCGGCCGGCATTCGCGAGCTGGCCCGAGATCCCGAAGTGGCCGCCATCGCCCCGATCATGCCCACGAAGCTGGTGACGCCGTTCGACGTGCCGCTGGTCGAAGCGGCCAAGACGGCGTGGGGCATCGGCGCCGTCCGGGCCGACCAGTCGGCGTTCGACGGGTCCGGCGTCGCCGTCGCGGTGCTCGACACCGGCATCGACGCCACGCATCCCGCCTTCCAGGGCGTCACCCTGGTGCAGCAGGACTTCAGCGGGAGCGGCAACGGCGACGGCAACGGGCATGGCACGCACTGCGCCGGGACCATCTTCGGCCGCGACGTCGCCGGCGACCGCATCGGCGTCGCTCGTGGCGTGACGCGGGCGCTCATCGGCAAGGTGCTGGCGAACGACGGGAGCGGCCAGTCCGACTGGATCTTCCAGGCGATGCAATGGGCGCTCGCCAACGGCGCCCGCGTGATCTCGATGTCGCTCGGCTTCGACTTCCCCGGCTACGTCAAGCGACTCATCGACGAGGGCGGCTGGCCGGCAGACCTCGCCACCTCGTCCGGGCTCGAAGCCTACCGGGCAAATCTCCGCATGTTCGACGCGATCATGGCGCTCGCGGCCGCGCGCCGGGAGATCGACGGCGGCGCGGTGGTGGTCGCCGCCGCCGGCAACGAGAGCCATCGTGAGATCAATCCGCAGTTCGAGATCGCGGCCTCGCTGCCGGCCGCCGCGGACGGCGTGGTCTCGGTCGGCGCCCTCGCCCGCGCCAACGGGGCCAGTCTCGCCGTGCCGGCGTTCTCGAACACGCTGCCGGACATCAGCGGCCCGGGCGTGGCGATCCTGTCGGCGAAGGCGGGCGGCGGCCTGCGCGAGCTCTCCGGAACGAGCATGGCCACCCCGCACGTCGCCGGCGTGGCCGCGCTGTGGTGGCAGCACGCGATGAGCGTTCCGGCGCCGGTCAACAGCGAGGCCGTCACCGCGCGGCTCCTGGCGACGGCGCGCACGAACGTGTTCGCGGTGGGTGTGGACGTGGCAGACCGTGGTCTCGGCATCGTGACGGCGCCGTAGCGACGCGCCCCACGAGGCTCTGACCACGCAAGGCCGGGGTGGCGCCCCCGCCCCGGCCTTCCTGCGCTCCGAGGTGAGCCGACCCGCCCCGAGGGGGCGCTATACTGCTCTGCATGGCGTACAACGCCTGGTTCCAGTGCATCAACGGCTGCCCCGGGGAGTTCGACCTCCGCGAGGTGATCTATCGCTGCCCGACGTGCGGCGACCTCCTCGAGGTCCAGCACGACATGGAGGCGCTGCGGTCGCGCTCGGCCGCGGCGTGGATGCAGCTCTTCAAGGACCGCGCGCACGGCAACACGTATCCGTACGGCTCCGGCGTCTGGGGCAAGAAGGAGTGGGTCGTCCCGTTCCTCGACAACGAGAACATCGTCTCGATGTACGAGGGCAACTCGAACCTCCTCTGGGCCGACCGCTACGGCAAGCAGCTCCACGTCGACGACCTGTGGATCAAGCAGTGCGGCAACTCGCACACGGGGTCCTTCAAGGACCTCGGCATGACCGTGCTGGTCTCCGTGGTGAAGGAGATGATCGCCACCGGCGCGCCGATCGACGCGGTCGCGTGCGCGTCCACCGGGCGACACGTCGGCGGCCCTCGGCGCCTACTGCGCCGCGGCCGGCATCCCGTCCGTGGTGCTGCTGCCGAAGGACAAGGTCTCGATCGCGCAGCTCGTGCAGCCGCTCGCCAACGGCGCCCTCGTGCTCTCGCTGGACACCGACTTCGACGGCTGCATGACGATCGTCCAGGAGATCACCAAGGAGAAGCGGATCTACCTCGCCAACTCGATGAACAGCCTGCGCATCGAGGGGCAGAAGACGGTCGCCATCGAGATCGTCCAGCAGTTCGACTGGGAAGTGCCCGACTGGATCGTCATCCCGGGCGGCAACCTGGGCAACGTCCACGCGCTCGGGCAAGGGTTCGTGATGATGGAGGAGCTCGGGCTGATCAACAAGCTCCCGCGCATCTGCCTGGCGCAGGCGGAGCGCGCGAACCCGCTCTACCGGTCGTTCCAGGACGACTTCAAGACGTTCGAGCCCGTCACCGCGCGACCGACGCTGGCGATGGCGATCCAGATCGGCAACCCGGTCAGCGTGAAGCGCGCCATCCGCACGCTGCAGCAGTTCAACGGCGTCGTGGAGCAGGCCACCGAGCAGGAGCTGGCCGACGAAGCCGCGCGCGCCGACCGCACCGGGATGTTCAACTGCCCGCACACCGGCGTGGCCCTGGCCGCCCTGCGCAAGCTCGTCGATCGCAAGGTCATCCGCTCCGGCGAGCGCGTGGTCGTGCTCTCCACCGCGAACGGGCTGAAGTTCGCGGACCAGAAGGCCGCCTACCACATGGGCGCGCTCGAAGGCATCAAGCCCACGTACCGGAACAAGCCCGTCGAGCTGCCCGCGGATCCCAAGCGCGTCGCCCGCGCCATCGCGCGTCACGTCGAGAAGTCGCGCCTGCTGGTGACGTGATGCCCGACAGGCTCGAGCCTCCGAAGAAGCCGCTCGGTCCCAGCACGCTGGCGGTGCACGGCGGCGAGCCGCGCGAGAAGCCCGCGCACGCGCTCACCACGCCGATCGTGCAGACGGCCACCTACACGTGGGCCAACAGCCAGGAGCTGAAGGACCACTTCGACGGCAAGATCGACCACCGCATCGACTACGGCCGCTACGGCAACCCCACGCAGCGGGTCGCGGAGCTGAAGCTCGCGGCGCTGGACGGCGCCGGCGACTGTCTTCTGTTCGCGACCGGCATGGGCGCCATGACGACCGTGCTGTTCGCGCTGCTCTCGCGCGGCACGCACGTCGTCGTCACCGACGACAGCTACCGGCGCACGCGCCAGTTCCTCAACGCGATGCTGCCGCGGTTCGGCATCGAGATCTCCACCGTCCCCGCCGGCGACTACGAGGCGCTGGAGGACGCGATCAAGCCCACCACGCGCGTGCTGGTGAGCGAGTCGCCGACCAACCCGTACAACCGCATCCTCGACCTCGAGCGCTTCGCGGCGATCGGGCGCAAGCACCGCGTGAAGACGGTGATCGACGCCACGTTCGCGACGCCGTACAACGTGCGCCCGCTCGAGTGGGGCGTGGACCTCGTGATGCACTCCGCGTCGAAGTATCTCGGCGGCCACAACGATCTCCTGGCGGGCGCGGTCCTCGGGTCCAAGGATCTCGTCGGCGGCATCCGCGCGCTGCAGGCCACGACGGGCGCGACGGTCGACCCCTTCGCCGCCTACCTGCTCGTGCGCGGCCTCAAGACGTTCGCGCTGCGCATGGAGCGGCAGAACGCGAACGCGCAGGCCATCGCGGAGTTCCTCCACGCCCACCCGCGCGTGGAGCGCGTGCACTACGCGGGGCTGACGAGCCATCCCGGGCACGACATCGCCAAGAAACAGATGCGCGGCTTCGGCGGCGTGGTGTCGTTCGAGGTGCGCGGCGATCTCGACACGGCCTCGCGCGTGGTCGACGCGTGCACCATCCCCTACATCGCGGCATCGCTCGGCGGCGTCGAGAGCCTCATCGAGCAGCCGGCGATCATGAGCTTCTACGAGCTCACGACCGAGGAACGCCTGCAGGTCGGCATCAAGGACAACCTGATCCGCTACGCGGTCGGCATCGAGGACGCCGACGATCTGATCGCCGATCTCGCCCAGGCCCTCGAACGCGCATTCTAGACACGGTTCGGCACGCCGGCCCATGGACCTGATCCTGTACCTCGTGGAGTTCGTCCTCCACATCAACACGCATCTCGACACGATCATCCGGCACTACGGTGTGTGGACGTACGCGATCCTGTTCCTGATCATCTTCTGCGAGACGGGACTCATCGTGACGCCGTTCCTGCCGGGCGACTCGCTGCTGTTCGCGGCGGGAACGTTCGCGACGGGCGGCGCGCTCGAGCCGACCATCCTCTTCCTGCTGCTCTCCGTGGCGGCCATCGCCGGCGACACGGTGAACTACCGGGTGGGCCGGTACATCGGTCCTCGGGCCCAGCAGGGCCTGCGTTTCGTGAAACCAGCAGCATCTCGACCGGACGCATGCCTTCTTCGAACGGCACGGGGGCAAGACGATCGTGATCGCGCGGTTCGTCCCGATCATCCGGACGTGCGCGCCGTTCGTGGCCGGAGTGGGCGCGATGAACTACCCCCGGTTCCTGATGTTCAACGTGGGCGGTGGGCTGCTCTGGATCGGATTGTTCGTGTACGCGGGCTACCAGTTCGGCAACATCCCGATCGTCAGGAAGAACTTCGGACTGGTGATCATCGCGATCGTCATCCTGTCGGTGCTGCCCGCGGTGATCGAGTACCTGCGCCAGCGGCGCCTCGGCGCGCGCCGCTCTGAACCTGAGGGTGTATCCAAAGGTCGACGCTGACAGCGCCGACGACCGCTGACTACAATCACCGCATGGGACTCATCTCTGTCGACGGCGTCGTCACGGGCCCGACGGGCATCTCGCGCAGCGGTGGATTTCCTCGTCGACAGCGGCGCGAAGTACAGCCTCCTTCCCGAGGACGTGTGGCGGGCGATCGGTCTCACGCCGAAACGCCGGATGACGTTCGTGCTCGCCGACGGCACGCGGATGGAGCGCGACATCTCGGAATGCCACATCCGGTTGCTGGAGGACGACGGACACACGCCGGTCATCCTCGGCGAAGGCGACGACGAGGCGCTCCTCGGCGTCGTGACGCTGGAGATCTTCGGCTTCATCCTCGATCCGTTCAATCGCACCATTCGACCGTCGCGCCTGACCCCCGCCTGAGCGCGGCGCGGCGCCGCGCTCAGGCGCGTCCTCCGAGCGCGCTACTCCGCCAGCCACACCCCGTCGAGCTGCTGGTTCAGGAAGTGGCTCGGCGTGATCGTCCAGCCGCGCACCTTCGCGAGGTGCGGGATGATGCGGTGCCACGCGAACGTGTGGATGAAGTGGACCTCCTCGTCGTACAGGCGCTTCTCGAACGCCCGCAGCAGCTTGCGCCGCTCCTCGGGGTCCGTCGTGCGCGACTGCCGCGTGTAGAGGTCGTCCATCACGGTGTCCTTGTGGCGGCTGTAGTTCGCGGGTGACGCCGAGATGAACCAGTGCAGGTCCAGGTCGGGCTCGGGGATGGCGTTGCAGGGCGCGTTGGTCGAGACCTCGTGCTGGCCTTCCTTCTGCGCCGTGAACCACGCCGCCGACTCCAGGTTCACCTGCTTGACGTTGACGCCGATCTGCCGCCACTGGTCGATGAGCCAGATGCCGACCGGCTCGTACGGCATCGGCACCGCGCGGTTGGTCAGCGTGAACGTGAGGTTCTCCTGCCCCGCCTCCTTCAGCAGGCGCCGCGCTTCGGCGCGCGCGGCGTTGATGTCGCGCCCGTAGCCGGCGAGCTTCTCGAGCTCCTCGGGCGGCGTCGCCCACGGCGTCCCCGGCACCTGGATCCCGGACACTTCCTTCACGATCGCGATCTTCGAGATCGCCTTGGAGCCGTTCCAGCGATCGAGCGCGAGCGTGAGGGCGCGGCGCACGCGCTTGTCGTCGAACGGCTTCTTCTCCTGGTTGAGCGCCACCTGGATCGAGCAGTTCCAGACGCTCTCCTGCACGGTGGCCTTGGGGCCGAGCGCGTTCACGATCTGGTCGCGGTCGGAGGGCGTGAAGCCGCGGAACTGGATCATGGCCCGCTCGCCGCGGATGGCCGCCACCTGCGCCGCGTTGTCGCGGATGAAGAGCGCCCGGTAGCCGTCGAGGTACGGCTTGCCCTTGTCCCAGTAGTCGGGGTTCTTCTTGCTCGACCCAGTGCGAGCCGCGCACGTACTCGACGAACTTGAACGGCCCCGTGCCCATCACGTTCTTCTCGTACCAGCGCGGGTCCTTGGCCAGGATCTCGGCCTTGTAGATCCAGTTCCACGGCGACGAGACGCTGGCGATGAAGGAGCCTTCCGGCCACTTGAGCCGGAAGACCACGGTGTCCGCCGACGGCGCGGTGACGGCCTCGACCACCTTGTACTGGGCCTGCCGGCTGGAGGCGACGCCCTGCGGCGGGAAGACGATGTGGTCGTACGAGGCCTTGACGTCGCGCGCGGTCATCTCGCTGCCGTCGTGGAACTTCACGCCGCGCCGGATCTTGAAGGTGTACGTGCGCTTGTCAGCGGACACCGTCCACGACTCCGCGAGGTCGCCGATGAACTTGGTGCCCGTCTTGTCGGCGGGGTCGGTGCGCATCAGCGTGTTGTAGTGCGGCGCGATGGGATGCAGCATCGCGAACGTCTCTTCGCGGTGGCCGTCGAAGCTCGGCGGCTCGGCCGCCACGACGAAGACGAGCTCGCCACCGGTGCGCGGCTTCTCCTGCGCGGCCGCCGGCGCGGTGACGGCGAGAACGACCGCGAGCACGAACGACATCATGAGCGAGGGCAAATGGGTCTCTCCTTACTTGCGGTTGATGGCCGCGTACGCCTGCGCAGCGGCGTCGCGAATCGACGGTTGCTCGGACGGTGAGTTCATCAGCACGTGGAGCGAGGCGAGCGATTGCTGGTCTCCCTGCGCGGAGAGGTAGCGGATCGCCTGCAGCCGATACCCGGGCTCGACCTGCGCGGTCAGGAGCTGGCGCATGAACGGCACGGGCCGCTCGTCCTTGAGGCTCGCGAGCGCGCGGAAGGCCAGCTCGCGGCCGCGGCCATCGGCGGCCGCCTCGTTGAAGATCTGCGTGAGCCCGGTGACGCCGTGGGCCCGGCCCGACTCGGCGAGGCCCACCGCGGCGCTCAGGCGGATGAACCGGTCCTCGCCGTGCTGCGAGAGCATGCGCTCCATGACGGGAATGGACTCCGGCGTCTGGAGCTGCCGCAGGCCGGACGCGGCGGCGCGGCGCAACAGCAGGTCGCTCTCCTTGTCGACGATCTCGCGCAGCATCGGCAGCGCCTCGGCGACCTTGAGCTGACCGAGCAGCCGCGCGGCCGCGCGCCGCTCGTCGCTGTCGTTGCCCGACGACAGCACCTGCATCAGCGCCTGGCCCGCCGCCGGGCCCATGGCGCGGAGCTCCTCGATGAGCTCGCGGGCCTCGCGCCAGCGCGGTGGGCCATTCGTGTCGCGCGTGGCCTCGAGGTACTTGTAGAAGCGCTCGAGCGCGCCCGCCACCGTCGCGGATCCCGCGCGAGCCGCCGCCGGCGACGTCGCGACGCGATCCACTGAGGGCGCGGGCGCGGTGCTGTCCGCTCGCGCGACGCCCGGGAGCATGGGGGTCTCGCCGGCGACGGCCGCCGCCGGGCCCCGGTCGACGCTCGCTCGCCCTTGACGCGCGGCGGCAAGGTCGTCGCGCACGCGCAACCGTGCCTGGAGGGTCTCCACCTGCTGCCGAAGCCTCGACACCACGTCCTGGTGGTCGGTGGCCGGCCCGAACGGCGTCTTGCCGCCGAGGCCACCGGCGGCCCAGCCGAGCGACGAACGTCACGACAAGGGCGAGCGGCCAGAGCAGGCGGCGCATGCGTTTTCCTCCTCGGAAGGCAGTCTATCTGAGGCCCGACCGGCTTGCGGCCAGCCATTCCGCGGCCGGCGGGAGCCGGGGATCCCGCGGCCGCAGGTTGTAGTACGCCACCAGCGGGAAGTACGCGTCGGCGAGCCGGCGCAGCTCGGCCACCGGCGACGGATGGAGGTCGACGCGGAGATCCACCATGGGATAGGGCTCTCGGTCCACCACGTAGAGGCCGCTCGAGGTCTCGCCGTCCGGCTGGCCCCCCGCCGCCTTGCCCGCCTCGAGCGCGCGCAGCAGGCGCTCCCATAGATCCAGGCTGGGATCGTCGTGGAAGGTCTCGAACATGCGATCCGCCACGGCGGCGCCGACGACGGCGTTCGCCGCCACCACGACGTTCGGGGCGGTGCGATGTCCGGCCCACGGACGGTTGTCGGCGCCGGTCCGGCCGGCCGCGCGCCCGCTGACGTCGACGCAGCCGAGCTGGCGTCGCTCCACGAACTCGTCGCTGGCCGCGATCTCTTCCACCACGCGCGACGCCCCGTGGCCCGCGCGGAGGAGATTCAGGCCCAGGTGGCCGAGGCGCGGGTTCGTGCTCGCCTGCGTGATGACGGCGCCCACGCCGGGCGCCACGTGGATGCAGCGGGAGCCCACGGCCATCTCGCTCGTGGCGATGGCGATGCCGAGCATGCCGGTGCGCTCGCACCGCCCGATGATCGAGAACGTCGTGAACTCGATGCCCACCGCCTCCATCGGCTCGCAGTCTACTCGATGCCCGTGGAAAGGCGGCCGTGCCGCGGGATGACAGGCCGCGCCACTTGTGAGACCCTTCCCGGCCAATATCGTTCCTGGGGAGGATCCTACATGTCGCTCCGTCCCGCTCGCAGTGTCCCTCCTGCTCCTCACGCTCGTCGTGCTTCTCGGCGTCACGGCTCCCGCGGTGGCGGCGCCCGAAGGCACCATGACGTGGGGCGTGCACATCACGCTCGCCTCCCGGTGGCTCGACCCCGCGGAGACCGAGGGCATCATCACGCCGTTCATGGTGCTCTACGCGCTGCACGACGCGCTCGTGAAGCCGATGCCGGCCGGGATCAACACGCCGAGCCTGGCGGAGTCGTTCACGGCATCGAAGGACGGGCTCACGTACGAGTTCGTCATCCGCAAGGGCGTGAAGTTCCACAACGGCGATCCGGTGACCGCCGCCGACGTCAAGTTCTCGTTCGAGCGCTACAAGGGCTCGGGCGCCGGCTGCTCAAGGACCGCGTGCGCGAGGTGCAGATCGTGGACCCGGGCCGCGTGCGGTTCCAGCTGAAGGAGCCGTGGCCGGACTTCATGACCTTCTACGGCACGTCCGCGACCGGGCGCCGGATGGATCGTCCCCAAGGCCTACGTGGAGCGCGTCGGCGACGACGGGTTCAAGAAGGCGCCGATCGGCGCCGGCCCGTACAAGTTCGTGAGCTTCAACCCGGGCATCGAGCTCGTGATGGAAGCCTGGGAGGGATACTGGCGCAAGACGCCGAACGTGAAGCGCCTCGTCTATCGCAGCATGCCGGAGGAAACGACGCGCGCCGCCGCGCTGAAGAAGGGCGAGGTGGACATCGCGTACCTGCTCACCGGGCCCGGTGGCGGAAGACATCCAGCGGTCGCCCGGCTTCAAGCTCGTCGCGCCCCGTGAGTCGCAGGGGACGTTCTGGCTGGACCTGCCCGATCAGTGGGATCCGAAGTCGCCCTGGCACGACAAGCGCGTGCGGCAGGCGGTGAGCCTCGCCATCGACCGCAACGCGCTCAACAAGGCCGAGACGCTGGGCTTCTCGAAGCCCACGGGCTCGCTCATCCCGCGCGCGCTCGAGTTCTCGAAGTTCTTCGAGCCGGACCCCTACGATCCCGCGCGGGCCAAGAAGCTCCTCGCCGAGGCCGGGTTCCCGAACGGGTTCGACGCCGGCGAGTTCACGCCGTGGCCGCCGTACTTCTCCATGGGCGAGGCGCTCGCCGGGTGGCTCCAGCAGGTCGGGATCAAGACCCGCATCAACACGATGGAGCGCGCGGCCATGACGACGGCGTGGCGCGAGAAGAAGCTGAAGAACATCATCGTCGGCATCACGGGCGCGGGCGGGAACGCGGCCACGCGGCTCGAGGCGTACGTGAGCAAGAGCGGCGTCTACACCGCCGGCACCATGCCGGACGTGGAGGACCTGTTCCAGCGACAGGCGCGCGAGACCGACGTGAAGAAGCGTGAGGCCCTCATCCACCAGGTCCAGGGCATCCTCCACGAGCGGGTGACGCACGTGCCGATCTACGAGCTGGCGTTCATCTGGGGCGTCGGCCCGCGCGTCGAGGAGCCCGGCGTGAACCTGATCCGCAGCTACGCGTACTCCGCGCCGCTGGAAGACCTGAAGATCAAGAAGTGAACGCCGCGCGGAGCCGGTCGACACGCGGTCGCACGGCGCGCACGCCCGTCGACCGGCTCCGCGCGATCTGCCTGGCGCTGCCGGAAGCGACCGAGAAGATCGCGCACGGCGAGCCCACATGGCGGGTCGCCGGGAAGATGTTCGCCACGCTCGACGACCACCACCATGGCGCGGACCGCCTCGCGGTCTGGCTCGCGGCGGCGCTCGGGGATCAGGAAGCCCTCGTGGCCTCGGATCCGCAGCGCTTCTTCGTGCCGCCGTACGTGGGACATCGCGGGTGGATCGGCGTCCGCATCGACGGCCGGCCGGACTGGCGTCGCGTGACGACGCTGGTGCAGGATGCGTACGTCCAGGTGGCGCCGAAGCGCCTGCTGCCGCTCAGCGATGCACGGAGGACACGTTCATGAAGACCATCGACATTCACTCGCACGTGGTGCCACGGTCGGCCTGGAAGGCCGCCGAGGCGAAACGCGACTGGTATGGCTATCGCTACGAGGCCGGCGACGGCGCGGGCGCGTTCGTGAGCAGCGCCGGCAAGCGCATCCCGTTCAGCTCGCCCAAGGTCCGCCTGACGCCGGAAGAGCGGCTGCAAGGACATGGACGCGCAGGGCGTGGACGTCCACGTGGTCTCGATCCACACGCCGTTCTTCGGCTACCACCTCGACGGCGCGCAGGGGCTGGCGCTGGCGCGCGAGGTCAACGACGAGATCGCCGACATGACGAAGCAATGGCCCACGCGCTTCGCCGGCCTCGCCACCCTGCCCGTGCAGGACGTGAAGGCGTCGGTCGACGAGCTGGAGCGCGCGGTGACGCGCCTCGGCCTGAAAGGCGCCGAGCTCGACACCGGCGTGAACTGGGACGAGCCGTCGTTCCTGCCGCTGTTCAAGGCGGCGGAGGCGATGGGCGCCGTGCTCTTCTTCCATCCGCAGCCGCAGCACAACTTCATGATGGAGCGCACGACGAAGTACGGGCTGTTCAACAGCCTCGGCGTCATCATGGACGACGCGATCGCGGTCGCGCTGCTGATCCACGGCGGCGTGCTCGACGCGTGCCCGGACCTGAAGGTCTGCATCGCGCACGGCGGCGGGCCCGCCTGCTACGCGATGGGCCGCATGGACCGCGCGTGGAACGGCACGCCCGCGGAGCGGCGGACCATCCCGCAACCGCCCAGCACGTACCAGCGCCGCCTCTACTACGACACCGTGGTCGGCAGCGAGAAGGCGCTGCGCTTCCTGCTCGACGAGGTCGGCGCCGACCGGGTCGTGCTCGGCAGCGACTGGCCGTTCGTGCCGTGGCATCCCTCCCCCGTCGCGTGGGTCCAGAGCCTCACCTCCCTCACGCCGGACGAGAAGGAGAAGATCCTCTGGCGCAATCTCGAGGCGCTGCTGAAGCTGTAGCGTCGCGTCGGGAGAATTCACAACGCGGTGACACGAGGGCGCCGTCCGCCGCGATATTGCTGGGGAGACAACACGTGCCCCGGCACATCGACAAGGAGGACTGCGATGCATCCACTCGGCAAGGGATTCATGATCGCAACGGCCGTCGCCACGCTCGCGGTGAGCGGCAGCCTCACCGCCATGGCGCAGGACAAGGGCAAGATGGAGCCCGTGAAGTGCGCCGGCCTCAACGAGTGCAAGGGCAAGGGCGCCTGCAAGAGCGCCCAGAACGACTGCAAGGGCAAGAACGCCTGCAAGGGCAAGGGCTTCGTGGAGACGAAGGACGACAAGGAGTGCATGGGCAAGGGCGGGAAGATGGTGAAGAGCTAGCCGGAGCCATGGCGATCGCGGTGCCGTACCTGGGTCACGGCGTCGGCCTGCGGCCGAAGCACTTCCCGCACCTCTGGGACGGCACCGCGCGCGTGGACTGGTTCGAGGCGATCTCGGAGAACTACATGGTCGCGGGAGGGCGCCCCGTCGCGGCGCTCGAGCGCGCGCGCTCGCTCGCTCCTCTCGTGCTGCATGGCGTCTCGCTCTCCATCGGCTCCACGGATCCCGCTCGACGAGGCGTACCTCCGCGATCTCCGGTCCCTCGTCGCGCGGTTCGAGCCGGCCTGGGTCTCCGATCACCTGTGCTGGAGCGGCGTGGGCGGGCACTACGCGCACGACCTCCTCCCGCTCCCCTACACCGAGGAGGCGCTCGCGCACGTGGTCCGACGCGGATCGGCGACGTGCAGGACCGGCTCGGCCGCCGCATCCTGCATCGAGAACGTCTCGAGCTATCTCACCTACGCGCACTCGACCATCGCCGAGTGGGAGTTCCTCGGCGCGGTGGCCGAGCGCGCCGACTGCGGGATTCTCCTCGACGTGAACAACGTCTACGTCAGCGCCGCGAATCACGGCTTCGACGCTCGCGACTACGTGGCCGGGTTGCCCGCCGATCGGATCGGCCAGATCCATCTCGCCGGGCACACGGACATGGGGACGCATCTCCTGGACACGCACGACGGGCCCGTGATCGACGCGGTGTGGGATCTCTACCGGCTCGCCCTCCGGAGGTTCGGTCGCGTGTCGACCCTCGTCGAATGGGACGACCACATCCCGGCGCTCGACGTCGTCTGCGCCGAGGCGGAGCGTGCGCGCGCCATCGAGGCCGAGACGCTCGCGGAATCCGATGCTGTCCCTGCGTGAGCTGCAGCTTCGGTTTTCCGCCGCGCTCACGCCCGGCCCGGGCGACGGCGTCGACCGACCCAACGCTCCTGGCGTCGGTCAGCGGTCGCGGGGCCCTCGATCCAGCGCGGCGACTCGAGATCTACGCCGAGATGTACCGCACGCGCCTCGTCGACGTGCTCCGAGAGGACTTCCCTCGCGTCCTCGCGATCCTCGGCGAGGAGGCGTTCAGCGCGCTGGCGGAGCGATACCTCGCCCGCCATCCGTCGACGCATCCGTCCGTCCGCCACGCGGGTCGCCGGTTCGCCGACTTCGTGGCGGGCGAGGCGGCGGAGCGCCGTTTCTGGGCGACCTCGCCCGGCTCGAGTGGGCGAGGGTCGAGGTCTTCGACGCGCCGGACGCCGAGCCGCTCCGCCTGTCCGACCTGAGCTCGATCCCGCCGGAGGACTGGCCCGCGCTCCGGTTCCGGCCAATCCCCGCGTGCCTGGTGATCGAATGCGCGTGGCCGGTCCACGAGATCTGGGCCGCCGCCGACACGCCGGCCCCGCTCCCGGCACGTGCGGCCGGAAACCTGCACGATCCGGGTGTGGCGCGAAGGCTGGAGCGTGTGCCACGCCGCGATGGGCGATCTCGAGCGACGGGCGTTTCCGGCGCTCCAGCGCGGCGAGCCGTTCGCCGCGCTCTGCGCGACGCTGGAGGGCGCGCCCGAGCTGGAGGACGCCCCGCAGGACGATCGGCGCGCTCCTCATGCGCTGGCTCGAGGACGGGCTCCTGACGCGCGTCACCGGCGGAGACACCCGATGACGATCGCGGAGGCCACGCTCGATCGCATCAAGGCCGCCCAGGCGAAGCTGGCGCGATCGGAGTGGATCCCTCAGCTCCTCGTCCGGCTGTTCGTCGGTTACTTCTTCTTCGAGACCGGCTGGGCGAAGGCGGGCAACCTCGACGCGATGGCGGAGCGCTTCGCCGGATGGGGCATCCCGTTCCCGGCGTTCAGCGCCGCGCTCTCCGCGTACACGGAGCTCATCGGCGGGGCCTTGATCGTGCTGGGGCTCGCGACCCGGCTCGCCGCGATTCCCGCTCGCCTTCAACATGCTGGTGGCGATCCTGGTGGTGAACATGCGGAAGGTCACCGGGCTCGACGAGTTCGTCGAGCTCTCCGAGCCGCTCTACGCGCTCTCCTTCGTGTGGCTCGTCTTCTCGGGCCCCGGCCGGGCGAGCCTCGACCACCTCGTGTGGTCGCGCGTCACTCGGCCAGCGGCGCGCCGTTCAGCAGGGTCCGACCGGTAACCGGGACCGGATTCACGAGCGCCTGCATCACGAAGCAGCCGCGCTCCGCGTTGCGCACCACCTTGGCCACGCGGTCGGGCGGATCCGGCGAGTCGACCTCGAGCGTGGTCTCGGCGCCCAGCATCTGCCCCTGGATGGTGTCGTTCAGCACCGAGCCATCCACGCGAAAGCGCGTCGTCACCCGCATGCGCATCCCGTTGATCGTCACCTTCAGCATGTGCCCGTACCGGGACACCTGGGTCATGAGTCAGAACGCGAGCGCGGCGCTGAAGTACATGAGCGGCGTCGGCGCGGAGCCGAGGCCGCCGAGGCTGGGCCCTTCGTCGCAGGCGAAGGTCATGTGACCGGCGCCGCCCCGGCTGACCGTCGCGAGCTTCAGGAACGGCGTGACGAGGCTGACGTCGGCGTCGAACACGATCTCGCGGGTGTGGATCGTGGGGTTCAGCCCATCCGGCACGGTGGTCATGACGGCTCCTTTCCTTCGGGCGTCCGGTACGGCTTCACGAGCGTGTGGAAGATGGCGCGCGGCACCAGCACGAGCTCCGCGAGCGGGCGGAGCGAGGCATCGGTGCTCCGCGCGCACATCTGCTGGAGCGCGAGGAAGACCTTGGCGGCGGCGGTCTCGTGCCAGAACCAGTGGTCGATCGCGTCCGCACTGAGCGTGCCCGGCTGGGCGGCCGCCGCCTCGTAGTAGTACGCCTTGAGGTCGTCGCAGACGCGCTTCAGGGCCACGCCCGCCGAGAGGCCGACGGCGTACGGCGGCGCCGGCGACGATCCGAGATAGCTCGCCGCGTAGCGGGCCGCCTCGTCGATCGCCAGCCCGGAGATGCCGACGGTCGTCCGCCCACGCCGACGCCGCGTGAGGTCGTACAGCGGCGCGAGCTCGGCGATCTCCTGCTGCATCGCGTCTCCCGGATCGTCGGCGTCGCCCTCGAGTCGCCCGCGGCTCACCGGCGAGGGAGAGTGCCGCGTCACCGCCGTGCGCGACGGAGCGTCCTCGGGGAAATCCTCGAGGACCGGCCCCGAGGAGTGCTCGAACAGCGCGAGCAGCGCGCGCAGCACCCTGCGCTGGAAGTCCGGCTCGTTCGGAGCGCCGAATGGACGGCCGAGCATGAACGGCACCCACAGCGCGCGCGGCGGCCGCATCGCCGCGGTCTGCTCGCGGATCAGGCTGATCTGCGCGGTCGGGACGCCTTCACGCTCGATGAAGTGGCCGAGTGCGCCCACGGCGCACGTGCAGTTCGGTCAGACGGGAACGAGCAGGACCGCGTCGACGCGGTCCTGCTTCATCGAGGAGGCCAGCTCACGCGCCTTCGGCTCGAACGCCTGATCGGCGAGGCGCCCATGAACGAGTAGTGCAAATCGGCGATCGAGCCGACGACGCCGTCCTTGTGCAGCTCGCGGAGGCGCTCCAGCGGGAACGCGACGTTCAGGTCCTCCTGGAAGCCCGTGCGGTCGAAATTGACGGAGATGTGGCTCATCACCAGGTCGTCCGGCGGTGTGTCGGCGGGAATGACTCCGATAGTCCGCCGATCCGACCTCGAACGGCCGGGCGCCGCGCGGATGAATCCCCGACGTGGTCACGATGGCGACCCGCCGCTCCGCGAGCGGCGGCCCCGGGACGAACGGGGTCGGTCCGAAATCCGGCAGCGCGCGAATCCGGTCCAGGTGCCGCTTCCGATCCCACTCCGGAAGGTCGGTCAGTCGCGCCACGCTCTCCTCCTGTTGCCCAGTGCGGGTCACGCCAGCGCCCTGAGCGCCGCCACCGTCTGCGCGGGCTCGGGACGCCGGGTGTAGTCGGGATCGGCGTCGACCGCGCGCACGATGCCCTGGCGGTCGATCACGAACCGGGCCGGGACGGGGAGCCGCCAGGTGCCGTCGCCGTTGCCCTGCGCGAGGTCGATGCCGAACTTCAGGTAGATCTCGCGCAGGTCGTCGGGCAGCGTGAACACCAGGCCGTACGCCTCGGCCACCTGGTTGCCGAAGTCACGCAGGAGCTCGAACGACAGCGGCTTGGGCTCCTCGGTCTCGCGCGGCGTGCGCGCGACCTGCGGCGAGATGACCGCGAGGGTGGCACCGGCGGCGGCGATCTCGGGCAGGGCCTGCTGCAGAGCGTCCAGCTCTGCGTTGCAGTAGGGTCACCAGCGGCCGCGATAGAACGACAGCACGACGGGGCCGCGGGCGCGCAGGTCCGCGAGGCGGATCGACCCGCCGGTGGCGTTCGGCAGCGTGAACTCCGGCGCGGGCTGCCCGACCCCGACGATCCGGCTCATGATGCCGGAGGCGCGGAGGTCGGCGATGCTCCGCTGCATGATCGCCTGGGCCGCCGGGGGAATCCGCGTCCTGGACGCCTCTCGCATCGCGTCGAGCTTCTCGCTGAGTGTCATGGCGCCGTCCTCCCGACCCGGACCATACCATGGATTCTTGACCTGTCGTTCCAGAACGAGTATGTGAGAGTCGATGGCACGACCCAAGGAGTTCGAGCGCGACGTGGTCCTCGACCGGGCCATGAAGGTCTTCTGGTCGAAAGGGTACGAGGCGACGTCCGTCCAGCACCTCGTGGACCGGATGGGCATCCAGCGCGGCAGTCTCTACGCCACGTTCGGCGACAAGCGCTCGCTCTTCTTCGCCGCCATCGACCGCTACGACAGCCTGGTGACGTCGAAGCTGCTGGCCACGCTGGAGGAGGGATCGGGAAAGGCGGCCATCCGGCGGTTCTTCGAGCTCAAGGTCGAGGTGTCCGTGGAGCCCGGCCGGCCTCGCGGATGCCTGGTGACGAACTCAGCGGCGGAGCTGGCCTCGCGCGACCGGGGCACCAACACCCGGGTCGGCGCGGCGCTGAAGAAGATCGAGGCCGGCTTTCATCGCGCGGTCGTCCGCGCCCAGAAGGCCGGCGAGATCGACCGCGCGCGGAACGCGCGGGCCCTCGCGCGGTACCTGACCAGCAGCGCCCAGGGCCTCTCCGTCATGGCCAAGGCCTTCCCGGATCGCGCCGTCCTGCGGGACATCGTCAAGGTCATCCTCGCGACGCTGGAGTGATCGCGAGGCGGCGTCAGGGCACGAGCGGCGGTTTGCCGAGCCAGGCGCGCATGCGGTTCATCGACTCGAGCACGCGCGGGCGCGCCACCAGCTTTCGCTCGAGGGCGCGCTTGCCCGGGAAGTCCAGCAGCATCAGGCCGATGAGCATGGTCAGCACCCCCTGTCCCGGCACGCCCGGCAGCGACAGGAGGAGGCCCACGACGACGAGGACGAGGCCCAGCGCGTTCTTGGCGAGACGAACCACCATGTCCACGGCGCCGCCGCTCCGCCGAGGCGGCGCCTCGCGCGCCCTCCTGGAAGTAGGTGGCTGGAAGCCGTGGCGAGCATGACGATCAGGATCAGCATCGTGGCCGCGGTCGCGACCACGTAGCCCACCACGAAGAGGGCCACGTTCCGTCCGGCGCCGCTGCGCACCAGCCACGCCCAGGCTTCGTCAAGCATCCCGCCGCCAGGCGTTTCGGACTGGGCGGGTCGGAACCGGGCTATCCTCTCCCCGACGACCACCATCCCGGGAGGATCGATGGACTTCGGACTGTTCTTCCTGATGCAACGTGACGAGGCGTGGAGCGAGCAGGCGGTCTATGACTCGGCGCTCGCGCAGATGCTGGCGGCGGAAGGCCTCGGCTATCACTCCGTGTGGATCGCCGAGCACCACTTCAACGACTACGGCCTCTGCCCCGCGCCGCCCGTCCTCGCGTCGTTCATCGCCGCGCGGACGACGACGCTGCGGTTCGGGATGGGCGTGAGCTTGATGCCCCTGCACCATCCGGTGGATCTCGCGGAGCAGCTGGCGGTGGTCGACGTGGTCAGCGGCGGCCGGCTCGACGTCGGCATCGGGCGCGGCGGCACGCTGCAGGACTACCAGACGTTCCAGTCCGACCGCGCGGACAGCCGGGCGCGCGTCGAGGAAGGCATCGCGCTGTTGCAGCAGTGCTGGCGCGGCGTGCCGTTCGATTTCACGGGACGCTTCCACAGCGCCGAGCGCCTGCAGGTGCGTCCGCGCCCGGTGCAGCGGCCGCATCCTCCCCTGTTCGTCGCCGCCAACAGCGAGGAGAGCGTGCTGTCGGCCGCGCGGCTCGGCCTTCCCACCCTCTCGTCGTTCTTCGTGCCGATGGCGGAGATCCAGCGCCGGCGCCGGCTCTATCGCGAGGCGGCCGTCGCGGCCGGCCGCTCGACCGACGAGATCGACGCGCTCGAGCGGCAGTCGTGGCTGATGCGCGTCGTCCACGTCGCGCCGGATCGCGAGGCGGCGGTGCGCGCGGTCGAGGCGCCGTTCATGGGCTATCAGGAGAAGATGTCGAAGCTCCGCTCGGACAGCACGGGCGGCTCGGTGCCCGGCTCGTTCGATCGGTCGCTGCTGCGCCTCCGACCGTTCGGCGACTACCTCGCCGACGACTGGATGGTGCTCGGCACGCCCGACGACGTCCGCGACGGCCTGCAGAAGCATCTCGATGCGACCGGATATCAGCGGGTGATGCTGTTGATGGACCTGCCCGGCATCGCGACCGACCTGGCGCTGCGGTCGATGCGCCTGTTCGCGGAGACGGTCGCGCCCGCGCTCAGCCGCGTACCTGCCGGATGATCGTCGCGCAGCGGTCGAGGACCGGCAGCACCTCGTCCGCCTTCGCGGCCGGCAGGTTGAAGACGATCCGCGCGATGCCCGCGTCGCGATAGCGCGTGATCAGGTCGAGGTTCTCGGCGACGCCGAAGACCGTGATCGGCAGCGTCGCCGGGTCGCGCCCGCTCTCGGTCATGAGCTGCGCGCGCCTGGGGCAGCACGTTGATGAGGTCGCCGTACGCCGGGCGCTGCGCGTGCGGCACCCAGCCGTCGCCGTACGCGATGGCGCGGCGCGTCCCGTAGGGAAACGCGCCGCCCACGATCACCGGCGGGTGCGGCTTCTGCGCGGGCTTCGGCCACGTCATCATCGGCGGGAAGTTCACGAACTCGCCCGTGTACTCGGCCTTCGACTTCGTCCAGATCGCGCGCATCGCTTCCACGCGCTCCTGCATCACCTTGAAGCGTGACTTGAACTCGGTGCCGTGGTCCGCCATCTCCTCCGCGTTCCAGCCGGCGCCGATGCCGAACAGGAAGCGGCCGCCGGAGATCTGGTCGAGCGTCGCCACTTCCTTCGCGGTCTGGATCGGGTCGCGCTGGACGATCAAGCAGATGCCGGTCGCCACCTGGAGCCGCGTGGTGGCGGTGGCCGCGGCCGCGAGCGTCACGAACGGATCCATCACGTCGTAGTACTTCTTCGGGAGGTCGCCGCCCGCGGGGAACGGTGACTGGCGCGACAGCGGGATGTGCGAGTGCTCGGGCGCCCAGAGCGAGCCGAAGCCGCGCTCCTCCAGCGCCCGCCCGAGCTCCGCGGGCCCCATCGAGTAATCGGTGAAGAAGATCGCCGCGCCGAAGTCCATGGGGCCCCCCGCTCAGCCCGCGATCGCGCGCTTGATCTCGGTCTCCGCCCACTTCATGGCGTCCTTCGGATTCGACGCGTTGGTGACGACCTTCGCGAACATGTTCGGGACGATGTAGCTGTTCGTGACGATCTGGATCTTCTCGTCGGGCGGCGCGGGCCAGCCGTAGAGGTGCGAGTACTGGACGGCGGCCTTGAGCACCTTGTACTTCGGATCGAGGTCCCACACCGGGTGGTTCTCCATGTCGCGCCACACGGGATGGTTGTAGTTGTCGCCGGACACGATCCACTCCTGGTACTGCGCGGGCTCGAAGAACCAGCGGAGGAACTCCTTCGCGGGCTCGAGGTTCTTGCTGAACTTCCAGAGGCCGAGGCTGCGCGGCACGCCGACCGTGTGCCGGCCGCCCGGCCCCGCCGGCGACGGGTGGAACCCCGTCTGCTCGGCGACGGGCATCTTGTTCTGCTTGGCGACCACGTAGTGACTGATCGGGTTGTGGATCCACGAGCCCTTGCCCGAGTTCAGCCACTGGTTGTTGGCGGCGTTGTCCCACGAGAGCACCGCGGGGTCCATCGCCTCGTTGTAGAGCGCGCGGACGTACTCGATCGCCGCCTCGGTCTCCTTCGAGTTGATGGCCACCGTCTTGCCGTCCTGGGCGACGTCCTTCGCTCCGAACGACCAGAGGATCGAGTAGAGGCTGCTCACGGAGTCCGTCGTCTGGCTGATCGCGAAGCCGACCGGATGGCCGAGCTTCTTCAGCTTGCGGCCGGCGCGCAGCAGGTCGTCCCAGGTGTCCGGCGCCTTCTCGCCGACCTTCTCGAACAGATCGATGCGATGGCTGCCGGGGAAGGAGATGTAGAGGTACGGGATGCCGAGCCACTGGCCGCGCACGAACGCGTGCTCGCGCAGGAACGGGTACCACTCGCCGTGCTTCTTCGCGAGGTCGTTGCAGATGTCGGAGACGTCGGCGAGGCCCGGCTGGAAGAGCCAGGGATAGTGCATCTCGAGGCTCATGATGTCGTGCCCGGACTTCGACATCAGCTCCGACGAGAGCTTGGCCGACATCTGGACGCTCTGGATCGAGTCGATGCGGACGTTGATACCGGTGAGCTTCGTGAAGCGCTTGGCCTGCTCCTGGAGCTTCGCGTCCGAGGCGGGCGCGTAGTTCACGGCGCTGAGGATGCTGATCTCGCGCGCGGCCCAGGCGGCGGGCGCGCGGCCGGCGGCGAGGATGCCGGCGAGACCGGCGGCGGTGCGGACGAAAGCACGGCGGCTCTGACGGGCTTGATCGATCATGGAGACCCTCCGCGCGCATGGGAGCACCGCAGCGCGACTCCTGTCAAGGCTTGGCGGCGAACGCGGGCATCACCTCGCGCGAGAACCGGGTGAGCTGATCGATCATGAGCGCGCGGGGCGTCCCGAGCGCCCACGCGATCATGATGTGGTCGAGGCCGGGATAGCGCGCCTCGACCTCCTTCAGGTACGCCACGATGTCGCGTGACGGGCCGCAGAGCCAGCTCCGGTTGGCGACGCCGTTCTCCAGCGTCGCCATGGTCGGCGACTGCGCCTGGCGCGCGGCCACCGCCTTCACGTGCTCTTCGCTGTAGCGCAGCATGCCGAGCGGCCCCATGAACTTCGCGTGCTCCTCGAAGTAGGGGCGCGCGAGGTTCATCGCGCGCTCCTGGGTCTCGGCGATCGTCATGCGAAAGCCGAGGATCAGGTCCTGGCCGAGCGCGAGCGTGCGCCCGTGCCGGGCCGCGGCCGCCTGGTAGTCGCGGAACCACTGCTCGACGAACTGCTCCGCCGTCGCGGAGATGACGCCCTTGATCCCGTGACGCGCCATGAACTCGAGCCCGCGCGCGCTGCCGCTGACGATCGGCTGCCAGACATCGACCGGCAGGTGCACGGGGCGCGGCACGAGCGTGACCTCCTTCAGCTGGTAGCCCCGGTACGGCACGTCGGGCGGAATCGTGTAGTGCTTGCCGCGATGGGAGAACGACTCCTCGCGGAACGACTTCAGGATGATCTCCACCTGCTCCTCGAACAGCTCGCGGTTGGCCTCCGCGTCGAGCATCGGGTTGCCGAAGGTCTCCACCTCGCGCGTGTGGTAGCCGCGCCCGATGCCGAACACGACGCGGCCCGTTCGTCAGGAGGTCGGCGGTGGCGTAGTCCTCGGCGAGCCGCAGCGGATGCCAGGCGGGGACGACGTTGAACGCGCAGCCGATCTTGATGCGCCGGGTCCGGTGGGCCAGGTCCACCGCCAGGAGCGGGATGTTCGGGATGCACTCGTAGCCTTCGTGCTGGAAATGATGCTCGGCGAGCCACAGCGTCTCGTAGCCCGAGGTCGTCCGCGGCCTGCGCCAGCGCGACGGTCGTGGCGAACGTCTCGACGAGCCGCGCGTTGGAATAGCGCCGGTCGTCGGCGGGCATGCCCGACAGCCCGCATTTCTCGAGCTCGATGTGGCCGACGTACAGGGTCGAGAAGCGTCGGATCATCAGTAGTACACCGACCGCCCGGCGCCGCCGGTGGCGACGATGAGCTCGCCGCTGATCGCCCACGACTTGTCCGACGCGAGGAACGCCGTGACGGTGGCGATCTCCGAGGCATCGACCATGCGGCAGATCGCGTTGCCGCGCGGCGAGTCCGGCGCGAAGTCCTTCGCCTCGACCTCCTCCAGCGGGATGCCCAGCTCCTTCGCGCGCGCGGCGATGAGACGCGGCGTGCGCTCGGTGCGCGTGATGCCGGGGTGGACGCAGTTGACCGTGATCCCGAACCGCCCGAGCTGCACCGCCAGGGTCTTGCTGAGGTGCACGAGCGAGGTGTTGCGCGCGCCGCCGCTGAGGTTGCCGGCGTTCCGCGCGTTGGTCCCGCTGATGTTGATGATGCGGCCCCACTTCTGCTGCTTCATGAACGGAATCGCCGCGCGCGCGCAGCGCAGCGCGCCCACGTACTTCACGTTGAAGTCCTGGAGGAGATCCTCGTCCACGACGTTCTCGATCGGGCCCGGTCGCGCTGGCGGAGCCGCCGGGCGGCGAGCCGCTGTTGACGAGGATGTGGAGCCCGCCGAGCTGTCGCGCGGCCTGCGCCACCATGTCGTCCACCTGCTGCTTGCTGGTGACGTCGGTCGGGATCGGGATGATGCGCTGTCCGGTCTCGCCGGCCAGCTCCTTCGCCGCCGCCTCCAGCGTGTCCTTCGTGCGCGCCACGATCACGACGTCGGCGCCCTCGCGCGCCAGCTCGCGCGCGATCGCCTTGCCGATGCCGAGGCTGCCGCCGGTCACGATCGCGTGCTTGCCTTTCAGGCCAAGATCCATCGCTACCTCCCTGAGATGTAGACGCGGGTCACGCGCGGACCCACCGTCGTCGCCACGTGGTGCGGGCCGAGCCCGTTGCGCGATGCCACCTCGGCCGGCGGTGATCTCGAGGTCACCCTGGCGGCCGATGATCACGACTTCGTCGCCGACGGCGGCGCCGGGAACCCCGGTGAGATCGACCCGCGTGTGCTCGAGCGACGGCGCGCCGACGATCGGGACGGCGCGGCCGCGGACCAGCACGCGCCCGGCGTGGAGCCATCGCAGGCCGTCCGCCGAGCCCATCGGGATCACGCCGAGCCGCATCGGCGCCGTCACCGGGAACGGCGCCTCCTCCGCGAACCGCTCGCGCGGCGTCAGCTCCTTGAGCGCGATGACGCGCGACGTGAGCGCGCGGAACGACGGGCCGCAAGGGCACGGGCGGCGTCTCCTCGGGGAACGTGATGCCGTACAGCATGCGGCCGGGATCGACGGCGTTGAGGTACGTGTGCGGGAAGCGCAGCACCCACGGCGTCGCGGCGACGAGCCGCACGGGCACGCGCACCCCGCGCGCCTCCAGCTCGTCGACGATCGCCCGTGAAGCGGCCGAGCTGCCAGTCCGCGTACGCGGCGACCGCCGCCGGCCTCGCCGTGCGGATGCGCGCAGATCCCGCCGAGCCGCAGGTGCTTCAGCTCGAGCATCGCGAGGATCGTCTTCACCGCCTGGTCGGCGGGCACGCCGAGGCGCTCGAGCCCGATGTCCACCTTGACGAAGATCTCGCACGGGCCGCTCGCCGCCTCGGCGTACGCGCGCGCGGCGTCGAGGTCGACGAGCGTCGGCACGAGCCCATGCGCGAGCGTGTCGGCGGCCGCGGCGGGCAGCGAGTTCGGGTAGACGAGGATCGGCGCGGTGATCCCGCGCTGACGCAGCCGGATCCCCTCGGTCAGGTCCGCCACGCCGAGCGCGTTCGCGCCGTGGCGCAGGAACACCGCGCCCAGCTCGGCGGCGCCGTGGCCGTACCCGTCGGCCTTCACGACCGCGAACAGCGTGCGCTCGGGACCGACGAGCTGACGCACGGCGCGGACGTTGTGGGCCGCGGCCTCGAGGTCGACCTCCAGCACGTTGGGGCGGAGCGGGAGGTCCGTCATGACCGGAACACCGCGCGGGCGGCGTCGAGCGCGCGCTCGACCTGCGCGGCGCTGACGTCCAGGTGGGTGACCGCGCGGACCGTCCGCGGCCCCATCGCGCCCATGCGGACGCCACGCGCGAGCAGCGCAGCGACCGCGGCATTCGCATCGAGGGCGCCACGGAGATCGAAGATCACGATGTTCGTCTCGACGGTCGCGGGATCGAGCACCACGCCCGGCAACGCCGCCAGTCCCTCGGCGAGCCGGCGAGCGTTGCCATGATCCTCCGCGAGCCGCTTCACGTGGTGGCGAAGCGCGAAGAGACCCCCGGCGGCGATGATGCCCGCCTGGCGCATCGCGCCGCCCATCTGTTGCTTGAGCCGCCACGCCTCCGCGATGAACTCGCGCGAGCCCGCGATCGCGGCGCCGACCGGCGCGCCCAGGCCCTTGGTGAAGTCGATCCACGCGGAATCGAACGGCGCCGCGTAGTCGCGCGCGGAGACACCGGCGGCGACGACCGCGTTCATCAACCGCGCGCCGTCGAGATGCGTGCGCAGGCCGTGCGTGCGCGCCACGTCGGTGACCGCGGCGATCCGCGCGAGCGGCCAGATCGATCCGCCGCCGAGGTTGCTGGTCTGCTCGACCCAGAGCAGGCGGCTGCGCGGCATGTAGCGGTTGTCGGGGCGAATCGCCTCGGCCGCCGCCTCCGCGTCGTACTGCCCGCGCGGGCCGTCGAGCGCGCTCACGTTCACGCCGGCGAGCGCGGCCGGACCACCGCCCTCGAAGTGGATCGGGTGCGCGGTGCGGTGCGCGAGCATCTCGTCGCCGGGGCGACAGTGGACGCGGATCGCGATCTCGTTGCACATGGTCCCCGACGGCAGGAAGAGCGCCGCGTCCTTGCCCAGCAGCTCGGCGACCATCTCCTGGAGCGCGTTGACCGTCGGGTCCTCGAGCTTCTGCTCGTCGCCGACCTCGGCGTCGCACATGAACCGGCGCATCTCGGGCGTCGGCTTCGTCACCGTGTCGCTCTGCAGATCGACCTCGATCGCGGCCATGCTCCCTCCTCCTGGAACCGGGCTATGCTATCGCGTCCTCAACTCGTGTGTCGGGAGGGTCCCATGAGCACGCACGGCTTGTTACTGGTCCGGATGGACGTCGCCCACGATCACGAGGCGCTCTTCAACGAGGTCTACGACACCGAGCACGTGCCGAACCTCATCGCCGTGCCGGGCGTGCGGCGCGGAGGCCGCTATCGCCAGCCCTCCGCGACCGAGCCCCGCTACATGGCGGCGTACGAGCTGGACTCGCTCGCGGTGCTCGACAGCCCGGCGTGGAAGGCCGCGGGCGAAGCGGGCCGCTGGCCCGGGGTGATCCGCCCGCACACGATGAACCGCCACCTGGTGCGCTACGAGCACGTGGGCGGCAACGCCGCGCTCACCGGCAAGACGCCCTGGGTGTTCTGGGTGATGATGGACATCGAGCCGCATCGCGAGGCGCTCTTCAACGAGCTGTACGACACCGAGCACCTGCCGCTCTTGTCGAAGCTGCCCGGCTTCGCGAACGCCGTACGCTACCGCACGGAGACGCCCGGCGAGCCGCGCTACCTCTGCGTGTACGAGCTCGAGCGCGGCGACCTCGCGCAGTCGAAGGAGTGGAACGACACCTCGGACATCGGCCGCTGGAAGCCCGAGGTGCGCCCGTACACCTACAACAAGAAGTGGATCCTGAGCGAGCGGATCTGATCTCTAACCCCGGGCGTTGACTCGCACGCGTCTCGTGACCCCGGCGGCCAGGCCCCGCCTCGTCACCCCGGCGGCCGGCCCCCACCCCCGTTCGCCCCGTGCGGGCGAGCCGTCGTCGCCGTGCTCGTTCCGGAGCATGGCGAGCGCGGCAGACGGATTCGACTGACCAGCACGCGGCCCCCTCTGGGGGTTAGGGGGGTCGCGCTCGGCATGCTCCGGAACGAGCTACGGCGACAGGCGAGCCCGCCGGGGCGAACGGGGGTGGGGGCCGGCCGCCGGGGTGACGAGGCGGGGCCTGGCCGCCGGGGTCACGAGACGCGTCGAGTCACTGCGGCAGCCACGCGTTCCAGAAGTGGAGGAAGGGCCCGGCGTCGAAGCCCTTCAGGTCGCGGGTGGCGTACATCGTGAAGAAGTCGCCCATCTTGATGCGGCCGACGTCCTCGTAGAACACCGCCTGGATGCGCTCGATGAGCGCGCGGCGCTTCTTCGGGTCGCTCTCGCGGAGGAGCTCGGCGAGCAGCTTTTCCTTCTCCTCGTGGCACCACCAGCCCGGCCAGTTGCACTGGAGGTTCGAGGTGAGCGCGGGATCCGGGCTGAACGTGATGCCCGTCGTGAAGATGTCCCAGAGCTCCGGCTTGTTGCGGCGCTGGACGACGGTGGCCCAGTCCACCACCTGGAGGTCGACCTTGAAGCCGACGTCCTCCATCTGCTGCTTCGCGACCAGGGCCGAGTTGTACATGTACTCGTACTCCTTGGTCGTGATCCAGCGGATGGGCTCGCCCGCGTAGCCTGACTCCTTCAGGAGCGCTCGCGCGCGGTCCTTGTTCTTGAGGTTGTAGCCGGTCACCCCGGTCAGCGTGTGGAAGATGCCCTGCTCGGGGAAGTAGAGCGCGCCGTCCACGCGGAAGAACGCGCGATGGCCGATGGCCGCCCGCATGATCGAGTCCATGTCGAGCACGGCCTGCATGGCCTGGCGGACCTTCTTGTTGGTCATCACGCCCTGCTTGTGATTGGGCGCGGCGGTGATCCAGCCGCTCGGCTTCACGATCGGCAGCTCGAGCTTCGCGTTCGCCTTGAGCCGGTCGTACAGGTCCTGCTTCACGGTCTGCGCGAAGTGATACTCGCCGCTCTCGATGCCGGCGACACGGACCGCGACGTCGGGCACCGGGAGGAAGCGGATCTCGTCGACCCACGCGGTGCGCTTGCCGGCGTGACCGTCGGGCGGCTCCGTGCGCGCGGAGTACTCCTTGAAGCGCTGCAGGCGGATGTGACGATCGGGCTTGTGCTCGACGAAGCGGAAGGGCCCGGTGCCGACGTACTCCTTGATCGGCTGCTCGCCCGCGGCGTCGATCACGCTCTTCGGGTGGATGGCGAGGTAGGGCGACGCGAGCGCGTAGAGCAGCGAGCCCGACGGCTCCTTCAGGTGGATGACGAGCGTGTGGGTGTCCTTCGCCTCCACGGCCTCGATCGTCTTGAACATCGTCTTGCCGGTCGTGTGCAGCCGGCCCCAGCGCATCATCGACGCGGCGGCGTCGGCGGCCGTGAGCTCCTTGCCGTTGTGGAACTTCACGCCCTTCCGCAGGGTCACGGTGTAGCGCCGGCCGCCGTCGGAGACCGTGTGCCCCTCGGCGAGGAACGGCACCGGCTGGTACTGCTTGTCGTACGTGTAGAGCGTCTCGAAGATGTGCCACGCGATCTGGTACGCGATGGTCGCGGTCGTCGTGTGGGTGTCGAGCGTGGGCGGCTCGCCGATCATCGCGGCCTTGAGGATGCCGCCTTGCCGCGGCGTCTCCTGCGCGGTGGCGGAGCCGGCGCCGAGGAGCACGAACAGGATGAGCAGCGCGGTCGTGGACCAGATCCTCATCTCGGAATCTCCGTGACTTCGCTCAGCAGTGAGGCAGGACGCGCTCTCCGAACAGCCTGATCGCGTCCATGATCTTCTCGTGCGGTGGGCCGCCCGAATGCGCGTGGCGGAGGCGGAGCAGGAAATACTCGGAGCCCGTCGCTTGCTGCCAGCGGTGGAACTCGCGGACACACAGCTCGGGATCGCCGACGATCAGTCGATCGGGGGCGAGGTTCTCGAGGGTGAAGGGCGTGTCGGCGGGCAGGTTCTTGAACTCCGCGATGCGGTTCTGCCAGTAGTAGCGGTACGCGGTCATGACGTGCGGGCCGTAGACCGCTTCCGCCTCGGCGCGCGTGGGCGCCACCCACGCGTCACGCATCTGGATGACCTCGGGGCGGCGGCCGGCCTTCTGGGCCGCCTCCTTGTAGATGTCGGCGAGCTGGACGGCGGTGTCCATGCCCGTGCTGGGCGTGCCGACGAACGCGTCGGCCATCCGGCCCGCGCGCCGCGCGGCCGCGGGGACGTTGGCGCCGAACCACAACGGTGGCCCGCCTGTCTGGTACGGGCGCGGCGTGACGCGCACGTCGTCCAGCGTGTAGTGCGCGCCCTTGAACGTGAACGGCTCGCCCGTCCAGCAGCGGCGCAGGATCTCGACGCTCTCCTCGAAGATCGCGACGCGATCGTTCATCGACACGCCGAAGGCGCGGAAGTCCGTCTCCTGGTAGCCGATGCCCACGCCGATGACGAGGCGCCCCTTGGAGACGAGGTCCAGCGTGATCGCGTCCTCGGCAAGGTGCACCGGATGGTGCAGCGGCAGGAGGATCACCGACGTGCCGACGCGCAGCGTGCGCGTGCGCGCGGCCACCGCCGTGGCGACGATGAGCGGCGACGGCAGGAAGCCGTCCTTGTCCTGGTGATGCTCGCCGAAGAAGCACGAGTCGAAGCCGCTCGCCTCGGCGAGCTGCGCTTCCGCGATGACCTCGTCGATGCTGCGGTCGAGATGCTCCCCGCGCGGCGGACTGGCGATCGAGCTGTAGAGGCCGAATTTCATAGGCCCGTCATTCTATATACTCCCCACGCGTGATCAACCCGTTGCGACGAACGCTCGCCGAGGGGCGCCCGACCCTCGGCTACCTGGTCTCGATGCCGAGCGTGCAGATGGTCCAAGCGCTGGCGCGAACCGGCGTCGATTGGCTGATGATCGACACCGAGCACGCGCCGGTGAGCATCGAGTCGGTGGCCGCCATGGTCGCGGCCACGGGCGGCACGCCGGTCACCCCGCTCGTGCGCGTGCCCGGCGTGCGACCGGAGCTGGTGAAGCCGGCGCTCGATTGCGGCGCGTTCGGCGTCGTGTTCCCGCAGATCGCGACGCGCGAGGAGGCCGAGGCGACGGTGCGGGCGGTCCGCTACGCGCCCGCCGGCCAGCGCGGGTACGGCCCGACCTACGCCGCGCTCCGCTGGGGCCTGTCCAACCTCAACTACCTGAAGATCGCCAACGACGAGGTCCTGAACGTCGTGCTGATCGAGTCGCTCGCCGGCGTCGAGGCGCTCGACGACATCCTGAAGGTCGACGGGCCTCGACGTGGTCGCGATCGCGCGCGGCGATCTCTCCCAGAACCTCGGCGTGGCCGGCCAGTTCGACCACCCGCTCCTGCGCGAGGTCGTCGCGCAGGCGGAGGCCAGGATCGCCGCCCACGGCCGAGGTCACGCTCGGCGGCATCGCGTTCTCGGCGGAGGACGCGCGCGCGATGATCGCGCGCGGCTATCGCTTCATCGTGCTGGGGAGCGACGCCGCGCTGATCACCGGCGCCGCGCAGCGAATGGTGCAGGCCATCAAGGAGACGAGATGATCCGGATCGCATGCCTCGCCGTGCTCGCGCTGTGCGTCGCCGCCTCCGCGGCCGGCGCCGACCTCGACCGCACCGCGGTGGACTTCACGACGCCGGCCGAGATCAAGTGGGTGAAGAACATGGCGGGCACCAACGAGTCGGCCGTGCTGTTCGGCGATCCGACGAAGCCCGGCCCGTACGTGATGCGCATCAAGTGGTTCCCCGGCAACATGAGCCGCCCGCACTTCCATCCCAACGACCGCTTCTTCGTCGTGATCTCCGGCACGTGGTGGATGGGCACCGGGGAGACGTTCGACCCGGCCAGCACGGTGCCGGCGCCCGCGGGCAGCTACGTCATCCACTACGCGAACAAGGTCCACTACGACGGCGCGAAGGACGAGGAGACCATCATCCAGGTGTGGGGCATCGGCCCGGCGACGTCCACGCCCGCCGGGAGGCGCTGATGCGATTCGGCCTGTTCATGATGCCGCTGCACCCGCCGCACCGCACGTTCGCCGACTCGTACCGGCGCGACGTCGATCAGATCGTGCTCGCGGATCAGCTCGGGTTCGCCGAGGCGTGGATCGGCGAGCACCTGACCGAGCGCTGGGAGAACGCGCCCGCGCCCGACCTGCTCATCGCGCAGGCGCTGGTGCTGACGAAGAGCATCCGTCTCGGCACCGGCGTCACGCTGCTCGCGCTGCACAATCCCGTGTACCTCGCGCACCGGCTCGCCATGCTCGATCACCTGGCGCGAGGGCCGGTTCCAGTGGGGCATCGGCGGCGGCGCGATCCCGACCGATCTCTCGCTGTTCGGCATCGATCCGTCCGAGGTGCGGGCGCGCTCGGCCGAGGTGCTCGAGGTCGTGCTCGCGCTCTGGGCGTGCGAGGGGCGGTTCTCGCATCACGGCAAGTTCTTCGACATCGAGACGCCCGCGTTCGATCCCGTGAAGGACCGCGGCTACTACATGAAGCCGCTACAGCGGCCGCATCCGCCCATCGCGGTGGCGGCGAGCACGCCGGACTCGACGTCGATGAAGATGGCGGGCGAGCGCGGCTGGATCCCGATGTCGAGCTCGCTGCTCGCGCGCTCGTACCTGCAGGGGCACTGGGGACTCGTGGAGGCCGGCGCGGCGAAGGGCACGCATCCGGCGAAGCGCAGTGAATGGCGCATCGCGCGCGACGTGCTCGTCGGTCCCACGCCGGCGATCGCGCGCGAGCGGGCGCGCACGGTCCTCGGCCGCAACTACGAGCGGCACCAGCTGCCGAATCGCCTCGGCACCATCCAGATGCAGTCCACCAAGCTCGACGCGTCGATCCCGGACGAGGCGGTGACCGTCGACTACCTGATGGAGAACGTCTGGATCGTCGGCGATCCGTCGGAGGTGGCGGAGAAGATCCACCAGCTCCACGAGGAGAGCGGCGGCTTCGGCACGCTGCTTTCGATCACCACCGACGCCGATGACGCCGGCTGGGATCACGAGAGCCTGCGGCTGCTGATGGAGGACGTGGCGCCGCGCGTGGCGCGTCTCGGCTAGCAACCGGCGGGGGCCGTCGTGATGCTCGCAGTTACCGGGTTCGTGACCGCGGTGGTCCTTACAGAAGGTGCCCCGGGTGGGTTACATATCGCCGGGCTCCGCTTCCGACCCCTTTCGGCTTCGCCGCTTGGAGGTCAAGTTTGAGCTCATCATCAACCTCAAGACCGCCAAGACGCTCGGGATCACCATGGCACCATCGGTGCTCATACGAGCGGAACGCGTCATCGAGTGATGTTGCCCCGGTTCACGGTCCGTCAACTTTCAGACGGAGGCGCAAGTGAAACAATACAGTGCGGAGTTCCTCGGGACGTTTTGGCTTGTTCTCGGCGGCTGCGGAAGCGCGGTGCTTGCTGCCGCGTTTCCGAATGTCGGTATTGGTCTGCTTGGCGTTTCGCTTGCCTTCGGTCTCACGGTACTGACCATGGCGTATGCCATCGGCCATATCTCTGGCTGCCATCTCAACCCCGCGGTCTCGGTCGGCCTTTGGGCTGGCGGGCGCTTCTCTGCAAGTAAGCTCTTCCCCTACATCGTGGCGCAGGTCCTCGGCGCTATCGCCGCAGGCGGCGTGCTCTACGTCATCGCCAGCGGTGCTGCGGGTTTTGATGTTTCCCGGGGCTTTGCGTCGAACGGCTATGGCACACATTCACCCGGGGGCTACTCGCTTCTCGCAGCGCTGGTCAGCGAGGTGGTCATGACGATGTTCTTTCTGTTGGTCATACTCGGCGGAACCGACAAGCGTGCACCGGGCGGCTTTGCTCCCATCGCGATTGGCCTCGCGCTGACGCTGATTCACCTCATCAGCATTCCGGTGACAAATACGTCGGTCAATCCTGCGCGAAGCACAGGCGTCGCCTTGTTCGTCGGTGATTGGGCCATCGCCCAGCTCTGGCTCTTCTGGGTTGCTCCCATCGTGGGCGCCCTGCTCGGCGCGGCGATCTATCGCTTCATTGCAAGCGAGGAGGGCTGAAGACGCCCACTACTTCTGGCGTAGGGCCGGAGCGGCGGCCGTGGCTTGGAGCCGGGCTTTCTTCAGCTCGGCCTCACGACGGCGACGCGCAAGGCGGTACTTTCGCTGAACGGCGTGGTGCGTTTTCGAATGCGTGGCCATTCTCTGTTCTCCTCCGCTGCGCACCGAATCTCAGGGCTTCGGAATGCGCAGCGTCTTGCTGATCATAAGCGAACCGGACAGCACGAACAGAAGAACCAGCGGGTGCACGTCGAAGGGGCCGAGCGCGAATACCCCGAGCGGCAGGCCGGGACCGATGCGGTCGAGCGATGCCAGCACCACGATGAGGACGACGAGCACGGTGCTCGTGGGAATCGGAGTCCCCTCGAAGTAGGCGACCTTGCCGCTACCGGTCGCGAGCGTGTCGGCGGTCACGTTGTAGCGGGCCAGCCGACTGATTCCGCAGGCGACGAAGTAGAGCAAGGCGAGCGCATCCCACAGGCCCGTCATGCCTGCCGCGTAGGCGAGGCACGCGGGAGCCACCCCGAAGCTGATGACGTCGGCCAGCGAATCGAGCTCGCGTCCCATCGCCGAGGCCTTGTGACGCCAGCGGGCGATGCGCCCATCCAGCACGTCGAACACGAGCGCGGCCACCACGAACATCCCGGCGGCATGGATCGCGCCGGGGCGCGCATCGCGCACGTGGTTCATGGCAAAGAAGATCGCCGCGGTACCGCAGCAGCCATTGGCCAGGGTGAAGACATCGGCCAGATGAAAGTCGCGAATCATCGAGAGGTGCCGCGGACGCCGGTTCGGCGTATCCACGACCCCGATGGTACGCGCCTTCCGTGCGCCTCAGCGGGCGGGCCGCTGGGCGGCCCGCCCGCTGAGCTTAGCGAAGGCCGCCCGAGATCGACAGCGTCTCGCCGGTGATCCAGTCCGCGCCGGACGACGCGAGGAATACCACCGCCGGCGCGATGTCATCCGGCTGGCCGATGCGGCCGAGCGGTGTTTGCGACTCCACGTCCTTGCGGAAGTCGCTTTCGTGGATCCCGGCGGCGTGGAAGCCCTCGGTCTCCACCATGCCCGGGTTGATCGCGTTCACCCGGACGTGGCGCGGCCCCAGCTCCTTGGCGAGCGAGCGCGTGATCGCATCGACCGCGGCCTTGGTGCCGCTGTAGACCGCGGCATTCGGCGGCGCCGCCGTGCTCGCGACGGAGCTGACGTTGATGATCCGGCCGCCCGCGCCGTCGAAGTGCTTGACGGCTTCCTTCGAGGCGAGCAGCAGGCCCAGGACGTTGGTGTCGAACTGCTTGTGGAAGTGCTCCTCGGTGACGGCTTCGATCGGCTGGAACTCGTAGACGCCGGCGTTGTTGACCAGGATGTCGACCCGGCCGAACTTCGCCTTCGCCTCGGCGAAGAGGCGCGTGACGTCCGCTTGCTTCGCGACGTTGCCCTGCACCGCAAGGGCCGTGCCGCCGTGATGCGCGATCTCGTCCACCACGCGCTCCGCGTCCTTCTTGCTGGATGCGTAGTTCACGACGACGGATGCCCCTTCGCCCGCGAGATGCTTGGCGATCGACGCGCCGATGCCCTTCGATGCCCCGGTGACGATCGCGACCTTGCCTGCCAGCGTGTTCATGGATCAGGTCCTCCCTCACTTGCGCTTGGGATGCTCCTGATCTCGAGAAGGGTGCGCGGTCAGCGGGCGCGGCGCGCCGCGCCCGGCGCGTAGACCTCCGGATTGACCACGTTGAGCGGCCGCTGCCCGGTGAGGACGCGGGCGATCTCTTCCCCGCACCGGCGCGGCACCTGCGCCACCGCGGGCGACGAGAAGTACGCGGCGTGGGGCGTCGCGATCACGTTGTCCATCTTCAAGAGCGGGTTGTCCTTGTCGACCGGCTCCTTCTCCCAGACGTCCAGCGCGGCACCCGCCAGCCGCTTCTCTTCGAGCGCACGCGTCAGCGCCTTCTCGTCGACCACGGGCCCGCGCGACGTGTTGATCAACACGGCCGTCGGCTTCATGCGCTGGAAGAACGTCTCGCCGATCAGGTGGCGCGTCTCGTTGTTCAGCAGCGTGTGGACGGAGACGTAGTCGGCGCGCTCCGCGAGCTGCTCGAGGGAGACGCGCTCGACGCCGAGCTTCTCGAACTGCGCGTCGTCGACGTACGGATCGTGCGCGATCACCGTCATCTCGAAGGCGGCGGCGCGGCGGGCGAACGCGCTGCCGATGTTGCCGAGCCCGACGATCCCGACCGTCTCGCCGTGCAGCGACCCCGTGAACGCGCCCGGCACGCCGCCGCCCCACGCGCCCGCGTGCACGTGCCGGTCGAGCGCGATGATCTTGCGGTTGAACGCGAGCAGCAGCCCCAGCGCATGGTTCGCGACCTCGCGCACCCAGATGTCCGGGATGTTGACCGCGATCACGCCCAGGTCGGTGGCGGCGGGCACGTCGATGACGTCGTAGCCGACGCCCGTGCGCACCACGACCTTGAGCCCCTCGCACGCGCTCATCACGCCGCGCGTGACCGGCGAGGCCGCGATGACCACGGCATCGGCGTCGCGCAGGGCGGCGATCATTCCGGCTTCGTCGGGGATGTACGGCAACGTGGTGACCACCGCGGGCACGTGGGCGACCGCCGTCTGCGTGTCGCTGTAGTCACGCTGGGCGCCACGTCCGAGGATGACGAAGACCTTGGCGGGCCGGTCAGGCATGCGATGACTCCATTCTCAGGATTCGCTCACGAGCTCGGAGAGCGCCCGGTACGCGCGCTTCGCGCGCTCGAGCGCGGGGAGATCGGCGGTGGCGCGGCACGGCGCCTCGATGGCGAGCGGCGCGCTCGGCGGCAGCGCGGCCACGAGCTCCTTCAGCGGGAGCACGCCCTCGCCCGGCAGCAGCCGGCCCGTGCGCGCCTCGCGGATCAGCGCCGGCGTGTCGTCCGGGCTCGGCATGTCCGGCGCCGCGTCGCAGATCTGCGCGTAGCGGAAGCAGCGAGGGATCGACCGTGCGCGACGTGCGCGGGCACGCCGCCCGACCGGCTGAAGTGCAACGCGTCGATCAGCACCGACGCGTTCGCGCGCTTCGACCGCGCCACGAACTGCGCGGCGTGCGCGAGCGTCCGCACGCCCGTGTAGATCGCGAACTCCAGGCCGACGGTCAGGTCGTAGGCGGCCGCGCGGTCGCAGAGATCGCAGAAGCGCTCGAGCGTGCGTGCCTCGTCGGGCTCGGCGCTCATCACCAGCACGTACTTCGCGCCGAGGCGCGCCGAGACTTCGAGAAAGCCCTCCGGAATCGCCACCGGCTGATCGGGCTCGAAGCGCAGGAACTCCGTGTCGAGCACCGACACGCCGGTGTCCGCCAGGCGCGCGAGCGTCTCGCGCAGCATCGGCCCGTCGCGCATGCAGTCGTACGGCGGGACGCCGACGCTCGGCGTGGCCGTCAGGCGGATGCCGATGGTGCGAAAGCCGGCGGCGGCCGCGACGGTGACGAGCTCGGGCGGCGTGGTGTCGAGCACGGTGAGATGCGCGAGCGAGATCGGGCGCGGCATGTCACCGCGCAGTGTACAGGCTCACTCCTCGAGCAGCACACAGTGCCGGGGATCGGCGCTGACGAAGACGTCGTCGCCCTCGGCCATCGGCTCCGCCGCCGCCAGGCGCACGATGAGCACCCGGCCGTCCCAGTCGACGTGGTACTGCGTGAAGTCGCCCTGGAACACGCGCTGCCGGATGCGGGCCGGCCACGCGTTCACCGACGCCGCCGGACGCGTGCGCTCGAGGCGCAGGCGGACGGTGCGCACGGCCATGAGCGCCTCGGCGCCGGCCGTGCGATCGAGTGCGACGCCGTGGACGAGCGCGCCGCCCGGCGTCTCGATCACGATGAGCCCGTCGCGCTCGAGGTCGGGGCGCCGGCGGCCGCGGATCAGGTTGGCGGAGCCGACGAAGTCGGCGACGAAGGTGTTGCGCGGGCGGTCGTAGATCTCGGCCGGGGTGCCCACCTGCTCGATCACGCCGTCCCGCATCACCACGATGCGGTCGGAGATCGCGAGCGCTTCCTCCAGGTCGTGCGTCACGTAGACGGACGTGATGTCGAGCCGGCGCTGGAGCTCCTTCAGCTCGACGCGCATCTCGGCGCGCAGCTTGGCGTCGAGGTTCGACAGCGGCTCGTCGAAGAGGAGCACCGACGGCGAGAAGACGAACGCGCGGGCCAGCGCCACGCGCTGCTGCTGGCCGCCGGAGAGCTTGGACGCGCTGCGCGCGCCGAGGTCGCCGAGCTGCACCAGGTCGAGCGCCTCCTGCACCGCGCCGGGTCACCTCGGCCGCCGGCCGCTTCCGCACGCGCAGCCCGTACGCCACGTTGTCGAACACGGTCATGTGCGGCCAGATCGCGTAGGACTGGAAGACCATCGAGAGGCCGCGGCGCTCGGCCGGGACGTTCACGCTCGGCGACGACGAGAAGACGGGCGTCCCGCCGATGCGGATCTCGCCCGACGTCGGCCGCTCGAGGCCGGCGATCGCGCGCAGCGTGGTGGTCTTGCCGCAGCCCGACGGGCCGAGCAGCGTGAGGTGCTCGCCGGCGCCCACGCTGAACGTCACCCCGCGCACGGCGGCGACGGTGCCGTAGCGCACGACGAGGTCGCGCACCTCGATCGACGCCTGGCTCACGTCACTCGCCTCCGTGCTGCGCGGCGCGGCGCGCCACCGCGAAGAGCACGGCCAGCGCCGCGGCGACGGCCAGGGTCTGCAGGAGCGCCATGGCGGCGGTGAGCTCGGAGCTGGTCGAGAACCACGACTCCACGATGGCCGGCGTGATCACCTTCGCGTTCGGCCCCATCAGCAGGATCGACGCGCCGAGCTCGCGCACGCTCGCGATGAAGAGCAGCAGCCACGCCGCGACCAGCCCGGGCTTGAGGAGCGGCATGGTGACCGTCCGCAGGCGATAGCCCCACGAGGCGCCGCACATCTGCGCGGATTCCTCGAGCGACCGGTCGATCTGGAGGATGACGCCCGAGATCGTGCGCAGCCCGAGCGGCAGGAACACCGTGAGGTAGGCGATCAGCAAGAGCCACAGCGTGCCGTAGATCGGGATCGGGAAGATCAGCCACGCCCACAGCATCCCGAAGGCGAAGACGAGGCGCGGGACCGCCTGCGGGAACATCAGCACGTACTCGATCAGGCCCGCGCCGGGCAGGCGCGAGCGGTAGATCAGCCACGAGAGGAAGCCCATCAGGACCACGCCGATGCTCGCGGTGGCGAACCCGAGCAGCAGGCTGTTCCAGAGCGCGGAGCGCACGGCGTCCAGCGAGAGCGCGGTGGCGTAGTTGGCGAGCGTGAAGTTGTCGGCGCGCGGGAACACCGTGGTGAGCCGCTGGAACGAGGCGTACGTGATGGTCAGCACGGGCAGCACGACGGCCACGCCGAGGTACGCCACGCAGATCGCCAGGAACGGCCACCGCAGCCCCCCGACGTCCATCACCCGCGGACGGAACGCCTTGCCGGTGATGGTGACGTAGCTGCCGGCGCTCACGATGCGGCGGTAGATCCACACCATCACGAACATCACGGCGAAGAGCGACACGCCCATGGCCGCCGCCGTCGGAAAGCGCGGCGGGTACTGCGACACGAGCTGGTACATGGCCGTGGTGACGACGTAGAAGCGGTTCGGAAGCCCGAGCACCAGCGCCGCCGAGAACGAGCCGAGCATCTCGGCGAAGACGAAGACGGCGGCGCCGAGCACGCCGGGCAGCACGAGCGGCAGCGTGATGCGCAGCATCGTGCGCAGGCGGCCCGCGCCGAGCACCTGCGAGGCTTCTTCCAGCGACGGATCCATCGACTTCATCACGGCGCCGATCATCACGAAGGCGACCGAGCCCTCGAAGAGCGCCATCACCCACGCGATGCCCCACGGCGTGTTGATGTCGATGAGGTGGCCCTCGCCGCCGAGCACCCGCCAGATCTGGTTGACGAAGCCGCTCTGCGGCGAGCCGAGGAGCGCCCACGCGAGCGCGCCCATCAGCGGCGTCACGTAGTACGGCAGCGCCATGAGCTGCTCGAACACCGCGCGGCCCGGGCACGTTGGTGCGCGAGAGGATCCACGCCATCACGAATCCCAGGAGGATCGCCATGACGCTCGCGCCACGCCCGCCACGATCAGCGTGTTGCCGAAGATGTGCGCGTAGCGGCCGAGGTCCATGAAGTTGCCGAGGCCGTACGCCTCCGGCGGCCGCGCCTGCGGGTCGCCGACGCTCAGCGACGCCTGGATGAGGTACGCGATCGGATAGAGGACGAGGACGGCGGCGCCGCCGCCGACCACCACGCTGACAAGGCGCGGGCCCGGCCACCAGGACCGGGCCCGCTCGGTGTGCTCCACCGTGGGGACGCTTAGAGCCCCATGATCGAGTTCCACTCCTTCACGAAGACCGGGTGGCTCGCCGTGTAGTCGGCCCAGTCCGTGGGGAAGAGGAGCTTGAAGTCGGAGAGCTTCTTGCCCGTCGGCATCGGGCCGGCATCCGGGCGCAGCGACCCGTAGAGCAGGATCGTCTGGTTCTGGTAGACGAGCTGGCCGCGCTTCGAGAGCGCCCAGTCGACGAAGAGCTTCGCCGCCTCGGGATGCGGCGCCTTGTTCACCACGCCGATGAAGATCGGCGTCGCCGGCAGCCCGTCGGGCGGCGCCACGAACTCGATGTCGGCGCCCTTCTGCTGGAAGAGCGTGTAGCCCGCGTACTCCGCGAGCACGCACATGCGGTCGTCGCCCTTCGAGAGCCGGTCGAACAGCTGCGCCCGCGCATCGAAGCCCTTGGGACGCTGCTTGGCGAACTCCTGCCAGAAGTCGTTGCCGTAGAGCTTGCGCAGCGTGTACCACTGCGCGTGCTGCATGCCCGAGGTGGCGAGCTTCGCGCTGACCCCGTCCTTGTACGCCGGGTTCAGGATGTCCTTCCACGTCTTCGGCGCCTGCTCGGGCTTCACCTTCGACCGGTTGTACGAGATGCCGGCGAACGAGACGCCGGCCCAGCCGAAGTAGCCCGCGGGCGTCGACTGGTGCTCGGGCTTGTAGGCGGCGAGCTCCGGCGAGCTGAGCTTCTCAAAGCCGCCCTTCTTCTGGAAATCGATGGCCGGCGAGATGTCGGAGAGCTGGAGCACGTCGACGCCGAAGCGTCCGGCCGAGCGCTCCGCGGTGATCTTCGCGTAGAGCGCGCCCGTCTGCAGGCGCACGTAGCTGGTCTTGATCTTCGGGAAGTCCTTCTTGAACGAGTCGAGCAGCACGGCGATGCCGGCCTCGCCGTCGTGGCCGTAGTAGACGACTTCGCCCTCTTGCTCGGCCTTGGCGACGTCCGCCGTGGTCTGGAAGTCGTGCACCTTGGTGACGCGGGCCTGGGCGAACGCGAACGGCGCACGCGCGAGGAGCGGTGTCGCCGCGGCGGCGAGGGCGCTGGTCTTGAGGAAGCGACGTCGGCTGACGGACATGCAATCTCCTCTTCGTTGAAGATGCCGGGATTCTAGCCGAGAAGCAGCTCGCAGGTGTCGAGCCACGCCTGCGTGGTGAGCGCGAGGGACTCGACGTCGACGCGCTCGTCGTTGCCGTGGAAGCGCGACGACATCGACTCGGCGGTCAGCGCGCGCGAGAAGAGGCCGAAGCCGTACGCGATCGCGCCGCGCTCGCGGAAGTACGGCGCGTCGGTGAAGCCGACGATCAGGCGCGGCAGCAGCTTCGCCCCCGGGTAGTGCGCGGCGGCGACCTTCGCGAGCACGTCCCACAGCGGCGTGCCCGTCGGCGACACCGACGCGTTCTTCGAGAAGAGCTTCTCGACCGTGACGTCTTCCATCAGAGTCGCCGAGCGCCTTGTCGAGGTGCCGGCGCACCTCGTCCTCGGTGTCGCCGGGCACGGTGCGGATGTCCACCTCGATGTCCGCGATGTTCGGGATGACGTTCGTCTTCACGCCGGCGCTGCACATGTTCGGCGAGAACGTCGTGTGGGTGTTCGACCACAGCACCTTGGCGAGCGTCTTCGGCAGCTTGTCGATCGACTCCTCGACGCTCACCGGATCCATCAGCGCCTGCTTGACCCCGGGATCGAGGTCCAGCGAGCCGACGAAGCCGCGCCACAGCTCGTCCACGTACGGCGACGGACGATAGTCGGCGAGACGCGTGATGATCTTCGCCGCCTTCACGAGCGCGTTGTCGGCGCCGTACGGCATCGAGCCGTGGCCCGGCGTGCCCTTCACGCGCAGCCGCCGCCACGCCACGCCCTTCTCGCCCACGTGCACGCTGACGTTGAGCTGGCCGCCGTGCGTGCTGACGGTGCCGCCGTTCTCGGTCAACAGGTAGTCGGCGCGCAGCGAGTCCCAGTGCTGTCTTGCACACGTGCCCGGCGCCGTGGAGCCCGCCCGCCTCCTCGTCGGCGCACGCGAGGTACACGAGGCGTGCCGCGCGGCTTCCAGCCCTTCTTCGCGAGCGCCTTCAGCGCGACGGCCTGCGACGCCGTGAGGTTCAGCATGTCCACCGCGCCGCGTCCCCACACCTCGCCGTTCACCAGCTCGCCGCCGAAGGGATCGCGGCGTCCACGTCTCCGGCGTCACCGGCACGACGTCGGTGTGGCCCATCAGGCACAGCGTCGGGGCCTTCGGATCGCTGCCCTCGATGCGGGCCACGAGGCTCGTGCGGCCCGGCGCGCCGTCGGGCGTGTAGACCTCCATGTCGATGCCGCTTCCGTCGAGGTAGGCCCGAAGGAGGTCGCTGTTCCGCACTTCCTGGCCGGAGGCGACGCTGCCGTCGTTCACGCACCGGTTGCGGATGAGCTGCTGGAGCAGCTCGACCGTCTGGTTGGTCAGGGCGTCGTTCACGACGCGTGCTTCGTCAGGAAGTCCGTCACGCGACGGATCGAGTCGTCCAGGAACGTCGGTCCGCGCCAGTCCTTCTGGACCTCGAGGTTCGGCGCGAGCTTCTCGATCTCCGCGCTGGTCTGCGCCGGATGCGGCTTGTCGGTGCCGGGCTGGAGATAGAGCGGCACCGAGCAGCGGCGCACGAAGTCACGGCTCACCGAGAACACGAAGTCGCCGCCGAACATGTTGTGACCGAACTTCCGGATGGTGTCCTCGGTGACCGAGGGATCGCGCTCCGTCACCGTCTTGACGAAGCCGTTCACCGCGTCCGCCCACGTGTCCCGGTTCTCGTGCAGGCCGATCGGGTTCTGGAGCACGGCGGCGGCGACGCGCTCGGGCGCCATCTCGCACAGCGTGAGGCAGTAGCTGCCCCCGATGCACCCGCCCATCACCGCGAAGCGGCGGAATCCGAGATGATCCATGAGCGCGAGGTGATCGCTCGCGTACGTGTGCCAGCCGTGCGTCTCGGTCACCGCGCCGCGTGAGTTGCCGGCATTGCGCTGGTCCATGCCGACCACGGAGAACCGGCCCGCCAGCGCCACCATGGGATCCATCCACGGCGCCGCCGCATTGGGATTGGCGGGGCTGAACCGCCAGTACTGGAGCTGGGACTTCAAGCCGCCCGGGGCGAAGAGCAGCAGCGGAAACCCCGAGCCGTGGACTTCGTAGGAGATCTCCGCGTCAGGACGCGTGAACACCGGCATGATGTGCCTCCCGGAATGGTCTCGAATTCGGCGAGCGCATCTTACGCGGTCCCGCCAGGTCGCGCACCCGGCCCGCGAGGATGCCTGGACTTGCCGCCGAAATCTCACGATAATCGGCCCCCCCGGCTGGGGACGGCAAGGGAGGCATCATGAGCCAGCGGCGGCACACGCATCCGACTCGCCTGTTTCGATCCCGCATCGCGGTCGCTCTGATCGTGGGAGTGCTCGGTTGCGTCATTGCCGTCGGCGCGTTCGCGCAGAGTGGCGGCAAGAGCACGTTGATCGGCAAGCTCGAAGGGCCCGAGGTCGTCACCGACCCCGCGAAGGTGCCGAAGACGTTCAAGGAAGCGCCGCAGCTCGCGGAGCTCGTCAAGGCAAGGCAAGCTGCCGCCGGTCGCCGAGCGCGTCGGGCAGGATCCGCTCGTCATCAAGCCGCTGAAGGAGATCGGCAAGTACGGCGGCACGTGGCGCGCCGGCTTCACGGGCCCGGCGGACTTCTGGAACGGCTTCCGCTGCTGCTCGGGGCCGGACCATCTGATGTTCTGGGACTACACGGGCGACAAGGTCCTGCCGAACCTCGCCAAGGGCCTCGAGATGCAGGACGGCGGGCGCGCGTGGCTCCTGCACCTGCGCCGCGGCATGAAGTGGAGCGACGGCAAGCCGTTCACCGCCGACGACTTCGTGTTCTGGTTCGAGGACATCTACCGGAACAAGGACCTCGTGCCGACGCCGTCGGCGGCCCTGGCCATCAACGGCAAGCAGGGCGTGATCGAGAAGGTCGACACCTACACGGTGCGCTTCAAGTTCCCCGAGCCGTACTTCATGCTGCCCGACGTGCTGGCCGGCTCGACCGACCTCGCCGGCCAGTGGGCGGGTACCGCGCGCATGGGCGGCTTCGCGCCCGCGCACTACCTGAAGCAGTTCCATCCGAAGTACGTCAAGGCCGAGGAGCTCGACAAGAAGGTCAAGGACGCGAAGTTCGATTCGCTGGGTGCGCATGTTCCTCGCCAAGAACGACTGGGCGCTCAACCCGGATCTCCCGGTGCTCTCGCCGTGGAAGACGGTGACGCCGATCAACACGCCGACGTGGACGCTCGAGCGCAATCCGTACAGCGTCTTCGTGGACACGGCGGGCAACCAGCTGCCCTACATCGACAAGGTGGTGCTGACGCTCGCGGAGAACCTGGAAGTGCTGAACCTGCGCGCGATCGCGGGCGAGTACGACTACGCGTCGCGGCACGTCGACCTCGGCAAGCTGCCCGTCTTCATCGAGAACCAGCAGAAGGGCAACTACAAGGTCTACCTCGATCCCGGGGACTACTGCGACCTGATCATCAAGTTCAACCTGAACTACGACGCCGATCCGGAGATCGGGAAGTGGTTCAACACCGCCGACTTCCGCCGCGCGCTCTCGCTCGGCATCGACCGCGACCAGATCAACGAGACGTTCTGGCTCGGCACCGGCACGCCGGGCTCCGTGGTGCCGGTCGGACAGCAACAAGTACAACCCGGGTCCGCAGTACCGGAAGCTGTGGTCCACGCTCGATCTGAAGAAGGCCAACGAGATGCTCGACAAGATCGGGCTCGCGAAGAAGGACGCGGACGGCTACCGCCTGCGCGCCGACGGCAAGGGCCGGCTGCGCATCGAGATCATGACGCTCGGCGGCCAGTTCGTGCAGTACACGCAGATCTCCGAGATGATCCGCGAGCAGTGGAAGAAGATCGGCATCGACCTCCAGGTGCAGGAAGTGGAGCGCAGCCTCGCCCTCAAGCGCACGGCCGCCAACGAGCAGCAGCTCGCCGCGTGGAACAACGACGGCAGCGAGCACCTCTTCACCTTCCCGCTCCACGTCTTCCCCTTCGAGGTCGCCGCCGTCGCGTCCTCCGGGCCGCACTACGCGAAGTGGTTCCACTCCGCCGGCACGCAGGGCAAGGAGCCCGAGCCGCGGATGAAGGAGCTGATGGAGAAGTGGAAGAAGGCGTTCGGCGTGCCGGAGAAGGAGCGGATCCAGCTCGGCAAGGACGTCTGGAAGATCGCCGCCGAGGAGGTCTACATCATCGGCGTGGTCGGCCAGGGCCCGGCGGCGATGGGCGTGCGCGTCGTCAAGAACAACATGGGCAACATCCCGTCGCGCATGTACAACAGCCCGGACGGCAAGACGCCGGGCATCTCGCGGCCGGCGACGTTCTACTGGAAGAACTGAGGGAGAGCGGAGGGCGCGGCGGTGCTCGCCTACATCGGCCGTCGCGCCCTGCTCGCCGTCTTCACGGTCTGGGCGATCTCCGTCCTCTCGTTCGCCATCATCCAGCTCCCGCCCGGCGACTACGTGACGTCGTACATCGCGCAGATGGCGTCGATGGGCAGCGTCGTCACCGACGAGGAGGCCGAGAACCTCCGCATCCAGTACGGCCTCGGACAGCCGATCTACGTCCAGTATCTGAAGTGGATGCAGCCTCATCGTGCAGGGCAACTTCGGCATGTCGATGGAGTGGCGCCGGCCCGTCACCGAGGTGATCGGCGAGCGCCTGTGGCTGACGGTGGTGGTGTCGGTGGCCGCGCTGATCCTGACGTGGGTGCTCGCGCTGCCCATCGGCATCTACTCGGCCGTGCGCCAGTACTCGATCGGCGACTACGTGGCGACCTTCATCGGCTTCATCGGCCTCGCCGTCCCGAACTTCCTGCTCGCGCTCGTCCTGCTCTACCTCGGCTTCGTCCTGTTCAACGCGCACATCGGCGGCCTGTTCTCGCCGGAGATGCAGGACGCGCCCTGGAGCGCGGCGCGCGCGTGGGACCTGCGCGAAGCACCTGCCGATCCCCGCCGTGATCCTCGGGCTCGCGGGCACCGCGCAGCAGATCCGCATCATGCGCGCCAACCTGCTCGACGAGCTGCGCAAGCCCTACGTGGTGACGGCGCGCTCCAAGGGCCTGTCGGAGTCGCGCGTGATCCTGAAGTACCCGGTGCGCGTGGCGCTCAACCCGTTCGCGAGCACCATCGGCTACACGCTGCCGTACATCGTCTCGGGCAGCATCATCGTCTCGCTCGTGCTCGGGCTGCCGACGGTCGGGCCGCTCCTGCTCAAGGCGCTCATCGCGCAGGACATGTTCCTGGCGGGGACGATCGTGCTGCTGCTCGGCGTGATGACGGTGATCGGCACGCTGATCTCCGACATCCTGCTCGTGTGGATCGACCCGCGCATCCGGCTCGAGGAGACGTGATGGCGACGCCCGAGATCGCCATCGGCCCCGTCCCCGTCGTCGACGCCAAGGAGCAGCGCATCTTCGTCGCCTCGCAGTGGCAGCTCATGTGGTGGCGGTTCCGCAAGCACAAGATCGCCGTGGCGAGCGGCGCTCGTCGTCATCGGCTTCTACCTGGTCGTGCTCGGCGCGGACTTCCTCGCGTACGCGGATCCGAACGCCTCCGAGGCGCAGCGCTCGCTGATGCCGCCGCAGCGCATCCACTGGTTCGACGGCTGGCGCTTCGCGCCGTACGTCCACGGCTTCACGGGCGCGCGCGATCCCCAGACGTTCAAGCGCGTCTACCGCACCGACCCGGAGAAGAAGATCCCGATCCGGTTCTTCGCCCAGGGCTTCGAGTACCGCTTCCTCGGCGTCATCCCGACGACGCGCCACCTGATCGGCGTGGACGGCGACGCGCGCCGAAGACGATCTTCCTGCTCGGCACCGACGTGCAGGGCCGCGATCTCTGGTCGCGGCTGATGTACGGCACGCGCATCTCGCTCACCATCGGGCTGATCGGCGTCACCGCGAGCCTCGTGCTGGCGTGGTCCTCGGCGGGATCTCGGGCTTCTACGGCGGCGTCGCCGACACCGTGATCCAGCGGATCATCGAGATCCTCCGCTCGATCCCGACCATTCCCGCTGTGGATGGGGCTGGCGGCGGCGCTGCCGCGCGACTGGACGATCCTGCAGATCTACTTCGCGATCACCATCATCATCTCGCTGCTCGGGTGGACCGAGCTGGCGCGCGTCGTCCGCGGCCGCTTCCTCGCGATGCGCGAGGAGGACTTCGTGGTCTCCGCGCGGCTGGTCGGCTGCAGCCAGATGCGGACCATCTTCGTGCACATGGTGCCGTCGTTCATGAGCCACATCATCGCGGCGACCACGCTCGCCCTGCCCGCGATGATCATCAGCGAGACCGCGCTGCAGCTTCCTCGGCCTGGGCCTGCGGCCGCCCGCGATCAGCTGGGGCGTGCTGCTGCAGCAGGCGCAGAACGTCCAGACGGTGGCGATCTCGCCGTGGCTCATGCTCCCGGCCGTGCCCGTGATCATCGCGGTGCATGGCCTTCAACTTCCTCGGCGACGGCCTGCGCGACGCCGCCGATCCGCTATGGCCGCTGACCCGACGCTGCCGCTCCTGTCCGTGCGGAATCTCAAGACCTACTTCGCCCAGGACGAAGGCACGGTGAAGGCCGTCGACGGCGTCAGCTTCGACATGGCGCCGGGGCGACGCTCGGGATCGTCGGCGAGAGCGGCTGCGGCAAGAGCGTCACCGCGCGCTCGATCCTCCGCATCGTCGACCGCCCGGGCAAGATCGTCGAGGGCGAGATCCGCTTCCGCCGGCGCGGCGCGGCAACGGCGCGGCGGACGCCGTCGTCGATCTCGCGAAGCTCGACGCCGAACGGCGCCGAGATGCGCTCCATCCGCGGCGCGGAGATCGCGCTCATCTTCCAGGAGCCGATGTCCTCGTTCAGCCCGGTGCACACGCGTCGGCAACCAGATCATCGAGGCGATCCTGCTCCACCAGCCGCGTGAGCCGGCGCGAGGCGCGCGCCAAGACCATCGAGATGCTGCGGCGCGTCGGCGTGTCGTCGCCCGAGCAGCGCGTGGACCAGCTCTCGCACCAGCTCAGCGGCGGGCTGCGCCAGCGCGCGATGATCGCGATGGCGCTCTCCTGCCAGCCGACGCTGCTGATCGCCGACGAGCCCACCACCGCGCTCGACGTGACCACGCAGACGCAGATCCTCGAGCTGATGCGCCAGCTCCAGCAGGAAGACGGCATGGCCATCATGCTCATCACGCACGACCTCGGCGTGGTCGCCGAGATGGCCACCGACGTGGCGGTGATGTACCTGGGCCGGGTCGTCGAGCAGGCGCCGGTCGACGCGATCTTCCACGACCCGCAGCCACCCGTACACGCAGGCGCTGCTGCGGTCGATCCCGCGCATTCGATCGACGCGCGCGCGAGCGGCTGACGCCGATCGCGGGCGCCGTGCCGCATCCGTACGACCGGCCCACCGGCTGCCCGTTCCACCCGCGCTGCGCGAACGTTCATGCCCGGCCGGTGCGATCGACTGGAGCCGGCGCTCCGGCCCGTCGGCGATCAGCCACGCCGTGAGCTGCTTCCTCTACGACCGTGAGCCGCCTGCCACGACGATGGCCGCGCCGCCGCCGCTGCTCCGAGGTCTCGGGGCTGCAGAAGCTCTTCCCGATCCGGAAGGGCTTCCTCAAGCGCACGGTGGGCCACGTCCGCGCCGTCGACGGCGTCGACTTCCACATCGACGAGGGCGAGACGCTGGGGCTCGTCGGCGAGAGCGGCTGCGGCAAGACCACGACCGCGCGCTGCATCCTGCGCGCGATCGAGCCGACCGCCGGCGAGATCCTCATGCGCGTGGCCGACGGCTCGGTGGTCGACGTCGGCACGCTGCGGCCGGGCGGAGCTGCGCGCGCTGCGGCGCGAGATGCAGATGATCTTCCAGGACCCGTTCACCTCGCTCAACCCGCGCATGACGCTGCTCGACCTCGTCGGCGAGCCGCTGCTCGTGCACGGCGTGCGGAACCGGCGCGAGCGCGAGGAGCGCGTGGCCGATCTGCTGCGCCGGGTCGGGCTGCGCCCCGAGTACATGCGGCGCTTCCCGCACGCCTTCAGCGGCGGCGAGCGCCAGCGCATCGGCATCGCGCGCGCCCTCGCGCTGCATCCGCGGCTGGTCGTCGCCGACGAGCCGGTCTCGGCGCTCGACGTCTCGGTGCAGGCGCAGATCCTGAACCTGCTGCTGGATCTGCAGGCGGACTTCCGCCTGACCTACCTGTTCGTCGCGCACGACCTCAGCGTGGTGCGCCACATCAGCGACCGCGTGGCCGTGATGTACGTCGGGCGCATCGTCGAGCTGGCGGAGACGGAGGCGCTCTTCAGCGCGCCGAAGCATCCCGTACACCGCGGCGCTGCTGTCCGCGGTGCCCGAGCCCGACCCGCGCCTGCGGTCGAAGCGGATCGTGCTGCAGGGCGAGGTGGCGAACCCCGCCGTCGCCCCCGAGCGGCTGCTACTTCCACCCGCGCTGCCCGTACGCGATCGAGAGGTGCCGCACCGAGACGCCGGCGTGGCAGGAGATCGCGCGCGGCCGCTTCGTGAGCTGCCACCGCGCCGAGCGAGCTGAAGCTCGCCGGCGTGGAGTAGAGCAGAAACGGCGAGCCGAACGGCTCGCCGTTTCTTCCTCGCCGGAAGGGGGCGAAGCCCCGAGGCTACTTGATCAACCCGTAGAACCGGCCGGCGTTCTCGCACGTCATCTTCTTGGTGACGTCCTCCGGCAGGTGCTTGAACTGCTCGCTGATGTACTTCTCCGACTCCGGCCACACGCCGTCGGGATGCGGATAGTCCGAGCCCCACATCAGCGTCTCGACGCCCATCTCGTCGATGAGCTTCGTGCCCACGCGGTCGTACTGGAACGTCGCCTTGCACTGCCGCCGCCAGTACTCGCTCGGCTTCAGCTTGAGCGGGAGGTCCTTGTACTGGTCCTCGTACTCGAAGTCCATGCGATCGAGCACGTACGGGATCCAGCCGATGCCGCTCTCGCCGAAGGCGATCTTCAGATTCGGATAGCGCTCGAAGACGGCGCGGCCCATCAGCGCGGTGAGGATGTTCGCCAGCGTCATCTGGAACAGGCAGAGGCCGCTGTACATCAGCGCGCGCTGGGTGAGGCCCGGTGTACTTCTCGCGCAGCGTCCGGCGACACCGACGGGAACGTGTGGAAGTGCAGCGGGATGCCGACCTCGTTGATCGCCGCCCACAGCGGCTCCCACTGCGGATGCCACATCGGCTCCATGTCCCACGAGCACGAGAGCTCGATGCCCTTGAAGCCCAGCTTGGCGACGCGATGCACCTCGGCCACCGCGGCGTCGATGTCGCCGTAGGGCAGGTTCGCGAGCCCGATGTGGCGGTCGGGATACTGCGCGCAGAAGTCCGCCATCCACGTGTTGTAGATGCGGACCATCTCGTTGGAGGCCTCGATGTCCTTCAGCTTCGCGGCCGCCGCGAGGATGCCGTAGATCACCTCGGCGTCGACGCCGTCGCGATCCATCTCCTTGATGCGCAGGTGCGGATCACCCGGCCGGCGAATGCCCTTCTTGCCGTCGTCGTACAGGCCGGTCGACGCCATCACGTCGACGCGCAGCTGCTTGCCCGGGATGTGCTTCGTGCCGGAGGCGCCCACGCCGCCGGCGATCCCGAACTTGACGCCGCTCTTCGCCACCCACCACCGGTCGCCGTCGGGCCCGTCCGCGACGTACGGCATGCGGTCCTTCAGGTTCGCGGGCGCTTCCGACACGAAGAGGTCGGGCGGCAGCCAGATCAGGTCGAGGTGACAGTCCGCGGAGATCCGATTGTAGGTCCTCATGCGTGTCCCTCCTAGGCGTCCGGGACTCGCGTCGACTGCCAGGCGATCATCCGCCATTGCGCGCCCGCCTTCGCGTAGACCGCGAGGTAGCGCACGGTGAAGCGATTGTCCTTGCCGTCGCGCTCCACGTGCATCTCCGAGACGCCGGTGACGATGCCGACGTTCCCGTTCACGCGGACCGTGCGCTCACGCGGTGCGATGCCTCGATAGTGCGGCTTGCCCCCGCGCAGGTTCCCGATGTGCTCGGCCTTCGTCTCCAGCCGCGCGGTGGAGTGCACGTAGGTCAGGTCGTCGGCCAGCGCGGCGTCCAGCGCCGGCCAGTCCTCCTTGCGCATCGCTTCGAAGCGGCGGTCGTCGGCCTGCAGGACTTCTTCGGCTCCCTTGTCCATCCTGACACCTCCCGATGACGCTGGCCGATCCTAGCACCTCCAGCGGGAAAGACCACGGGCCGCGACGCGGGACGAATCCACGCGTGCGGGCTCGTGCGTAGGACGGCAAGAGAAGGAGGCACATCGATGAGACGACATGGGTTGTTTCACACGGTCGCGGTGGTTGTGCTGTTGGCGACGATCATCCTCCCGCCCGCCGTCCACGGCGCCAGCCACCGGGAGGCTCCCCTGATCGCGCTGGATCCGTCGGCGGATCTCACCGACGTCTACGCCTTCCGGAGCTGGGAGAACGCCGGCAAGGCCGTGTTCATCATGAACGTGATCCCGGCCCAGGTCCCGGCCTCCGGTCCGAACTACTTCAACCTCGACGACCACGTCCTCTACGAGTTCCACTTCGACCTGGATCAGGACGGCCGGGCCGACGACCTCACCATCCAGTTCAGGTTCGACGACGGAGATCCGCGACAACTCCAGCCTCGGCGCGCTCAATTTCAAGGACGTACCGATCTCGTACGCGGGCGTGCCCCCGATCACGGCGCTCTCCGGGCCCGGGTCCGAGGGGCTCGGACTCCGGCAGCGGTATAGCGTGCGTGCGCTCAGGAAACACGCCGCGGGCGCGGCGGTCGCGAGCGCGATCGGCACGCGCTCGACGGCGGCCAACGGCGCGCCGCTCATCGCGGTGCCGTCGAACGTCGGGCCCGCCACGATGCCGGACTACCCGGCACTGGCCGCGCAGGGCGTCTTCGACCTCGGGAACGGCGTCAGGGTGTTCGTCGGCCAGCGCGAGGAGACCTTCTATATCGACCTCGGGGCCACGTTCGACACCCTCAATTTCCGCCGGAAGCCTCCGATCCTGACGCTGGCGGAGGACACGAACGATACCGCGAACGCGTTCGGCATCGACGACGGCTTCGAGGGCCTGAACGTCACGACGATCGCCATCGAGATTCCGATCAGCCTGCTCGGCACGCCGACGGTGGGCATGTACGCCTCGACGAGCCGGCCGATCACCCAGCGTCTGCGGAAGAACGCGCCGGCGCAGACGTCCGGCAACTTCTTGCAGGTCGCGCGCCTGGCAAATCCGCTCGTGAACGAGGTCATCATCGGGACCGGCGCCAAGGACTTCTGGAATGCGCAGGATCCCGAGGACGAGGCGCAATTCCTCGACTTCTATCGAGCAGTCCCGCCTCGCGTTCCTGCTGAACGCGGTGTTCGGGACGAACTTTCCGACGGCGAACCGCGACGACCTCGTCACCGTGCTGCTGCAGTACTTTCCGCCGGTCTTCTCCGGCCCCCCGGGGATCATCGCCGACCTGTTGCGGGTGAACCTCGGCATCCCCCCGACGCCGCCGGCCGGTCAGAAGCGGCTCACGGTGCTGACCAGCTTCGACAACGGCGGGACCTGCTTCTCGAAGTTCGACCCGGCCACCATCACCGACGCCGCGGGCTGGCCGAACGGCCGGCGCCCGAACGACGACGTCACCGACATCGCGATCCGCGCCGTGGCCGGGGTGCTGCTCAACCCCGTCCCGTGCCTGGGCGATGGCGTCAACGTCGATCGCGTGCGTCCGGGGACTCCCGGCGTGAACCCGGGCAACAACGTCACGCTGGCGTTTCCGTTCCTTCCGACGCCCAACCCGGGCCGGAGCCCGTCGCCGCCGCTCGACCTCGGTCCGAACGAACCGCTGTTCCGATGAAAGGACGGAGGATGCGCCAGACACTCCGGGTGATCGTCCTCACGATCGCGGCGCTCGGCGGCCTGTCCCAGGCCGCCGCCCTCGCCGAGCCGAGCGCCGCGGACAACCACATCGCGTACTACCAGCGCCTGCTCCGCCGCAACCCGTCCGATGCCCGCGCGTACTATCGCCTCGGCGACGCGTTCATCCGGAAGGCACGCGAGACGGGCGACCTCGGCTACTTCATGCGCGCCGAGACGGCGCTTCAGAAATCGCTCGAGCTGGCGCCCCGGAACGCGGGAGCGCTTCGTCACCTCGCGTACGTGTTCTACTCGCGGCACGAGTTCGCGGCGGCGGCCGCCCACGCGAGCCAGGCCGTCGCGCTCGATCCCCGCGACGGCGACGCGTACGGCGTCCTCGGCGACGCGCACCTGGAGGTCGGCCGCTACGACGACGCGGAAGCCGCCTATCGCTCGATGATGGCGGAAGGCGGCGATCTGTACTCGTTCGCCCGTCTGGCCGGGCTGAAGAGCCTCCGTGGTGACGCGCGCGGTGCCATCGCGGATCTCCAGCGGGCGCTCGACGCGGCTCGGAGCACCCGGTCCTACCCCGCGGAGAGCGTGGCGTGGACGGCGTGGCAGCTGGGCGCGGAGCACTTCGCGATCGGCGAGATCGACGCCGCGCAGGCCAGCTATCTCGCCGCCCTGAAGACGCAGCCGAACTACTATCGCGCGCTGGCCGGCCTGGCGCAGGTGCGGGTCGCGCAGGCCCGGTATGACGACGCGGTCGCGCTCTACCAGCGCGCGCTCGCCGTGATCCCGCTGCCGGAGTACGCGGCCGCGCTGGGGGACGTCCATGCGCGGCTGGGCAGGCGGGACGACGCCCGCAAGCAGTACGAGCTCGTGGAGTACATCGGGCAGCTGAGCGTGCTCAACCGGGCCGTCTACAATCGCGAGCTCGCCTACTTCTATGCCGACCACGACCGCGAGCTTCCGCGGGCGCTCGAGCTGGCGCGGCTCGAGGTCGGCGCGCGCCAGGACGTGTACGCCTACGACCTCCTCGCGTGGGCGCTCTACAAGAACGGCCACACCACGGAGGCGATGGCGGCGATGACCGAGGCGTTGAAGCTCGGCACGAAGGACGCGCGGCTCTTCTTCCACGCGGGGCTCATCCATCGCGCCGCCGGCAACGCCGAGGTCGCGCGCGGCTTCCTCCGCCGCGCGCTCGCGACGAACCCTCACTTCCACGTGTTGCAGGCGGAAGAAGCCCGGGCGATTCTCGCGCGCATGGATGCCGTCCCCGCCGCCGGGGAGCACGCGGCGAAGTGATGCGCGAGGCCGGGGCGCGACGCGCGTGCAAGCGGGGCGCGCTCTTCGTGTGCGTCGCCGTGTTCGCCCTCGCCGCGCCTGCGCATGCGCATCCCCTCGGCAACTTCAGCATCAGCCACTACACGCGCCTCGAGCTTCGTCCGGAGACGCATCGAGCTGCGCTACGTGGTCGACATGGCCGAGATCCCGACGTTCCAGGAGATGCAGGAGGCCGGCCTCGTCGCCGAGTCCACGCATCCCACCGTCCCGCCCTATGTCGCCCGCAAGGCGGAGACGCTCAAGGAGGGACTCGCACTCGCCGTCAACGGTCGCCGGCTTCCGCTCGAGACGATCGCGACGACGATCATCTTCCCACCGGGAGCCGGCGAGTTGCCGACCCTGAAACTCGCCGTCCGGTATCGAGCGAGGCTGGGGCCGGGCGACACGAACCTCGACATCGACTATCGCGACGGGAACTTCGCGGGACGAGCCGGGTGGAAGGAGATCGTCGCTGTCGCTGACGCCGGCCTCACGCTCGTCGAGAGCTCGGTTCCGGCGCACGACCGGAGCCGCGAGCTGAGCGACTATCCCACCGACCTCCTCGACAGTCCTCCGCAGACGATCAACGCCTATGTCGCCGCGAGGCGACGCGACCCAACGGCCACGGCAGCGCTGAGCGCCGCCCGCCGCGATCGCGCCACGCCGCGATCCGCCGGCGACCGCACCGTCCGACACCACTGTGGCGGGCGCTCACGCCGAATCGCCAGGCCCCACCACCCGGCGCATTCACCGAGCTCATCGCCACGCGGCAGCTCGGAGTCGGCATCGTGCTCTTCGCCGTGATCGCCGCGAGCGGCCTCGGCGCGTTCCATGCCCTGGAGCCCGGACATGGCAAGACGCTCGTGGCCGCCTACCTCGTCGGCTCGCGTGGAACCGCGTGGCACGCGCTCGTGCTGGGGCTCGTGGTCACCGCGTCGCACACGGCCGGCGTCTACCTCCTCGGCGCGGTCACGCTGTACGCATCCCGCTATGTCCTGCCGGAACGGCTCTACCCGTGGCTCGGCATCACGTCCGGACTGCTCATTGCCGGGCTGGGCTTCGTCCTGTTTCTCCGTCGCTACGCCGGAGATCCCGGGGCCCACGGCCATGACCACGCGCACGATCACGGGGACCATACCCACACCCACGCGCACGACCACCACGACCACACGCACGGCGGCGACGTCTCGCTGCGGACGTTGTTCGCGCTCGGGATCACGGGCGGGATCGTGCCGTGTCCGGCGGCGCTCGTGGTGCTGCTGAGCGCGATCTCTCTCAACCGCGTCGCGTTCGGACTCGTCCTCATCGTCGCCTTCAGCCTCGGCCTCGCCGCCGTGCTGGTCGCGGTCGGCCTGCTGATCGTCCACGCCCGGAGCCTGATGACGCGATTTCAGGGTGACGGCCCGCTCGTGACCCGGTGGCTCCCGCTGACGTCGTCCGCGGTCATGACGGTGCTCGGCGTGGCGATCGTCGTGCAGGGCCTGCGCGCCGCCGGCGTGCTCCAGATCGGCTCCTCGTGATGGATACGTCGCTGACGGCCGCCCTCGGTGTCGGGTTCCTCCTCGGATTGCGCCACGCGGCCGATGCCGACCACGTCGTCGCGGTCTCGACGTTCGTCAGCCAGGATCGGAGCTGGGCACGGAGCTGCCTGCTCGGGACGTTCTGGGGGGCCGGCCATACGGCGGCGCTCTTCGCCGCCGGCATCGCGACGATCGCCTTCAAGCTGACGATCTCGCCCGCGATGGAGCGCGCGTTCGAGACGCTCGTCGCGCTGGTGCTGATCCTGCTCGGCAGCCACGTCCTCTTGCGGACGGTCGCCACCGTGCTCGGTCACGCACACTCGCACGGGGGAGCGCCGCCGCACGTCCACGCCCATCTCCTTCGCGCCGGGCGCCGTCCGTTCGTGGTCGGCATGCTGCACGGCATGGCGGGAAGCGCGGCGCTCATGCTGCTCGTCCTCGCCACGATTCCGAGCCCGATCGCGGGACTGCTCTACATCGCCGTGTTCGGCCTCGGATCGACGGCCGGGATGCTGGCCCTGAGCGGGCTCATCGCCGTGCCGTTCGTGCTCACCGCGCAGGCGGTCGGAGCAGGCGAACACGGTGATTCGAGTGGGCGCGGGCCTGACCAGCGTCGCCTTCGGTCTCTGGCTGGTGTGCATGCCGCCCTAGATCGTGTACCGTACGCGCCGTGAAGCGTCGGCTCTCCGACAGCCCCGGCCGCCTGTTCTACGGCTGGTGGATCGTGATCATCGGCTGCGTCCTCGACGCGGTGAAGGGCGGCACGTACAACACGGGATTCACGCTGTACTTCCTGCCGGTGCTCAACGAGATGCATCTCAGCCGGGCCGCCACGTCCCTGCCCTTCTCGCTCGCGAAGCTCGAGTCGGCGCTCGAAGGGCCGTTCGTCGGCTACCTCATCGACCGGTTCGATGTCCGGGTCATGCTGGTCCTCGGGACGCTGCTCGCCGGCGTGGGGTTCATCCTGCTGTCCTTCACCCAGAGCTATCTCGTCTTCCTCCTGGTGTTCATCGGCCCCGTGACCACGGGCTTTCAGATCGGCTTCAACCACGCCACGCTGGCCGCGGTCAACCACTGGTTCCGCCGCAAGCGGGGACTCGCGATGTCCATCGTCCAGACGGGACAGGCCATCGGTGGCGTCGTGATCTTTCCGCTGGTGGCGCTCGCCGTGTTGACGCTGGGCTGGCGCACGGCCGCGCTCTTCTCCGGGTTCGGTGTGCTCCTGCTCCTTCCCCTTGCCTTTCTCGTTCGTCGCTCTCCGGAGAGCATGGGGTTGCTGCCGGACGGCGATCGCGGCGCGGCGCACGACCGATCGGTCGATGGGCGCGCGCGTCCGCATCCGTCGGACGGCCCACGAATACACGGCCAGGGAGGCGTTGCGGACGCCGACCTTCTGGCTCCTCGCCATCTTCCACGGACTGCGCAACGTTCCCTACAGCGGCGTCACCGTCCACCTGGTACCGCTGCTCGTCTGGAAGGGGCTGGACCAGCCGATGGCGGCGTTCTTCGTGGGGCTGACGGCGTTCAGCACCGTCATCGTGCGACCGCTGACGGGATGGCTCGGCGACCGCCAGTCGAAACAGAAGATCGGCACCATGGGTGTGCTCATGGGCGCCCTGGGAATCGTCGTTCTGACGTACAGCGGCGGCTCGCTGTGGGCGCTGGTCGCCTTTGCCGTCTTGTTCTCGTTCGGCGACGGCATCAACTCCGTGACGTGGGCACTGGTGGGCGACTGCTTCGGCCGCGCGCACTTCGCGACGATCCGCGGCTGGATCGGCATGCTCCAGAGCATCTTCTCGATGCCCGCCGCCGTGTTCACCGGCTGGGTCTACGACCAGACGCAGAGCTACACGTATGCGCTGATCCCGTTCGTCGTGTCCTACGTTCTGGCCGGGCTGATCCTGTGGCGGCTCCCCCGCCCCGCGCCGTCGACGCCGTTCGTCGTCGCCGCGCGATCGGCTTGACATGGCGAGCGTGCGAGGCGCACCCGCCAGGCCCCCGCGCTCCGCGGCCCGGCGAAGCCGTGCCGCCCGCGACTGCCGCTTCGCAATTCAGATGACCGAGACGTGCGCGGTGATCACCTTCCAGCCGAGATCGGGGAAGCGCACCCACGTCTGGCTCTGCCGCCCGATCAGGTCGCGGCCGCGCACCTTGAACTCGAGGTTCACGGTGGCGAGGTCGCGGCCGAGCGTGAGGATCTCGAGGCGGATGCGCTTCTCCTTGGTGCCGGGCCCCGGCGGCCGCGCGACGCGATGCGCGTGGATCTCGGCGAAGCCGTAGCCGTTCTCGTTGAGACCGTAGCGGATGGTGTGGGGGCTGTTCCAGAACGTCGCGTCGAGCACGTCGACGTCCTTGTCGATCAGCGCCTGCTCGTACCGCTCGAAGAGCGCGCGCACCTCCGCGACCACCTCGGGGCGATTCGGCGTCAGGTCGGTCATCGGCTCGTCTCGAGCGCCCGAGCGACCGCCACCAGCGCGGCGTCGCTCCCACGCGCGCCGACGATCGACAGGCCGACCGGCAGCCCGTCCACCGTCGCGCCCGGCAGACTCACCTGCGGCACGCCGGTGAGGCCGCCGTGCGACGTGAGGCAGCCGATCCGCGCGCGGAGCGGGTCGAGCGTGGCGAGCGGCAGTCCCTTCTTCGGCGCGGGGAACGGCGTGGTCGGCAGGCAGAGGATCGTGCCGGACGGGACGAGCCACGCCAGACGGGCGCGCGCCTCGGCGCGCATCAACGCGGCCCACTGCCGCTCGCTCTCCGGGATCGCCGCGGCGAAGGCGAGGCCGCGCGCCACGTTGAACTGCATCCGCGGGTTGTCGCGGTCGAGCCAGTCCTTGAACGTGAGCCAGCCCTCGTACGGCTGCAGCGTGCGCTGCGCGCGCGCCCACACCGATAGGCCGGGCGGTGCCAGCAGATCCTCGCGGACCTCCTTCATCAGCGCGGAGAGCGCGCGCACCATCGGCTGGAGCGCCTCCGCGGTCTCGGGATCCGCGAAGCCGAACGCGTCGACCGCGACGACGAGCCGCGTGGGCAGCGCCGCCGGGATCGATTCGCCGAGCATCACGTCCGACACGCGCGCGAACGTGCCGGCATCGCGCGCGAACCACCCGGTCGTGTCGGAGCTCGGCGCCTGCGGCAGCATGCCGGTGAGATCGAGCCGGCCGTGCGTCGGCCGGATGCCGTAGAGCCCGCAGAAGCTCGCAGGCACGCGCACCGATCCGCCGGTGTCCGTCCCGAGCGCGGTGTCGCAGAGACCCTGCGCGACCGCGGACGCCGAGCCTGACGACGAGCCGCCGGGCACACGGTCCGGCGCCTTCGGATTCAGCGCGGTGCCGTCGAAGGGATTCTCGCCGAGGATGCCGAGCGACACCTCGTCGGTGATCGTCTTGCCGATCAGCGTCGCGCCCGCGTCGAGCAGGCGCTGCACCGCCCACGCATGACGCGTCGGGATGGGATGCTGCCGCGCCCAGTCCGGATTGCCGCCGCCGGTCGGAAAGCCGGCGACGTCGAAGAGGTCCTTCGCGGCGAACGTGAGACCGGCCAGCGGGCCGCTGGAGGCGCCGGCGATCCGGAGAGGCGCTCCGGCGACGAAAGGGCTAGTCACGTGAGTGGCGTACAACGCCGACTAAGCGACCGTCAAGCGAAACTTGGAAATGACCTCGGGACAAGATCACGCCGCATCCCTCAAGGATCGTCGCCAGCGACAGGCGACGCGCACTTACCGGCGACGCTATCGACCGCCTGCGAGATTGCCGTGTCGGCGTCTTCGCATCGATGGAATGAAGTCCAGGAGCACCTCGCCAGAGAGGCGTCGGAGCCTAGGCATGCGCCGGAATCAACTCCATCGTGACGATGATCGTCGGGTCGGGCGCCAATCCAAGAGTTTCGAGATCTTCGTCGGCAAGATGAAGTTCGACAGCCTCTCGTAGATTCCTGCTCACCTCATCCAGGGTGGATCCCTGAGTCACGACGGGGATCTCAAGACACTCGGCTGTGTAGCCGGACTGTTCACCTGGCCGAATCACAGCCTTGATCGTCCGCTGAAGCATCGGTGGTCCTCCACTTGTCGCTAGGCTCGAGCAGTCGACATTGATCCTATCAGGAGTACAGGTTGGCAGTGCCAGCGAGCACCGCGCCAACGACGAAGACTGTAGGTCATCTCAGCTCTCGAGATGGGCGAAGAGCTTCGGGTCGAGATCGCGCTCGAGCCGCGCGCGCACCGGCTGCACCGCCTCGACGAACGCGGCGTGCTCCGCGGGCGTCAGGTGGACGACGTCGTTCTCCCGCGGATCCAGCTTCGCGAGCACGTCCCGATCTTCCGATGCCGCAAGCTGGCGCTGGAGGACGGTGGCCTCGCGCGCCGCCTCGTCCACCGCCTCCCGCACGTCGGACGGCCAGCTCGCGTAGTGACTCGCGTTGCACAGCAGGAAGCTCGCGCCGAAGAAGTGGCTGGTCAGCGTGATGTGGCGATGGTAGCGATGCACGCCGAACACGTAGATGCTGGTGAGCGGGTTGTCGTGGGCGTCGACGGTATCGCCGGCCACCTCCTGCACGAACCGCTTGATGTCGATGGCCATCGGCTCGAACCCGAGTGCCTTGAACACTTCGCCGTGCAGCGCGCTGCCCTGCGTGCGGATCCGGAGCCCGCGGCAGTCCTCGGGGCGGCGGATCGGCCGCACCTTGTTCGTGAGATGGCGAAACCCGTTGTCCCAGAGGCCGAGCACCCGGAACGGCTCCGTGGCGTGCATGCGGCGAACGAACAGGTCCCCCAGCTCGCCGTCGAGCGCACGCCAGATGGTGGCGCGGTCCCGGACCAGGAACGGCAGCTCGAGGAGCTGCAGCTCGGGCACGGACCGGCTGAACCGCACGGTGGACATGTAGCAGAGCGACAGCTCGCCCTTCTCGACCATCACGGGGAGATCGCCGGAGGGACGTCCGAGGTCGAGCACGCTGGGGATGAGCTCGAAGGCGATCCGATCGCCCAGCGTCTCCGCGAGCCGCTCGCCGAAGCGCCGGGCCGCCGCGTTGTGGATCGAGGCCGGCGGCTGATACCCGCCGACCTTCAGGGTGATGGGCGCGGCGCTCACCCCGCGATCTCGACCAGCTCCACCGCTTCGCGGCTCGGCCCTTCGAGCATGACGGCTCGTGCGGTGCCGAGCTTGTAGGGCTCTTCGAGGAACGTGACGCCCTCGCCGCGCAGCTTGGCGATCCACGCGTCGAGATCGGTGACGCTGAGCGCGATGTGATCGTAGAGGTGCCCGCGGCTGCTGACGAGCGGCCGGTCGTTCTGCCGCATGTACGACGGGAACGCGACGTCGCCGAACACGATCGCGGCCGACGGCGAGCGGAACATGCCGTCACGCTCGAGCGCGGGCCAGCTCCGCTCGGGCCCGCGCGGCACCCGGCACGTCGCCTCCGTGAGCGGCGTCTCGCTCGTGCGTCCGGGGACGACCGGCGCGTTGAGATGCGTCTGGTACCAGAGCTGCGCGCAGAACGGATCGTCGTGGAAGAAGTGCACGTGGTTGAAGCGCTCGGCCGGATGGTTGCCGGCGTACTCCACGAGCGCGTTGTCCGGGCCCGTCATGTACCCGAAGCCGCCCGTCCGCGTCGGCTGCACGCCCTTCGCCTTGGCGTCGGCGATCTGCGCCTTCGTCAGGCCGGGCGTGCGGTTCACGCTCGGCCACGTGTCGCTGCTCACGAACACCGAGCCGCCCTCGTCGGTGGTGTAGAGCGGCAGCAGCGTGACGTCCGTGTGCCCCTTGTAGGTCGCGAGGCTCGCGTGGGTGTCGGTCACGTGCCAGCCGAAGTGCCAGATCGCGGTCTGCGGCGACGTGGGCGGCGGCGTGGCGACCTTCGTGAACAGCATGAGCACGTCGTTCGGCGCGCTGAGCGCGGGCAGCCCGCCCCACGTCGTCTTCGCGCTGCGCGGGAACTGGCGGACGTAGAAGTCGATCGCCGCGTCGGGATCGACCGAGTTCAGGTGCAGATGATGGAAGCCCGGCGCCGGTAGCATGCTCACCTCACCGTCTCGTGGAATCGTCGCAGCACGTCGAGATGTCCATCGGGAAACTTCAGACCCGCCCCGCGTGGCTCGGCGATGAGCGAGGTGGCGCCGAGCGCCTTCCACGCGTTCACCTGCTTCGCCCATCCGTCCGGCCCCTGGCCGGCGAGACGGATGCGCCCCTCGAGCGGAAGCCGCGCGGGATCGCGGCCGGCGTCGCGCGCGTACTGGTGCACGCGCGCCACGAGCGCTTCGCCCTGGGCGTCGGGCGTGAAGTTCGGGCTCCAGCCGTCGGCGAGGCGCCCGATGCGCCGCAACGCCGCGTCGGGTGGCACCGGATGATCGCGGCTCCCCACCCCGAACCAGATGGGGATCGGTCGCTGGATCGGCATCGGGTTGAGGCCGGCGTGGCTGATCCGATGGAACTCCCCGCGGAACTCCACGACCGGCTGCGTCCACAGCGCGCGCAGGACCGCGATCTGCTCGGCGCTGCGCCGCCCGCGGTTCTCGAACGTCTCGTTGAGCGCCTCGAACTCGACCGCGTTCCAGCCCACGCCGATGCCGAGGCGCAGGCGGCCGTGACTGAGCACGTCGAGCTCCGCCGCCTGCTTGGCCACCAGCGCCGTCTGCCGCTGCGGCAGGATCAGGATGCCGGTGGCCAGCCCGATCCGGCTCGTGATGGCCGCGAGGTACGCCATCAGCGTCAGCGCCTCGTGCACGACGGCCTCGTGCGAGTACGTGGCGAGCGAGGGATGCGAGTGGAACTTCGGATCGGCCCCGAGCACGTGGTCGGCCACGAACAGGTGATCGAAGCCCATCGCCTCCACGGCGCGGACGAACGCGCTGATGGCCGCGATGTCGGTGCCACATTCCGTCTGGGGAAAGATCACGCCGGCTTTCATGGGAAGGGCCGCAGAATACCACCGTGAGCCACCTCCATGTCCGGCCGAGCGCATGGCGCGCCATCGCCGCCGGGACCGCGCTCAACGCTCCGCTCGGCTCGCTCTACGCGTTCAGCGTGTTCCTGAAGCCGCTCGAAGCGTTGCTCGGGCTGAGCCGCGCGGAGCTGGCGTTCGTCTTCGGGCTGGCCTCCATCGGATTCGGCGCCGGCATGAACGCCGCGCCGTACGTGTACGGCCTCGCGTCGACCGCCGATGCTGGTGCTGGCGTGCACGGCGGCGAGCGCGCTCGGCATCGCGCTCGCCGCCACCGCGGGGGGTCTGACCCAGCTCGCGATCGGCTACAGCCTGCTCTTCGGCGCCGGCGGCGGCGCGGCCTACATCTTCGTGCAGCAGGTCGTGAACCTCGCGGTCACGCGGCGCCACGGGCTCGTGAACGGCTACATCGTCGCGCTCTATCCGGCCGGCGCCATGATCGCGGCGCCGCTGTTCGGCTGGGGCGTCCGCGAGTTCGGCGTGCGCGCGACGATGGGCGGACTCGCCGCGGTCCTCGCCGTCACCGGGGTGCATCAGCGCGTCGTTGATCGCGCGCGCGGGCGTGACGCTCGCCGACGGCCGGCGCCGCCGCCGTGCCGGAGGCCGGCGAGCGACGCGGCGTCCGTGTTCTGGCGGCTCTGGTTCGTGTTCTTTCTCGCCGCGTCCGCCGGGCTTGATGGTGCTCAGCCAGGCCGCCGGCATCATCGCCGCCTACGGCGGCGCGACGGCGCTCGCGGTCTACGGCACCACGTTCATCGCGGGCACGATCGCGGTCGCGCGCCTGGGCGGCGGCTGGATGGTCGACTGGCTCACGATTCCCACCGTCGCCGCCGGCGCTCACGTCATCGCGCTCGCCGGCAACGTGGCGCTGACGGCGTGGCCCGGGCCCGGCGTGTCCGTCGTCGCGCTCGCGCTCGTCGGGTTCGGCTACGGGCTGATCTCGGGCGTGACGGCGGCCGCGGTCGCCGTCTACTGGCGGCGCGCGCTCTACGGTCGCATCGCGAGCCGCATCTACCTGGCGTGGTGCGCGGCCGCCATCATCCTGCCGACCGCCGCCGGCTACCTGTTCGACGTGACACGCGGCTACGGCACCGCGATCCTCATCGCCGCCGGCGGCAACGCCGTCGGCATCGTCGTGGCGCTCGGACTGCCGCGCCGGCGAAAGGCGGACACCTCCGATGGATGATCGGACACGCGCGGTGCTGGCCCGCGTCGACGCACAGGAGCTGATCGACCTCGCCAGCGCGCTCATCCGCATCCCGAGCTTCAAGACCGAGGAGACGCCCGTCGCGCGGTTCCTCGACGCGTTCTTCCGTGAGCGCGGGTACGCAGGTCGACCTCCAGGAGATCGAGCCCGGGCGGTTCCAGACCATCGCCACGCTGCGCGGCACGGGCGGCGGCGCGAGCCTCATGCTGAACGGCCACACCGACATCAACGCGCTGACCCGGCGCTGGCGGCGCGATCCGTGGACGCCGACGCTCGAAGGCGACCGGCTCTACGGCCACGGCGTGCAGAACATGAAGGGCGGCCTCGCCAGCATCATCATGACCGCCGAGGCGATCCGGCGGTCCGGCGTGCGGCTGCGCGGGCGATCTCGTCGTCGCGTGCGTCGCCGGCGAGACGCAGGGCGGCGAGGGCACGCACTACCTGATGGAGAGCGGCTTCCGCACCGACGCCGCGGTGGTGGCGGAGCCGTTCGGCGCCGATCATCTCGTGACCGTGCACTCGGGCATCGTGCACCTGGCGATTCACACGTACGGCGTGACCGGGCACATCGGCCGCCTCGAGGGCACGGTGAACGCGGTCCACACGATGACCGCGGTGATCGAGGCATTGCAGCGCGTGCAGTTCCGCCACACGCCGCGTCCCGACCTGCCCGCGTTCCCGCGGCTCAACATCGGCGGCATCCTCGGCGGACGCGGTCATGACTACGTGCTCGTGGAGCCACCGTACGTGCCGGACCTCTGCACGATCATCGTCGACGTCCACTTCCTGCCGGGCATGACGGTCGACGGGATCGTCGCCGACATCCGTCAGGCGCTCGACCCGCTCGCCGCGCGCGATCCGACGCTCCGGTACGAGATCGAGATCCCGCCGCCCGCGAGCTTCAAGGGACGGCGGCGCCTCGTGATGGACCCGTTCGACATCCCGGTCGATGCGCCGATCGTCCAGGCGGTCGCGCGGAGCTATCGCGCCGTCACCGGCCAGGAGCCGAAGGCCATCGGGACCGTGCTGCCGCACTCGTACAGCGCGGATGACACGTGCCATCTCTGGAAGGCCGGCATCCCGTGCCTGCTCTACGGCCCCGCGACGATCCGCGGCAACGCCGACGAGGACGACGCCTGCGTGCTCGTCAGCGAGATGGTCAAGGTCACGCAGGTGCTGGCCGTGACCGCGCTCGACGTCTGTCAGCGCGAGCCGGCCGAGCTCGCGATGCCGTCCGCTACAGCGACGCGTAGACGAGATCGATGAGCCGGCGCACGTGCTTGTGCTGCCAGCCGACCCGCCCCTGGTTCATGGCGTAGCCGAAGGCGACGCGCGCGTCGGGATCCGCGAACCCGAGCGAGCCGCCGGCGCCGAAGTGCCCGAACGCGCGCGGGTTGGGTCCGAGCGGGCGCTCGGCCATCGTGAGCTGGAACCCGAGCCCGAAGCGCGTGGGGCGTTGGAGCACGATGTCGTCGCCGTACACCTGTTCCCCGATCGCGCGCGCGACGGTCTCCGGCGAGAGGATGTGCACGCCGTCCAGCGTCCCATCGCCCACGAGCGCCGAGTAGAGACGCGCCACGGCGCGCGCATGGCCGTGGCCGTTCGTCGACGGCACTTCCGCCGCGCGCCATGCGCGCGTGTTGATGATCCCGCTGCCGGAAAGACTCCGGCGGGTTGCGATAGGCGTTGAGGCGCATGAGCGGCACGCCGCTCAGACTCTCGGGGTTCACGCCGAGCTGACGCCGGCGTTCTTCGTCCTCGGGACTCGGCGGCGCGGGCACCTGGTCGGCGCAGCGTCCGTCGAGCGCGGGACCGGTGCCGATGAAGAAATCGACGCGGGCGGGCTCGGCGATCTCCTCACGCAGATAGGTGCCGAGCGTCCTGCCGGTGATCCGTCGCACGACCTCGCCGATGAGGAATCCCTGCGTGTTGACGTGATAGCCGTGCCCGGCGCCGGGCTCCCACCACGGCGCCTGCGCGGCCAGCGCCTCCGTCATGACGTCCCAGCGGCTCCACGCGTCCGCTGGCAGCGGGCGCGCGACGGCCGGCAGCGCGGCCTGATGCGTGAGCAGATGGCGCACGGGGATCCGCGCCTTGCCCGCCTGCGCGAACTCGGGCCAGTAGCGCGCGATCGGCGCGTCGAGATCGAGCACGCCGGCCTCGACGAGGCGCAGCGCGCAGATCGCGGTGATCGCCTTCCCGATCGAGTAGAGGTTGACGATCGTGTCGCGCTCCCACGGTCGCGTCCGCGCGGCGTCGGCATGGCCGCCCCAGAGATCGACGACCGGCGTGCCCGTCGACGTAGACGGCGACGGCCGCGCCCACCTCGAAGCCGGAGGCGAGCGTGTCGGCGAACGCGTCTCGGATCCGCTCGAATCCGGCCTCGCAGCGCCCGTGAATGTACACTCGGGCATCCTGCCACGAAGAGGAGTCGACGGGTGAAGATCACGGACGTGACCGTGAAGCGCTACAGCGCATCGCGCGAGGCCCGCGCCGATGCGGCGGGCATCCAGATCGTCAAGGTCCACACGGACGCCGGCGTGAGCGGGACGGGGTTCGTCAGCATGGCCAGCGGGGGCAGCGCGACCAGCGACATCGTCGCGATGCTGATCCGGCGCACGCTGAAGTCCGCGATCCTCGGTCAGGATCCGCTCCTCATCGACGCGCTCTGGCGGCGGATGTACGAGGCGGTGCCGCGGCGCGGCGGCGACGGCATCGTGCGGTTCTGCATCGCCGCCATCGACTTCGCGCTCTGGGACCTCAAGGCGAAGCAGCTCGACGCGCCGGTGTCGGCGCTCCTCGGCGGCGCGCGGGCACGCGTGGCGACCTACGCGAACTGCGCGCACCACCTCCCGCCCGAGAAGCTCGCCGCGAAGGCCGCGGAGTACGTCAAGCAGGGCCACACCGCCCTCAAGATCCGCGGCTCCGCCACGTACGTGTCGCTCGACGAGGCGACCGAGCGCGTGAAGCACGTCCGCGCGGCCATCGGGCCCGACGTGAAGCTGATGGTGGACGTGAACGGCACGTGGGACGTCGACACCGCGATCCAGCAGCTCAAGCGGTGGGAGCGCTACGACGTGTACTGGCTCGAGGAGCCGGTCCCGCCGGACGACATCCCCGGCTACGTGCGCATCCGGCAGCGCGCGGGCCGCACGTACATCGTCGGTGGCGAGCAGCACGTCGGCGTGACGGAGTTCCGGCAGCTCATCGAGCACGGCGCGGTCGACATCGTGCAGCCGAACGCCGCGATCACCGGCGGCATCACGGACTGGCTCCGCATCCACGCGCTCGCCACGCTCGCGAGCGTGCCGGTGTCGCCGTGGAATTTGCAGTCGGTCCACATCCATCTCGCGGCCGGGCTGCCGAACGTGAAGTGGATCGAGTACTTCATGCCGGACAACCCGCTGCTGGAGTTCCAGAGCCGGCTCTTCAAGGGCCCCGTGCTGCGCGAGGAGCGGACGGCGGAGGGCGTGTTCCTCATTCCGCCGGACGGTCCCGGCCTCGGGCTCGTCCTGGACGACGCCGTGGCCGACGCGGCCCTGGTGGCGGAGTAGTCCGATGAGCACACGAGGCACCGCCAACCGCATCGACGTCCCGCACGCCGCGCTGATCGTCTACGACGCGTGCCGGCGCGCGCTGACGCCGGCCGACGCCACGCGGCGCGCGGCGATGAAGCCCGTGCTGGACGCGTGGGTCGCCGTGATCGGCGCGTGTCGCGCCCGCAGCATGCCCATCATCTACACGACGCCGGTGAGCCGCGCCGACGGCGCGGACGTCGTGTTCCTCCCCACCGACCTCAGCGTCGCGACGGGCGTGCCGTCGCTCACGAACTGCGTCGAGGGCACGCCGGAGGCGGGATTCCCGGACGAGATCGCGCCGCGGCCGGAGGACTACGTGTTCCTCAAGCGCCGGCCCGAGCGCGTTCTACGGCACCGGGGTGGCCGAGCTGCTGCGATTTCTCGGCCGCACGTCGCTGGTGATCGGCGGCGGCGCGACGAATCGCGGCGTCGAGACGAGCGTGCGCGAGGCGTTCAGCATGGATCTCGACACGGTGGTCGTTCGTGAATGCTGCTGGGGCGGCGACGCCGCCGCGCACGCGTACAGCCTCGACACGTCGATGAAGATGTACGCGCGCGTGCGGACGCTGGAGCAGACGCTGGCGATGCTCGCCTAGATCGCGCCCTCGCTCTTCAGTCGGCCCAGCTCCTCCGGGCCCAGCGACAGCCACTCCTTGTAGACCTCGGCGTTGTGCTCGCCGAGGAGCGGCGCGGGCTTGACCTCGGTCGGCGACTTCGAGAGCTGCACCGGGTTGCCCGGCATGGTGAACTCGCCCCAGCCCGGATGCTTGATGGTCGTGATCATCTTGCGCTCGATGAGGTGCGGGTCGGACAGGACCTCGCTCGGCGTCAGGCACGCCCCCGTCGGCACGCCCGCCGAGCCCAGCGCGGCCATGACCTCGTGCTTGGTGCGCGTCATCGTCCACGTCTCGACCAGCGCGTTGACCTCGTCCTTGTGCGCGGCCCGCCACTTCGGATCGGACCACTCCGGGATTGCCGATGAGGTCGTCGCGGCCGACGGTCTTCAGCAGCGCGTCCCACATGTGACGGCGCACCGGCTGCGGATAGATGTACGCGTAGTCGTCGGGCCCTCCGGGCTTGCAGCGGTAGATGCCCGACGGCGACGTGTTGGCGATCTCGTTGCCACGGCGCGGCTCGAACTCACCGCCCGCGTACGCGAGGCGGAAGGCGATGCGCGAGAGGTTCACGACCGCGTCCTGCATCGACAGCTCCACACGCTGGCCCTGTCCCGAGGACTCGCGCTGCCACAGCGCGGCCATCACGCCGAAGGCGGCGTGCATGCCCGTGCCGGAGTCGCCGATGGTCGGGCCGGGCTTGAGCGGCGGGGAGCCGGGGAACCCGGTCACGCACATGGCGCCGCCCGTGGCCTGCGCGATCATGTCGAAGCTCTTGTAGCCGCTGTACGGGCCGTAGGTGCCGAAGCCCTTGATCGAGACGTAGATCAGGCGCTTGTTCAGCGCGGAGAGCGCGTCGTAGCCGAGACCGTTGCGCTCGAGCGCGCCGGGCGCCTGGTTCTCGACGAGGACGTCCGCCTGCTTGACCATGTCGAGGAACATGGCCTTGCCCTGCGGGCTCTTCAGATTGAGCGTGACGCTCCGCTTGTTCGCGTTGAGCAAGAGGAAGTAGCTGCTGTCGACGCCGGGCTTCTCGGCGCGGCCGTAGCGGCCGGGATCACCCTTCCCCGGCTCCTCCACCTTGATCACGTCGGCCCCGAGCCACGCCAGCATCTGCGTGCAGGAGGTGCCCGCCTCGAACTGCGTCAGGTCCAGGATCTTGATGCCGTTGAGGGCCACGCTCATCGATTCACCTCACTCGAGAGAGTCACGCACGAGCTGCTCGAGCACCTCGTAGGGCTGCGCGCCGACGACGCCGCGCTGGCCGACGACGAACGTCGGCACGCCGGTGATCCCGTACTGCCGTGAGAGCGTCCAGTCCGCGTCCACCGCGGCCTTGAACGTCCGCTTCTCCAGCACCTCGCGGGCGCCGTCGACGGAGAGTCCGACCTGCTGGACGATCTCGAGGAGCACCGCGGGCTGGGAGATGTCGCGGGCCTCCACGAAGTACGCGCGGAACATCGCGTCGTGGAACGCCTCGCCGCCCGGCTGCGTGTCCGCCCACTTGCCCGAGCTCCTGGGACAGGCGGCTGTTGTAGGTATGCGTGCGCTCCCCGTACGGAAGCCCTTCGGCGTCCATGCGCGCCTTCATCTGCGCGTGCATGGCCTTGCGCTGCTCCGGGCTGCGGCCGCGGAACAGATCGGCCAGCGCCTGGCCTTCCGGCGGGGTCTCCGGATGCAGGGGAAAGTGCACCCACTCCACCTTCACGTTGTGCTCGGTCTTCAGCTTCTCAATACGCACGGTACTGAGATAGCACCAGGGTCAGACGTAGTCGGAGAAGATCTGCATCGTGATGGGCTCGGTCATGCTGCCTCCTTTAGAGGGGTTCATCGGTCGAGCTCGCCCAGGAACGCGCGGAGCTCGGTGAGGAGTCCTGCTGGATTATCGCCCTGCACGGTGTGGCCGGCCTTCTCGACCCGCACCCAGCGGCCGCGGGCGAGCGAGCCGGCCAGGCGCTCGGCGTCCTCGTCGTGGAACACGTCGCTCTGGGCGCCGCGCACGACGAGGGTCGGACACTGGACCTTGCCGACCGCGTCCCACAGGAGTGCGCGACGACGCTCCTGGGCCCCAGGATCGGGGGCGGCGCCTCGGTGGCGCTGGTCGTACTTCCAGATCCACTGGCCCCTGGGCGTTTGCCGGAGGTTGTGACGGAGCGAGAGGCGCAGCAGCGCGGGGTCGCGCCGCGGGTTGAAGCTGAGCGCGCGCTCGATGACCTCGTCGATCGACTCGAACGGCTTCTTCTCGGACGTGAACGCGGCGATCTTCTGCGCGCCCGCGGCGCGGGTCTCCGGACCGACGTCGACGAGCACGAGCCCGGCGAGCCGCTGGCTGTGGCGTCCGGCCCACGCGAGGCCGTTGGCCCCGCCGAGCGACATGCCGACGAGGATGAAGCGATCGAGACCGAGGCGATCGACGAACGCCTCGAGGTCGCCCACCTGGCTCTCGGTCGTGTAGTCCATCACCGGCGACCACTCGCTGTCACCGTGCCCGCGCTGATCGAGCGCCAGGCAGTGGTGCTCGCGACGAAGGCTCAGGCACACGAGGTCCCACGTGTGCGCGTTGAGCCCGCCGCCGTGGAGGAAGACGATCGGCGTCCGGCCGGACGTGCCCCAGTCGAGATAGTGGAAGCGCATCCGGTTGAGCACGACGTCGTGCGCGTCGGGCAGCACGAGCTCGGGGAACGTCAGCCCGGCCTTCGCCGCGGCCAGCGTGAGGTGCTCGCGAAGCTCGGTCGGGGTCAGGCTCATGCGCGCACCCTGACGAGCTTCTGCAGGCTCCGCAGTCCGTCCGGGGCCGGCTTCGGTCCCATGGCGGTTGCGCCAGTTCGTGAACGACACTTCGCCGACATAGATGTCGCCGTACGAATCGACGGCGAGCCCGTGCGGCGCGATGAACTGCCCGGTCTCGAGCCCGGCGGGGCGCGTGCCGAGACGCGCGAGCATCTCGCCCTTCCCGCTGTAGATGCTCACGCGCGGCCCGATGTTCGGCATCTCGAAGTTGACGGGCATGCCGCCGCCTCTCTCGCCGATGTAGAAGCGCGGCTCGGGACCGCGGTGCAGGTACAACCCGGACGGTCGATGCATGTTGACCCACTGCGTCTCGTACGTGCCGTTGCCGTCGAACACCTGCACGCGATGGTTCTCGCGGTCGGCGACGTAGACCCAGCCGTCGGCGTCGCAGCAGATGTTGTGCGCGATGTTGAACTGGCCCGGATCGGTGCCCGGCTCGCCCCACGAGAAGAGCAGCGTGCCGTTCGGCGCGTACTTGTGGACGCGCGCGTTGCCGTAGCCGTCGGAGATGTAGAGATCGCCCTGCGGCGACAGCGCGGTGTGCGTGCAGCGATTGAACGGCTCGCCGCTCATGTACGGCGTCGGCGCGCCGGGGATGCCGATCGTCAGCAGCACCTTGCCGTCGAGCGTGCAGTGGCGGACGGTGTGGTCGCCGTCGTCCGTGAGCCACAGCGTGTCGTCGGGCGCCATGTGCACGCCGTGCGGGCGCTGGAACACGCCTTCGCCCCAGGAGCGGAGGAAGTTGCCGTCGCGGTCGAACACGACCATCGGATGCTGCGCCGCGGTTGAACGCGTACACGCGGTCCTGCCGGTCGACGCCCACCGCCGCGACGTCGCAGTTGAACTCGCGCCCGGGCGGCAGCTTCGCCCAGGTGTCGACGACCTCGTACCGGTAGGCGCCCGTCCCCAGGATGACCGCCATTGAAGGCTCCTCTCCGCTAGAATCCCGAGCATGATGCCTGCGACGTTAACGCCGGCCGAGGTGGAGCGCTACGGGCGAGACGGCTTCCTCGCGCCCGTGGCGGCCCTCACGCCCGAACAGGCGTCAGACTACCGCGAAAAGCTCGAGGCGTTCGAGCGGTCCGTCGGCGGCCCCCTGACGTCCGATCGGACCGACCCGCGCTACCGGTCGCGCACGCACGTCCTCCTCGCCTGGGTGCACGGGCTCGTGCGACACCCGGCGATCCTGGACGCTGTCGAGGCGCTCATCGGTCCCGACATCCTCGTCTACACCTCGACGTGGTTCATCAAGGAGCCCGAGAGTCCGGCGATCGCCGCCTGGCATCAGGACGCCACGTACTTCGGCCTGCGTCCGTACGTGCACGTGACCGCGTGGCTCGCGCTCACCGACGCGACGGCCGGGAACGGCTGCATGGAGTTCTTGCCGGGCAGTCACCAGCGCGGGCAACTCCCCCACCGCGCGGGCGTCGTCGCCAGCAGCGTGAATCGCGCGGGGCAGGCGGTCGTGGTCGAGGTGGACGACACGCCGGCCGTCCACGCGCCCCTGCGCGCCGGCGAGTTCTCGCTGCACCACACGCTGTGCCTGCATCGCTCGCAGCCGAATCGATCCGCCGGACGCCGCGTCGGCCTCGCGATCAGCTACATCCCCACGCACGTGAAGCATCTCGGCGTGAAGCACAAGACGCCGGCGATGCTGGTGCGCGGAGTCGATGCGTTCGGCCACTTCGCGCTCGAGCCGGCGCCGGTCGCCGATCTCGATGAGATGGCCCGGGCCGCCTACGAACGCTCGTACGAAGGCTACCGCGCCGCGTACGCCGAACAGGTCACGATCGAGCCGCAGTCGTAAGGCACTCGCCGGAGGGCGGACTTCACGTCCGCCCGGAGGCGTGGGGGGTTGGGGGGCGCCCGGAGCCCCCCATGTCTATCGGACGCGCTCCTCGTCGACCGTCACGCCGATGAAGACGATCGCCATCTCGTCGGTCGTGCCTTCGCCCCAGCTCACCGGACGCGGAGGACGCGCCGGCTGGCGCTTGTTCTCGGCGGAGTTGTCGAACACGGCCAGCATGTCGATCCGGGTCCCGGAGGGCAACGGCACCGGCTGCGCGAACGTGTAGTTCCCCTGCCAGTGGAAGTCCCAGTCGTCGATGTGGATGAGCGGACGCACCGTGCCATCGGCGAGGGTGGCCGTCACCTTCATCTCGCGCCCGAGCAGGTGCATGTGCGGCGCGATGGTGTTGGCGTGGAAGTTCCGGCCGGGCGGCACCGTCCACGACGCGCGGACTTCGTAGCGGCGCTCGCCGGCCGGGATCGTGAACGCGCGGTTCAGGATCGGAATGCTGCGCTGCCGCTTGTCGATCGGCGTCCGCGCGAAGTGCAGCGCCATGCGCGTCCGGTCGGTGCGGTCCCGCGGCGCGGTGTTGTTGTAGTGCATCTGCAGGACGACGTTCGCGCCTTTCGGCAGGAGCATGCCGACGCCGTCCTCCATCACCCGTGGCTGGATGCCCGGGGCCCAGCCGGAAAGACCACCCGCCGACATGAATCCGGGCCCGCCGAAGCACGTGTAGCCGGGACCGGGATCGCCGCGATCGAGCGCGTCCGCCGCGGACGTCGTGTCGATGTACGAGAGGATGTGATGGACGAGCTTCCGGTCGCCCGGAGCGAACTCGACTTTCGTGACCCAGCGATCCTCGGGGAAATTGGTCGGGATCACGAAGCAGCGATACACGTCGCTCGCGCGCGCGGGCACCGTGTATGTCTCGGCCATCTCGAGGACGTGGTCGGGCGGACCCAGCGCCCAGCCCTTCGGAAACACCAGCGGCGGCGGAAGCTTCGCCGGATCTCCCTCCGGCGCGCCCGCCTCGATCCAGCGCACCAGCGTCGTGAGCTCCGCGTCGGAGAGACGGCGGGGCTCCAGGAAATCGCCGAAGCCGGGCACGGGCTTCCACGGCGGCATGACGCGTCCCCGGACGGCATCGCGAAGATCGTCCCGTCGCTGGAATGCGTCGCGATAGGTGAGCAGCGGGAACGGCGCGTGCTCGCCCGGACGATGACACGTCTGGCAACGCGTCTGGAGGATCCGGACGACCTCGCCGTTGAAGGTCGGCGTCTCCAGAGCCGGCGCCGTCGTGACGAGGAGCAGCACAGCCAGCACGGCCACGAGCAGGAGGTGTCTCGCCATGGCGGCCTCCGCTCCGTAGGATAGCCCACCGGAGGACTGTGATGCCCACCTTCAAGGCGTCGCCCGAGCTCGAGATGCACTACCTGGTCGACGACTTCACCGACCCGTGGACGGAGCCGGAGACCCTCCTGCTGCTGCACGGCAACTGCGAGAGCAGCCTCGCGTGGTACGCGTGGGTGCCCCTGCTGGCGCGGCGATTCCGGGTCGTGCGGCCGGACATGCGCGGGTACGGCGCGTCGACGCCGATGCCGCGTGATTTCACGTGGTCGCTCGACGTGATCATCGACGACTACGCTCGCCTCATGGACTCGCTCGGGATCCGCCGCTTCCATCTCGCCGGCGCGAAGATCGGCGGCATCATCGCGCGCGCGTTCGCCGCGCGCCGCCCGGAGCGCGTGACGACGCTCACCGTGATCGGCTCGCCGCCGCCGCTTCGCAAGGGCGCCGAGAACATCCCCGCGCTGACCCAGGAGTTCGAGACGCTCGGCGTCGAGCACTGGGCGCGACGGACCATGGCCGGCCGCCTGGGTGACGGATTTCCCCCCGAAGGGGTGGCGTGGTGGATCGAGTTCATGGGCCGCGCGCCGGTCTCGACGCTGGTCGGCTTCAACGCCGCGATCAACTACTCGGACATCCGGGCCGACCTCCCGAAGATCGCGTGCCCCACGCTCGTGATCACCACCGAGGAGAGCGGGCTCGGGTCGGTGGAGGAAACGCGCGCCTGGCAGCAGACGATCCCGCACTCCGAGCTGCTCGTCCTCCCGGGCAACTCGTTCCACGTCGCCGCGAGTGACGCCGAGCGCTGCGCGCAGGCGACGCTCGAGTTCATCGACCGTGTGCAGCCGACTGGTTGACATGGGGGGTGCGAGACGCACCCCCCAATCCCCCCGCGCTCCGCGGCCCGGCGGAGCCGTGCCGCTCGATCGATTGAGATGGGGGACCCGAGGCGGGCCCCCCCAAGTCCCCCCGCGCTCCGCGGCCCGGCGGAGCCGTGCCGCTCCGCGACTGCCGCTACGCCGGTAGACTCCTCGCGGTCAGCGGACCTTGACGAGCTTCTGCAGGCTCCGGAGCCCCGGCGGGTGGGGACCGCGACGGCCCCAGTTGGTGAACGACACCTCGCCGACGTAGATGTCGCCGCGCGAGTCGACGGCGAGCCCGTGTGGCGAGATGAACTGGCCGAGCTCGAGCCCGGCGGCGCGGGTGCCGAGTCGCGCGAGCATCTCGCCCTTGGCGCTGTAGATGCTGACGCGCGGCCCGATGTTCGGCATGTCGATGTTGACGCCCACGCCGCCCCCGATCTCGCCCACGTAGAAGCGCGACTCGGGACCGCGGTGGAGGTAGAGGCCGGACGGCCGGTGCATGTTGTTCCACTGCGTCTCGTATTTCCCGTTGCCGTCGAAGACCTGGACGCGATGGTTCTCGCGGTCGGCCACGTAGACCCAGCCTTCCGCGTCGCAGCAGATGTTGTGCGGGATGTTGAACTGGCCCGGATCGGTGCCGGGCTCGCCCCACGAGAGGAGGAGTGTGCCGTTGGGCGCGTACTTGTGGACGCGCGCGTTGCCGTAGCCGTCGGAGACGTAGAGGTCGCCCTGCGGCGACAGCGCGGTGTGCGTGCAGCGGTGGAACGGCTCGCCGCTCATGTAGGGCTTCGGCGTGCCCGGGATGCCGAGGGTCAGCAGCACCTTGCCGTCGAGCGTGCAGTGGCGGACCGTGTGATCGCCGTCATCGGTCAGCCACAGCGTCTCGTCGGGCGCCATGTGCACGCCATGCGCCCGGGGAAACAGTCCTTCTCCCCACGTCTTGAGCAGATTGCCGTCGCGGTCGAAGACCATCATCGGATGCGCGCCGCGATTGAACGCGTACACGCGATCCTGGGTATCGATCCCGACCGCCGCGACGTCGGCGTTGAACTCCATCCCCGGCGGCAGCTTCGCCCAGCTCTCGAGAACCTCGTACCGATGGGCGCCCGTGCCCAGGATCACGGCCATCAGCGGCCTCCTTCGTTCCGCGCCTCGAAGATCGCGCGCGGGTTGTGCACCAGCATCTGATCGATGTGATCGTCCTTCACGCCGGCCGCCCGGAGCGCGGGCAGGATGTCGTCGGAGATGTGGTTGTAGTGCCAGCGCGGGCGGGTCCGGAGCTTGGCGTCCTCCGACAGCATGTCGCTCCAGCAGTTGGCGTCGTGCGAGAGGACCATCTTGCCCGCGTAGCCTTCGGCGCACAGGCGCGCGAGCACCTCGACGCGCTTCGCCGTCGAGAGGAAGTGCTCGAGCCCGAAGCGGTCCATGCCGATCGTGCTCCCCCGCTCCATGAGCCCGCGGAGGTAGGTCAGGTCCTCGCTGTCCCCGCTGTGGCCGATGATCACGCGGCGGAGGTCGACGCCTTCCTGCGCGAAGATCGCCTGCTGCGCCTCGCCCGAACGGCCGGCGGCCCAGGTATGCGTCGAGATCGGCACGCCCGTCGCCTTCTGCGCCCGCGCGGACGCGCGCAGGATGTTCTCGATCACCGGCGTGACCCCCGCCGTGTCGGTGGCGCACTTGATGATGGCGGCCTTCACGCCGCTCGTCCCGATCCCCTGCGTGATGTCGCGGATGAAGAGGTCGGCCACCGCGTCGACGCCGTGGGCGCTGAAGTACCGCTGCGGCATCCACCACACGCCGGTGGCCACGATGACGTGCACGCGCGAGCGGCGCGCCACCGCGGCGATCAGGTCGATGTCCCGGCCCAGGTCGACCGTCGTCAGATCGACGATCGTGCGGATGCCGCGGCCGTAGAGATCGGTCATCTTCTGCTCGGCGAGCGCGACGATCGACTCGCGATCCCAGAGGTGCGGCCAGTTCTCCTGCACGCCGGGCGAGCGCGTGACGATGTGCTCGTGCATGAGCGTGGGGCCGAGCTCGGAGGTTGCGATCGGACCGCGCGCCGTCTCCACCGTGGTCATGCGCGTCAGGCGCCCACGGTCGCGGCGCCGGCCTTCGCGATCTGCTCGTCCTGCTGCGACTGCACGCCCGACACGCCGATCGCGCCGACGCACTCGTTCTGGTACATGATCGGCACCCCGCCCTGGATCGGCAGGTTGTCCGGGAACTTCATCATCGCCGGACGATCCTTGACGAGGTCCTCCCACATCTTGGTCGGACGCCGGGTGATCGCCGCCGTGCGCGCCTTCGCCGTGGCCACCTCGGCGGTCATGGGGCCCGCGCCGTCCAGGCGTTCCAGGTAGAGGAGGAACCCGGCATCGTCGACCACGGCGATGGTGACGTTCCACTTGTTCGTCTCGGCCTCCTTGCGACAGGCGGCGGCGATCTGCTGCACATCGGACGTGGTCAGGGCGGGCTTGGTGCGCATGCGGCCTCCTTGGGAGTGAGTAGCGTGTGCGGTTCGCGCGGGCGCGATTCTATCAGCCTCCGGACGGCGTCTCCCTCACCGCGCGCAGGAAGCGCTCGATTTCCGTCTCGTCGTTGTAGTAGTGGACGCTCGCCCGCACGAGCGCGTCGAAGCCGCGCGTGGGGAGATCGAGGCGCGAGGACCGCGCCTGCGTGTGGGTGACGTTGATGTGCTTCGCGCGCAGACGCCGGCGCGTCTCCGCGGGCGTCTCCCCGGCCTTCAGGAACGTGACGATCCCGCACTGCTCGACGCCGAGGTCGTGGACGCTGACGCCGGGCAGCTTCACCAGCTCGCGGCGGAGCAGCGCGGCGAGCGCCTTCACCCGCGTCTCGATCGCGTCCATCCCCACGGTCAGCGCGTAGCGGACGGCGACGCCGAGACCGATCTGGCCGGCGACGTACCGCTCCCAGTTCTCGAAGCGCCGCGCGTCGTCGCGGATCGCGTAGGTGTCGGCGTCGATCCACGAGGCCGCTTCGAGATCGATGAACGGCGGCTCGAGGGCGCCGATGGTGTCGCGCCGCACGTAGAGGAAGCCCGTGCCGCGCGGGCCACGCAGGTACTTGCGTCCGGTGGCCGAGAGCATGTGGCAGCCGATGCGGCCCACGTCGATGGCGAGCTGGCCCACCGACTGGCAGGCGTCGAGCAGGTAGAGGATGCCGTGCCGGGCGGCCACCCGCCCCACCTCGGCGGCCGGGTTGACGAGGCCGCCCTGCGTGGGCACGTGCGTGATCGCGATCAGCTTCGTGCGCGGGGTGATGGCGCGCTCGAGCGCCGCCACGTCGATCTGTCCGGAGGCGTCGTTCTCCACGACGTCGATCTCGATGCCCACGCGCCGCTTCATCTGCAGGAAGGCGAGGTAGTTCGAGACGTACTCGGCGCGGGCGGTGACGATGCGGTCGCCGGCGCGGAACGGCACCGAGTAGAACGCCATGTCCCACGCGCGCGTGGCGTTCTCGACGAACGCGATCTCGTCGGGGCGCGCGGCGATGAGCGCGGCCACCGCGTCGTAGACGTCCTCGATCCGCTTCTCCGCCTCGTCGGCGGCCTCGTAGCCGCCGATCGTCGCCTCGCGCTCGAGGTGCGTGACGACCGCATCGAGCACCGGTCGCGGCGGCAACGACGAGCCGGCGTTGTTGAAATGGAGGACGTTCGTGATGCCGGGCGTGTCCGCGCGCAGGCGGGCGATGTCGAGCGTCATCGCGTGCAGACCTCGAGCACCGGCGTGTCCGCGCGCACCGCGGCGAGCACCACGGCGTGGACGGCCGGCGCGCGCAGGAGACGCGCGGCGGTGTCGTGCGCGGGCGTGCGGTCCGCGAGGCTGTCCACCTTGTTGATCATCACCACGACCCGCGCGTTCGCCGGCACGCCCTTGCAGCCGCCGTCGGGATGCGCGAGCACGCGCGCGACGATCTCGGGGGTGATCACGCTCCCGAGCGGCGCGCCCGTCAGCGCGCTGATCAGCTCGGCCCGGTGGACGTGATCGTCGTCCAGCGTCTGGCCGAAGATGTCCGCGCCCACCACCGGCACCACCAGCGTGGTCTCCGGCGGAATCACCGGCTCGTGTCCCGCGGGCGCCTTGAACGGACGCATGCGCGAGCCGTCGGCCTCGTTGAGGAGGCACGCGTCCGGAAACCACGCGCGCAGGTCGCGGAAGAGCTCCAGCGAGACGCCTTCGGCCTTGCCGGTGGCCGGCTCCCTGGGTCCGATGACGAGCACGTTCCGGTGGCTCGCGAGCGCGCCCGCCACGCGCTCACGCGTCGCGTCGGCGGCCGGCACGTGCGTCGGCGCGAGCGCGATCTGCGCGGCGAAGATGCGCGTGGTCGTGGTGGTGATCGCGCGGCCGCCGCGCTCCACGATCTCGCGCGCCAGACGGAACATGGCGGTGGTCTTGCCTCCGCCGCCGACCAGCGCGACGACCTCGTCGTTCCGTACGCCCAGCGCCTCTGCGAGCTTCACGTGTCTTCGGATCCTCCCGACGGCGGTAAGCTGCGTGACGGCCATGATCCCACGCACCGACCGGCTCCTTCTCGCCAATGCGATGCTCGGACAGTTCATCACCGGCTTCGCCGGGCGCAGCTTCGTCGTGGCGATGCCCACGATCGCGACCGCGCTCGAGGCCAACATCCTCGGCATCTCCTGGGCGATCATCGCCTACCAGCTCGCCAGCATCAGTCTCTCGGTCGTCTTCGGCCGGCTCGGCGACATCCATGGCCGCTACGCGATCTACGGGCTCGGCTACGCCATCATGGCGTCGAGCGCGTTCTTCTGCGGGATGGCGCCGAACGTGGTGTGGTTGATCAGCTTCCGGCTGCTGGAAGGCATCGGCGCCGCCATGATCTCCTCGGCGACGCGCGTCCTCGCGATGGAGGCCATGCCCGAGGGCGCGGCGGGGCGCGCCAACGGGTTCATGACCATGTCGTTTCACGGCGGCGTGCTGCTCGGGCCGCCCATCGGCGGCCTGGTCATCGACGTGGTGAGCTGGCGGTGGATCTTCTTCCTGCTCGTGCCGATCGGCCTCACCGGGATCGTGCTGACGGCGCTCCGGCCCAGAGACGGCCGGTCAGCGCGGGCGGCGAGCCGGCCCCCGATCGACTACGTCGGCGCGTTGCTGCTCGTGGCGCTGACGGTCGTGCTCACCTTGCTGGTCGACCGGCGGAGCGCCGAGATGATCGGCGTCGGCCAGAAGGAGCTCATGGGCACGCTGTTCGCCGCGACCCTCGTCGGCTTCCTCGTGCACGAGCGGCGATCGCACAATCCCGTGGTGAACCTCGCGCTGTTCAGGATCCGCATGTTCACCTTCAGCGTGGTGAGCCTCCTCGCCACCGCGACCACCATGAGCATCCTCATGCTCCTGCTGCCGTTCTACCTGCAGGACGTCCTGCACCACTCGCCGTCGTTCATCGGGGTCCTGTTCCTCGCCGCGCCGATCTTCACCGTGAGCCTGGCCCCCTTCGTCGGCCGGCTCACGGATCGCATCGGCCCCAGGCTCCCCGCCTCCGGCGGCGTGCTCATGATGGTGGCGGCGTTCGTCGTGGGGATCTCGCTGCGGATCGACTCGCACTGGATGCTGCCCGCGCTGCTCATGGCCCTCACGGGGCTCGGGCAGGGACTGTTCAACACCGCGAACCAGACGGCGCTCATCACCGCGGTGCCGCGCGAATACCGCGGCTTCGCCACCGGCATGGTGCAGATGGTCTTCGGGCTCGGGTCGCTGCTCGGGACGTCGCTCGGCAGCCTGCTCCTGACCGTGATGTTCCGCTACGCGTCCGGCATGCCCGACGCCACCCCGACGCCGGAGAACCCGGTGCCGTTCGTGCTCGCGATGAACGGCGCCTACGCGGTGTGCGTGGGGCTCACGATCGTCGCGTTCACCACGTCGGTGATGCGCGGCTCTACTGGGCAGAGCCCCGCGCGTCCTATGAGCCCGTGACCGCCCTGGCTTTCAATCGGAAGTACCGTGCGGCCACTGACATGTGGCGGTCATTCGTGTAGACGTCGCGGAGCCCGTGCTCCTGGGCGGCCGTCAAATGCAAGGCGTCCGCCGCTCGCAGGAAAACCGGCCGGGGAAGACGTGAAAAGGCGCCCGCCGTCCGCGCGGCAAGCGCGCTGGTCAGCGGGAGCCAGGTCCACAGGCCTTGCCCGCAATCGTCGTCGAACTGGGCCATCACTTCCCTGAACGCCCCGGCGTCGAACGCCCCTTCACGGAACTTCCGGTGAAAGACCGCGGCGACCTCCGCCTGGCCGATGACGAGACAGTGGACCTGGCCGAGCGACTCGGCGAGCCCGCGCACAGCGTTGCTCTCGGGCTCGTCGAGGTAGAACTTGGCGACGTAGGACGAATCGAAGTAGCTCACGACACGGGTGTGCGGTCACGACCCTCCGCGACGATCGCCGTGCTGTCGGTCCCGCGGCCAAGCTTTCCCCTGAGCCGCGCATATCCCGGTCGAAGCCGCCGCTCGCGGAATGGGTTAGACAGCGTGCCGTGAGCGACGGCCTCGAGCCGGACCACCGGCTTCCCGCGCTCGGTGACCGTGATGGCGCCGAGCTCGACGGCCCTGCGCACCCAGGCTCCGGTCCGTTCGTGCAGCTCGCGGATGGAGATGGTCTTCATGTGACCCAATGTGACACATTGGGTCACTTCAGGCAACGGTCGGCGATCCTGCCGCCGACCGCGATCACCCCTTGGCGCCGGCCGCCGCGCGCTCGACCAGCTCCTTCGCGCCGGCCTGGATCCACGGGAAGAAGCTCGTCATCACCGCGCGCACGCCGAGCCGCGTGTAGCGCTCGACGTTGGCCGCGTTGACGAGCGTGCCGGCCACGCGTCCGGCCTGGACGATCTTCCTGATCGCGCCGTCGACGGTCTGCTGGACGTCGGGATGGCCCAGGTTGCCGATGTGCCCCATCGAGGTCGCCAGGTCGTTCGGGGCGACGAAGAAGACGTCGATGTGGTCGACCTTGACGACGTCGTCCAGGTTGCGGACGGCGACGATGTCCTCGATGAGGACGATCAGCAGGCTCTGATCGTTGGCGGTCTTGAGGTAGTCGGGCACGCCGAAGCCCTGGCGGCTCGTGAACATCCCGCGCTTCCCGAGCGGCGCGAACTTGGCCGCCTCGACGGCAGCTTCTCCCTCGGCGCGGGTGTTGACGTGCGGCACCACGATCCCCTGCGCGCCGCGGTCGAGCGTGCGGTAGATGGTGGCGTAGTCGTTGTCCATCACGCGCACGACGGACGTCTTGCCCCAGAGGTCGCAGGCGCGCGTCAGGTTCCCGAGGTCGGCGTAGTCGACGCCGCCATGCTCGCCCTCCAGCCAGATGCCGTCCACGTCGAGCGTGCCGAGCTGATCGATCAGGTCCGGGTCGTTGCTGCCGGAGAGAATGGTGGCGACCTGCCCGGCGGCGAGCTTTTCCTTCACGCGATTCGGTCGGATGTTCACGGGGTCTCTCCTTGCGGTCTCGACGGCGGAAAGCTGAAGACGTTCGCCGGCTCGTGGTGCACGTCGTGGTCGCGGCGGAGGCGCTGCGCCATCGCGAGCGCGTGCGGCGCGCCTTCGAGAAGCTGCGTGAGCATGAGGTCGTCGAGCTGCAAGCCCGCGCGCCGCGCGGCCTTCACGCACAGATCGCGCGTGTCGGCGTCGACGGACTCGGCGCCGCCGGACAGGACGGGCGGCGTCGCGACCTCCGGCGCCGTTCCGCCGGGCGCGAGCTGCGGGCGCTTCGTGTGCCACGCCGTGGCGCGCTCGTACGCGTGACCGATGCGGAGGATCGTCGTCTCGTCGAACGGCCGGCCGACGATCTGCATGCCGAGCGGGAGCCCGTTCCTGCCCGAAGCCGTTCGGCAGCGCGAGCACGGGCTGGCTCGTGACGTTCCACGCGGTCAGCAGGCTCGGCTTCTGCCAGAACGAGACGCTGCGATAGTCCGAGATCTTCGGCGCCTCCCCCATGCCGGCGGTGACGAACGCGTCGAACTTCGCGTACAGCGGCTCCATCTCGACCATCATGCGGCGGTGCTCGCGGGTGGCCTGCACGTAGTCGTTCGCGGTGAAGAGCACCGACGGCAGCACGCGTGAGCGGAAGTCGGCGCCGAAGTCCTTCGGCCGCGCCACCAGGTTCTTCTGGTGGACGCTGAAGATCTCGCTCTCGGCGATGATGATCTTGACGTCGAAGTACTGGCCGAGCGGCCGCACGCGACACTCCTCGAGCTCGGCGCCGAGACGGCGCAGCACGTCGAGCGCCGCGTCCATCGCCCCCCGGACATCCGGGGACGCCGGCACGTCTTCCTCCCAGTGCCAGCGCAGGACGCCGATCTTCACGCCGCGCAGGTCGCCGGCGAGCGCGTCGCGATACGACGGGATCGGGCGGCGCAGGCTCCCCGCGTCCTTCGGGTCGTAGCCCGCGAGCGCCTGCAGCACGATCGCGGAGTCCTCGACGGTGCGCGCGAGCGGGCCGCAGTGGTCGAACGTGTACGAGTTGGTGATGACGCCCGCGCGGCTCACGAGCCCGAACGTCGGCATCAGCCCGACCACGCCGCAGAGCGACGCCGGCCCGCGAATCGATCCGCCGGTGTCGGAGCCGAGCGCCACCGGCACCATGCCCGCGGCGACCGCGGCGCCCGATCCCGACGAGGAGCCGCCCGTGAAGTGCACCAGGTTCCACGGGTTCCGCGACGGCGGCCACGGCAGGTCGAACGACGGCCCCGCGTGCGCCATCTCGTGGGTCGCGAGCTTGCCGAGGAGGACGGCGCCGGCCTCGTAGAGCTTCGCAGTCGTCGTGGCGTCCTCGGCCGGGAGGCGGTCGATGAAGACGCGCGAATGGCCCGACGTGAGGATGCCGCGCGTGTCGTAGATATCTTTCAGTCCGAACGGGATCCCGTGCAGCGGGCCGCGATGCCGGCCGGCGACGATCTCGGCCTCGGCGTCCCTGCGCCTGGCGCCGCGCGAGGTCGAACGTGCGCGTGATGAACGCGTGGGTCTGGCCGTCGTGGCGCTCGACGCGCTCGATCAGCGCCTCGGTCAGCTCGACGGGCGAGACCTTTCGAGCCGCGATCAGATGCGACAGCTCCGCGATCGAGCGATCGTGCAGGTCCGTCATCGTGGGATCACCTCGCGGCGAGAGTATCCTACGGCCGCGTGACTTCGCTCAATCAGCACACCCTCGGCAACGGCGTCGTGGGCTTCCTCTTCGCCGGCACGGGACCGCTCGCGATCCTCCTCGCCGCCGCCGCGCGCGGACATCTGAGCGAGGCCGAGATCGCGTCGTGGGTGGCGAGCGGCTACGGCTTGCCCGGCGTGATGACGATCGCGTTCAGCCTCTACTACCGGCAGCCGCTGGCGTTCTCGTGGAGCATCGCGGGCGCCGTCGTCGTCGGGACGGCGCTCGATCGGTTGAGCTTCAACGAAGCCATCGGCGCGTACCTCGTGACGGGCGTGTTGATGGCGATGCTCGGCGCGAGCGGCCTCGCGACGCGCGTCATGGCCTGGGTGCCGATCCCGCTGGTCATGGCGATGGTCGCGGCCATGTTCCTGCCGATCGGCGTCGGCCTCGTGCGCGCGTTCGGCGACCAGTTCGCGATCGCCGCCGCGATGGTGGCGGCGTACGCGCTCGCCTCGTTCGTCGCCGCGATCGGGCGCTACGTGCCGCCGGTCGTGGCCGCGCTGATCGCGGGCGTGGTGGCCGTCGCCGCCGACGCGCGCGTGCCGCTCGACCGCGCGGTCGACTGGAGCATCGCCGCGCCGATCGTCCACACGCCCGAGTTCTCCGTGCGCGCGCTCGTGGAGCTGGTGATCCCGCTCACCATCACGGTCATCGGCATCCACAACGCGCAGGGCCTCGCGTACCTGCGCACGGCCGGCTACCGGCCGCCGGAGAATCCCATCACGGTGGCGTGCGGCGTCGGATCGATCGCGATCGGCATCCTCGGGTCGGTGCCGACGTGCCTCGTGGGTCCGGTGACCGGCATCCTGAACCTGTCGGGCCCGCTCGCGCATCGCTGGGTGAGCGCGGTCGTGTTCGCGGTGCTGTGCGGGGTCTACGCGTTGTTCGCGCCCGCGATCGCCAGCCTCGGCCTCGCGCTGCCGCCCGCGTTCATCGCGGCGCTCGGCGGCCTCGCGATGCTCGGCGTGCTCCAGAACGCGTTCGTGCACGGCTTCAAGGGTCGCTTCACCCTCGGCGCGACCGTCACGTTCATCGTGACGGCGTCGCAGGTGACGATCTTCAACGTCAGCGCCGCGTTCTGGGGCCTGGTCTTCGGCGCGATCGTCTCGGCGCTGCTGGAGCGGGACGACCAGCGGGAGCGCGACGACCGTCGCGCGCCGCCGGCGAGCGACTGAGCGTCGCGCCCGCGCGCGTGCCGGCGGAGGCGAGGAGGTCGGCGAGCCGCGCCAGCGCGGGCGGGCGGCGCGCGGCCGTACGCCACACCAGGGTGACGGGCAGCGCCGGGACGTTGGCCGGCGCGCTGACGACGCGATCCGGCGGCGCCTCGGCGAGGGCCAGCGCCGGGACGAGCCCGATGCCGAGGCCGCCCGAGACGTAGGAGAGCAGGAGCGACACGCTCGGCACGTCGATCGTGGAGATCGGGCGGATGCGCTCGTCGGCCAGGTACTGCTCGAGCACCGCGCGGCCGCGACTCTCGGCCGCCAGGCGCAGCACCGGCTCGCGCCGCAGACGCTCGGTCAGCGGCGCGCGGTCACGCCCGCGTCGCGGCCCCACCCAGACGAACGGCTGGTCGAACAGGTGTCGGTCCTCGAGGCCGCGCGGGGTTTCCTGCCCGGTGACGACCGCGAGGTCGACGTCACCCGTCACGACGAGCCGCACGCCCGCGCGCGAGTGCGTGGTGACGATCTCGAAGCGCACCGGCGGATCCTCGTCGAGCAGGTCGCGCAGCACGGGCGCCAGCAGCCCCTTGCCGAGGTAGTCGCTCGCCGCGACGCGCAGCGTGGTGGCGGGACGGCCGCCCAGCTCCGCAAGCTGACCGAAGGCGGACTCCGCGCCGCTCCACAGCTCGCGCACGACGGGCAGCGCCGCCTCGCCCGGTCGCCGTCAGGCGCACCCCGCGCCCCGCGCGCTCGAAGAGCTTGAGGCCGAAGTGATTCTCGAGCCGCCGGATCTGCTGGCTCACCGCGGACGACGTGATGTGCCGCTGGCGCGCCGCCGCGCCCACCGAGCCCGTCCGCGCCACCGCGATCAGCGTCTCGAGCGCGGGGAAGAGCGAGGCGTCGATCATGAAGCGCAGCTTACCATTTGCCGTAGAAACGATTGACTGGACTACACGGTCCGCCTCGGGCAGCATACGCGGGTCCGCTGCAAGGAGGACGTCATGGCACGCACGCTGCTCGACAAGGTGTGGGAAGCGCACACGGTCCGGACGCTGCCGTCCGGCCAGACCCAGCTCTTCATCGGCCTGCATCTGATCCACGAGGTGACGACGCCGCAGGCCTTCCAGATGCTGAAGGACTCGAAGCTGAAGGTGCGCATGCCCGAGCGCACGTTCGCCACGCTCGACCACATCATCCCGACGACGGATCAGACGCGCCCCTACAAGGATCCGCTGGCGGAGGAGATGGCGGTGCACATGATCCGGAACGCCAAGGACTTCGGCGTTCCGCTCTTCGACATGTCGACGGGCAAGCAGGGCATCGTCCACGTCATCGGGCCCGAGCTGGGCCTGACCCAGCCGGGCATGACGATCGCGTGCGGCGACAGCCACACCGTCCACGCACGGCGCCGTCGGCGCCATCGCGTTCGGCATCGGCACCACGCAGGTGCGCGACGTGCTCGCCACGCAGTGCCTCGCCATGGCGAAGCCGAAGCTGCGGCAGGTGCGCGTGGAGGGCGCGCTCGCCAAGGGCGTCTACGCCAAGGACGTGATCCTCTGGATCATCAACGTCCTCGGCGTGAAGGGCGGCGTCGGCTACGCGTACGAGTACGCGGGCAGCGTCATCGACCGCATGACGATGGAAGAGCGGCTGACCGTCTGCAACATGTCGATCGAGGGCGGCGCGCGCTGCGGCTACGTCAATCCCGACGCGACGACCATCGACTACCTGCGCGGCCGGCCGTACGTGGCGCAGGGCGCCGCGTTCGATCGCGCCGCCGCGTGGTGGAAGGGCGTGGCCACCGAGCCCGGCGCGACGTTCGACGACGTGAAGACGCTCGACGGCGCGGCGATCGAGCCGGTGGTGACGTGGGGCATCAACCCGGGCATGTCGGTCGGCGTGAGCAAGAGCATTCCCGCGCCGGAGTCGGCGCCCGAGGACGAGCGCCCGACGTTCCGCGAGGCGCTCGCGCACATGGACTTCAAGGCCGGCCAGCCGATCAAGGGCGCGAAGATCGACGTCGCGTTCGTCGGCTCCTGCACCAACGGCCGGCTCTCCGACCTGCGCGCCGCCGCCGAGGTGGCGAAGAAGGGCAAGGTCGCCAAGCACGTGCGCGCGCTGATCGTGCCGGGCTCGCAGCAGGTCGAGAAGGCCGCCGAGGCCGAAGGCCTGCACGAGATCTTCAAGGCCGCCGGCTTCGAGTGGCGCAAGGCCGGCTGCTCGATGTGCCTCGGCATGAACCCCGACCAGCTCGTGGGCCGCGAGATGAGCGCCTCGTCCAGCAACCGCAACTTCATCGGCCGCCAGGGCAGCCCGACGGGCCGCACGCTCCTGATGAGCCCGGCGATGGTCGCCGCGGCCGCGATCACCGGCGCCGTCGCCGACGTGAGGGAGATCCTGAAATGAGCACGGCCACCGACTTCAAGCGCGCGCAGATCGCGGGCCGCGGCATCCCGGTCACCGGGCAACGACATCGACACCGACCGCATCATCCCCGCGCGCTACCTCAAGGAAGTGACGTTCGAGAGCATGGGCGAGCACGCCTTCGAGGACGCGAAGAAGGCAGAACCCCGAGCACCCGTTCAACCAGCCCGTCTACAAGGGCGCGTCGGTGCTGGTCGTCGGCCAGAACTTCGGCTGCGGCTCCTCGCGCGAGCACGCGCCGCAGGCGCTGATGCGCTGGGGCATCAGCGCGATCGTCGGCGGCTCGTTCGGCGAGATCTTCTTCGGCAACTGCGTGATGCTCGGCATCCCCTGCCTGCGTCGTCACGCAGGCGGATCTCGAGTGGCTGCAGAAGGCCGTCGAGCGCGCGCCGAAGGACACCGTGCACGTGGACGTCGAGAAGCAGGAAGTGCGCTTCGGCGACCGCGTGATCAAGGCGCACCGTCCCCGACGGCCCGCGCAACCAGCTCGTCGGCGGCACGTGGGACTCGACGGCGGTGCTGCTGGAGGCCGGCGACGACGATCGAGGCGACGGCGAAGAAGCTGCCGTACGTCGCGGGGTTCTGAGCCGGCCCCTGATCGAAGAGACGACGCGAGGAGATCCGGCAAAATAACCGGCGATAGAACCGGTTTCAGACAAGGGAGGACTACATTGTAAGCTATCGAAACATATGTAGAATATGTGACGCATGGACAGGCGATCGATCCGGCATTCTCTCCGGCTGTTTTGAAGGACTCGGCGGGTTCGGAAGCCCGAGACGCTGGAGAGCATCCATCTCTGATGGAGCCGATGCTTCCCGCGGCGAGCGGTGGCAACCGCCGCCGACTCGAAGATCTCGCCGTCGACCTGGTCGCGAAGGCCAATCGCGTGGCGGCGCAACTCCACCCGGCGATCCGCGATGAGGTTGGCGCATTGGTTCGCTCGATGAACTGCTACTACAGCAATCTCATCGAGGGTCACGACACTCACCCGCTCGACATCGAACGCGCCCTCCGTCAGGACTACTCGCAAGAGCCGACCAAGCGGGCATTGCAGCTGGAGGCACGGGCGCATATCGAAGTCCAGGGGATGCTCGACGGCGCAACGCCCGATACACCCTCCGGTCTGGCCGAGGCGCCCGCAACAGTCGCGTTCATCGGCGCAGTCCATCGCGAGTTTTGCTCGCGCCTGCCCGATGATCTCCTCTGGGTCGAGAATCCTGCAACACGCGAGAAGATTCGTGTCGTTCCAGGTGAGCTCCGTCAGCGTGATGTGAAAGTGGGGCGACACGTGCCGATCAGTCCAGGAGCCGTTGCGAGATTCTTGGGGCGCTTTGAAGCGGCCTACCGTCCTGCCAGTCTCAGTCGTATCGAGCAGGTCGTCGCCGTGCCTGCCGCACATCATCGGTTGTTGTGGATCCATCCGTTCATCGACGGAAACGGTCGGGTCGCTCGGCTGATGTCGCACGCGATGTTTCGCGACACGGGAATCGGGACGAGCCTCTGGTCGGTGTCCCGAGGTTTGGCGAGGAACGATACAGAATACAAGGCGCTCCTCATGGCGGCCGACGAACGACGCCATGATGATGCCGCACTCACCGACTTCTGCGACTTCTTCCTGCGCGCCTGTGTCGATCAAGTCGAGTTCATGGAGAGCCTGCTGAATGCCGGCACCCTCCTCGCGCGGATCGAAGCGTGGGTGGCGGATCAGGTCGCGGCCGGGCAGTTACATCCGAAGTCATTCCCGCTCATCCGTGAAGCATTTCAGAAAGGAACGCTCGAGCGCGGACGAGTGCCCGATCTCACGGGCCTCGGTGAGCGTCAGGCGCGCACCGTCCTGTCGCAATTGATCGAGCGCCAGGTGATGGCCTCATCCGGGCATCGCGATCCAGTCCGGCTGATCTTTCCGACCGCGCTCGCGACGCGGTGGCTTCCGAACCTCTATCCGAACCTGTCTTGAGGCGACCCACCTCCGGGAGGCGCGCCGCTCGATGACAGGCGCTGTGGACCGCGTGGTCCGGGCCATCGACGCCGTGAGCACGGCCGCCGGCTGGCTCGCGGGGTGGTTCATCGTGCCAATGACCCTGGCGGTCACGTACGAAGTGATCGCGCGCTACGCGTTCAACGCGCCGACCAAGTGGAGCTACGACGTCGGCTGGATGCTCTACGGCGCGCAGTTCATGCTGGCGGCGGCCTACACGCTCCTCAAGGGCGGCCACATCCGGACCGACGTGTTCTACGAACGCTGGTCGGCGAAGACACGGGCCACCGTCGACGCCGTCTGCTACGTGCTCTTCTTCTTCCCGGGCATGCTGTGCATCCTCTACGCGGGGGCGGTCGAAGCGCGGCAGGCGTGGGAGATCGGCGAGCGCACGGGACTCAGGATCGTCGTCGTGTCGGTCCCGATGTACGCGGTGAAGGCCGTCATTCCGGTGACGGCGGCCCTGCTGGTGCTCCAGGGCGTGTCCGAGCTGATCCGGTGCGCACGCACGATGCGAGGCACCCCGCCGTGAGCCCCGAGCTGCTGGGGTTCGTCTTCCTGTGTGTCTTCTTCGTCGCGATCTTCGCGGGATTCCCGATCGCCTTCACGCTCCTGTTCCTCTCCCTCGTCTTCGGCTATCGTGGCGTTCGGCGACATCGTCTTCTACCTGACCGTGTTCCATACGATCGGACTCATGAAAGAGCAGGTGCTCGTCGCGGTGCCCCTGTTCATCTTCATGGGGTACCTCCTCGAAGAGGGCGGCCTCATGGAGCGGCTCTTTCACGCCCTGCGGCTGCTGCTCGGACCACTGCCCGGGTCGCTCTACGTCGCGGTGCTGGTCAGCGCCACCATCTTCGGCATCGCGGCCGGCACCGTGGGCGCGACGGTCGCGGTCGTCGGGATCATGTCGGCGGCGACGATGGTGAGGGCTGGATACGACCCGCGCCTGTCCGCCGGAGCGATCACCGCAGGCGGCAGCCTCGGCATCCTGATCCCGCCGAGCGTGATGCTGGTCGTGATGGGACCGATGATGGGCGTCCCCGTGATCGAGCTCTACGCCGCCTCGTTCGGTCCCGGCTTTCTGCTCGCGGGGATCTTCATCGCCTGGACGCTCATTCGCTGTCTGCTCGATCCGAGCCTGGGCCCGCCCCTTCCGCGCGAGGAGCGTGCGATGCCGCTCGGCAAGCTCCTCGCCGAGCTGGCCCTCGGCATCCTGCCCCACGGCGTGCTGACCGCGGTCACGCTGGGTCCCATCCTGGCCGGCATGGCCACGCCGACCGAAGCCGCCGCCGTGGGCGTGGTCGGCACGGCGCTCATGGCCCTCGCGTATCGAACGCTGACGTGGAAGCGCCTCAAGAGCGCCGTCATCCTGACCGCGCAACAGTCGAGCATGATGTTCTTCCTCGCGGTCGCGTCGAACATCTTCGGCGCGGTGTTCACGCGCCTCGGCTCGGCCAAGCTGATGACGGACACTCTCATCGGCCTGCCCCTGCCGCCGACGGGGACGTTGCTGGTCGTCCTGGCCCTGATCTTCCTGCTCGGCTGGCCGTTCGAGTGGCCGACGCTCGTCTTCGTGTTCGTGCCGCTGCTCCAGCCGGCGATCATGGCCCTCAATTTCGATCCGCTCTGGTTCGCGGTCCTCGTCGCGGTGAACTTCCAGACGACGTTCCTGTCCCCGCCGCTGGCGACGGCCGCGTACTACCTCAAAGCGGTGGCGCCGGACTGGACCCTGACCGACATCCACTGGGGCATGGTGGAGTTCATGGCGCTCCAGCTGGTCGGTCTGCTCCTGGTGATGCTGTTTCCCGGCGTCGCCCTGTGGTTCCCGCACTGGCTGTACGGCAAGTGAGCGATCGGCGGCGGTTACTGGCCTCGCGTGAACTTCCGCGCGGGCACCGTCGACGTCCCGGCGATGAGCTTGGCGTACTCCAGAACGGGCAGGGACACGTTCTCGTACGACCCCACGCGATACTGGATGGTGTCTCCCATGACCCGTTCCGAGAACACCACGTGATGATGCAGGGAGGCGGCGACGGTGTACCCGGCGCCGTACGCGCCGTACGAGTAGATCTTCACACCGCCGGTGTCGCCGTCGGGGTCGAAGGGAATGCGGATGCCGGCGCCGAGGACGGCCTTGAGGTCGCTGGCGAAGGTGTCGAGCTCGACGACGGACGCGTCGCGATACGGCGGCGGCCCGGGGCGATGAAGACCTGCTTGAGCGCGCCGTCGGCGCTCACCATGGGATAGCGGCCGCTGCGCTTCTTGTAGTCCTCGACCAGCGCGGCGATCGCGTGCATGTCGCGCACGCGCTGCTTGTCCGCGGCGAGCTGGGCGGCGTCGTCCGTGACGACGCCCGCGAAGACCTGTTCGACGTGCGCGTCGAGCCGGCGCTTGATGTCCGCGGGCGTCGGGCCCCCGCTGCCGCACGACGCGAGCAGGGTCGCCAGCAGCCCCACGGTCGCGACGGCGCCGGGCATTCTCATCGCCTGCCGCCGATCGTATCCTGTGCGTGCTCGAAACCCCGAAAGGAACCGACTGGCCATGGCCAAGACGATCGCCGATCTGATCCAGGCGCGGTTCGGCCTGCCGACGCGCGCGGGCGAGACCATGCCCGCGGAAGGCACGGTCGCGACGCTGCTGTCGCATCGCATTCATCGCCGCTACAAGCCGGACCCGGTCCCGGATGAACATGTCGAGATCGCGCTGGCCGCCGCGCTGTCCGCGCCGGCGAAATCCGACCTCCAGCAGGTCGGGATCGTGCTGATCCGCGACAAGGCCAAGCAGGCCACGATCGGAAGCTGGATCCCCGACATGCCGTGGATCGCGCAGTGCCCGCTCTTCATCGTCTTCTGCGGCGATCACCGGCGGATGCGGCGCGTGTCCGAGCTTCGCGGCAAGCCGTTCCCCAACGACACGCTCGACATGTTCTTCAACGCCGCCGTCGACACCGCCCTCGTCATGCAGAACTTCATCACGGCGGCGGAGGGCCTCGGGCTCGGCTGCTGCCCCATCAGCGTCGTCCGCAACCACATCGAGAAGCTCGCGGAGCTCCTGGAGCTGCCGCCCGGCGTGTTCCCGGTGGCGGGCCTCTGCGTCGGCTATCCCTCCCAGGCGGGATGGATCAGCATGCGCCTGCCGCCGGCGCTCACCGTGCACACGGACCGGTACGACGACAGCAAGTTCGAGGCGCTCGTGGACGACTACGACCGGCGGCGCGAAGCCGTGCACGCCACGCCGCGCGAGAACCAGCGCTTCGCAGAGACATGGGGCCACGTCGAGCGCTACGGATGGTCGGAGGACAAGGCGCGCCAGTATTCGGTGCCGGAGCGCCACAACTTCGGCCCGTTCATCCGGCGCCACGGGTTCGGGCTGGCGTGACTCGGGGCAGCGGTCGTCCGAGAGCGGCGGGGCAAGCATGAGACGAGTCCGCGCGGGGAATACAACTCGTTCGGTCGCTCCGGCGGCAAGATCGAGGGACCCGCGGAGCCGTGGCTGTCAGCTGCTCGCGCGATGGGACAGCGCCGGCGCTCCGTCGCTGCGCTGCTCCTCCTGTTCCTCACCGCCTGTTCGACGGCGCTCTCCCAGCCCGCGCGCGAGCCGGCCCGCGCGGTCGGCTACAGCGGCATGGCGCTCATCGAGCCCAACCGCTATCTCGTCGTGCACGATACCAAGCCAGGCGAGAACAAGCCCCGGCTCGGGATTCTCAGCATCGTGGAGTCCGGAGCCGTGTACACGGCGCTCAGCATCGCTGACTGGAAGAGCCCGGACGGACCTTCGAATGATCTCGAGTCCGCCTGTTCGCTTTCGGAACATCCGGGAGAATTCCTGGTCGCCGAGAGCGGCTACTGGGAGATGAAGTATGGCCGTGTGTTTCACCTGCGGCTGTCCGGGGAGACCGCGGACGTGGTGCGCGCGTACAAGCTTCCCCTCCTCGCCGACAACAATCCCAGGAGCGCGGGGGACAACTTCGAAGGCCTGGCCTGCGTCAAGCAGCACAGACGGTCGCTATCTTCTGCTCCTGGGCGAACGAGGAGGCTCTGCCCTCTATCCTGGCGGCCTTCTGCGCTGGGGATGGTTCGATCCGCGAACGGCCTCGCTCGAATGGGCCGAGTCGGGAAAAGCAAGCATCGCGGTCACGGCCCCTGGCCGGTGGCCGACCGGGACGAAGAAGCGCGACATCGCGGATCTCTACGTCGATGCGCAGGGCACGCTGTGGGCCGTCGCGACGGCCGACGCGGGCGACAACGGACCGTTCCGGTCGGTGGTGTTCAGGATTGGGAGCGTCACTCCTGGACTCGCCCCTCCCGTCCGCGTCTCACCTCCACCGCTCGCCGATTGGACCATCGATGCGATGAAGGTCGAAGCCCTCGCGTCCGCCGGCCGCGGCCGTTCCAGGAAGCGTGCTCTCCATCGGAACCGATGACGAGAATTTCGGGGGCGTCTGGCGCGCACTGTTCCCGCCATGAGCGCGCCACCGGACCTCGCGGCGATCGTGGCCGCGGAGCTCTCGCTCCCCCGCGCGGCCGTCGAGCGCACGCTCGCGCTCTTCGCCGGCGGCGCCACGGTGCCGTTCATCGCGCGCTACCGCAAGGAGGCCACGGGCGGGCTCGACGAGGTGCAGATCGGGCAGATCCAGGAGCGCCACGAGTACCACGTCCAGCTCGAAGCGCGCCGGACGACGATCCTCGACTCGATCGCGGCGCAGGGGAAGCTCAGCGACGACCTGCGCGCGCGCATCCTCGCGACGCGCTCGAAGACCGAGCTCGAGGATCTCTATCTCCCCTACAAGCCGAAGCGCCGCACGAAGGCGACGATCGCGCGGGAGCGCGGCCTCGAGCCGCTCGCCGACCTCGTCTGGGCGCAGGCGATGCGCCTGGAGAAGCCGCGCGAGGTGCTGGCCCGGCCCTTCGTGGACGCGGCGAAGGGCGTCCCCGATGTCGAGGCGGCGTGGCAGGGCGCGCGTGACATCGTGGCCGAGCGCATCGCCGAGGACGCCGACGTGCGCGCGTCGCTGCGGGATCTGGCGCTCGCCGAGGGCCGCCTCGCCTCGCGCGTCGCGAAGGGGAAGGAGCAGGAAGGGAAGAAGTTCGAGGACTACTACGACTTCGAGAGCCCCGCGCGGACGCTGCCCGGCCACCGCGTGCTGGCCATCTTCCGCGGCGAGAACGAGGGCGTTCCTGAAGGTGTCGCTCGCGGTGGACGAGGAGGCGGCCCTCGCCCGCATCCGTCGGCGCGTCGTGCGCGAGCGCCGCGCCGCCCTCGCCTCCGACCTCGAGGCGGCGCTCGTCGACGCCTGGAGGCGGCTGCTCGAGCCGTCGATCGAGGCCGACGTCCGCGGGATGCTCCAGGAGCGCGCCGACGCCGAGGCGATCCGGGTCTTCGCCGAGAACCTGCGCCACCTGCTCCTGCAGCCGCCGCTCGGCGGCAAGCGCGTGCTCGCGATCGACCCGGGCTTCCGCACCGGGTGCAAGGTCGTGGCCCTCGACGAGCAGGGCGACCTCGTCGAGGAGACCGTGATCTACCCGCACGAGCCGCAGAAGCGCGCGGCCGAGGCGAAGCAGACGCTCGCGGCGCTCGCCGGCCGCCACCGCATCGAGGCCGTCGCGGTCGGGAACGGCACCGCCGGGCGCGAGACGCACGAGCTGGTGCGGGCGATGAAGCGCGAGAAGCTGCTCGCGGAGGCGTGCGTGGTCGTGCTCGTGAACGAGAGCGGCGCCTCCGTGTACTCGGCCTCCGAGATCGCGCGCGAGGAGTTCCCGGACCAGGACGTCACCGTGCGCGGGGCCGCGTCGATCGGGCGGCGACTTCAAGATCCGCTCGCGGAGCTGGTGAAGATCGATCCCAAGTCGATCGGCGTCGGCCAGTACCAGCACGACGTGAACCAGCCGGCCCTCAAGCGATCGCTCGACGCGGTCGTCGCGTCGTGCGTGAACAAGGTCGGCGTCGACGTGAACACCGCCTCGGCGAAGCTGCTCTCCTACGTGTCGGGGATCGGCGAGACCCTCGCCCGGAACATCGTCTCCTTCCGCGCCGAGCACGGCCCGCTTCGCTCGCGCCGCGACCTCCTGAAGGTCCCGCGCCTCGGCCCGAAGGCCTTCGAGCAGGCGGCCGGCTTCCTCCGCATCCGCGGGGCGAAGAACCCGCTCGATGCGAGCGCCGTCCACCCGGAGAGCTACGACGTGGTCGAGCGCATGGCGGGCGACCTCGGCGTCGACGTCGCGAGCCTCGTCGGGCGCTCGGACCTGGTGCGCCGCCTCGAGCTCGCGCGCTACGTGGACGAGCGGCGCGGCGAGCCCACGCTGCGCGACATCCTCGCCGAGCTGGAGAAGCCCGGCCGGGATCCGCGCGACGCGTTCGAGGAGGTCGGCTTCCGGGACGACGTGACCGAGTTCGAGCACCTGAAGGAGGGGATGGTCCTCGCCGGCGTCGTCACGAACGTGACCGCGTTCGGCGCGTTCGTGGACGTGGGCGTCCACCAGGACGGTCTCGTGCACGTGAGCGAGCTGGCGAACCGCTTCGTCCGCGATCCCGCCGAGGTCGTGAAGGTCGGCGACCGCATCCGGGTGAAGGTGATCAAGATCGACGGCGAGCGCCGGCGCATCGGCCTCTCGCTCAAGCAGGCGTCATGACGGTGCGAGTGGATCCGTGACCTACACGAGCGGTGACGGCGAGACGAGCATCCCGTCGTACCTGGCCACCCCGGACGGGGATGGACCGCATCCGACCGTGTTGATCCTCCGCGGCGTGGCCGGGCCCGACGACGGCTACACGGAGATCGCGCGTCGACTCGCCGACTGGGGGTACGTCGCGCTCCTGCACGGCTGGAAGGTTCGTGGCGCCAATCCTCCGGACGCCCCGGTGTACGACGATCTGAAGGGAGCGCTGACGTTTCTCCGGTCCGTCGGCCGGGTCGATCAGACGAGGTTGGCGGTGTTCGGCTTCTGTCGCGGCGGGGTGCACGCGCTCATGGCCGCCCGCGCGCACGAGGAGATCCGGGTGATCGTCGTCTTCCATGGCTTCGCCTTCCGGTCGGCGAGCGTCCGTGCCCGGCGCGCAGCCGTACGACCTCGCCGAGGGCGTGAACGTCCCCATGCTGGTCTTGCACGGCACGGAGGATGAGCAGGCCCCGGTCGCGGGCATGCGTCAGATGGAAGCCCGGATGCGGGCGCTCGGCAAAGTCTGCGAGTTCAGGTTCTACGAGGGCGCCCGCCATGGCTTCGCGGTGCGGACCCATCCGGGCTACGACGAGTCGCACCGCGGCGCGGAGCTTCGACGAGGCGCGGCGCTTCGAGACATACCTCGACGTGAACTTCCGTGGCCACCCGCAATCGGGGTCGTACAGCCTTGGCAGCGAGTCCCAGCTCATTGATAGCCAGCCGCGCGTCGAAGAGGAGGCGCACTCCCGGCTCGACCTCACTCGCGTGTCCGGACACGTCGCCAGACAGGAGGAGCACATTGGCCAAGCGGGGGGTACTGGCATCGGGCGTGAGGCGTGCTGCTGTTGCTGGCCATGGTGGCGCCGCCGGCGGCGCTGGCGGCGAGGAGCGAGCGGCGGTCGGGTTCGCGCCCGCCTACCCGGTCGGGCCGTCCTACGATGTGTTCACGGCGACGCTGCCGGGGCTGGGGTTCATCTCGGACACGAACGGCGACGGGAAGCTGAACGACGAGCGGTGCAACGCGAACAGCCGCGGCCCAGGTGGCCATCGTCGACGCCACCTTTCGAATCCTGGTGGCCGCGGGCATCGCGTGCAACTCGCTGCCGGCCGGCCCCCCTGCCTTCGCCCAGGAGATCTGCTTCGGCGTCCTGGCCGTGATCACGCGTCGGCCTCGAGGCCGACGCCATCGTGATCGCCCAGTGCGCGCTCAACGACGGGCTCGTCCAGACCGCCGAGATCCAGGCCTCCTTCGAGAACACGCGGCTCCTCCTCGCGACCGATCTCGAGGACGAGCTCATGAAGTGCAACCGGATCATGAGCCTGGTCTACCCGGCCTCGGTCGGCGGCCGCGCGGAAGAGGTGCGCGACTTCGTGCAGGTCCGCCTGGAGCAGTTCGAGGCGACGAACCGATCGTCGCAGAGAGCCACGAACGCCCGGGCGCGGCACGACGACGGCGTCGCGGCGCTGGCCGGCGGCCGCTACCGTGAGGCCTACGAGGACTTCTGCGTAGCCTACCGTCACCTGGCCACCTCGGTGCCTTGATGAGCCACGGCCTCTCCGCCCTGGCCGACCGGTCCAGCTCGAACCGAGACGATGAGGAGAGATGCCAATGAGCATGCGGGACTTGACGCGAGCCGCCGTGGGCGCGGCACTGCTGCTGTCGGTGGTCCTCCCGGCGACGTCCGGGGCGACCCAGGAGGCGGCGGTCGTCGGCCGCGCAGCCGTCGTATCCCGACCGGAGCGTCCTACGAGGTCGTTCACCGCCACCCTGCCGGGCCTGGGGCTGCTGATCGACTCGGCGGCAACGGCGCCGTCAACGATGAGTGGTGCGACTCCGACGGCGAGGCCCGGATGGCGATCGTCGGGGCCACGTTCAAGGATGCTGGTGGCCTCGGGCACGCCGTGCGGAGCGCTCCCGACCCCTGCGAAGGAAGTGTGCTACGGGGCGCTGGCCGTCGCGGCGGCGGCGCTGGAGTCCGAGGCCACCGTCATCGCCCAGTGCGCGTTCCAGGACTCGCTGGTCGACGGCGCGTCCTCAACGCCGCGTACGAGAACACGCGGCACGCGCTCGCCTTCCGGCTCGAGCGGCACCTCTCGCGATGCGACTCCCTCCTGAGCCTCCAGCAGCCGCTGTCCGAGGGCGGCCGGGCGGAAGAGCTCCGCGGTCTCCTGGAAACCCGGATCCAGCAGTTCGAGACCCTCGGCCTGTCCCCCGACTTACGCCCAGCGGGCACGGACGCGGCTGGACCAGGGCACGACGGAGTTCGGCAGGCGCGCTACTACACCGCGTTCAGCTCACTGGTGCACGGCGTACCACGACGCTGCAGGTCGGCGCCGTGACGACGACCGCCCGGGTGGTCCCCGGGCGCTGGGTCGTGGCCGGCATCGTGGTCGTGGTGTGCCTCGCGATCGCGGTGGGCGCGCGGGCCGACGTCCTGGACGAGAGCACGCGGCAGCGCCTGGCGGCGCTGAAGAAGCTCTGCGACGAAGGCCTGGTGAGCCCGGAGGTCTGCCAGGAGAAGCAGCGGGAGATCCTCGGTCTCGCGCGCGGCCCTGCGCCCGCGGCGCGGCGGCTCACCTCGCCGCCGCGCGCCGGCGCCCCGGCTGCGCCGCGGCCGCCCGACGCGGCTGCGCCCGCTCAGGCGGCGACAGTGAGCGGGACCGTCCGCCCCGAGACGCCGCGCCTCCGCCGGCGTGCACGAGAGCCCGCTGGGGTTCCGCATGCGACTGCCGGACGGATGGATCGCGGTCCGTCCTCAGGAGCTGCAGAGGCGCATGGCGCTCCTGAAGACTCGGATGGGAGACGGGCCGGAGGCCCGGCGCGTGCCGGACCTGCTGGGCGGTGACGCGGAGGTCTTCGTGAAGGACGGCGACCAGATGGCGATCCACGCGGCCGCGGACGTGATGCCCCGGACCGCGGCGGACGTCGAGGAGCTCTGCCGGCAGATCTCCACCTGGGGCGCGAAGCTGCCGGCCGTCCGCTGCAGACGCACGAGTGCGGGCTGCGCGCAGATCGCCGGCGTGAGCGCGCTCTACATCGACCAGGACGCGGTGATCGAGGGCCGGCGAACCCTGCAGGTCCTGCTCGACGCCGGCCGGACGGAATCCGCTTCACGTCACGTGCCGGACCGGGAACGTCGAGGCCAGGAGGCCGAGCTGAAGGAGGTCGTCGCCAGCGTCACTGGTGACGGCGCTCATCGCGTCTACCGCTCACCACACCTGCATCGATGCTTCGAGGATGCCCTCCAGCTCGGCGCGCCGACGGTGCGCGGCGCGCCCGACAGGAGCCGCGGCTGCTTCAGCGTCCCCGCGATGAGCGACGGCACGTCGCTCGCCGCGTAGCCGACCGCGCTCAGGCCGTTCGGAATCCCGACGTCGCGCATGAGCGACGCGAGCGCGCGCGGCAACGCTTCGCGGCGCTCCGCGTCCGAGAGGTCGCGCACCGGATAGCCCATCAGCTCGGCCGCGCGCAGGTGACGCTCCGGCGACGTCGTGTACGTGAAGCGGAACGACGCCGGCGCGGTCAGGATCACCGACATGCCGTGCGGGATGAGCGGGTGGCGCGTCCGATAGCCGCTCGGCACGTAGTCGCGCACGAGGCCCGCGATCGGATACGCGACCGCGTGCGGGATGTGGACGCCGGCGTTGCCGAAGCCGATGCCCGCGTAGTTCGCGGCGAGCGCGAGGTGGACGCGCGCCTCGACGTCGAGGCCGTTGAGGACGGCGCGGCGGAGATAGCGGCCGACGTGCTCGATCGCCTTCTCGCACCACACGTCGCTCGCGGGATTCGCGCCGATGTACGCGGGCCGGTCCGGCGGATAGTGCTTGGGCCGCGCGTCGTACGGCCGCGTCGTGTACGACTCGATCGCGTGCGTGAGGATGTCGGCGCCCGCCGCCGCCGTCACCTCGGGCGGCACGCTCAGCGTGTTGAGCGGATCGACGATGCCGAGCGCCGGCCGCAGCAGCCGGTGCGAGACCCCCGCCTTCACGTTCTGATCGAGCACGTGCGTCACCGCGACCGCCGTCGTCTCGCTGCCGGTCCCGGCAGTCGTCGGCACCGCGATGAGCGGCTTGAGCGCACCGGGCACCGCCACGCCCTTGCCCACGGGCTTGTTGATGTAGTCGAGCAGCGGCGCCGGATGGCAGGTCAGGAGATTGACGGCCTTGCAGGTGTCGATCACGCTGCCGCCGCCGACCGCGATCAGCCCGTCGAAGTCCTTCTCGCGCGCGTAGGCGGCCGCCTCCTCCATCGAGCGATCGGTCGGCTCGACCTCCACGCCGTCGAAGATGTCCGCCTTGATGCCCTCCTCGCCGAGGAGCGCCTGCACGCGTCCGGGAAGGCCCAGCTCGCCGAGGTGGCGGTCGGTGACGATCAGCACCTTGCCGAGACCGAGACGGCGCGCGTCGAAGGCGATCTCGTCGGTGGCGCCGAGTCCGAACTTGATCGGCGACATCTCCATCACGAAGACCGTCTCGGTGGGCAGCGTGACACCCTTCATCAAGACCTCCGAAAGCGCAGCGGATCGCGTCACGCGAGTATAGCCGCCGCCTCGCGACGGCCGTGCCGGTCTATCATGGCCCGCGGGGCCGGCACGGCACCGACCGGAGGGCGTGATGGCCGAGCGGCTGTTCGGAGCGCGGGTGCGACGGCGAGAGGACGAGCGCCTCGTCACGGGTCGCGGCCGCTACGTGGCGGACATCGCGCTGCCAGGCCTGCTCCACGTCGCCGTCCATCGCAGCCCGCACGCGCACGCACGTCTGAACACGGTGAACGCCGACGCCGCCCGACAACGCCCCGGCGTCGTGCGCGTGCTCGTCCCTGCCGATGTGGCCGCGCTCGGCCGGCTGCCGGTGATCGTCCCGCACGCGAGCCTGGTGTCGCCCGCGTGCCCCGAGATCCTGCCGCAGCACGTGGTCTCCTACGCCGGCCAGCCGGTGGCGCTCGTCGTGGCGGAGACCGCGGCGGCGGCCGCGGACGCGCTCGACGCGCTGCGACGTTGACTACGAGCCGCTGCCGGCCGTCGCCTCGCTGGACGACGCGCTCCGCCCCGACGCCCCGCGCGTGCACCCTGGCGGCAACGTCGCCGCGCGCTTCACCCAGCGCGTCGGCGATCCCGCGGCGGCGCTCGCCGGCGCCGACGTCGTCGTGCGCGAGCGCTTCCGCCTGCACCGCGGCGCCGGCATGGCGATGGAGACGCGCGCCATCACCGCGCGCTGGGACGCCGACCTTCGCCAGCTCACGGTCTGGTCCACCACGCAGGCGCCGCAGATCCTGCGCCGGATGCTCGCGCGCTTCCTCGGCCTCGCCGAGCACGCCGTGCGCGTCGTCACCCAGGACATCGGCGGCGGGTTCGGGCCCAAGGCGATCGTCTACAGCGAGGACATCCTGGTGCCGTACCTGGCCCGCGCACTCGGCCGGCCGGTGCGCTTCGTCGAGTCGCGCCGCGAGCATCTGCTCGCGGTCACCCAGGAGCGCGACCAGTGGCACGAAGCCGAGCTGGGCCTCACGCGCGACGGTCGCATCGTGGCGTTGCGCGACACGTTCGTGCACGACTGCGGCGCCTTCGTGTCGTGGGGCGTGATCGTGCCGCTCATCACCTCCGTGAGCGTGCCCGGCCCGTACCGCGTCGCCAACTACGAGGTGACATTCACGGCCGCCTACACCAACCGCGTGCCGGTCACGCCGGTGCGCGGCGCCGGGCGACCGCAGGCGGTGTTCGTCATGGAGCGCCTGCTCGATCTCGCCGCCGCGCGCCTCGGGTCTCGATCGCGTGGCGATCCGCGAGCGCAACCTGATCCCGCCCGACGCGTTCCCCTACGATGTCGGCCTCGTCTCGCGCGACAACGGCCCGCGCCGCTACGACAGCGGAAACTATCCCGAGTGCCTGCGTCGCGTGATCGAAGCGATCGGCTGGAAGACCTTCACCCGCGACCGCACCAACGGGCGACGCGTGGGACTCGGCCTCGCGCTCTTCGTGGAGGACACCGGGCTCGGACCCGTACGAGGGCATCCGCGTGCGCGTGGAGCACGACGGGCGCGTCTTCGTCTACTCGGGAGCCTCCAGCCAGGGCCAGGCGCACGAGACCACGCTGGCCCAGATCGTCGCCGACGGGCTCGCGGTGCCGATCGAGCAGGTCATCGTGGTGCCCGGCGATACCGACGGCCTGCCGTACGGCGTCGGCACGTTCGCCAGCCGCGTCGCCGTGCTCGCCGGCGCCTCCGCCTCGCACGCCGCCGGCGAGGTGCGCCGCAAGGCGCTGACCATCGCCGCCGAGCGTCTCGAGGCCGCCGCCGAGGACCTCGTGCTGGAGGACGGACGCGTCAGCGTGCGCGGCGCACCGGGGCGCGGCCTGCCGCTCGGCGAGATCGCGGCGATCGCGTCGGCGCCGCGGCCCGGCTACGCGCTGCCCGGCGGGATGGATCCGGGCCTCGAGGCCTCGGGCTACGTGCACGTCACGCAGTCGACGTACTCCAGCGGCGCCCACGCCGCCAGTCGTGGAGGTCGATCCCGAGACCGGCGTCGTCCGCCTGCTGCGATACGTCGCGGTGGACGACTGCGGCGTGATGATCAACCCGATGGTCGTCGAGGGTCAGGTCCACGGCGGCATCGCGCACGGCATCGGCAACGCGCTCCTGGAGCGCGTGGTCTACGACGGCGCCGGCCAGCTCGTCACCGGCACGCTCATGGACTACGCGCTGCCGCGCGCGGGCGACGTCCCGGGTCTCGAGGTCCACCACGTCGTCACGCCCTCGCCGCTGAACGCGCTCGGCGTCAAGGGCGCCGGCGAAGGCGGCACGCTGCCGGCGCCCGCCGCGATCGCCAACGCGGTGGCGGACGCGCTCGGCGTGAACATCACCGAGATGCCGCTGACGCGCGAGCAGGTGTGGCGGCACGCGCAGGCCGCGCCGCCGACACGAGAGTGAGGACCGGGCCATTCCCCGCACGTCTGACAGGCCACTTGACACTTTTGGGGCAGCGCGGCGATTACTGTGCAGTGGCCGGCGCGGGAACAATCGCTAAGCGACCGTCGTTTCATGTGGTCGACAACTGACTGGGTCGGGCCCGAGCCTTGCATCCCGTAGCGCCCGACCTATGACCCGTCCCAAGCGCATTGTCGTCGTCGACGACGACAAGGGCATGCGCGAGGTTCTGAGCGCGTGCCTCGAAGAGGAAGGCTACGAAGTCGTGACCGCGGCCAGCGGCGAGGAAGCCATCGACCGACTGCGGCCCGGCGCGATCGACCTGGTCCTCACCGATCTCAAGTTGCCCGGCGTGGACGGGCTGGAGATCCTCCGCAAGGCCTGCGAGCTCACCCCCCGACCGGCCGTCGTGCTGATGACCGCGTACGCGAGCGTCGAGACCGCCGTCGAAGCGCTCCGCCGTGGCGCCGACGACTACCTGGTCAAACCCCTGCACCTCGACGACGTCGGCACCCGCATCCGGCGGCTCCTGATGCCTCGACGATCGATCGACGTTCCGTCGGTGCCCGCCCACGGCGTTCCGCTCGAGCCGCCCGTGATGATCGGCGTCAGCACGGCGATCGACGACCTTCGGCGCAGGATCGCTCGCGTGGCGCGGACGTCGGCGCACGTGCTGGTGACCGGTGAGACCGGGACGGGGAAGGAGCTGGTCGCGCGAAGCATCCACGTGAGCGGTCCCCGCGCCGCGCAGCCCTTCGTGGCCGTGAACTGCGGCGCCATCCCCGAGGGACTGTTCGAGAGCACGCTGTTCGGCTATGCACGCGGCGCGTTCACCAGCGCCCTATCGTCGAGCCGGGGTCTCATCGCCGTCGCCGATGGCGGAACGCTCTTCCTTGACGAGGTCGGCGAGACGCCGCTCCACCTCCAGGTGAAGCTGCTGCGCGCGATCGAGGACAAGCACATCACGCCCGTGGGCCGGACCACGCCCGCGCGCGTGGACTTCAGGGTGATCGCGAGCACGAACCGCGACCTGCGGCGCGAGGTCCTCGAGGGCCGGTTCCGCGAGGACCTCTTCTACCGGCTCAACGTCGTGCACATCGTCGTTCCACCGCTCCGCAGCCGTCCCGAGGACATCGGCGTGCTCGCCCAGCACTTCATGGCCGAGCTCAACCCCGCGCTCGGCACGGCGTTCGAGCGTCTCGAGCCGGCGGCGCTGGACACCCTGCTCGCCTACGACTGGCCGGGCAACGTCCGCGAGCTGCGTCACGCCGTGGAGTCCGCCATGATCGCGGGCGCGGGCGACACCATCACCGCGGGCGATCTGCCGGTCGAGTCCGCGGCGTCCTCGGAGGAGGTGTCCCTCAAGGACGCGACGCGGGAGTTCGAGCGGCAGCAGGTCATGGGCATGCTCGCGCGGACCGCGTTCGACAAGCGCGAAGCGGCGCGCCGGCTCGGCCTCAGCCTCACGTCGCTGTACCGCAAGATGGAGGGGAAGCCCGACTGATTCTCGAAAATGACGATGGCCGGCGTCGCGCGGAAGCAGATCTGAACAACTCCTGATCCGGCGCTCCTCTCAAGTTCCCGTCCCACCGACGTTTCGATCGCAGGACGACTTCGGCACGCGACGTGCCTTCACCCCGCCGCGTGTCTGATGCGGAGCTCCCCGTCCGTGCATCGTCTCGTGCCAGGAGAGAGAACATGAGAGCGAAACGTCTCGTCCGCACCGGCCTCCTCGCGGCGGGCCTCGTCGTCGCGCCCCTCGCCGTCGGCGTCGTCGTCGGTGTGATCGGCACCTCCCGCAGTGCGCCGGAGTCGCCGCAGGCGATCGCGGCCGCGGCGCGCGGCGCCAGGAAGGTGCAGACGGCGTACACGCAGTGGGCGGCCGCGCACGAGCGATACGGTGGCGATCGGAACGTCACGATCCCGCTCGGCTACTGGAAGGCGCTCTCGAGCACGTTCACCCGCGCCAGCGGCACGGCGACGCTGAACCTGATCGACGGCTCGGTGTCGATCGTCGCGACCGGGCTGCCCGCGAGCGAGCAGTGGGACGTCTGGCTCGTCGACAACCGCCCGGGCCCGCGGACGAGCGTCAAGCCGGAGCCCGGCGACACGATGGTCAAGGTCGGCCGGCTCGTGGCCGAGGGCGACGCCGCCAAGCTGGAGGCGACGCTCGGCGCGAAGGCGTTCGCCGAGTTCCACGCCGATCTGGTCGTCATCGCTCGCGCCGGCGGTACGCCGGGTGAGGCCGGGCTCTTGTTCGGCGCGCCCTCGCTCTTCCAGCGCCTGTACACCGCGCGGCGGAACGAGCGCCTGCTCGCCGCCAGCGACTTCGCGGGGTACGCGGGGATCCGCGTGGATCGTCCGTGGGCGGCGCTGCTCGCGCGCGCGCCCGGCGACGGCGGCCGACATCCACGTCAACGAGCAGACGGTCTTCGACCAGCTCGTGCGCCGAGGCGCCGAGCTCTTCATCAACGAGCAGTTCCAGGGCAACGGCCGCAAGTGCTCGAGCTGCCATCAGGCGAGCGCCAACTTCACCATCGACGTGAACGCCATCGCCAACCTGCGCGACGACGATGGCCTCTTCGCGGCGGAGTTCACCCCGGCGCTCGCGTTCGACCCGTTCGGTCCGAAGTTCGAGGTGCCGGTCCTGATGCGGCAGGCGGCCTTGATCGTGGAGAACGTCGACGGGACGGACGACCTGGTGAACAAGTTCACCATGCGCGGGGTGCCGCACACGCTCGGCATGCGCCTCTCGCTCACGCCGGCGGCGGGCGACGGCACCACGACCCCGCCGAATCAGCGGACCGGTTGGAGCGGCGACGGCGCGCCGGGCACGGGAACGCTCCGCGAGTTCGCGACCGGCGCCGTGACCCAGCACTTCACGAAGACGCTCAACCGCGTGCCCGGTGTGGACTTCCGGCTGCCGACCGACGCCGAGCTCGACGCCATGGAGGCCTTCCAGCTCTCGCTGGGCCGCCAGGCCGAGCTGGCGCTGCCGTTGTCGCTGAAGGACGCCAAGGTCGCGCGCGGTCAGGTGCTCTTCATGACGCCGGCGCCGGCCGGCGGCAGCTGCAACGTCTGTCACTTCAACGCGGGCGCCAACGCGTCGTTCGGTGACCGCAACAACCGCAACTTCAACACGGGCGTCGAGAACCAGCCCGACCGGCCGGGTGAGCTGATCCTCCGGGCGCTGAACATCGACCTCACGCCGGGGATCACGACCAACATCCTGCCGCGTGACGGCGGCTTCGGGCGCACGACGGGCGAGGGGCCCGACGGCAGCGGATTCGGAAACGGCACCTTCAACACGGTGTCGCTCGTCGAGGCCGCCGACACGGGACCGTTCTTCCACGACAACTCGATCGACACGATCGAGGGCGCCGTGGCGTTCTACAACAGCCGATCGTTCGCCAACTCGCCGTCCGGGCCGCTGGCCCCGATCAACCTGGAAGCCACGCAGGTGGAGGCGATCGCCGCGTTCCTGCGGGCCATCAACGCGCTCGACAACATCCGCGAGGCCACCGAGACGGCGACGGCGGCGCGCGCGGTGACCAACACCAACCCGCGAGTCTCCGACCAGCTCCTCCGGCAGGCGATCGGTGACACGCAGGATGCGCTCGCGGTCCTCGCCGGCCGCGGGCTCCACCCCACGGCGGTGAAATCGCTCGAGCGCGCGGTCGCGAGCTTCGTCGGCGCGATCATCGTCAACGGGTCCACGGTGCGCATCGATCGCGCGTTGATCGACCGCGGTCTCGGCCAGCTGGCGGCCGCCCGCGCCGACATCGTGAACTAGGGCGCGCGCAGATGAAACGGGGCGTCGGGTTGCTCGCGATGCTGTTGATGGTGGCGTGCAACTCGGCGCCCCGGATCGTCCCGCTCACGGAGCGCGACTGTCCGGAGGGCGCCAGCCTGGTCGGTTCAGCGCCGCCGGAGGGGGATCTCCAGCGCTGCGAGCTTCCCGGCGGCGTCCGACACGGGAAGTCGCGCGCGTGGTTCGACGACGGCCGGCTGCGCTACGAGACCGAGTGGTGGCAGGGACGCAAGCACGGGAAGTTCACGCTCTGGCACGCCAACGGCCGCAAGCGCGCCGAGGGCGAGGACCAGCACGGCATCCCGATCGGCCGCTGGACGACGTGGGCCGAGGACGGCACGGTCAGCCAGGAGCGTGTGTTCGACACGGCGCACGCGGACGCCGCGCCCGTCGCCAGCCGCTAGCCCGCTCGTTTCACGCAGGGCGGCCACGATCCGTACCCGATCCGTAACCCCCCTGCCGGCATCGTGCCGGCGTGAAGGCCCCTCTGATTCACCGCGCCGTCGGGATCGAGAGCTACATCGTCCGGATTTATCGCCGTCGCTCGGGCCGCAGCCGTGTGCTCATCGGCGTGGTCGAGCAGGTCGGCCGCGACCGGCGATCGGCATTCGGCTCCCCCGACGAGCTCTGGCGGATCCTCACGGCCCCGGCGCGGGCGAGACGACGACGATGACCACTCAGCCGCGCCCGAGCGTTCGGGCCAGGCTCTGCGTGACCGGCGAGGGTTCCACGCCGAGCGTCGCGGCGAGCGCCCGCTGGCACCGCGCATAGGCGCGCAGGGCCTCGGCGCGACGGCCGAGTCGCGCGTGACACGTCATGAGTCCCTGGTAGAACTCCTCGGCGAGATCATCGACGGCGAGCGCCCGCTCGTAGGCGTCGATGGCGCGCTCCCACTCCCCGGCGTCGGTCCAGTGACGGCCGAGCCGGCCGCTGGCGCGCAGGAACCGGCTGCGCAGACGCTCGGCGGCGGAGACGGCCCAGTCGGCGTCGCCCTCCGCGCCGAGGAACGGCCCGCGGTACATGGCCAGCGCGCGCTCGACGAGCGGGATGAAGCGCTGGACGTCGAGGCGCTCGACCCGCTCCGCCTCTCTCACCAGGTGTTCGAACGCCCACACGTCGAGCCACACGTGGTGTGGATCGAGGCTGAGCCGTCCATCCTGGAGCCTCAACGCGTTCGGGTGGCCGACGAGCCCGCGCAGCCGGTGCAGCGTCGCCGCGAACGCTTGATGGGCGGCATCACCTCCGGCGTCCGGCCACAGCGCGTCGGCGAGCTGCGCCTCGAGCACCTCGCGGCCGCCCAGCGCCACCAGCGTCTTGAGCAGGGCGAGTGGTTTCTGCTGCACCTTGCCCGTGAAGGTCACGGGCACTCCGTCCCTCGCGAGGGCGAACCCGCCGAGCATCCGGATGCTCACCGGCCACGGCCACGTCTCCGGCGCGAGCGACGGCTCCTCCAGGGACAGGCCGTGCCGCCGCACGAGATCCTGGACGTACGCGGTCTCGATGCCCGCGTCGAGCGCCTTCGCGCAGAGCCGGACCAGCACGCGCGGACGCCACCACGGGGCCACGCGATAGCCGTTCGCATGGCCGAGCGCCATGGCCGCGCGCAAGGCGACGACCGCCTCGTCCTCGCGGCCACGGTCGAGCGCGAACTCGGTTTCGGCGAGCAGGCTCATGAACTCGATCATCCCGCTGCGGACGCTGCGGCCGATCGAGCGCCCGATGGCGAGGTGCTCGTCGGCGCCGGCTTCCTCGCCGATCTCGTGCAGGACGATCGCCACGGCAATGGCGTTCCATGCGCGCGGGAACGGAGCACCGGACGCGTGCGCGAGGCCGCGCCGCGCGTGCTCGAGCGCGCGCGGCCGCTCGCCCGCGAGGAGCGCCTCCCATCCCATGAGGAAGTGGTACTGCGATTCGTGAACGGTCTGGGTCCCGCCCACGACCCCGGCCAGGCGTGTCAGGAGCGCGCGCGCCTTCGCGCGATCCCCACCGATGAGCGCGCCGTACACGCCCTGCGCGAGGAGGTTCGGGTCCATGAGGTGGAGGCCGGACTGATCGGCCAGGTCGAGCCCGCTCGCCGCCGCGCGCAGACAGAGGTCCGGCTCGGCCATGTGCCAGTGATAGTAGGCCTCGACCACGCGCCAGCTCAGCGTGACCACGAGCGATGCGTCGGGCGAGCGGGCCAGGGCGCTCAACTGCTCGAGCGTGGCGGCGGCCTTGGCGTGCTGCCCTCTCCACAGATGATAGGTCGTCAGCATGAAGCCGGTGAGCATCTGGCGGTTGACGTCCGCGGCCCGTGAGAGCACCGCCGCCCGCTCGGCCCAGGCGTCGATGTCGGGATGCTCCGGGCGGCGGAACATCAGCGCGTAGAACATGGTCGCCGTGACCCGCGTCTCCGTCTCCCGCGAGGGAAAGCCCGGACGCTCCCGCAGCATGCCTTCGAGGTCGTCGATCCAGCGGTCGAGCTGGGTGAAGTCGCTCCATTCGTAGAGGATGGTGCCCACGGCGCCGCTCCACGCGGAGAAGGTTCCGGTGACATCGCCTCGCGTCCGGAACCGCTCGTACGCGCGCTCGAAATTCCGCCGCGCGAGCGCCGGAGCGAAGGGCGTGCGCGAGATGCCGAGCCAGTACTGGAGCCACGCGTCGTCCTCGGCCACGGCGGGCGGGACATGGCCCGTCCACTCCTCGAGCGTCTGATGCCGGCCTTGCTCCACCAGCACCCGCGCGTGGGCGACCACGAGCGCCGCCAGGCCTTCGCCATCACCGGCCTCCCGGAGGAGCACGACCGCGTGATCCGCCTGTCCGCCCTCGGCGAGGAGGCGTGCCGCGCGTCGCAGGAGATCGACCAACCGATCGGGGGACATCGTGGCGCGCGCACGGGCCTGGAGGAATTCCCGGAAGAGCGGGTGGTACTGGTACACCGCGTCGTCGTGCATCCGCTTTTCCGTGAAGTAGTTGCTGGCGTGGAGCCCCGCGAGCACGCGTGCCGCGGACGGCACGCCCGTGAGCCGGGTCGCGATGGCGGCCGTCATCCGCGGCAGGAACGCGGTCTGCAGCAGGAAGTCCTGGCGCTGCGGATCGATCGTGCGGAACGTCTCGGCGGCGAAATAGTCGAACACGGCTTCGGGAGCCAGGCCCTCGGGGCCCGCGCCAGTCCGCGGCGACGCTCGTCGCCTCCATCAGAAGGACCAGCCCCGCCGCCCACCCGTCCGCCCGCTCGTGAAGACGGCGGATCAGACCGGGAGGCGTCGACCCGGCGCGACGGCGGACGATTCCCGCTGACTCGGTCGCCGTGAGATGGAGCTCGGCGCCGTCGATCAGGCGCAACACGCCGTCCGCGCGCAGCCGAGCGAACGGCTCGGGAGGTTCGTGGCGGCTGATGACCAGGACTCTGCTGCCGGCGGGGAGTGCCGCGAATCCGTCGGCAAGCACCTCGTGCAGGCGGGAGTGTGACGGCACTTCCTGGTAGTTGTCGAGCACGAGGACGAACGGGGAGCGCAGGCGACGGTAGAGCTCCGCGAAGTAGCGGCGCGTGAACGTCGACAGCGCCATCCAGTGCTCGGGTCGCAGCAGCGGCAACGGCCGGGACGCTCGGCTGCGCGTGGTGAGGCGGCCGAGGTGAAAGAAGAAGGACGCGATGTCCGCGTCGCCCTCGTCGACCTGGTACCACAGGGCGCGGAGCCGACGCGCGTCGATGTAGCTGCTGACCAGCGTGGTCTTCCCCGCCCCCGGCGGCGCCGCGATCCAGAGGATCGGCGTCCGGCGCATGCGGTCGAGCAGTCGGAACAGGCGCGCGCGCGGGAAGGCACCGCGAGCGCGGGGCCGGACGGTCTTGCCGAGATCCTCCGGGGCGTTCGCGGTCCCCAACGCTCGTCTCTAGGACACGCCGCCCAGGCCGGTCAGGCCTTCGATGAAGTGGTCGAGGACGAAGTTGTAGAGCAGCGCGACCGGCACGCCGACGATCAGCGCCCCCGCCATCAGCGAGCCCCAGTAATAGATGTCGCCGCGGATCAGCGCGGTCGCGAGACCGACCGTCACCACCTTCTCCGCGCGCGGCGCCACGTAGACGACCGCGTAGAGGAACTCCTGCATCGAGAGCGAGAACGCGAAGATCGCGGTGATCACCATCCCCGGCCGGCTCACCGGCACGATCACGTGCCAGATCCCGCCGGCACGCGTGCACCCGTCCACCCACGCGGCCTCTTCGATCTCGAGGGGCACGGTCTTGAAGTAGCCCATCATCTTCCACGTGCAGAACGGGATGGTGAAGCCGGGATACACCACCACGAGGGCCCACCACGAGTCGAAGAGCCCGAGCGCCCCCACCACGCGGGCGAGCGGGATGAAGAGGATGATCTGCGGCACGAGGTAGGTCAGGAAGATCGCGATCCCGAGGGTGTCGGCGCCGGGGAGTCGCAGGCGCGCGAGCGCGTAGCCGGCGGGGATCGCCGTCACCATCGTGATCGTGACGACGCAGACGGCGAGCAGCAGCGTGTTGACGAGCTGCGTGACGAAGTAGGTCTGCGTGAGCAAGAGCGTGAAGTGCTGCAGCGTCGGCGGCAGGTGGAACCAGAACGGCACCTGGTCCATCCGATAGAGGTCGGCGTCCTGCTTGAACGCGGTGATCGCCATCCAGAAGATGGGGAACACCGCGATGACGACGAACGGCGTGAGGCCCGCGTAGATCAGCAGGTGACGCCGGATCTGCCGGAGAGTCTTGGCGTTCAGTGGGGGGCTCGTGCCCCCTACCTACGGCGCGAACGACGTGGCTGTCAAGGACGGCACGCAGAGCTCCTCTTCCGTGATCGTGTTCAGCTCCTCCGGCCCGAACTGGTCGGCCACGTGGACGCCGTGCACCGGCACGTGCTTGGGCTCGTTCCGCGCCTTCGTCACCTGGTAGCACATGAGGTGGCGTCCCTCGTCCTTGATCCCTTCGCCGTTCTTGTCGGCGGGCGCGCAGAGCCGGGTGGGCTTCTTCACGTCGAACAGCTTCGGCCGCCCGAGCGAGCCGATGAGCGACTCGTTGAACTGGTCCACGACGCTCACGCCCGGGATCGCGGTGAACCGGTGGCCCTTCGTCATCTTGACCTTGTAGCACCTGAAGTGGTCCACGTCGTGGCCACCGGGAGCCGGAGGACTCGCCGGACTCGTGAGGTCCGTGGCCGCCGGCACCAGGAGCCGATCGGGCGTGATCGTGTCGACCAGGAGCGTGCCGAACTGATTCACGATCGTGACGTTCTTGCGGGGGACATGCTTCGGCTGGGCGGGTCTCGTCGAGGTCAGCCGGATCTGGTAGCCCTTCAGATGAGTCGCGTCATCGGCGACGCCCTCGTCGTTCTTGTCGGCGGGGGCACAGAGGCTGACCGACTTCAGGACGTTGACGAGCGTGCCCGTCTCGAACTGATCGGTGAGGGTGACGCCCGAGGGCGGCACGAGCGCGGGCCCCTCCCTCGACCTGAGGACCTTGTAGCAGAGGAAGTGACTGATCGGCAGCGACGGCCCGGCGCCGAGGATCGGGAAGGCGTCGATCAGGCCGTTGAGGATCACGTCGGTCCCGACGATCCGCGCGTAGCCGAGCCCGCCGTTCGCTTCGCTCGAGAAGACGGGGCTGAAGATCGGCAGCGTGCTGATGCCTCCGCCGGGCCCTCCTTTCGCGCGCAGGAGTGCGGTGCTCGCGAGCGTCACGACGCCGCCGTCGAGATCGATGACCCCGCCGCTGCCGCCGCCGCCCGGCCCCCCGAAGCCGAAGGCATTCGCGAACCCGGTGCCTCCCCCTGCCCCGTTGGCCACGATCGAGCCGGCGATCGTGATGGCGGCGGGCGTCGAGATGCGGACCGCTCCGCCACCGCCCGCGCCCTGCCCACCATTGAGATTGACGCCGAAGAGGTTCCATCCGCCGCCGCCGCCGCCGCCGGATCCTCCTGAGAGTGGGCTGGGAAACGGGAGAGCCGAGCCGCCGGGAGCCGGGAGGGACGCGGTGTGGCGGATCGCGGTCGCGCCTGCCGTCGCCATCCCTCCCCCTCCGCCGGCGTGACCGGGCCGCGGAGTGCCGACCGCGCCACCGGCTCCCGGTGAGGGCCCCGTCCCGTCGCCTCCATCGGTGAAGGCCAGCCCCGCGGCACCGCCGTCTCCTCCTCCCGGACCGCCCTGCTGACCGGACGCCGAGACGTCGATCGTGCCATTGACGACCACGTTGCCGGTGGCGTTGAGCGTCACCGGCGTGTTGGCGGCATTGCGGGCGAACCGCACCGTCGCGCCGGCCGGGATCGTGATCGTCGTGAAGTTGAAAATCCCGTCGGCGGGCATGTCGCAGGTCGTGGTGCCGGGCGACGGGCTGAACGGGACGCCGCCCGGGCATGGAACGGCGGCGGCGGGTGACGTCACGACAAGAATCAGAAGCATGACGAGGAGAGGTAGGGCCACCATGAGATCCCTCCGGCCGCCCGCTGGGCATGATCCAGCGGCGGCTTCGCCGGTCACTGATCGTCCTCAAATGGGTCCCGCAGCCGGACCCAACGGGCGGCAATGTGGCGGGCCGGAGGTTACGGATAGGGTACGGATGAGCCGCGAACGCTGGCTATCGAGCGTGGCGAACGGCGACCGGGTCACTCACTCCGCGTCGGGGAACATCCACACGATGACCTTGGCGTCGGATCCTCCGCTCGCGAGCACGCGGCCATCCGGCGAGAACGCGACGGACCAGATCCAGTCGGTGTGTCGGGGTCGTCCCTCCTGCCATGGAAGGTCGAGCGGGTCGACGCTCTCGGTGCTCCACAACCGACGCTCTTGTCCCAGCTCGCGCTCGCGAGCGTGGCGCCGTCGGGCGCGAACGCGACGCCACGCACGAGGTACTCGTGCACGATCGCGTTCGCCCACAGCCGCCGCCACGTCGTGGTGTCCCAGACGCTCACCGCCTTGTCCAGGCCGCAGCTCGCCAGGCGCCGTCCGTCCGGCGAGAACGTCGACGCGCTCGACCGAGCTCTGATGCGTTTCCGCGAGGACGACGGGCGGTCGCCGCTGGCGAGATCCCAGACGGTGATCGTGTTGTCGAGGCTGCCGATGGCGAGCAGCCGCGCGTCGGCCGCCGGGGCAGAAGGCCACCGAGCTCACGCGGTTCGAGCGGACGAGGTGCCGCTGGATCGCCCCGGTCTTCGCATCGAGCATCAGCACCTGGCGGTCGTATCCGCCGCTGGCCACGCGCGTGCCGTCGGGCGAGAACGCCACCGAGTACACGGCCTCGTCGTGCCGGGGCTCGCGCCCACACCCGCGCGCCGCGCTCGATGTCCCGCAGGTGGACGACGCCGTCCTCGCCGCCCGTCGCAAGCCGGCGTCCGTCGGGCGAGAAGGCGACTGAATAGACGAACCCGTCGTGGACGTCGTCGATCCGCTCGGGCGGCGGAGGATCGCGCCACGTCGCGATCTCCGTGTCCGCGCGCCAGAGCAGGATGACGTCCTTGCTGCCCGCCGCGATCATGCGGCTGCCCGGCGCGATGGCCACTGAGAAGATCTCGGCGTCAGCGCTCAGCTCGAGCTGCGGCCGGAGCGTCGCGTAGTTGCGCCGGAGCGGCACGCCGCGCCTGGTGCGCCGTTCCGGTGGCGGGGTGCGCGCGATGTAGAGGTCGCCCTCGCTCTCCGAGGAACCACTTGCGCGGGCTCTGCTTGGGATTCTTGGCCTCGACGTACTGCTCCACGTAGTCGGCGAGGTCGCGGAAGGAGATCCGGTCGTCCTGGTCGAGGTCCGCCGCGCCGGTCGAGAGCCCCTCGACGAGCGCCGACGTGAAGTACGAGAGGCCGGCATCGCCGAGGTTGTTCACCTCGTCGCCGTCCCACGAATATTCCATGTCGTTCGACGCCGTCAGCACGAAGCGTCCCTTGCCCTGCTTGAACCGTTCACCGAGCTCGACGCCGCCGGCGGCCCGCGTGGTGGCCCCGCGCGCGAAGGCGCCGCTGTAGCAGCAATCGAGGAGGAGCACGATCCGGCGCGAGCGGCTCCGCGTCATGTGCCGGTTGACGAACTCCGCGGAAACGCCGCTCGCGTCGAGCTCCGCGAACGCGGTGTCGGACGCGACGAAGTAGAGATTGCCGTCGTCGTCCTTCACGCCGTGACAGCCGAAGTGGAGCAGCAGGAAGTCGTCGACGGCGGCGGTCTTGAAGAACGCTTCGACCTTGCGCCGGACGACGTCCCCCGGGTCGTTCAGCGAGACCTCGACCTTGAAGTCGGCGATCTCGGGGTCCTCGAGCACGCCGCGGAGGGCGGCCGCGTCGACGGCCGGCGACCGGAGCCGCCGGAACTTCGCGTCGCCGTACGTGTCCGCGGACACGATCAGCGCGCGGCGCTTACCCTCCGCCATCGATCACCGGGGCGTGGGCCTTGATCCACGTGTCGACGAGCATCCGCTGTTCCGGGGAGAGCGTGCCCGTCACCTCGATGATGTCGGGGCCGATCTGCATCTTCACGGTGCCCGTGCCGCGCGCGGAGAGCCAGGACCGCACCGCGGCGACGAGCGGCGCCAGCGCCGCCGCGCCCTTGCCGATGGTGACGATCAACGTGCCGATGGCGGCCAGGTCGATCGCGCGCGTGCCTTCGGGCGCGGGCCCCGCCGGGGCGCGGTCGACCGCGTCGACATCGAGCCGCAGCAGCTCGCGACGGAGCCGCGCGGTCAGCTCCTCGAGCTCGCGCGCGTCGCCGTCGGTATCCAGAACGAGCGTGACGTGGACCGGATCGCTGCTCTGCCGGGCCATGACCCCTCCCCGCTCCGCACCAGGTTCGTCGATCCTATCGGTCACGCCCCGCCACCGCAAACGGGTTCGCGCGCGGGGTAGACTGCACGCGGAGGAGGATCTGGTATGCGCGCTGATCTCGTCGTCGGCAGCCGGCTCCCGGATCTCGAGCTTCCCGACCATCGCCGGCGGCCCGTGCGCCTCTCGACGCTCGCCAACGGGTACCCGCTGATCGTGAGCTTCTATCGCGGCTACTGGTGACCGAAGTGCTCGGTGCAGGTCAGGCACCTCACGACGATGCAGGACGAGCTCGCGGTGAACTATTGCCAGCTCGCCGTGGTCAGCACCGACGCGCCGGCGATCACCGCGGCGTTCCGCGCGGGCCTCGGCGCCACGTTCACGTTCCTCAGCGACCACGAGCGGCGCGCCGTCACCGAGCTCGACATCGTCGAGCAGACGGCGCCGGGCTTCGAGCACGGCCTGGTCGCCGTGCCGTACACCTTCTCGCTCCATCCCGACCTGACGATCCACCGCATCTACAACGGCTGGTGGTACGTCGGCCGGCCGACGCTCGAGGAGCTGCGTCAGGACCTGCGCGCGATCATGCAGAAGTGCCGCGAGGACTACGAGTACCTGCCGCCGCGGGCGTAGCGCAGCTTCAGCCGGTGTTGCGGAGGCCGGCCGCGATGCCGTTGATCGTCATCACGATCACCTCGCGGCAGCGCCTCGGCCTCGGCGCTCTCGGGGTCCGGCAGCGCGCGCAGGCGGCGCAGCATGTCGATCTGCACGTAGTTGAGCGGGTCCACGTAGGGGTTGCGGAGGTGGACGGAGCGCTGGATGACGGGGTCGCCGTCCATCAGCTCCGCGTGCCCGGTGACCGCGAGGATGGCGTCGCGCGTGCGCGCGTACTCGTCGCGCACGGCCGTGAAGGTCGCGCGCGCGAGGGCGCGGTCCGGCACCAGGTCCGAGTAGAGGGCGGCGATCCCCATGTCCGCCTTGAGCAGCGACATCTCCGCGTTGTCGAGCACGGCGCGATAGAACGGCCACGCCGCGTACATGTCGCGCAGCCGCTCGCGCGCCACGGACGCCAGCGCCGCGCCCAGGCCGTACCAGCCCGGCAGGTTGAAGCGGCTCTGCATCCACGAGAACACCCACGGGATCGCGCGCACCGTCTGCGGGCTCAGCGCGCCGCCGGCCCGCGCCGCCGGCCGTGAGCCGAGCCGCAGCCGGGTGATCTCCTCGATCGGCGTGGCGCCGTACCAGTAGTCGAGGAACCCGGGCCCCTCGACGAGCGCGCGATACGCGTCGCGGGCGCGCGCCGCCATCGCGTCCATCGCCGCCCGCCACTCGCCGGCGATCTCGCGTGCCCGACGTCTCCACCGACGCGAGGAGCACCGCGCTCACGATCTGCTCGAGGTGCCGGTGGGCGAGGTCCGGATCCGCGTAGCGCGAGGCGATGGTCTCGCCCTGCTCGGTGAGCCGGAAGCGGCCGCGCACCGTCCCCTCGGGCTGGGCACGGATCGCGCGGCCGGCGGGACCGCCGCCGCGCGCGACGGTCCCGCCGCGCCCGTGGAAGATCGTGGGGGCGATCCCGTGCGCGAGGCACGCGCGGGTGATCGTCTGCTGGGCCTGGTAGAGCGCCCAGCCCGACGCGAGGTAGCCGCCGTCCTTGTTGCTGTCCGAGTAGCCGATCATCACCATCTGCTCGTCGCCCGCGGCCGCGAGATGCGCGCGGTAGACGTCCAGCGCGAAGAGCTCGGCGAGCACGCGCGGCGCCGCGTCGAGGTCGTCGAGCGTCTCGAAGAGCGGCGCGATCGGCAGGCCCGGCGCGCACCGCGCCCACCGCGCGAGCAGCAGCACGCCGAGCACGTCCGCCGCCCCGCGCGTCATCGAGATGATGAACGCGCCGAGCGGCTCGCGGCCGTACACGCGCTGCGTGCGCGCGAGCAGGCGGAACAGTCGCCACGCCTCGGCGCTCTCCTCGCGGCCGGCGGCGGCCACCGCGATCTCGGACGCCGCCGGCGGCTCGTCGGCGAGGAGGCGCACGAGGATCGCGGTGCGCGCCGCCTCGTCGCGCTCCGCGAAGGCCCGATCGATGCCGAGCCCGGCGAGGATGCCGCCCACCGCGCGCGCCAGGCGGCCGGCATCCTCGCGCACGTCGAGCCGCATCGCGTGCAGGCCGAAGCTGGCGAGCTGCGCGCGCAGCGTCGCGAGCCCGTCGTGGACCAGCACGGGCGGCAGGGCGTGCGCGATCAGGTCCACCACGGACGCGATCTGGTCGGCGGTCACGTACGCCTGATGCGGCGCCTCGTCGAGCAGCCGCGCGGTCATGTCGTCCTGGGAGGCGGCTTCGAGGTCCGCGGCGATGAGCGCGAGCACGAGGCGGTAGGGCTCGTGCTCGTAGCGCTGCTCGAGCCTGGCCACCCGCAGCGGCAACGGACGCCGCGCGTCCAGCCACGACACGAGCGCGGGCGGCGGCGGGTAGCGGCGGTCCGTCACGCTGAGGCTCCGCGCGAGTGCCAGGAGGCTCCGGCGATGGCGCTCGACGGCGAGCCCGCGATGCAGGCGCAGCGTCTCCGCGGTCAGCGGCGCCACCACGAGCGGGTTGCCGTCGCGGTCGCCGCCGATCCACGACGCCAGCGTGAGCCAGCCGCGCGGCGCGGCCAGGCCCGGATAGTGCGCGCGCAGCGCGGCGTCGAGCTCGGCGGCGATGCGCGGGAGCGCCTCCCAGAGCACCGCGTCGACGAAGTAGAGCCCGGTGCGCACCTCGTCGGTCACCGCGGGGCGCGCGGTGCGCGCGCGGTCGGTGAGCCAGAGCATCGTGATCTCCGCGCGCAGCGTGTCGGTCGCCGCGTCGCGCTCGGCCGGCAGCAGCTCGGGATCGTGGAGGCGCCGGATCGTCTCCGCGATCCGCTGGAGCTTCGAGAGGACCGTCCGTCGCTTGGCTTCGGTGGGATGCGCCGTCAGCACCAGCTCGACGTGGAGCGCGGCCATCAGCCTCGCCATGGCCTCGGGCGTCACCCCCCGCGCCTTGAGCTGCGCCACGGCGTCCGCGATCGACTCCGCGACGGGCGCCGGGTGCTGCGCCCGCGCCCGCTCGCGCAGCGCGCGGATGCGGTGCGTCTCCTCCGCCAGGTTGACGAGGTCGAAGTACACGGTGAAGGCCGAGGCGGTGGCGCGGGCCGCGGCGGGCGACAGCGCCGCGACCTCGGCCGTCAGGCGCTCGGCGGCGTGGGGTTCGTCGGCACGACGCGCCTTCGCGAGCGCGCGGATGCGCTCCTCGGTCTCGAAGAGCGCCTCCGACTCCTGCGCGCGCAGGACGTCGCCCAGGATGTCGCCGAGCAGGCGGATCGAGTCCGAGAGATCCATGGTTACGTGGGGCGCGTGACGCGGCCGGCGGCGAGATCCTCCGCGATCCGTGCGGCGTCGCGCTCGCGCGGATCGCCGTAGCCGCCGCCGCCCGGCGTGTGGAGCACGACCCGATCGTCGGCGCCGCATCCAGTGCTGCGCCTTCGCGTCGAGCGTGCGGCCGCTCGCGCGTCTCGACGCGACCGGGCGCGCCCGGGTCCGCCGCCGAACATGCCCTGGCAGGGGATGCGCGCGCGCTCGAACGACGCGGTGAAGAGCCAGTCCTCGTCGGTCTCCACGCCGAACTCGATGATCATGCCGAGGCCGCCGCGGTGCTTCCCCGGCCCGCCGCTGTCGGGCGCGAGCGCGCGGCGATGGATGACCAGCGGCGACGTCGACTCGACGATCTCGGCCGGCACGCCGCGGATCGTCGACGGGAACTGCGTCGCGTTGAGGCCGTCCTTGGTCGGGCGCGCGCCCATGCCGCCGCCGGTGGCCATGAACTCCTGGAAGGCGTGGCCCGTCGCGATCGCGGCCGCGCACGTCGAGCGTCCACAGGATCGACGACGACTCGGCGATCACGCGGTCGGGCACCGCCTGCGCGAGCGCGCTCATCACCGCGTCGGGCAGGAAGAGCCCGATCAGGTGGCGGCTCGCCACCGGCGCCGGCCGCACGGCGTTGAGCAGCGAGCCCTCGGGCGCGGTGATGGTCACCGGCCGGAAGGAGCCGGCGTTGTTCGGCACGTGCGGCGCCACCACGCACTTCACGCCGTAGGTCGTGTACGCCTTCGTGTAGTTCAGCACGACGTTGATCGCGCGCTTCGACGCCGGCGACGAGCCGGCGTAGTCGACGGTGAGCGCGGTACCGCGCACGGTCACGCAGCGTGCGGATGACGATCGGCTCCTCGAAGCCGTCGAGGCGCAGCGTGCCGCGATACTGCGCCGTCGGGGATCTCGGCGATGGCCGCCCGCATGCCCGCCTCGCTCCGGTCCAGGATGGCGACGGCGAGCTCCTCGATGTCGTCGAGCCCGAACTCCTCGAGCATCTCGACCAGCCGGTGGGCGCCGACCGCGTTGCCGCTGACCTGGGCGTGGAGGTCGCCCATCACGGCCTCCGGCGCCCGCACGTTGGCGGCGAGCAGGTCGAGCACCTGCTGCGGGCGGTCGGCCGCGTAGAGCCGGCACGGCGGGAGCAGCAAGCCCTCCTCGTAGCAGTCGAGCGCGTCCACGGTGATGCCGCGGCCGCCGATGTCCATCGCGTGGCAGGTGCTCGCGGTGTAGCCGACGAGCCGGCCGCGGTGGAACACCGGCGTCACCACGGTGATGTCGTTCAGGTGGCCGGAGGCCAGCCACGGGTCGTTGGTGGCGAGCACGTCGCCGGGCACGAGCGTGGCCGGGGGGCATCGCGCGCAGCACGTGGCGGGACGGCCAGCGCCATCGAGTTGATGTGGCCGGGCGTGCCGGTGATGGCCTGGGCGACCATGCGCCCCTGCAGATCGAAGACGCCGGCCGAGAGGTCGCCGGACTCGCGCACGATGTTGGTGAAGGCCGTGCGCAGCAGCGCCTGCGCCTCCTGCTCGACGACCGCGATGAGGCGGCTCCACGCCACCTCGACGAAGATCGGATCGGACGCGCGCCCTTCATGCGGCTGCCTCCGGGTGAGCACGAGGTTGAGCTCGGCGTCGACGGCGACGTCGAACGCGGGCGTGACGACGGTGGTGGACTCGATTTCCTCGATGACCGCGGGCCCTGCGTCCGCCACCCGGGCGGCAGCGCGTAGCGATCCCAGACGGGCGCCGCGCGGAAGGCGCCGTCGGCGGCGATCCAGACCGGTCGCTCGCCCTTCGGCGACGGGCGCGCCGCCGGCGGGCGGGCGCGGCGGCGGCAGCGACGGGCGCCGGCGACTGCGCGCGCACGCGCCACGTCACCGCTTCCATCGGCAGCCCGGACGGCACGTGACGATAGTACGTGCGGTAGACGTCCTCGAAGGCCGCCGCAGCGCGCGCGAGCCAGGCGGCGTCGGGACGGCCGGCCGGCAGCGGCACCTCGACCTCGTAGCCCTGGCCGCGGTAGCGCATCTCGACGAAGCGCCGCACGGTCACGGCGCCGCCGGTGACGCCGGCCAGCGCGAGCGGCGCCCGCGCCTCGGCCTCGAGCGTCGTCGAGCAGGGCGGCGATCTCGTCGAGATCGACGTCCTCGAGGCGCACGCGCGCGCGAGCGCGCCACCTCGAACGCCAGCGGCGAGGCGAGGAAGCCGAAGCAGGAGCGGACGCCGGCGCCGGGCGGCACCACGACCGTCGCGACGCCCAGGCGCTCGGCGAGCGTGCACGACGTGCATGGGCGCGGCGCCGCCGAACGCGTAGAGGTCGTAGGCGTCGATCTCCTTGCCGCGCTCCACCGCGTGCATGAGGGCGGCGTTCGCCATGTTCTCGGTGACGATCGCGTGGATGCCCCACGCCGCCTCCTCGAGCGAGAGCCCGAGCGGCTCGGCCACGTGCCGGCGGATCGCCGCCTCGGCCGCGCGCCGGTCGAGCGTCATGGCCCCGCCGAGGAAGTAGCCGGCGTCGAGGTAGCCGAGGACGAGGTTGGCGTCGGTCACGGTCGGGCGCTCGCCGCCGCGGCCGTAGCACGCGGGCCCCGGCTCGGAGCCCGCGCTCTCCGGGCCCGACCTTGGGCAGCCCCATCCGGTCGACGTGCGCGATGGAGCCGCCGCCGGCGCCGATCTCGATCAGCTCGACGACGGGCACGAGCAGCGGCAGCCCGCTGCCGCGCTTGAAGCGCCACACGCGCGCCACCTCGAACTCGCGGGTGATCTGCGGCTCGCCGTCGTCGATGAGACAGATCTTGGCGGTGGTGCCGCCCATGTCGAAGGCGAGCACGCGCGGCGCGCCGGTCGCGCGCGCGTGGTGCGCGGCCGCCGCCGCGCCGCCGGCCGGCCCGGACTCGACGAGCCGGATCGGCACCTCGCACGCGGTCTCCACCGTGCACGTCCCTCCGCTCGACAGCATGAGGAGGAGCTGCCCGGCGAAGCCCTCGGCCCGGAGGAGCTCGCCGAGCGCGCGCAGGTAGCGTCTCGACCACGCCGAGGACGTAGGCGTTGGCCACCGTGGTCGACGTGCGCTCGTACTCGCGGATCTCGCCGGACACGACCGACGAGAGCGACACGCGCAGGCCGGGCGCGCGCTCGCGCAGGCGCGCCCGCGACGGCCTGCTCGTGCGCGGGGTTGCGATAGCCGTGCAGCAGGCTCACCGCGACCGCCTCGACGCCCGGCGGCGCGCAGGCGGTCGATGACCGCGTCGACCTCGTCGAGCGGCGACCGGCACGCGCTCGCGGCCGTCCGCCATCGATGCGCGCGGTCAGGCCCGAGCCGGAGCGGCGGCGGCACCAGCGGCTCGGGCTTCTCGAGGGCCAGGTCGTAGGCGTCGTAGCGCGTCTCGCGGCCGATCTCGAGCGCGTCCTCGTGGCCGGCGGTGGTGATGAGGCCGGTCGGCGCGCCCTTGCGCTCGATGAGCGCGTTGGTGACGAGCGTGGTGCCGTGGATGACGTAGCGCACGTCGCGCGCCGCCACGCCCGCGCGCGCGAGCGCGCGCCGGACGCCGTCCATCACGCCCGTCGCCGGCTCCTTCGGCGGTGGTGAGGACCTTCTCGATCACGGGTGGTGCGTGCCGGCCGCGCCTCGAGGAGGACCACGTCCGTGAACGTGCCGCCGATGTCGACCGCGAGATGCCAGTCCTCCATCGCTCTCAGGTGCCTCCCAGGTAGTGCTGGCGCACGTCGGGATCGTCGAGGAGCGCCTGGCCGGTGCCCTCGAAGCGGTTCCGGCCGAGCTCGAGCACGAAGCCGCGGTGCGAGACCGACAGCGCCTTCTTGGCGTTCTGCTCGACCATCAGGATCGTCGTGCCCTCGCGGTTGATGGTCAGGATCGTGTCGAACACGACCTCCACCATGCGCGGATCGAGGCCGAGCGACGGCTCGTCGACGAGCAGCAGGCGCGGGTGCAGCAGCAGCGCGATCGCCATCTCGAGGATCTGCTGCTGGCCGCCCGGACAGCGTGCCGGCCGGGCGCTCGCGCTTGGCGGCGAGCATCGGGAAAGCGCGCGCAGCAGCGCCTCGATGTCGGCGCCGCACGCCGCGCGTCGCGCCGCAGGTAGGCGCCCATCTCGAGGTTCTCCTCCACGCTCATCGCCGGGAAGTTGCAGCGGCCCTGCGGGACGTAGCCGACGCCGCGCCTGCAGGATCTCCATCGAGCGGGCGGCCGCCGATGTCCGTCGCCGGCGAAGCCGGATCGTGCCCGCCGCGCGGCGGCACCATGCCGAACACCGTGCGCAGCAGCGTCGACTTGCCGGCGCCGTTGGCGCCGATGATCGAGACGATCTCGCCCGCGCGCACCGCCAGCGAGACGCCGCGCAGCACCTCGACCTCGTCGTAGCCGGCGACGACCTCGTCGAGCACGAGCAGCGCAGCCTCAGCGGCCAAAGTACGCCTCGATGACCCGCGGATCGCGCCGGATCGCGGCCGGCGGGCCCTCGGCGATCTTCTGGCCGTGGTCGAGCACGACGATGCGCTGGGAGATGTCCATGACCACGTCCATGTTGTGCTCGACGAGCAGCACGGTCTTGCCCTGCGCGGTGCAGGGCCCGGATGTGGTCCTTCATCTGGTTGATCATGGTGGGATTCACGGCGGCGGCCGGCTCGTCGAGCAGGAGCAGCTCGGGATCGGGCATGAGCGCGGCGGCGAAGGCGAGGAGCTTGCGCTGGCCGTAGGAGAGGCTGCCGGCGGGCGCGTCGGCCTTCGCGCCGCAGCCCGACCAGGTCGAGCAGCGCGCGCGCGCGCTCGACGGCCTGCCGCCTCCAGCCGGCGCAGGCGCGGCGTGCGCACGAGCCGGGCGAGCAGACTGCTCCTCCTGGTGCTGCTGCAGGAAGACCAGGAGGTTCTCGAGCGCGCTGAGGCGCGCGAACACGCTCACCTGCTGGAACGTGCGCGCCGAGCCCGAGGCGCGCGACGCGATGGGGCGCGGCGCCGGTGACGTCGCGGCCGCGGAAGAGCGACGCGCCCGCCGTCGGCGGCGAGGTAGCCGGTCACGCAGTTGAAGAGCGTCGTCTTGCCCGAGCCGTTCGGCCCGATCAGGCTCACCAGCTCGCCGCGGCTCGACGGTGAGGTCCACGCCGGTCGACGGCGGTGACGCCGAGGAACCGCTTGACCAGCCCGCGCACCTCGAGGAGCGCCATCAGCGCGCCGCCCGCGCGCCGCGCCGGCGCAGCAGGCCCTCGAGCCCCTCGGGCGAGCGGATGACGATGACGAGCAGCAGCGCGCCGTAGATCACGAGCCGCCACGTCGGCGCCAGCGCGCAGCACCTCGGGCAGCGCCGTGAAGAGCACGGCGCCGACGCAGCACGCCGCGCAGGCTGCCGACGCCGCCGAGGAAGACGATGACGAGCAGGTTCACGGTGAGCGCGACGGTCATCTCCTCCGGGCAGATGCACGGAGAGGTAGTGGGCGTAGAGCGCGCCGATGCCGCCCGCGAGCGCCCCGCCGATCGTGAAGGCCAGCATCCGGTACTTGCAGCGGATCGATGCCGGCCGGCGCCGGCCAGCGGCTCGTTGTCGCGCACGGCGTGGAAGCGCGCGCCCGAGCCGGAACGTCGTGAGCCCGCGGTAGAGCAGCACGACGACGCCGAGCGCGGCGAGCGCCAGCCAGTAGTAGGCGGGCAGCGTGGTGATGCGAGCGTCGGCCGCCGGAGCCGAGCGCGGGCTTGGGAATGCCGGTGATGCAGAGCGGCCCGCGCGTGACCTCCACCCAGTTGGTGGCGACGATCCAGGCCACCAGCGCGAAGCCGAGGGTGCCGACCGCGAAGGCGTGCTCGGCGAGACGGAAGAGCGGCACGCCGACCAGCGGCGGCGACCAGCGCCGGCCACGAGCACCGCGGCGAGCAGGTCGGCGACGAACGGCCAGCCCGCGCGCGTGGCGAGGATCGCCGCCGTGTAGGCGCCGATGCCGAAGAAGGCGGGATGCGCGAGCGAGAGGCTGCCGACGTGGCCGACCACGAGGTCGTAGGAGAGCGCGAGCGCGGCGAAGAGCGCGGTGAAGATCGAGGACGTGGACGACGTAGCGCTGCTGGCCGGGCGCCACCGGCCGCCACGCAGCCACGGCGCGGCCACGACCACGAGCGCCACGAGCGCGAGCCAGCCGGCGCCGCGCACGTCAGATCCCGATCCGGCGGCCGAAGAGGCCCTGCGGCCGCCAGAGCAGCACCGCGATCATGATCAGGAACGCGATGGCGTCCTTGTAGGCGTAGGAGACGTAGCTGCCGGCCAGCGCCTCGGTGACGCCGATGAGGAAGCTCGCCGCGATGGCGCCGTTGACGTAGCCGAAGCCGCCGGCCACCACCGCCGCGAACGCCTTGAGCGTCAGCCCGGTGCCCATGTCGGGAAAGATGTTGAAGAGCGGCGAGACGAGGACGGCGGCCGCCGCGCGGCCAGCGCCGCCGACAGCGCGAAGGTCACCAGCGCCACCTGCTGCACGTCCACGCCCACCACCGCGCACGCCTCGCGGTTCTGCGACATCGCGCGCATGGCCCGCCCGGTGCGCGTGCGCGTCGACGAAGCGGTGCAGCGCCCAGAAGATGACCAGGCTCGCCGCCGAGCACGAGCAGCCGCTGCCAGGCGAGGCGGAAGCCGCCCACGTCGAGGATGCGGGACGACAGCGTCGTCGGCACCTCCTTGGGCTGGGTGCCGAAGACGATGATGGCGAGGTTGGTGAGCACGATCGACGTGGCGAGGGTGGCGATGAGCTGCACGTGCCACGAGCGCGGCAGGATCGCGCGGATCACCGTGTGCTCGTAGGCGATGCCCGAAGCCGACCATCACGGCCGGCGCGAGCAGCCCCGCCACCGGGTAGGGCAGCGCCGAGCTCGCGGTAGCCGAACCAGAACGCGTAGGCGCCGAGCATGAAGAACTCGCCGTGGGCGAAGTTGATCAGCCGGGCCACGCCCAGCATGAGCGCGAGCCCCGCCGCCACCATCGCGTACATGGACCCCAGGGTCAGCCCATGCACGAGCTGCTCGAGGACGTCGAACATGTCACCTCGATCCGACGCGGCACGCCCCTGCGCCGTCGCGCACCTCAGAGCGGTGGGGGGCATGGGGGAGCGGCGTCGCTCCCCCGTTCATCAGTTCAGGAGCGCCGGGCTCGTCGGGAGCTTCTCGAGGATGCGCAGCTTCCCGTCCTGCATCTCGATGCAGGATCATGTTGATCCACGCCTGGTGGTTGGCGTCGAACTTGATCGGGCCGAGCGGCGAGTCCTTCACGTCGACCTCGGTCGAGCGCGGCGCGGATGCGTCGCGCGGTCGATCTTGCCGCTGCTTCTTCTGCGCGATCTCGATGCGCCGGCACCACCGCCCACTTGAGCGTGATGGCGGCCAGGCTGCCGTGGATGCGCGGCGGGATCTTGTGGCGCTCCTGCCACTTCCTGTCCCACTCGGGATCGAGGCCGGTCGACCCAGTAGCCCGCCTCGACCACGCCGTCGCCGATCTTCGGGTTGTCGCGCACCTGGTGGAGGAACTCGGCGGAGGCGAGGCTGCCGCGCGAGTAGATCTTCTGGCGTGAGCCCGAGCTCGCGGAACTGCCGCATGAAGGGCGCGCCGTCGCTGGCCAGGATGACGCCGAGGATCGTCTCGGCGCCTGCGCGCTTGAGCCGCGTGAGCACCGGGCGGTAGTCCGGCTGGCCGGGGTCGAAGAACTCGGTGGAGGCGAGCTTGATGCTCGCCTTCTTGAAGGCCGCGTCGTAGGCGGTGGCGGCGCCGCGGCCGAAGTCGTTGTTCATGGCGAGGATGGACGACGATCTTCACGCCCTGGCGCGCCATGTAGCGGGCGAAGGTGTACGCCATGATCTCGTCGTCGAGGGCCACGCGGAACGTCCACTCGTTGCCGCCCTTGCCGCTGAGCGCGCGGATCTGCGGGTGCGAGCACGACTCGATGACCATCGGCACGCCGATCTCCTTCACGACCGGCATGGCGCCGAGGCAGGCGCCGCTGTGCGTCTGGCCGATGATGACGTCCACCTTGTCGACGTCGGCGAGCTTGCGCACGGCGCTCACCGCCTCGCCCGGGCGTGGCCTTGTTGTCGGCGAAGTACGCCTCGAGCTTGCGGCCCATCACGCCGCCCTTGGCGTTGATCTCCTCGACGGCGAGGGTGGCGCCCCAGCGGACGCCCTCCCCGGTGATGGCGGCGGGCCCGCTCATCGCGGACGCGAAGCCGACGCGGATGGGCGGCGCCTGGGCGCCGCCGACCAGCGGCAGCGCGGCGAGGACGGCGAGGCAGACGACGAGGACAATGCGCATGGTGTTCCTCCTTGGGGTCGAGCGCGGTCACGGGAAGTTCGGGAATGACCTCGCGCCCGAAGAGCTCGATCGCCTCCTGCATCTCGGGCACGGTGTTGGCGACGAAGAGCAGGCCCGGAGCACGTGGTGACGCCGGCCTGCTGCGTAGACGCGGATGCGCTCGCAGATCTCGGCGGGGCTGCCGATGAGGTTGCGCTGCTCGAAGCCGCCCGCCTGCTGCTCGCGCAGCGTGGACGCCTTGAGCGACTCCAGGTGCTTGTAGAGCTGCGAGGCGTGGAAGCGCTGCACCGCCTCCTCGTGCGTGCGGCCGATCGAGCACGCGAACTGCGGCGCGATGTCGATGGCCGCTCCCGTCGCGCCCGGCCTTGGCCGCCGCCCGATGGACGTCCTCGACCCCGCGCGCGATCTCCTCGGGCGAGAGCACGGCCGGCATCCAGCCCTCGCCGTACTCGCCGGCGCGCCGGCGCACCTCCGCGTGGTTGCCGCCCGCGTACATCGGCAGCGGCGTCTGCCGCGGCTTGGGAAAGCACTCGACCTCCTCGAAGCGCACGTGGCGCCCGCGGAAGGTGGCCCGGCGCTCGGTGAAGAGCAGGCGCAGCGCGCGCATGCCCTCGTCGACGATGTCGCCGCGGCGGGCGTCCCTGCGCGTCGGGGTAGAGCGCCTCGTACTCCTCGCGGTAGGCGCCGGTGCCCACCCCGAGGATCACGCGGCCGCCCGAGAGCTGATCGAGCGTGGCCACCTGCTTGGCGAGCACGGGCATGGTGCGCATGGGCAGCACGATGATGCCCGTGGCCAGGCGGATGCGCTCGGTGCGCGCGGCCACGTAGGTGAAGGTGATGAGCGGCTCGTAGAAGTTCGGCGGCGTCCGGCCACTCGCGCTGCACGTAGCGCTGGGTGGTCATGTGGTCGTTGCCCCACACGGAGTCGAAGCCCACCCGCTCGGCGAGCTGCGCGATGGGCAGGATGTCCTCGGGCTCGGCGAAGGGCACCGGGTACATCATGCCCTCGATGCAGGTCGGGATGTGGACGCCGAACCTCATGCGGTCCTCCGTGGAGTGGCGGTCAGCGCGCGCCAGGCGGGCACCAGCGTGTCGCCGAGCGGCGCGAGCTGCTCGACCACCGGCAGCCCCGGCGCCAGGATGGCCACCGGCGCGTCGAGTCCCGCCTCGGCGAAGCGCGCGAGCGCGCTCCGGCACTCGTCGGGCGTGCCGGCGATGGCGAGCGCGTCGATCATCTCGTCGGTGACGAGCTCGCCGGCCTTCCGGCGCGCGAGCAGCGCGTCGCGGAACGGCTGCGTCCGGTCGGCGCCGAGGCCGGCGTCGGCGAGGATCGACTGGCCGTGCAGCACGCCGAGGTAGTGCGCGAGCAGCGGACGCAGCCGGTCGCGCGCGCTCGTCCCGTCGTCGCTCATCGCCACCGGCAGGTACGCGAGCACCGCGAGATCGGGCACCTCGCGCGTGATGCTGCGGACGCGGCGCACGTGCGCGGGCGAGGTCAGGATCGAGCCCACGACGCCGTCGGCCACTTCTCCGGCCAGCGCGAGCGCGCGCGGCCCCTTCACGCCGAGCACGATCGGGACCGGCGAGGCCGGCGCCGTCTCGAGCGCGACGTCGCGCACCGAGAAGACCTCGCCGGTGAACGTGAGCGCGCTCGCCGGCGAGGAGCCGGCGGACGATCGCGACGCTCTCGCGCAGGCCGCGCAGCGGCGTCTTGAACGGGATCGTCCATCTGCTCCTCGATCCAGCGGCGGTTGCTGCTGCCGAGACCGAGGGCGATGCGCCCGGGCGCGAGGCCGGCCAGCGCCGCCGTCTCCATCGCCAGGAGCGCCGGGTGCCGCGTGTACGGATTCACCACGCCGAGGCCGATGCCGATCCGCTCGGTGGCGACCGCGGCCGCGCCCGCGAGGGCGAACGCGCCGGGATGGAAGTAGTCCTCGATGATCCACACGCTGCCGAAGCCCGCGCGCTCCGCCGCGCGCGCCCACTCCACCGTGCCGGCGGGCAGGCCGTGGCCCATGCAGGGCGACGCCGGGGCTATCGGTCCAGCGCGAGTCCATAGGCCTCACGAAGCGTGACGAGGAGACGATCGAAGTCCGCGTCGGCCGCGGGCACCACGGGCAGCCACGTGCGACTGGCGCGCGGGATCCTTCAGGCCGCTCGAGGTGAGCACGACGACGATCGTCGCGTCCGGATCGAGCGCGCGGCGGGCCGCCAGCTGCATGACGGCGGTCATCGCGGCCGAGGACGACGGCTCGACGAAGAGCCCTTCCTCGCGGGCGAGCGCGCGCTGCGCCTCGAGGATGCCCTCGTCGGTGACGCGCACGCCGGCGCCGTCCGAAGCGCGGAGCGCGGCCAGTCCCTGCCACGTGCCGTAGCGCGAGCGCGATGGAGAACGCCACCGACGGCCCGCTCGCCTCGACGGCCTCGGGCGCCTCGAGCGCGCGCTCCATCGCGTGCGCGAGCGGCCCGAACGGCTCGGCCGCGATCATGCGCGGCAGCGTCTTCACGAGACCGAGCTGGTGCAGCTCGGTCCAGCCCTTCCAGATCCCGAAGAGTCCGTCGCTGTACGCGGTCGGCACCACCACGACGTCGGGCGCCGCCCAGCCGAGGTCCTCGGCGACCTCGTAGGCGATGGTCTTGTAGCCCTCGATGCCCCACGGGTTCGAGCCGACGGGCGGGGTCACGAAGCCGCTCGTCGGATACCAGCCGAGACGCTCGACGCCCTCGCGCATGAGGGCCCAGCGCGCCTCCGACGTCGGACACTCGACGACGGCGGCGCCGTACGCCTGCATCAGGGTCTTCATCGTGTCGGGCACGGACGCGAGGGTGAAGATCACGCAGGGCAACCCCGCGCGCGCGGCGTACGCCGCCGTCGAGGCGCCGTGGTTGCCGGTGGACGAGATCGTGATGACGCGCGCGCCGATCTCCACCGCGTGGCTGACGGCCGTCGCGCAGAGGCGATCCTTGTACGACCACGTCGGGTTCCGGCTCTCGTCCTTGGCGTAGAGATGCTTCAGGCCCAGACGCGCGCCGAGCCGCTCGAGCGGCACGAGCGGCGTCCCGCCCTCGCCCAGCGTGACCGGCCGCGCCGACCGCACCGGCAGCAGGTGACGGTACCGCCACAGCCCCGGTCTGCCGGGCGCGAACGACTCGGGCGTGACGCCGGCGAGCGGCGTGAGGTCGACCTCGACGGTGAGATTGACGGCGATCCCGTGCTCCCGGCAGCGCGGGCACCCGCCGAAGAGCCGTGGGTCATCGAAGCGCGCGCGACAGCGGAGGCACTGGAGGGCGACGACGCGTGCCTCCGGGGCCATTTCGCGGGCCAGTGTAGGAAGGCGTCACTCCCCTGTCAAACGGCGGCGGTCCGTGCCAGGCGCGCGCCGGAAGGCGGTACAGTCGTCGCGCAGGAGGCGGCCGGCAATGAGCACGCCCGTGACGAAGACGGTGCAGGTCGAGGAGCTACGGCTCGGCTACCGCGAGCTCGGGGACGGACCGCCGGTGCTCCTGCTGCACGGCTGGCCGACGTCCTCGTTCCTCTGGCGCGACGTCATGGCGACCGATCGCGCGCGCGAATCGCGTCGTCGCGCTCGATCTTCCGGGCTTCGGCGACTCGGACAAGCCGCTCGGCATCCGGTACAGCTTCGAGTTCTTCGCCCGCGTGCTCGACGGGTTCCTCGCGCAGCTCGGCATCGATCGACTCGGGCTCGCGGTCCACGATCTCGGCGGCCCCATCGGGCTCCACTGGACCCTCGCGCGTCCGGGCCGCGTGACGAAGCTCGCGCTGCTCAACACGCTCGTGTATCCCGAGTTCTCGGAGGCGACGAAGGAGTTCGTGCGCGCCTGCCTGTCGCCCGGAGCTCAGGGAGAAGATCACGAGCCCGGCCGGCCTCGAGTCCATCCTGCGCGACGGGCTCGCCGATCCCTGCGACGCTGAGCGCCGAGGTGCTCGCCGCCGTGCAGGCGCCGTTTCACACCGCCGACGCTCGGCACGCGCTCGCCGATGCCGGCGTCGGCCTGTCCCTCAAGGGGTTCGCGCAGATCGCGCGTCAGCTCCCGTCGCTCCGCATTCCCGTGCGCGTGGTCTACGGCGCCCGCGATCGCGTGCTCCCCGACGTCGCGGAGACGATGGCGCGCGTGAAGCACGACCTGCCCCAGGCGGACGTCACGGTGCTCCCGGACTGCGGCCACTTCCTTCAGGAAGAAGCGCCGGCGGAGGTCGGCGCGCTGCTCGCGCGGTTCTTCGCGCCGTGAGCGACTGACCCGAGCGATCCGACGAACGCCGCGATGTCGGCGGCGAACCGCTCCGGCTCCTCCGAGTGGAGCGCATGCCCGGTGCCGTCGTAGATGGCTGAGACGCGCATCGCGCAGGCCGGCCATCAATTCGTCCTGGTCCAGCCCGTCGTGTCGATCGTGTCCTGGGCGCCCCACAGGATCAGCGTCGGCGCGACGATGCTGGAGAGGGGTGGCGGATCCAGCGCGAGCATCTCGCGGAACGCGGCGTGCCAGACGCGCGCCGGCGAGCTTGAGGCTCTCCGCGATGGCGCTCGTCGAGGAACCACGGCGGCACGCCCGCGCGATCGTGCTCTCCTGGAACTCCCGCACGAACCGCGGATCGACGGGATCGGTGGCGTCAGCACCGCGTCGACCAGCTCCTGCACGACGGGTTTGCCGCGATACCCCGAGAAGGCCCGAGCGAGCACGAGCCCGCGCAGGCGATCGGGATGCCCGGCGGCGACGAGCTGCCCGATGATGCTCCCCATCGAGTGGCCGACGATCACGGCGCGATCGATCGCGAGCCGATCGAGGAACGCGACGACGTCCGCGGCGTGAATCGGCATGGTCAGCCCGTCATGGGGCGGCTCGCGTCGCCGTGCCCGCGCTGCGTCAGCGCGAGCGCCCGGATCGACGGCGGCAGATGGGGCAGCACGAGCTGGAACGATCGCCACGAGTCGGTGATGCCGTGGAGGAAGACGCACCGGGACGCCCGCCGGGTCACCGCGCTCCACGTAGCGGGAGCCGGAGCCCGTCCGGCAGCTCGGCGATACGCTCGACGAGATCGGGACTGCATGGCCGAACGCTATGATAGGACCGAGCCGCAAGGCCTGACGCCGCCATGACTCCCACGAACGTCCTCGTCATCCTGTCCGACGAGCACAGCCGCCGCGTGCTGGGCTGCTACGGCAATCCGATCGTGCGCACGCCGCATCTCGACGCGCTCGCCGCGCGCGGCACGCGGTTCGCCCGCGCGTACTGCCAGACGCCGATCTGCGTGCCGTCTCGCGCAAGCCTCGCCACCGGCCGCTGGCCCCACCGGATCGGCGCGTGGGACAACGCGACGCCCTACGTCGGCACCGAGGCGCCGAGCTGGGGCCATCGTCTCGGCGCGCAGGGCCATCGCGTGACGACCGTGGGCAAGCTGCACTACCGTCGCGTCGACGACCCGAGCGGGTTCCCGGACCAGCGCGTGCCGCTCCACGTCCTGGACGGGACGGGCGACCTCTACGGACTGCTGCGCGGCGACATGCCGCCACGCCCGCAGAGTCTCCGGCACGTCCTCGACGCGCGCGCCGGCGAGAGCGAGTACATCCGCTACGACCGGGCCATCGCCGACGCGGCGGCACGGTGGCTCCGGGAGGAAGCCGAGGCCGCCGGCCGTCGCAAGCCGTGGGTCCTCTTCGTCGGCTTCGTCTCGCCGCACTTTCCCCTCGTGGTGCCGGATGCGTACTTCTCGCTCTACCGTCAGGACGCGTTGCCGCTGCCGGCCGCGTGGACCGACGCGACCTGGTCGCGCCATCCCGCGCACGAGCTGCACCGCCGTCAGCTCGGCCTCGGAGCACCGCTCGACGAGGCGACGGTCCGCCGGGCGATGGCCGCGTACTACGGCCTCGTCACCTTCCTCGACGAGCAGATCGGCCGCGTGCTGACGGCCCTCGCCGAGAGCGGCCTGGGCCCGTCGACCCGGGTGATCTATTCATCCGACCACGGCGAGATGCTCGGGGAGCACGGACTCTGGTGGAAGAGCACGATGTTCGAGAGCGCGGTGTCGGTGCCGCTCATCATGGCGGGCGCCGACGTCCCGGCCGGGCGCGTGGTGGGCACGAATGCCATGCTGGTCGATCTCTACCCGACGCTGCTCGAGCTCGCGGGCGCCACGCCATCCGCCGAGGACGCCGACCTGCCCGGGCGGTCGCTGCTGGCGCAGGCGCTCGAGCCCGACGCCGACCGCTCGGCGTTCAGCGAGTACCACGCCATCTTCTCGCGACGCGGGACGTTCATGCTCCGGACCGGCCGCTTCAAGTACGTCCGGCACGTGGACGGCCCGCCGGAGCTGTTCGATCTCGACGAGGACCCCGACGAGCGCTGCGACCTCGCGCTCGACCGCGGCCGCGCCGACCTCCTCCGAGCGTGCGAGGACCAGCTCGCGCGCATCGTCGACGCCGAGGCCGTCGACGCGACGGCGCGGGCCGATCAGCGGCGCCGGCTGGACGCCGGCGGCGGCCTCGACCACGTGCGCTCCGGCGGGCCGAAGATCCTCTACACGCCTCCGCCTCCGGAGTTCCAGCGCGCGACCTAAATATTGGGGGGCCCGCGGCGGGCCCCCCAAGCCCCCCACGCTCCGCAGCCCGGCAAAGCCGGGCCGCTCCGCGACTGCCATTGACTCCGCATCCCTTTCGACGATAATCCGGCCTGACAGCTTTCGACTCCTGTCATGGATCGATAGGGGGCCCCCCATGATCGCTCGTCAGCGCCGGACGCTCCGTTCTCTCGTGTTCGTCCTCTCGATCCTCACCGCGTCGTTCATCGCGGGGCCGGCGCTCGCCGCGCCCGAAGGGCAGATGACCTGGGCGGTGCACATCTCGCTCGCGCCCGTCTACTTCGAGCCCGCGGAGGCGCCGGGCCTCATCACGCCGTTCATGCTCTACTACGCGCTCCACGACGCGCTCGTGAAGCCGATGCCGGGCAATTCCATGACGCCGAGCCTCGCCGAGTCGTGGACCGCCGCGCCGGATGGTCTCAGCTACGAGTTCGTCCTGCGCAAGGGCGTCAAGTTCCACAACGGCGACCCCGTGACCGCCGAGGATGTGAAGTTCTCCTTCGAGCGCTATCGCGGGGTGGCGTCGAAGAGCTTCAAGGCTCGCGTGGCGGCGGTCGAGGTCGTCGATCGCGCACCGCGTCCGCTTCCGGCTCAAGCAGCCGTGGCCCGACTTCATGACGTTCTACGGGACGCCGGCCACCGGCGCCGGCGTGGATCGTGCCGAAGAAGTACGTCGAGAAGGTCGGCGACGACGGGTTCAAGAAGGCGCCGGTCGGGGCCGGGCCGTACAAGTTCGTCTCGTTCACGCCGGGCGTCGAGCTCGTGGTCGAGGCGTTCGAGGGGTACTGGCGGAAGACGCCGAGCGTCAAGCGCCTCGTCTTCAAGAGCGTCCCCGACGAGTCGACGCGCCTCGCCATGCTGAAGCGTGGCGAGGCCGACGTGGCGTACTCGATCCGCGGCCCGCTGGCCGAGGAGCTCAAGCGGACGCCGGGGCTCACGCTCAAGCCCACGTACATGCCGTGGACGCAGTGGATGCAGTTCACGCGCGAGCAGTGGGACACGAAGTCCCCGTGGGCCGATCGACGGGTGCGCCTCGCCGCGAACCTGGCCGATGGACCGCAAGGGCATCAACGAGGCCGAGTTCCTCGGCCTCTCGCGGCTCACCGGCAGCATCATCCCTCACTCGTTCGACTTCTACTGGCCGGCGCCCGCTCTATCCGTACGACCCCGGCCAGGCGCGGAAGCTCCTCGCCGAGGCGGGATATCCGAACGGGTTCGACGGCGGCGTGATCTCCTCGGACACGGTGTACGCCTCGCTCGCCGAGGTATGGCGAACTACCTCGGCGCCGTCGGCATCAAGCTCAAGGTGACGCCGATGGAGCGCGCGACCGTCCTGAAGGCGAACCAGGAGAAGAAGCTCACCGGCCTCAATGTCGGGGGCAGCGCGGCCTTCGGCAACGCCGCCACGCGCATCGAGGCCTACGTCGGCCGCCGGCGGCCTGCTACGTGTACGGCAGCCATCCCGACATCGACGGTCTATTCAGGAGCAAGTCGGGGACACGGATCGCAAACGGCGCGAGGCGACGCTCGCTGAAGATCCAGCAGCTCATGCACGAGCGGGCCATGTTCGCGCCGATCCTCGGAGCCCGCGTTCCTGAACGGCTACGGGCCGCGGGTCGAGGAGTCCGGCCTCGGGCTGATCAGCGTCCACGCCTACTCGGCGCCCTACGAGGACGTCCATCTGAAGGCGAAGTAGGACCGGGCGGACGCGCTCCGGGGGTCGCCGGTCCGGTACACTACCGCCCGAGCGTCGGTGACCTTGAAAGGAGCGACCATGACCATTCCGTCGACCATGACGGCGACCGTTCTCGTGGCGCCGCACCGGTTCGAGCTGCAGCAACGGCCGGTGCCGGTGCCGGGCGACGAGGACGTACTGGTGCGCGTGAGGGCCTGCGGCGTCTGAGCGACGGATCTGAAATCAGTCCACAGGGCATGCCGCAGATGCCGCCGTACGGCGAGTTCGTCTTGGCCGTGCGTACACGGGCGGGCTGGTCCGCCATCGGCCGGACGGTGGATGCGTTTCAGGTCGGCGACCGGGTGGTGGTCGAAGCGCACGTGGGTTTCTGCCGTCGTTGTCGCAACTGCATCCGCGGGCTCTACACCGCCTGTCTCAACTACGGAAAGTCTACACACGCGGCCATCGCGCGAACGGGTTCACCACCGACGGCGGGCTGGCCGAGTGCACGCGCTGAACCACCGTCAACACGCTCTATCGCGTCCCCGACGGCGTGAGCTACGAGGAAGCGACGGTCGTGATGACCTCCGGCAGTCCGCTCTTCGGCCTGCAGAACGCGGGGGGCTACTTCGCGGGCGAGACCGTGGCGGTGCTGGGGCCGGGACCGATCGGGCTGATGGCGATCCAGCTCGTGCGCGCGCTCGGCGCCACGCGCGTGATCCTCACCGGCACCCGCGACTCTGCGGCTGCGGGGTCGGGGGCGCGAGCTCGGCGCCGACGTCGTCGTGAACAGCCGTGAGCAGCCGATCCCGTGGGCGGCCGTGATGCAGGCCACGGGTGGCCGCCAAGGGCGTGGGCGCCGACCTGGTCATCGACTGCGCGGGCGGCGGACGACACGTTCGACCAGTCCATCCGGATGGCGAAGCCGGGCGGCAAGGTGCTTCTCGTCGGCTTCTATCACGGCCCGGTCACCGCCGACGTGAGCCACGCGGTGCGGCGGAACATCACGATCTACACCGACCAGTGGGACGCGAAGCCGCCGTGGCACGATCGGCGCGTGCGCCTCGCGGCCACGCACGCCGTCGACCGTCAGGCCATCAACCAGGCCGTGAGCCTGGGATTTTCTCGGATAACCTGCAGACCACCCCCACCAGCTTCGACTTCTACTGGAAGCCGCTCATTCCGTATGACGTGGCGAAAGCCAAGCAGCTCCTCGCGGAAGCGGGGTACCCCAGGGGCTTCGACGCCGGCGATCTGTGGTGCGATGTCTCGACGACCGCGGGGGCCGAGGCGGCCATCAACTACTTGCTGCGGCCGGCATCAAGGTCAGCGGCCTCGAGCGGGCGGGATTCTTCGAAGAGCTACGGGGAAAAGAAGCTGAAGTACCTTATCTACTGCTTGCAGCGGCATCGGCGGAATGCGGCCACCCGCATCGAGGCGTTCACGGCGTCGAGGCGGAGCAGCTTCGCGTATGGCAGCTATCCGGACATCGATGGGCTCTTCCGCGATCAGGCGGGTGAGCTCGATCCGAAGAAGCGCGAGGTGCTCCTCCACCGCATCCAGCAGTTGATGCACGAGAAGGTCATATTTCCTATGGCAGCTCTCCGTCTTGAACGGCTATGGCCCGCGCGTGGCCGAGTCAGGGCTCGGACTCGTCACTCGCTATCCGTGGGCGGCGCCGTACGAGGACGTCCGCCGGCATGGCGGGTTGCTCGACCATGCCGATGGTGGCGCTGGGGCCGTGGATCCTGAGCGACCCGGCGATCGCGTCCTCGACGCTGGCGGCGACGTCGAAGCCGAGGTGGCGGGGGACGTGCGGATCGCGCGCGCCGGCGACGATCACGCGGCCGACGTGCTTGAGGCGCTTGAGCGGTGCGTCGGCGAGGATGCCGTGGATCGGGTGGAACGCGAAGTGATGGCGTACTCGTCGATGCTGGGCGGCGTGGCGCGCGAACTTGTCCTCGAAGCGCGCGCTGATCTCGTACGGATCGCGCGTCACCGGGAGGACGTGCTCCCAGACGTCGGGGTACGAGGGGTGATGCACGCGGTCCCATGCATCGCGCGCGGCCGCCGCCATGATGACGGTGCAGCCAGGCTTGCCGGCGGCGTCGATCATGCCGCCGAGGTAGCCGAGCCCGGGGTCGAGCATCGGCGTGAGGATGGGATTGAGCGACGCCCAGATCGCGTACGGGCTCGAATCCGGCACGCCGTAGACGAGGATGTCGACGCGCTCGTGGGCGGCGCCGCGGCGGGGCGGGAAGCGTTGGGCCTGCACGTCGAGGGCGGCGCGGCGCGTCTCGTCGACCCCGCCCGCGAACACGTGCGAGGCGTGGAAGGGGTCGGTGAGCAGCGTGTCGATCTTGACGATGCGCCGGGGGAGGCGCTGCTCGAGGTGGTGGCCCATCTCGTCGAGGACCGCGTGCATGCGGTTGCGGTCGAGCGACATCGACATGCCGTCGGGGTTGTGCGTCACGCGGATGGATTTCCAGGTCGAGAGGCCGATGCAGACGGTCTTCCATCCGCCGGTGAAGCCGCGGATGTGGTTGGTGTTCACGTACACGGTGAGGTCGGCGTCGGTGACGTGGCGGCTCACCTCGACGGGATGGCCGTGCTCCGGGGTGCGCCCGAGGTCGGCGATCTGCGCGGTGCTCGGCGTCGTGACAGACGAGGCGCGGGCCGAACTCTCGCACGAGCTTGTCGTCGAGCAGGCGCGCGAGCTCGGCCGGCCGGCACATGCGGTGCAGGGCGTTGGCGCACACGAGCGTGACCTGTGAGGGCGACACCCCTGCCTCCGCCAGCTCATCCAGGACCGCGCGGATGGCGACGGGGCGGATGGGACCGAACGATCCTGTGGTGTGGTCGTCGAAGGCGATGGTGACGCGTGCTCGGGCTTCACCAGATCGCGGATGCGCGGCAGCCCGCGGGGCGCGGCGAGGGCGGCGCGCACGGCTGCGTCGAGATCCTCGACGGGCGGGAGCGTGGTCTCGGGGTCGCTGGAGAGGCGCCGGGTGCCGTGGGGAATGGTGGCGGTGATCGAGCCGTGGGGCGTAGGGGAG
>CAVPPZ010000020.1:0-90546 GCA_963707305.1 uncultured Candidatus Rokubacteria bacterium
CACCATCGATTAGCCGAGTGACCGACATGGGGGGCTCCGGGCGCCCCCCAAGCCCCCCACGCCTCCGGACGGACGTGAAGTCCGCCCTCCGGCGAGTGCCTCTCCGGGACGCGACTGCAACGCTTTCAATTCGGCGCTGCATGACTTTCCCTCATTCGCCCCTTCGCCCCGCGCACATCGCGTCGCACGCGCGTGATCCAGCGAAACGCCGAGTGCGCCGGCGTGTAGGGGCGACTCGTGAGCGACCAAACGTTTACAGACATCGGGCAGCATCGACCCCGAAGTGGGCAGCCGCTCCGGGCGATGCCACGCGAAGGCATTCGCGTGCGCCGCGAAAACGGGCAAATGCAAATTCGGCACGCTTGGTGCACTTCACACGCAACGATGAAAGTCTCCAGCTTCGAAGCGACGCCGCCGCTCACGCTTCCGGTCGATGATCGTCAGGTTCTCGTCGTCGACAGCGATCCGGATCAGCGCCGCCGCGTGGTGAGTCAGCTCCAGCACTGGGGCTACATGCCGGTCATCTCCGGCTCGGGCGAGGAGGCGCTCGCCCTCGAAGGTCACCCGCGCTTCGCGTTCGCGCTGATCGCCATCCGTCTGCCCGGGATGTCCGGCCTCGAAGTGCTGCGCCGTCTTCGCGAGGTCGCCGTGTGCGGGCCGGTGATCATGGTCGCGGACAACGGCCACAGCGCGCAGATCGTCGAGGCGATCCAGCTCGGCGCCGACGACTTCGTCCGCCGCCCCGTCACCGCCGAGGATCTCGAGAACGCCATCAAGGCCGTCGCGGGCCGGATCCGGGCGCAGGCGGGCGCGCCGCCCGTGCCGGAGAACGGCGAACGGCTCCGCGCGGAGCTCGACCTGCTCGTCAGCGCGCCGATGCACGAGATCCACGGGGTGATCGAGCAGTCCGCGCGCGCCGACGTCACCGTGCTGATCTGCGGCGAGACCGGCGTCGGCAAGGACATCGTGGCGCGCGCCATTCACGCGCACTCGCCGCGGCGGCGCAGCGCCTACGTGAAGGTCAACTGCGCGGCGATGCCCCGCGAGCTGCTGGAGTCCGAGCTGTTCGGGCACGAGCGCGGCGCCTTCACGGGCGCGCACCAGCGCAAGCCCGGCCGTTTCGAGCTCGCGGACGGCGGCACGATCTTCCTCGACGAGATCGGCGAGCTCCATCCCGCGCTGCAGGCCAAGCTGCTCCACGTCCTGCAGGATGGCGAGTTCTCGCGCGTGGGCGGCCGCGGTGACTTGAAGGTGGACGTGCGCGTGATCGTCGCCACCAATCGCGACCTCGCGCGCGAGGTGGCGGCCGGACGGTTCCGCGAGGATCTCTTCTACCGGCTGAACGTGATCAACATCCTCGTGCCGCCCCTGCGCGACCGGCGCGAGGAGATCCCGGGGCTCGTGCGCTACTTCGTGGCCCGGTACTCGCGCGTGTTCAACTTCCCGGAGCGGGAGATCGCCCCGGAGGCGATGCAGGCGTTCGTCGCCTACGCCTGGCCCGGCAACATCCGGGAGCTCGAGAACTTCGTGAAGCGGATGATCGTCCTGCAGGACTTCACCCTGCACCGGACGCTCGTGCCCCCGCCGAACGTGACGTCCCTGCCCGCCGAGCGTCCGGCCGAGACGTTCGCCGCCACCACCGGATTGTCGCTGAAGGAGATCTCGCGGCGGGCGGTGCTGGAGGCGGAGCGCGAGGTCATCATCCGGACGCTGGAGCAGTGCCGCTGGAACCGCGTCAAGACCGCCAAGATGCTCAAGATCAGCTACCGGGCCCTGCTCTACAAGATGAAGGACATGGGCCTCAAGCAGGACTCGGCCGCCGGATGAGGGCGGCTGCCAAGGGGGATGCATCCATGACGTTCCTGAAATGGCTCGTGATCGGCGGCGCGCTCGCCGCCGCGGCGGCTCTCGTCGTCAGCCCGGTCGCGGAGGCGCAGCAGGCGGCGCCCGCGGCCACGCCGGTCCCGTCCGCACGTGCGAGCGCCGCCGGCAGCGACTACGTGATCGGCCCCGAGGATGTGCTGCAGGTGACGGTGTGGAAGAACGACAACCTCTCGCGCGTCGTGCCCGTCCGTCCGGACGGGAAGATCTCGCTGCCGCTGCTGCACGACGTGCAGGCGGCGGGACTCACCGCCATGCAGCTCCGCGACAAGATCGTCGCGCGCGCTCGCCGAGTTCATGCCGAATCCGGAAGTGTCGGTCATCGTCACGGACGTCCGCAGCTTCCGCGTCTCGGTGCTCGGCGAGGTGCAGCGTCCCGGCGTGCTCCAGCTGAAGAGCAGCACGACGGTCCTCGAGGCCATCGCGATGGCCGGCGGCTTCCGTGACTTCGCGTCGCCGAGCAAGATCGTCGTCGTCCGCAAGGACGCCGCGGGGCAGACGCAGAAGATCCCGTTCAACTACAACAAGGCCATCCGCAACGGCGAGACCGAAGACAACATCGTCCTCAAGACGGGGGACGTGATCGTCGTGCCCTGACCCTCGGAGGGGGGCTTCGCCCCCCTACTCGGACGCGAGATCGAAGAGGGTGGAGGCGCTGCCCCAGCGGCCCTCGGCATCGATCGCGCGGGCGGTCACCAGGTGGCGGCCGGTCAGGCCTGGGAGGCGCACCTCATGGTCCGCCGGGCCCGGGATCCACGTGTCCATCAGGTCGCCGTCCAGGTAGATGGAGACTCGCAAGGGCTGCGCAGACTCCATGACGTCCACGCGCACCGTGACGGCCTCGTCCGCGCCCGTCACATCCTCGACCGGCTTCACGCTCAGCGCGACGTGAAGACCCGGGCTTTCGACTTCCGACATGGTCCCTCCCCCTGAGGTGCGGCGCTCGGCGGTGCGACCAACGGCCTGCGCAGAGGGCAAGGGACGAGCCACGCTCGCTTCGCTCCAGGTATCCGTCCGGACAGAAGGTTGAAGTTCTTACCGTGAGGGTTCGGGGGCGCTGGTGGCGTGAGGCTGACAGTGCGACGACCGTGAGGCGACAGTGCAGAAGCGAAAACCCTTTCGGGGGGACGGTGGTCCGTCCCCCCTTGTCCGGGTGTCAGACGCCCACGGTGGCGCGACGGATCGCAGTGCGCGCCCGGACACCGGCGTCGCGGATGTCGACCGGGCTGAACTCCGTCGGGACCTGCTTCATGACCGTGTCGAGGGCGTCGACGTTCTGGCGCAGCGCCTCGAGCACCTCGAACGCGGCGGCGTGCGTCGGGCAATACCAGAGCCGGAGGCGCTTGGTGTCCTCGTCCCGGCTGATCCGACACCCGCAGGGCAGCGTGTTGTCGATCCTGAAGTTTGGACCCGGCACGGTCTTCGTGATCATGGAACGTCCTCCCTGTCCGTGGTGACTCGAAGCGGCCCCAGAGCAACAGGAAGGCCAGGTGGGATTCGCGTGATTTCGCGGCATCTTGGAACGCTCCGGCACCCGCGAGTGTCCGGACACTGACAGCTGACACGCCAGGACGGCACGCCGCTCTGGCGCCGGCGCCCTAGCCTAACGCGGCGAAAGAACGGATCGTGACGTCGGCCTCCGGCGCCGCGGGGCCGCCCCCGGGCGCGTAGAGCACCGTCCGCATGCCGACCCCGCGGCCCCCGAGGATGTCGGACGCCACGCTGTCGCCCACCATCGCCGCTTCCGATGGCTCGAGCCCCAGCCGGGCAAGCGCGATGCGGAAGAGCGGAGCCTCCGGCTTGCCGACGACGATCGGCGCGACGCCGCTCGCGGCCGCCACCGCCGCCACGAGGGCGCCGCAGCCCGGCAGGAAGTCGCCGCCCTCGACCGGCAGGCGCGGGTCGACGTTCGGAGTGACCAGGCGCCCTGTCGCCGCCGCCACGCGGCTCGCCACCGTGAGGCGCTCGTAGGTGAGGTCGAAATCGTTGCCGACGGCGACCACGCTCGCCCGCGCGTAGTCCTTCACGTCGATCACCGCGTGCCCCGCGCGCGCGATCATCGCCGACAGCTCCGGCGCGCCGATCACCAGGACGCGCGACGGCCCGAACCGCTCCGCGATGACCGTGCCGATGATCTCGAGCGGCGTCAGCGCGTGCTCGGCCTCGCGGACACCGAGGCCATGGAGCCGCGTGAGGATGTCGGCGGCGGTGGCGCGCGAGTTGTTCGTGAGGAACGCGACGCGCCGGCCCGTGGACACGAGCCGCGTCAGCGTCTCGCCCGCGCCGGGATTCAGCGTGTTGCCGTTCCAGATGCAGCCGTCGAGATCGAAGACGAAGCCGCGGACGCCCTCGAGCACGCGCTCAGTCGTCCGCGGAGCGCTTGAACTCGGCGATCGCCTCGGCGTAGACCTGCTCGCGTGCGCTCGGCCACGCTGGCCCAGCTGAACCTGCTCCTCGACGCGCTTGCGCCCGGCGCGGCCCATCGCGCGCGCCCGCGTCGGGTCGTCCAGGAGACGGCGGATCGACGTGGCCAGCGCGTCCGGATTCGCGGGCGGCACGAGGAGGCCGGTCTCGTCGTCCACGACGACCTCGAGGATGCCGCCGACGGCCGACGCCACCACCGGCGTCTCGCACGCCATCGCCTCGAGGTTGATGATGCCGAACGGCTCGTAGACCGACGGGCAGCACGAAGACGGCCGCGTGGCTGTAGAGCTGCTTCACGACCTCGAGCGGCACCATCTCGAAGATCCACTTCACGTTCGGATGCTTGGGCAGCGCCGTCCGCAGACGCTCCTCGATCTCCGGCGTGTCGGGCGCCGACGCGCAGAGCACCACCTGCACGCCGGCGGGCAGCTTCCTGGACGCCTCCAGCAGGTGGAAGATGCCCTTCTGATCGGTGATGCGGCCGACGAACAGCACGTAGGGCGTCTTCACGCCGAGCCGCTCGAGATGGTCGCGCGCCTCGACGCGGACGAAGCGGTCCGGGTCGATGCCGTTGTGGATGCACCACGACCTTGTTCGGGTCGGCGTCGAAGTGCGCGAGGATGTCGTCGCGCATCTTCGCCGACACGGCGATCACCCGGTCCGCCGACTCGACCGCGGTCTTCTCGATCCAGGACGAGAGCAGGTACCCGCTGCCGAGCTGGTCGGCCTTCCACGGCCGGAGCGGCTCCATGCTGTGGAGCGTGACGACGAGCGGGATGCGATGGAGCGTGCGGATCCAGAGCCCGCCCATGTCCGCGTACCACGTGTGCGCATGCACCACGTCGGCGTCGACGCCGTCACGCGCCATCGCCAGGTCGATCGACAGCGTCTCCAGCGCCGGCGCGAAGAGCGGCGTGCCGTCCTTGTCCGCCTTCAGGCGGTCCCACGGCGTGTATCCGCGGACGGTGACCGGGCCCGAGGAGGGCTCCCGCGTGCCGAAGCACCGCACTTCCACCGCCATCCGCTTCGAGAGGGCCTGGGTGAGCTGATCGACCACGACGCCCGCGCCCCCGTAGATGTGGGGCGGGTACTCCCGCGTGAGCATGAGCGCTTTCATGCTCTCAGGATACCGCTCGATGCCTCAGCCCTGCGGCTCCTTCGTCGGCGGCCGCGTCGTCGCGGCGCTCGAGCTTGCGGGAGACGGTGCGGACGTCGATGCCCAGGAGCTTGGCGGTGAGCGTCTTGTTCCCTCGGTCACCCGCAGGGTCTCGTCGAGCATCCGCTGCTCGATCTCGGCCAGCGGGGTGCCGATGCGGACGGTGAACACGCCTTCCGGCAGCGGCGTCGCGCCGGCGATCTCCTCGGAGAGGTCCGTCACCTCGATGAGCGAGCCCCGCGCGAGCACCACGCTGCGCTCGATCACGTTCTCCAGCTCGCGGATGTTCCCGGGCCAGGAGTACCCCTCCAGCCGCCGGATCGCGTCGTCGGTGAAGCCTTCGAGACGGCGGTTGTTCTTGGCGGCGTACACGCGGAGGAAGTGCTGGGCGAGCAGCCGGATGTCCTCGCGTCGCTCGCGCAGCGGCGGCACCGTGATCGTGATGACGTTGAGGCGGTAGAAGAGGTCCTCGCGGAAGCGCTTCTCCTTCACCATCTGGGCGAGGTCCTGGTTGGTCGCGGTCACGATCCGCACGTCGACCCGGCTCGTGCGCGTCCCACCCAGCCGCTCGAACTCCCCTTCCTGCAGCACGCGCAGGATCTTCGGCTGCGTCACCGGCGAGAGGTCGGCGACCTCGTCGAGGAAGAGCGTGCCGCCGTCGGCCAGCTCGAACCGGCCTTCCTTGCGGACGGTCGCGCCGGTGAACGCGCCCTTCTCGTAGCCGAACAGCTCGGACTCGAGCAGCGTCTCCGGCAGCGCGGCGCAGTTCACCGCGACGAAGGGCCCGTTCTTGCGCGCGGAGCGCTCGTGGATCGCGCGCGCCACGCCCTCCTTGCCCGTGCCGCTCTCGCCCTGGATCAGCACGGTCGCCGAGCTGCCCGCCACCTGCTCGACGAGCGTCATCATCCGGCGGAACGCGGGGCTGGCGCCGATCATCGCGTTCTTCGAGCGGAGGTCCTCGAGCTGGCGCTGGAGCGTGCGGTTCTGCTCGATCAGCGAGCGGCGCTCGAGCGCCTTGCCGACGACCTTGAGCAGCTGCTCGCCCCGGAACGGCTTGGTGATGAAGTCGTAGGCGCCGTCCTTCATCGCGTTGACCGCTTCCTCGATGGTGCCGAACGCGGTGAGCAGGATGACGTCCACGTCGGGCACGAGCGTCTTCGCGGCGCGCAGCAGCTCGATGCCGGTCAGCCCCGGCATCTTCAGGTCGCTCAGGATCAGGTCGAGGCCGCCGCCCTGGATCCGGTCGAGCGCGGCGCGGCCGTCCGGCGCGAGGACCACCTGGTAGCCCGCGCGGGTCAGCGTGCGCTGGAGGCTCTCGCGCAGGCCGGGATCGTCGTCGGCGACGAGGAGCGTCGGGCGTCAGACACGCGCGGCTCGCTTGACGGGGACACGAATGGTGAACGTCGTGCCGGCGCCCGGGCGTGCTCGACCACGTCAGCTCGCCGCCGTGCTCCTCCGTGATCTGACGCGCGATCGAGAGCCCGAGGCCGGTGCCCTGCGGCTTCGTGGTGAAGAACGTGCTCGAAGAGCCGCTCGCCGACCTCCGGACTGATGCCCGGCCCGGTGTCGGACACCATGATCTCGACGTGCTCCCCGTGCAGCCGGCTGGCGAGGGTGAGCGCGCCGCCGTGCGAGAGCGCCTCCATGCCGTTCTTCACGAGGTTGAGGATCGCCTGCCGCATCAGCGTGCGGTCGATCTCCATCAGCGGCACGTCGGGATCGAGCTCCGCCCGGAGCGTCAGCCCCTGGCGCGTCGCCAGCGGCCGCACGAACTCCGCCAGCTCCTGGAGCAGGTGGTTGATCGACTCCTCCTCGAAGTGCGGCTTCGGGAAGCGCGCGAACGCGAGGTACTCCTCGGTGAGCGCGTCCAGCGCCGTGACCTGGTCGCGGATCGCCGTCACGAGGGCCGCGGCGTCTTCACCGTCCTTGCCGGCCTGGCCGCGCACGATGTCCTGGAGGATCTCGGCGTTCAGCTCGATGGCGGCGATCGGATTGCGGACCTCGTGCGCGACCTTGAGCGACAGCCGGCCCACCGTCGCCATCCGCTCCGCCACGAGCAGCTCTTCCTGGGCGGCCTGCAGCCGGCGGAGGGTGCCCGGTGAGCTCGTCGTTCAGGCGCTCGACCTCCTCGCGCGCGCGGCGCTCGCGATCGGCCACGTGACCGAGCGCGTAGGCGGGCAGCCCGATGATGGCGATGACCATCACCACCGCCGTCCACGCGGCCTCCGGCGGCGCCAGCCACGCCGCCGTCCAGTAGAGGAGGCCGGCGGTCGCCGAGAGGCCGAGGCCGGTCCACCGCCCGAAGTAGTACGCGTTGACGACCACGAGCGGGTAGAAGAGGTTCACGAACGGGCTGTCGCCGCCGCCCGTGAAGTAGAGGAACCCGAAGATCAACGCGAGGTCGACGCCGAGGGCGCCGCCGAAGATCATCCGGGTGGCGCGGGGGACGAAGCTCACGAGCGCGAAGACGCCGACCTTGTAGGCCGCGAACCAGAAGGTCAGCTGATAGAGGTCGATCCGGTACCGCGGCCGCAGCGGCGCCAGGCCGACGCGTGGCGAGACCGCCCACCATGACCACGGCGAGGAGCACCGCGAACAGGCGCTCGTCACGCTCGAGGAGCCTGAAAATCGCGCGCCATGGCCGGTGACCCGTCACGCGCGATTATAGCGGGTGCGCGCACGCGCGGTCGCCCCGGGCGTGCCGGGGGCCGCTCAGCGCAGGCTCTTGCGATACGCGGCGTACGCGATGGCGGCGGCCAGCACGACCATCACCGCGAGCATGAGCAGCCGTTCGACCCGGTGCACCCCGTGCAGGATGGCCGGAAGCTGGTCGGTGAAGAGGTAGGCGACGCCGAAGCCGAGCGGCACGGCGACGAGCGCGGCCACGCCGTCGACCAGCAGGAACTTCCAGAACGGGATCCGGACGATGCCGGCCGTGAGGAACGCCGCCGCGCGGAAGCCGGCCACGAACCGCGCGGCGAAGACGATCGTGATCCCGTGCCGGAGGTACTTCTCGATGAGGACCTTCTCGCGCGCGGGGGTCAGCACGAACCGCGTGACGCGCCAGTCGAGAATGTGCTCGCCCCAGTGATGCCCGATCCAGTAGAGGACGATGTCGCCCGAGAGGACGCCGGCGAAGCAGACGAGCAGCGCCAGCCACCACCGGACGAGCCAGCTGGCTCGACAGGACACCGGCGGCGAGAATCGGCGCTTCTTCGGGGATGGGAGCGCCGAGCCCGGCCACGAACAGGACCAGGAAGATTCCGAGGTACGTGAACCGTTCGATGAGCTCAGCGACCACGAGCTGACTCGCTGGCCAAGTGTATACTCGGTCCACGTCCGCCCCGCTCATCGTCCACACCGAGGCCTCGGTCGGTTTCGGCGGCCAGGAGCTGCGGATCCTCACCGAGACGCGCTGGCTGCGCGCGCACGGCTGGAACGCGCTCATCGTCGCCCAGCCCGACAGCCGTCTCCTCGCCGAGGCCGGCGCCGCGGCGACTTCCCGTCGTCGCGGTGCGCATGCGTCGCGCCGTCGATCCTCGCGCGATGCTCGCCCTGCGCCGCCTCTTCGTCGCCCGGCGCGCGACGCTCGTCCACACGCACAGCTCGATCGACAGCTGGGTCGGCGGACTCGCCGCCCGGTCGCTGGGGCTGCCGGTCGTGCGCAGCCGTCACGTCACGATCGCCGTGCCGCGGCGCCGCGCGCTCGTGTACCGGCTCGCGCATCGCGTGCTGACGAGCGCCGAGCGCGTGAAGACGGTGCTGACGGACGCGGGCGTCGACCCGCGCAAGGTGGTGGCGGTGCCGCCGGGCGTCGACACGACGCGCTTCCATCCCGGGGTGTCCGGCGCCGCCGTGCGCGCGGAGCTGGGTCTGGCGGGGCCCGTGGTCGGGCTCGTGGCGAACATCCGCGGGTCGAAGGGGCACGACGTGTTCCTCGAGGCCGCCCGCGAGGTGCTCGCCGCGGTGCCCGGCGCGCGCTTCCTCATCGTCGGCGACGGCGTCGGCTACGCCGACGTGCGCGCGCGTGTCGACCGCCTGGGGCTGGCACACATCGTGACGATGACGGGATTCCGCCGCGATATCCCGGAAGTGATGGCGGCGCTCGACGTCCTCGTGCTCCCCTCGATCCGCTCGGAGGCGACGTCCCAGGCGATCCTCCAGGCGCTGGCAGTCGGCACGCCCGTCGTCGCGACCGCCATCGGCGGCAGCCCGGAGGTGATTCGCGACGGCGAGACCGGCCGGCTCGTCCCGCCGAACGACGCGCACGCCCTCGCCGTCGCGATCGCGGCGGCGCTGCGCGATCCCCCGCGCGCGCGGGCCATGGCGCGCGCGGGACAGACGTTCGTGCGCGAGCGGTTGTCCCTCGACGCGCAGATGACCGTGACGACCGGCGTGTACCGCGAGCTGATCGGCGCCGAGTCGTGAGCGTCCGCATCCGGGTGGGCACGTCGGGCTACAACTACCCGGAGTGGCGCGGCACCTTCTATCCGCCGAAGCTCCCGGCCGCGGCGATGCTGCCCTACTACGCCGAGCGCTTCGTGACCGTCGAGATCAACGCGACGTTCTATCGCATGCCGGCGCCGAAGACGGTCGCGGGATGGGCCGCGGCGACGCCCCCGGGATTCGTGTTCACGCTCAAGGCGCCGCAGCGGATCACGCACATGCGGCGTCTGCGCGACATCGACGAGCCGCTGCGCGTCTTCTGCGACGCCGCGCGCGAGCTCGGCGCCAAGCTCGGCCCCCTCTTCTTCCAGCTCCCGCCGAACTTCAAGAAGGACACGGGCCGCCTGCACGACGCTGCTCGTCCAGGTGCCGCCCGATCTGCGCTGCGTGTTCGAGTTCCGGCACGCCTCGTGGTTCGCCGACGACGTGTACACGGCGCTCCGCAGCCGCGACGCCGCGCTCTGCGTCGCCGACACCGAGGACGGACGCACGCCGGACGAGATCACGGCCTCGTGGGGCTATTACCGCCTGCGCAACGTCGACTACCCCGACGCGGAGCTGGCCGCGTGGGCCCAGGCGCTGACGCGCCCCGGCCGCGAAGACGTCTTCTGCTACTTCAAGCACGAAGATACGGGCACGGGCCCGGCGTTGGCCGCGCGCTTGCAGCGATCTCCTGGACAAGGACCTTCCATGATCGTGCACGTGCTCGCCTGCGACTACGACGGGACCATCGCCGACGGCGGCCAGCTCACCCCCGACACGGTGGCGGTGCTCGCGCGCGTGCGCGAGTCGGGCCGCAAGCTCTTCCTGGTGACGGGCCGCATGCTCGACGATCTCAAGTCGGTGTGCCCCGACGTCGATCGCATCTTCGATCTCGTCGTCGCCGAGAACGGCGGCCTCATCTACCTGCCCGAGCGGCGCGAGGTCCGGCGACTCGGCGACGAGCCCGAGCCGAGGCTGATGGACGCGCTGCGACGCCGCGGCGTTCCCTTCGACGTCGGCGCCGCGATTCTCGCGACCGACGCCACGTACGCGGAGCCGGCGCTGGCGGCGATTCGCGAGACCGGCGTCGAGCGATCGCTCGTCTTCAACAAGGGCGCGCTCATGCTGCTGCCGGGCGGCGTCACGAAGGGCACCGGCCTCGCGGCCGCGCTCGACCACTGCGCGCTGTCGGCGCACAACCTCGCGGGCATCGGCGACGCGGAGAACGACCACGCGTTCCTCTCGATGTGCGAGTGCGCGGCCGCGGTCGCCGACGCGATTCCCGCGTTGCGCGAGCGCGCCGACATCGTGATGTCGGCGCCGGGCCACCTCGGCGCGATCGAGTTCATCGAGCAGCACGTCCTCCGCGACCTGGCGGAGCTGGCGCCGCGGCTCACTCGTCACCAGCTCAAGATCGGTGACGACGGCACCGGGGCGCCCGTGCGCCTGGCCGCGCACGGCACGCATCTGCTCGTCGTCGGTCCGTCCGCCAGCGGCAAGACCACGCTCACGGTCACGCTCGTCGAGCAGCTCGTCGCGGCCGGGCGCACCGCGTGCCTGATCGATCCCGAGGGCGACTATCACTCGCTCGCCGAGATGCAGCGCGTGCTCGTGATGGGCGGCAAGGGCGAGCACGCCCTGCCGACGCCCGACGAGCTCGCGCAGCTCCTGGGTCGCCCGGGCGACAGCCTCGTGCTCGACCTCTCCGCGCTCGCGCGTCCGGAGAAGGTGACGTACGCGACGAAGGTGCTCGCCACCGCGAACGCCGTGCGGAGCGCGCGCGGCCTGCCCCACTGGCTCGTCATCGACGAGGCCCATCACATCTTTCCCGCGGACGGCTCGCAGGCGATGGAGCTCTTCCCCGCCGGCGCCGAGTCGTTCTGCCTGATCACGCTGGGCATCGAGGACCTGCCGCGCGAGGTCATCGATCGCGTGAACGTCGTGGCGTCGACCGACCTGGACTCGTTCCGCAAGGCCACCCAGGGCGCGTTCGGACGCTACGTCCACGGGTTGCGCTTGCCGACGGGCGTGCCGCTCGAGCGGGGCGAGGCCGCCCTCGCGTGGCGCGACGCGGACCGCCAGGCGGTGCGCTTCCGCGTGAGCCAGCGCCGCATCGAGCACCGCCGGCACGTGCGGAAGTACACGGAGGGCGAGCTGCCGCCCGACCGCAGCTTCTTCTTCCGCGGACCGGAGCAGGCGCTGAACCTGCGCGCGGCCAATCTCGTGCGCTTCGTGGAGCTGGCGGACGGCGTGGACGAGACCACGTGGGCCCACCATCTCGGCGCGGGCGACTACTCCAGGTGGGTGCGCGAGATGATCAAGGATCCCGAGCTCGCCGACGAGATCCGGACGATCGAGCGCGCAGGGCACCCGCCGGCGGAGTCGCGCCGCCGCGACGCTCGACGCGATCCGCCGCCGCTACGCCGTGTGAGAGCACGTCGCGACGGACGCGGGCCGCTGCGATGCCGTGACTCGCTGCACGGCGACGACCAGCGGACGTCGGCGGCGGACTTGTCCTCGCGCAGGCCGAGGAACGTCGGGTGGCGGAGCTTGCCGTCGCCGGTGCGTTCCGTGAAGCCGAGCTGGGCGACGAGCGTGGGCTCGAGCCAGGTCACGCCGCGCTCGCGCGGCGCATCGACGAACGGTGACGTCGGGCGCACCAGGGGCGGGAACCGCCGCATCAGGTCGGCGAGGATCTTGCGCCGTGAAGCCGGTGCCGACCTTTCCCGCGTAGCGGAGGCGGGCGTCGTCCCACGCGCCGACCAGCAGCGCGCCGAAGTGCGCGCGGCTGCCTTCGCGGCGCGGTGAAGCCGCCGATGACGAACTCCTCCTCCGCCCGCACCTTCACCTTGCGCCACAGCGGTGACCGCGCGCCCGCGGCATAGACGGAGCTCGCGTCCTTGGCGATGAGGCCTTCGAGACCGCGACGCCGCGCCGCCTCGAACGCCTTGAAGCCGTCGGCGGCGAGCCGCCGCGCCAGCATCAGCGGGCGCTCCGCACGGACCTCGCGTCTCGAGCACCTCGCGCCGTTCGGTGAGCGGCCGGCCGCGCAGGTCACGCCCGCGCGCGTAGAGGCAGTCGAACACGACGAAGACCGGCGGTCCGACGCCCTCGCCCCGTCGCTGCAGGAGCTGGAAGCGCGAGACCCCGCGCGGGTCGAAGACGACGACCTCGCCGTCGAGCACGAGCGTGGGCGCGGACAGCGCGGCGACGGCCGCGGCGACGTCCGGGAAGTCGTCGGTGCGGTCCTTCACGTTGCGCGTCAGCGAGCGTGACGCGACGGCCTTCCTTGTACGCGAGGAAGCGGAAGCCGTCGTACTTCTCCTCGTAGACCCAGCCCGGCCGGTGAAACGGCGCGTCCACCAGGGTGGCGAGCATCGGCGCCACCCGGAAGGGGATGCGCGAGGCGGCCACGCTCAGCCGGCGCGCTTGGCGCGAGGACGCTCGGGATCGGCGCCGGCGGCCTGCTCCAGCTGCCGCGGCGTGGCGCCGGCCGCGCGGGCGATGCCCGCCATCGTGCGGCGCGAGACGACGGAGAGCGGGCGGCTGATCGTGAGGTCCTCGGACGAGGCCGCGTCGTCGCGATGCTTGATGAGGAGCCACTGGCGGGAGCCGCGCGTCCGGACGAGCACCCACGAGCCGCGCAGCTTCTTGCCGTGGAGGCGGAACTTGAGCTCGCCCTTCGCGAGCGCGGTCGCCACGGCGTCGGCACCGCTCGCCTCGGGCTCCCACGTGCCGTTGTCCCAGATCATCACGGTGCCGCCGCCGTACTCGCCCTCGGGGATGACGCCCTCGAAGTCGTTGTAGTCCATCGGATGCGGCTCGGTCTTCATCGCGAGCCGCTTGACGCTCGGATCGAGCGACGGCCCCTTCGGCACGGCCCACGAGAGCATCGCGCCGTCGTGCTCGAGGCGGAGGTCGTAGTGGAGATGTCCGGCGCGATGCTTCTGGATGACGTATGGAGCGGGCTCCCGGGCTTCGCCCGCCCGCGCCGGTGCCTCGCCTGGCTGTGCCGGGAGGCTCTGGCGTGACGTCGAAGCGGCGCTTGCGGTTGTACTCGGCGAGCACGCCGTACTGGCTCAGATCCTCGCGCGAAGGCCCATCGGTACGTCGCGCCATGATTCGAATTGTACGCGCGCACGCGCAACGGCGCGCGGCGAGCGTCGAGCGCAGCGAGGCACCGGCGCGGGCGGGCGAAGCCCGGGAGCCCGCGCCTTCAGTGATACAGGAGCCAGTACACCAGGACGCCCGTGATCGAGACGTAGAGCCAGATCGGCAACGTCCAGCGCGCGATCCGCACGTGACGATCGAACCGCCCGTTCACGCCCGCGCGCCAGCCGCGATAGATCGTCGTCAGCGCCAGCGGCACGATGGCGGCGGCAAGCACGATGTGGCTGATGAGCAGCGTGAAATACACGGGACGGATCCACCCCTGCCCCGTGAACGGCCGCGAGCCCGCGTAATAGTGGTAGGTGACGTACGAGAGCAGGAACACCGTCGAGACCGCGAACGCGCCGAGCATGCACGTGACGTGCGCGGTCATGCGGCGGCGGCGAATGAACACCCATCCCGCGACCAGCAGCCCGGCGCTGATCGCGTTCAGGGACGCGTTGAGCCGCGGCAACCCCGTCACGTCGAACGTCGCGGGACGGGCACTGCCGCTCGTGCCCATGAGCACGCCCACGAGGCCGACGACCACGAGCGTGAGGAGCCCGATCATCGCGTACGCCGCACGATCGTTCATGGACGTCTTCTAGAGCTCCGACAACGTGCGGATGATGCGATCCGGGCGCACCACGCACCCCGACGGCAATCCCGCGCCGGGCCGGTCGATCCAGATCCCGCGCATGCCGAGCTGCTGGGCGCCCGCCACGTCGAAGTCCAGGTGGTCGCCCACCATGCACGTGTCCTCGGCGCGCGCGCCGAGCGTGTCGAGCGCGTGGCGGTACACCGCTTCATCGGGCTTGCCGGCCCCGAACTCGCCCTCGATGACGATCACGTCGAAATAGCCGGCGAGCGCGTGCCGCGTGATCTTGTCACGCTGCTGCGAGGCGTCGCCGTTGGTCACGAGCCCGAGCCGCACGCCGTTCGCGCGCCAGGCCGCCAGACAGGCGAGCGCGTCGGGAAAGAGCTGCATCCGCGCGCGCCGCCGGCGCGCGAACTCGGTGGCGATCGCCGCGGCGAGGCCGGCATCGGCACGGCCGAGCGTGACGAGCGCGTGCTCGACGATCTTCGTCCACGCGCCGATCATGTTCACGCGCTCGCGCCGGTGCCGCGACAGGTCGTCCCAGAACCAGCGCCGGCTCGCGGCGACCGCGGGCACGAGCGCCGCGACCATGTCGCCGCGCCCGTTCGCGCAGCCCGCCGCGCACGCCGCCGCCCAGCAGTCGTCCACGCCGCCGGAATAGTCGAGCAGGGTGTCGTCGAGGTCGAGCAGGAGTGACGTCACCCCTCGATTGTAACGAGCCGGGCCAGAAGCTCCGGGGTGGAGCGCCACGCCAGCCGGGCGCCCTGGCCGGGCCGTCGTGTGTCCGGAAGCCGACGCGTCAATGTCCGCGTGGCATCCGGTGCCGCGGCGCGTCGCGTTCCCGGCGCTTACGGGGCGGAGAGTTAGCGCGCGGCCGGGGTGGCGTTGGTCTTGCTCCCTGGCCTGTCCCATGCTGCCCGGGTCGTCTCACTTCAACGTGCTGGTCGTCCGTGCCGACGGGCGTCAGATGCGGCGCCTCTCGGTGCCGCGCTGGGCCACGCGGGCCGCGGTCACCCTGTGCGTCATCGGGACGATGATCAACGTCGCGCTGGTCGCCGACTACACGCGCGTGCGCCGCGACCACGGCACCGTGCTCGCCACGCGCGATCTTCTCGAGGAGCGCGCGCGGGCGATCGAACCGATGGAGCGGCGGCTCGCCGAGCTGCGCGCCGAGATCCTCGGCTGGGACGGCCTCCACGCGTCCATCATGAAGCCGCTCGGCGGCGAGCGAAACGCCATCGGGATCGGTGGTCCCGCCCTCGCCGTGCCGGGCGGAAACGCGGTCGATCAGGTGGACGCGCTCCTCGCGCACGTGCGCGAAGAAAGCCGCCGGCTGAAGGCCCTCGCGCGCGTGGCGAAGGAGGCCGGCAGCGTGCTCGCGTCGATCCCCCAGCGCTTGCCCCTGCGCAGCGCCCTCAACTCTGGTTTCGGCCCACGGCTCTCGCCGTGGACGGGATCGACGGAGTTCCACGCGGGCGTCGATCTCTCCGCCCCGCCCGGCACACCGGTGAAGGCGACCGCGCCCGGCACCGTGCGCGTCGCCGGCAATGCGGCGGGCTACGGCACCATGGTGGTCGTCGAGCACGGTCACGGCATCGAGAGCCGATACGGCCACCTGCAATCGGTGAGCGTCGCCAAGGGGCAGCAGATCGAGCGCGGGCAGCTCATCGGGCTCAGCGGCAACACCGGCCGCAGCACCGCGCCGCACCTGCACTACGAAGTCCTCGTCGACGGCCGCCCGATCGACCCGCGCCGCGTCGCCCGCGAGTAGGCGCCCCACGGCAGTCGCGGCAGTCGCGGAGCAGCACGGCTCAGCCGCCGCGAAGCGCGGATCGCGTGGTGGCCCGTGTCGGCGCACGTAGAGCCGGCCGCGCGCGACGCTCAGACCGCCGGGCTCGCTGAAGCGCGCGTCGCGCGCCTCGCCATCGCGGTGGCCCGCGACGCCGTCGCCGAACATCGTGCGGCACTCCGCCGTCGCCGGGTCGAGCTGCTTGATCTTGTGGTTGTACGTGTCCGCCACCAGGAGGCGGCCGTCGTGCCCGGCGACGCCGAGCGGATGCTGCAGCCGTACGGTCGCGGGCCCCACGCCGTCCCGATCGCCGAACTCGAAGAGACCTTCGCCCACGATCGTCCGGATCTCGCCGCGCGGGAGATCGACCACGCGGATCGCGCTGGCTTCGCTGTCCGCGACGTAGAGGCGGCCCTCGACCGCGACCAGCCCGCTCGGCTGGTTCATCGAGGCCTCGGCGAGCGGCCCGTCCACGAGCGCCTCCGCGCCGTTGCCGGTGTGCGGCGCGATCGTGCCGCGGCCGAGCGGCATCGCCCACAGCTGATGCGTGCCGGCCATCGCGACGTAGAGCACGCCGTCGTCGACGGCGAGATCCCACGGCGAGCTCAGCGCGGTGCGATCGGCGACGCCGCCGACACGCTCGCCCATCAGCTGGACGCCGGTGCCCGCCACCGTCCGCACGGCGCCGGACGCGAGGTCGATCGCGCGCAGCAGGTGGTTCTCGGTGTCGGCGACGTACAGGGTCTCGTCGACGAGCGCGAGGCCCTGCGGCTGATGGAACGTGGCGCCGGACGCGGGACCGTCCGCACGTCCTTCCGCACCGCTGCCGATGACCTGGCGCACGGCGCCGTCGAGGTCGGCGATCACGACGCGGTTGTGGCCGGTGTCGCTCACGACGAGCCGCCCGGTGCGCTCGTCGGCGAGGACCTTGCCCGGAAAGCGCAGCGGCGTCGTGGACGGCGCGGCGTCGGCGGCGACGTCGAGCGGGCGGCGGTCCAGCAGACCGGCCGCGTCGAACTCCGCCACCATCTCGCCGAGCAGGCGATCGAACGGCTCGAGGGGGAGCTCACCCTCGTGCTTGCCGATGACCTTGCCGGCCGGATCGATGAACATCAGGGTCGGCCACGCGCGCACGGCGTACTGCTGCCACACCATGAAGTCGCGGTCGTTGACGACGGGATGGCCGACGTTGAGCCGCAGGATCGCCTGTCGCACGGCCTCGGTCTCGCGCTCCGTGGTGAACTTCGGCGAGTGGACGCCGACCACGGCCACCTCTCGCGCGTACTTGCGCTCGAGCTTCCGCAACTGCGGAAGCACGTGCACGCAGTTGATTCAGCAGAACGTCCAGAAGTCGAGGACGACGATCTTGCCGCGCAGGTCGCGCAGGCTCAACGGCCGGCGCGCGTTGAGCCACTCCGCGTCGGCCGGGAAGTCGGGCGCGTTGACCTGCCCGAGAAACCTCAATGTCACCTTTGGGGGGCTCCGGGCGCCCCCCAAACCCCCCGCGCCTGCGGGCGGACGTGAAGTCCGCCCTCCGGCGAGTGGCCATCGCCATCCTCGAACGCCGGCGAAACGTCGGCGCCGGACTTCGCCAGCGCCGGGTCGAAGAGCGTGTACGGGTTCACGTTCGCGAGCGCGGCGGACACCGACTCCGCCACGCCGGGGTGCCGCGCGCGCAGGGTGGTGAGGAACTCCCGGATCTCGCGGCGAACGCTTTCCTTCTCACCGCAGACGCAGCCGACGGGATCGACACCGAGCGCGCGGGCGTACGCGGTGGTCAGCTCCTCGGTGACGAACGCCAGCGGCCGGACGAGACGGAGGCCGCCCTTGCGAGAGCGCGCGACCGGCGGCAGCGACGCGATCCGCCCGTTGAAGAGAATATTGCGCAGCAGCGCCTCCGCGCAGTCGTCGGCCGTGTGGCCGAGCGCCAGGACCGTGCAGCCCAGCTCGCCGGCGATCGTGTAGAGCGCGCGGCGGCGGAGGCGACTGCAGACGTCACACCCGTGGGCGATGCCGTCGGCGACGAGACGCAGCGTGGCGGGCTCGTCCCGCACTTCCCACGGCACGCCGAGCGCGCGGATCTGAGCCTCGAGCGCGCGGATCGGCGCCTTGAACTTTCCCTGCTCGACGGTGACCGCGACGACGTCGTACGCGAAGGGCACGCGCCGGCGATACGCGACGAGCGCGTGGAGCAAGCAGAGGCTGTCCTTGCCGCCGGAGACGCCGACGGCGACGCGATCGCCGGCCTTGAGCATCGAGAAGCGCCCCATCGCGCGGCCGACGAGGTCCAGCACGGACCGCTCGACATCTGCCATGAGCCATACTGTACGCGATGCCCGAGCTCCCGGACGTCACGGCCTATCTCGCGGCGCTCGAGCCGCGCATCGTCGGCCGGCCGCTCACGGGCCTCCGCATCGCGAGCCCGTTCCTCCTGCGCTCCGTCGATCCTCCCCTGCGCGAGGCGTTCGGCAAGACCGTCGTCGGCCTCCGCCGGGTGGGCAAGCGCATCGTGATGGAGCTCGCGAGCGAGCGGGGCGACGCCCGGGAGCCCGCGATCTTCGTCATCATCCACCTCATGATCGCGGGGCGGCTGCACTGGAAGGACGCGCCCGCCGCCAAGATCCCGGGCAAGCTCGGTCTGGCCGCGTTCGACTTCCCCGGCGGCACCCTCCTCTTCACCGAGGCGGGCACGAAGAAGCGCGCCGCGCTGCACCTCGCGCGCGGGGAAGCGGCGCTCGCCGCCCACGACGCGGGCGGGATCGATCCCCTCACCGCCGACCTCGCCGCGTTCCGCGCCGCGCTGACGCGCGAGAGCCACACCGTGAAGCGCGCGCTCACCGATCCGCGGTTCTTCAGCGGCATCGGCAACGCGTACAGCGACGAGATCCTGCATCGCGCGCGCCTGTCGCCGGTGAAGCTCACGCGCCAGCTCACCGACGAGGAGATCGCGCGGCTCCACGCCGGCACCCAGGCGACGCTCAACGACTGGATCGCCCGGCTCACGGCGGAGGCGCGCGCGGCGTTCCCCGAGAAGGTCACGGCATTCCGGCCGGACATGGCCGTGCACGGCCGGTACGGCAAACCGTGCCCCGACTGCGGCGCGCCGGTGCAGCGCATCGTCCACGCCGACAACGAGACCAACTACTGCGCGCGCTGCCAGACGGGCGGCCGGCTCCTCGCCGACCGCGCGCTGTCGCGTCTGCTCCATCAGGACTGGCCGAAGACCCTCGAGGAGCTGGAGGGCCTGGGGCGGCGATGACGCGCGCGGCGCTCGGTCTCGCGCGCGATCGCGTCGAGATCCTGACCTCATGTAAGATCTAGCCACTCATGCACGGGTTGCTCGCCTACGGCGCCTACGTTCCCCACTACCGTCTCGACCGCACCACCATTGGTCAGGCGCTCGGCGTCTCGGCCGGCAAGGGGACGCGCGCCGTCGCGTCGTTCGACGAGGACAGCACGTCGATGGGGGTGGAAGCGGCGCGCGCGGCGCTTCGCGGCGCCGCCGGCATCGCGCCGGCCGCCGTGTACTTCGCCACCGCGGACCCCGGGTACCTCGACAAGACCAACGCCACCGCGATCCACGCGGCGCTCGGCCTGCCGGCGAGCGCCGGCGCCTACGACATGATCGGCTCCGTGCGCTCGGGCGCCGGCGCCCTGCGCGCCGCGCTCGACGCGCGCCGGCCCACGCTCGCCGTGCTGGCGGACGTGCGCACGGGCCTTCCGGGCGGCGGCGACGAGCGCGAGGGCGGCGACGCCGCCGCGGCATTCCTGTGCGGCGACGACGTCGCGGGCACGGTCATCGCCGAGCCGATCGCGTTCGCCTCCGCATCCGCGGAGTTCCTCGACCGCTGGCGGGTGCCCGGCGAGCGCGCGTCGCGGCAGTGGGAGGAGCGCTTCGGCGAGCACGTCTATCTGCCGCTCGCGAGCGCCGCCGTCGCCGAGGCGCTCAAGCAGGCCGGCGTGACCGGGACCGGCCTGCATCACGTCGTGGTCGCGGGGCCGCACGGGCGCGCGGCGAAGGGCGCGGCGCGCGCGGTCGGCGCGAAGCCCGAAGCGCTCGCGGACGACTTGACCGGCGTCATCGGCAACACCGGCACCGCACACGCCGGTCTCCTGCTGGCGGATGCGCTGGACCGGGCCGGGGCCGATCAGCTCATCGCGGTGATCTCGCTCGCCGACGGCGCCGACGTCACCATCTGGCGCACGACCGGCGCGCTCGCAGCCCGTCGCCCCGCGCTCAGCGTCGCCACCCGCGTCGCGGGGGGCACGCCGGTGAGCTACGCGACCTTCCTCACCTGGCGCGGACAGATCACGCGCGAGCCTCCGCGCCGTCCCGACCCCGAGCCGCCCGCGGCGCCGCCGTCGTTCCGCGGCGAGGACTGGAAGTTCGGCTTCACCGGCAGCCGCTGTCAGGCGTGCGGCACGCGTCACGTGCCGCCCCAGCGCGTCTGCGTCAAGTGCCACGCGGTCGACCGCATGGCGCCCGAGCGTCTGGCCGACGTGCCGGCCACGATCGCGACGTTCACCATCGACCGCCTCGCCTACTCGCTCTCGCCGCCCGTCGTGGCGGCGGTGATCGACTTCGAGGGCGGCGGCCGGTTCCAGTGCGAGATGACCGACGTCGATCCGAAGGCCGTGAAGATCGGCGATCGGGTCGAGATGACGTTCCGCAAGCTCTACACCGCGAACGGCGTGCACAACTACTTCTGGAAAGCGCGTCCAGCGCGGCCGGGCGCTTGACGAGCGAAGCGAGGCACCCGAGCGGGCGGGCGCTTGAGCGCCCGGGAGCCCGCGAGTCCAAAGGAGCCTGATATGGCGAGCAATGGCATTCGTGACCGCGTGGCGATCGTCGGCATGGGCTGCACGTCGTTCGGCGAGCGCTGGGACAAGAGCGTCGGCGACCTCCTCGTCGACGCGGCCACCGAGGCCGTCGCCTCCGCGCACATCGACATCAAGGACGTCGACGCGTACTGGTTCGGCACGCTGTTCTCGGGCAACAGCGGGCTCACGCTCTCGCGGCCGCTCAAGATCGACTACAAGCCGGTGAGCCGGCTCGAGAACTACTGCGCCACCGGCTCCGAGGCGTTCCGCAACGCCTGCTACGCGGTGGCGTCGGGCGCGTACGACGTGGCGATGGCCATCGGCGGCGAGAAGCTGAAGGACTCCGGCTACTCCGGGTCTCCCCGGCTCGCGCACCAACGACGACGGCACGCGCGCGCCGCTCACCGCGCCCGCGATGTTCAGCCTCCTCGCCCCCGCCTACGCGAAGAAGTACGGCGTGAGCGACGAGCAGCTCAAGGAAGTGATGACGCGCATCGCGTGGAAGAACCACAAGAACGGCGCCCTCAACCCGCGCGCGCAGTTCCGCAAGGAAGTGCCGAAGGACACGATCGCGTGCTCGCCGCTGGTGGCCGGGCCGCTCGGGATCTTCGACTGCTCCGGCGTGAGCGACGGCGCCGCGGCGGCGATCATCGTGCGCGCCGAGGACGCGCCCCGCTACACCGACAAGCCGATCTACGTGAAGGCGCTCAGCTTCATCGCGGGACCGGCGGCGGGGCCGATCGATCCCGACTACGACTACACGCCAGTTCAACGAGGTCATCGCCTCCGCGGCCGACGCGTACGCGCAGGCCGGCATCAAGGATCCGCGCCAGGAGCTGGCGATGGCGGAAGTGCACGACTGCTTCACGCCGACCGAGCTCGTGCTGATGGAAGACCTCGGCTTCGCCGCGCGCGGCACCGCGTGGAAGGAAGTGCTGGCGGGGACGTTCGACCTCGACGGCGAGCTGGCCGTGAATCCCGACGGCGGCCTGAAGTCGTTCGGGCATCCCATCGGCGCCTCCGGCCTGCGCATGCTGTTCGAGGCGTGGCTGCAGCTCCGCGGCGAGGCGGGCAAGCGCCAGATCGCGAGCGTCGCGCGCGGCCGCAAGCTCGCGCTCACCCACAACCTCGGCGGCGCGCCCGGCGAGTGCGTGTCGTTCGTCGGCGTGGTCGGCTCGGAGAAGAGCGCATGAAGCCGCTCATCGGCGACGCGATCGAGATCAGCGTGGTGGTGCGAGACCTCGAGGCCGCCATCAAGCGGTACACCGAGCTCTTCGGTCTCCACGTCCACACGCGCAGCGAGTCGAAGGAGTTCGGGTTCAAGAACGCGATCCTCCCGCTCGGCGCCGGGCACATCGAGCTGATGGAGCCGACGGACCCGAACAAGCCGGTCGGCAAGTTCCTCGCGAAGAAGGGCGAGGGCGTCTACCTCGTCGGCTTCGAGAGCGAGGACGTCGCGGGCGGCGTGAAGCATCTGAAGGCGCACGGGGCCCGCGTCGACGACCGCCGGCCCGACATCGCGTGGGTGCATCCCGGCGAGACGAACGGTCTCTTCGTCGAGCTGCGCAAGCGCGAGAAGTACTCGTGACCAGGGAGGACCGCTAGCGATGGCGCGCGTTCGGCGAATCGTCCATCCGACCGATTTCTCGCCCATGTCCGGTCCCGCGTTCAAGAAAGCGCTGGCGCTCGCGAAAGAGAACAAGGCGACGCTCGTCATCGTGAACGTGCTCCCGACCCTGCCGGTCATCGGCGACACGTTCATCCCTCCGGCGACGTTCGACGAGATGACGCGCGGGCAGCGCGCGCAGGCCGAGAAGACGATGGGCCGCCTGGTCAAGCGGGCGCGGGCCGCGGGCGCCAAGGTCACCGGCGTCGTCGCGGACAACGGCGCGGTGCCCGACGCGATCGTGCGCTTCGCCAAGCGTCAGCGCGCGGACCTCATCGTGATGGGCACGCACGGCTACGGCTTTCTCGCCAGGACGCTCCTCGGCAGCGTGGCCGAGCGCGTGGTGAGCAAGGCGCCCGCGCCGGTGATGCTGATCCGCGGCAAGTGACGCGAGGAGTCGATCAAGGCACTCGCCGGAGGGCGGACTTCACGTCCGCCCGGAGGCGGGGGGAGCGGGGCGCGACGCGCACCCGCCGATGCGGTGTCGGTCAATCCACGCGGAAGATCAGCTCGGGCGTCAGGCTCGCGATGTTGGTACGGCCGCAGAGCCCCATCGACGTCTCCACCTCGTTACGCAGGATGTTGAGGGCCGTCGCCACCCCCTCCGCGCCGTCGGCGCCGAGGCCCCACACCGCGGTGCGTCCGCAGGCCACGACCTTCGCGCCGCGCGCCAGGCCCTTGATGATGTCGGTCCCGCGATAGAAGCCACCGTCGATGATGATCTCGGCCATCCCCCCCACCACGTCGACGATCGGCGGCAGCGCGTCGATGGTGGCCTGCGTCTGGTCGAGCTGGCGCCCGCCGTGGTTCGAGACCCAGATCAGGCGGACACCCATGTCGACGGCGCGCTTGGCGTCGCGCGGCGTCATGATCCCCTTCAGCCCGACCGGGCAGCTTCGTCGTCTTCATCATCCACTCGACGTCGTCCCACGTGAGCCGCTCCTGGTAATTTGGCACGGGACCGCGCGGGTTCGGCGCCACGGCCATCGCCTCGCGCGGGCTCCAGCGCGCGAGGACGTCGCGCTCGCGGCGGCTGTACTTCTGGGTGTCGACGGTGAGCGCGACGGCGTGGTACCCGGAGCTCTCGACGCGCGCGAGCAGCTCTCCCATCCAGCCACGATCGCCGTGCGCGTACAGCTGGAACATCTTCGGCCCGTTCGAGGCCTTCGCGACGTCTTCCACGGGCCAGCCCGTCGCGCCGCTGAGCCACTGGAGGGTGTTCGCGGCCGCGGCGCCGCGCGCCATCTCGCAGTCGCCCTGGGGATGGAAGAGGACGAGCCCGCCCATGGGCGCCACCGCGACGGGCCACGAGAGGGGGACGCCGAGCAGCGACGTGGAGAGGTCGATGTGGCGCACGTCGACGAGGACGTTCTGGCGAATCGCGAGACGGTCGAGGCTGCGCCTGTTGCGGCGCATCGTGGTCTCGGTCTCCGAGCCGCCCGCGCCGAAATTGTAAACTTCACGCGGCAGGCGCTCCCGCGCGGCGCGCCGGATCTCGGGCAGGGTCACGAATTTCGGGCCGGTCGGCTGTGTAGTCATGGCGAGGGGAACTATACGGCAAGCCGACGGCATCGCGGTTGCGTTTTGCCTCCTGCTGGGCCGAACGGCCCTAGGAGGGTAAGAAGCACATGAAACGGATCACCGCAGCGATCACGGCACTCTCGTTCGTCGCCTTGCTTCCGGCCGCGGGCTTCGCCCAGACGCCGTCGAAGCGCGATCGTGCGACGTGGAGCAACACGCAGGGTCTCCACGAGACCGGCGACATCATCGGCGCCACCGTGCAGGGGCCCGACAACAAGAACATCGGCAAGGTCGACGGGCTCCTCGTCGATCCCAACGACGGCAAGATCAGCCACGCCGTGGTCGGCATCGGCGGCGTGCTCGGCGTCGGCGAGGAGAAGGTCGTCGTGCCCTACTCCGCCCTGAAGATGGGCAGCCACGAGACCGGCCGCAAGGCGAAGATCACGATCGACCAGTCGACGCTGGACCAGGCGCCGAAGTACGTGAAGGCGTTGGACCGTCAGCCCGCCGCGAGCCCGAAGTAACGGACACGAAGAAGTACGCGTAGTCGCCAGTCGACCAGGAACGCTCGTCGGAGGGGGGCTTCGCCCCCCTCCGAGGGTCTACGCGACTTCGAACAGACCCGCCGCGCCCATGCCGCCGCCGATGCACATCGTGCACACGACGCGCTTCGCGCCGCGCCGCTTGCCCTCGATGAGCGCGTGCCCGACCATGCGCGCGCCGCTCATCCCGTACGGATGACCGATCGCGATGGCGCCGCCGTCGACGTTCAGCTTCTCCATCGGGATGCCGAGCTTGTCGCGGCAGTAGACGACCTGCACCGCGAACGCTTCGTTCAGCTCCCAGAGGTCGATGTCGCTCACCTTCAGCCCGTGCCGCTCGAGCAGGCGCGGGACCGCGAACACCGGCCCGATGCCCATCTCGTCCGGCTCGCACGCGGCGACCGCGAAGCCCCGGAAGATCCCGAGCGGCTTCAGGCCGCGCTGCTCCGCGAGCTTGGCGTCCATGACCACGCAGGCCGACGCGCCGTCCGAGAGCTGGCTCGCGTTGCCCGGCGGTGATGTGCCCCTTCTCCCCGCGCACGGGCCCCAGGTTCGCGAGGCCTTCGATCGATGTGTCCGGCCGGTTGCCCTCGTCCCTGGTGAGCGTCACCTGCTCCTCGCGCACCTCGCCCGTATTCCGGTCCTGCGTGAGCTTGGTCACCGTCATCGGGACGATCTCGGCGTCGAAGCGCCCGGCCTTCTGGCCGGCCGCCGTGCGCTGCTGGCTCGCCAGCGCGTACTCGTCCTGCATCTCGCGCGTGACGTAGTAGCGCTTCGCCACCACTTCCGCGGTGTCGATCATGGGCAGGTAGAGCTCGGGCTTGTGCTCGTCGATCCACGGCTCGTGGATCCGGTGATTGTTGAAGTGCTCGTTCTGCACGAGCGAGACCGACTCGACGCCGCCCGCGACCATCACCGGCACGCGATCGACGATGACCCGGTGCGCCGCCATCGCGATGGCCTGCATGCCCGAGGAGCAGAAGCGGTTGACGGTGACGCCGCCCGTGGTGACGGGCAGCCCCGCCCGCAGGGCCACCTGGCGGGCGATGTTCTGACCGGTGGCGCCTTCCGGCAGCGCGCAGCCGAAGATGACGTCCTCGACTTCCGCGGGGTCGAGGCCGGCCCGCTTCACGGCCGCGGCCACCACGTGGCCGCCGAGGGTGGCGCCATGGGTGTTGTTGAACGCGCCCCGGTAGGCCTTGCCGATCCCGGTGCGCGCAGTGGAAACGATGACGGCATCTGGCATGAGAACGCTCCTCGTCGGTCGACTGGACGGCTGTCGGTAATCTTACCGCGGGCGTGAGGGGGGCCTGTATAACGGAAGACGACACGATGGCGCGCCCTAGCCGTTCGTTCGTCCTCGTCGTGGCACCTGTCCTGGCCGTCGTCTTCGCCGGCGCCGCCATCGTCCTCGTGCTCACCTCGCGCCCGCAGCTTCCGCCGACGCTCTCTCAGATCCCGGTCGTCGACGGCCGGGTGCGAGAGCCGGCGGCGGGATTCGTCGGCGCAACGCTCCGGGTCACGACCAACCGGACGGAGCGCACCATCGACGCGAGCGGGTGCGCGAAGGGTGTGGCCGAGCTCCGTCCCGGGGACCCCGTCACCGCGTGGGTGGACCGGGACGGGCGGGCGTGGCGGGTCATGCGCGGGACGACGGTGCTCTGCACGTACCTCCAGGCGGTCACGGCGGACGAGAACGCCCGGCGCACGCGGCGCGCGAGCGCGCTCGTGCTCGCGGTGGCCGGGGTCGCGTGCGGCGGCGTCGCGATCCGCGGCCGCCTCCGGCGCGGTTGATCGTCCCCGCCGGGCGGCTTACACTCTCTCGCAACCACCGCCCAGAAAGGACCTGCCACCAATGAGAGAAGCGGTCATCGTCGCCAGCTCTCGCACGCCGCTCGCGAAGTCGCATCGCGGCAGCTTCAACATGACCCGTCCCGACGACCTCGCCGCCCACGCCATCAAGGACGTGCTCGGCAAGGCGCCACGCCTCGATCCGAAGGAGGTGGAGGAAGTCATCCTCGGCTGCGGCCAGCCCCACGGCGCGCAGGGCCACAACATCGCGCGCGTCGCGGCGATCCGCGCCGGGCTCTCGGTCTACACGGCGGGCTCGACGATCAACCGCTTCTGCAACTCCGGCCTGAACGCGGTCGTCCAGGCCTGCCACATGGTGATCAACGAAGGCGTCGACGTCATGATCGGCGGCGGCGTCGAGTCGATCACCATGCTCGTCCGCGACAGCTCGCCCAACCCGTGGGTGCAGGAGCACTATCCCGGCGTCTACATGGTCATGGGCGACACGGCGGAAGTCGTGGCCAAGCGCTACAAGATCAGCCGCGAGGAGCAGGACAAGATCTCGCTGCTCTCCCAGCAGCGCATCGCGCGGGCGCAGGAGGACGGGTTCTTCAAGGAAGAGATCGCGCCGATGCAGGTGACGCGCGGGATCATCGACCCCGAGACCAAGAAGATCGGCAAGACCGAGGAGTGGTACTGCGACAAGGACGAGTGCAACCGCGCCGACACCACGCTCGCGGGCCTCGCGAAGCTGCCGCCCGTCTTCGATACGAAGAGCGGGCAGGGCTCGGTGACCGCGGGCAACTCCTCGCAGCTCTCCGACGGCGCCTCCGCGACGCTCGTCATGTCGATGGAGAAGGCCAAGGAGCTCGGCATCAAGCCGAAGCTGATCTATCGCGGCTACGCGGTGTCCGGGTGCGAGCCGGACGAGATGGGTATCGGCCCCGTGTTCGCGGTGCCGAAGCTCATGAAGCGCCAGGGCCTCAAGATCGACGACGTCGACGTGTGGGAGCTCAACGAGGCCTTCGCGTCGCAGGTGGTCTACATCCGCGACACGCTGGGCCTCGATCCCGCGAAGCTGAACCCGAACGGCGGCTCGATCTCGATCGGCCACCCGTTCGGCATGACCGGCTCGCGCCTGGTCGGCACCCTCGGCAACGAGCTCCAGCGCCGCAAGAAGAAGTACGGCGTGGTGACGATGTGCGTGGGCGGCGGCCAGGGTGGCGCAGCGCTCTTCGAGACTGCCCTAGCCTCGGAGGGGGGCCCACCCCTCGGAGGGGGCCTCGACGGCCCCCTCCGAAACCTCCCCCAGGAGGATTGCGGCGGCGGAGCCGCCGCTCGAACCGGCTGATTGGCCGGGGACCGCGGGACATCTTGGTGATCGCTGATGGGTGCTCGAGCTGATCTGATCGCCGGGTACGACGTGCGGTTTGGTGGGGGGTTCATCTCCGGCGTCGTCTCCGTCGTGCTCGGTGGGCTCGGATTCGGCGCTGTCCTGTGCCTCCGGTTTCCGGACCTCCTGACCACGCCGGACGCCCGCGCTCTCTATCCCCTCGACCTCGTCCGGTTCCTCATTCATCTCGTTCTGGTGAGCGCCTTTGGGCTCGGGGTGCTGAGCATCGTCTTGAGCCGTCGGACGCGGCTCGGGCTCATCGGGATCGGGCTCACGGTCGGGGCCCTGCTCCTCGGCGGGTCGCAAGTCGAGATCACGGGCCCCATCGACAGCAGTCGGTACGTCGGGCTCGACTGGTTCTGCCTGAACCTCTTCGTGCTGGCGCTGCTCTTCGTGCCGCTCGAGCTCGCGTTCGCGCGCCTGCCCGCACAGGGCGTGTTCCGCCGCGGCTGGCTGACGGATCTCCTCCACTTCGGCGTGAGTCATCTCGCCGTGCAGCTCACGGTCCTGCTCACGCTCCTGCCCGCGGCCATGTTCTTCCGCTGGGCCGTGCATCCGGGCCTGCAGGCGGCCATCGCGGGGCAGCCCCTGGCGCTCCAGTTCGTCGAGATCGTGGTGGTCGCCGATCTCTCGGAGTACGCGATCCACCGGCTCTTCCACCGCGTCCCCCTGCTCTGGCGCTTCCACGCCATCCACCACTCGGCCGAGGCGCTCGACTGGCTCGCGGCATCTCGGATCCACCTGGTGGACGCGGTCGTCACCCGCGCGCTCGCGTTCGTGCCGCTCTACGTCCTCGGCTTCGCGGAGCCGGCGGTCTACGCGTACCTGGTCTTCGTCTCGTTCCACGCGATCTTCGTCCACGCGAACGTCCGCTTCACCTTCGGCGGGCTCGCGTGGCTCGTCGGCACGCCGCGGTTCCACCACTGGCACCACAGCGCCCAGCCGGAAGCGATCGACAAGAACTTCGCGATCCACCTGCCGGTCATCGACCGCGTGTTCGGGACCCTCTACCTGCCTCCCCAGGGCTGGCCGACGGCGTACGGGATCGCGGGGAGCGCGGTGCCCGAGCGCTATCCGGGGCAGCTCGCCTTTCCGTTCACGGGCCGTCCGGTGACAGGGCTGCGCTAGAATGAGTTCCCGATGAAGGTCTATCTCGGGGTTCCCCGCGGGTTCTGTGCAGGCGTGGTCCGCGCCATCGACGTCGTCGAGCTGGCGCTCCAGAAGTTCGGCCCCCCGGTCTACGTGAAGCACGAGATCGTGCACAACCCGCACGTCGTGCGCTCGCTGGAGGACAAGGGGGCCATCACCGTCGAGAAGGTCGAGGAGATTCCGGAAGGCGCCCACGTCGTCTTCTCGGCGCACGGGTCTCCGCCCGAGGACTTCGCGAAGGCGGCCGAGCGCCACCTCAACGTCATCGACGCCACCTGCCCGCTCGTCACCAAGGTGCACAACGAGGCGCGCAAGTACGTGCGCGAGGGCCGCAAGATCATCCTCGTCGGCCATCGCGGGCATCAGGAAGTGAAGGGCACGATGGGGCAGACCGACATGCACCTCGTCGACGACCGTGAGCCGTTCCGGGCGCCCGAGCTCGACGCCGGCACGCCGGTGACGGTGCTCACCCAGACCACGCTCTCGGTGGACGACACGAAGCGCGCCATCCAGCAGATCAAGCAGAACTTCTCCGACGTGCTGGTCCGCAACGACCTCTGCTACGCCACCACCAACCGCCAGGCGGCGGTGAAGGAGCTCTGCAAGCTCGTCGACCTCGTCCTCGTCATCGGCGCGCCGAACAGCTCCAACTGCAACCGGCTGCGTGAAGTCGCCGAAGCGCACGGCGTGACCGCCTATCTCCTGAACGGGCCCGAGGAGATGGACCCGCGCTGGTTCGACGGCGTGGAGAACGTCGGGATCACGTCCGGCGCCTCGACGCCCGAGCAGCTCGTGGAGGCGGTGATCCACGCCCTGCACCCCGTCGAGGTCGTGACCATCGACGGCGTGGAGGAAGACGTCAGCTTCGTCCTGCCGAAGGAGCTCCGCTAGCTGCGCGTCACGATCGGGCTGAAGATCTTCGCGATCGCCATCGGGCTCCTCGTCCTGATGGGCGCCGTGGCCGTCTACAGCGCGCGACTCTCGCGGGAGGTCGGGGCCCAGCTCGATTTCGTCACCGCGCACTACCTCCCGAGCTACGCCGAGGTCGGCGAGGCCGACGCGCGCACGGTGGAGCAGGCGCTGGCGCTGCGCCGTCTCATCATCACGCACCTGGAGACGCCCGACGACCGCGCCGCGATCGACGCGCACACGGCCGCGTTCTTCGCGAGAGGACGTGAGACCGACGCGGACCTCGCCCAGGCGCGCGCGCACATCGCCGTCGAGCTCGAGGACCGGAGCGGCCGGTTCGCGGACGTGGTGAGGCTCGCCCGCGTCGACGCGCGCCTCGAGCTGATGATCGAGGAGCGCCGGCGCTACACCCGCGAAGTCGAGGACGTGCTCGAGGCGCTGGCACGCCGCGACCACGCCGAGGTCCGCCGCCGGATGCGGGTCGTCGACGCCCTCACCGAGGACCTCGACAAGAAGATCGACGCCGCCCGGGAGGAGCTGCTCACGATCGCCACGCACGCGGCGGCGGAGACCCGGCGCCGCCAGGAGCGGGCGATCCGGGTGAGCACGCTCGTGCTGGCGACCGCGACCGCGCTGGGCCTCGTGATCGCCGCGGCGGTGACGCTCGGCCTCGTGCGCCCCGTGCGCCGGCTCCTCGCCGGCACGAAGGCCGTGGAGGCGGGAGCCCTCGATACCGTCGTCGCGGTCACGTCGCGCGACGAGATCGGCACGCTCACGAGAGCGTTCAACGGCATGGTCGGCGAGTTGAAGGTCAAGCAGCGCATCCGCGACACCTTCGGCAAGTACGTGGACCCGCGCATCGTCGAGAGCCTCATCGACCACCCGGAGGTCATGGGCGACGGCGGCGAGCGCCGGGCGATGACGGTGCTGTTCTGCGACATGAAGGGCTTCACCACCCTCAGCGAGGGGCTCACGCCGACCAGCCTCGTGAACGTGATCAACCACTACCTCACCACGATGTCGGCGGCGATCCGCGGCCAGAACGGGATCATCGACAAGTACATCGGCGACGGCATCATGGCGTTCTGGGGCCCGCCCTTCATCACCGACGACGACCAGGCCACGCTCGCCTGCCAGGCGGCGCTGGATCAGGTGGCCCGGCTCGCGGCGTTCCGCGCGGAGCTGCCGGAGGTGCTCGGCGTCAAGCGCAACCTGCCCGAGGTGAACATCCGGGTCGGGATCGCCACCGGCGAGGTCGTCATCGGCAACATCGGCTCGGACGTCCTCAAGAGCTACACGGTGATGGGCGACACGGTGAACGTCGCCTCGCGCCTCGAAGGAGCGAGCAAGGCGTACGGCACCCGGATCCTCGCCAACGAGGCGACCGCCGCGCGCACGGCGGGAGCGATCGAGGTCCGGGAGATCGACGCGATCCTCGTCGTCGGCAAGACGGAGCCCGAGCGCATCTACGAGGTGCTCGGCCGCAAGGGCGACGTCGACCCCGCGCGGCTCGCGCTCCGCGGACGCTTCGCGGCGGGGCTCGCCGCGTACCGTCGCCAGGCGTGGCCGGAGGCGGAGGCGGCGTTCACGGCGGCGCTCGAGCTCGTGCCCGACGATGGTCCGTCGCGCGTGTTCCTCGAGCGCGTGAGCGCGCTGCGCGCGAGCCCGCCCGCCGCCGACTGGAATGGAGTCTGGACGCTCACGTCGAAGTAACCGCCGTCTCGAGATTCCGCCGCCGCACGCCAGCCCACCTTGCGCGTCGTGCCTCACGCGCTGCCATCGCACCTTGCGCCGTCGTTCGCGGAACGCCTCGAAAATCGCGCGATCTCGCGGTGGCGCGGCGCTTGCTCTCCCGCCGTGCCGGTCAACGCAGTGCACGTGAGAACACAAGGGGAGCGGAGCGATGAGAACGAGACGACCGGGATGGATCGCGCTGATGGCCGCGGCGGTGATGTGGGGGCAGGCGGGGGCCGCGGGCGCCGCGCCGCTCACCGCCGCGCAGGTGTGCGAGGCGGCCAAGCTCGCGGCGGTGGGAAAGAAGGAACAATGCCTGGCCGCCGAGCGGGCCAAAGAGGTGAAGGGCCGGACGCCGAACTATGCCTTCTGCGAGACCGCATTCGCGAGGGCCTTCGCGACGGCCGAGACCAAGGCGGGACCGGGGGTCTGTCCGTCGGAAGGTGATGCGGCGGACGTCGGGGCCCTGATCGCCGGCGACTTCTTTACCCTCCGCGCCGCGCTGGCGGGCACGCCGATCGAGCCCCTGGTGCCATTCCCGGCCACGGGACAGGCGCGGTGCTGGAACGACGCGGGGGCCGTCGTTCCGTGCGCGGGGACCGGCCAGGACGGTGACACCCGGTCGGGAGCGGCGCTGAGCTACATCGACAACGGCGACGGGACGATCACCGATCACAACACGGGGCGGATGTGGGCGAAGAAGAGCGACGACGGGACGATTCACGACAAGGACACCACCTATACGTGGAACGAGGCCGTCTCGGTCTACATCGCCGCGCTGAATGCGGGCGGCGGGTTTGCCGGGTACACCGACTGGCGTCTGCCGAACGTGAAGGAGCTCCAGAGCATCGTGAACTACGAGCAGACGAGCCCGGCGGTGTCGTCGGCGTTCAACGTGGGGTGCGTGGCGGGCTGCACGGTGGAAGCCTGTAGCTGCACGGCGCCGGACGACCACTGGTCGTCCACGACCCTGGCGGCCTTCCCGACGAACGCGTTCATCGTGGAGTTCTACGGGGGCGGAGTGGTCGGCAGCGACAAGAGCCTCAACCTCCTTTCCGTCCGCGCCGTCCGGGGCGGCTCGTGATCGCCCCTCGGACACGCCACCCCGGCTTGCACGTGCTCATTCCGGCGGTGCCATCCCACCTTGCACCCCGTGGCGTGCGAAACTCCGCGCCGGCCGCCTGCGCCCGCCATCGCACCTTGCACTCCCCGCCGGGACCGCCGTGAAAATCACAGGGTTTTCGGGGTGGCGCGCCCCTTGCTCCCCCAGCGCGGCGTCGAGGGCATCGCACACACCATCAAGGAGAGGTCGCGGTCATGAACGCCCTGATCGGCATCGACGTGGGCGCAACCAGTATCTCGGGGGGGCTCGTCACCCCCGAGGGCGAGGTGCTCGCGGTCGAGCAGCGGGCGACGCACGCGCGTGGCAAGGGCACGGCCGTCGAGGCCTTGCTCGAGCTCGTCGACGCGATGGTCACGCAGGCGCGGGCCCGCGACCTCCGTGTCCTCGGCGTCGGGGTCGGGCTCGCCGGCGTGGTGGACCCGGCCGCCGGCACCATGACCGAGCGGCCGCGCAATCACGTCCAGGAGTTCGCGGGCGTGCCGCTCGCCGCACGCATCGCGAGCGCCACGGGCTTGCCGGCCTTCGTCGACAACGACGCCAACGCGCTCGCGCTCGCCGAGTGGACGTTCGGGGTCGCGCGCGGCGCCGCCTCGATGGTCCTGTTCGCCGTCGGCACCGAGATCGGCGGCGCGATCATCACGGGCGGCGCGCTCGTGCGCGGTCACGGCGGGTTCGCCGGCGAGCTCGGCCACGTGCCGATCAACCTCACCGGTCCACGCTGCATCTGTGGGGGGCGCGGGTGCGCCGGAGCCTATCTCGGGGGACGCGTGATGGCCCAGACCGCGCAGCGCCGCACGGCCCGCACGCGGTCCACGCTCGTCGCGATGGCGGGCGGCGACCGGGGCGCCATCACGTCGGAGATGGTCTTCGAGGCCGCCCGCGCGGACGACCCGCTCGCGCGCGGGATCGTCGAGCAGGCGTGCGAGGCGACGGCCGCACTCGTCGCGGTCGCCGTCAACGGGATCAATCCCGAGGTCGTCGTCGTCACCGGTGGCGTGGCGGCGTCACTCGCGCCGCTCGCCGGCGACATCCTCGCGCGGACGAAACGCTTCGCGTTCGCGCCCGCGCTGGCGGGGACGCGCATCGAGATGGTGAGCGGAGAGAAGTCGCGCACGGTCCGTGGCGGCGCCGCGCTCGTCCTCTACGAGCTCCACCGGCGAGCGGCGACGCCCACGCATGAGTCGTACAATGCCGACATCCGAAGGGAGCGCATCTTGCCGAAATATGTCATCGAACGAGAGATCCCCGGCATCGGGGCCTGGTCGGCCGACAAGCTGCAGGCCACGTCGCGCAAGTCCGTCGCGGTGCTGAAAGAGCTCGGTCCCGACATCCAGTGGCTCGAGAGCTACGTCACGGGCGACCGCCTCTACTGCGTCTACATCGCGCCGGGCGAGGAGCTGATTCGCACGCACGCGGCCAAGGGCGGCTTCCCGGTCACCCGGATCTCCCGGGTGACGGCGAAGATCGACCCCACGACCGCCGAGAACTAGACATGTTCGTGGAGCGTCCGGACGCGCAGCTCTACTGGGAGGCGGCGGGGCACGGCACGCCGGACATCTTCCTGTGCCCGCCGCGCCAGCCGGTGGCCTACGGGCGCCTGTGGAAGAACCAGATCCCGTACCTTTCGCACCACTTCCGCGTCGTCACCATGGACCCGCGCGGCAACGGCCGGTCGGATCGGCCGACGACCGGCTACGATTTCGACACGCACTACGCCGACCTGCTCGCGGTGCTCGACGCCGCCGTGCGGCCGCCGTTCGTCTTCGTCGCCTTCTCGTGCGCGAGCATGCTGGCCGTCCGCTACGCGATCGATCATCCCGACCGCGTGTCGCACCTGGTCTTCGTCGGCGCGCAGTATCGCCAGGCCCTGCCCCAGCCGTTCGAAGCGAAGGTCGCGCGGGTGATCCGGGAGGACTTCGACGGCTGGCGCCAGCGGCTGTTCACCAAGTGCCTGCCCGAGCCGCATTCCCTGAAGGGCGTCGAGGACATGATGCGCTGGGCCGGCGAGTCGTCGCCCGAGATCTACGTGGAGGCCCTGCGCAGCATCGAGCCCGACGACGTCTTCGAGCTGCTCGGCAAGCATCCGGACGCCCACCCTGATCCTCCACGGCACCGACGACCCGGTCGTGCCGTACCGCCACGGCGAGCGCTTCGCCCAGGCCGTGCCGGGCGCGCGGCTGGTCACGTTCGAAGGCGGCGGGCACTCGCTCCCGGGCCGCGAGCCGGTGAAGGTCAACCACGCGATCCGTGACTTCGTGCTCGGGGCGCCGCCGCAGTCGGCGCGAGTCCCGCGCATGGCCGAGCGGGCCGTCGCGCCTCGGCGGCGGCGCAGCAGCGCTCGGCGGGTGCTCTGGCTCTCGAGTCCGATCGGCCTCGGCCACATCCAGCGCGACATCGCCATGGCCCGGCGTCTGCGCGAGATCCATCCCGACGTGACGATCGACTTCCTCGCCGCCGATCCCGCGCGGCGCGTGGTGGAGGTGTCCTGCGAGCGGCTGCACCCGGCGACGGACCGCCTGCTGAACGAGAGCGCCCACTTCGAGGCGTGGTCGAAGGACCACGAGCTGCACGCGTTCGACGCGCTGTGGGAGATGGACGAGATCATGGCGAACAACTTCCTCGTGTTCGCCGACGTCGCGGAGGCCGGCGGCTACGATCTCTGGGTCGGCGACGAGGGCTGGGATCTCGACTACTACCTGCACGAGAACCCGGACCTCAAGCGCGCGCCCTACGCGTTCGTCACGGACTTCATCGGCATGCTCCCGATGCGGGAGGACCCGGCGTCCACGGAGTTCCGCCGCGTGTGGGAGAAGAACGCGGAGAACATCGACCACCTGCGCCTGCATCCGGACGTGCGCGACCTCTCGCTGCTCGTCGGCGACGAGGAGGACGTGCTCGATCGGCCCTTCGGGCCCGACCTGCCGAACATGCGCCAGTGGGCGCGCGAGCACTTCAAGTTCTCGGGCTACACGTACCACTTCGACCCGAGGGACTACGCGGATCGCGCGCGCCTGCGGCAGGAGCTCGGCTACCGCGACGGCGAGCGCCTGATCCTCGTCTCGGTCGGTGGGACGCGCGCGGGCAAGAACCTCCTGCGCAAGTGCGCCGAGGCGTTCGCGCTGGCCGCCCCGAAGCTGCCCGGCGCGCGGATGGTCCTCGTGACCGGCCCGCGGCTCGAACCTCAGGAGTACCCCAGCGTGCCCGGGCTCGACGTCCGCCCGTTCGTCCCGCACCTCTTCCGCCACCACGCGGCGGCGGACCTCGCGATCGTGCAGGGCGGGCTGACGACAACGATGGAGCTCGCGGCGTTCCGCACGCCGTTCTTCTATTTCCCGCTGCGCAACCACTTCGAGCAGCGGTTCTTCGTGAGCCGGCGTCTCGACCGTCTCGGCGCGGGCGTCCGGCTCGAGTACGACGAGACGACGCCCGAGGACCTGGCGGGACGGATCGTCGAGCATCTCGGCACGCCGGCGACGTGGGCCGACGTCCCGCGCGACGGCACCGATCGCGCGGCCCGCATGCTCGCCGAACTCTGCTGGGGTAGCCGGACGATGCGCGCCCGTCACCCGGACCGTGAGGGCCACGTCGAATCGCACGGCGTGCCGATCGCCTGGGAGATCCACGGCGACGGCGACCGCACGGTGCTGTTCCTGCCGACGTGGCAGATCTACGACAGCCGCGTGTGGAAGATGCAGGTCCCGTATTTCGCGCGGCACTTCCGGGTCGTCCGTCTACGATCCGCCCGGCAACGGGCGGTCCGGGCGCCCGCGCGACCGGGTACGACTTCGACCGGGGCGCCGACGACGCTCTGGCCGTGCTGGACGCCACCGGGCACCGCCGCGCGCGTCGCTGCGTGTGCTTCTCGCGCGGCACGTGCCACGGCGTCATCCTCGCCGCGGAGCACCCGGAGCGGGTCGAGCGCCTCGTCGCTCATCGGCTCGCCGGTGATGCGGCGACCGCGAGGCGGCCGCGCTTTCACGCGCTCCGGCCTGCGTACGAGGGCTGGGAGAAGTTCAACGCGCACTACTGGCGCCAGGACTTCCGCGGACTTCGTCCAGTTCTTCGTCGGGACGAGGTCGTTCCCGAGCCGCACTCGACGAAGCCGATCGAGGACGGCGACCGCGTGGGCGCTCGACACGACGCCCGAGATCCTGATCGCCACGCATCGAGGAGTGGCCGCAGCCGCGACGCCGCTCGCGGACATCCTCGCGCGCGTGCAGCGTCCCGACGCTCCTCATCCACGGCTCGACGGACGCGGTCCGCCCGCTCGAGATCTCCGAGCAGCTGCACGCCGCGATCGCCGGCTCGAGCTCGTCGCCCTCGAAGGACTCGGGTCACGCGCCGCAGCGTGCGACGATCCGGTCCGGACGAACCTCCTCGCTCCGCGACTTCCTCCAGGCGCCGGCAGTCCCGCGCGGCGTCGTGGCGTCGCGCGCTGCGCGCCGGCCACGGCGCGCGCTCTTCATCTCCAGCCCGATCGGCCTCGGTCACGCGCTGCGCGACGTCGCGATCGCTCGCGAGCTGCGCGCGCTCCATCCCGACCTCGAGATCGACTGGCTCGCGCAGGACCCCGTCACGCGCGTGCTGGAGGCGCGCGGGGAGCGTGTCCACCCCGCGAGCAGGCAGCTCGCCAACGAGTCGGCGCACATCGAGTCCGAGGCGGGCGAGCACGACCTCCACGTCTTCCAGACGTGGCGGAACATGGACGAGATCCTCCTCGCCAACTTCATGCTGCTGCACGACGTGCTCGAGGCGCAGCCCTACGACGTCGTCATCGGCGACGAGGCGTGGGAGACCGACTACTACCTGCACGAGAATCCCGAGCTCAAGTCGACCGCCGTTCGTCTGGCTCACCGACTTCGTGGGCTGGCTGCCCGATGGACGGCGAGTCCCGTCCTCACCGCCGACTACAACGCCGAGATGATCGAGCAGATCGCGCGCTTCCCGCGCGTGCGCGACCGCGCGCTGTTCGTCGGCAACCGCGACGACGTCGTGGATCTCCCGTTCGGGCCCGGGCTGCCGAAGATCAGCGACTGGACGGCGGAGCACTTCGACTTCCCCGGCTACATCCTGCCCTTCGATCCCGCCGAGTTCGCCGACCGCGAGGCGCTGCGCGCACGGCTCGGGTTCCGGGCGGACGAGACCATCGTGTTCGCGGCGGTGGGCGGCAGCGGCGTCGGCCATCACCTGCTCCGCAAGGTCATCGCGGCCGTCGACCAGACACGGAAGCTCGTGCCCGAGCTCCGGATGATCGTCGTCGCGGGCCCGCGCATCGATCCCGCGTCGCTGCCGCAGCGACCCGGGCCTCGAGATCCGTCGCTTCGTCCCCGACCTCTATGCGCACCTCGCGGCCTGCGATCTCGCCGTCGTCCAGGGCGGCCTCAGCACGTGCATGGAGCTGACGGCGACGAAGCGTCCGTTCCTCTACTTTCCGCTGCGCAACCACTTCGAGCAGAACGTGCACGTGCCGCACCGTCTCGCGCGGTACGGGGCGGGCACGCGGATGGACTATCACGGCACCGGGCCGGAGGCGCTCGCCCACGCGATCGCGGACGGGCTCAAGCGTCCGGTGCTCTCTCGCGACGTCGAGACGGACGGCGCCCGGCGTGCGGCCGCGTCGATCGCGCCCCTGCTTTGAACCGACCGGGTCGCGTGACTCCGAGCGTGGCGACGGGCGAGGTCAACTGCCTCCTGACCAAGGTCCTCATCCCGTTCCTCGAGCGGGAGGTCGGGCCCGAGGCCGCGGCCGCCATCTGCCGCGCCGCCGGACGCTCGCGCGAGTGGCTGATGGCCGACCACAACTGGATCTCGCTCGTCGCTCGCGACCGAGCTCGTGCGGCTCGGCCGCGAGCTGATGGGCGAGCCGGACGAGGAACGGTGGGTGCGCCGCTACTGGGACTACGGCATGGACTGGAAGCCGCGGGAGGAGCGGTCCTACCTCGGCACCTACACCATGGGCATCGGCGATCCCCGCACGCTGTACGCGCGCCAGGACGTCTTCGACGGTCAGGTGCACCGATGGGTGCGCACGGAGGTCGTCGAGATCGGCCGCACGCGCGCGGTGCTCCGGCGCACGCCGCTGCCCGGCGTCTCCATGCCGGGCTGGGCGTGCACCTGGATGAAGGTGACGCTCGAGCGCTATCCGACCAACTGGCAGCTCCCGCGCGCCCGGATCACCGAGACGCAGTGCGCGGCCACCGGCGCCGACTCGTGCGTGCTCGAGGTGCGCTGGCGCAACCCGTCGCTCGGGCCGTGGTTCTGGATGCCCACGATCGCCGGGATCGGGGGCGCCGGCATCCTGTGGACGGCGATGCACGCCGGCACCGCCCTGCCGTGGGCGGGCCCGGCCGCGGTGGCGGTCCTGCATGCGCTCGCGGGCATCGCGGTCGGCTACGGGCTCCGGGAGCGCCAGCGCCGCCAGCGCACGCAGCAGCTGCTCGATCTCCAGGGCGAGGAGGTCATCTACTCCAACAACGAGCTCGAGAAGAAATTCCGGGAGCTGGAGACGAAGATCGAGCAGCTCTCGCTGCTGATCGAGCTGAGCGCGGCCGTGAACGCGACCCTCGATCCCGAGAAGATCTACGAGCAAGGGCTGGCGCGGCTGGTGCACGGCATGCGGTACCAGGCCGCCTACTTCTTCGTGGTGGATCGCCCGCACGCCGTCGTGCGCGGGCACAAGGTCGCGGCGGGCGACCCGCGGGCGGAGGGGCTGCCCGATCGGATGGAGTTCCCGCTCGATGCCGAGCACAGCGTGGTCGGCAAGGTGGCGATCACGGGGCTGCCCGTCGTCATCAACGATCTGGACGCCACGGCGGAGCCGATCCATCGCGCGACCGTCGCGCAGCTCGGCAATCGCGCGCTGCTCGTCGTGCCGTTCCGCGTGAAGCACCAGGTGGTCGGGGTCCTGGTCGTGTCGTCCTGGGATTCGGCGTTCGGGGACAGCGACCTGGAGCTGGTCACCGCCGTCGCCAACCACGTCGCGGTGGCGATCGATCGCGCGGAGAGCTTCCAGACCATCGAGGAGCTGTCGCGCGGCCTCGAGGAGAAGGTCCGCGTGCGCACCGAGGAGCTGCTGGACAAGAACCACCAGCTCACCGAGACCCTCGAGCAGCAGACGGCGACCGCCGAGATCCTGCGCGTGATGTCGAGCTCGCCGACCGACGTGCAGCCGGTGTTCGACGTCATCGCGGCGAGCGCCACGCGGCTCTGCGACGGGATGTTCGGCGTCGTGTTCCGCTTCGACGGCGCGCAGATCACGCTGGCCGCCCATCACGCCTTCTCGCCGGAAGCGCTCGCGGCGATCCGGCGCGGATATCCGACGTCACCGGGCCGGAGCACGATCGCCGCCACGGCGATTCTCGAGCGCCGGATCATCCACATCCGCGACGCCCAGAGCGGCGAGGACTACCCGCACCCCGAGCGCGCACGCGCGATCGGGTACCGGTGCATCCTGTCGGTCCCGATGATGCGCGGGGACGCGGCGATCGGCGCGATCAACGTGGCGCGGCGCGAGCCGATCTCGTTTTCCGAGAAGCAGATCGCGCTGCTGCAGACCTTCGCCGACCAGGCGGTCATCGCGATCGAGAACGTCCGGCTCTTCACGGAGCTGCAGGCGGCGTACCAGGACGTGCAAGTCGACGCAGATGCAGCTCATCCAGCGCGAGAAGATGGCGTCCGTCGGGCAGCTCGTGGCCGGCGTCGCCCACGAGCTCAACAACCCGATCGGGTTCGTGTCCTCGAACGTCACGACGCTCGAGGAGTTCGTGAAGCGCCTGCAGGCCATGCTCGAGGTGTACCGCGCGGTGCCCCTGCCTCCGGCCGAGAAGGCGCGCGTCGAGGGCGAGTGGGCGTCACTCAAGGTCGACTACGCGCTCAAGTACCTCGACTCGATGATCCTCGGCATCAAGGAGGGCGCCGAGCGGACCCGCAAGATCGTCCGCGACCTGCGCGTGTTCGCGCGCAGCGACGACGACCTGTGGCAGCCCGTCGACCTCCACGAGGAGATCGAGTCGAGCCTCACGCTGCTCAACCACCTGCTGAAGGACCGCGTCACCATCCGGCGGACGTACGGCGATCTTCCCTCCGTGCCGTGCGTCCGCTCGCAGATCGACCAGGTCTTCTTGAACCTCCTCGCCAACGCCGCGCAGGCCATCACCGGCCCGGGCGAGATCACCATCGAGACGCGGCAGGAGGACGGCATGGCGGTCGTCAGCATCGCCGACTCCGGGCCCGGCATCGCGCCCGAGGTGTTCGGCCGCATCTTCGACCCGTTCTTCACGACGAAGCCGGTCGGCGAAGGCACCGGCCTCGGCCTGTCGATCACCTACGAGATCGTGAAGAAGCACCGCGGCACCGTGACCGCCGCCAGTCCGCCCGGCGGCGGCGCGGTCTTCACCGTGCGCCTCCCGCTCACGCGCCCGGTCTGACATGACCGACTCCACGACGATCCTGGTGCGCCTCTTCGGCGCCCACGTCATCGCCGACGAGGCGACGTTCCGCCAGGTCCGCAGTCTGGTACGGTATCGCGAGCTCGGGTCGCCCTGAGCACAGGAGGCAACGACCCTGGAGCAGCCCACGGTCCTCATCGTCGACGACGAGCCTCGCGTGCTCGATTCGCTCGAGGCCATCCTGGCCGCGGAGTTCCGCGTCCTCCGGGCCGAGGGCGGCCCGGCAGCGCTCGACCTCCTCGCCCGCGAACCGGTCGCGGTGATCATCACCGACTACCGCATGCCGGGCATGACCGGCGTCGAGCTGCTCCGCCGGAGCCAGGACGTCCAGCCCGACGCGCTCCGCATCGTCCTCACCGCCTATACGGACGTCGACAGCCTGATGGAGGCGGTGAACACCGGGCGCATCTATCACTTCGTGCCCAAGCCCTGGGACCCGAAGGCACTGATGGTCGTCGTGCGGCGCGCGGTCGAGCGCCATGAGCTCGTCGAGGAGAACCGACACCTCAAGGACGAGCTGGAGCTCGCCTACAACGCCCTCCGCCGCGAGACCGCCGACGCGCGGGCGCGCCCGCTCTCGTTCGAGCGCCTCATCGGCGGCGACGGCGGGCTGCGGCGCGAGGTGGCGCTGGCGCGGCGCATCCTCGACAGCGACACCACGGTCCTCATCACCGGCGAGACCGGCACCGGCAAGGAGCTCTTCGCGCGGCTGATCCACGCGAATGGACCGCGCCGCACGCGCAAGTTCGTCGCGCAGAACTGCGGCGCGCTGCCGGAGTCGCTGCTGGAGTCGGAGCTGTTCGGGCACACGCGCGGGGCCTTCACCGGCGCGACGGCCGAGCGCCGCGGGCTGTTCGAGGAGGCCGACGGCGCCACGATCTTCCTCGACGAGGTGGGGGAAACCTCGCCGGCGATGCAGCTCCGGCTCCTGCGGGTCCTGCAGGAGGGCGAGGTGCGCCGCGTCGGCGCGTCGAACACGGTGAAGGTGAACGTCCGCGTCATCGCGGCGACGAACGCCGACCTCGAGCAGGCGGTCCGCGATGGGCGATTCCGCCAGGACCTCTACTACCGGCTCAACGTGTTCCCGATCCGGCTGCCGTCCCTGCGCGAGCGCCCCGAGGACATTCCGGCGCTCGCGGAGTATTTCCTCCGCGCCTCCTGCGAGCGCGCGCGCCGCGCGATCACCGGCATCGCGCCGGAGGCGCTGCGCTGCCTGCGCGGGTACCCCTTCCCCGGCAACGTGCGTGAGCTCGAGAACGAGATCGAGCGCGCGGTCGCGCTGGGGGACGACGGGCAGCCGCTGGGTCTCGCGCACCTGTCCGATCGGCTCCGCACGAATCCCGCGGCGTCGACGCCGCCCGTCACGCTCAACGACGCGATCGAGCAGCTCAAGCGACGGATGCTCGAGGACGCGCTCCGGGAGTGCGGCTCGAAGACGCGCGCGGCCGAGCGTCTCGGCCTGAGCCGCCAGAGCCTCCAGCAGATGCTGCGGCGCCGTTCGTGACTCGGAGGGGGGCTTCGCCCCATCCTCATCGGAGGGGGCCTCGACGGCCCCCTCCGAGCCTCCCCCAGGACCGGATTGCGCCGGCGGAGCCGGCGCTCGGACTCGCGCTCATCGCTGTTCGGTTTGGTCTGCTCGGTCGTGTAGGCTCGACCTATGGCCTCGGAGCGCCTGCCGTTCGTGTGGGACTACGACATCGATGAGGCGCAGTTCCGGCGGCTGATCGACGGAGAGATCACCCTCGGGCGGCTCGACCGGACGTGGGCGGCCGTACGCCTGATCGAATACGCGCCTTACCGTGAGATCGTGCGGCTCCTAGGGTTCCGCGAGCTCGTCAAGGGCTGGCCGGAATGGCGGACGCACGTCCGATCGGAAGGACGACAGGCGCGGGCTCGACTTCCTGGTCGACTGGCTGCCAAAACATCACCCCGAACTCGTGTAGCCCCACCGCTGATGGATCGCGAGTTCTTCGTTCGACGCTCTATCCGGTACAAGACGCGGTCCTCGCACGGATCACGCCGATACCGGCTTCTACCTGACGGGCGGAACGGCCGCCTCGCGCGGCTACCTCCATCATCGGTTCTCCGACGACCTGGACCTCTTCGTGAACGACGATGAACGCTTCGCGCTGTGGTCGCAGCGTGTCGTCGAGACCCTGGCGTCGAGGGCAGACTGGAGAGTCGACGTCCTGCAACGCGACGCGCGCTTTGTTCGAGCGAATGTCAGCGCCAGCGACGTCGTCCTCAAGATCGAGATGATCAACGACGTGCCGGCGCACGTCGGGGAACTGCGCATGCATCCCGTCCTCGGGCGGCTCGACAGTGCCGAGAACATCCTGGCGAACAAGCTGACGGCCGTGGTCGACCGTCGCGAGCCGAAAGACCTCGCGGACATCTGGGGGTTCTGCTGCCGGATGAACCTCTCGTGCGAGGCCGCGCTGGATGCCGCGCAGAGCAAAGCGGCCGGACTGTTCCCCGCCGACGTCGCCCGCGCACTCCTCACCGTCACCGAGGACGACTGGAAGCTCGTGCGCTGGAGCGACGCTCCGGAGCGCGACCGCTTCATCGCGGACCTCACCGAGATCGGCGAGCGCCTCCTGCTCCTCCGGTAGGAGCGTCGCTCACCCGAGCGCCGGGCGACGCCGCTCGCGACGGTCCGCCTTGTACGCCTTGATGGCGGGAATGACCTCCTTGGCCAGCAGATCGATGCCGCGGACGGCGCTCTCGTGGGACATGAGCCCCTCGCGGCCCCAGAGGACCATGGAGCCGGGATCGACGACGTCGATGACGTGCTGGAGCTTCTTGATCACGGTGTCGGGGTTCCCGGACACGATCTGGTAGGTGGCGTGCGCGGCCTCGTAGCTCAGGGGCTGGCCACCCGGCGTGATGTTGACCGCGTTGACGCGGACCTGCTCCCGCTTGCTCTGCTTCGCCTCGCGGCTCACGTACCCCGGCGGCTGCAGCCAGTGGCGCGGCGCGACGCCGAACGAGGTCCCGAGCTGCCAGAAGAAGTGCCGGCCCTGCTCGTAGGCGTCCTCGTCGGTGTCGGCGACGCTCACCCGGATGACGTAGCCGCGCTGCTCCGACGTCGGCGTGAATCCGGTGCGCTCGGCCACCTCGTCGTAGAGGTCGTAGATCTCGTCGATGAGGTCGAGCGGCGGGCAGAGCGCCACGTACGGATAGCGATGCTCGGCCGCCCACCGCACCGATTCCGGGCTGACGACGCCGGGAATCCAGATCGGCGGATGCGGCTTCTGCAACGGCCGCATCCACGGGTTGACCACGCGGTACTCGTAGTGCCGGCCCTCCCAGCGGAACGGCCCGGGCGTGGTCCACGCCTTCACGATCACGTCGTGCGCCTCGTCGAAGCGCTCGCGGTTGTAGATCGGATTGCAGTTGGTGGCGAGGCTCTCCTGGCCGAGGCCGCGCACGAAGCCGCAGACCACGCGCCCGCCCGACAGGATGTCGATCATGGCGACTTCTTCGGCCACGCGCAGCGGGTTGTCGTGGATCGGCAGCACGTTGCCGAGGAAGACGATGCGGCCCTTCCGCGTCGCCCGGGCCAGGGCGGCGCCGATGACGTTGACCGACGGCATCAGGCTGAGCGGGTTGTTGTGGTGCTCGTTGATCATGACGCCGTCGAAGCCGACTTCCGTGGCGTACTGAAGCTCGTCGAAGTACATGCGATAGAGCTGCTGCGCGCGCTCCGCGTGGAAGTACTCGTTGGGAAACATCAGGTTGTTGTAGCCGCGACGGCGGGCCTCGTCTTGCGGGTACGCCGTGTACCCCATCTCGGTGAAGAAGTGGACCTCTTTGACCATGCGCGCCTCCTACACCCATTACAGAAACTCCAGCACGGCCTGCGCGAACGCCTCGGGCTGCTCCATCTCCGGCATGTGACCGCACCGGTCGAGCACTCGTGCCGTCGCCCCCGGGATGGCCTGCGCGTAACGCCGGCAGACGCTGAGGGGAATGATGGCGTCGTCCCGTCCCCAGATCACCAGCGTCGGCGTGACCACGCCGCGCAGCAGGCCGGGCAGCGAGTGACTCCGCATGTACGGCTTCCAGACGAGACGCGCGGCCATCTGGCGGTTCTGCTCCGCCTGCTCCTCGCGCTCCGGTGTCCACCCGGCGCCGTAGTACTGCTCGTACTCGGGCACCTTCGCCGGCTCCCAGAACGACTGGGCGAGCGCCTCCTGAGTGGAGTGGACGAAGTAGTCCCACACGTGGCCTTCATCCGGTGCCAGACCTGCGGCGCCGACGAGCACCATCTTCGTGAAGAGCGCCGCGTTCACGGTCGCGATCTCCGCCGCCACCCAGCCTCCGAGTGAGCATCCGACGACGGGCAACGGCTGCGGCAGCTTCAGATCGCGCACGAACCACGTGACCCAGGCGGCGAGGTCGCGCACGCCGGCCATCCACTCGGGCCGCGCGGATTGGCCGAAGCCCGGCAGGGACGGCACGTAGACCGTAAAGTGCCGGGCGAGCAGGGCGTACGCGCGCAGCCAGCCCGGAACGCCGAGCTCACCGTGCAGGACCAGCAGCGGCGGTCCAGCTCCGCCGCGCCGGAGCTGGACGCGGACACCCGCCGCGTCCACGAAGGTCTCCGCGAACGTGTCGCCCGCCGTGGTCATGCGGGCGGCAAGATCTCCTTCTCGCCCACCGGCGTGAGCTGATAGAGCGGCATCCGGGCCTTGATCTGCTCGTCCCAACCGCGCACGCGGATGTCGAGCCCGACCGCGTCAGGTCCCGTGTACTTCCGGTTCATCTTGCTGGTGCCCGGGTATTCGGCGCAGCCGGACGCCTCGAGCGCGCCGCACGTCTCGTCCATGTCGTCCACGTAGAAGCCGATGTGGTGGACGCCCTTCACGGCGGACGGCCCCTCGCCCAGGTTCGGCGTGTCCTCGCCGCCGGACTTGAGGATCGCGAAGTAGATGTAGCCGTCGCTGAGCCACACGCCCTCGGCGCCGGTGTCGGCAGGCTCGCGCCGGAGCTCCGTCAACCCAAAGGTGTTCTTGTAGAAGTCCGCGGTCTTTGCGGGGTCGTCGGTCGAGAGGGCGATGTGTTTGATCCGTGCCATGGCCGCCTCCCTGTGGTCGTCGACTCTGCCTCGGGCGTGAGCGGAGATTCCGTGCGTCACCGTATAGCGCCAGGGGCAACCCACGTCAACGTCAGGCACCGCTAGGGGTCTCCCATCCGGCGTGACTCTCGGGCGAGGATCGGCGTAGCATCGACGCCGTGAAGCCGACCCGCGATGAGCTGCTTCGCCGCGCAGCCGAGCTGGTCCCTGTCCTCAAGGAGCGCGCGGGACGGACCGAAGAGCTCCGCCAGATCCCTCCGGAGTCGGTCAAGGATCTCGTGACGTCCGGGCTCATTCGCATCGGAAATCCCGAGCGATATGGCGGCCAGGGCGTCGACCTGGACATGGCCCACGAGGTGGGCTGGGAGCTGGGCCGGGGCTGCGGGTCGACCGCCTGGTGCTACTCCCTGTGGGCGGTGCACAACTGGTGGCTCGGCCACTTCCCGGAAAAGGCGCAGGACGAGTTCTTCGCCACGGGCCCGGACACGCTCTTCTCGAGCGGCCTCAACCCGGCGGGAGGAAAGGCCGAGCCCGTCGGCGGTGGCTTCCGGGTCTCCGGGCGCTGGGGCTTCTCGAGTGGGTGCGACGCCGCCACGTGGGCGATGGTCGCGACGTCCGGCGCCGGTCCCGGCTCATTGACCTGGTTCCTGCTCCCGCGAGCGGACTACGAGATCCTCGACACGTGGTTCGCGTCGGGCATGCGCGGATCGGGGAGCAAGGATCTCGTGGTGAAGGACGCGTTCGTTCCTCACCACCGCGCGCTCGATCCGAACCGCGCCGGCGACAGCGATCGCACCGGGTGGGAGCTTCACCAGCGCCTCAGCTACCGCGTGCCGCTCCGATGCTTGACGGGCTGGGACCTCGTCGCTCCGGTCGTCGGCATGGCTCAGGGCGCCGTCGACGAGTTCACGTCGCGACTGCGCGGAACGTCCGGGCTCGGCCGCACGGCAGACTCCGTTCCGCTCCAGCTCCGGCTCGCCGAAGCCTCCGCCGAGGTCGACGCGGCCCGCACGCTTCACCGCCACGACATCCGCGAGATGCTCGACAGGGCCGCGCGCGGGGACACGTTCACGGATGCGGATCGCGCCCGCTATCGTCGAGACAAGGCCTTCGTCGCGAAGCTGAGCGTGCAGGCCGTGAATCGCCTGTTCGAGGCCGGCGGCGCGCGCGCGGTCCTGGCTTCGGAGCCGCTCCAGCGCTTCCATCGCGACGCGCACGGCGCGTCCCATCACGCGGCGCTCAGCTGGGACATCGCCGCCGAGCAGTTCGGCCGTCACGCCCTCGGTCTGCCGACTTTGTGAAATGGGGGGCCCGAGACGGGCCCCCCATGCCCCCCGCGCTCCGCGGCCCGGCATAGCCGTGCCGCTCCGCGAGTGCCGACGAACCCTCTCGCGCCTGACGGAGTATCATCGACGGACCTCGACGCAGGCGTGGCCTCCAGGGGGCCGAAAGGATCAGACATGCGCTTCGGACTGTTCGGCAGCGCGCAAGCCAGACGGGGCGGACCCGATGTCGACAGCGCCGCGGGATTCAGAGAGTTCGTGGAGAACAACGTCGAGGCCGAGGCGCTCGGCTATCACAGCACGTTCATCGTCGAGCACCACTTCACGGGCTTCGGGCAGATCTCGGCGACGATGAACCTCCTGACCTGGGTCGGCGCGCGCACCACGACGCTGCGCCTCGGCACCGCGGTGATCGTCCTGGCCTGGCACAATCCGGTGCTGCTGGCGGAGCAGGCGGCGACGATCGACCTGCTGTCGGGCGGGCGCCTCGACTTCGGGATCGGCAAGGGCTACCGGTACAACGAGTTCTCCGGCTTCGCCACGCCGATGGAAGAAGCCGACGAGCGCTTCGACGAGTCCCTCGCGGTCATGCTCAAGGCGTGGACGTCGGACGCGCCGTGGTCCCATCGCGGCACGTACTGGAAGTTCGACAACGTGGTCGTCGAGCCGCCGACCGCGCAGAAGCCTCACCCGCCGCTCTGGATGGGCGCGGGCAGCGCCGCCTCGATTCGCAAGGTCGCGACGCTCGGCTACAACCTGCTGCTCGACCAGTACGCGTCCATCGAGCAGATCGGCGAGCGCATCGCGATCTTCAAGGCGGAGGTCGAAGCGCGCGGGCGTGTCTTCGATCCGATGAGCGTCGGCGTGACCCGCTCCATCAACCTCGTCGACACCGCGGCCGATCTCGAGCGCGCGATGCAGAACCGCGTCGCGGGCCGCCGGCGCATCGATCGGCTGGCCGTGCGTCCCGACGGTCCGGCCGCGAACCGGGCGCATCTGTCCGACGAGGAGATCTGCGCCTCGGCGCTCTACGGCAGCCCGGACGAGGTCGCCGTCATGATGCAGGCGCTGCGCGCCGCCGGCGCCGAGTACGTGCTGCTCAACAGCGCGGGCGGACGGCCGACGCTGCGCCGCTTCGCGCGGGATCTGATGCCGGCGTTCTCCGAGACGGCGGCCATCCCCGCCGGCGCCTGATCCGCCGCGTCGCTTCGACGGGCGCCTCGCCGGCCCCGTGAGGTCGATCGCGCTCCGACGAAAAATCTTGGCGCGAGCGCGGCCCCGCTGGTCTACTCGCGTGGCTTTCCTGCAGCGCGGCCCCTGTATCCCTGCGTGGCGTCCCTGATGTTGAAACGCGCCTGAGTGGTCACCGTGGTCTGCGCGATCGACCAGACCAAGGAGGATGACGATTCATGGCGGTTTTCAGATGGGCGGTCCTCGCGATCACCGCGGCGCTGCTGTCACTCGTGCCGACTCCGGCGCCCGCGGCCACGAACGAGCTCGTGCTCACGGGCACGATCACCGTGCGGTCGATCCATCGGCCAGGCGTTGGCACTGAGCTCGACTTCACGCTGACGGACGACCAGGGCGTGCGCACGCTCCTGCTCATCGACCGGACCGTGCTCGTCGCCCACGGCGGCCCGCGCGCGCTGGACCGGCAGCGGGCCACGATCATCGCCGAACCGGCGCCCCCGCGGCCGGGCGCGGCGAGCGCGGTGAGAGTCCGCTCGATCCGCCTCGAGCCGGAGTCGGGCGCCACGTTGCGCTCGACCACCGAGGCGAGCATGACCACCGCGGCCGCCGCCCCCTTCGTGGTCACGAAGCGCTTCGTGACCCTGCTGTGCCGCTTCGCGGACATGGCCGGCGTCACGCCGCACCCCGTGAGCTGGTTCGAAGGGCTCGTGACGAGCGGGCAGTACCCGAGCCTGACGCACTACTTCGACGCGGCGTCGTACGGCGCGCTCAGCATGGCGGGCAGCGTGGTCAAGGGCTGGTACACCCTGCCGTTCCCGCGGTCCGCCTACGTCAGGGGCGGATGGTTCGACCTCGACGCGCTCGCGGACGACTGCACGGCGGCCGCCGACGCCGACGTCGACTTCCGCCAGTTCTTCGGCGTCAACCTGATGTTCAACGGCGACCTGCCGGTCTCGGTCGGCGGCACGTGGTTCATCACGCGCGAGGGGTTCCAGCGGCTGTACGGGGTCACCTGGATCCCGAACTGGGGGTGTGCCAACCAGGGATTGGTCGCGCACGAGATGGGGCACGCGCTGGGCCTGCCGCACTCGTCCGGGCCCTACGGGTCACCGTACGATTCGCTCTGGGACGTGATGAGCGAGCCGCGGGCCATGTGTCGCGAGCGGCACGCCACGTACGGGTGCGTGGGTCAAGGCACCATCGCACACCACAAGGACAGCCGCGGGTGGATCCCGGCCGCGCGGCGCCACGTCGTCCCGGCCGGGACGGTGACGACCATCGACCTCGACTTCCTCGCGGAGCCGGCCACCGCCGACAACCCGCTCATCGCGAAGATCCCGATCAACGGCTCTTCCACGAACTTCTACACGGTGGAGGCCCGCAACCTCGCCGGCTACGACCGCGAGATCCCCGGCAAGGCCGTGATCATCCACGAGGTCGACACTCACGCTCGACGATCGCGACGCGCAGGTGGTCGACCCCGACCACAACGGCAAGCCGAACGACGCCGGCGCCATGTGGCTGCCCGGCGAGACGTTCAACGACGCGGCGCACGGCATCGCCGTGCACGTCGTGGCGGAGACGACGACCGGCTTCCAGGTCACGATCGCGAGCGGCGCCACGCAGACCGAGACCTTGACGGTGGCGCGGGCGGGCGACGGCATGGGCCGCGTGACGAGCACGCCGTCCGGCATCGATTGCGGCACCGACTGCAACCAGGCCTACGCGACGCTGTCGGTCGATCCGGCTCCACGCGACGGCGTCGACGGGATCCGTCTTCACCGGCTGGTCCGGTGGCGGCTGCTCGGGCACCAGCGACTGCTTCGTCACGATGACCACCGACCAGACGGTGACCGCCCGCTTCGTGCTGGCGTCGTCGCTCGCGCCGGACCTCGTGGTCACCGCGCTGTCGGACCCGCCGGCGACGGCGGTGCGCTCGGCGCGCTTCCCGCTCACGACGACGGTGGCGAACCAGGGCGACGGCAACGCCGCCTCCTCTCGCCTGCGCTTCTACCTCTCGACGAACGGCGTGTGGGATGCGAGCGACGTGCGCCATGGCGACGACCGTGTCCATCCCGTCGCTCGCGATCGGCGCCACCCGCACCAGCACCGTGACCGTCACGGTGCCCACCACGACGCCGGCCGGTCTCTACACGGTGCTCGCGTGCGCCGATGACCTGAAGGTGGTCGCCGAGCGCGACGAGACCAACAACTGCAGGGCCTCGGCGACTCAGGTCGACGTCCAGGCGCCGGATCTGACGGTGACCGCGCTCGGCGATCCGCCGGCCACGCTCGCGCGTGGCGACCGGATGACCTTCGCGGAGACCGTCACCAACGAGGGGACGGCGCCCGCGCCAGGCTCGCGCGTCCGGTACTACCTCTCGGTGGATGGCGCGAAGAGCGCCGGCGACACGCTGCTGAGCGGGACGTGGTCGGTCGGCATCCTGGCCCCGGGCGCCACCTCGAGCAGGACGATGACGGTGACGGTCCCGTCGACGACGCCGCTCGGCACCTATCACCTGCTCGCGTGCGCCGACGACCTGGGCGTCGTGATCGAGCTGGTGGAGACGAACAACTGCCGGAGCTCCACCGGCCGGGTGGTCGTCGGTCCCTGAGACACCGCGGCCGGCCCGAGGTATCCTCGGGCCGGCCATCGCGCGTCGATCCCAGGATCGAGGAGGGTGCCATGATGCGGCTCTTCCTGTGCCTCCCCGTGCTCTTCACCGTCCTGATCGCGGCCGCGCCGGGTGACGCCGCGCCCGAAGGGCAGATGACCTGGGGCGTGCACACCACGCTCGTGCCGACCTGGTTCGATCCGGCCGAGAGCATCCAGGGCACGCCGTTCATGGTCCTGTACGCGACGCACGACGCGCTCGTGAAGCCCATGCCCGGCAAGAGCATGGCGCCGAGCCTCGCGGAGTCGTGGACCGTGTCGCCCGACGGGCTCGTCTACGAGTTCGTCCTGCGCAAGGGCGTGAAGTTCCACAACGGCGACACGCTCACGGCCGAGGACGTGAAGTTCTCCTTCGAGCGCTACCGCGGCATCTTCGCCAAGACGCTCAAGGAGAAGGTCGCGGCCGTCGAGACGCCCGATCCCCTGCGCGTGCGGTTCCGGCTCAAGCAGCCGTGGCCGGACTTCATGACGTTCTACGGCACGCGCACGACCGGCGCCGGCTGGATCGTTCCCAAGAAGTACGTCGAGAAGGTGGGCGACGAGGGCTACAAGAAGGCGCCGATCGGCGCCGGCCCGTACAAGTTCGTCTCATTCAACCCCGGCGTCGAGCTGGTCTTCGAGGCGTTCGACCAGTACTGGCGCAAGACCCCGCACGTCAAGCGCCTCGTGCTCCGGGTCATCCCCGACCACGCCACGCGGCTGGCCGCCCTCAAGCGCGGCGACGTCGACGTCATCTACCTCGTGAGCGGCGAGCTGGCCGAGGAGGTCAAGCGCACGCCGGGTCTCTCGCTCAAGGCCGTGTACCCCTCGAACCACTGGCTGAGTCTCCCCGACCAGTGGGAGGCGAAGTCGCCCTGGGCCGACAAGCGCGTGCGCATGGCCGCGAACCTGGCCCTCGATCGCAAGACCCTCAACGAGGCCGCGACGCTCGGCTTCTCGAAGATCACCGGGAGCATCGTGCCGTCGAGCTTCGAGTTCTACTGGCCGGCGCCGCCGTATCCCTACGAGCCCGCCCGGGCCAAGCAGCTCCTCGCCGAAGCCGGGTACGCGAGCGGCTTCGACGCCGGCGATTTCTACTGCGACCTCCAGGTCTGCCCGTGGGGCGAGGCGATGCTCACGGACCTCAAGGCCGTGGGCATCCAGCTCAAGCTGCGTCCGCTGGAGCGGGCCGCGTACTTCAAGGGCGTGACGGAGAAGAAGTACCGGAACGTGCTGTACCTCTTCAGCGGCTCGTCGGGGAACGCGGCGACGTGGCTGGAGGCCTTCGCGATCGGGGGCGGCGCGTACGTGAGCGGGAGCTATCCCGACATCGACGGGCTCTTCCGCGAACAGGCGGCGATGCTGGACCGCGGCAAGCGCGAGGCGACCCTGCACAAGATCCAGCAGATGATCCATGAGCGCGCGATGTTCGTGCCGATCTGGGACTTCGCGTTCCTGCACGGTGTCGGTCCGCGCGTGGAGGAGTCGGGGCTCGGCCTGCTCTCCATGTACGGCTTCTCCGGGCCCTACGAGGACGTGAAGCTCAAGAGCCGGTGAGCGGGGTCACGGGCACACGAACGCGCTGAGGTACCAGACGCTGCGGCGGGGATTGGGCTCCACGCGGAAGCCCTTGAGGCCCGCCTTCTCGAGCTCGGCGGTCAGCCGCTGCGCGCGCGTCCGCTCGGCGTCGTCGTTGTCGGCGCGGATCATCAAGCCGCGGCCGCCGTACTCGGGCAGCGCGTTGATATCCGGCGGCAGCTTCCTCAGCCGCAGCCTCCCCACGTCCCCCGTCGTCTTCAGATGCTCGATGGCCTTGCGCGCGAGCGCGAGGTGGTCCTCCTCGCTCTTGACGCCGGTGCAATAGAACACGTCGACATCCCAGCCCTTGTCGCTCACGACGATCGTCTGCACCGCCTGGAAGAACTCCGGCGGCGGGGTCGCCTTCGCGGTCGACACCGCGGTCGCGAGCCCGGGTTCCTGGGTCCGGTCGCGAATGAGCTGGCGGACTGCTGCGGCCTCCACCGAGTCGTCCTTCGGCATCATCTCGCGCACCAGCTCCTCCACGTTCTTGTGGAAGTTCTTCTGGTCCTCCCGGTCCTTGGGCAGCGAGCTGACGAGCGTCAACATCAGCAGCGTCCTCTGCCGAGTGACGGCGTCCCGCTCCTTGAGGAGCGTCTTGACCTCGTCGTAGATCTCGCGGCGGAACTTCAGCTCGAACTCGGCCTGCCGGCGGTTCTCCTCGGCCGCCTTGACCCGGGTTTCGAGGGCCCCGGTGCGGACCGTGTTCCAGACGCCGAAGATCGTCGCGATGATGCCGAAGCAGGCGGCCACGAGGGTGAGGAAATTGTTCGTACGCTTGAAGCGGTCGTCGTCCACGCCTCGTCCTCCTCGGTGGGACGCATCCTATGCGACCCTGCGCCGTCACGCGCGCGGATCAGGTTTCCTGGGGGGACGTGGCTGTGTCGTAGCTGTCCGTCTCCGTCGTCTTCAGGATCCGAAACCGCAGCCCGGTTGGCGCGACCTTGGTGACGACCTCGCGCACAGAGTCCTTCGACGGCATGCCGGCGCGCGCACCCTGAGTCTTCGAGCGCCGCGGCGCGTCCTTCTTGCGTTTCATCGTCCTTCACCCGAGCGTGATGGCCGTCACGGGATGCACTTCCCAGATCGTCGGCATGCGACTCTTCAAGCTCGGCGGACCTGGCCGCTGCCCGGTGCTGTGGCCCATGTCGAAGAACAGCGACCCGGTGACGGTGACCGGAATGGGCGGGTCGTAGAAATCGTACGTGAAGCCTGGAAGGTCAGCCCCGAAGAAGGCCTTGAACGCATTGCGAGTCGCCGTCAACGGACCCAGCGCCGGACTGTTCTGCGGCGGCAGGCCCGACACCTCGATCGTCAGGTACATCTCGGGCGACTTCGTGGGCGCGCGGCCGATGATCAGGTGAAAGTCGTTGTCGTCCTCCCGGCTGGCGGCATACAGGAACGCCTTGACCTTCACGTTCTTGTTCTCGGCGCTGACGCGGCCGGAGGCGGCGGTGGTCGTGATCTTCGGTTTGTGAGCGACCATCGTGTCGTCCGGCACGAACGAGGCGATCAGGGTCTTCACGTCGTTGAACGACTTGGTCGGGCCGGAGGCGATTGACAGCTTCGCTGCCTTTCGCGCGGTGCCCGCGAACTGATCGCCCGCCGGCTTCTTCTTCATCGCCGCCATGAGGGCCGTCGGCGATGGTGTGGCCCGCCCTCGCAGCGCCTTGCGGAGAGCGACCGCCGCCGGCGTCGACTCGTAGTCGTCGACCTCGGTCGTGCGAAGAATGCGGAACCGTTGTCCACGCGCGGTGATGACCCGTCGCGCCTCGTGGATGGAATCCGCCGACGGCATGCCTGGTCGCGCCAGGTTCAGCTGGGCCGGGAGCGGTCGTCCCGTCAACGTCAGTCGCCGTGTTTTCATCGCACCACCTACGGGACCGGCATCACCCACGCGCCGCGGTTCCGGGTGGCGCAGATGAGTGCTCGATCCTGCTTGTGAAAGATCAGGTCCACGGCCATCGCGTTCGGAAGGCGCGTTCGCGAAGGGCGTCCAGGTCGAGCCGAGATCCAGCGTCTGATAGACCCCGACGTCCGCAGCGACCCAGACGCGCCGGAAGTTCGCCGGATCGACGACCACCGCATTCATCGGGATCTTGGGCAGGCCGGCCGTGCGATTCACCCAGGAGCCCCCGGCATCGTCCGATCGATACACGAGGCCGGTGCCTTGCGACACCTGCGAGATCGTCACCCAGAATCGCTGCGCGTTGCTGGGATCGACGGCGATGCAGCTGATGTAGCGAGGCGTCGGCGAGGCGAGCTGCGTCTTCGTCCAGCTCGTGCCGTTCCATGCGATGTTCAGCAGACGACCTCTGGTGGTCCCGACGAGCAACGTATTGGCGTCGATCTCCCTCATCGCCGACGGCAGTTCTCCGACGGGCAGACCGAGAGGAATCGTCGTCCACGGGCCCACGCCGGTTCTGGTCACGACGAGCGACTTCGCCCCGATGGCGACGGTCAGGCCGGAGACTTCGACCGGGGGATAGAACAGTGACGTGGGCGGATCGACGAACGCCGAGAACGCGGCGGCTCGAGATCCGTCCACGAGCTCCCCTTGTTGGCCGAACGTTCGAGCGACACGTCGTAGAACGAGTGATAGACGACGTTCGGGTTCAGCTGATTGACCCCGCAGTCACCTCCATCGCCGTCAGCGACGTGCGTCCACAGCGTGGCCCCGGCATACGTCACCGTCCCGTTGTCCTGAGTTCCGGCGATCAGCCCCTCCCAGCGAGTTCGGATCGCAGGCGAGGTACTCGATCTCGCAGATCCCGAGGCCGTTGTTCAGCGCCTTCCAGGTGTCGCCGCTGTTGGCTGATCGATAGACGCCGCCGTCGTTGCCCGCGTAGATGACATTGGCGTTGTTCGGCGCGAAGGTCAGGCAGTGCTGATCCGGGTGGATGCTGTTGGCGCCCTGGGTCGTGACGTTCTGCCATTGCCACGTGGAGCCGCTGAGCGTGCCGCGGAACGTGTCGATGGCGCCAATGAAGACCTGCCCGACGTTGGTGGGCGAGACGGCGACGTGCCAGTCGTACTGGGCCTGCCCGATCTCGAGCTTGTTCGGGAAGTAGGCATTGGGATTGTGGTTCACCGGCGGCAGCTTCACCTTCTTCCACGTCGTCCCCGTGCGTCGCCACATGAACGCATCGCGGACCGGCCGCGCCGAAGACATAGGCGACATCGGGCGACGCCGTGACGCGGTCGACGGCGAGACGCGACCACGGATCCGGGGGTGGTGACGGAACCGGAACCGCCGCAAACGTGTTGCCGGCGTTGGTCGAGACGAACGGGCCGTCGCCGAAGGCCGCGAGGATCTCCGTGGATCCGCCGCTGGGATGGACGCTGATGTCCCAGCAGATGCCGGCCCGTTTCCGGCTCCACGACACCCCGCTATTGGTGGACTTGTAGAAGCCGTTCGTCGTCGCCGCATAGAGGATCGACGGCGACTGCGGGTCGACGACGAGGTCGAAGAACCCGACGCCGACGAACGGCGCCGACGCGACCACCGCCCAGGTCGTCCCGCCGTCGGTGGACTTGTACACGCCGGCGCCCAGGGTGAAATAGAAGTTGCCTTCGCCGCTTCCGGCGTAGGCACGGCTCGGGTTGGTTGGATCGAAGGTCACGGCCCCGATGGCGAGCGACGGCATCTGGTCGGTGCGCGGCGTCCACGTCGCCCCGGTGTCGCGGCTCTCCCAGATCCCACCGCCCGCGGCGCCGACGAGCAGATGCTTCGGATCGTTGGGATCGACGGCGATGGCGGCCACGCGGCCAACGACGTCGACCCGGTTCGTGCCGTACGTCTGTCCCTTCGGAATCCGCGTCGGCCCGATCTCCCGCCACACGCCCGCGGGACCGCCGGGCGGCGCCATCCGCCGGGCGGCGCGTCGTTGCCGAGGCGTTCCCAGTCCGGCGGCCGCCTTCCCGAGCGAGGTCGCGTAGGACTTCGCCGCCGGTGCGCGGGGTCGCGCGCGGGCGGCGGACGCGACGGTGACAGGCTTGGCCTGCAGGGCGTGTTTCGTGAGCGCGTAGTTGGGTCGCGCGGACCTGGGAGCGGGGACGGTCGCGACGACGTCGTCGTTGAGTGCCGGATCGCGCTGTCCAAGAAACGTGAACAGGCGCTGCAAGGCTTTGCCCGCCTGGACCTTTGGGTCGTCGCCGGCGGGCGCGACCGGTGGGGCGCTTCCGCGCGAGGTCGACTCTGGCTCCGCATCGCGTCACCCCTTCCCCGTCTTCCGTGCCTTCCCGGCCGGCTTCCTCCTCGTCGTGCTCGTCGCCTTTTTCTTGCGCTTTTTCGCGGCCGAGGTCGCCTTCGTCGGGACGGCGTCCAGGGAGCGCTGCTCCATGAACATCCGCTGCCGCGCGGCGGCCCGACCACCAGGAGGCGGCGGAGTCGTATCGCCTGGACGTCTCATGTCACCCCTCCGGTTCGTCGAGTCCGATGGTGCCGGATGGGGGCGGATCATCGTCCAGGACCGGGGCGCGAGGGCTACTGTCAATTCAAAACGAAGCCGGTGCAAGGGCCATTGAGCGATTTGACAGCGGTGCGCGCGGTCCCTATAGTCCCCGCACCAGCCGGACCGCAGCACGACTCGAGGGCGACATGGCGACGACGAAGCGCTTCTGTCCTCTGACTCCTCCTCTCGCTCCTGTCCTTCGCGGTGCTCGTGGCGACGTCGCCCGGCGTCGCCGGCGCGGCCGACGTCATCAAGTTCGGGATCTCGACGCCGCTCTCGGGGCCCGCAGCGCCGTGGGGCATTCCCCACAAGAACGCGACCGAGCTGATCTTCGAGGAGATCAACAACCAGGGCGGGCTCGAGGTGGCCGGCAAGAAGTACAAGCTCGAGATCGTCGCCTACGATCACAAGTACGTGATCGCCGAGGGCGTCGCCACCGTGAACCGGCTCATCGCCAAGGACGGCGTGAAGTACATCTCCGTGCTCGGCGGCTCGGTGGTCAAGGCGGCCGAGGAGACCGTCAACGAGGGCAAGGTCCTGAACCTGCCGCTCGCGTACGCGGACGGGCTGGTGAGCCCGAAGAACCCGCTCACCTTCCACGCGTTCCCGTCGCCCCCGGAGACCACCGCGTTCTGGAAGTGGATCAAGGAGAAGCATCCGCAGATCAAGCGCGTGGCGACCCTCTCGCCGAACGACGACACCGGCTGGTGGTCGATCAAGGTCGAGACCACCTACATCCAGAAGCTCGGCTACGAGGTCGTCTCGAAGGAGTTCTTCGAGCGCACCACGACCGACTTCAACCCGGTGCTGCTGCGCGTCCTCGCGCAGAAGCCCGACATCATCAGCGTGCTCGCGTCGCCCGGCCGGCAGCGTGGGCCTGATCATCAAGCAGTCCCGCGAGCTCGGGTTCAAGGGACGCTTCATCCACGTCGGGCAGATCGACACCGCGGTGGTGTCCAACATCGCGGGCAAGGCCAACGTCGAGGGCACGTGGGTGCACGGCTACGTGCAGAACCCGCTGCCGGAGAAGATCAAGAGCTGGCAGGCGCGCTACACGAAGAAGTTCGGCGAGTGGAACGCCACCAGCATCGACTTCGCCAATCCGGCCTTCGCGTTCGTGGCCGCGGTGAAGAAGGCCCAGAGCCTCGACCAGAAGAAGATCGCGGAAGCCCTCGCGACCGTCGAGTTCGACAACCTCTGGGGCAAGGCGCACTTCGGCGGCAAGGACTACTACGGCATCGGCAACCAGATCCTCTACCCGATGCCGTTCTCCGAGGTGAGGGACGGCGTGGCCAACCTCGTCGTGCAGCTCCCGCCACCGCACAACTGAGAACGTGACGGGGGCCGGCCCGAAGGCCCCCGTCCATCCCATGACCACCGCGCTTCTCGTCCAGAGCGCCATCATCGGCGTCTCCATCGGCTCGATCTACATCCTGATGGCGCTCGGGCTCACGCTCATGTTCGGCATGATGCACATCATCAACTTCGCCCACGGCGCGGTGTACATGCTGGGCGCGTTCGTCATCTACTACGTCTTCTTCCAGGGCGGCGCGCCGTACTTCGTGGCGTTCGTGCTCGCCATGGTCCTCCTGGGCGCCTTCGGCTATCTCGTCGAGCGCACGATCTATCGGCCCATCAAGGGCGGCATCGAGCCGACCCTCGTCGCGCTGCTCGCCCTCACCACGTTCCTCCAGGCGGCCGGCTATCCGGTGTTCGGCCAGCTCGACAAGCACGTGCCGCCGGTGTTCCAGGGCACGCGCAACGTGCTCGGCGTGATGGTCTCGGTCGAGCGGCTGATGATCATTCCCCTCGCGGGGGCGCTCGTGATCGCGCTCTACCTCTTCATCAACAAGACGCGGCTCGGCGGCGCCATGCGGGCGATCGAGCAGGACAAGGAGGCCGCGGCGCTCCAGGGCGTCAACGTCGACATGGTCAACGGCCTGGCCTTCGGGGTGGGCTTCGCGCTCGCGGCGGCGGCCGGCGCGCTCATGGCGCCGATCTTCAAGCTGGATCCGATGATGGGCGAGCAGCCGCTCCTGAAGGCGTTCATCATCATCATCCTCGGCGGGCTCGGCAGCATCCCCGGCGCCATCCTCGGCGGGCTGATGCTCGGGCTCATCGATTCGATCGTCGCCACCGCGCTCGGCGCCGAGCCGGCGTTCCTCCTGAGCTTCGTGTTCATCATCCTGCTGCTGCTCTTCAAGCCCACCGGACTCTTCGGTCATGCGCAGTAGCCTGACGCCGATCGCGGTCCTCGTCGTGCTCGGGGGGGCGCTCGCCGTGCCGTGGCTCGGCAACGACTACTACCTCCACATCTTCGCGCTGGTCCTCACGAACATCATCCTCGCGGCCAGCCTGCGGCCGTCGCTCACGTGCGGCCAGCTCAACATCGGCCACTCGGGATTCATGTGCGTCGGCGCCTACACGTCCGCCCTCCTCGCGAAGCACTGGGCCGTCCCGTTCGAGGTCTCGCTGCTGAGCGGCGCCGTCCTCGCGGCACTCGTCGGTCTGGCCATCGGCTATCCGTCGCTCCGGTTGCGGGGCGTGTACTTCGCGATGGTCACGGTGGCGTTCGTCGAGGTGATCCGGCTCATCGCCGCGATCTGGGTGCCGCTCACCCGCGGCAACAGCGGGCTCTCCGCCATCCCCAAGCCCAACCTGCTCGGGATGACCCTCACCACGCGCACGAGCCAGTACTACCTCGCCGTGGGGCTCACCGTGATCACCCTCGTGATCCTGTGGAAGCTCGAGCGGAGCCGGCTCGGGCTGATCTGGAAGAGCATCGGGATGGCCGACCATCTCGCGCAATCGCTCGGCGTGAACATCGCCCGCTACAAGCTGCTGGCGTTCACGCTCGGCTGCTTCTTCGCCGGCGTGGCGGGCGCCTTCTACGCCCACTTCATCCGGTTCCTCTTCCCGCCGGAGTTCGGGTTCCTCATGGCCACGAACATCCTCGTCTACAACTTCGTCGGCGGGCGCGGCCACTTCGTCGGGCCGATCGTCGGCGCCGTGTTCCTCTCCCTGCTCTCGGAGCCGTTCCGCGGCAGCGCCTACGAGACGATCTTCTTCTCGATCGCCATGCTCCTCACGATCCTGTTCCTGCCCGGCGGCATCATCACGCTCCCCGGAAAGATCGCGGGATTCCGGTGGGGCCGCGCGGCCTCGGCGCCCACGCCGAGTCCCGCGGGCTGATCCGATGTCCCTGCTCGAGACGCAGAAGCTCAGCCGGTACTTCGGCGGGCTGGCGGCGGTGGCCGGCGTCGACCTCCGGGTCGAGGATGGTGAGATCGTCGGCTTGATCGGGCCCAACGGCGCCGGCAAGACGACCTGCTTCAACCTGCTGTCGGGCTTCCTCCCGCCGACCTCGGGCACGATCCGCTTCGCCGGTCACGACATCACGGGGCTCCGCTCGCATCGGATCGTCGAGCTCGGGCTCGTGCGCACGTTCCAGCTCACCACCCTGTTCCAGGAGATGACGGTGCTGGAGAACGTGCTCATGGGGCTCCATCTGCACGCGAAGAAGAGCGTCGGCCAGCTCCTGGGAAGCCGCGCGACGTTCCCGCGCGCGGAGATCGATCAGTGCCGCGAGGTCCTGGAGTTCACCGGGCTGTCCGCGCAGATCGATCAGGCGGCGAAGAACCTGCCCCACGGACACCAGCGCATCCTCGGCATCGCGATGGCGCTCGCCGCGCGGCCGCGGCTCCTCCTGCTCGACGAGCCGGTGACGGGCATGAACCTCGACGAGAGCGGCCATGTCATGTCGCTCGTCAAGACCATCCGCGACCGGGGCACGACCATCCTCCTCGTGGAACACAACATGAAAGCCGTGATGGGCACGTGCGAGCGCATCGTCGTGCTGAACTTCGGGCAGAAGCTGACGGAAGGTACGCCGGCCGAGGTGAGCACGAACCCGCAGGTGATCGAAGCCTACCTGGGCGCGGGGCTCGAGCATGCTTGAGGTCAAGAATCTCCACGTCCGCTACGGCTCGGTGGCCGCCGTCAAGGGCATCTCCTTTCACGTGACCCCCGGCTCGATCGTGAGCCTGATCGGCGGCAACGGGGCGGGCAAGACGACGAGCCTCCGCGCCCTCACCGGGTTGATCAAGCCGAGTGGCGGCGACATCACGTTCGAGCGGACGTCGCTGGTCGGCCTGCCGCCACACCACATCGTGCGTCGCGGCATCGCCCACGTGCCGGAGGGGCGCCGGCTCTTTCCGAAGATGACCGTGTTCGAGAACCTCAAGATGGGCGCGTACCTCGAGACGAGCAAGGCCGAGACGGCGTCGACGCTCGCGATGATCTACGAGCACTTCCCCATCCTGAAGCAGCGCGGCACGCAGCTCGCCGGATCGCTCTCGGGCGGCGAGCAGCAGATGCTGGCCATCGCGCGCGCCCTGATGACGCGGCCGAAGCTGCTCCTCCTGGACGAGCCGTCGATGGGCCTGTCGCCGATCATGACCGCCGAGATCGGCAAGATCATCCGGCAGATCAACGCGCTCGCCGTGTCGATCGTCCTCGTGGAGCAGAACGCGATGCTGGCGCTCACGCTGGCGGGGTACGGCTACGTGCTCGAGACGGGCAGCCTCGTCATGGAAGGCAAGGCCGACGAGCTCCTGCGCGACGCGGGCGTGCGAAAGGCCTACCTGGGGATCTGAGATTTCGTGAAGCGATGGCTGGTGCTGGCCGTGTCCGCGCTGATTCTCCTCGCGACGGTACCGCGGCGGGAGTCGGTGAGACGACGGAAGGCGGCAAGACAGGAACGATGACCAAGGTCAGCGCAGACCTCGCGCAGCTCTATGAGCGTCATCGTGCCGGGCAGGCATCGAACGAAGACCGCGTCCTCATAGACGCCGTCGCCTCGGGAGACGTGACTGTTCTGAAGGCCGATCTCAGGCCCTGGGAATGCAGGATGCCGTGGCGTTCGGACGCATCGTCTCGGGTCGGCTGCCCAGTCAGCGCCATCGGCGCCCTGAACGGCTTGGCGAGCTTGCACTTCGCCCGGCCCGCGTACGCGACCACGCATCCCCGGACGCCGAAGGAAGGCGTTCGCTGAACAGCTGCCGGACCGTGACAGGGTCGCGAGACGTCCCTATAGTTCCCGCCAGCCGGACCGGCTCTCATTGGCTTCGCACGGATCGTCTGCGGCACACCACGAGCGGAGGACCGTCGATGCGGCGAACGTGGGTCATGCCTCTCCTGGTCGCCACGGTGTTGCTGCTGGGCGCCCTGCATGTCCACGTGGCGGCCTCGACCCTCACCGTCACCCGGCCGCTCCTCCTGTCCGTCACGGTCGTCCCCACCGACCTGGAGTCGCTGCATGGCGAGTACGTCGTCCACAAGCAATGGAGCAGCACTCCCTTCCGCCCGGCGAATACGCTCCTGTCGGTGGTCGCCGACCGGGTGATGATCGATGCGGTCGCCTCGGGGAACGTCGATGCCCTGAAAGCCGACCTGCAAGCGCTCGGGATGCAGGACATCGTGGTGTTCGGCCGCACCGTCTCGGGGCGGCTTCCCATGTCCGCCATCGGCGCCCTGTCAGCGCTGCCGGATCTCAGATTCGCGAGGCCCGCCCTCGCGACCAAGCACGTGGGGCTCGTGACGAGCCAGGGCGACAAGGCCATGCGCGCCGATGTGGCGCGCACGACCTTCGGCATCGACGGCACCGGTGTGAGCGTCGGCGTCGTGTCCGACAGCTTCAATTGCCTGGGCGGGGCCGCCACCGACGTGGCCAACGGGGATCTCTCTCCCGTCACCGTGGTTCAGGATCTCCCCGGCTGCGCCTCCGGGACAGATGAAGGCCGGGCGATGCTCCAGTTGATCCACGACGTGGCGCCGGGGCGAGCCTCCTCTTCGCGACGGGTTTCACCGGTCAGGCGGGCTTCGCGAGCAACATCCTGAGCCTGGCGGCGGCCGGCGCCGACGTCATCGTCGACGACGTCGGCTACTTCGCGGAACCGATGTTCCAGGACGGGATCATCGCCCAGGCCGTGGAGACCGTCGTCGCGTCGGGCGTGGCCTATTTCTCCTCCGCGGGAAACAGCGGACGGGCCGCCTATCAGGCAGGATTCGCCAACAGCGGACTTAACCTCGGGACGCCGGAGTCGCCATTCTTTGCCCATGACTTCGATCCGGCGGGGGCCGTGGACTTCCTGCAGACCGTCACGCTCCCGCCAGGCACGACCGTCATCTCCTTCCAGTGGTCCGACCCCTTCTTCTCCGTCAGTGGCCCGCCGGGTGCTCAGACGGACCTGGACATCGCCCTCTTCAGCATCGCGGGTGACTTCCTCGGCGGAAGCTTCGGCAGCAACATCGGCGGCGATCCCGTCGAGATCCTCATCATCAACAACCCCAACAGTGTGGCGGTACAGGCGCAGATCGCGATCGGGAAGTTCGCGGGGCCCAATCCGGCCCTGATGAAGTACATCGCCTCGCGTTCCACGTTCACCATCGATCAGTTCGCGACCAACAGCGGGACGATCTACGGCCACGCCAACGCGGCCGGCGCGGAAGCGGTCGGCGCGGCGGCCTTCTTCGACACGCCCGAATTCGGCGTGAGTCCCCCGGTGCTGGAAGCCTTCTCTTCGCGGGGCACGACCCCGATCCTCTTCACGACGGCGGGGGTGGCGACGTTCGATGCGCGGGCCACGAAACCGGGCATCGTCGCCCCGGACGGCACCAACACGACATTCTTCGGCGCTGACATCCCGCAGGACGCGGACACGTTCGGGAACTTCTTCGGGACATCGGCCGCGGCTCCGCACGCGGCGGCCATGGCCGCGTTGCTGCTCGACGCCGTGCCGACCTTGACGCCCTCGGCCGTGTTTGCGGCCCTCCGGAGCACCGCGATCGACATGGGTGCGCCCGGGTTCGACAACGACAGTGGATTCGGTCTCATCAGGGCGGACGCGGCGATCGCGTCGGTCTTGCCCGTGGTGACCATCGTCGCCACCGACGCCGCGGCCGGGGAAACCGGCCCGGACCTGGGGACCTTCACCGTCACCCGCACGGGGGCCACGACCGCGGCGCTGACCGTCACCTACACGATCACCGGCAGCGCGACGTCCGGCAGCGACTACACCGCTTTGCCGGGCTCCGTCACCATCCCGGCGGGCGCCGCCTCCGCTTCGATCAATGTGGTCCCGATCGACGACGCGGTAATCGCCGAGGGCAACGAGACCGTCGTCGTCACGCTCGCCGCCGGCACCGGGTACCTCGTCGGCACACCCAGCGCCGACACCGTCACCATCGCCGACAACGATCCGGTCGTCGTCACCGTCGTGGCCACCAATCCATCGGCCAGCGAGACCGGACCGAACACCGGAACCTTCACCGTCTCGCGCACCGGACCGACGGGCTCGGCGCTGACCGTCACCTATACCGTCGGCGGCTCCGCGACGGCCGGCAGTGACTACACCGCGCTGAGCGGCTCCGTCGTCATCTCGGCGGGCTCCGCCTCCGCGCTCGTCGGCGTCACCCCGATCGACGATGCGGTGATCGGCGAGGGCGACGAGACCGTCGTCCTCACGCTCGCCGCGGGAGCTGGCTACACGGTCGGCACCCCGAGCTCGGACACGGTGACCATCGCGGACAACGATCCGGTCGTCGTCACCATCGTCGCGACCGATCCATCAGCGAGCGAGACCGGACCGAACACCGGCACGTTCACCGTCTCGCGCACCGGACCGACGGGCTCGGCGCTGACCGTGAACCACACCGTCACCGGTTCCGCGACGGCCGGCAGCGACTACACCGCGCTGAGCGGCTCCGTCGTGATCGCGGCGGGTGCCGCTTCGGCGCTCGTCGTCGTCACCCCGATCGACGATGCGGTGATCGGCGAGGGCGACGAGACCGTCGTCCTCACCCTGGCCGCCGGCACGGGCTATGTCGTCGGCACGCCTGCGTGGGACACCGTGACCATCGCCGACAACGATCCGGTCGTCGTCACCGTCGTGGCCACCGATCCGTCGGCCAGCGAGACCGGACCGAACACCGGGACCTTCACCGTCTCGCGCACCGGCCCCACGACCGCGGCGCTCACCGTCAACTACACGGTGGCCGGGACCGCGACCGCCGACAGTGACTACACCGCGCTGCCCGGCTCGGCGTCGTCATCCCGGCGGGCGCCGCGTCCGCGCTGGTCGTCGTCACGCCGATCGACGACGCGGTGGTCCCAGAGAGCGCCGAAGACCGTCGTTCTCACGCTCGCCGCCGGGACGGGCTACACCGTCGGCGCTTCCAGCGTCGACACGGTGACGATCACCGACAACGACGCGGTCGCATTGACCTGCGACGTCCCGGTGACCGGCACGATCAGCAGCCCCACCGAAAGCGATCTGTTCAGCTTCAGCGTCGCCGACGGCGAGATCGTCCGGATCACCGTGGTCGAAGGCACCCCGTCGGGCGCGAATTTCCTCCCGCAGTGGCGCCTGCTCACGGCAGCCGGTCAGCCAGCGGCCAGCTGCGGCACCTTCGACATCGCCCAGACGCGTGACTGCGGCCCGCTGGCGGCTACAGGCAGTCCGTATCCGCATCGAGGTGGCCGACCATCTCCTCGACGACACCGGCACCTATCACGTCCACTTCCAGCGCCTCACGCTGCCGTGCGACAGCCCCGAGCTGACGTGCGACCTTCCTGTCGTCGGCACGATCAGCCATCCCGCCGAAAGCGACCTGTTCAGCTTCAACGTGGCGGAGGGTGAGGTCGTCCGGATCACCGTGGTCGAAGGGACGCCGTCCGGCGCGAACTTCCTGCCGATGTGGCGCCTGCTCACGGCGGCCGGTCAGCCGGCCACCGCCTGCGGCGCTTTCGACATCGCGCAGACGCGTGATTGCGGCCCGCTCGCGGCGGCCGGCAGTCCCTATCGGATCGAGGTCGCCGATCATCTCCTCGACGACACCGGCACCTACCACGTCCACTTCCAGCGGCTCACGCTCCCCTGCGACGGGCCGGCGCTGACGTGCGACATTCCTGCGACCGGCACGATCACGGACCCCGCCGAGAGCGACTTGCACAGCTTGACCGTGGCCGAGGGCGAGATCGTCCGGATCACCGTGGTCGAAGGCGCGCCGTCGGGCGCGAACTTCCTCCCGCAGTGGCGCCTGCTCACGGCAGCCGGTCTGCCGGCCGCCGCCTGCGGCACGTTCGACATCGCCCAGACGCGTGACTGCGGTCCGCTCGCGGCCGCCGGCAGTCCTTATCGGATCGAGGTGGCCGACCATCTCCTCGACGACACCGGCACCTATCACATCCACTTCCAGCGCCTCACGCTACCGTGCGACAGCCCCGAGTTGACCTGCGACATTCCTGTCGCCGGCACGATCAGCAACCCCGCCGAGAGCGATCTGTTCAGCGTCAACGTGGCCGAGGGCGAGGTCATCCGGATCAGCGTGATCGAAGGGACGCCGTCCGGCGCGAACTTCCTCCCGATGTGGCGCCTGCTCACGGCGGCGGGTCAGCCGGCCACCGCCTGCGGACCTTCGACATCGCCCAGACGCGTGATTGCGGCCCGCTCGCGGCGGCCGGCATTCCCTATCGGATCGAGGTCGCCGATCATCTCCTCGACGACACCGGCGCCTATCAGGTCCTCTTCCAGCGGCTCACGCTGCCGTGCGGGGCGGCCGCGGTCGTGACCATCGTCGCCTCCGACCCCACTGCCACCGAGGCGGGCTCGACCACGGGCACCTTCACCGTCACCCGCACCGGCGCCACCACGGCCGCCCTCACGGTGAACTACACCGTCACGGGCACCGCCACGGCCGGGAGTGACTACACGCGCCCTGGCCGGCTCCGTTACGATCGCGGCGGGCTCAGCCTCCGCGTCCATCGTCGTGACGCCGATCGACGACGCCGTGGTCAACGAAGCGCGACGAGACGGTCGTCGTCGCGCTGGCCGCCGGTGCCGGCTACACCGTGGGCGTGCAGAGCTCCGACACCGTCACCATCGCGGACAATGATCTGGTCATCGTCACCATCGTCGCGACTGATTCCGCGGCAGCGAAGCGGGACCGAACACCGGGACCTTCACCGTCTCGCGCACGGGGCCGACGAGCTCGGCGCTGACGGTGAGCTACACCGTGGCAGGGACGGCCACGGCCGGGAGTGACTCGTCGCGCTCTCCGGCTCCGTCACGATCGCGGCGGGCTCGGCCTCCGCGCTCGTCGTCGTGACGCCGATCGACGACGCGGTGTTCGCCGAGGGCAACGAGACCGTCGTCGTGACGCTGGCCGCCGCGTCCGGCTACACCATCGGCACCCCCAGCTCCGGCTACCGTCACGATCGCGGACAACGACCTGCCGACCGTGACCCTCCGCGCGTCGGACACCAGCGCCGCCGAGGCCGGCTCCGCCACGGGCGCCTTCACTGTCACCCGCACCGGCCCGACGACGGCGGCCCTGACGGTGACCTACACCGTCGGCGGCACCGCCTCGGCCGGGAGCGACTACACCGCGCTGGCTGGCTCCGTCATCATCCCTGCCGGCGCCAAGTCAGCGCTGATCACCGTCACCCCCGTCGACGATGCCCTCGTCGAAGCCGCGGAGACGGTCGTCGTCACCCTCAGCCCCAGCGCGACCTACATCGTCGGGAGCCCCAATACCGGCACCGTGACCATCGCCGACAACGACCGCGCGACGGTGACCATCCGCGCGTCCGATGCCAGCGCCACCGAAGCCGGCCCCACCACGGGCGCCTTCACCGTCACTCGCACCGCTGTCAGTCCGCCCGTGGCCCTGACGGTCCACTACGCGGTCGCCGGCTCTGCCACCTCGGGCAGCGACTACGTCGCGCTCAGCGGCTCGGTCGTCATCCCCGCGGGCGCCAACTCGGCCACCATCACCGTCACGCCCGTCGACAACGCGGTCATCGAATCCGCGGAGACGGTCGTCGTCACGCTCAGCGCCAACGCCGCCTACATCGTCGGATCGGCGAAGACAGCCACGGTCACCATCGCCGACAACGATCGCCCGACGGTGACCATCCGTGCGTCCGACGCCAGCGCTACCGAAGCCGGCCTCACCACGGGCGTCTTCACCGTCACGCGCACCGCCGTCGAGTCCGCCGGCGGCCCTGACGGTCCACTACACGGTCAGCGGCTCCGCCACCCCGGGCAGCGACTACGTCGCGCTCAGCGGCACGGTCGTCATCCCCGCTGGCGCCAACGCCGCGGTGATCACCGTCACGCCCATCAACGATGTCCTCGTCGAAGCGGCGGAGAAGGTCATCGTCACCCTCAGCGCCAACGCCGCCTACGTCGTCGGACTCCCAAGACCGCCACTGTCAGCATCACCAGCAATGACTGACGAGCGGCCGCGCGCCCTCAGCCGACGCGCACGTGCTTCACGATGCGCCGCGTGCGGACCGTCGTCCCCGGCCGCACGACGTACAGATCGCCGCGCGAGTCACCCCAGATGCTGTGGCACGACCGGAAGCTCGGATCGCCCCACTGCGCGAGGCGCTCGCCCTCGAGCGTGAGGACGCTCACGAGGCCGCCGTTGTGCTCGGGGATGTAGACGACCTCGTCGGCGTCCACGTAGAACACCGCGGGGCCGATGAGCCTGGTCGGCCAGATGCGCAGGAGCGTGCCGTCCTGGTCGAAGACCTGCACGCGGTCGTTCTCGCGGTCGCACACGAGCACGCGGCCGTGGCGATCGATCCACACGCCGTGCGGCAGCATGAACTGGCCCGGCGCCGGTCCGGGCTCGCCCCACGAGAACAGATGCGTCCCATCCGCGCCGAACTTGTGGACGCGCGCGTTCCCGTAGCCGTCGGTGACGAACATCTCGCCCGACGGCGTCAGCGCGATGTCCGTCGGCAGGTTGAAGGGGCCGCCGCCGTGCGTGACCAGCCGGTAGGCCGTCGATCCATTCGCACTCGGATCGACACCGGTGTCCGAGCGATAGCCCTTGGTGCCGATCGTGCGGAGCAGCTCGCCCTTCGGCGTGAAGTACATCATCTGCCCGTGGTCGCGATCGACGATCCAGAGGTTGTCGTGCTCGTCCACGCGGATGGTGTGGGGGAACGCGAAGAGCCCGGCGCCCCACGAATGGAGATAGTTGCCGTCGCGGTCGAAGACGACGACGGGATGGTCGGGCGTGCGGTTGAAGCAGTACACGCGGTCCTGCGAGTCCACGGTGACCGCGGCCGCCGGCATCGCCCAGCCGTCCGGCAGCTTGGCCCAGTCCTCGTTCACTTCGTAGGTGTACTTGCCGCTGCCGACGATCGTGCCGGTCGTGCCCATGATGGTGTCCTCCGCGGGTGGCGGGATGGTGCGATCCTACGCACGTGAGGTGACCATGATCAAGGTCTACGCCCTGTGCACCGGCTCCATCGAGCTCGACCGCGCCAGCATGATCTCCGATCTCACGCCCGGCCAGCCGTGGACGGTGCCCGTCCTGAGCTTCCTGGTCGATCATCCGCGCGGGCGGCTGCTCTTCGACACCGGCGTCCATTGCCAGGCGCGCGTCGACCCGCTCGGCCGCCTCGGGCCCGACCGGATCAAGCGCCTGACCGTCACCTCACAGGTGGGCGACGACGTCGTGCCCCAGCTCGCCCGGCTCGGCCTGACGCCCGACGACGTGCGCTACGTGGCGAACTCGCACCTCCACTTCGACCACTGCGGAGGCAACGAGTTCTTTCCGCGCGCGACGTTCCTCGTGCAGCGCCCGGAGCTGGAGGCGGCGCGGCGCCCGGGCTTCGTGCCGAGCTACAGCCCGAGCCCGATCGACTTCGATCACCCGCTCGACTACCGGATGATCGACGGCGAGCACGACGTGTTCGGCGACGGCGCCGTCGTGCTGCTGCCGACGTACGGGCACACGCCCGGCCACCAGTCCCTCCTGGTCCGCGCGGGGAAGGACGCGCAGATCGTCTGCGCCTCGGATGCGTGTTACACGCGCGAGAACATGGACCGCGACGTGCTGCCGAACGTCCTCTGGAACGCGTCGGTCATGCGAGAGTCGCTGGCGTCGCTCCGCAAGCTGCGCGATAGCGCGGGCGCCACGATGTTCTACGGTCACGACCCCGCGCAGTGGGAGGCGACGCCGCGCGCGCCGGCCCCGGTGATCTGAGCGGCTAACGGGGCTCCAGCCACGGCATCGCGCGCGCGTGGCGCGCCTCGAATGCCGCGATGTCCGTCTCGTAGCCGAGCGTCAGCGCGATCTCGTCCTGGCCGCTCAGCAGCGCCTGCTTCCTGAACGGATCGACCTCGAACCGGTGCGTCGTCCCGTCCGGCGCGGTCACCGTCTGGGACGGGAGGTCCACGGTCACGCTCGCGCCCGGATGCGCGTAGAGCTGCGCGCGCAGCCCGGCCACCACGTCAGGCGGCAGGATCACGGGCAGCAGGCCGTTCTTGTAGCAGTTGCCGTGGAAGATGTCGCCGAGGCTCGGCGCGATGACGGCGCGGATCCCGTGCGCCTCCAGCACCCACACCGCCGCTTCGCGCGAGGAGCCGCAGCCGAAGTTGTCGGCGACCACGAGGACCTTGGCGTCGCGGAACGGCGCCTGGTTCAGCACGAAGTCCTCGCGCTCGTTGCCCTGGTCGTCGAACCGCACGTCGTGGAAGAGGAGCCCGCCGAGCCCTTCCTTCGGCTTGCGCAGGAAGCGCGCGGGGATGATGCGGTCGGTGTCGATGTTCGGCAGGTCCATCGGCGCGGCCACGGCCGTGACCGTCGTGAACGGCTGCATCACAGCGCCTCCCTCCGAAGCCCCCGCACGTCGGCCAGCCGGCCGGTGACGGCGGCGGCCGCGGCCATGGCCGGGCTCACGAGGTGCGTGCGCGCGCCCTTGCCCTGCCGGCCCTCGAAGTTGCGGTTGGACGTCGACGCCACGCGGACGCCTTCGCCGGCCGTGTCGCCGTTCATGCCGACGCACATCGAGCAGCCGGCCTCGCGCCACTGAAAGCCCGCCTCGCGGAAGATGCGATCGAGGCCCTCGGCCTCGGCCGCTTCCTTGATCAGGCCCGAGCCCGGCACCACCCACGCCGGGATCACCGCGCGCCGTCCCTTCGCCACCGCGGCCGCCGCGCGCAGGTCGTCGAGCCGGCTATTGGTACACGAGCCGATGAACACGCGATCGACCTTGACCTCCGTGAGCGGCATGCCGGGCGTGAGGCCCATGTACGAGAGCGCGCGCTCCATGCTCGCGCGGCGCGCGGTGTCGGGCTCCGCGGTGGGATCCGGTACACGCGCGGTGACGGGCAGCGCGTCCTGCGGGCTCGTGCCCCACGTCACGGTCGGCGGGATCGCCGCGCCGTCGAGCGTCACCTCGCGATCGAAGCGGGCATCCGCGTCCGACGGCACCGTCTTCCAGAACGCCAGGGCCTGGTCCCAGGAGCGCACCCGCCGGCGCGTACGGCCGCCCGTCGAGGTACGCGAACGTCTTCTCGTCGGGCGCGATCATGCCGGCGCGCGCGCCGGCCTCGATCGACATGTTGCAGACCGTCATGCGCTCGTCCACCGACATCGCGCGGATCACCTCGCCCGCGTACTCGATGGCGTGGCCGACGCCGCCCGCGGCGCCGATCGTCGCGATGATCGCGAGGATGACGTCCTTGGCGCCGACGCCGGGACCGAGCCGGCCGTCGACCGTGATCCGCATCACGCGCGGCTTGCGCTGCCAGAGGCACTGCGTGGCGAGCACGTGCTCGACCTCGCTCGAGCCGATGCCGAACGCGAGGGCCCCGAGCGCGCCGTGCGTCGCGGTGTGCGAGTCGCCGCACACGAGCAGGATGCCCGGCTGGGTGATGCCCTGCTCGGGCCCGATCACGTGGACGATGCCGCGCCGCGCGTCGCCGACGCCGAAGTAGCGCGATGCCGCGCGTCCGCCGTGTGGCGACCGAGGGCGTCGATCATGCCGCGCACTTCGGGATCGGGGATCGGCGTGCCGGGCGCCGTCGTCGGCACGTAGTGATCGGCGGTGGCGACGCAGCGATCGGGACGGCGCACCCGGCGCCCGCTCCGCTCGAGCCGCGTGAACGCCGCCGCCGAGCCCTCGTGCAGCAGATGACGGTCGATGTAGAGCAGCGTCTGACCGCCGGGGCCTTCGGTGACGACGTGACGGCTCCAGATCTTCTCGAACATGGTGTGTGGCATGGCGGGAAGGTTACCACCACCGGATCGACGGCGACGGCTGGCTCGCCGCCTTTCGCTCGTCAGCGCTTCAGCAGGTACGGCACGTCCGCCACCACCGTGTTCCGGCGGAAGAGCAGCGCCGCCTTGATCACCAGCGCCGTCTGGTTGTGCAGGACGTGCTGCCACCATCGCCGCGGCAGGAACTCCGGCACCACGACGGTGATCATCTGCTCGCCGCCGCGCGCCTGGATGCTGTCGATGTAGTCGAGGAGCGGACGCAGCAGCGAGCGGTAGGGCGACGTGAGCACGACGAGCGGCACGCCGAGCCCCCACTGCCCCCACTTCTCCTCGAGGCGCGCCGTCCGCGCCGGATCCGTCTCGACGTAGACGGCGCGCACCGCCACCCCCGGGGCCGCGAGCGTCCGCGCGTACTGCAGGGCCCGCACGACCCCGCGGTGGAGATCGCCGATGGGGATGAGGATCGTGTGCTGCAGCGCCGGCGGCCCCTCGAACCCCACGAGCGACAGCTCGGCGGCGACCTCGTCGTAGTGCCGGTGGATGACCAGGAAGACCGCGACCAGCACCGGGATCACGAGGACCACGATCCACGCGCCTTCGCTGAACTTCGTGAACGTGAGCGTGCAGAGCACGATCGCGGTGGCGACCGCGCCGACGCCGTTGATGCACATGCGCCACTGCCAGCCCGCCTCCCGGAGCCGGAGCCACCGGCGCACCATGCCGCTCTGGGACAGCGTGAACGAGATGAACACGCCGATGGCGTAGAGCGGCAGCAGCGTGTGCGTGTCGCCGTCGAACGCGACCAGGAGCAGGATGGCGAACCCGCTCAGGATCAGGATCCCGTTCGAGAACACGAGCCGGTCGCCCTGGTTCGCGAACTGGCGCGGCAGGTAGCGGTCGCGGGCGAGGATCGACGAGAGCCGCGGGAAGTCGGCGTAGGCCGTGTTGGCGGCCAGGAGCAGGATGAGGGTGGTGGCCGCCTGGACCACGTAGTACGGCACGCCCTCGCCGAACACGCGGCGGGCGATCTTCGAGACCACGGTCTCCCCGCCGCCCGGGACGATGCCGAAGTCGTACGCGAGGTACGTGATGCCGAGGAACATCGCGATCGAGATCACGCCGAGCGCGGTGAGGACGATCTGGGCGTTGCGTCCTTCCGGCGGCTTCAGCGCCGCGACGCCATCGGAGACCGCCTCGACGCCGGTCAGCGCCGTGCACCCGGCCGCGTAGGCGCGCAGGAAGAGGAAGAGGCCGACGCCTTCCAGCCCCGGCGGGTGCGGCGCGTAGGGCGCCTCGGGGAGCCAGTCGAACAGGGTCGCGATGCCGCCGTACGCGATCATCCCGAGAATGCACACGACGAAGAAGTAGGTCGGGATCGCGAAGAGGCGCCCGGACTCCCGCACGCCGCGCAGGTTCGCGAGGCCGACGGCGGCGACCGCGACGACGCAGAGGAACACGCGATGCGGCGCCAGCGCCGGAATGGCCGACGTCACGGCCGCGATGCCGGCGGCGACGGAGACGGCCACGGTCAGGACGTAGTCGGTCAGGATGGCGCCGCCCGCGGTCAGCGCGGGCAGCACGCCCAGGTTGTCCTTGGACACGAGGTAGGCGCCCCCGCCCTTGGAATAGACGCCCACCGTCTGGCGATACGACATCACGACGATGGCGAGCAGGAGCGCGATCCCGAGGGCGATCGGCAACGAGTAGCTGAGCGCCACGGTCCCGGCCAGGATGAGCACGAGCAGGATCTCCTCCGTTGCGTACGCGACGGAGGAGAGGGGGTCGGAGGCGAACACGGCGAGGGCGACGGCCTTGCCCAGGCGCTCGTGGCGGGCCTGGGCGAGGGGCATCGGCGGGCCCACCAGCACCCGCTTCAGGTAGGCGACTCTCATGCCCAGCGAGTCTAGCGCGATGCGTGAAACAACCGCGCCAAGTTACCGGCTTGGGGGGTGCGAGACGCACCCCCCAACCCCCCCTCGCTCCGCGGCCCGGCGAAGCCGTGCCGCTCCGCGACTGCCGACTCCTAGCCGCCGGGGCGCAGGAGGTACGGGACGTCGGTCACCACGGTGTTGCGCCGGAACAGCAGCGCGCCCTTGATCAGCAGCGCGGTCTGGTTGTGCAGGATGTGCTGCCACCAGCGGCCGGGGAATGAACTCGGGCAGGACGACGGTGATCACCTGATTCGGCGTCCCGCGACTGGAGGGCGTCGACGTAGTCGAGGAAGCGGACGGATCAGCGAGCGGTAGGGCGACGTCAGCACGACGAGCGGGCACGCCGAGCCCCCACGTGCCCCACTTCTCCTCGAGCCGCGCCGTGCGGGCGGGATCCGTCTCCACGAAGACCGCCCGCACCGGCGGCGTCGGCGCGCGAGCGTCCGCGCGTACTGGACGGCGCGCACCACGCCACGGTGGACGTCGCCGACCAGCACGAGCACGATGTGCTCCATCGGCGGCGGCCCCTCCCAGCCCTCGAGCGAGAGCTGCGTCCGCCACGTCGTCGTAGTGGCGCCGCATCGCGAGGAAGCCGGCCACCAGGATCGGGATGACGAGCACCACGATCCACGCGCCGTGCGTGAACTTCGTGACCGCGATCACGACGGCGACGACGCCGGTGGCGACGGCGCCGACGCCGTTGATGGCGAGCCGGTGGCGCCAGCCGGCCCGTCCGCAGCCGCCACCAGCGCCGCACCATGCCCGCCCTGCGACAGCGTGAACGAGATGAAGACGCCGACCGCGTAGAGCGGGATCAGGGCGTGCGTGTCGCCGCCGAAGATCACGAGCAGCACCGCGGCGAGCGCCGCGAGCACGACGATGCCGTTGGAGAACACGAGGCGCTCGCCGAGGGTGGCGAACTGGCGCGGCACGAAGCGGTCGCGCGCCAGCAGCGACGACAGCCGCGGGAAGTCGGCGAACGAGGTGTTGGCGGCCAGCACGAGGATGAGCGCGGTGGACGGCCTGGATCACGTAGTAGAAGACGCCCGCTGCCGAAGCAGCCGCCGCGCGATCTGCGACACGACCGTCTCGCTCTCGCGCGGGCACGACGCCGAGGCGCGCCCGCGAGCACGCGTGAGGCCGACGAACAGCGTGCCGAGGATCACGGCCATCCAGCCCAGCGTGATGCGCGGCGTTGCGCGACTCCGGCGGCCGGAAGGCCGGGATGCCGTTGGAGATCGCCTCGGTGCCCGTCATCGCCGTGCACCCGGACGAGAACGCGCGGAGCACCAGGAACCACGACGAGGGGCTCGACCGCCGGCGGCGCCGGCGGCGGCGCCGCGGGCGGCAGCGTGCCCGTGACGAACCGGTAGGCGCCCACCGAGCGAGCAGGATGCGCGAAGCTGACGATGAAGAAGTACGTCGGCACGGCGAAGATCCGGCCCGACTCCCGCACGCCGCGGATGTTGGCGATGCGCGATGGCGGCCACGCACGCCGACGCCGAGCGCCACCTTGTGGCCGGCCAGCGCGGGCACGGCGGAGGTGACCGCCGCCACGCCGGCGGCCACCGACACCGACGACCGTCAGCACGTAGTCGACGAGCAGCGCGGCCGCGGCGACGAGCCCGGGCACGTCGCCGAGGTTGTCGCGCGCCACGATGTAGGAGCCGCCGCCGTTCGGGTAGGCGTGGATCGTCTGCTGGTACGAGATGGTGACGATCGCGAGCAGCGCCGTGATGGCGAGCGCGATCGGCAGCGAGAGGAGAGCGGCGGCCGCCCCGGCGAGCACGAGGACGAGCAGGATCTCCTCGGTGGCGTAGGCCACCGAGGACAGCGCGTCCGACGAGAAGACCGCGAGGGCGACCCGCTTGCGCAGCCGCTCGTGGCGCGCCTGCGCCAGGGGCATCGGGGCGCCGACGAGCCAGCGCTTGAGGAGCGCGACTCTCATCGCCGGCCAGCCGGCCAGGGCGCGAGCGGCACGCTCCCAACTCTAGGGGACCGGCCGGGGGGCGGCAACGATGGTCCCGAATCTTTACGAAATCTTGACGCGCTCCCGGACCATCGTGGCGACCGGCAGGTCATGACATGATCCTGACACGCGTCCGGACCATCTTGATCCGGCATTGACGCCGGCGCGGTCACACTCCCTGAGTGGAGGTACTGCGATGAAGAGCTTCCGGGCGCACTGGGACGAGCTCGGGACCGGCGACCGAGCCGGCACCGCGCCTCCGGGTGGTCCCCCGCGTCGCGCCGCCGCGCCCGCGCTGGCGGGTGCTCTATGCGGCGCTCGCGACGATCGTGGCGCTCGGCGCCGGCGCGCACATGGTGGTCCACGACGCCTCCCTGATCGTCGTCGCGGACACCGTGTTCGGTCTCGCGCTGTTCGGGGCGCTCGCGGGGTGGGTGCAGACCAACCGGGTCGCGCTGAGCCGGCTCGACGAGCCGGATGCGGAGCCCGGACGTCTTCGCGTGCGGATCGTCAGGCCCCGGCGCGGACGGCTCGGCGACGATGACGCCGAGGCGGACGGCCAGATCGTCCGCCTCGACCCCGAGGATCGCGTGATCCTCCCCTACGACTTCCGATGATCCGTCGCGCCCTCGTCGCCCTCGACGGCTCGCCGAACGCGGAGGCGGCCGTGACGCTCGCGATCGACTGGGCCCGGCGCTTCGACGCCGGGCTCGTCGGTCTCGGCGTGCTGGACGAGCCGTCGATCACGAAGCCCGAGGCCGTCTCGCTCGGCGCGACCGGGTTCAAGCGCGAGCGCGACGAGCATCGCCTGGCCGACGCCCACCAGCGGGTGCTCGCGTTCCTCGCGAAGTTCGACGCCCGCTGCCGACGTCGAAGGCGTGCGGTGCACGGTGCTCGAGGACGTCGGCCGTCCCGATGAGCAGATCGTCCGGGAGGCGCAGAGCTGTGACGTGGTGATCCTCGGTCGAGAGGAGAACTTCCACTTCGAGACCGAGGAGCGCGACGACGAGACGCTCGGCCGCGTCCTGCGCACAGCCCGCGTCCCGTCGTCGTCGTGCCGCGAGGCGCCGGCGAACGGCGCCGGCGTGCTCGTCGCCTACGGCGGCGGCCGGGAGGTCGCGCGCACGCTGCAATCGTTCACGCTGCTCGGCCTCGCCGCCGGCGAGATGCTCGACGTCGTCGCCATCCACCCGGATCGGGAGGAAGGCGAGCGGCGCCTGCGACCGGCCGGCGAATACCTCACCGCGCACGGCCTTCCGCATCGGCTGCGGCCGGTCGTCTCGGACGTGCCGGCGGCCGAGGTGATCCTCGACGAGGTGCGCCGCCTGGCGCCGCGTCTCCTCGTCATGGGCGCCCACGCCCACCATCCGCTGCGGGAGCTCTTCGTCACCTCGGTGGCGCGGGCGGTCCTGAGCGCGACGCCCGTTCCCGTCTTCGTGGGGGCGTAGGCGATGGATCGCATGGGACAGCGCTGCCTCACCGAGGCCGGAGCGCGACACCTATGGCTCCGGACCTCGGAATCGAACGTACTGGAAACATTCGCAGAAAGGTGTGGCATGGCGCGTGCGTGGTGTGACCCGATGGCGCCATGCCATGGAGGGACGTGATGGGCGACGTGCTCTATCTGGGACTCACGGTGGGTTTCTTCCTGTTGACCTGGGCCTTCGTGACGCTGTGCGAGCGGGTCTAGGGAGGCGGCGATGACAGGCCTCTACCTCGTCGGCGGCATCGTGGCGCTCGGGCTCATGGTCTACCTGGTGATCGCGCTGCTTGAAGCCGGAGATCTTCTCATGACCGCGAACGGCATCTTCCAGCTGGTCTTCTACGTGGTCGTCCTCGTCGCCCTGGCGAAGCCGCTCGGCGGCTTCATGGCGAAGGTGTACGAGGGGCGACGCACGTGGCTCGACCCCGTGCTCGGGCCCATCGAGCGGCTGATCTACCGCCTCTGCGGCGTCCGGCCCGCCGACGAGATGGGCTGGAAGACGTACGCGGTCGCCATGCTGCTCTTCAACTTCGCTCGGCCTCCTCGCCGTCTACGCGCTCCAGCGCCTGCAGGGCGTGCTGCCGCTGAACCCGCAGGGCATGGCGGCGGTCACGCCCGACTCGTCGTTCAACACCGCGGTGAGCTTCGCCACCAACACGAACTGGCAGGGCTACGGCGGCGAGACGCACGATGAGCTACCTGACGCAGATGCTCGGGCTCACCGTGCAGAACTTCGTCTCGGCGGCCGCCGGCATGGCGACGCTCGCGGCGTTCATCCGCGGCTTCGCGCGCCGCTCCACCGCCGCCATCGGCAACTTCTGGGTGGACCTCACGCGCAGCACGCTCTACATCCTGCTGCCGCTCTCGCTGGTCCTCGCCGTCGTGCTCGTGTCGCAGGGCGTCGTGCAGACGTTCGCGGGCTATCCGAAGGCCGCGGTCGTCCAGCCCGTCGAGTACGACGAGCCGGTCGTCGACAAGGACGGCAAGCCCGTCCTCGATGCGAAGGGCCAGCCGACGACCAAGAAGGCGAAGCTCACCGAGCAGGTCATCGCGGTCGGTCCCGCGGCCTCGCAGGTCGCCATCAAGCAGCTCGGCACCAACGGCGGCGGCTTCTTCAACGTGAACTCGGCCCACCCGTTCGAGAACCCGACGCCGCTCTCGAACTTCCTCGAGGTGCTCTCGATCCTCGTGATCTCGGGCGCGCTCTGCTACACGTTCGGCGTCATGGTCGGCGACACGCGCCAGGGCTGGATCGTGCTGGCCGCGATGACGATCATGTTCGTCGGCCTCCTCGCCGTGGCGGTCGTGGCCGAGCAGAACGGCCACACGCTCGTGAAGCAGGGCGTGGACCACACCGCGAGCGCGCTGTCGTCGGGCGGCAACATGGAGGGCAAGGAGGTCCGCTTCGGCATCGCGAACTCCGCGCTCTGGGCCACCGCGACCACGTCCGCCTCCAACGGCTCGGTCAACGCGATGCACGACTCGTTCACGCCGCTCGGCGGCCTCGTCCCGATGTGGCTGATGCAGCTCGGCGAGGTCGTGTTCGGCGGCGTCGGCTCCGGGCTCTACGGCATGCTCGTCTTCGCCATCATCGCGGTCTTCGTGGCCGGGCTCATGGTGGGCCGCACGCCGGAGTACCTCGGCAAGAAGATCGAGGCCTACGAGATGAAGATGGCCTCGCTCATGATCCTCATCCCGCCGGCCGTCGTCGCTGGTCGGCACCGCGATCGCGGTGCGTCCATGCCGGCTCGGCAAGGCCGGCATGGCCAATCCCGGCGCGCACGGCTTCAGCGAGGTCCTCTACGCGTTCTCGTCGGCCGGCAACAACAACGGCAGCGCGTTCGCCGGGCTCAGCGCGAACACGCCCTTCTACAACACCGCGCTGGGCTTCGCGATGCTCTTCGCGCGCTACTGGCTCGCCGTGCCGGCGCTCGCCATCGCGGGGTCGCTCGCGGCCAAGAAGACCGTGCCGCCGAGCCTCGGGACGCTGCCGACGCACACCCCGCTGTTCGCCGCGCTGCTGATCGGCGTCGTGCTGCTCGTCGGCGCGCTGACGTTCATCCCGGCCCTGGCGCTCGGGCCGATCGTCGAACACCTGATCCTCGTCGCGGCTTCTTAACCTTGACGTCCCAAGGGCCGTCAACTGTGTTCGTGAGGCGATGAGCCATGGCCACTGACATCAAGGCACGTCCCCTCTTCGAGCCCGCCATCATCCGGCAGGCGATCGTGGATTCGTTCCGCAAGCTGACCCCGGCACGTCAGGTCCGGAACCCGGTCATGTTCGTCGTCTACGTCGGGCTCCATCCTGACCACGCTCCTCTGGGTCCAGGCGCTGGTCGGCAAGGGCGAGGCGCCCGCGGGCTTCATCCTCGCCGTCTCGGTCTGGCTCTGGTTCACCGTGCTCTTCGCCAACTTCGCCGAGGCGATGGCCGAGGGCCGCGGCAAGGCGCAGGCCGCCTCGCTGCGCAAGGCCCGGCGCGACATCCAGGCCAAGAAGCTCGCGGCGGCCGCAGCGCAACGCCCGCGTCAGCCTGCGTCTCCGCGACGACGCTCCGCAAGGGCGACGTGGTGCTCGTCGAGGCGGGCGACTTCATCCCGGCCGACGGCGACGATCATCGCAGGGCGTCGCGTCGGTCAACGAGAGCGCCATCACCGGCGAGAGCGCGCCCGTCATCCGCGAGGCCGGCGGCGACCGCAGCGCGGTCACCGGCGGCACGCAGGTGCTGTCGGACTGGATCATCGTCGAGGTCACCGCCAATCCCGGGCGAGGCGTTCCTCGATCGCATGATCGCGCTCGTCGAGGGCGCCAAGCGCCAGAAGACGCCCAACGAGATCGCGCTCGACATCCTGCTCGCGGCGCTCACGATCGTCTTCCTGCTCGCGACCGCCACGCTGCTGCCGTACTCGCTCTACAGCGTCGAGGCCGCCGGCCAGGGCACGCCGATCACCGTCACCGTGCTCGTGGCGCTGCTCGTCTGCCTCATCCCGACGACGATCGGCGCGCTGCTCTCGGCCATCGGCATCGCCGGCATGGACCGCATGATCCAGAAGAACGTCATCGCCATGTCGGGCCGCGCGGTCGAGGCGGCGGGCGACGTCGACGTGCTGCTCCTCGACAAGACCGGCACCATCACGCTCGGCAACCGCCAGGCGACGGCGTTCCTCCCGGCCACCGGCGTGACCGAAGCCCAGCTCGCCGACGCCGCGCAGCTCGCCTCGCTGTCCGACGAGACGCCGGAGGGCCGCTCGCATCGTCGTCCTCGCCAAGGAGAAGTACCGGATCCGCGAGCGAGAGATCGAGAAGCTCGGCGCGACGTTCGTGCCGTTCACCGCGCAGACGCGGATGAGCGGCGTCAACCTGAACGGCCGCCAGATCCGCAAGGGCGCCGCCGACGCCGTCGAGGCGCACGTCGTCCGGCTGGGCGGCACCGTTCCCGCGCCGACGTCCGCGCGTCGGTCGACCGCATCGCCCAGGAGGGCGCCACGCCGCTCGTGGTCGTCGGACGACGCGAAGGTCCTCGGCGTCATCCAGCTCAAGGACATCGTGAAGGGCGGCATCAAGGAGCGCTTCGCGGAGCTCCGGCGCATGGGCATCAAGACCGTCATGATCACCGGCGACAACCCGCTCACCGCCGCGGCCATCAGCGCCGAGGCCGGGCGTCGACGACTTCCTCGCCGAGGCGACGCCGGAGGCGAAGCTGAAGCTGATCCGCGAGTACCAGAGCGGGCGGCCGGCTCGTCGCGATGACCGGCGACGGCACCAACGACGCCCCCGCGCTCGCCCAGGCCGACGTCGCCGTCGCCATGAACAGCGGCACCCAGGCGGCGAAGGAAGCCGGCAACATGATCGACCTCGACTCCAACCCGACGAAGCTGCTCGAGGTGGTCGAGACCGGCAAGCAGATGCTGATGACGCGCGGCGCGCTCACGACGTTCAGCATCGCCAACGACGTCGCCAAGTACTTCGCGATCATCCCGGCCGCGTTCGCGACCACCTACCCCGCCCTGAACGCGCTCAACGTGATGGGCCTCGCCACGCCGCAGAGCGCGATCATGTCCGCGGTCATCTTCAACGCGCTGATCATCATCGCGCTCATCCCGCTCGCCCTGAAGGGCGTGCGGTACCGCGCCATCGGCGCCGCCGCGCTCCTGCGCCGCCACCTGTGGGTCTACGGCGTCGGCGGCGTGATCGTCCCGTTCATCGGCATCAAGCTGATCGACCTCATCCTCGTCGCCCTGAGGCTGACGTAACCATGAACCATCTACGACCCGCGCTCGTGTCGCTCGTGCTCCTCTCGCTGATCACCGGCGTCGCCTACCCGCTCGTGGTGACCGCCATCGCGAAGGTCGCGTTCCCCCACCAGGCGGGCGGCAGCCTGATCGAGAAGGACGGCAAGGTGCGTCGGCTCGCGGCTGATCGGCCAGCCGTTCGACGACCCGAAGTACTTCTGGGGCCGCCCGTCGGCGACGTCGCCGTTCCCGTACAACGCCGGCGCGTCGTCGGGCTCGAACCAGGGCCCGACGAACCCGGCGCTCACCAAGGCGGTCCAGGAACGCGTGGACGCGCTCCGCGCGGCGGATCCCGGCAACACGGCGCCGGTGCCCGTCGACCTCGTCACCGCGTCGGGCAGCGGGCTCGATCCGCACATCAGCCCCGCGGCCGCGCTGTACCAGGTGCGCCGCGTGGCGAAGGCCCGTAACCTCGACGAGGCCAAGGTGCGGCAGCTCGTGGAGACGCACACGGAAGGCCGTCAGCTCGGCTTCCTCGGGGAGCCGCGCGTGAACGTGCTCGCATTGAACCTTGCCCTGGACGGGAGGTAGCCTCGGGCGCATCGACGTGAATCTCGCGAACACGATGCAGTACGCGGCGTTCCTCGTGATCGTCATCCTGCTGCGTCCGCCCCGTCGGCGCCTACCTCGCCCGCGTCTTCAACGGCGAGCGCACGTGGCTCGACCCGTGGCGGGTCCGGTCGAGCGCGCGATCTACCGGCTCGCCGGGATCGACCCGGCCGCGGAGATGGACTGGAAGCGCTACGCCGCGTCGTTCATCGCCTTCGGCCTCGGCGGCACCCTGTTGCTCTACGGCGTGCTCCGCATCCAGCCGTTCCTGCACACCTTCGATCCGGCGTATCGGCCCGGGCCCGTCGCGCCCGACCTCGCGATGAACACCGCGATCAGCTTCGCGACGACCACCACCTGGCAGGCCTACGGCGGCGAGACGACCATGAGCTACCTGAGCCAGGTGGTCGGCCTCACGACGCAGAACTTCCTCGCCGGCGCCGCGGGGCTCGCCGTCGGGATCGCCTTCATTCGCGGCCTGGCGCGGCAGCGCACGTCCCTGCTCGGGAACTTCTGGGTCGACGTCACGCGCGCGACGCTCCGCGTGCTGCTGCCGATCGCGCTCGTCGGGACGCTGGCGCTCGTGTGGCAGGGCGTGCCGCTGAACTTCGCCCCGTATGCCAAGGCCGCGCTGACGCAAGGTCCGTCGACGAGCCTCTGAAGGCGACGCTCACCGAGCAGGTCATCGCCCTGGGGCCCGTCGCCGTGCTCGAGCCCGCCAAGAACCTGGGGACGAACGGCGGCGGGTTCTTCAACGTCAACGGCGCGCACCCGTTCGAGACTCCCGACGCCGCTCGCCAACCTGCTCCACATGCTCGCCATCGCCGTGCTGCCGGCGGCGCTCACCTACACCTTCGGCCGGATGACCGGCCGGCCGCGTCAGGGCTGGACGCTGTTCGCCGTGATGCTCGTGCTGTTCGTGGCCGGCCTCCTCGCCGGCCACGTCGCCGAGCAGCGCGGCCACCTGCTGGCGGCCCAGGGCGTCGGACCATGCGGCCACCGCGCTGCAGGCGGGCGGCAACATGGAAGGCAAGGAAGTGCGCTTCGGGATCGGCGGCTCGGTGCTGGCCGCCGTCACCACCTCCAACGGCGCCACCGGCTCGTACAACTCGATGCACGACAGCTACACGCCGCTCGGCGGCCTCGTCACCCTCGTGAACATGCTCCTCGGCGAGGTGGTGTTCGGCGGGCTGGGCAGCGGCCTCTACAGCCTCGTGCTCATCATGCTCGTCGGCATCTTCATCGCGGGCCTCATGATCGGCCGGACGCCCGAATACCTCGGCAAGCAGATCACCCTGCAGGAGATGAAGCTGGTGGCGCTTTACATGGTCATCGGCCCGATGACCATCCTGCCGCTCACCGCGGTCGCCCTGGTGACCGACGCGGGACTCGCGGGGCTCACCACGAACAAGGGCCCGCACGGCCTCAGCGAGATCCTCTTCGCGTACACCACGTCGATGGCGAACAACGGCCAGAACTTCGCCGGGCTGAGCGCCAACACGCCCTTCTACAACGTCACGACGGCGCTCGCGATGATGGTGGGCCGCTTCGGCCTCGCGATCCCCGCCCTGGCGCTGGCCGGTCTCTTCGCCGCGCAGGCACGGAAGCCTCAGACCGAGGGCACGCTGCCGACCGACACGCCGCTCTTCGCCGTGCTGACGATCGGGACGATCCTGATCGTCGGCGCCCTCAGCTACATCCCCGTGCTCGCGCTCGGTCCGATCGTCGAGCATCTCGCACTGAGGTAGCGGTCACGCCCTGAAGATCAGCACCTCCCGGGCGAGCGTGACGTCCAGGGTGCCCAGGGACGCGACGCGGGCACGCTGGCTCATCCGAAGCCCGCGGTAGGACGCGAGCAGGACGTCCGCGACGGCCGCGGCATCGAGGCGCTCCCGGCCGCGGAGCTGCTCGCGCCGCTCGAGCGTGTAGAACGGCGCGCACGCCTGGAGCACGCGAGGCGTGCGATCCCGCTCCTCCCCCTCGCCGAGGACCGCGGCACGCAGCTCGATCAGGTCGTCGGGCGCGGGCACCACCACGATGAGCCGGCCGCCCTCGCGCGTCACGCGCCGGAACTCGGCCGCGTTGAGACGGGCGGTGACCGAGAGCACCGCGCGGAACGACCCGTCGGCGTACGGCAGCGCGCGGTCCGCGTTCGCCACCACCCACGAGAGGCCGGGATGCTCCCTGGCCGCGGCCTCGATCGCGGCGACCGAGATGTCCAGGCCGTGGCCGTCGCAGCCCGGTGCGGGCGGCGACCGCGGCCACGTGGGCGCCGTCGCCGCAGCCGACGTCGAGCATCGCGTCCCCGGCCTCGGCGGTGACGAGCCGCGCGACGGCCTCCACGAGCTCCCGCTCGGTCCCGCCGGCCCGCCGCCGCGCCCGCGCGCGCACGGCCTCCGCCGAGTCCCCGGGGTGGCGAGACCGGCGATCCTGCGGCTGGAGGAGGTTCACGTAGCCCAGCCGCGCGACGTCGAAGGAATGCCCGCGCGGGCACACCCGCCGGCGATCGGCGGTCGCCAGCGGCTGCCGGCATCCCCGGACCGGGCAGAGGAGAACGACCATCGCCCCCGAGCTTCGCAGAATCTTGATGCCGGGGCCCGCCGCCTTGACGCGGCCTTGATGTCGCGCGGGCTATAACACAAAGGTGCGTGGCTTTCGCGCGCGTGGGGCACGCGGTGCACGCAATCGCGGAGGAGAGAATGGGCAAGAAACCGGCCGAGAGAGTGTCGACGACCGCCGTGACGAGAAACACCATTGGGTACGAGTCGCACGTGCCGTGCGGCGTGTGCGGCGCCCCGTCGCGGCGCTCGGTGAAGCGGTTCCGTCTGTGCGCGAACGGGCACACCTTCACCAAGAAGAGCGACCAGTAGCGAGCGTCCGGCCCGGGTGGCGCCTGACCGACACGAAGGTCGGGCGCCGCCCGGACGGACTCGACCGGCCATGATCGTCCTGAAATCCCCTCCCGAGATCGCCCTGATGCGCCGCGCGGGCTCGATCCTGGCGGACGTCATGGACTGGCTGCCGATGTTCGTCAGGCCGGGCGTCTCCACGCTGGCGATCGACACGAAGGTGGAGGCCCTGATCCGCCGCCGCGGCGCCGCGCCCGCCTTCAAGGGCTACCAGGGCTTCCCGGCCACGACGTGCGTCTCGATCAACGCCGAGGTCGTGCACGGCATCCCCGCTCGCGACCGGCGCCTCCACGAGGGCGACATCGTCAGCGTCGACGTCGGCTGCATCGTCGAGCGGGTACTACGCGGACTGCGCGGCAACCCTCGCCGTCGGCCCGGTGCCTCCGCACGTGCGCACGCTCCTGGACGTCACCCGGGAGAGCCTGGAGCACGCCATCGACACGTGCGAGGTCGGCCGGCGGCTCTCCGATGTGTCCCACGCGGTGCAGACGCACGTCGAGCGCCACGGGCTCGCAGTGGTGCGTGCGTTCGTGGGACACGGCATCGGCCGCGCGCTGCACGAGGAGCCCGAGGTGCCCAACTTCGGCGATCCAGGGCACGGGCCTCGCCTGTGCCCCGGCATGGTGCTGGCCATCGAGCCCATGGTGACGATGGGCACGCCGGAGGTCGCCATCCGGGACGATGGATGGACCGCGGTCACGCAGGACGGCAGCCTCTCGGCCCACTTCGAGCACACGGTGGCGATCACGGAGCACGGCCCCGTCGTGCTGACGCGCGTGCCGGGCGCTCGTGTGGGATGATCCTCGTGCGGCCCAGCGAGGTCCGTGACCATGGCCAGTGGCGACAAAGCGCGTCCCCTCTTCGAGCCCGCAATCGTCCGGCAGGCGATCCTCGACTCGTTCCGGAAGCTGACCCCGATCCGTCAGGTGCGGAACCCGGTCATGTTCGTCGTCTACGTCGGGTCCATCCTGACCACGCTCCTCTGGGTCCAGGCGCTCATCGGAAAGGGTGAAGCGTCCGCGGGCTTCATCTTCGCCGTCTCGGTCTGGCTCTGGTTCACCGTGCTCTTCGCCAACTTCGCCGAGGCCATGGCCGAGGGCCGCGGCAAGGCGCAGGCCGCGTCGCTGCGCAAGGCCCGGCGCGATATCCAGGGGAGGAAGCTGGCGACACCGGAGCGCGGCGCCGCGTTCACGCTCGTCTCCGCGGCCAGTCTCCGGAAGGGCGACGCCGTACTCGTTCAAGCCGGAGACTTCGTTCCCGTCGACGGCACGATCATCGACGGGATCGCCTCCGTCAACGAGGCCGCCATCACGGGCGAGAGCGCCCCGGTGATCCGCGAGGCCGGCGGCGACCGCAGCTCGGTCACCGGCGGCACCCAGGTGCTCTCCGACTGGATCGTGGTGAAGGTCACCACCAATCCCGGCGAGGCGTTCCTCGATCGCATGATCGCGCTCGTCGAGGGCGCGAAGCGCCAGAAGACCCCCAACGAGATCGCGCTCGACATCCTGCTCGCCGCGCTCACGATCATCTTCCTGCTCGCCACCGCCACCCTGCTTCCCTACTCGCTCTACAGCGTCGAGGCCGCCGGCCAGGGCACGCCGATCACCGTGACCGTGCTGGTGGCGCTCCTCGTCTGCCTCATCCCCACCACGATCGGCGCGCTGCTCTCCGCCATCGGCATCGCCGGCATGGACCGCATGATCCAGAAGAACGTCATCGCGATGTCCGGCCGCGCGGTCGAGGCGGCCGGCGACGTCGACGTGCTGCTCCTCGACAAGACCGGCACCATCACCCTCGGCAACCGCCAGGCGACGGCCTTCCTGCCGGTCAGCGGCGTGACCGACGCCCACCTCGCCGACGTCGCGCAGCTCGCCTCGCTGTCCGACGAGACGCCCGAGGGCCGCTCCATCGTGGTCCTTGCCAAGGAGAAGTACCGGATCCGCGAGCGCGAGGTCGAGCAGCTCGGCGCCACGTTCATCCCCTTCACCGCGCAGACGCGGATGAGCGGCGTCGACCTGAACGGCCGTCAGATCCGCAAGGGCGCGTTCGAGGCGGTGGAGGCGCACGTCACGCGCCAGGGCGGGACCGTGCCGCTCGACGTGCGCACCGCGGTGGAGCGCATCGCCAGCGGCGGCGCCACTCCGCTCGTGGTGACGGACGACGCGAAGGTCCTCGGCGTGATCCAGCTCAAGGACATCGTGAAGGGCGGCATCACGGAGCGCTTCGCCGAGCTGCGCCGCATGGGCATCAAGACGATCATGATCACCGGCGACAACGCCCTCACCGCCGCCGCCATCGCGCCGAGGCGGGCGTGGACGACTTCCTGGCCGAGGCCACGCCGGAGACCAAGCTCAAGCTGATCCGCGACTTCCAGGCGGGCGGCCGCCTCGTGGCGATGACCGGCGACGGCACCAACGACGCCCCCGCCCTCGCCCAGGCCGACGTCGCCGTCGCCATGAACACCGGCACCCAGGCGGCGAAGGAAGCCGGCAACATGATCGACCTCGACTCCAACCCGACGAAGCTGCTGGACGATCGTCGAGATCGGCAAGCAGATGCTGATGACGCGCGGCGCGCTGACGACGTTCAGCATCGCCAACGACATCGCCAAGTACTTCGCGATCATCCCCGCCGCCTTCGCGTCCACCTACCCCGCCCTCGGCGCCCTCAACGTCATGGGCCTCGCCACGCCCCAGAGCGCCATCATGTCCGCGGTCATCTTCAACGCGCTCGTCATCGTGGCGCTGATCCCGCTCGCCCTGAAGGGCGTGCGGTACCGCGCCATCGGCGCCGCCGCGCTCCTGCGCCGCCACCTGTGGATCTACGGCGTCGGCGGCGTGATCATCCCGTTCATCGGCATCAAGCTGATCGACCTCATCCTCGTCGCCCTGCGACTGGTGTGACCTGAGCGCTGGGCGCCTCACGCGGAGGCCGGGTCAAGGACCGTCTTGAGTGTTTCCTGACACCCCGCGACGCAAGTTCGACAGAATCTTGATGCCCGGAGGCCCTCTTATAGGTGAGGGAGTTCGAAGACAGAGCCATGCGCCGCCTGGTGCCCGCCGTCATCGTGCTGGCCGTCCTCGGCCTCGCCGCACTCGAGCTCATTGCCTCACGCGGCGTCGTGGCTCCGCCGTCCATGCACCGGCCGCTCCTGTTGAAGTGAGGACCGCACCCGTCTCTCGTTGACGCTGACTTCCTTTCGGCAGATCCTCCGGGCGCAATGCTGAACGAACGCCTGGTCCTCTCGTTCCACCACGTGATGTACAGCTTGCGCGGCGGCTTCCTGGTCCGCCCGCTCATCACCGCGCTCACGCTGGGATCGGCAGGCGCGCTCCTCTCCGCGCTGGAAGAGGCCGTCCCCGCACTCAACACCCTGGTGCCGAAGGTCCTGTTCCCCTCGCACGCCGATCCTCAGGTGGCCCAGGTGATCCTCGCGGCGATCGCGGCCTCGATGATGACGGTCGTCTCGATCGTCTTCGCCATCCTGCTGATGACGCTCACGCTGGCCTCGATGCAGTTCTCCCCGCGCATCCTCGTGAGCTTCGCGCGCGATCGCGTGACCCAGCGGACGCTCGGCATCTTCCTCGGCACCTTCTCCTACTGCGTGGCCGCGCTTCCCGCGGCGCGCTCGGTCCCGGAGCCCTTCGCGCCCGTCCTGACCGTCCTCGGCGCGATGCTGCTCGCCCTCGCGTGCGTCGCGTGGCTGCTCTTCTTCATCCACCACATCTCGCAGGCGATCAGCGTCAACCACATCGTCGACAAGATCGCCGCCGAGACGGAAGCCATCATCGACGAGCTCATGCCGGAGCCGCGGCGGCGCAGTCGCATGGAGCAGCCCGGCGTGCCCGAGCCGACCGCGCACGAGGCGGAGGTTTCGAGCGACGTCTCGGGCTACGTCCGCTTCATCGACATCGGCCGGCTGGTCGTCCTCGCGAAGTCGTACGGCGTGAGCATCCGGATCGTCCGGCGGGTCGGCCAGTTCGTGCCGGCGGGAATTCCGCTGGTGACGGTGTCGAAGGGAGACCGCCTCTCCCCGGTCAGAAGCGCGGAGTTGCGTGGGGCCTTCGACCTCGGCCCGACGAGAACGCTCCAGCAGGACATCGAGTTCGGCATCCTGCAGATCGTCGACATCGCGCTCCGGGCGATCTCGCCCGCCGTGAACGACCCCAGCACCGCCATCAACTGCGTCGACCAGTTGAGCCGCATCCTGATTCGCTTCGCGTCCCGGGAAGAGCCCGCGTCCCTGCGCTACGATCCTCCGGGCCTCCTGCGCGTCAGCATCCCGTGGCCGGGCTTCGACCGGCTCGTGGACACGGCCTTCGACCAGATCCGTCTCTACGCGAAGGCCGACGTGGCGGTCAGTCTGCGCGTGCTGCGTGCTCTGGGCGACATCGCGCGTGCCATCCCCGACTCCGGCGCCCAGCGCAGGCTCGCCGAGCGGGCGAGGCGGATCGTGGACGGCTGTGCCGAGAGACTCACCGAGGACGAGCTCGGAGAGCTGCGCGTGCGCCTGGCGTCGTTGGAACGGCAGGCCGTCACGCCGCCCGTCCCCTGAGCCGCCGCGACCTCAG
>CAVPPZ010000021.1:0-484835 GCA_963707305.1 uncultured Candidatus Rokubacteria bacterium
CAGCGCGCCGTCACGCTCGCGTAGGCACTGTCGGCGTTGGTCGGCACGCGCCCCCCCTCCACCAGCGCCTTCAGGGAGACGGCTGGTGGCGGCGGCAGCGGCGCGGGGGTCGGCTCGCCGGCCCGACACGAGTCTGCGTCGCGGGCGGGCGCGCGTCGATGGTCGCGTTCGAGCGCGCCGACGGCAGGAACATCAGGGCCGCGACGGTCGCCGCCACCGCGACCGCGCCGCCGCCGGCGAACCAGGCGACGCGACGGCGGCGACGATCGCGCGCGATCGGCACCTCACCGGCGATCTCGCGCGCCGCGCGGCGCACGATCGCCCGCGTCACGCGCGCGCTGCGCGCCGCATACCCGCCGAGCAGCGCCCGGTCGCACAGGATGTTTATCAGCCTCGGCACGTCAGGGTCTCCCGGTGGACCACGCGCAGCGCGCGCTCCTCGAAGACGATGCCCGACTGCCCGGCCACCGCGAGCCGGTGGAGCACGTACGCGCGCGTCTCCTGCTGTTCAGCGGTGTGAGGTGGTACCGCGCCGCCACGCGCTGGCGACCTGCGGAGATCCGTCCGCTGGAGCAGTCTGACCAGGCCGGCCTGCCGATGAGGGTCACGCTCTGCAGGAGCTTGTCGTGGATGTCTCCAGGTGCGGTGAGGAGCCGCATCTGCTCGAGGACGCCGGCCGAGAGCAGCGGCGCCTCGTCCACGATCATCGATGCGGGTGCCGGCCGCCGTTCGCGTGCGCCTCGAGGAGGTGGGTGTAACAGCGCGTCCAACGCTCCTCGAGGTCGGCGAGCCCTCGCGGGAAAGTTCGCGCGCAGCGCCTGGCAGATCGTCGCGAGCAGCTCGACGCAGCGGTCATCGTCGGGTTCAGGATCAGCGCGACGTCGACGTGGCCGGGCAGGTGCTCGAGGAGATACCGGCAGAGGGTGGTCTTGCCCGTGCCCACCTCCCCCGTGAGCTGGACGAACCCGCCCCGCTCGGCCACGCCGTACAGCAGATGCGCGAGCCCGTCGCGGTGGCGGTCGCTCAGGTAGATGAACCGCTGGTCGGGGGTCGTCGAGAAGGGCGCCTCGGCGAGACCGAAGTGGGTCAGGTACAGCGGAGCGCCCGTGAGCACGGTGCGCATCGGCCCCAAGACTAGCGGACCCCTGAAATGCGAGTCAAGGTGCGCGGTGTCCGCTCGCGGCGAACTCCGCACGGATCGCGCGATACAGGCTCCCGTCGAGGCGGCCGTCGCTCGCCACGTCCAGCACGATGTACGCGATCAGGACGCCGAGGAGCATCACGAGCAGGCGGTTGACCTGACGGCGCGCGGGCGCCACCGAGCGGTGGCCGCAGACGCGGCAGCGCCGCGGATCACGCTCGGCCGGGCCGGAATCGAGCCATCGCGCGTACGACTTCACCGGCTACTTCTTCAGCTTCGGGATGACGTGCTTGCCGAACATCTCGATCGACGACATCACCTTCTCGTGCGGCACGGTCTCCGTCGCCATCAGGAACTGGAGCTCGTCGACGCCCGCCTCCTGGTGAATGCCGATGCTCCGCAGGCAGGTCTCCGGATTGCCGGCGACGAGGACCCCGCGGTCGACCAGCGTGTCGGCGTCGATCTGGTTCCACAGGGCCGTCGCGATCTGTCCGGAGCCGCCGGAGAGATCCACCGTGGGTGCGCCCTCGGCGCCCTCCGTCTTGAGATAGCGCGAGAAGTTGGCCCTGAGGTGGTCCGGCACGCCGCCCCACGAATCCACGAGGTGCTCGTAGAGGTGCGTCTGATCCTTCAGATACGGCCGATCCGGTCCGAAGAACGTCCGGAGCGACTTCGCGGAGAGCTCGCGCGCCGCCTTGTCGTCCCAGTCGCAGAGGCCCATGGTCGAGCTCAGCCACTGGTCGTTGATGACCTTGCCGACCGGCCGCGCGTGGCGGACCCGCTCCTTGTACTGCGCGATGTGCGGCGCCAGGTACGAGGGGGAGGCCACGCTGAGCGCCATGACGCCGATGCCCAGCTCCGCCGCGAGCTCGTAGGTGGCCGGCTGCAGCGCCGCGACCCACATGCGCGGATGCGGCTTCTGGTACGGCTTGGGACGCACGTCGCGCGGCGGCACGTTCCAGAACTGCCCTTCCCAGGAGAAGAGCCCGTCTTCCCAGATCTTCGGAATCATCCGCAGCGACTCTTCCCACATCGCCCGCGTGTTCCGCGGATCGATCCCCATCCCGATCTGCTCGTACGGGGCCGAGCGCCCGGTGCCGAACTCGACGCGTCCGCCGGACATGTGATCGACCATCGCCACGCGCTCGGCCACGCGGACCGGGTGATGATAGGGCAGGATCACCACGCCGAAGCCGAGCCGGATCCGCTTCGTCATCTGGCTGAGCGCGCCGAAGATGACCTCCGGGCACGGCGACATCGAGAAGCTGGTGAGGAAGTGGTGCTCGACGAACCAGACGGTGTCGAAGCCCATCTCGTCGGCGAGGACACACTGCTCGAGCGTCTCCTCGATGACCCGATGATCGTCGACGACCGGCCGCTGCATCTCGTAGGCGAGACTCAAACGCATGCGAGGTCCTCCGAACGCGTATTGTGGCATGGCGAGGGGGTGCGAATGAGCACGTGTGGGATTTGCAAGCAGGGCGTGGTGGAGCGCGGGACGACGACCGCGACCTTCGAGGCCGACGGGACGACCGTCGTCGTCCGCAACGTCCCGGCCGACGTGTGCAGCGCCTGCGGCGAGGGCTCCTACGATGCGCTCACCACGGAGCGTCTGCTGGCGCTGGCCGCGGACGCCGCCGGGTGGTCCGGGGCGCCGGTGCAGATCTGCGACTACACGACGGGCTAACCGCTCGACCTCGGAGGAGGCACACATGGGGGCGCTCGACGGGGTGAGAGTGGTCGATTTCGGGCAGTGGATCGCGGGGCCGCTGGCCGCGATGCTGCTCGGCGATCAGGGCGCCGAGGTCATTCACATCGACCCGCCCGGCGGGCCGCGGTGGAAGACGCCGGCCAACGCCACGTTCCATCGGGGCAAGGCGAGCGTCGCCCTCGATCTCAAGAGTGACCAGGGTCGCGCTCACGCGTGGCGACTGATCGACTCCGCCGACGTGGTCATCGAGAACTTCCGGCCCGGCGTGATGGATCGCCTCGGCCTCGGGGCGCGCGAGGCGATGGCGCGCAACCCGCGCCTCGTCCACTGCTCCCTGCCCGGCTTCGCTTCGGACGATCCCCGCGCGTCGTTGCCGGCATGGGAAGGCGTGCTCGGCGCCGCCACCGGCGTCTATCTGCAGGCCGGCGAGGCTCGCTTCACCGCCGTCCCCATCTCCTCCACCTTCGGCGCGATCGCCGCCGCCGTCTCGATCGTGATGGCGCTCATCGCCCGCGAGCGCGACGGGCTCGGGCAAGGGATCGAAGTGCCGCTCTTCGACGCCACGTTCCTCGCCATCGGATCCACCGGCCTCCTCGTGAACGGCAAGCCCGAAGGCGGGCGTCCGGACGATCCGTGGGCCGGGATCTTCCGATGTGCCGATGGCCGATGGATCCGGCTGAGCCTCGCGACGTTTCGCTTCCTCGAGCGCTTCGTCGACGCGGTCGGCAAGCCGGACTGGATCGCGAAGGGGTACGTGCAACGCGAGCGGCCGGGCGCGCTCGCGCGCGGCACCGAGCTGCGCGAGCGCCAGCAGGCCGAGCTCGCCGAGATGTTCCGGAGCCGGCCGGCTGCGGAATGGGAGGAGCTCGGACGCCGGGCGGACGTTCCGCTGACGCTGATCCGGACGACCGCGGAGTGGCTCGCGACCGACCACGCGAAACGCGCCGGCATCGTCGCCGACGTCATCGACCCGGACCTGGGCGCCATGCTCCAGCCAGGCCTCGCCGTGCAACTGACGGGCACGCCCGGCGCCGTGCGGGCTCGGCGCGCCGCTGACGGCGTACCAGCGTGGAGCTCGCGGGAAGCGCGCGAGACGGCTCCGCCGCGTGCGGCCGCCGCGCGCCTGCGCGCCGCGCTCGAGGGAATCCGCGTGGTGGACCTCACCCAGGTGCTCGCGGGGCCGACCGCGACACGCACGCTGGCTGAATTCGGCGCCGACGTCGTGAAGGTCAACAACCCGCGGGAGGAAGGCGCCGGCTATCGCTGGCAGGTTCATCGCTATCACACCGACGTGAACCGCGGGAAGCGGACGATGCTCGTCGACCTCAAGACGCCCGAGGGACTCGACGTGCTGGGACGGCTCGTCGAGCGCGCCGACGTCGTCATGCAGAACTTCCGGCTCGGCGTCGCGGAGCGGCTCGGCATCGGCTACGAGCAGGTGAAGGCGCGGCGCCCGGACATCGTGTACGGCTCGGTGAGCTTCTGCGGCTACGGCGGCCCCTGGGAGCGCGTGCCCGGCTACGAGCCGAACGCGCAGGCGGCGACCGGCATGGCGGCGCGGATGGGCGGCGAGGCCGGGCCCCCTGGGCCGCAGCCCTTCGCGCCCAACGACTATGCGACCGGCCTCCTCGGCGCGTTCGCGGTCGGGCTCGCGCTGTTCCACCGCCAGCGCAGCGGCGAGGGCCAGCACGCGCACACGTCACTGGTCGCCGCCGCGACGGTCCTGCAGGCCGCGCTGATCCAGAGCGATGCGCAGGGCGCACGCTGACACGCTCGGCTGGGGCCCGCTCCAGCGTCTGTACCGCGCGAGCGACGGCTGGTTCTTTCTCGGCGCCCACGATGCACAGGAGGGCCGACTCGCCGCGCTGGATGGCGTCCACGGCATCGTGGGCCTGAAGGGGCGCGCGCTCGAGGCGGCGCTCCAGGAGTGCTTCGCGAAGCGACCAGCGATGGAGTGGGTCGGCGCGCTGACCGCCGCAGGCATCGGCGCGCACGCGCTCGTCTCGGCGACCGCGCTCATGCGCGAGCCCTGGGTCGTCGCCCACGGTCTCAGCCTCACCCGCGTCGACGCGGGCGGCGATGCGATCACGACGATCGGGCCGCCCTTCCGCCTCTCGCGCACGCCCGTCGTCCCCGGGGCACTCGTCGCCGCGCCTGGCGCTGACGGCGCCGACGTGCTCGCGAGCCTCGGCATGGCCGACCGGCTCGACGAGCTCGTGGCCAAGCACGCGATCGCGCTCTCCTAACCTCACGCGCAAGGACGATCATGCCGAGCCAGGGCACGACCCGATTCGCATTCCAGCAGGCCGACGTGTTCGCCTCGCAGCCGCTCCGGGGCAACCCGCTGGCCGTCGTTGTCGGCGCGGACGCGTTGACCGACTCGCAGATGGCCGCGTTCGCCAACTGGACGAACCTCAGCGAGACGACCTTCCTCCTGCAGCCGAGGACGGCCGGCGCAGACTATCGCGTGCGCATTTTTACACCCGCGCGCGAGCTCCCTTTCGCCGGCCATCCCACGCTGGGGAGTTGCCACGTATGGCTGGCGTCCGGTGGAAGACCGAAAGGCCGTGAGGTGATCCAGGAATGCGAGGCCGGCCTCATTCGCATTCGTCGTGGCTCCGATCGACTCGCCTTCGCGGCGCCCGAGTTGAGCCGCACCGGGCCGCTCGAGCCCGATGTCCTGGCGCGGGTCATCAAGGGACTGCATCTGGCGCCTGATGCGGTCGTTGCTTCGAACTGGGTGGACAACGGCCCGGGCTGGCTGGCGGTTCTGCTCCGCTCCAGGGATGACGTGCTGGCGCTGCGTCCGGACTACGCGACCCTGTCCGGGTTGCGCGTCGGCGTCGTCGCGCCGTGGGACCGCGTGAAGGATGGATCGGATGCGCAGTTCGAGGTGCGGGCGTTCACGGCCGCCGGCTACGAGGACCCCGTGACCGGCAGTCTGAATGCCGGTCTCGCGCAATGGCTGATCGGGAACGGCCTCGCTCCCTCGACATACGTCGCGAGCCAGGGCACGGTCCTGGGACGGGCGGGGCGCGTCCACGTGGAGCGGGACGGCCGTGACATCTGGATCGGCGGCGCGGTCACGACGTGCATCGAGGGCACCGTCACGCTCTGAGCTCAGTCCGGTCCGATGTTGCCCTTCTTGTGCTGGTCGTAGAGGTAGCCGCCGAGCAGACCTGCGCCCGCACCGACCGCCGCGCCGAGCCCGGCGTTCCCTCCGATCGCTCCGAGGGCGGCGCCGCCGGCGGCTCCCATCGCTCCGCCGCTCACCGTCCTGGTCCCCGTGGTCGTGCCGCATCCGCCCACCCCGAGGACGAGGATCAGGGCCAGCGTCATGCTTTTCATCGCTGGGCCTCCTTGCAGGGCCACTGCGCGTTCAGGGAACGCATCAGCCCGATGACCGGGGCCTCGCCCATCAGCTTCTGGTCGGTCTGACGCGCCTGCGCCCACCCGACGAACGCCCGCGCGCCGTCCTCTCGCGTGGTACCGGACGGATAGCAGGTGAGCCGCCTCATGTCCTTGTGGGTGCTCAGCGCGTTGTGGTATCCCACGGCGCCTTCGAGGAAGCCGATGCAGTAGTGCACGGCTTCCTTGCGGATGGGATCGCCCTCGGGCGTGGTGCAGACCTCGAGAAGGTCACGCGTCGTTTTGAGCCCGAAGCTCGCCAGGTCACCGGCCGACAGGAGGCCCGGCCACAATGCGAGGCTCAACACGGCTGCCACGATGGTTGCTCGCATGGTCACGTCTCCTCGAGTCCATTCAAGTGCGAGCGCTTTCCGACGGCTACCGGACCTTGGTCCTACGTGGCGCTCTCGTCGTCGCTCACGTCGCGGCGGGATAGAATCGCCCCGCCGGGAGGCCGCGCATGAACGTGATCGTGACCAACGCGAATGTCGTCACCATGGATGCCGCACGGACGCGCGCCCAGGCCATCGCCATCGAGAACGGCCGCATCGCCGCGCTCGGCGCCGAGAGCGACGTCCGCGGATGGCGGACGCGAGGGCTGCCGGTGATCGACGCCGGCGGCCGCACCGTGTTGCCAGGGTTCATCGAGCCGCACAATCACATGGTCGGCCATGCCACGGCGCTGCTCGGCGTGGACGTGCGGACACCACCGAACCGTACGATCGAGGACATCGTCGAACGGCTGCGCGAGCGCGCGCGGCGGACACCGCCGGGACAGTGGGTGCTCGGCCGCGGCTATGACGACACCGGCGTGGCCGATCTCCGGCATCCGAACCGGCGTGACCTCGACCGTGCGTCGACGGATCATCCGATCGTCATCTGGCACAACTCCGGTCACCTCCTCGCCGCGAACACGGTCGCGCTCCGCATGAGCGGCGTGCTCGAGCGCCAGGATGATCCGGCGGGCGGGCGGATCGGGCGCTTCCCTGGGACCGGCGAGCCGGACGGCATTCTCTACGAGCTGCCGGCGCAGCTCCTGGTCACGCGGCTCATCCCTCCCTACGCGCCGGACGATGTCCGTCGCGCCTTCGCCGACGCGCAGACGGAGTACCTGAGCCGCGGCGTGACGAGCATTCACGACGCGTACGTCATGCGCGCGCGTGGGATCGACATGCTCGAGACCTATCAGCACGCGCGGCGGGACGGCCGGCTCAAGCTCCGGGTCAACATGTTCGTCGGCTGGGACCTGCTCAAGGAGAAGGAGTTCGCGCTCGCGCCCGGCTCGGGCGATGAGTGGCTCCGCGTGGCGGGGTGCAAGATCGTCTCCGATGGGTCGATCCAGGGCATCACCGCCGCGCTTCGCGAGCCCTACACCTGCAACCACGACGAGCGCGGCTGGTTGATCTACGAGCAAGGCGAGCTCGACGAGATGGTGCGGACGCTGCACGAGAAGGGCTATCAGATCAAGATCCACGCGAACGGTGATGCCGCGATCGACTCGGTGCTGACGGCGTACGGCCGCGCGCTGGCGAGGGCGCCGAAGCCCGATCATCGCTATCGCGTGGAGCACTGTCAGGTGTGTCACCCGGAGCATCTGTCGACCATGCGGCAGCTCGGCGTCATTCCGGACTTCTTCGTGAACCACGTCTACTACTGGGGCGACCGGCATCGCGATCGCTTCCTCGGCCCCGAACGCGTCAAGCATCTCGACCCGGTCGGCTCCGCCATCCACGCCGGGCTCCGTCCGATGCTGCACTCCGATTGCCCTGTCACGCCGGTGGGCCCGCTCTTCTGCATCAAGAGCGCCGTGTCGCGCCTGACGAGCTCCGGAAAGGTCCTGAACGACGCGGAGCGCATCTCGGTCCACGACGCCGTCGCGGCGATGACGGTCAATGCCGCCCACGGCGCCTTCGAAGAGCGGCACAAGGGCACGCTCGAGGTCGGCAAGCTCGGCGACCTGGTCATCCTGGAACGGAATCCCTTCGAGGAAGCGCCGGCGGACATCGCAGCCATCCAGGTCGCCGCCACGATCGTCGGCGGCGAGGTCATGCACGCCACCAAGGAGATGGGAATCCCATGAACGACCTCCGACCGTCGCGCCGCCTGCTCCCCTCGTCGATCCTCGCGGTCGTCGTGATGGCGATCGTGCTCGCGGCCCCGGCTCTGGCCACCGCGCAAGCACGCGGCGGCACGCTGCGGGCCACGTACCCTGAGCCCACGCATCTCAACAGCGCGATCGTGTCGGGAACGCCGACCGGGCTCCCGGCCACCCAGCTCTTCGCGTCGCTGGTCGTTCAGGACGACAAGTTCCAGTTCAGGCCGTACCTGGCCGAGCGCTGGACCATCTCGCCCGACGCCCGGACCTACACGTTTCAGCTCGTCAAGAACGCGACGTTCCACGACGGCAAGCCCGTCACGTCGGAGGACGTGAAGTTCTCCATCGAGACCGTGAAGGCCAATCACCCGTTCGGCGTCGCCATGCACCGCGCGCTCGAATCGGTCGAGACGCCGAGCCCGCACACCGTCGTCTTCCGGCTGTCTCACCCCTATCCGTCGTTCATGTCCTCGCTGGTCCCGCTGCTCATGCCGGTCCTGCCGAAGCACGTCTACAGCACGGAGGACATCAAGAAGCACCCCGCCAACGTCACGCCCGTCGGCTCCGGCCCGTTCAAGTTCGTCGAGTGGCAGCGCGGCCGCTATCTCATCCTGGAGCGCTACGACAAGTTCTTCATGCCCGGCAAGCCGTACCTGGACCGGATCATCCTGGAATTCATCAGCGATCCCGCGGCACGCATGGCCGCGCTCGAGACCGGCAGCGTGCATCTCACGCCGTACAACTACGCCGGGCTCGGCAATCTCAAGCGTCTCGAGGCGCTGCCGCACATCGCGCTCACCACGCGGGGCTACGAGGCGATCGGGGCCCTCACGTGGATCGAGATCAACCTCCGACGGAAAGAGCTCGCCGACCTCCGCGTGCGTCAGGCGCTCGCGCACGCGCTCGACAAGGACCTCATCCTCAAGGATCTCTCGTTCGGGTACGGCAAGGTCGCCAACGGCCCGCTCGTCTCCGCGAGCCCGTTCTACAACCCGAAAGTCCGGCGGTACGAGTACAGCCTCGACAAGGCCAACAAGCTCCTCGACGACGCCGGATTCCGGCGCGGCGGGGATGGCGTGCGCTTCAAGCTCGTGCTCGACTACATCCCGGGGTCCGCGGACCTGCTCGCCATCGCCGAGTACATGCGCGAGCAGTACCGCAAGGTCGGCGTCGACCTCCAGCTCCGCAGCAGCCCCGACTTCCCGACGTGGGCGGGGCGCATGGCCAACTGGGAGTTCGACCTCTCGCTCGACGTCGTCTTCAACTATCCCGACCCCGTCATCGGCGTGGAGCGCACGTACATCTCGTCCAACATCAAGAAGCTCGTGTGGACGAACGTGATGGGCTACACCAATGCGAAGGTCGACGACCTCTTCGCCAAGGCGCAGCGCGAGCAGGACTTCGAGAAGCGCAAGGCGCTCTACCACCAGGTCCAGGACGTGCTCTCCGCCGAGCTCCCGCTGATCTGGCTGCTCGAAGTCGGCTACACGACCGTCTGGAACAAGGAGTTCGACGGCGTGCCCGCGAACGTCTGGGGCACGATGAGCCCCTTCCTCGATACCCACTGGAAGAAGGCGCGGTAGCCGCGCCGACGGATGGGGCTCGGCCCATTCATCGGGCGCCGAGCGCTGGGAGCGGTGCTCCTGGTGCTCGGCGCCGTCGTCCTGAACTTTCTGCTGATCCATCTCGCGCCGGGCGATCCCGCGCTCATGCTCGCCGGCGAGGCGGGCGGGGCCAGCGAAGAAACGCTCCGGAGGATCCGTGCGGACTTCGGCCTCGACCGCCCCCTGGCGGTCCAGCTCATGGTCTATCTCGCGAAGCTCGCGCGGGGGGACCTCGGCGACTCCTACTTCTATAACCGCCCCGTCCTGACGCTCATCCTGGATCGCGTGCCCGCCACCCTGCTGCTCGCGGTCGCGGCGCTCACGCTGGCCTGGATCATCGGCGTGAGCTTCGGGGTGCTCATCGCGCGGTGGCCGGCGTCGCTCATGAGCAACGTCCTGGCCGTGGTCTCGCTCTTCGGCTACGCGATGCCCGTCTTCTGGAGCGCGATCATGCTGCTGCTGCTGTTCTCCGTCACGTTGCCGTGGTTCCCCACGCACGGGATGACCACCGTCGGCCTCGCCGGCGGGGCGTGGACCCGCGCCGCCGATGTGGGCCGCCACATGGTCCTCCCCGTCGTCTCGCTCGCGATCATCTTCATCGCGCTCTATAGCCGTCTCGTCCGGGCGAGCATGCTCGACGTGCTCGGCTCGGACTTCGTCCGCACCGCGCGGGCCAAGGGGCTCGCCGAATCCCGCGTCGTCGCCGTGCACGCCCTGCGCAACGCGCTGCTTCCCGTGGTGACGGTCGCGGGCATCCAGCTCGGCCAGGTGCTGGCGGGCGCCATCCTGGTCGAGACCGTCTTCTCCTGGCCCGGGATGGGACGCCTGGCCTTCGAGTCCATCCTCCGCCGCGACTATCCGCTCTTGCTCGGCATCCTGCTGTTCTCGTCCGGCGTCGTCATCGTCTTCAATCTGCTGACGGACATCGCCTACGGATTGCTCGACCCGCGGATCCGGTACCGGTGAAGCTCCGCGCCAACGCGGCGGGCTGGATCGGACTCGCGCTGCTGGCGCTCATGCTCTCCGTCGCCACGCTCGGCCCCGTCGTGTACCGGGCGGATCCGTGGGAGCGCGCCGGCCGCCGGTGGGAGCCACCGAGCGGCCGCTTCGTTCTCGGCACGGACCATCAGGGACGCGACGTGATGGCGGGCATCGTCGTGGGCGCCAAGACCTCGCTGCTGGTGGGCCTCGCCGCGGCCACGATCATCCTCGTCATCGGCGTCACGGTCGGCTCGACGGCCGGCTACCACGGCGGGCGCCTGGACGAGACGCTGATGCGGATCACCGAGTTCTTCCAGATCCTTCCGGCGTTCCTCTTCGCGATGGTGCTCGTCACGATCTTCTCGCCGAAGATCTGGACGATCGTGCTCGCGATCGGCCTCAGCAACTGGGCCGGCACCGCGCGCCTCGTCCGTGCCGAGTTCCTCACGCTGCGCGAACGGGACTTCGTGGCCGCCGCGCGGGCGCTCGGCGTCGGCGACGCCCGGATCATCCTGCGTGAGATTCTCCCGAACGCGTTGCCCCCGGTGACGGTCAACGCCTCGCTGACGGTGGGCGTGGCCATCCTCTTCGAGGCCGGTCTCTCGTTCCTCGGCCTGGCCGACCCCAACGTGATGAGCTGGGGCTACATGATCGGCGCCGCGCGCGTCTACCTGCGCGACGCGTGGTGGCCGCTGACGTTCCCCGGCCTCGCGATCTTTGCCAGCGTGCTCGCCATGTCCCTCTTCGGCGACTGGCTCAACGACGTGCTGAATCCCCGCTTGCGGCAACGATAGTTGTGCGCCCCGCGAACCCAACCCCGCGATCGGGAAAGAGACAGACGATGAGCGCTCCCTCGGACGCGGAGGTGATCGGCCGCTCGCTGGGCGAGCCCGAGGCCTTCGGGCTGATCTACGACCGCCACGCGGCCACCCTGCTGCGCTTCCTGGGCCGCCGGGCGGGCGCCAAAGTGGCGGAGGGGCTGGTCGGCGAGCTGTTCCGGATCGCGTTCGAGCGGCGCAAGACGTTCGACGCGTCGCGCGCGAGCGCGCTCCCGTGGCTGTACGGGATCGGCTCGAACCTGTTGCTGAAGCACCGGCGCGGCGAGGCGCGGCGGCTGCGCGCGAGCGCGCGGATCGCGGCGGGTCTGGAGGCGGCGGACGGTCGCGCGAGCGCCCGGGCGCTCGACGCGCGCGTGCTGTTCTCGCGCGTGGCCGACGCGATCGAGGCGCTGCCGGACGGCGAGCGCGAGGCGCTCCTGCTCTTCGCGTGGGAGGAGCTCTCGTACCAGAGCGTGGCCGAGGCTCTCGAGCTGCCGATCGGCACGGTGCGCTCGCGGCTCAACCGCGCCCGCGCGCACCTGCGCGAACTGATCAAGCCGAACGGGAAAGACAGGGTGAGGTCGCGATGAAGCCGGTGGACCTGGCGAGGAAGCTGCGGCGCGAGGCCGCGCTCGAGCCGGCGGCGCTCGACCGAGGAAAGGCAGTGCTCATGGCGGCAATCCGGCAGGAGGTCCAGCCCATGCGACGACCAACGATCGTTCCGCGGCTTCCGTATGAGGACGTCGGTGCCGCGCTCTCGTTCCTGGAGCGCGCGTTCGGGTTCCGCGAGGTCCCGGCCGCGCGGGGCGTGCGCGCGGACGGCGCGATCGACCACACGATGGTCGAGTTCGGCGACGGCATGATCGGGCTCGGCGCGCAGGGCGCCCATGGCGCGTTCAGCCCGAAGAGGGCCGGCACCGCGAGCCAGTACATCACCGTGCACGTCGACGACATCGACGCGCACCACCAGCGCGCGCTCGCCTCGGGTGCCGAGATCGTCAGCCGGTTGCACGATCACTTGCGGGACTATCGCGTCTACGAGGCGCTCGACCTCGAGGGCCACCGCTGGCGCTTCCTCCAGTGGCTGCGTGAGGTGCCGGCTACGACATGACCCTGACGGGAGCGTGAGCATGGCGGCGAACGGCATCGTGCGGGAAGCGCTGGGCGACCTGGACGCGCGGCTCGATCACTGGAAGCAGACGCTGGTGGACCTCTGCCGCATCCCCAGCGTATCCGCCGCCGGCTTTCCCCCGGCGGAGGTGCACCGCTCCGCGCAGGCGATGGCGCAGGCGCTCCGCGACGCGGGCGTGGAGCACGTCGAGGTGCTGGAGATCCCCGGCGTGCATCCCTACGTGTACGGGGACTGGCTGCACCGGCCGGGCGCGCCCACCGTGCTCCTCTACGGGCATCACGACGTGATGCCCCCCGGCCGCGCGGAGAAGTGGCTCTCGCCCGCCTTCGAGCCCACCGAGCGCGGCGGCCGTCTCTACGGCCGGGGCACCGCCGACGACAAGGGCGGGGTCATGGCCCACGTGGCCGCCGTCGGCTCGTACCTGAGGGCGGCCAAGACGCTCCCGCTCAACGTGAAGTTCATCATCGAGGGCGAGGAGGAGATCGGCTCGAGGAACCTGGGCCGCTTCCTCGAGCAGTACCGGGCGAAGATGGCCGCGGACGTCATCGTGCTCACCGACACCCGCAACTACGACGTCGGCCACCCCGCGCTCACCTATCAGCTCCGCGGCATCTGCCAGGTGGACGTGGAGGTGCAGGGCCTGCACCAGCCGCTGCACAGCGGCCTCAGCGGGCCCGTGCCGGACCCCGTGCAGATCCTCTGCGCCATGATCGCCGACCTGCGCAAGCCGAACGGCGCCCTGAACGTGCCCGGCCTCTACGCCAAGGTGGCGCGCCCCAGCGCGAAGCAGCTCGCGCGCATCCGGAAGCTGCCGCTGTCGGAGGCCAAGTTCAAGAAGGACTCCGGCATGCTCCCCGGCGTGCGGCTGTGGGGCGAGAGCCAGTTCTCGCTGCTCGAGCGCATGTGGACGCGGCCGGCGCTCACCGTGATCGCGCTGGAGGCGCGCCCGTTCCTCGGCTCGTCCAACCAGATCATCGAGGCGGCCCGCGCGCGGCTCTCGCTCCGCACCGTCCCCGGCATGGACGCGCGCGAGGCCGGCCGCCTCATCGTGAAGAAGCTCACCACCAGGCCGCCCTACGGCGTGAAGGTCACCGCGACGATCAAGGGCACCACGCCGTGGTGGACCACCGACCCCGAGGGGCCGGCCTTCGAGGCCGCGCGCGGCGCGCTCAAGGCGGGCTTCGGCAAGGAGACGGCCATGGTCGGCCGGGCGGCACCATCGGCTTCGTGCAGCCGTTCGCCGATCTCCTCAAGGGCGCGCCCTGCATCCTGATGGGCGTGGCCGATCCCAACACCCAGGCCCACTCGGAGAACGAGAGCCTCCACCTGGGCGACTGGGTGAAGGCGATGCGCTCGACCATCCACCTCTACGACGCGCTCGCGCGCCTGCCGCGGCGGTAGCGCGGCGGCGTCCAGGCCGGGTGAAGAACATCGAGCGGCATCAACGCGCCGGCGCCGGGATGCTCCGGCGGGCGGGCAGGCTTCGGCGCGAGACGAGTCCGGCGATCCATTTGACCGAGCGCCGGGCGCGCGCGGCGACCATCGGCAGCGGCAGCTGCTTGTAGTCGTCGTTGAAGACCTCGAAGCTGTAGTCGCCGCGGTATCCCGTGTCGTCCAGCTTCCGCACGAGCGCGGCGACCTCCGCGCTGTGCACGCCTTCGCCCGGAAACACGCGGTAGTGGCGCGCGGTCTCGATGCGGTCCTCGCGCGAGCGGGTCTCCTCCCACAGGAAATCGGAGAGCTGCACGAGGAAGACCTTGCGCAAATCGATCGCGCCCACGACGCCGGCGTCGGTGCCGTGGGCGAGGACGTGATAGGAATCGATGCAGAGGCCGAGGTTCGAGCGGTCGGCGTCCCGGACGATCTCCCACGCCTCCGTCAGGAGATTGACGTGCCGGCCCCAGGACAGCGCTTCGTAGGCGATGCGGATGCCGAACGGAACCGCGAGGAGCGCCAGCTTCCGCAGATCCCGGATCAGCGCCTCCTTGTCTCCCGTCGCGTGCGCGGAGGTCGACGAGCAGGCCAGCAGCACGCTCGAGCCGAGCGCCCGGCACATCTCGAGCATGGCCTTGGCCACGTCGACCTTGTACGCGTGCAGGTGCCCTGTGAGCCCCTCGAAGTCCCGGAGCACCTGGAAGCCCGTGACTCTGAGTCCGCTCTCGCGCACCGCGCATGCCGCGGCCGCCTCGCCTCCGGGATGGCCGACGACGTCCCCCGCGTTCAGCATGACCTGCGTGAAGCCGGCCTCACGAATCGCGCGGAGCTTGGCTTCGAGCGGCCCGGCGAGCGTGATCGTGTCCATCCCGAAGTGGTCGATGTTCATCGATGGCTGACGACCAGCTCGAAGGTGACGCTGCCGAGGTATTGCTGGGTGAGCGCGCCCTTCTCGCTCGGCTGCACCGCGCCACGATCGACGAACACGATCCCCCGTTCGGTCAGCGCGTGCACCGCCGTCGGCACGTGGCGCGCGCCCAGGCCGACCCGGACCAGGCCCTCCTCCCAGCGGATGTCGTCCGATCCGGGCGGCGGCTCGATCAGCTGCAAGTAAAACGTGTGGCACGGGCTCTCGAGGAGCGTACCGTTCGGCAGCACGCCGAAGTACCGGCCCTGCGGCAGCACGGAGAACCCGAAGAGGCTCTCGTAGAAGTCCACCCAGTCGCGCGTGCGCTCACCCAGGATCGTCTGCACCACGCCGAACCAGTGCAGGCCGGCGAGCGCGGGCGGCTTGGCCTCGGTGGCCGCGAGCGGGACGAAGTCGACGTCGTAGATGGAGAAATCGCGGTAGCGGTCGACGAAGTAGACCAGGCTGTCGCCGACGCCGTGGATGCCGGGGATGTTGAGCTCCATGGCCGCGACGTGGGGCTCGATCTCCCAGGCGCCGAGGTCGACCGAATGGCGATACGCGTATCCGGCGTCGCGGACCCGCAAGGCCATCGCGCTGAGGACCGGGGATCCGGACGTCGCGCCGTGTGAATTCACGATCAGGTTCATCCCGCCCTGGCGGTACAGCATGACCTCGCGCGAGCGGTGCCGGGCCACGGCGGCGAACCCCATCTGCTGGAGCAGCGCGCCGAAGGCCTGCGGTTGCGAGGTGGCGTACTCGATGAACTCGATGCCGTCGACGCCCAGCGGGTTGGAGGGCTCGGGGACGGCCATCACGAGGCGAGCGTTCGGAAGTGCGCGTTCATCCGCGCCGCGTCCGCGTCGAGGCCGGTAAACAGCTTGAACCCGCCGATGGCCTGGCCGACGTTCATGTGTCCTCCGTCGGCCGTCGCGCACCCGATGCGGCGCGCCGCCTCGAGCAACGCGGTCTCCAGAGGCGTATAGACGACGTCTGACACCCACATCGCGGGCCTCAGCCATTCCTCCGGCAGCGGCAGGCCGGGCATCGTGGCCATTCCGGTCGGCGTCGCGTGAATCAGCCCGCTTGCGATCTCCAGTGCCGCGCGCAGATCCGTGCTGGCGCTCGCGCGTCCGCCGTCGATGTGCCGATTCAGCCGCGCCGCCAGCGTGGCGGCGCGGGGCGCGTCCTGGTCGACGATGATGAGCTGCGCCGCGCCGAGCCGCAGCACCGCGTCCGCGCATGCCGAGCCCGCCCCGCCTGCACCGAGCAGCACCACGCGCGAGAGATCCGCCCCCGGCAGCGCGCACCGAAAGCCCCAGCTCCAGCCGGAGCCGTCGGTGTTGTGCCCGACGAGCCGATCGCCGGTGCGGACCACGGTGTTGACCGCCCCGATGGCCGCCGCCTCGTCGGACACGCCGTCGAGAAGCGGGATGACGAGCTGCTTGCAGGGATACGTGATGTTCAGCCCGGCGAAGCGCATGATGCGCGCGGCTTCGATGAGCATGGGCAGGGCGTCGGTGCCGCGGCTGGAATCGTTGAGGTCGATGAGCTGGTAGTGCAGGCGAATGCCGTGGTGGCGGGCTTCCTCCTGCTGCAGCGCCGGAGACAAGGAGCGCTGGATGCCGGCGCCGATGAGGCCGCAGAGCAAGGAGTCTTTCATGGGATGCACGCTAATTTAACAGGACCGTCAATTCGTGAGCAAGACGCGCCGGCGTCACGGGATATGCTCGGGCCGTGAGCCGGGCCATGCGCAAGCCGAAGGCGCCCGAGGCGAATCGGGCGCGGATTCTGGACGCCGCCCTCGAGGAATTCGCCGCCCGCGGGTTCAAGGGGGCGAGCATGGACGCGATCGCGGCGCGGACCCATACCACCCGCGCGCTCATCAACTACTACTTCGGCGGCAAGGAGAAGGTCTACCTCGCCGTCCTGGAGCACGTGTACGGCGAGATCCGGCAGGCGGAAGACCGGCTCGACCTCGACCACCTCTCGCCGGTCGACGCGATCCGGCGCATCGTCGAATTCACCTACAACTACTACCTCGATCATGAAGGCTTCGTGAGGCTGGTCGTGGCCGAGAACCAGGCGGGGGGCCGCCATCTGAGGAAATCGCGGACGATGCGCTCGCTCAACCGGTCGATCATCGACACGCTCCGGCGTGTGCTCGAGCGCGGCCAGCGGGACGGGTCCTTCCGGCCGGACCTCGACGCCGTGGAGATCCACAAGGCGATCGCCGCGCTCGGCATGTTCAACGTGACGAACCAGCACACGTTTTCGTCGATCTTCCGGGGGGCGATGGGCACGAAGGGCGACGTCGCGGCCCGGCGCGCGACGGTGACCGACATGATTCTGCGGTACGTCGCGAACCGCCCCTGACCGCTCGAAGTGGAGCGGCCGAAGATCACGGCTCCGATGGCCTCCGATCGTCGACGCTCGTACCAGCGGGACATCAGTTCCATGGAGAGCCACGCCGCCGAGCAGCCGACCAGGAGCGACACGCGTGCCGTCCCCCAGCCCCAGCGATCCACGATCCAGGCGAACACGGTGGGGGATGCGGCGTTGACCACGAGCACCGGCGTCGCGATGACGCCGAGCACGGCGCCATACCCCTTCGCGCCGAACAGCGCGAGCGGCACGGCACCGCGGACGATCGTGATGACTCCCTGCGAGGCGCCGAGGAGGAGCGTGAACGCGACGACCAGCGGGAGGCTCCCGGTACCGGCAAGCAGCAGGATCAGCGACGGAGGCAGGATGCCGATCGCGATGCGGCCCACGGTGATCGCTCGCAGGTTGCGGCCGAAGACGATCTCCACCACCCGTCCACCGAACTGGGCCACGCCCTTCAGCGATGCGACCCACACCGCGGTCGCCGTCACCAGGCCCGCGGCCTCGAGCAACGGAACCAGTTGCACCGAGATGACCCCGAACACGAACCCGTTGAGCGACATGATCAGGGCGAACAGCACGATGGCGATCGAGCGGGCGCGTCCCTCGAGCGGCGGTCCGTCCGGGGACGCGGTGGGCGCCGCGGTCGAGGCGACGCCGCCGTCACCGGTCTCGCGCCGGGCGAGGCCGAGCCAGTGGAGCGGCAGGCACACGACAAGATTGATGAGGGCGAACACGACCAGCGTCTGCCGCCAGCCGACCTGCTCGTTCAGTCCATGGCCGACCACCCAGAACACCGAGGAGGCGAACGCGCCGAACAGCGTGAGGTAGGAGATGGCCATGCGCCCGCGCGAGGGCGCGATCTGCACCAGCGCGGCGAACGCGGCATCGTACAGGCACAGGCGCATGCCGAGGCCGAGGAAGACCCACACCGACAGGTACGCCACCTCGCTGCGAACGTGCGAGAGCGCGAAGAGACCGGCGGACACGAGCACCGTGCCGAGCGTCATCACCGCGCGCGCGCCATGACGGTCGATGGCGCGGCCGACTGAACTCGACACGATGCCCATGGCCAGCAGAGCGACGGTGAAGCCGAGGAACACGAAGCCACGGCTCCAGCCCGTGTCCCGACTGATCGGCCCCGCCAGCACGCCGAGGCAGTAGTAGCTCGTCCCCCACGCCGTGATCTGCGTGATCCCGAGCGCGACGACGGCGCCGAGCATCGGGTCGGCGAGTCGCGCCCGCCAGCCTGCGCGCCGGCTCGGACGGGCGGAGACGCTCACCGCGCGCGGACGCGCACGTCCCCGCCTTCCCGCGTCACGACGAGCAGCACGAACTGCCTTTGGCGATGGTCAGCCCCTGCGTCAGCGTCGGCTGGACCGCGGCGGGCGCGCACGCACACGAGCTGCTGCTGGCCGCCTCGTCCTCGAGATCGTGGTTGAGCACGTACACTTCCCAGTCGACGCCGTCCGGGTCCTGCACCCAGAACTTGTCCTGGTTGGCGTGGCAGCAGTCGACGCTGAACTCCTCGCGGACCGGGAGGCCGGCCGCCTTCACCCGCTCCATCTCGCGCACCACGATCGACTGCGATTCAACCTGGATCCCCATGTGGTCGACGTGGCCCCCGGCGCTGCTGGGCTGCGCCTGGGAGAGGGCCAGGTTGAGGGGGCCGAACCCAGGCAGGAACTTCACGTAGCCGGACTTCACCTTCACCGGGGCGACCCCGAAGAACCGCTCGTAGAATTCGCGGCTCTTCTCGAGGTTGGACACGGCCATGTGGACGTGGACTTTCGGCGCGTCGATCATGATGGTCCTCCTCTCAGCAGCAGGCGGTGAGTAGACGGACGAGCTCCGAGATCATCTCGGGCTTCGTCGAGTAATAGACGAACGTTCCCTCCTTGCGGCTCTGGACGAGCTCGGCGCGCCGGAGCAGGTCGAGATGGTGCGACAGCGTGGGGCCCGGGATCTCGAGCTCCGCCTGGATGTCGCCGACCGCGACCTCATCCTTCTGGCGGACGAGGAAGAAGACGATCTGCAGCCGCGTGGAGTGCGCGAGCGACTTGAACGCTTCCACGTGTCGATCGGTGGCCTGGAGCCGCGCCAGCGGAATGGCTTTCATACTTCGAACAATATAGAAATATCGAAGTCTGGTCAAGCGGGCTCGACTCCCGGGTGTAAGTAAATTGTGCAGGACCCCGAGCAGCGAAGGGGCATCCACGCGGGAAAGCGAGGTGACTGCGTGCTGGTGACGTCGGCGTCATGACAGGGCATTCGATTCACGCCCGGGTTCACGGAAGAAGGAGTTTGCAATCATGAACACGCGCACGATCTTGTCAGCCCTGGCCACCGTGGCCGTGCTGTCAGGCCTCCCGTCGTTCTCGGTCCACCCGGCGCACGCGCAGCTCGTGTTCCAGGCCGCCGGGCCGACGGCGGCATCAATTCAGGGCACGGTCGACGCGTTCCGCGCTGCTCTGGGGGAACCGAACAACGGCAACGCGGGACCGCAGGCCAGCGGTCGCCGCGAGATCAACTGGGACGGCGGGGGCTCGGACGCGACGACGGCTCCGGTCACACCATTCGACGTCTTTCTGAATACCCGCGGCGCCAGGTTCACGACGCCAGGCATCGGCCTGTCGCAGGCGCCGCCCTCGGGCGGCCCGCAGGGCGGGCTGGCCACGCTGTTCGGCAATCCCACCTACGCCGACACCTTCACCACGTTCAGCCCCCCGCGCCTGTTCACGCCGGTCGCCAGCCGGATCACCGAAGGCTTCTTCTTCGTGCCGGGCACCGGCGGAGCGCAGGAAGCAGTGGTGACGGGCTTCGGCGCGATCTTCACGGACGTCGATACCCCGACCGGGCAGACGTTGAAGCACGACACGCAGATCGAGTTCTTCGATGCGCGCAACCACCGGATCTTCATCGGGCTGGTGCCCTCCTCTCCGGGTGACGCCACCCTGTCGTTCTTCGGCATCGTGTTCGACGATCCGCGCATCGGCCGGGTGAAGATCACGACGGGGAATTCCGCTCCTGGACCGGGACCGGATGACACCCTCAGAGACATCGTGATGATGGACGACTTCTTCTACGGCGAACCCCAGCCCGTGCGCTGAGTCCGCCAGCCCGTGAGCCCTCCCCGTGGCCTCTGCGGAGGCCACGGGCGGCGCTAGGGCTGCCGGTTCCTGGCGCGTTGCCGCTCGACGAAGGCCTGCATCAACCGCCGCGGCTCGTCGGTCCCCCGCGCTTCCACCACGGCGGCGATCCCCTGGCGGACCGCGTCGGCGATCGACATGCGCTCCCAGTCGCGCACGAGCCGCTTCTGGATGCGGATCGCGCGCGGGCCCGCGGCGAGGATGGCGCTGACCCACCGCTCGACGGCGGCGTCGAGCTCGGCCGGCACGACGAGACGATCCAGGAAGCCGCAACGATGCGCCTCCGCCGCGTCGATCATCTCGCCGGTGAACACCAGCTCGCGCGTCTTGCCCCAGCCGATCAGCCCCGGGAGCAGACACGCCTCCATGCCCGACGGAATGCCGAACTTCACCTCGGGCATGCCGAACCGCGCGGTGTCGGCGCCGACGCGCATGTCGCACGCCGCCGCCAGCTCCATGCCGGCGCCGAGGCAGTAGCCGTTGACCCGGGCGATCACCGGCACGGGGAGCCGGCGGATGGCGTCACACGCGAGGTGTGTCTTCGTGCTGATGTCCTCCGCGGCCTCGACGTCGACCTCGGACATTTCCTTGATGTTCGCGCCGCCGATGAAGGAGGCGTCGCCCGCGCCGGTCAGCACCGCGACGCGGAGCCGCTCGTCGTCGGCCAGCGTCCGGAATGCGGCGATCAGCTCCTCCTTGCCGCGACGCCCGAGGGCGTTGCGGTGCTCGGGATCGTTGACCACGACGTACGCCACGCGCCCAGCCTCGCCGCGGTCGTCAAGCTGGGTCACGATCAGATCGCTCTTCATGCCGACCTCCCCTCGCGCTCATCGGATTTCGTCGACATGCGGCGCCCGCGCACGGCCCGCGAGCATGGGACTAAGGTCCAGTAGCGGTCCCGCATCGCGGTGGATACCGTGCCGATCATGGCCCAACTTCGTGCTCTTCTTGACAGATAACCGTCAGCCTTTCGTCGCCGAGTCTCAATCGCCTTAAGGTGACCGAGTAGCCGGTCGACGCCAGGGTCACCCGAAGCGATCCCGCCCGACCACCAATCACCCTGGGGAGGTCACAAACGTGGAGCGACGCAAGTTCATCGTGAAAGCGGGGGGCGTGCTGGCAGCGGCGGGCGCTGCCGTCGTGGTCGACGCCCCGAACGTCATTGCCCAGCCGAAGTTCAAGTGGAGGATGCCGACGACCTGGCCCCCGGCGCTCGACGTGCTGCAGGGCTCGGCCCAGCGACTCGCCACAGTGGTGGACGAGATGAGCGGCGGACGATTCAAGATCGAGGTCGCCCCGGCCGGCCAGATCATGCCCGCGCTCGGCGTTTTCGACGCCACCTCTCAGGGCACGGTCGAGGCGTTCATGGCCTCCACGGTGCACTGGCCAGCGAAGGATCCGGCGCTGGTGTGGTTCACGACCGTCCCGTTCGGCATGAACCCCGAGGGCATGTTTGCCTGGTTCCACCAGGGCGACGGGCTCAAGCTCTGGGAGGAAACGTACTTCGCCTACAACCTCGTGCCGCGCCCTGGCCCGGCGGTGGCCCCGCAGATGGCCGGGTGGTTCAGAAAGAAAATCAACGGCATCGGTGACTTCAAGGGTCTCAAGATGCGTATCCCGGGTCTCGGCGGCAAGGTGATCGCCAAGGCCGGCGGCACGGTTGTCCTCATCCCGGGAGGCGAGATCTACGGCGCCCTCGAGCGCGGCGCCATCGACGCCTCCGAATTCGTCGGGCCCCATGACGACATGAAGCTCGGTCTGCACAATACCGCGCGGTACTACTACTACCCCGGCTGGCACGAACCAGGCGCGATGACCGAGTTCACCTTCAACAAGAAGGCGTACGAGGCGCTTCCGGTCGACCTGCAACGGATGCTCGACCATGCGGTCGCGGCAACCCAGGTCTTTGGCCTCACGGACTTCCACGTGAAGAACGCCATCGCGCTCGGGCGGCTCAAGACGGAGTTCAAAGCCAAGGTCGAGGTGCTCCCGCTCCCGGTTTCGGCGCTGCGCGAGCTCAAGAAGCTGGCGACCGAGGTCGTCAAGGAAGAGTCCGAGAAGAGCCCCATGGCGAGGAAGGTTCACGAATCCTTCACGAAGTTCCAGGCGCTGGTCGGGCCCTGGGATCACGTGGCCGAAGGCGCCTATCACCAGCTCGTCTCGATGTGACGAGGTGCTCCGGCGACCACTCGTCTGGCTCGCCGTGGCGACGCTGCTCTGCGTTTCTTCACCTCCCACGGAGGCGCAGCAGGCTCGACGCCCGTTCCGCATCGGTGTCCTCAACGCGGCGTGGGCGGCGAGCCATCCGACCGTCGAAGGGCTGAAGGCCGGGCTCAAGGAGCTCGGCTTCGAAGACGGCCGCGATGTGACGTTCGACATCCGCTTCACCGAAGGAAAGCTGGTGGCGATGCCCACCGCCGCCGCCGCCCTCGTCCAGGCCGGCGTCGACCTGATCTTCACCAGCCAGGAGGCAGCCACCCTGGCCGCGAGGGGCGCGACGGAGAGTGTGCCCATCGTGTTCACCCTGATCGGTGACCCGGTGGGTGCCGGCATCGTCGACAAGCTCGTCCAGCCCGGCGGCAACGTGACGGGAGTGTCGAGTCTCCAGACCGAGCTCGTGGCCAAGCGTCTGGAGGTTCTCAAGACACTCATGCCGGCCGTCCGCCGGGTCTGGCTCATCTACTACGGTGTCGACCTGGGCACCACGCCGATGATCCACAAGGCGCTCGAGGCGGCGCAGCGCATGAACCTGGAGGTCGTGCCGATAGGAATGCTCGACCCCAGTGAGCTCAGGCGGGTGCTCCGTGAAGTCCGGCGCGAGGACGCGGTGCTGGCGCCGGAAGGCTCGAACCCGGAGCTCACCATCGCGATCATCGAGCGGTCGCTCGCCTTGCGAGTTCCGGTCGTCTTCGGCACGGCACTCTGGATCGGCTATGGCGGTCTCGTCTCCTACGGGCCCGATTACTACGCGCAGGGGGTCCAGGCCGCCGCGCTGGTCGCCAAGATTCTGCGGGGTGCCCGACCTCAGGACCTGCCCGTCGAAGGCGCCGAGAAAATCGATCTCGCGGTGAACCTCAAGACCGCGGAGCTGCTCGGCCTCACCGTCCCGCGAAAGATCTTGTTTCGCGCCGACGCCTTCCGGCGATGAAGAGCCCGACCGCGGGCAGCCGGCTCTTTCGCAAGTACGTCGTCGTTCTCCTCGTTCTCGTCGGTGGCGTGCTGATGGCGTCGAGCCTCGTCGAGCTCTACTTCGCCTACCGGGAAACTCAGGGCGCGATCGTCCGGGTCGAACGGGCGAAGGCGGTCGCCGCGGCCGCCCGCATCGAGCAGTTCCTGAAAGAGGTGGAGCTGCAGGTGCGCGAGACGACCCGGACCGCGTCCGACGATCCCGACGCGAGCCAGGTCGGCCCGGCGAAGCTCGGGTTTCGGGGCGGATTGGGAGCGGCGCTGGCGGAGCAACGCGAGCTCGATTTTCTCAGAGTCCTTCGCAATGTTTCCGCCATCGGTGAGCTCAGCCATCTCGACCTCGCCGGCAAGGAGCAGCTTCGTGTCTCTCGCCTGGAGCCGGATATCGTTGGAAGCCAGGAGGACTTCTCCCGGGCACCCAAGTTCGTGGAGGCGAGAGCCGGCAAGACCTACTGGAGTCCCGTTTACCTCAAGAACGAGTCGGAGCCGTACGCGACGCTGGCGGTCCCGAGCGGCAAGCATGCCGTCGAGGTGACCACGGCGGAAGTCAGCCTCGGCGCCGTGCTGAAGATCGTGTCCCAGATCGAGGTCGGCTCGGGCGGATATGCCTACGTGGTGGATTCCCGGAACCATCTCGTCGCCCACCCGGACAGCCTGGTGCTGCGCGCGAAGCGCGATCTCTCCACCCTCGTCCAGGTGAAGGCTGCTCGGGCCGACCGCTCGGGATCCGCGGCCGAGGCTGTGGTCGCCGACGGCCTCGGGGGCGAGCGGGTCCTCGCGGCCCACGCAGGCATCACTCCCGTCGGGTGGCTGGTGTTCGTCGAACGGGCAGCCGCGGACGCGTACGCTCCCCTCCGCGCCCCGATCATGCGGAGCGTCATCATCTTCGTGCTGGGCCTGGGGCTTTCGGTCCTGGCGAGCATTCTCCTCGCCCGGCGAATGGTCGCGCCGATCCGGGTGCTCCAGGAAGGCGCGGCGCGGATCGGCGCCGGCGACCTCGGCCACCGCATCGACGTCCGGACCGGCGACGAGCTCGAGGCGCTCGGCGACGAGCTCAACCGGACGGCGGGGCAGCTCGAGGCGTCGCACGCCAACCTCGAGGCGAAGGTGGAGGAGCGTACGCGTGAGCTCGCAGCCGCCAACGCCGGGCTCACGGAGGCGCTGGACCAGCTAAGGGCGCTGGGCGAGGTCGGCCAGGCGGTGAGCTCGACGCTGGACCTGGAGACCGTGCTGACGACGATCGTGGGCCGCGCGAACCAGCTTGCCGGCACCGACTCGTGCACCGTCTACGAGTACGACGAGCAGACGGAGGAGCTCCTGATGCGCGCCACCCACAACCTCGACGAGGAGGTGGTCGCCGTCGCCCGGCGCGCGCCGATCCGACGCGGCGAAGGCGTCGCCGGACACATGGCCGTGACGCACGAGCCCATCCAGATTCCCGACATCGCCGAGGCCGGCGCGTATCACGGCCCACTCCGCGACGTCCTGTTGCGGACGGGAACCCGGGCGCTCCTGGGCATTCCGCTGCTGCACAAGGGCCACCTGATCGGTGGCGCTCACCGTCAACAAGAAGACGCCCGGGGAATTCTCCGCCGAGGTCATCGACCTCCTCAAGACCTTCGCCAGCCAGTCGGCCCTGGCCATCCAGAATGCGCGTCTCTTCCGCGATCTCGTCGCCGCGCGGCGCGACGCCGAGACGGCCAACGAGGCCAAGAGCGCGTTCCTGGCCACGATGAGTCACGAGATCCGGACCCCGATGAATGCGGTGATCGGGATGAGCGGCCTCCTGCTGAATACCGAGCTGACCGACGAGCAGCGCGAGTACGCGGAGATCGTCCGCTCGAGCGGGGATGCCCTGCTCACCGTCATCAACGACGTGCTGGACTTCAGCAAGATCGAGGCGGGGCGGATGGACCTCGAGGCCCAGCCGTTCGACCTGCGCGAGGGCGTGGAGTCGGCGCTCGATCTCGTCTCGGCGGGGGCGGCCGAGAAGGGCCTCGATCTCGCCTACCTGATCTCCGACGACACGCCGGCGGCGATCGTGGGTGACGTCACCCGGCTGCGGCAGATTCTCTCGAATCTCCTCAGCAATGCCGTGAAGTTCACCGAGACGGGCGAGGTGGTGCTGTCGGTGACGGCGCAGTGCCTCGACGCCCCGGGCCCGATCTACGAGCTGACCTTCTCCGTCCGGGACACCGGCATCGGGATCCCGCCGCATCGGATCGACCGCCTCTTCGAATCGTTCAGTCAGGTCGACGCGTCCACGGCGAGGAAATACGGAGGCACCGGCCTCGGCCTCGCGATCAGCAAGCGCCTGACCGAGATGATGGGCGGGACGATCAGCGTGGACGAGCCGCATGGGGCACGGGTCGGAGTTTCGGTTCACCGTGCGCGTGCCGTCGGCGGAGGGTGTCGTTCCGCCACGGCGGGAGCTGCGGGGAACGCAGCCCACGCTCAACGGCAAGTGCGTGCTGGTGGTGGACGACAACGAGACCAACCGGCGGATCCTGGCGGCGTACCTCGACGCCTGGGGGATGGCGGTGAGGATGACGGGCTCGCCGCGCGAGGCCCTCGCGTGGATCCAGGCCGGCGAGCCCTTCGCCGTGGGGATTCTCGACATGCACATGCCCGAGATGGACGGCGTCGCGCTCGCGCAGGCGATCCGCGAGCACCGGACGGCGACGGCGCTCCCCCTGATGCTCTTCACCTCACTCGGCCGCCGTGAGGCCGGCGCCGAGAGCGTGGGGTTCTCGGCGCACCTGACGAAGCCGATCAAGCCGTCGCAGCTGTTCGACGCGCTGGCCGCGGCCCTCCCCGGTCAACCGACCCGCGTGGAGAAGCGGACGCCGTCCCGGCGCGAGCTCGATCCCGAGATGGCGCACCGCCATCCCTTGCGCATGTTGCTGGCCGAGGACAACGTCGTGAACCAGAAGGTGGCGCTCCGCCTGCTCGAGCAGCTGGGATACCGCGCCGACGTCGCGGCCAACGGCCTTGAAGCCGTGGCGGCCATCGAGCGGCAACCGTACGACCTCGTGTTGATGGACGTCCAGATGCCGGAGATGGACGGGTTCGAAGCGTCCCGGGAGATCACCCGGCGCTGGCCCGTTGGCGGGCGCCCACGGATCGTCGCGATGACGGCCAACGCGATGCAGGGCGACCGTGAGCTCTGTCTGGCCGCCGGGATGGACGACTACATGAGCAAACCGATCCGGGTGGAGGAGCTCGTGGTCGCGCTCGAGCGCAGCTCCGTGCGCGAGTCGGACCCGATCCGCGCGGACAGGGTCGCGCCGGACAGGCCGTCGAGCGAGGTGCTGGATCAGGCGACGCTCGACCGGCTCCGGGCGACGATGGGCGCCAGCTTCTTCGACGAGCTGCTGTCGACCTTCGTGGAGGACTCGCACGAGCTGGTCGGGACGATGCGCCGCGCCCTCTCCGAGAAGGACACCGACTCGTTCCGGCGGGCCGCGCACTCGCTCAAGTCCAACGCGGCCAGCTTCGGCGCGATGACCCTCTCCACCCTCGCAAAGGATCTCGAAGGGTTGGCAAGGTCCGGCAGCCTGGACGGAGCGGCCTCGCGGGTCGAGCGCCTCGCCGGCGAGTGCGCGCGGGTCGCGCGGGCGCTGCGGGAGGTCGAGCGTGAAAGGGTGATCTTCTGGTGGTCGATGACAACCGGGTCAACCGGCTGCTCGTCGGCCGGACCCTGGAGCAATTCGGGCACCGCGTCGCCTTCGCGGAGAACGGCCGACTGGCCCTCGAGATCCTCCGCAGCCGCCCGGCCGACCTCGTGCTGCTCGATATCGAGATGCCCGAGATGAACGGCTACGAGACGCTCGAGGCGCTCCGGGCGGACCCGAAGCTGCGCGACATCCCGATCGTCATGATGTCGTCGGTGGACGAGGTCGACAGCGTGGCCCGATGCATCGAGATGGGCGCCGAGGACTACCTGTTCAAGCCGGTCAACGCCGTGCTGCTCCGAGCCCGGGTCGCGGCCAGCCTCGAGAAGAAGCGCCTGCGTGACCAGCAGCGCGAGCTGTTTCGCAAGTTCGCGACGGCCGAAGTGGCCGAGGAGCTGCTGGTGACGGGCTTCGCGCTCGGCGGCAAGCACGTCGACGCCACGGTGATGTTCTCGGACATCCGCTCGTTCACGAGCCTGGCCGAATCCCTGCAGCCGTCGGAGACGATCGACCTGCTGAACAGCTACTACACGCTGATGTTCGACGCCATCGGCGGCCAGGGAGGCATCGTCAACCAGATGCTGGGCGACGGGCTGATGGCGCTGTTCGGGGCCCCGCTGCCCCACGCCGACCACGCGGAGCGTGCGGTGCGCGCCGGCCTGGAGATGCTGGAGCTGGTGGCGGGCTTCGATCGCGATCAAGCGGCGCAGGGCAAGCCCGAGATCCGGATCGGCGTCGGCATCGCGTCCGGGCAGGTCATCGCCGGTTTCACCGGCACGGAGCGGCGGGTGACCTACACGTGCGTCGGGGACACGGTCAATCTCGCCGCCCACCTGGAGGCCCACACGAAGATCCTGGGCCAGCCGATCTTGATCGACGAGCAGACGCGCGCCGGGTTGAGCAGCGCCATCCGCGTGGAGGATCACGGGCCCGTGCAGTTCAAGACCCGGGCTCAGCCGGTGCGCGTCTACGCGGTCGTTCCCGCAGCCTGCCCTACTTGAAGGCCTTGGCCTGGGCGATCTCCGGACGCTCCGTGTCGGCCGTCGCAGCGAGGGCGATCAGCTTCGCATAGTAGTCCCGCGCCTTGTCGCGGTTGCCGACCAGTTCGGCCGCCCGCGCCGCACCGGCGAGACCACGAAAACGGTTCGGGTCGTTCTTCTGCGACCGTTCGAACTCCGCGAGCGCCGGTCCTGGCTGCCCGAGGTCGAGGAGCATGTTCGCCAGCATCTCGCGAGCTGGGAAGAGCGCGCCCGGCGTGACGGGGTGCTTCTCGGTGGCATCCTCGCGGTCGGCCGCCTGACGCAGGAGTGCCACCGCCTCGTCGTTCTTGCCCTCGGCGCGCGCGACCCAGCCCGCCACCACGAGGCGCTGGATCTCGCTCTGGCCCGCCCAGTACGTGTTCTTGGCGGCGGTCAAGGTGTCACGCAGCGCTTCGATCCGCGCCAAGCTCTTCCTGGCGTCGGCCACGTTGCCGCTGCGGGCCGCGCCGATACCCCGCGCGAACCACGTGATGGACTCGGCCTGGGGAAACTTGTCCCACCCGAGATCGCTCGGCATCGGCGTGAGTTCCGCCGCCTCGGCCCACCGCCCGCGCTCGAGCGTGTAGCGCGCGGGGATCGCCGCCAGCGCGAACGCGCCGGCGAAGTGATCCACGTTGAGCTTGCGCGTGGCCAGGACCTCGTCCATCAGCGCTTTGGCTTCGCGATCCTTCGCGAGTTGCATGAAGGCGTACATCATGTAGTCGTACGCGTGGAGCGTCTCGTACGAGCGCAGCCCGATCGTGTTGTCGCGCAGCGCGTCCTGGGCGGCCCGGGCCGACGCCCGGTTGGAATCGACCGACTCCTGCCACAGCCCCACTCGCGTGAAGATGTGCGAGGGCATGTGCTGGGCATGGGGCGCCGCCGGGGCGATGCTCGCGTATCGCTTTGCAGCGCTCAGTCCCTTGTGAGCGATCGGCGGGAAGTCATAGCTGTGAATCAGATAGTGCGCGACGCCGGGGTGGTGCGGCTGCTCGGCGAAGACCTTCTCGAGAATGGCCGACGCCTTGAGCTGGTTGGCGTAGGTCTTGTCGCTCGGGTTGAGCGTCATGTTCAGCGCCAGCGCGTAGAACACCGCGGCCTCGCGATCGTCCGGGTAGCGCGCGCTGATCTGCTCCATGGCCTTCTCGTAGGCCAGGGCGCGCGTCCGGTGATCCACCTTGTCGGCGTCCTTGTAGATGTTCTCGATGGCGGCGACCCACTCGCGCTCGCGCTGCGTCTTGCTGCCGACGGTCTTCGCCTTCTCGACGGCGAGGGCGCCTTCCTTGAGACCTCGCGCGCTCGGCGGTGCGGCGAGCGGATTACCCATCCAGGCCATCGCGCCACCCCAACCCGCGATGCCGCACGTGGGGTCGACCCGGCCCGCCTCGTTGAACTCCTTGATGGCCGCGTCGAGCCAGAACGAGTGCAGCATGGCGACGCCACGCGTGAAGTGCGCGTGGGCCTCCGGCGTGCACGACGTCTGGAAGTTCACCTGGCCGATCTTCTCTCCAGCGGCGCTGGTGACCTGAGGCAGAGCACTCGATGCCGGCAGGAGTACGGCAGCGATGAGGGCGATGGTGAGAGAGACGTGCTTCATGGCGAAGTCCTCCTCTGCGGGAATTCTACTCTCGGTCGCCTTCGCTGGACCTCAGCGGCGCGACTGCACGCCCATTGTCGCGTCGGGCAACCCGGAGGATACTCGCGAGGAGGGCAGCGCCTCCGTACGATCCACCGAAGACGCTGTGGCTGAGGTGATGTCATGGATGCCCCGGCCCATTTCGAGATCACGGGGAAGCGCGCGTGCTATCGCCCCGTCGGCACCGTGTCGCTGGGTGAAGCCGTTGACCTGGTTTCCATGGCCATTGCCTACACCCGCGAGCGAGGCGCCTCGGAGTTGTTGGCCAACATTTCCGGTCTGATCGGATTCGCCTCGCCCAGCCTGGGCAACCGATATTTCCTCATCGAGAAGTGGGCGGCCACGGCAGGCGGAACAGTTCGGCTGGCCGTGGTCGCCCGCGCGGAAATGATCGATCGGCAGAAGTTCGGGGTGGCCGCGGCGGCCGGCCTAGGGCTCGCCGGCAACATCTTCGAGACGGAGGCCGAGGCTCTCGCATGGCTCGACGGTAAGCCCGGCCCGAAGACGAGTAGACAAACGCGTAGAGGTGACGCCGATTAACGAGGGAGGGCGACGTGGTGCCGCTTCTCCGGCCAGGGCACGTCGGACGCCTCCTGACCGGAGAAGGGATGCTGCCACCGACTGTGGTGCCCCCGGGGTGACTCGAACACCCGGCACGCAGTTTAGGAAACTGCTGCTCTATCCACCTGAGCTACGGGGGCCGACCTCGATTCTAGAGAGCTACCGCGCGCGCGTCCAGCGCGTGCTGTCGCTCACGGCGCGATGACCGCGTTCTGGACGGCGTTGCCCACCAGATCGACGGTCGCATCGAGCACGAGCCCAGGCGTCGCGGCGACGGCGCTCGTGTACTTCAGCACGCCGTTCTGGTAGTACTTCACCGCTCCGGCGTCCACCGCCACCTTGTAGACCGCGCCCGCGACGTGGAGCCAGTCCCACTTGTAGACGCCGGTCTCCCGCACTTCCACGATGCCGGGCGAGCCCGGATAGAAGCGCAGCCCGAACGTGATGGCGTTGGCGCTCGTGCCGGGGGTGCCGGCGCTCAATCCCACCGTGGCGCTCGTCCCCGACGAGACCGCGAACTCCACGAAGCCACTGGCGGACGAGATCGTCTGCTCCGACGTGGCCCCGGCGTCCCAGCAGCCGTCGCAGCCCGTGCTCTTCGTGATCGTGTTGCCACTCACGGCCACCTTCACCGCGTTCGTCCACACCACGGCCTGCGACCCCGAGCCTGGTCCGGGCGGCGGCGTGCCAGGCGTGGTGCCTCCGCCACCGCCCCCGCTGATGAAGGCGTGCAGCACGCCGGCCCCTCTCGTCAACAGGGAGCTGTCGAGCAGCAACGGATAGACGGGGGCCTGCGTGCTCGTGTACTTGAGCGTGCCGTTCTGGTAGTACTTCACGCTGCCGCCGTCGACGGCGATCTTGTAGACCGCGCCGCCCGCCTGACGCCAGTCCGCCTTGTAGACACCGCTCTCGCGGACTTCGACGACGCCGGGGGAGAACCGCAAGCCGAACGCGATCTCGCTCCCCGTCGTCCCCGGATTGCCGTGACTCAGACCGACCGTCAGGTACGCGTTCGCGGAGACCTCGAACTCGACGGAGCCGCTCCCGGACGGGATCGTCTGCTGCGAGATCGCCCCCGCGTCGGCGCAGCCATGACAGCCCGAGGGCTTGATGATCGAGTTGCCATCGACCGCGACCTTCACCGGGCTCGTCCACACGACGGGCTGCCGGCCGCCCGGATGGTTCAGGAGGTTGATGGTGGTCGTCGCGGAGGCCGTGCGACCGATCTCATCGGTCACGGTCACCTCGAAGAGGTGCGGGCCATCCGCGTACGTCGAGGTGTCCCAGAAAAATGTGGCTTCCTGATGGACGAGACGGAAAGGTCCCGGTGAAGTCGGCGACCGTCGCCCCATCGATCTCGAGCACGAAGTGACGCGAGACGATACCGTTTCCTGCCGGATCGGCGCCGCCGAAGCCCTCGAACAAGACGGCGACCCCGCCGTTGACGGTGGCCCCTGGGCCCGGCTGCTGGAAGACGACGCCGACCCCCGGGTCGGCGGCCATCGCCACGGACCCCAGCGTGAGGCTCATCAGGAACGCCCAGGCGCCCGCGCAGATCGGCCAGCCATCTCGTTTCATTGCGACACTCCCATTCCTTCGCTGCCGCGAGATGACAAGGCCGACAGTTCAAGACGAGTGCCGATCCCCGCGGGTCGTTCCCGGAGGCGATTCACGGCGAGGCTATGCAACCTCGTTCGCAGCGTGGGAATGGGGTTACCCCTTTTAGGGGCACGGTGCCGGGCCGAATGTGGCAGTTCGCTTCAGAACAGGTCGGACGCGTCGACACCTCGCGCGGCGAGCAGCGCGCGCAGCTTCCGCAAGCCGGCGCCTTCGATCTGACGGACACGCTCACGCGTGAGACCGAGGCGTCCGGCCGATCGCCTCCAGCGTCTCGGTGGCTTCGCCTTCGAGGCCGAAGCGCCGGCGGAGCACGGTGCGCTCGTTCGCCGCGAGGTCGTCGAGGACCGACACGAGGTCGGTGCGCGCGCGGAACAAGTTCGTCAATGCGACGTTCGGATCGGCGGACGGATCCGCGACGACGTCGGCGAGCCGGCCTTCCTCGTCCTGGCCGATCGGCGTCTCCAGCGACAGGGTCTGTTGCTGCCGGACCTCCTCGAGCTCCTCGATCTGCTCGATCGAGGTGTTCATGGCCTTCGCGAGCTCCTCGGTGGTGGGGACGCGTCCCAGCTCCTGCATCAGGCGCTGCTGCTCGCGCTGGTAGCGCGCGAGGAGCAGCCCCACGTGCACCGGAATCCGGATGGTGCGCGCCTGGTTGGCGAGCGCGCGCACGATCGCCTGCCGGATCCACCAGGTGCCGTACGTCGAGAAGCGCAGGCCGCGCTCGGGCTCGAACTTCTCCACCGCGCGGAGCAGGCCGATGTTGCCTTCCTCGATGAGGTCGGGGAGCGGCAGCCCGCGGTTGAGATAGCGCCGCGCGATCTGCACCACGAGCCGGAGGTTCGCCTCGATCAGCTGCGCCTTCGCGCCCTCGTCCCCCGCCCGCGCCCGGCGCGCGAGCTCCGCTTCCTCCTCGCGCGTGAGGAGCTTGATGCGCGAGATCTCCTTCAAGTACAGGCTGAGGTTCGCGCGGCTCGTCTCGCGCGTCTCGTCGCGGAGCTCGGTGTCCTTCGCGTTGACGAGCACCTCGATGGGCTCGTCCGGGATCGTCGCGTCGAGCTCTTCAGTCATCGTCGTCGTCGGACGAGACGGACGTCAGCTCCACGTGCACGAAGCGCGGCGGCAGCGGGAGCAGATAGAGCGGGTTGTAGACGCGCCCTTCGTGGCGGATCTCGAAGTGCACGTGCTCGGCCGGTGGCCCGGCCCGTGCGTCCGGCGAGCGCGATGGTCTGCCCCGCCACCACGACCTGGCCCACCTCCACGAGGTTGCGCTCGTTGTGCGCGTACACGGTCAGGAAGCCGCCGTCGTGCTCGATCTTCACCATCTGACCATACCGCGGCTCGACGCCGCTGGCGATCACCAGGCCCGCCGCCGCCGCGACGATCGGCGCGCCGGGCTCGGCGGCGATGTCGATCCCGCGATGCCAGCTGCGGCTCCGGCGACCGAACGTCGAGGTCACCGGTCCCGCGATCGGCCACTGGAAGCTCGGCGGATCCTCGAAGTCCGGAACGCTCAGGACGAGACTCACCGGCAGCGGCTCGACGACCGGTCCGCGGCGAACGGGGAGCACGGGGGCCGCGCGTGACCGCGGGATCTTGAGGAGCTGTCCCTCCTGCAGGCGCGCGCGCGGCCCGCGCAACCGGTTGGCGATCACGATCGACGTGACGGTGACCTGGTACTGCCGCGCGATCGCGCCGAGCGTCTCGCCGTGCTGCACCTCGTGCACGAGCGGCCCGGACGGCGGCGTGGGGGCCACGCGCTCCGGCGGCGCGGGATCCTGGATGGGCTTCTGCCTGGCGAGCGGCGGCTTCGCGGCCGCGGGCTTCACGGCCGGCTTGCGAGGCTCGGGCGGCGCCGACAGCGCGAGCGCAGGAATCAGGGTGACGAGAAGCCCTGCCGCGACGAGCGCGCGCACTACGCGTCGTGTCCGTGATACCTGATGCCGAAGCCGGTGAACTCCCCGCGCGCGCGCGCGCCACGCGACGTCCACGCGCGCCACCCGCCCGAGCCGCGGCCCGCGCTCGAGGTCCGCGATGAACGTCTCCAGCGCCGCCCGCGCCCCTTCCGCGACGACGCGAACGGTTCCGTCCGGCGCATTCATCGCGTACCCGACGACCGCACCCTTCCGCGCGCACGTCTGCGCGAACTGTCGAAACCCAACCCCTTGCACCATCCCTTCCACGACGATCTCCACCGCCAACGACGTCGTCCCGCCCCGCGCTCCCGCGGTCACCACCCGTCGCGCTCACACCACTCCCCGCGCCCGTCTCACCCGGTCCTCGCGCATCTCGTCACCGCCGACCACACCCGCCACGGCCCGAATCATCGCCGAAAGCCGGCGGTACGTCACCCCTCGCGTGTTGATTCACGTCGGCGCTCAAACATCTCCCGCTCGATGGTCGACAAACATTCCCGCGAAGCGGCTGCTTCCAGCGCAGGGTCATCCCCGAGGCGCCGCGAACGCGGGTTCCGAAGGAGGAGGAGGGGTTGGGGGGAACCAGGGGTTCCCCCCAAGTTGAACAATCGGGGCGAGAGGATTTGAACCTCCGACTTCACGGTCCCGAACCGTGCGCGCTACCAGGCTGCGCTACGCCCCGTCGACCGGCGTATTGTACCTCACGCCCTTCGACCGTGACGGCCCATGACCATCAACTGTTCTCCCAGGCGTATTTGCCCACGAGGCGCACGAACTTGCAGTCGCCGTGCGGCGTGAGCCGCATCGTGCCGCCGACGTTCTCCACGACCGTGAGCGTCTGCGCCTCGGCGTCGCCGAGCGGCAGCACCATCCGGCCGCCCGGCGTGAGCTGCTCGAAGAGCGGCGGCGGCACCGCGGGACCGCCGGCCGCCACCAGGATCCGATCGAAGGGCGCCTCGTCCGGCCACCCGAGCGTGCCGCCACCGACGCGACACCAGACGTTCGAGTAGCCGAGGCCGTCGATGAGGGCACGCGCCCGCTGCGCCAGGCGCGGCAGCCGCTCGATCGAGCAGACGCGGCGGGCGATCTCCGCGAGCACCGCGGCCTGGTAGCCCGAGCCGGTGCCGACCTCGAGGACCTTCTCCTGCCCGGTGAGGTTCAGGAGCGACGTCATGAGCGCGACGATGTACGGCTGGGAGATCGTCTGCTCTTCGCCGATGGGCAGCGCATGATCGCCGTACGCGCGGTCGCGGAGCGCTTCGTCGACGAAGAGGTGCCGGGGCACGCGGCGCATCGCGGCGAGCACGCGCTCGTCCGTGATGCCGCGCCGCACGAGCTGGTCGTCGACCATGCGCGCGCGGTCGCGCTCGAACGCCGTGCTAGTGTCGCCGGCCATGGCCCTTCATCTGCGCGGTCAGCGCCGGGCCCCACTCGGTCATCCGCGCCAGGGCCGCGTGGTTGGTGAGGTCGAGCTGCACGGGCGAGACCGAGACGAAGCCCTTCGTGGATGGCGCCCATGTCGGTGCCTTCGAGCGCCTCCCACGCCGGCTCGCCGCCGCCCAGCCAGTAGTGGCTGCGCCCGCGCGGGTCCATCTGCTCGATGATCTTGTCGCTGTACACGCGGTGCCCGAGCCGGGTGAGCGCGATCCCGCGCGGCGTCTGCGACGGCACGTTCACGTTGATCAGCGTCTTCCGGGGCAACCCCGCCACCAGCACGCGCATCGCGACGAGCCGTGCGGCCGCCGCCGCGTCCGCGAGATCGCCGCCGTCGAGCAGCGACACCGCGATCGCCGGCACCCCGAGCAGCGTGGCCTCCATGGCCGCCGACACGGTGCCCGAGTACGTCACGTCGTCGCCGAGGTTGCCGCCGTGGTTGATGCCGGACGCGACCAGCACGGGACGCTCGGGCATGAAGCCGAGCACGCCGAGGTTCACGCAGTCGGAGGGCGTGCCGGTGACGGCGAAGCGGCGCTCGCCGACGGGGACCGCGCGCACCGGCCGGTGCAGCGTCAGCGCGTGGCCGCAGGCGCTCTGCTCGCGCTCCGGCGCGATCACCCACACCTCGCCCAGCTCGGCGAGCGCGTCGGCGAGCGCGGCCAGCCCGGCCGCGTGCACGCCGTCGTCGTTGGTGACGAGGATCAGCGCCACGGCTAGAGCACGCCCGCGTCGCCGCGGGACGAGAGCGCGTTCACCTTCAGCGCGTCGCCCTCGCGCACGATCTCGTAGAGCGCCTCGATGTGCTTGCCGTTCCGGCCCTCGATCTTGACGGTCACGTAGACGAACCCGTCCGCCTCGTGCGTGCGCACGACGAACGCGTACTTGGAATTGGCCACCTCGGGATGCGCGCGCTTCACCATCCACTCGAACTCGCTGCGGCTGAAGTGCCGCCGGAGCTCCCTGGACGCGAGCGCGTAGGCCCCGGTGAAGTCGTGCGCGCGCAACGCCTCGATCTGCCGCATCACCACCGCGGCCGCCTCCTGTGGATCTTCATCCCCCCGCGCCGTTCCCGCCGCCACGGCGACGACCACGACCACCACGAGCGCACGACCACCGCCGCCGCAGCCGACTCACGCGCTCCATGATCGCAGCCCGTCACCGAAACCGAAAGCGCTACCCCGCGCCCTGTCCGGTCGTCTCCCGTCGACGAGCGCCGCCACGAGGCGCTTCCCCGACTCCGCGTCGTTGTCCATCGCCTCCGGCGCGGCAGAATTCTCCCGCTCGATGGTCTACAAACATTCCCGCGAAGCGGCTGCTTCCAGCGCACGGTCATCCACGAGGCGCAGCGATCGCGGGTTCCGAAAGAGGAGGAGGGGTTGGGGGAACCAGGGGTTCCCCCAATTCAATCAATCGGGGCGAGAGGATTTGAACCTCCGACCACCGGACCCCCAGTCCGGTGCGCTACCAGGCTGCGCTACGCCCCGGGCACGAGCGTGGATTGTCCCAGAAAGGTCGTGCCCCTTCAAGGAGCGAGGCGCGCTCGGAGGGCGACCAGCCGCTCGCGCACACGCCGGAGCGCGTCCGCGTACTGCGCTTCGCGCATCCCCAGGTCGAGCTGCTCGGGGCCGCGGCGCGCTTCGGAGAGGAGGCGCTTCTTTGCGCCTTCGAGCGTGAGGCGCTCGTCGTAGAGGAGGGTCTTGATGCGGCGAACCAGTTCGAGATCGCGCTGCCGGTACACGCGCTGGCCCGCGGGATTCTTCTTCGGCCGGAGGAGCTTGAACTCCGACTCCCAGTAGCGGAGCACGTACGCGGGCACGCCCGTCAGCGACTCCACCTCGCCGATCCGGTAGTACAGCTTCTCCGCGGCGTCGGTGGCCAGGTCCGTCATCACGCGGTGTTGATCCGTTGCTTGAGCCCCTTCGATGGCTTGAACGTGAGGACGCGGCGGGCCGTGATCTCGATCGATTCACCCGTCTGGGGATTGCGGCCCCGGCGGGAGGCCTTCCGCCGGATGCGGAAGTGTCCGAAGCCGACGATCTTGACGTCCTCGCCCTTCTCGAAACACCGGAAGATGATGTCGAAGACCGACTCCACCACCGAAGACGATTGCCGCTTGGAGAGACCATGTCCGGCGACGGCGTTGACCAGATCGTTCTTCGTCACGGGACTTCTTCACCTCCCCCCGAGAATCACTCGCGACCCCTGGCGATGAAGGGCTGGAAGCCTTTCTCCTGAAGCTCCCGGAGCGCCGCCTGCGCGGCGGCGCGATCGGGGAAGCCGCCGACCCGCACGCGATACAGGGTCTGGCCACCATCACCGTCCGACGCGCTCGGCGTCGGGCGCGGCGGCGCAGGAGGCGCCGCAGAGACCGCAGGCGCCGGGGCCGCGGGTTCCCCTCCGGCACGCCGGACCTGGACCCGGAAGCCTTCGCTGCCGAGATCCTTGGAGAGCGCGACCGCATCACGCAGCGGCAGGCTCGGGCGGATGCGCACGCCCTCGCCCGCCGGTTCGGAGGCCAGCCCCTTCGCGGTGAGCTTCGCGTTCATGTCCGCCGCCGACGCGCCGGAGACGATGACGTCATAGCGGTCCGGGCCTGTCGGGACGGCCGCAGCCACGCGCGGAGGAGGAGGAGGCGTCGGGCGCGAGGCCGCGGCGGGCGCGCGCCGCACCGCCCACACGGACCACCGACTCGACCACCGAATAGTTCTGCTGGCGAAGACGCGCGGCCACGTTCATCGCCATCGCTTGATCCTTGAACGCGCCGACCTGCACGAAGTAGTCACCGCTATCGGTGGCCCGTGGCGCGGCGGCCGCCTTCTTCGGCGCCGTCTTCTCGGTCACCGCGCTCTTCGTGGTCGCGTCGCTCCGCGGCGTCTCGCGCGCGGATTCCTTGCGTGCGGGCGGCGCGGACTTCGGCGCCTCCGCGATCGCGGCGGGTGGCGTCGTCTTCGGCGCAGGCGGCGACGCGCTGGGCTTCGCGGTCTCCGGCGAGGCGGGAGCCGCGGCAGCCGTCGACGAAGGCGGCGTGGCCGGCGGCGTGGCCGAGACCGTCGGCCGCGGCGCTGCGGGCGCCGGCGTCGGGCTCGGTGTCGGCGGCGCGGTCACGACCTTCGGCGGTTCCACCGGAGGATTCACGACATCGAGGACGTACGGCACGGCGACGACACCGATGACAGCGATGCCGAGCAGCACGAGCACGACGCGGAACCACGTGGCGGAGAAGATCGAGCGCGGGGCTTCTTCTTCGTCGAAATCGTCGTCGGGATCTTCTTGCGTGAAGCGCGAATCGCGATCAGGACTCATCGCACCCCCAGGGTGAGAGTCGTCGCGGGTGGAAACATGCGCGCCATCTTAGCATAGAGGTCAGCATTTCCAAGGCTTTCCGCCGCACTCAGCGGCGCTGGAAGCGGAGGTCGGCGATCAGCGCCTCGCCGATCCCCCTGGTGTGGTCGGCATCCGTCATCAGGGCCAGCTTGCCGACACGCCCCGGCGGGGCCCCGAACACCGCCACATAGTCCTTCGCGACGTCGCGGTCGTGCTCGCGCCATTCGCCCAGCCCGGCAGCGCCCCGATTGCACCACGAGGAGCCGCACGTTCGCCGCGCGGCCGAGCGTCACCACGGTCCCGACGGGGGCGGTGCTGTCCCAGACGTAGCCGAGCACCTCGCTGGTCGTGATCGGCGCCGGCCACCGCGGGAAGACGACGTAGAGCCCGATGGCCTGGTCGTTCAGCGAAGGATTGCGCGCATCGCCGTCGACGGGCAGGCGCGTCACTTTCCACGACCACGCGAGCCGTGGCTGCACCGACGGATCGACGACGACGTCACGGTACAGCGCGAACGAGCTGCTCTCGCTCCGCAGCCGCAGCGCGAGGCGCCCGTCGGCGCGGACGATCTCGATCTCCGGCTTGCCCGCGAACTCCTTCAGCTCCCAGCCCGGCGGGCACACCTTCGGCGGGCAGATGCCACGGCACCACGTCGGCCACCGGGACGCGCACGCGCCCCTCGGCGTCCGCCGTCGGCACGGTCACGCGCACCGTGGTCCGCACGCGGGCGGTGCGGCCCGCCGGCCGCGCCGGCGTGTCCGTTGCCGCCCCGGCCGCCGTCGGCTCGGCGGCGCCCAGCGGGCCGAGGTAGAACGCGCGGTGACGCGGACTCACCGCGAGCAGCACCACGACCGTGACGGCGAAGGTCCCGAGCACCACCGTCGCGATCGTGCGCAACGGTCCGGCGCCGGGATTTCCGGCGTCTCAGCGGCGCGCTCCGCGCGCCCGCGCGCCCGCCGCCTTGCGCAGCGAGAGACGGAGGGGCGAGCCGGGAAAGGGGAACGTGCGGCGCAGCGACTTCACGAGGTACCGCTCGTAGGAGAAGTGGATCTCGTCCGGACGGTTCACGCGCAGCGCGAACGTCGGCGGCTCGATGCCCACCTGCGCGGCGGCCTGGAGCGTGAGCGGCACGCCGCGGATCGTGATGGGCCGCCGCTCGATCGCCTCGCGCACGACCGCGGTCACCTCGCCGGGCGGCACGCGGCGGCGCGCGGCGGTCGCCACCTGCGTCGATCGTCCTGAACAGGTCGGCGAGCCCGTCGCCGCGGAGGGCGGACGTGAAGCAGATCGGCGCGTAGTCCAGGAACGGCAGGCGCTCGCGGATCTGCTCGATCACCTCGGCCTTGCGTGACCATGCCCGGCGGCACGAGGTCCCACTTGTTGACGACGACGATGCTGGCGCGCCCCGCGTCGTGCGCGTAGCCCGCGATGTGCGCGTCCTGGGCGGCGAACCCCTCGCTGGCGTCGAGCACGATCAGCGCGACCTGCGACCGCTCGAGGCTCTTGAGCGCCATCACCACGCGAGAGCTTCTCGAGCGCCTCGCTCACCTTCCCCTTGCGCCGGATGCCGGCGGTGTCGACGAGCACGTAGGGACGGCCGTCCACCTCGATCGCGGTGTCGACCGCGTCGCGCGTGGTGCCGGGCGCGTCGTGGACGAGCACGCGCTCGGCGCCGACCATCGCGTTGACGAGCGACGACTTGCCGGCGTTCGGCCGGCCGATGATCGCGATGTGCACGGGGGGAGCGCTCTCCCGTGCGGGCGTCCGTGTCCGCGTCGCCGGCGCGGCGTCGCGGACGACCTCGAGGAGCTCGGCGACGCCGCGCCCGTGCTCGGCGGACACCGGCACCGGCTCGCCGACGCCGAGCTCGAACAGCTCGGCGACCTCGCCCGACTGCGCGTCGGTCTCGACCTTGTTGGCGACGAGGACCACCGGGCCGGTCCGCGCGGCGCAGGAGCGTGGCGATCTCCAGGTCGAGCGCGGTCGCGCCGGCGCGCGCGTCGACGACGAAGAGCACGAGGTCGGCCTCCGCGATGGCCATGTCCACCTGGCGGCGCACCGCCTCGATGAGCGGCTCCGTCGAGAGCGGATCGAAGCCGCCCGTGTCGATGACGGTGGCCTGCCAGCGCTCGAAGGTCACCTGGCCGTAGAGGCGGTCGCGCGTCACGCCCGGCACGTCGCGCACGAGGGATTGCCGGCGGCCGACGAGGCGGTTGAAGAGCGTGGACTTGCCGACGTTCGGGCGCCCGACGATCGCGATGACGGGCCGAAGGAGCGTGCTGCCCGCGCTCACCGGCAGAGCGCGTCGAGCAGCGCGGCCGGCTCGGGCTCGACGAGCTCGACGGGCACGCCGAGGTCGCGCGCGAGGTCGCCCGGGTGTCACGTCGTCGAGGAACACGCCGTCGCCGTCGCGCACGGTCACCGCGGGGACGAGCACCGCGTCGCCGAGGTCGCCGCGCGCGGCGAGGTGGCGCTGGATGTCGAGGCCGGTGAGCAGCCCGGTCACGCCGATGCCGCGCCGAAGAAGTCGTTGGGCACCGCGACGACGCGACGCCCGCGCGCGCTGTCGTCGAGCGCCGCGACGAGACGCGCCAGCCGCGGCGCGAACATCTCGCCGGTCACGAGCGTGACCGCGCGCCGCACGCGACGCGCGCGGCGGCGGGCGAGCGAGCGCTGCCAGCCGTCCTCGAAGCGGCGCACGAGCCCGATGCCGTCCTCGATCACCGGGAAGCCCTCGTAGGCCTCCGCCGCCGGCAGCGGCGCGCCCGGCGAGCAGGTAGACCTCGTCCGCGAGGAACACGAAGCGGCTGTCGAGCGTCGCCGCGAAGCCGCGCTGCCAGCCCGCGACCGTGTCCACCAGCGCGCGCCGCCTCGTCGGCGGTGAGCACGCGCAGCTACGGCAGCCGCTCGCGATGGCGCGTCAGCCCGACCGGCACGATCGCCGTCGTCGCGACGTGCGGATGCAGCGGAGCCAGCTCCGCCACCGTGCGCGCGAGGTGCGGGCCGTCGTTCAGGTCGGGGCAGAGCACGATCTGCGCGTGCACGCGGATGCCGGCCTTGGCGAGCCGCTCGAGCCGCGGCAGGATCTCCGCCGACCGGCGCGGCCGGCCGAGCAGCCCGTGGCGCAGCGCGGGATCGGTCGCGTGCACGGAGACGTAGAGCGGCGACAGGCGCTGCTCGACGATGCGCTCGAAGTCCGCGTCGTCGAGGTCGGTCAGCGTGATGTAGTTGCCGTGCAGGAACGAGAGCCGGTAGTCGTCGTCCTTGACGTAGAGGCTCTGGCGCATCCCCTTCGGCAGCTGGTGGATGAAGCAGAAGACGCACTTGTTGGCGCAGGTGGCGATGTCGCCGGGGCGCGGCGCCTCCAGCTCGACGCCGAGGTCGCCGCCGCGCGCGCACGACGGTCAGCGCGCGGCGCAGCCCCTCCCGCTCGACCTCGAGGCGCAGCACGTCGTCGGCCGCGTGGAACTGGAAGTCGATCGCGTCGCGCAGCGGCGGCCGTTGATCGCCAGCACGCGATCACCCGCGCGCAGGCCCCGCCGTCGCCGGCGTCGTGCGCGGGCGGACCGCCGCGACGACGACGCCCTCGAGCGGGTAGCGGGGTCCGCAGTCTGTGGGGCCCACTGTTCAGCGGAGATACAACCGCTCATGCGGCGACTCCTCGCGCTCGGCGTCGTGAGCGGCGTTGAGGAAGCGCATGCCCTGCACGATGTACTGCAGCCCGGAGATCAGCGTGAATGCCGCCGCCACCCAGATGAGCAGCGCGAGACCGGCGCGCGCCGCGAAGTAGTGCCCGAGCAGGCCGGCCAGCACGGTGAGGACCTGGAAGAACGTCGCGGCCTTGCCGGCCGAGGTCGGCCGCGGGTAGATGCGGCCGCCCACCATGTGGATCACGAGCGCGCCGACCATGAGGAAGACGTCGCGGCTGATGACGACGGCCGCGATCCAGAACGGCAGCACCTTGAGCCACGTGAGCGTCACGAACGAGGCGATGAGCAGGATCTTGTCGGCCATCGGATCGAGGAACGCGCCGAGCCGGCTCTGCGCGCCGTGACGGCGCGCCACGTAGCCGTCGAGCAGATCGGTGAACGCCGCCGCCGCGAACACCACCAGCGCCGGTCCCGCGCTTGCGATAGACGAGCAGCGTGACGAAGACCGGGATGAGCAGAATGCGCAGGACGGTCAGCCAGTTCGCGAGTCCCATGCGAAGACCAGACTAGTCAGTCTACCCCGGATTCCGGGACGCGACGGCCGGTGACGGCCGCAACGCCGCCTCGATGGCGGCGAGCAGGCTCTCGACGCCCTTGCCCGTGGCCGCCGACACCGCCACGCGCGGGCGCGACGCCATCGCGTCTCGAGGCTCGCGGTCGGACTCGACGCGGTCGATCTTGTTGAGCACCAGGATGGTCGGGCGATCCGCGACCTCCAGCTCGTCGAGCAGGCTCTCGACCGCCGCGAGGTGCTCGTCCAGCGCGGGCTCGCTCGCGTCCACGCACGTGCAGCAGGACGTCGGCCTCGGCCAGCTCCTCGAGCGTCGCGCGGAACGCCGCCACCAGCTCGTGCGGCAGCTTGCGGATGAAGCCGACGGTGTCGGTGAGGATGAACGGCTCCCGACGCCGCTGATCGACGAGCCGCGCGGCGCGGATCGAGCGTGACGAAGAGCTGATCGGCCGCGTGCGAGCTGCGCGCCGCGTGAGGCGGTTCAGCAGCGTCGTCTTGCCGGCGTTCGTGTAGCCGACGAGCGCGACCACCGGGACGCCGTCCCGGCGGCGGCCCTTGCGCTGCAGCCGCCGGTGCGTCTGCACCCCTTCGAGCTCGCGCCGGATCCGCTGCACGCGCTTCTGGATGACGCGGCGGTCGGTCTCGAGCTGGGTCTCGCCGGGGCCCCGGGTGCCGATGCCGCCGCCGAGGCGCTCCAGGTGCTTCCACTGCCCGACCAGCCGCGGCAGCAGGTACGTGAGCTGCGCCAGCTCGACCTGCAGCTTGCCCTCCGCGCGTGCGCGCGCGCTGCGCGAAGATGTCGAGGATCAGCGCGGTGCGGTCGATCACCTTGAGCCGGCTCGCCTCCGCGAGGTTGCGCTCCTGGATCGGCGAGAGCGGGTCGTCGGACACGAAGAGGTTCGCGCCCTGCGCCCGCGCCAGCTCGCCGATCTCCTCGATCTTGCCGCGGCCGAAGTAGAGCGCGGGGGTCGGGGCCGGACGCTCCTGGATGACGCGTGCGACCACCTCCGCGCCCGCGGCCACCACCAGCGCCGCCAGCTCGTCGAGCGATTCCTCGACCTCGAAGCGCCGCTGGCGCGGGAGCCGCACCGCGCCGATCACCGCCCGTTCGCGCCGCCGCCGCTCGATCACGTGCCCGTTACCGTGCTTCAGACGCGCCTCCTTGCCCCCTCCAGTTGTCGTTCGATCGCCCGGCCGTGCGCGCCGCGTCACTCTCGACCGTCACGTCGATCCACTCGATCCCGGGCTCACGCGCGAACCACGTGCCCTGTCGCTTCGCGTAGCGAACGGTGTCACGCTGCATCAGCCGCACCGCGGCCGCCGCGTCCAGCTCGCCGCGCACGACCCGCACGAACTCGCGGTAGCCGATGCCCTGGAGCGCCGAGCAGCGCCGGGTCGTAGCCGCGCCGAGCAGCGCCTCGACCTCCTCGGCCAGGCCCGCCCGTGCCATCGCCGCGGCGCGCGCCTCGAGCCGCGGGGCCAGCGCCGCGCGCGCCATCGTGAGGCCGACGTAGACGACATCGTACTCGTCGCCCGCCCGCGGCCACCGTGCCTCGTCGAGCGCGACTGGCGGGATCCCGGAGCCGCTCCAGCGCCCGCATCACGCGCACCTGGTCGTTCGGATGCAGGCGACGCGCCACCGCGGGCGCCGTCGCGGCCAGGCGCGCGTGCAGCGCGCCGCGCCCTTCGCGCGCGGCGACCGTCGCCAGCTCGTGGCGGAACGCCGGATCGGCCGGCGGCGCCGGATCGAGCCCGCGCAGCAGCGCGCGGATGTAGAGCCCGGTGCCGCCCACGACCACCGGCAGCCGCCCGCGCCGGTGGATGTCGTCGATGGCCGCGGCGGCGTCGCGCCGGAAGCGCGCGGCGTGGTAGCGATCGTCCGGATCCACGACGTCGACCAGGTGATGCGTCACCGCCGCGCGCTCGGCGGCCGTCGGCTTGCCGGTGGCGACGTCCATGACGCGGTAGACCTGGCGCGAGTCGGCGCTGATCACCTCGAGCGGCAGGCGCGCGCCGAGCGCCACGGCCGTGGCGGTCTTGCCCACCCCCGTGGGCCCCGCGATGACGAGGACCGGCAGCCTCATTCGTTGCCGACAATCGTACACGTGCCTTCGATCATTTCACCGCTCGGCTGGCACCGACGGTGCTCACCTCGCACTACCACGTCCGCTTGAGCTCGCTCCGGACGTCGGCGAGCGAGATCCGGCTCACGACCGGGCGGCCGTGCGGACAGAAGTACGGGGCCGCCGTCGCGGCGAGGTCGGCGACGAGGCGCTCCATCTCCTCGCGCGCCAGCGCCGTGTTCGCCTTGATCGCGGCGCGGCACGCGACGAAGGCCAGCGCACGCTCGATGGTCGGCTCGCCGACCTTCGGGCCGGACAGCTCGTCGAGGGCGGCCTCGATCACCCGCCGCGGCTCGTCGCCCTTCAGCAGCACGGGCACCGCGCGCAGCAGGACCGCGTCGCCGCCGAATCCCTCGAGCGCGAACCCCAGCCGCTCGAGGGGCGGCCGCCATCGCTCGAGCAGCGCGCGCGCGGCCGGCGCGAGCTCCAGCGGCTGCGGGAACAGCAGCGTCTGCGACGCGAGCGGGCCCGACGCGAGCTCGGCCTGCAGCCGCTCGAACAGCACGCGCTCGTGCGCGACGTGCTGGTCGAGGAAGAACACCTCGTCGTCGGACGCCGCGACGATGAAGGTGTCCTGCACCTGGCCGAGCACGCGGCCGAAGCGCGCCGGCGTGTACGGCTTCAGCGCCTCGGCGAAGAGCGCGGGCTGCGCGCTCGAGACCGCGGGGAACGTCGGCGGTCTCCTCCATCGTGCGAGCTCGGGGGCGCCCGGCGCCGGCGCGCGCAGCACCGGCATCACGCTGTCGCGGCGGAGCGCGCCGCCGATCGCCGCGATCACCATCTCCTGCACGAGGCGCGGATGCCGGAAGCGGACCCAGGCCTTGGTGGGATGCACGTTGGCGTCGACGTCGGCCGCGGGCATCGCGATCGAGATCGCGACGAACGGGAAGCGGTCGCGCGGCAGCAGCGGGCGATACGCCGCCAGCACCGCCTGGAAGAGGGCGGGGTCGCGCACGGGACGGCCGTTCACCGAGAGCATGATCTCGTCGCGCCCACCCCGCGTGAGGTCGGGAGCGCTCACCCACCCGTGGATGGTGATCGCCGTGCTCGTCGCGCTGCGACGGCGAGCAGCCGGCCCGCCACGTCGTAGCCCCAGACGGCGCCGAGCCGCTCGCGCAGGTCGCTCGCGCGTGGCGCGGTCAGCGCCGGGCGCCCGTTGCTGGTGACGCGGAACTGCACCTCGGGCTGCGCGACGGCGAGCTGCGTGAGCACGCGCAGCGAGGCCGACACCTCCGTGGGCCCCGTCTTGAGGAACTTGAGCCGCGCCGGCGTGTTGAAGAAGAGGTCGCGCACCTCGACGGTCGTCCCGGCGTCGCACGCGACGGCGAGCCGCTGCGTGATGGCGCCGCCCTCGCCGGCCACGCGCGTCCCGTCGGCCGCGCCGCGCGCGCGGCTCGTCACCGTGAAGCGCGACACCGCGCAGATCGCCGGCAGCGCTTCGCCGCGGAACCCGAGCGTGGCGATGGCGTCGAGATCCTCGTCCTCCGCGAGCTTGGAGGTGGCGTGGCGCTCGAGGGCGAGCGTCACCTCCTCCGGACTCATCCCGAAGCCGTCGTCGGTCACGCGCACCAGCGTCGCGCCGCCGTCGCGCAGGTCGACGGCGATCGTGGTCGCCTCCGCGTCGAGCGCGTTCTCGACCAGCTCCTTCACCACCGACGCCGGCCGCTCGACGACCTCGCCGGCCGCGATCTTGTTGATGAGGGCCTCGGGCAGCCGCCGGATCCTCCGATGATCATTGAACTCGCGGGCTCCGGGCTTCGCCCGCCCGCTCGGGTGCCTCGCTCACGCTCGATCCGGCCTCACTGCGCGGGTCCGCGCTGCTGCCACTTCGCGAGCAGGTTCAGCGCCTCGATCGGCGTGAGGTGCGCGAGGTCGAGGTGGGCCAGCTCGATGAGGCGCGGGTCCGGCGCCGATGCGAAGAGGCCGAGCTGCTGCGCGTCCTCGGCGTCGGTGCGACGGTGGCCCGCGGCCTCGAGCTCCGCCAGGAGGGCCTTCGCCCGCGCGATGACCGAGGGCGGGAGCCCCGCCAGGCGCGCCACCTGGATTCCGTAGCTCCGGTCGGTCGATCCGGCGCGCACCTTGTGAAGGAAGATGATCTCGTCGTTCCACTCGCGCACGGCCACGTGGAAGTTGCGCACACCGGCCAGGCGGTCGGCGAGCTGGGTCAGCTCGTGGAAGTGCGTGGCGAACAGGACCTTGGCGCCGGGCGTCGGCCCGTGCAGGCGCTCCACGACCGCCCACGCGATCGCGAGACCGTCGAACGTCGAGGTGCCGCGGCCGACCTCGTCCAGGAGGACCAGGCTGCGCGGGGTGACGTTGTTCAGGATGGTGGCGGTCTCCACCATCTCGACGAGGAACGTCGACTGGCCGCGGCTCAGGTTGTCCTGGGCGCCGACGCGCGTGAACAGCCGGTCGACGACGCCGATGCGCGCCTCGCGCGCGGGCACGAACGCGCCCATCTGCGCCATGATCACGATGTGGCCGGTCTGGCGCAGGTAGACGGACTTGCCGGCCATGTTCGGCCCCGTGAGGATCACGATGCGCGCGTCGCCGTCGAGCGCCACGTCGTTCGGCGTCACCGGCGCCTCCGCCCGCGCCTCCAGCACCGGGTGGCGGCCGTCGACGATCGTCAGCGTCTCGCCGCGATCGACCACCGGACGCGCATGCCCGCGCACGTGCGCCACCTCGCCGAGCGCGGCGAACACGTCGAGACGCGCGAGCGCGCGCGCCGTGGCCAGGAGCGGCGCGGCGTGCTCGGCCACGCGCCGCCGCACCTCGTCGAACAGCTCGTACTCGAGGCGCCGCCGGCGCTCGTCCGCGCCGAGCACCTTCGCCTCGTACTCCTTCAGCTCGGTGGTGACGTAGCGCTCGGCGCCCGTCAGCGTCTGGCGGCGCACGTACTCCCCGGGCACGCGCGACGACTGCGCGTGCGAGACCTCGATGCCGTAGCCGAAGACGCGGTTGAAGCGCACGCGCAGGCTCGAGAGCCCCGTCCGCGCGCGCTCGCGCTCCTCCAGTCCGGCGATCCACTCGCGGGCCTCGCGCGATTCCGCGATCAGCGCGCGCAGCCGCTCGTCCCACGCCTCGCGGATCAGTCCGCCGTCGTGCAGCGTGAGCGGCGGCTCGTCCACCAGCGCGTCCGTGAGGAGCGCGCGCACGTCCGCCAGCGGCGCGATCTCGTCGCGGGCGGCGTCGATGAGAGGGGGTTTGGGGGTCCTCAGTTGTGGGGCCCCCATGTTCGAGAAGATTCAGCGACGCGCACGCCGTCCGCACGCCGTCGAGCGGGACCAGGCAGCCGCGCAGCGCGACGAGGTCGCGCGCGTGGCCGAGCCCGAGGATGGCGCGGCTCGTGAGCCGCTCGAGGTCGCCGATGCGGCGCAGCAGCCCGCGCAGGACGTGCCGCACCTCCGGCGCGTTCGCCAGCGCCTCCACCGCGTCCTGCCGCGCGCCGATGGCGTCGGGATCGAGCAGCGGGCGCAGCAGCCACTGGCGAAGGAGCCGCGCGCCCATCGGCGTCACCGTCTGGTTGAGCACGCCGAAGAGCGAGTCGCGCGCGCGGCCGTCGCCGGCGTCGAGCAGCTCGAGCGTCTCCACGGCCGTCGCGTCGAGGGCGAGCGCGTCTCCGGTGTGCAGCCGCTGCAGCCGCGTGAGGTGCCCGAGCTTCTCGCCCTGCGTCGCCCGCAGGTAGGCGAGGGCGCCGGCCGCCGCCTGCACGCCGACCGTGAGCTCGCCGACACCGAACGGCTCGAGGCTCGCCACGCCGAAGTGCGCGCAGAGATCGCCGGCGGCCCGGCGCCCTCCGAACGTGGCGGGATCGCAGAAGCTCAGCGTCGCGCCGTCCGCGGTGAGGTGCCTGAGCAGGTCGCTCGCGTCGCGCAACGTGTCCGGCAGCACGACCTCGGATGGCCGGCGGAGCAGCGCGGCCGCCAGCACGCCGTCGTCGCCCGCGGCGTCCTCGCCCGCCCAGAACTCGCCGGTCGACACGTCGACGAGCGCCACGCCCGTGCCCTCGCGACCGCGCACGACGGCGAGCAGGAAGTTGTTCGCGCCGCCCGCGAGGTACGCGGTGTCGGTCACGGTGCCGGGCGTGACCACGCGGACCACGTCGCGCCGCAGGAGCTTCTTGCCCTTGCCGGGGGCTTCCATCTGCTCGCAGATCGCGATCTTCTGGCCGGCCTGCACGAGCCGCGCGATGTAGGCCTCGGCCGCGTGATGGGGGATGCCGGCCATCGGCGCGCCCTGCCGCGAGGTCAGCGTGATGGAGAGCAGGCGCGCGCCCTTCTCGGCGTCGTCGAGGAACAGCTCGTAGAAGTCGCCGAGCCGGAACAGCAGCAGGTAGTCGGGATAGCGGCGCTTCAGCTCCCGGTACTGCGCCATCATCGGCGTCGGTGAGGGGGTCGAGGCCTCAGTCACCCAGACGGCTCCGCAGCCGCTCCCACGTGCGATCGAGCGTCTCCGGCAGCACGCGCGTCTCGCCGATGACACTCATGAAGTTGGCATCGCCGTTCCAGCGCGGCACCACGTGGATGTGCAGGTGATCGGCGATGCCGGCGCCGGCGGCACGCGCCCTGGTTGAGGCCGATGTTGTAGCCGTCCGGCCGGTACTCCGCGCCGAGCGCGCCGACCGCCCGCTGCACGAGCGCCATCGCCTCCGTCATCTCGTCCGTGCGCGCGTCCGTCACCGCGCCGAGATGACGCCGGAGCGCGACCATGAGGTGGCCGGACGCGTACGGAAACGCGTTGAGGATCAGGAAGGCGTGCTCGCCGCGCGTCAGAACGAGCTGGCCGCGGTCATCGGGACTGCTCCACGCGCGGCAGAAGATGCAGCCGGACGGACGTCTTGGTGGCGCCGATCCAGGCCATGCGCCACGGGGCCCAGAGGCGCTTCGTCAGGCGTTGACGAGCTCGCGCAGACGCTTGCCGACCTTGAAGAAGGGAACGCGCTTCTGGGGCACCTCGACGCTCGAGCCCGTCTTGGGATTGCGGCCCTTGCGGGAGTTCCGGTGGCGGATGCGAAAGCTGCCGAACCCGCGCAACTCCACCTTGTCGCCCTTGGCGAGCGCGTCGGTGATGTTGTCGAAGATCGTGTTGACGATCGTCTCCGTCTCCTTCTTCGTCAGATTGGAGAGCTTGGAGACTTCGTCGATCAGATCGGCTTTCGTCATCGTCGACTCCGTCATCCCCGTCGCCTGGAACCGAGGGGCCACGCTAGCACGTCGCCGGCGAGAATGTCAACCGGACCAAGGAGTTAGGCGTCATTAGCATAGCGCCTCAGTCCATCAGGTACAGCAGGGTTCGGAAGGTCGGGAAGTGGGAGGCGACCCCGAGCCCCGGCAGGGGGAGGCCGAGGCTGGCTCCGGAGGAGGTCGAAGACCGAGAACCGCTTGGAGGGACGGATCACGGCGGGGGGGACCGGCAGGCCCGCCAGCTTGGCGGCCTCGTTCACCGCGTCCTCGAGGCTGCCGAGCACGTCCACCATCTTCAGATCCCGGGCCTGCACGCCCGAGAACACGCGGCCGTCCGCGAACTTCACGACCTCGGCGCGGTCGAGCTTGCGGCCCTGGGCGACCGCGTCGATGAACTGCGCGTGCACGTCGTCGAGCAGCCCCTGGAGCACGCGCCGCTCGTCCGCGCGTCATCTGCCGCGAGACGTTGCCGAGGTCCTTGTAGTGGCCGGCCTTCACCACCACGTAGTCGACGCCGACCTTCTTGAAGAGGTACTCGAGGTTGGCCATCTGCATGATCACGCCGATCGAGCCCGTGAGCGTGCCGGGGTTGGCGTAGATCCGGTCCGCGGCGACCGCCGTGTAGTACCCGCCCGACGCGGCGACCGAGCCGAGCGAGGCGACGACGGGCTTGCCGGCCTCGCGCACGCGCAGGAGCGCCTGGTGCAGCTCCTGCGTCGGTCCCACCACGCCGCCCGGGCTGTTGATCCGCATCACGACGGCCTTGACCTGGGGATTCTCGCGGTGGGACTTCACTTCGCGAACGAGATCGTCGACCTCGGCGATGACGCCTTCCAGCTCGACGATCGCGACGCGCGGACCGAAGATCGCCTGCCCGCCGTCCCCGCCCCGCCGTGAGCTGCCCAGCACGAGAAAGAGCGCGGCCACCCCGACGTACAGGACCAGGGTGGCCGCGACGACCTTGAAGGTTCGGCTGCGCGCCAACGCCTACTCTTCGTCCTCGTAGTCGTAGTCGCGGCTCTTGCCGCGCTTGCCTCGCCCGCGCCCGCCACCGCCACCGCCCGTGTCGACCGGCGGCTGCTCGACCACCGCGTGCGCCAGCTCCTTGAGGCTGAGCCCGATCCGGCGGTCGTTGGGATCGACCCGGATGACGAGCAGCGTCAGCTCGTCGCCCACGCTCACGAGGTCCTCCGGCCGGTTCACGGGCCGATGCGACATCTGCGAGACGTGCAGCAGCCCGTCCACGCCGGGCTCGAGCTCCACGAAGGCGCCGAAGTCCGTGAGACGCACCACCTTGCCGGTCACGCGCGAGCCCATCGGATAGCGCTGCGACACCGTCGACCAGGGGTCGGGCTGCAGCTGCTTGAGCCCGAGCGAGATGCGCTTGTTCTCACGGTCGATCGAGAGGATGACCGTGTCGAGGTCCTGGCCCTTCTTCAGGAGCTCCGAGGGATGCGCGACGTTGCGGGTCCACGACATGTCGGAGATGTGCAGCAGACCGTCGACGCCCGCCTCCAGCTCGATGAACGCGCCGAAGTCGGTGAGGTTGCGCACGCGACCGGCCACCACCGTGCCGGGACGGTACTTCTCCTCGATGGTCGTCCACGGGTCCGGCTCCACCTGCTTCATCCCGAGCGAGATCCGCTTGGCGCCGCGGTTGACGTCGAGGACGATCACGCCCACCTCGTCGCCCACGTTCACGATCTTCGAGGGATGACGCACGCGCCGGCTCCACGACATCTCGGAGACGTGCACGAGGCCCTCGACGCCGGGCTCGAGCTCGACGAAGGCGCCGTAGTTCGTGAGGCTCACCACGCGGCCGGTCGTCTTGGTGCCCGGGCGCGTAGGTCTGCTCGACGCGCTCCCACGGGTCGGACGACTTCTGCTTGTAGCCGAGCGACACCCGCCCGCTCTCGCGGTCGAAGTGCAGCACGACGACCTCGACCTGGTCGCCGACGTTGAAGATCTCGGACGGATGCCCGACGCGGCCCCAGCTCATGTCGGTCACGTGCAGGAGGCCGTCGATGCCGCCGAGGTCGATGAAGGCGCCGTAGTCCGTGATGTTCTTCACGGTGCCGGTGAGGGTCATGCCCTCCGCGAGCACCTCCATCGTGTGCTTCTTCTTCTCCTCGCGCTCCTCCTCGAGGACGGTGCGGCGCGAGAGCACGACGTTGCCGCGCCGGCGATTCAGCTTGATCACCTTGGCGCGGATGTTCATCCCCACCATCGAGGCGAGGTTCTTCACCGGGCGCAGGTCCACCTGCGAGCCCGGCAGGAACGCCTTGACGCCGACGTCGACCGCGAGGCCGCCCTTGACGACCTCGATGACGCGACCCTCGACCGCGGCGCCTTTTTCGTGCGCGCGCGTGATGGCGTCCCAGACCTTGATCTTGTCGGCCTTGTCCTTCGAGAGGACGATCAGCCCTTCGCTGTCCTCCTTGGCCTCGAGGTAGACCTCGATCTCCTCGCCGACCTTGGGGAGGTTCCCGCGGAATTCCTCCACGGGGATCGTGCCCTCGCTCTTGTAGCCGACGTCGACGAGCACCTCGCCGGTGCCGACGTGGACGACGCGGCCACGGACGACCTCGCCTTCCTCGAACTCGTTGGTGGCGACGCTCTCCGTGAACCAATCTTCCATGCGTTCCTCGGCCTGCTCGTGGCCACCCTCCCTTCGCAGGTCGCCGAGGGGTTTACGGTTATCCTTCTCCATGCGGCCCAGTCCTCCCGTCGGAATTTACCCTACCGCAACTGCCGGTCGACGGCTATCGCCGTCACATGTTTCAGCGAGGCCCCCGATGGCCGCCATCATCGCGCGGCTCACGGCCTCGTAGTCCGTCTTCCGCCCTTGCGCGTCCTTCCGCTCGAACGTGACCGGCTTCCCGAACGTCACGATCACCTTCGCCGGCCGCGGGAAGCGCTGTCCCCGTGGCCACGCCCGCCCGCTGCCCTGGATGAAGACGGGCACGACGGCCGCCCCGCTCAGCACGGCCAGCATCGCCGCACCAGGCTTCGGCTCGCGCAGCATACCCTCTGGCCCGCGAGTACCTTCAGGAAACATCAGGAGCGCGCCGCCCTCCTGCAGGACTCGGAGCGCGGTCCGGAGCGCGCTGGCGTCGGCGCCCTCGCGCCGCACCGGCCGGGCGTTCAGCCGTGAAATGAGCGCCCCCAGGAGCGGCACCCGGAACAGCTCGGCCTTGGCCATGAACGACACCGGCCGGGGCGCCATCCCGCCCACCAGCGGCGGATCGAGCAAGCTCGAGTGGTTCGCCACGAGCAGCACCGGCCCCCGGCTGGGCACGTGCTCGGCCCCGCGCCCCTCCAGGCGGAAGAGCAGGCGCATGACCATCACGGTGAGGGGCTTCAGGACCGCGTACAGCACCGATGCTTCTCCACGGTCTCGATCATCGTCGCCACGACCTCTTCGGTCGTGCGGTCGGACGTATCCACGTCGATCGCATCGTCCGCGCGGCGCAGCGGGGCGAGCGCGCGCGTGCGGTCCTGGGCGTCGCGCACCGTGATCTCGTCCCGCACGGCATCCACGGGGAGCGTCCGGCCGGCCGCCGCCAGATCGAGCTGCCGGCGCCGCACGCGCGTCTCGAGCGACGCGTCGAGGAAGAACTTCACGTCGGCGTCCGGACAGACGACGGTCCCGGTGTCCCGGCCCTCGAGCACCACGCCGCCCCCCGCGGCCAGCTCCCGCTGCATCGGCGTGACCTTGTCGCGCACGGCGGCGAGCGCCGTGATCCGCGACGTGAGCGCCCCGATCTCCGGCGTGCGGATCTCGCCCGTGACGTCGCGGCCGTTGACGAAGAAGCGATCCCCGTCGACCTTCACCGTCACGGATCGCAAGTGCCGGGCGATGCCCGGCTCGTCGTCCGGGTCGATGCGGGCCTGCGCCACGCTCCACGCGATCGCGCGGTACATGCCGCCCGTATCGAGCAGGCGATAGCCGAGGCGGGCCGCGAGCATCCGCGCCACCGTGCTCTTGCCCGCGCCGGCGGGGCCGTCGATGGTCACCACGAGCTCACTCACGAGAGCGCCTCGCGCGCGACCTTGATCCGCGCCAGCGCTTCCTCGACGGCGACGGGATCGCCCGCCTCGACCAGGGCCTGCAGCTCGTCGAGCGCGCGACGGAACGCGCCCAGCACGTCGGCGAGCGGCCGCGCGTTCGCGAGGAAGATCTCCTGCCACATGCGCGGGTCGCCGGCGGCGATCCGCGTGGTGTCCCGGAAGCCGCGCGCGGCGATCGGCAGCGCGCCCGGCGCCTCGCGCACGACCGCGTCGACGAGCGCGCAGGCGACCAGGTGCGGCAGGTGGCTGATCGCGGCGACGGTCCGGTCGTGCGTCTCGGGATCGAGCACGGTGACGCGCGCGCCGAGGCCCTCCCAGAACGCGGTCACGTGCTTCACCGCGCGGGGCTCGCTCGTCTCCGTCGGCGTCACGACGACCAGCGCCCCCTGGAACAGGTCCACGCGGGCGACGCCGTAGCCGCTCTTCTCCGAGCCGGCCATGGGGTGGCTGCCCACGAAGGCGAGCGGGCGCCGCCGCCCGAGGGTCTCGGCCGTGCGGACGATGCGCGGTCTTCGACGAGCCGACGTCGGTCACGAGCGCATCGGGCGCCGCCACGTCCCACATCCGCTCGAGCAGGTCCTCGATGGCGCGCACGGGCGCGGCGAGCACGACGAAGTCGGCCTCGCGCAGCCCGTCCGCGAGGTCCGTGGTCGCCCGGTCGAGCGCGCCGTCGTCCACCGCGACCTTGAGCCGGGCGAGGTCGCGCCCGATCCCGATGACCTCGCGCGCGATCCCCCGGGCCCGCGCCGCCTTGGCCACGGAGCCCCCGAGCAACCCGACGCCGACCACCGCGAGGCGACGGATCACGCGCGCTTGCCGCCCAGCACAGCCCGCAGCCCCTTGATGAGCCGGCGGTTCTCGTCCGGGGTGCCGATGGTGATCCGCAGCGCGGTCTCCATCCCGAACGACGTCATGGGGCGCACGATGACCCCCTCGTGCAGCAGCTTCTGATAGATGTCGGCGGCGCTCCGGCCGACGTCGACCAGGATGAAGTTCGCGCGCGACGGCACGTACTTCACGCCGAGCGCCTTGAACTCCTCGTAGAGGTAGGCCTTGCCCGCCTCGTTCATCCGGACGCATTCCAGCACGTGGGTCTCGTCGTCGATGGCGGCGAGGGCCGCCACCTGCCCGAGCGAGTTCACGTTGAAGGGCTGGCGGATGCGGTTCATCAGCGAGATGGCGTCGGCGTCGCCGATGGTGTAGCCGACGCGCAGGCCGGCGAGGCTGTTCGCCTTCGAGAACGTGCGCAGCACGAGGACCTTGCGCCCCTCGCGCACGTACGCGAGCGACGTCCGGGAAGTCGGGCCCCTGCGCGAACTCGGTGTACGCCTCGTCGAACACGACGATGGTGCGCTCGGGCACGCGCGCCATGAAGTGGTCGACCTCGTCCCGCGTGACGATGGTGGCGGTCGGGTTGTTCGGGTTCGCGATGAACACGACCTTGGTCTGCGGCGTGATCGCGCGCGCCATCGCCTCGAGGTCGAGCCGGTAGTCGCGCAGCATCACCATCACCCGGATCCCGCCCACCGCCTGCACGATCATCGGGTACACGACGAACGAGGGATGCGGGACCACCGCCTCGTCGCCGGGGCGCATGAACGCGCGCACGACGAGCTCGATCAGGTCGTTCGAGCCGTTCCCGAGCATGACCTGGTCCGGCGCGAACCCGTGCTTCTTCGCCACGGCCTGCCGGAGGTAGAAGCCGCTGCCGTCCGGATAGCGGTTCAGGGTCGTGAGCGCCGCGATGATCGCCTGCTGCACGCGGTCCGACGGCGGCAGCGGGTTCTCGTTCGACGCGAGCTTGATGGCGTTCTGGATGCCGAGCTCCCGCTCGAGCTCCTCGACCGGCTTGCCCGGCTCGTAGGGCGCGATCCCGAGGATGTGGTCGTTCGCGAGCGACTCCCACTGCATCGCCGTCGTCTCCTTTACGCCGCGGGATACGACCCGAGCACCTTGAGGAACACCGTCCGCGCGCGCACGTCGGCGAGGGCGGATTCCACGGCCGGGGTCTCCCGATGTCCTTCGAAGTCGACGAACATCACGTAGTCCCACGGCCGCTGGCGCGCCGGCCGGGACTCGATCTTCGTGAGGTTGATGCCCCGCTGGGCGAGCGGGTCCAGGATCGCGTGAAGAGCGCCGGGCGTGTTCGGCATCGCGAAGAGGATCGACGTCTTGTCACGCCCGGAGGGGCCCACGGGCTGCCGCCCGAGGACGAGGAAGCGGGTCGCGTTCGAGCGGTTGTCTTCGATGCGCGCGCGGAGCACGGGCACGCCGTACATGCGGCCGGCCAGCTCGGAGGCGATGGCCGCCACCGTCGGATCACCGGCCGCGATCTCCGCCGCGCCCGCGGTGGAGTTGGTCTCCTCGGTCGGGACCTCGGGCAGGTGCTCGGCCAGCCAGCGCCGGCACTGCGCGAGCCCCTGCGGATGCGACAGCACGCGCTTCACCTCGCTCAGGTCGGCGGCGCGTGAGAGCAGGTGCTGGGCGATGTCGAGGTAGCACTCGCCGACGATGACGAGATCCGAATCGACGAGCCGATCCAGGACCGGGTTGACCGCGCCTTCGGTGCTGTTCTCCACGGGCACGACCCCGTACTGCGCATGCCCGCGCTCGACGTCGTCGAAGATCTCCACGTTCGAGCGGGACGGCCGGTAGACCACGGACTCGCCGAAGCGCAGGAGCGCGGCTTGATGCGTGAACGTCGCCGGTGGCGCGAGGTAGGCGACCGTGAGCGGCGTCTCGAGCGCCCGGCAGGCGGAAAGGATCTCGCGCCAGATCGCGCGCGCCATCTCCGGGGTCAGCGGACCGCGGTTGGTGTCGACAACACGCCGCACAACCTCCAGCTCGCGCTCCGGCACGTAGGCAGGGGCCCCCACCTGACGTTTGAGGTCTCCGATCTTGAGGGCGGCCTCGGCGCGTTGGTTGAGGAGGTTGAGGATCTGGTTGTCGAGGTTATTGATCCTGGAACGGAGCTCGTCCAGGCTCATAGGAACTCCTGCCCGTGACCCTTCGCTTGGGAATGCCGGGCATTATACAACTCCCGCGCGCAGTTGCGCCACCTCCCTCGTGGTCAGGCTTCGCCACTGCCCGGGACGCAGGTGGCCGAGCGCGATCGGCCCGAACGCGACGCGCCGCAGCCGCACCACGCGGTGCCCCAGCGCCTCGCAGAAGCGCTTCACCTCGTGCTTGCGCCCCTCGGTGAACGTGAGCTGCATGCGCGTCGAGCCGCCATCCGCGCGTCCGAGGATCTCGACCGCGAGCGGCACGGCCGGCCCGTCCTCGAGCGCGACGCCCCGGCGCCAGCGCGCGAGGTCGCCGGCGCGCACCACGCCTTCCACCTGCGCCTCGTAGACGCGCGGCACCGCGTAGCGCGGGTGCAAGAGCCGGTGCGTGAGGGTGCCGTCGTTGGTGAGCAGGAGCGCGCCTTCGACGTCCGCGTCGAGCCGTCCGACCGGATAGAGCCGGACGTCATCCGGGACCAGGTCGGTGACGACCGGACGGCCCTGCGGATCCTTCACCGTGGTGACGTAGCCGCGGGGCTTGTGCAGGAGCAGATAGCGCAGCGACTCGGAGCGCGGGAGCGGGGCGCCGTCGACGGTGACGAGGTCGACGTCGGGATCGGCCAGCGTCGCGAGCTCACGGGTCACCGCCCCGTTGATGGCGACGCGGCCGTCGGTGATGAGGCGCTCAGCCCCCCGCCGGGACGTCAGCCCCGCCTGGGCGAGGATCTTGTTCAGCCGGAGCCTCGGCATGCGCAGCGCTCTCCGTCACGGCGGGGACGATCAGCTCGCCTTCCACCTTGGGCAAATCGTTCAGGTCGCGCAGGCCGAAGGCGATCAGGAACTCCCGCGTGGTCTCGTACAGGAAGGGCCGCCCCGGCGCCTCCTTGCGGCCCGCGATGCGGATCAGCCGCCGCTCCAGCAGGCTGTCGAGGACGCCTTCGGTGTTCACGCCACGAATCGCATCCACCTCGGGTCGCGAGATCGGCTGCTTGTAGCCGACGATGGCCAGCGTCTCCAGCGACGCGCGCGAGAGCCGCACGCGCGTGCGGGCGCGCGCGAGACGCACGAGCCACGGCGCCAGCTCCGGCCGCGTCACCATGCGGTACCCGCCGCCGACCTCCTGGATCGCCAGCGCCCGGCTGCCCTCCTCGTACCGGACGCGCAGCTCGTCCACGAGCGCGCGGGCGGCGCCGACGTTCTCCAGATCCAGTACGTCGCGGATCCGCTCGGCTTCGAGGGGCGCATCGGACGCGAACAGCAGCGCCTCGACTACATCGAATCCGCAAATCTGGTCATCCAGATGGGGAGTCCGAGACGGACCCCCAAGCCCCCCACGCTCCGGGTCCGGAGTGAATCCGGACCCTCCGCGAGTGCCGAGGGGGTCGGGTTTGCGTCGTTGGTTCGCTCCAGGACGATCTCGCCGAACAGCTCGGTCTGCTGCGCGCGGATCCGGCCCTGCCGGACCAGCTCGAGGACCGCGAGCAGCGTCACGACCACGTCGGCGCGCCGGCGCTCGCCGCCCGCGAGCGATGAGAAGAGCATCGACCAGGTGTCCCGCAGCAGCACGAGGATCTCGGTCATCCGGTCGAGCACCGAGGGCGGGTTGGGCTCGATCTCGCGTGGCTTGCGCCGGCTCTGCTCGTCGATGAGCTGCTTCAGCGCGCGCTCGAGGAGATGGACGCTGAGGTCTTCGAGCGGGATGTCCTCCGGCGGCGGCAGCTGGCTGCCCGATCGGCCCCACAGCAGCGCTTGCTCGGCCTCGCGCTCGGCGAGCAGGACTCCGCGCGCCTTGACCTGCGCGTACTCGCGCAGGCGCTCCTCGAGCTCCTGCTTGAGCAGGATCGCCTCGTCGTCCAGCTCTTCCGCCGCGTCCTCGTCCGGGGGCACGAGCAGCTTCGACTTCAGATAGATCAGCGTGGCGGCCATGACGAGGTACGCGCCGGCCGTCTCGAGCTCGCGGAAGTCGATCGCCTCGAGGTGCGCGAGGTACTGGTCGGTGATCGTGCGCACCGGGAGCGCCGCGAGGTCGATCTCCTCCGTGCGGCAGAGGTGCAGGAGCAGATCGAGCGGACCTTCGTAGTCGCCGACGCGGAGCGTGAGACTCGCGTCGCCAGGCATGACCTCGCTCATCACGCGCTCGCCGAGGCATGACCTCGCTCATCAGCCCCTCTTCTCCCAGATCTTCGCGGAGCGGACGAAGACATAGTACGCGTAGAGCACGGCCAGCAGGAAGCCCCTCCAGCCGTCCAGGAAGCCGCGATGCACGATGTACATCGAGAGGAATCGCCCGAGCGGCGCGGTGACGAGCTGCACCGCGCGGAACGATCGGCCGCTCCGCGCCCACTCCTCGGCCGCGAGGGTCGAATAGCGCTCCGCGCGCCGCAAGAAGTCGCTCACGTCGCGATAGCTCTTGTGCAGGAGCGCCGTGGTCAGGCGCCCGACCGGCCCATCGACGGTCACCGACTCGTGCACGGCGCGGTCCACGAAGCGGCCGCGGCCGCGGCGGAACAGCCGCAGCTGCCAGTCCGGATAGAGGCGCCCGTGGCGGATCCAGCGTCCCCACATGATGTTCCGCCGCGCGATCCGATACCCGGCGTGCGCGCCGGGATCGGCGAGCACGGCGGCGATCTCGTCGCGCAGCGCCGGCTCCACCTGCTCGTCGGCGTCGAGCGAGAGCACCCAGTCCCCGGTCGCGCGCTCGATCCCGAAGTTCTTCTGCGCGGCGAAGCCTTCCCACGGCCGGATCACCACGTGGTCGGTGTACTCGCGCGCGATCGCCACGGTCTTGTCCCCGGACCCCGCGTCCACGACGATGATCTCGTCGGCCCACGCCACGCTCGCCAGGCAGTCGCGGATGCGGTCCTCCTCGTTCAGCGTGATGACCACCACGGAGAGGCGGGGCGCGCTCACGCGGCGGCCTCGAGCAGCGCGGTGGCGGCGGCGAGCGCCTCCGGCCCGGTGATGGAGGCCATGCGCCCATCGGGGCTTTGCAGCACGCGATGCCCGACGCCGTACGGCCCGTTGCGCACGCCAGAGGTCGGCCCGTAGAGGCCGAGGCACGGCGTGCCGACGGCGGCCGCGAGGTGCAGCGGGCCCGTGTCCCCGGCGATCAGGAGTCGCGCGCGGCGCATGAGGGCCACGAGCTCGCGCAGCGTCGTGGGCGGCGCCAGGATCGCGGCGGCGCCGGCAATCGCGCGCGCGTCGTGCTCCTCTCCCGGCCCCCACAGCACCACCACGCGCGCGCCGGTCTCGTCGGCGAGACGCCGCGCGAGATCGCGAAGCCGCTCGACGGGCCAGCGCTTGTCCGGCCGCCCGGCGCCGGGATTCACGAGCACCAGGCGGTCGTGCGGCTTGATCCCCGCCCCCGCGAGGAACTCCTCCGCGCGCGCGTCGGCGGCGGGATCGGCGGGCAGCCGGAACTCCACCGGCGTCGTCGCGATCCCGAGCGGCCGCGCCAGCGCCAGGACCTGATCGACCACGTGCCGCGCGGAGGCCGGCGGGCGCACGCGCTCGTTCATCAGCAGGGTGCTCGGCCACTCGCGGCTCCATCCCGCCGCGAACCCGATCCGTCGCGGCGCCCGCGTCAGCGCGGTCAGCATCGCGCTCTTCATGAGGCCCTGCAGGTCCAGGGCGACGTCGAAGGCCTCGCGACGGAGCCGCCGCGCGAGGCCGAGCGCCTCGCGCATGGCCGCGACCCCGGGCCGCTCGCGCCGCCATCCGCGCGTGTCGGCGACGATCACATCGTCGACGTCCGGATGTCCGGCGAGCAGCGAGGCCTCGCGCGCCTCGGCGATCCAGGTCACGTGCGCGTCGGCGGCGTGCCGCTTGAGCGCCACGGCCACGGGCAACGCGTGCACGACGTCGCCGATCGACGACAGCTTCACGATCGCGATCTTCACGGCCGCTGTCCCGAACCGCTCGACGATCGTCGCGATGAGGTCGCGGCTGGCGTGCTGCTTCGGATCGCCGGTGATGGCGGTGGCCGCGCCCACCGACCGCGCGGTGGCGCGCTCGGGGACGGACTCGGCCGTGTAGTCGGTGCCCTTCGCGTGGACGTCCGGCTTGAGCGCGCGGATCAGCCCGTCGGCCGTGTCGTCGTCGAACACGACCACGTGATCGACCGCGCGCAGCGCCTGCAGCATCTCGACGCGCTCGGTGGCCGGGATCAGCGGGCGCCCGGCGCCCTTCAAGCGCGCGACCGTGGCGTCGGCGTTGATCCCGACGAACAGCACGTCGCCGAGCGTGCGCGCCTCCTCGAGGTAGCGGATGTGGCCGACGTGGAGCAGGTCGAAGCAGCCGTTGGCGAGGACGATGCGGCGTCCCGCGGCCCGGAGTCGCTCCGCGAGCGCGGCCGCTTCGTCGACCTTCACGAAGCGAGCGCCTGCGCGAGCTCCGCCGCCGAGACCGTCGCGGTCCCGCGCTTCATCACGACGAGGCCGCCCGCGACGTTCGCCAGCGTGGCCGCCTCCGCCGGCGTCGCGCCGGCGGCGAGGGCCACCGTGAAGACGCTGATCACGGTGTCGCCGGCGCCCGTCACGTCGGCGATCTCGTCCGTGCCGTGGATCGGCATGAAGGTGCTGCCGCCTTCGCGCTCGAGCAGCGCCATGCCGCGGCTGCCGCGCGTGATGAGCAGGAGCCGCGCATCGAGCCGCTCCAGGAGCTGGCGCCCCGCCTTCTCGACGCTGCGCTCGTCGTCGACGGGCGTCCCGACCAGCGCTTCCAGCTCCGCCTCGTTCGGCGTGGCCGCCGTGAGCCCGGTGAACCGCGGCAGCTCGTAGCGGCTGTCGACGGTCACGATGGCGCCGGCGCGTCGCGCCACCGCGCGCAAGTGCTCGAGGACGCGCGTGGTCACGGTGCCGTAGCCGTAGTCGGAGATGATGACCGCGTCCACGCGGGGCGCGAGCGCGGCGAGCCGCTCCACGATCGCGTCTTCCGTGGTGGGCTGCGGCTCGCCGGTCGGCTCGCGGTCCACCCGCACGACCTGCTGGCGCGTCGCCTGGTAGCCGCCCGCCATGATCCGCGTCTTCACCGGCGTTCGCCGTCCGGGCTCGACGACGACGCCGTCGATCGGGATGCCCGAGGCGTCGAACAGCGCGAGGAGCTCGGTGCCCGCGGCGTCGCGACCCACGACGCCGATCGGGATCACGCGCGCGCCGAGGGCGTGCACGTTGTGGACGGCGTTGGCGGCGCCGCCGAGGCTCAGCTCGCGCTCGGTGAACCTCAGGATCAGGACCGGGGCCTCGCGCGAGATGCGCGAGGGTCGGCCGAAGAGGTACTCGTCGACGATCAGGTCGCCAACGACGGCGACCGTCCGGCCCGCGAACCGGTCGACGATGCCACGGAGCTGCAGCCCGCTCACGTGACGCGCCCCCTCAACGCCCACTCGACCGCGTCGAGCAGATCGCTGGCCACGTGATCCGGGGTGACGCGGAACCGATGGCGCTGGTACTCCCACTCGCCGAGGCCGTAGCCGGTGAGCACGAGCACGGGGCTCGCGCCGACGTGCGGCGCGACTTCGAGATCGGACGCCTTGTCGCCGACCATCACCGAGCGCCGGAGGTCGAGCCCGAGGTCCGTGGCCGCCCGCTGCAACAACCCGGGCTGCGGCTTGCGGCAGTCGCAGCGCATCCGGAACGGCGGCTCGCCTTCGGTCGGATGGTGCGGGCAGACGTAGACGCCGTCGAGCCGCGCGCCCGCCCGCTCGAGCTGCGCATGGAGCTCCCCCGTCACCGCACGGAGGACGTCCTCGCTGAAGTAGCCGCGCGCGATGCCGGCCTGGTTCGTCACGACCACGACCGGGACGCCGGCGGCGTTGAGGCGGCGGATCGCTTCGCCGGAGCGCGGCAGGAGCCGAAGCCGCTTCGGGTGATTGACGTACCCGACTTCCTCGGTGAGCGTGCCGTCACGATCGATGAAGACCGCGGGCCGGAGTGCCACGCCCTGAAGTGTAAGCGTCCGGGGAGCCATTTCTCAAGGTAAATCACCCGCTTGCACCGCGATAGATGGCATGGAATCCCGCGACCTGCGCGGCGTAGGTGAAGGGCGCCGCCGCGGCGCGACACGCCGCGCGCACGGCCGCGCGCGGCAGGCCGCGGAGCCGCGCCACCGCCTCCGCGACCGCCGCGGGATCCGCGGGCGGCACGATCGCCCCGCAGCCGTCGTTGACGATCTCGGCGCCGCCCGCGCGCGAGGTCGTCACGATCGGCAGCCCGCTCGCCAGCGCCTCGAGGTGCACGTTCCCGAACGGTTCGTAGATCGTGGGCAGCACGACCACGTCGGCGGCGCCGTACCAGCGCTCGACGTCCGGCCGCGGTCCGAGCCACGCCACGCGCTTGGCGACGCCGAGCCGCTCCGCCTGCGCGTGGTACGCGGCGATGTCGCCCTTGCCGATCACGACGAGGCGCGCCTCGCCCGGCACGAGCGCCAGGGCGTCGATCGCCGTCGCGAGGCCCTTGCGCTCGAATCCGCTGCCGACGAACAGCAGCGTGGTGGCCTCCGGCGGGATGTCCGCCTCGGATCGCACGCGCGCGCGATCGCGGCCGATCAGGTCGGGGTGGAAGCGCGCGAGGTCGACGCCGTTGTAGACGACGTGCACGCGCGCGGGCGGCACGCCGTAGAGCTGCTCGATCTCCGCCTTGCCGGCCCGCGCGATCGCGACGATCCGCGGCGTCGTGGCGAAGACGCGCCGCTCGAGCGCGAGCACGACCGCGTTGTACGCGCCCCGGCCGCGGCGGCCGCGGGCGGCGAGCCACGCGCGATGACAGCCCTCGCCCGCGCGATAGACGTCCTGGCCGAACGTCCGCTCGTGGCTCTGCACGACGTCCCACGTCCCGCGGCGACGGGCGAGGCTCACGGCGGCGGCGAGCACGAGCGGACGCACCGGCGGCGGCGACGGCGGCACGTGCAGCCGGTGATGTGTCACGCCGGGAAGCCGGGGATCGAGTCCCGGGCTCAGGAGGGAGACGGCGTCACCGTGCTCGACGAGCCCGCCGAGGAACCCCGCGGTGGCCTGCTCGATGCCGCCGTGAAACGTGAGCGGGCGGCAGACGACGAGGATCTTCAGAGGGGGGCTCCGGGCGCCCCAGGCCCCCAACATCGATTCGCACCCGCAAGCGCTCGAACAGCGGGAAGAGCGCGCGCGCGCGGCGCGAAAGCTGTAGGCCGCCTCGCAGCGCGCGCGGGCGCGGCGTCCCATCGCGGCCGCCTCCGCCGGATCGTCGAGGAGCTTCCGCAGCGCGGCCGCGAGCGCGCCGACGTCGCCGGGGGGCACCACGAGGCCGCAGCCGTCGAGGATCTCCGGGATCATCGACACGCGCGTCGAGACGACCGGCCGGGCGAGCGCCATCGCGTCGAAGATCTTCGCCGGCACCTGGCCGACGGTGTCGGGCGTGTCCCGCTGCGGCACCGCGACGACGTCGGCGCCGACGAGCCAGCGCGGGACGTCGTCGAACGCGATCTCGCCGAACACGCGCACGGACGGCGCGCTCGCCCAGCGCCGGGCCGCCTCGCTCGCGGGGTCGGCGCCCACGATCGCGAGCATGACGCCGTCGCCAAGCGTCGCCGCCGCCGCCACGAGGTCGTCGACGCCCTTGTGGCCGCGCGGCGTGCCGAGGAACATCACCACGCGCCGCCCTTCGGCGCCGAGCGCGGCGCGCGCGGCCTCCCGGTCGTAGCGGGCGGGATCCCACGCCTCGGTGTCGCGCACGTGCGGGATCAGCGTGCCGCCGAAGCGCCGCTCGAGGAAGCGCGAGCCGACCGTGACGGCGTCCGCGCGCCCGGCGAGACGCTCCATCAGCCACGTCCACGGCAGGCCGTTCGGATTGGAGACGTTGAGCGCGCGCCCGACCGTGCCCCACGATCCTCCGCGCAGGAAGAAGCCGAGCTCCCAGTCGTCGACGTCGAGGACGAGCGGGCGGCGGCGCTGTCGACGGGCGAGCAGTCCGACGCCGAAGCTGGTCGCGCGCGGCTTCGAGGCATAGAGGATGTCGCCGTCCGCCAGCCGCGCGAGCGCGCCGAGCCGCCCGGCGAAGCGCGGGTAGCGCGCCCCCGCGACCTCGCGGCGCTCGATCGTCGAGGTCCGCACGGGCCCCCACGGCGCGGCGCCGAACCGCGGGCCGACCAGGTCGACGCGATAGCGCGGCGCGAGCAGCCGCGCGAGCAGGTCGGCGCGGCCGGTGGCGTTGTCGGAGAGATCGAAGGCGAGGACCGAGACCGTCTTCACGTCAATTCCCGGCGAGACCGGCGTAGAGCGCCTCGAGGCGCTCGGCGAGGCGCGCGCCCGAGTACCGTTTCTCGACGAGCTCGCGGGCGGCCGCGCCGAGCCGCGCGCGGAGCGGGGCGTCCGTCACCACACGCTCGATCGCGTCCGCCAGCGCGCCGGCGTCGCCGGCCGGGACCAGCACGGCGTGCTCGCCGTCGTGCAGGACCTCGGGCACGACGCCCGTACGCGCGGCGATCAGCGGGCGGCCGGCCGCGAGGTACTCGAAGACCACGCGCGACATGCCGTCCGACTCGAGCGGCACGTAGAGCGCGACGTCGAGCGCCGCCATCGCGGCCGGCACGTCCGGGGCGAAGCCCGCGAGCGTGACGCGGTGCTCGAGCCTGCGCTCCGCGACGCACCGGCGGATGCGCGCTTCCGAGCGTCCCTGCCCGACGAAGACGACGTGGACGGCGGTGCCGCGCGCGTCCAGGCGCGCCGCCGCGTCCACGGGGTCGCGTGGCCCTTCATCACGCGCAAGCCCGCGACCATGCCGACGAGCGGCGTGCCGCTGCTCGCGCCGAGGCGCTGGCGGACGAGCGGATCCGCCGGGATGGGTGGAACGGTCCGCGTCGGCGCCGCCCGGCAGCGTGACCACGCCGGCCTCCGGCATCAATCCCGAGGCGACGTACTGCCGGCGGATCGCCTCGGTCACGGTGACGACCAGGTCGGTGGCGTGACGGTAGAGCCAGCGGTTGCCCGCGTGCGGCCGCACGGCCTGCACGATGTGCCGCGTGCGCACGAGCGGGCGGCGCGCCTTCCCGACGCGGTTCGCGACCGCCGCGAGCCAGTGCTCCTTGCCGCGATGCACGTGCACGACGTCGGCGCCGGCGAGCGCGGCCGAGAGCCGGCGGACGTCGGCGACGTCCGCGGCCCGGCTTGAGGCCGCTCGCGAGCTCGAAGGTGGTGACGCGCGCGACGCCTTCCTGCCGCGCGCGCGTGATCACGGCGGCTCGGTGCCGGCGCGGCAGCCGAGCGTCACCTCGTGGCCGCGGCGCTCGAGCTCGCGCGTGACCCGCGCGGCCCAGTAGGCGTCGGAGGACCAGCCGCGGCACGAGACGAGCTGCAGGACCTTCACGCGACCGACCGGTAGACCGCCTCGACGATCGCGACGCTCCGCTCGGCGCTGAAGACCTCCTCGGCGCGTCGCCGGCCGGCCACGCCCATCGCGCGCGCGCGGTCCCGATCGCCGAGGACGCGCGCGAGCGCGGCGGCGACGTGCTCCGGGTGGTCGTCGTCGAGCAGCAGCCCGGTCTCACCGTCCACGACCGTCTCGGGCAGCGCGCCCACGCGCCGCGCGACCACCGGACGCGCGGCGGCCATCGCCTCCAGCGCGGCCCGGCACGACTCGTCGGAGCCGGCGGCCATCAGCACGAAGCAGTCCGCGGCGGCCAGCACCGCGGGCAGGTCGCGGTCGCGGTAGCCCGTGAAGATCACGGCCTCGGCCAGGTGGAGCGCGTCGACGAGCCGCTCGAGGTGCCGCCGCGTCTCGCCCTTGCCCACGAGGAGGAGACGCGCGCCCGGGAATCGCTCCCGCAGCGCCTGAACCCCGCGAGCAGCGGCTCGTGACCGCGGTTCGCCGCGAGCCGGGACACCGAGACGACCACCGGCGCATCGCCGAGGTCGAACTCGTCGCGGATCTCCTTGCCGTCCCCTTCCGGCCGGAAGCGCGTGGTGTCCGCGATGCCCGGCGTCCACACGACGCGATCGGCCGGGATCCCGACCTCGCGGCAGCGGGCCTCGATCGCGCGCGACACCGCGAAGACCGCCGCCGTGCCCGCGTAGAGCCGGCGGGCCGCGGGGCCCGCGTTGACCGCGCGCAGGTTGTGGAACGTGCGCACGACGGGCACGCGGCGTCCGTGCCCGATCGTGGCGAGCCGCGCGAGCCAGTGGTCGTGCGAGTGGTGGACGTGGACGAGGTCCACGCGCTCGCGCGCGATGAGCGCGCGCAGCCGCAGCAGGTCGCGCACGATCGGCGCCGGCCAGCCGCGCGCCCGCAGGTCGAGCCCCGCGAGCGGGCTGATGCCCGCCTCCCGCGCCTTCTCCTCGAAGCGGTCCCCGCGGACGACCCCGAGCAGCACGCGATGCCCGCGCGCCGACAGCCCGGTGACGAGGCGGATCACCGGATCGGCGCTGCCCGTCCACCAGCGGTTGGCGGCGAGGTGCACGATCGTCACGCGCGCACCGCCAGCGCCTCGCCGACGGCCGCGGCGACGCGCGCCGCGCTGAGTCCGTCGAGGCACGGATGCTCGATCGGGCAGACGCGGTAGAGACACGGCGCGCACGGCACCGGATGCGTGAGCACGGTGGCCGGGCCGCGCGGCGCCGAGAGCGTGGGATCCGTGGGACCGAAGAGGACGATGACCGGCGTGCCGAGCGCGGCCGCGAGGTGGCTCACGCCGGTGTCGCCCGCGACCAGCGCGTCCAGCTCCGCGAGCAGCGCGGGAAGCAACCCGGGATCGTCCCGGCCCACCAGGCTCGCGACCCCGGTGGCGGCGACGATCGTGTCCGCGAGCGCGGCGTCGCGGGGCGCGCCGAGCAGCACGGGCACCATGCCGGAGGCGGCGAGCGTGCGGCAGCCGTCGATCACGCGGGCGGTCGGCCAGACCTTCGCCGGCCCGTAGTCGGCGCCGATGTGGAGTCCGACGCGCGGGCCGCGCGAGACGACCACGTGCTCGTCGAGCAGCCGGCGCGCGCGCGCCCGCGCGTCGCCTTCCGCCGGCGGCGGCGCGAGCGCGGGGACCCGTGTCTCGACCGGAAGCCCGAGTGCTCGACGAGCAGCAGGTACTCGTCCACCTGGTGGAGCCGCGTGGCCGGGCGCGCGACACGATCGGTGAGCAGCGCGCTGCGGCCCCCCACGGCGAAGCCGACGCGACGGCGCGCGCCCCAGTACCACGCGGCCACGGCCGCCTCGAGCGAGTTCGGCAGGAGGACCGCGACGTCGCCGTGGAAGCTCCGGCACGGTGTCGGCGGTCGCGATGCGGCCGCGCCACGCGCGCGGGTACGTCACGAGCGTCTCCGCGAGCCCCTGCCCCGCGAGCGCGTGAGCCCACGGCCCCGCGAGCAGCACGCGTCGCCTCCGGCCATCCCGCCCGCAGCGCGCGGAGCGCGGGCACGGCCATGACCGTGTCGCCGAGCCAGTTCGGGAGGCGGACGATCAGGCGGGCCGGCATCGCTCGAAGGCCCGTCGCCAGTCGTCCGCTCCGGCGAGCACCTGCAGCGCGACGCTGATCACGTAGAGCGGCGGGCCCCCGCCCAGGCGGCCGCGCAGCCGGACCCAGTCCTTCTCGGTCGTCACCAGCGCATCGGCGCCGGCGGCGCGCGCGCGCAGCTCCCTCACGTCGTCGTCCGAGTACCAGTGGTGATCGGGAAACGCGACCACGTCACCGTCACCTCGAGCTCGCGCAGCGTGGACGCGAAGGCGGCGGGCGACGCGATGCCGGCGAACGGCACCACGGACGCGCGCTTGAGCTGCGCGAGGGCACGGGCGCCAGGTCGCCGGCCTCCCAGCACTCGACCGGCACGAGCGTCGCGGTGAGGACCGGCGCGTGCGGCGCGAAGCGCGCCGCCGCCGCCGCCACCTCGTCGGCGCGCACGGCTCCGCGCCCGTCGCCACGATCAGGTCCGCGCGGGCGAGCGCGCGCAGCGGCTCGCGCAGCGGCCCGGCGGGCAGCAGGCGGCCGTTGCCCCACGGCGCTGCGGCGCGCGCCATCACGATCTCGATCGACTTGGCCAGCGTGCGGTGCTGGAAGCCGTCGTCGAGCACGATCGCGGTGACGCCGAACGTGTCGCGCGCCACGCGTGCCGCCGCCCAGCGGTTGGCGCCCGACGACCACCGGCACGCCGGGCAGCCGGCGCGCGAGCAGGAACGGCTCGTCGCCCGCTTCCTCGGGCTCGAGCCGGATCGACGCGGCGTCGGCCACGACCTGCACCGCCGCGGCTCGTGCGTCCGTAGCCACGGCTCACGACGGCCGGGCGATGCCCCAGATCCGCCAGCGTCCGCACCGCCAGCTCGACCGCCGGCGTCTTGCCGGTGCCGCCGACGGTGAGGTTGCCGATGGAGACCACCGGGCACGCGAGATCGCGCGGCTGGAACACGCCGCGCGGTAGAGCCACTCTGCGCGTCTCGAGCAGGCCGCGGTAGGCGACGGCCGCGGCGCCGAGCGCCGCGCCCGTCGCGCCCGTGAACCCGTCGTTCCCATCCGCTCACGACGCGGTCCGCCACGCGACGCCGGCTCACGAGCGCTCCGGAAAGGACAGAAAGCGCGCGGCGAGGTCGAGCGTCTCGCGGACCGCGCCGTGGCGCGAGGCGACGGCCGCGCGTCCGGCCGCGCCGAGGCGCTCGCGCAGCGGGGGATCGGCGAGCAGCGCGGTCAGCTCGCCTCCGAGCTCGAGGGCGTCGCGCACGACGCGCGCGGCGCCGCTCCCGAGGAGCAGCTCCGCGGACTCGCGGAAGTTCTCGGTGTGCGGCCCGAAGAGGACGGGCTTGCCGCGCGCGGCGGGCTCGAGCATGTTGTGGCCGCCCGCCGGCACCAGGCTGCCGCCGACGAAGACGACGTCGGCGAGCGTGTAGATCTGCGCGAGCTCGCCGACGGTGTCGAGCAGGATCACCGCTCCGGACCGCTTCGGGCGCGCGGCAGCTCGCTGCGGCGCACGGCGGCGCCGCCGCGCGCCCTCGATCACGGCGAGGATCTCCGGCACCCGCTCGGGATGCCGCGGCGCGAGCACGAGCGTGAGGCCGGGGAAGCGCCGCCGCGCCGCCTCGTGCGCGTCGAGCACCGCCTCCTCCTCGCCGCGATGCGTGCTGCCCGCGATCCACACGGGCTCGCCGTCGGGCACGCCGAGCAGGCGGCGCCACAGCTCGGCGGCGCCCGGCGGATCGTCGACCGGCCTCGTGCTTGAGATTGCCGGTCACGAACACGCGCTCCGGCGCGGGCGCCGAGCGCGATGATCCGGCGCGCGTCCTCCGCCGAGCGCATCGCGAAGACGCGTGACGTCGCCCAGCACGTCGCGCATGAAGCCACGCACGAGCTGGTACCGGCGGAACGAGCGATCGGAGAGGCGCCCGTTCGCGATCATGACCGGGACGCTTCGCGGGCGCGCCAGCGGGCGGAACAGCGTCGGCCACAGCTCGGTCTCCATGCCGATCGATGAAGGCCGGGTCGATCGCGTCGACGATGCGCCGGACCGGCCCCGGGAGATCGAGCGGGAAGAAGCGGTGGGTCGCGAGGCTCGCGAACCGCTCGCGCACGATCGACGCCCCCGTCTCCGTCACCGTCGTGACGACGAGCGGCAGCGACGGGTACCGGCGCCGCAGGCCCTCCACGAGCGGCGTCGCGGCGATCGCCTCGCCCACCGACACCGCGTGGATCCACGCCCGCGGCGGCGAGCCGGCAGCGGCGCGCCCGAAGCCCGAGCCGCTCGCGCAGGTGGATCGGGACGCCGCGCGTGATCCGGCGCAGCCCCGCCGACGGCGCGTAGACGGTCGCGAGCGCGAGCAGCGACGCCGTCGTGTAGAGCGGGCGGATCACGCCGACACCGCGCGATCCGCCGCCGCCGTGGTGAGCTCCAGCGCGCGCTCCAAGTCGACGCCTCGCCTCCTCGCGGTCGTCGTGCCGGCCGATGCGCACGGCGTCGCCCACCACGAGCGCGCAGCGCGCGAAGGGCGCCGGGATCAGGAACGCGTCCCACGAGCGCAGCCGCCGCGCCGGGCGCGCCGCGAAGGCGAGCGGCACGACCGGCGCGCCGGTGAGCGCCGCGAGCGCGGGCAACGCCGGGCTGCACGCGCTCGCCGCGGGCCGCGCGGACCGTCGGGCACGACCACCACGTCCTCGCCCGCCCGCAGCGCGCCGGCCAGCGCGCGCAGCGCCTCGGCGCCGCCGCGCGAGGACGAGCCGCGCACCACCTCGAGGCCGAAGCGCCGCACGAAGCGCGCGAGCAGCTCGCCGTCGCGCGAGCGGCTCGCGAGCACGCGGATGCCGCGCGGCCGCGCGTCCCCCGCGAGCCGCGCGCCGAGCCACGGCACCATGAGGATGCGACCGTGCCAGACCGCGTAGATCAGCGGCCGCCGCTCGCGCCACAGCGGGCAGCAAGCGCGTCGACGCCCGATCACGGTGAGCCGCAGCGTGAGCGCCGAGGACGCGGACCGCGACCGCGGCGAGCGGGGGCGCGATCGTCACCAGGCCGCGTCACCGCATCGCGTCCAGGCGCGCGGCGGCGAGGATGAGGCGGCGGCCCGCGCGCCCACGCCCGGGTCGCCGAGCTGCCCCTCGCAGCTCGCGCGAACGCGGCCCGCTGCGCGGCGCGGGCGCCGGCATCGTCCAGCAGCCGCACGGCCTCGGCGGCCACGCGCTCCGCGGTGAGCGCGCGCTGGTAGAGCTCGGGGACGACGGCGCGGCCCAGCGCGATGTTGACGAGGACTGATCCACGGCACGCGCACCAGCAACCGGACCATCAGCTCGCTGAGCGCGCGAGACGCGATAGCAGACGACCATCGGCGTGCCGAGGAGCGCGGCCTCCAGCGTCACCGTCCCCGAGGTCGCCAGCAGCAGGTCGGCGGCGCGCATGACCGTGTGGGCGTCGGGCACGATGCGCACCGGCGGTCGTCGCCGGCGGCCAGCCGCTCGACGAGCGCGCGCATCCACCGTCGGCGCCAGCGCGAGCACGGGACGTGCGTCCGGCCGGCGCGCCGACGATGCGCGCAGCCGCCGTCGCGCATGACCGGCAACAGGCGCTCGATCTCGCCGCGGCGGCTGCCCGGCAGCAGCCCGATCACCGGCGCGTCGGCGCCGAGACCGAGGCGCGCGCGCGCGGCCTCGCGCGACGGCGCGCCGGCGAGCGCGTCGAGCGACCGGATGGCCGACGAACTCCACGGGGACGCCCGCGCGCCGGTAGAGCGCGGGCTCGAAGGGCAAGACCGCCAGCACGAGCGGACAGCAGGCGGCGGATCGTGCGGATCACGTCCGCCACGCCACGCCCACACCTGCGGCGGGATGAAGTAGACGACCGGGACGCCGGCGCGACGGGCGACGCGCGCCAGCCGCAGATTGAACTCCGGAAAGTCGATGACGACGAGCGCGTGCGGACCGGCTCGGCGCCGTGCAGCACGGCGCGCAGCCGGCGGTACGCGCGGTAGAGCGTGGCAGCACGCCGAGCGCGCTCGGTGCCGCCGATGACCGCGCGCCGCCGTCACGTCGGCGAGCACGCTCGACCCCGCCGCGGCCATGCGCTCGCCGCCCATGCCGAACAGCCGCGCGTCGGGGGCGCAGCGCGCGCAGCGCGCGGCAGAGCGTGGCGCCGTGCAGATCGCCGGACGGCTTCCCCGGCGACGAGCATGATGGCGCGGCGTCACTCCTCGGCATCCACGCTCACGAGCGCGAGGCCGGCCGCGTCCGCGCGCGCCACGATCGACCGCGCGGTCGAGCACCGCCACGCGCCCGGCCTCGATGGCCACGACCGCGGCGCCGCCGCCGTCGCCGCGCCGACGGTCTCGGGGCCGATGGCCGGGGACGTCGAAGCGGAAGTCGTGGTCGGCGCCACGGCCTTCACGACGACCGCGCCGGGCCCGCTAGCGCGGTGCCGCGGCGGATCGGCCTCGGTCGTGCCCTCGATCGCCTCCACCGCGCTCACCGCGCCGCGGCGGACGACCACGGTCTGCCCGATGCTGCGCGTCCGGCGATCAGGCGCGCGACCGCGAGGCCCGCGACGGACGTCCGCCCACTCCGCCTCGGTCGGCGTCGCGGCGCGACCAGCAGCCGGCTGGCTCGCGAGCCAGTCGCCGAAGAACGGACGCTGGTCGAGGAGCTCGATCGCCGAACGCGGCGAGGGTCGCGACGATCACGCCGGCGAGCGTTGCCGTCGAGCAGCGCGCCGGCGCGCGCCGCCATCCGCGGTGTGACGCGGCGTCCGCGCGTCGCCGCGCGCAGGAGGTCGCCCATCCAGAACTTGCCGGAGAAGAGCACCGCCGACGATCTTCTCGGCCTGGAGCGGGCGATGACCGGCGCCGAGTCTCGCTCGATGCGCGCGGGGACGACGACGTCGGCGCGGGCCGCCGAGCTCGGTGGCGCCGGCGAAGGCGAAGGCGACGACGCGCCAGCCCTGCCGTCGCGCCTCGTCCGCCATGCGCGCCGGCAGCGCGCCGGCGCCGCACATCAGGCCGAGCGACGCGCTCGGACGATCACGGCACGGCCTCGCGCCAGGTGACCTCGGCGACGCCGTCGCGGATCATCCGCTCGATCTCGAGCGCCATCGCCAGCGAGCGGAGGTCGTCGGCTCGGCCAGCGGCACGCGCCTCCCCCGCCCTGCGGCGCCGCGTGCGCGCCGAGCAGGTGCTGGATCTCCAGCTTGAGGGGGTTGTCGCGGTGCACGCAAGAGGTGCTCGACGAACGAGGCCCGGCGGTAGCGGATCGAGCTCGCGGTTCATCGTGTACTCCTGGGCCGCCCGCCGGTGGATGTGGATGTCCTGGTCGGTGTAGTCGAGCACGATGTAGGCGTCGGGCTGGGTGATGGCCAGCGTGCGGATCTTCTCCTCGGTGGCCCGGCTCGCGGTGATCGTCGCGATCGTCGCCCGACGCGAAGCGGATCTGCACGGTGGCCACGTCGGCGACCTCGCGAGTGCACGGCGGCACCCGAGGGCGGCCAGCCGCACGCGGCGGCGAGTCCACGAGGCGCGAGCACGATGTCGATGTCGTGGATCATGAGGTCCATCACCACCGTGTCCTTCTGCACGCGCGGCACGAACGGGCCCGAGGCGCCGGGACTCGATCGAGGATCGGGCGGTCGCACGATCTTGCTTGCAGCTCGTGCACCGCGCCGTTGAAGCGCTCGACGTGGCCGACGTGCAGCACGGCGCCCGACGCGGCGCGCGACCGCGAAGAGCTCGCGCGCCTCCTCGAGCGTGGGCGTCATCGGCTTCTCCACGAGCACGCTGATGCCGGCCTCCAGCAGGTCGCGCGCCACGTGGAAGTGCTGCTCGGTCGGCACCGCCACGCTGGCCACGTCGACCCGGCCGATCGAGCTCGCGGTGGTCGCGTGAAGGCCCGCGTGTCGTACTGCGGCGGCGACGCCGGCTGCGCGCGGTCGTCGTCGATGTCGACGACGCCGACCAGCTCGACGTCGGCCAGCTCGGCGTAGACCAGCACGTGGTACTGCCCCATGTGGCCGGTGCCCACCACCCCCGCGCGCACGCGGCCGCTCCCGCGGCCATCAGGCACTCACCTCCTCGGTCGCGACGGCGGATCCGCGCTCGGCCGTGCGCGGCGCGCCGCAGATCCCGTGACGCGTCGCGGTCTCGATGAACTCGAGCAGCGCCGTCACCGGCGGCGTCGGCGGGCACCTCGTCGCCGGATGCGCTCGACGGCGCGCGCCGCGGGCCAGCCCGCTGCGGTAGAGCAGGCGATACGCGTCCTGCAGCGCGCGGCGCTCGGCGGCGGCCGATGCCGGCCCGCCGCAGCCCGATGACGTTCACGCCGCGCACGGTGGCGGGCTGGCCGTCGACGAGCATGTACGGCGGCACGTCGGCGGTCGATCTTGGCGCATGCCGCCGACGTACGCGCACGTGCCGATCGCGCGTGAACGGCACCATGCCGGTCGAGGCCGCCGATCGTGGCGCGGTCGCCGATCTCGCAGTGGCCGGTGATCCCCGCGTAGTTGATGACGATGACGTCGTCGCCCGAGCCGGCAGTCGTGGGCGACGTGGCAGAGTCCCATGAGCAGACAGTCGCGGCCGATCTCGGTCCAGCCCTCCGCCGTGCGTCGCGCGGTGCATGGTCACGTACTCGCGGATGCACCGTGCCGGCGCCGACGCGCACGCCGGAGGGCGTGTCCTCCTTGAACTTGAGATCCTGAGGCACGCCGCCCAGGACGGCGCCGTGACCGATCCGCACGCCGGGCGCCGAGCACGACGCGTCCCTCGAGGACGACGTGATGACCGATCTCGACGTCGTCCTCCAGCACCACGCTCGGGCCCGACGACGCGATAGGCGCCGATGCGGACGCCGCGCGCCGAGCCGGGCGCGTGGGTCGACGATGGCGGTGGGATGGATCGCGGCTCAGCTCATCGCCCGCGTCCCGCTCGGCAGCCGCGCCGTCGAGCGTCTCCAGCCGCCGCTCGAGCGCCCGCACGCGCGTGCAGCAGCTCGGGCAGCCGGGCCTCGGCGACCAGATGCGCTGGGCCTGCGATGAGCGGCCGGGCCGGCGAGCCGCAGCATCTTCTCGCCCGGCCGCGATGTCGGACGGCACACCGGACTGGGCGCCGATCATCACGCCGTCGCCGATGGTGACGTGGTCGGCCGACGCCGACCTGGCCCGCCGAGCACCACGCCGCGCCCGAGGCGCGACGAGCCGGCGATCCCGACCTGCGCCGACCAGGATGCGAGTGCTCGCCCGACCTCGACGTTGTGGCCGATCTGGACGAGGTTGTCGATCTTGGTGCCGCGCCGGATGATCGGTGTCGCCGAAGCGTGGCGCGATCGATCGTGGTGTTGGCGCCGATCTCGACGTCGTCCTCGATCGACCACGCCGCCCACCTGGGGAATCTTGCGGTGGGCGCCGCCGTCGAGCACGAAGCCGAAGCCGTCGGCGCCGAGCACCGCGCCGGCGTGCACGATGACCCGGCGACCCGAGCGCGCACGCCCTCGCGCAGGACCACGTGCGGATGGACCACGCGTGTCGTCGCCGATCTCCACGCCGGCGCCCGACGTAGACGAGCGCGTGCAGCCGCACCCGCGGCGCCGATGCGCGCGCCCGCCTCCACGACGCGCGAGCGGCCCGACCGACGCGCTGGGATCGACGCGCGCGTCCGCGGCCACCACCGCGGCGCGCATCGACGCCGGGCCGGCGGGGCGGCGGCGGGATGGAACAGGCGCGAGCAGCTCGATGAGCGCGCTGCTGCGGCGCGTCGCAGCCGAGCGTCGGGCGCGGGCAGGCCCGCGACGTCGCCGCGGGGCCGAGGAAGGCGCCGGCGCGCGACGCGCGCGCCGCGCCGCGATAGCGGAGATCGGTGAGGAACGAGATCTGTCGGGCCCGGCGCTGTCCAGCGGCGCCACCCCGTGACGACGCGGGTCGGATCGCCGTCGAGCTTGGCGTCGCAGGACCTCGGCGAGCTCGCCGAGGGTGAACCCGTCGCTTTCGCCATTGTCGCTACTCTTCTTCGCCTTCCTGGTCGTAGGCGCGGATGATCTCGTCGGTGAGGTCGGCCTCGGGGGCGCCGTAGAGGACGCCGGCGCCGCCGCCGCTCGACGACCAGGTAGTAGCCCCTCTCCTTGCCGACCCGCTCGATCACGCCCTGGACGTCCTGCAGCACCTTCTGGAGGAGGCCCTGCTCCTTCTTCTCGAGCTCCTTCTGGAAGTCGTCGGCGAGGCGGGCGGCGTCGCGCCGCTTGCGCTCGAACTGGTCCTGCTTGTCGCGCCGGGCGTCGGCGGTCATGCAGCGGCGCCCTTCTTCTCGATCTCGTCGCGCAGCTTCTCGAGCTCCACGCGCTTGCCGTCCATCTCCTTCTGCATCGTCGCCTTCTCGCGCTCGAGCTGCTCGCGCGCCGCCACGCCGGCCGCCGAGCGCGCGAGCACGCGCTGCACGTCGATGTACGCGATGCGCTGAGCCATGGGCGCCGGCGCGCCGCGCGGCCGCGGGCGCGGGCGCCTGGGCCACGGCCGGTCGTCGCCGGCCACGATCAGCGCGACGGCCACGAGACCACTGCGCTCAGCCATCCCTTCATCACCTACCCCTCCTAGAACGGCGACCCGACCGAGAACTGGAACGCGCCGAAGTCCTCACCGTTTCGCCGGTCGAGGTTGATGCCGTAGTCCACCCGGATCGGCCCGAACGGCGACAGCCAGCGGACGCCCGCACCCGCCGCGTAGCGCAGGTCGGTGAGGTCGAACTTCGTGCCGAAGCCGTACACGTTGCCGATGTCGAAGAAGCCGGCCACCCGGATGTTGAACGGCAGCGGGATGATGTACTCGACGTTGCCGAGCACCTCCGATGTCACCGCCGATGCGCACGCCCGCGTCGTCGATCGGCGAGATCCTGCCGGAACTTGAAGCCGCGGATGGTGTTCGGGCCGCCGAGGTAGAAGCGCTCGAAGAGCGGCAGGTCGCTCCCCGCCCCAGCCGAAGCCGTACCCGCCCTCGACCCGGCCGGACAGGATGTGGTCGAGCCAGATCGGCTTGAAGTAGCTGGCGGTGCGCGATCGTCTTCACGAACTGGGAGTCGCCGCCGAGGCCGGCGAAGTCGACGGTGAGGCTGATGTGGCCGCCCTTGCTCGGCGCGATGATGTTGTCGCGGCTGTCGCGGGTGAGGCCGACGCGGCGATGAGCGAGGTGACGCGCGTCCCCTGCTCGCTCGAGGAGCTCCGTCGGCACGGTCGGATCGACGTCGGAGATGTTGTCCCGCGTGACCCGGTAGCTGGACCAGCCAGCGCCAGAACTCCGCGAAGGGATGGCTCATGCGCAGCGTGCCGCCCGAGCGAGTCGTAGTCGTACTCGTCGTACTGCCGCATGGTGCTGAAGAGGTCGAAGCCCGACCGACGAGCGGCCGGTCGAGGAACCACGGCTCGGTGAAGCTGATGATGCCCTGCTGGGTGGTGGCGCCGGCGCGGATGCGCGCCGAGAGCTCGCCAGCCCCGTCCGAGGAAGTTGCTCTGCGAGATGTCGATGGTGCCGACGAAGCTGTCCACCGACGAGAAGCCGCCGCCGATGGAGAAGAGGCCGGTCGGCCGCTCGGTGACGTCGACGTTGACGATGATCCTCGTCTTGTCGGAGCCGGGCGCGGTGGTGACGTTGACGCTCTCGAAGTAGCCGAGGTTGATGAGCCGCTGGCGCGCCCGCTGCATCTTCTGCAGCGTGAACAGGTCGCCCTCGACGAGGGGGATCTCGCGGCGCAGGATCTTGTCCTCGGCTGCGCACGTTGCCGATGATGTTGATCCGCTCGACGTAGACCTCGGGCCCCTCGGTCACCTCGAAGATGACGTCCATCCTCGGCGGGCTCGGCGACCTGGTCGGTGCGCGGGTAGATGTCGGCCGACGCGCGGCCGATCGTGCTGTAGAGGTCGCCGATGTTGCGGAGCGCGTCACGCACCTTGCTCCGTGAGAACACGTCGCCCGTCTTGAAGGGGATCTGGCGGCGAAGCTCGGTCGAGCGGCAGGAGCGTCACGCCCGTGATGTCGACCGTGCCCACCTTGTACTGCGGGCCCTCCACGACCTGGATCGTGATGGTCACGAGCGCCCGCTCCCGATCGACGGCGACGTCCGTGGCCTCGACCCGCGCCTGCACGTAGCCGTGGTCGTTGTAGAGGGAGATGATGCGCTCGACGTCCTCGTCGAGCTTCTGGCGCTGGAGCGTCCCGCGCAGGATGAAGTACTGGCGCTCCTGGACCTGCATCACGCCCTTGACCTGGCGGTCCGAGAGTCCCTTGTTGCCCTCGATCACGATCTTGTCGATGGTGATGCGGCGCCCTTCGACGATGGCGAAGACCACCTTCACGTCGCCGTCCGCGAAGGATCTCGGTCTCGGGCGTGATCTGGACCTCGAAGTACCCTTCCTCCTCGTAGTAGTCCTTCAGCTTCTCGCGGGCGCGCTGGACCTCGACGGGGTTGTAGACGGCGCCGAGCTTCAGGTCGATCTTCTCCCGGAGGGTGTCGCTGGTGACCCGGCGGTTGCCCGCGAACTCGACGTCGCGAACGAACGGCCGCTCGACGACCTCGAAGGTGAGCTTGACGCCGCCCTCGAAGTCCTCGACCCGCGTCCGCACGTCGTCGAAGAAGCCGAGGCCGAAGACGGAGCGGACGTCCTCGGAAAGCTGGGAGGGGCTGAACGGGCTGCCGGGGCGGCTCTGGATCCGGCCGAGGATCACCGCTTCCTGGACGCGCCGGTTACCCTCGACGACGAGGTCCCTGATGATGATGGGACGTGGAGGTGCCTGTGAAAACGCCTGGGCGGTCCAGAGGACCGCCCAGAACACGACGAGGATCGAGACACACACCCGCCCCCAGGTGCGCACCGGTCGTCAAAAGCTCGCGTTCTGACCTAGTGCTGGGCAAGCTCGAGAGGCGCATCGGCAGCCTGCGCCTCGCGGAACACGAAATTCCCCGTGGTTCCGTCTATGTCGACTTCGATCCGAGCAGCCTCGGAGACCTGACCGCGGACGATCGCCTCGGCCAGCGGGTCCTCGATGTGTTTCTGGATCGTGCGCCGCAGCTGGCGCGCGCCGTAGGTCGCGTCGAAGCCCTTCTCGACCAGCGATTGCTCGGCCGCCCGGGTGAGCAGGAGCTCGATGCCCTTCTCCTCCAGCTGCTTGTTGATGCGGGCGATCATGAGCCGGATGATCTGCTCGATGTGCTCCATCGCCAGCGGATGGAACACGACGGTCTCGTCGATCCGGTTGAGGAACTCGGGGCGGAACGCCCGCTTCAGCTCCTCCATCACCCGCTCTTTCATCTTCTCGTAGCCCGCCTCGTCCGACTCCTGGAGGAAGCCCGGTGACACGCGCTTCCCGATCAGGCTGGTGCCGAGGTTCGACGTCATGATGAGGATGGTGTTCTTGAAGTCCACCACGTGGCCGAGCGAGTCGCTGAGCCGGCCGTCGTCGAGGACCTGCAGCATCATGTTGAAGACGTCCGGGTGCGCCTTCTCGATCTCGTCGAAGAGGACCACCGAGTACGGGCGCCGCCGCACCTTCTCGGTCAGGAAGCCGCCCTCTTCGTAGCCGACGTATCCGGGAGGCGCGCCGAGCAGGCGCGACACCGAGAACTTCTCCATGTACTCCGACATGTCGACGCGGATGAGCGCGTTCTCGTCGCCGAACAGGTACTCGGCGAGCGCACGCGCCAGCTCCGTCTTGCCGACGCCGGTGGGGCCGAGGAAGATGAACGAGCCCACGGGCCGCTTGGCGTCCTTCAGGCCCGCGCGGGAGCGACGGATCGCGCGCGACACGGCGGCGACCGCGATGTCCTGGCCGACGATGCGGCCGTGGAGGGCTTCCTCCATGCGGGCGAGCTTGGCCGACTCCTTCTCCTCGAGCTTCGCGAGCGGGATGCCGGTCCAGCGGGAGACGATGAACTCGATGTCTTCCTCGCCGACCGACTGCGTGCCCTTGCCCTTGTTCTTGTCCCACTCCCGCTTCAGCTCTTCCTCGCGCGCCCGGAGGACCTTCTCCTTCTCGCGGAGGGAGGCGGCCTTCTCGAACTCCTGGGCCTCGAGGTACATGTCCTTCTCACGGATGACGCGCTCGAGCTCCTTCTCGATCTCCTTGATCTCGGGCGGCGGCGTCAGCGCCATGAGGCGCGTCCGCGACGACGCTTCGTCGATCACGTCGATCGCCTTGTCGGGGAGCTGGCGGTCCGTGATGTAGCGATCCGCGAGGTTCACGGCGGCCGTGATGGCGATGTCCGTGATCTTCACGCGGTGATGGGCTTCGTACTTGTGGCGCAGGCCGCGGATGATCTCGATGGCCTCCGGCACGCTGGGCGCCTTCACGATGACGGGCTGGAAGCGGCGCTCGAGCGCGCCGTCCTTCTCGATGTACTTGCGGTACTCGTCGAGCGTGGTGGCGCCGATGGTCTGGATCTCACCGCGCGAGAGCGCCGGCTTCAGCATGTTCGAGGCGTCGATGGCGCCTTCGGCGGCGCCGGCCCCGATGAGCGTGTGGAGCTCGTCGAGGAACAGGACGACGTTCTCGGACTGCCGGATCTCCTTCATGACCGCCTTCAGCCGCTCCTCGAACTGCCCGCGGTACTTCGTCCCGGCCACGAGCGCGCCGAGATCGAGCTGCAGGAGCCGCTTGTTGAGGAGGACGTCGGGGACGTCGTGGCTGACGATCTTCTGGGCGAGGCCTTCGACGATGGCGGTCTTGCCGACCCCCGGCTCGCCGATGAGGACCGGGTTGTTCTTGGTCCGGCGCGCCAGGATCTGGATGACCCGCTCGATCTCCGACTCGCGCCCGATCACGGGATCGAGCTTGGTCTCCCGCGCGAGCTGCGTCAGGTCGCGCGCGAACTCGTCGAGGACCGGGGTCTGGGAGCGCTTCTTCGGGCGGGGGTAGTACTGGTCGCCGAGGAGCGCCAGCGTTTCCTGGCGGACCTCGTCGAGCCGCGCACCGAGCGACTCGAGGATCTTGGCGGCGATCGACTGGCCTTCCTTCATCAGGCCGAGCAGGAGATGCTCGGTGCCGATGTAGTTGTGACCCAGCTGCCGCGCCTCCTCGATGCTCAGCTCCAGAACCCGCTTGGCCTGGGGGGTGAAAGGAACTTCACCGAACGTCAGCGTCTTGGGGAAGCCGGCGAGGGCCCGCTCCACTTCCGCCTTCACGGTCTCGAGACGTAGCCCGAGGCGTTGCAGGACCGCGGTGGCGATGCCTTCTCCGTCACGGATCAGGCCGAGGAGGACATGCTCGGTCCCGACGAAATCGTGGCGGAAACGCCCAGCTTCCTCGCGTGCCAGAATGATGACCCGTCGCGCTCGTTCGGTGAATCGTTCAAACACTGGTGTCCCCCACCCCTTTCCAGTGCAGCTTCGGTGCCGTTTTTGCTTCCCGGACGCCTAGTTGGAATCAGTATAGCCCGCGTCGCCAGACCCCTGCCAGGGAATTTCACCTGAATGCCAGGACCCACCTCATCCAGTGGCCACACGGGTGGGCTACCCTTCTATTCGGCCCCCCGTCGCCCGCGGATTAACAGCCTCTTCTCGTTCCAGCGGCCGCGCGCGCCCTTCGACCAGCCTATAGCCTCGCTCGGCTTTTCGCGCGAGATCCGGATTGTGGGTCGCGATGAGAAACGCGATGCCGCGCTCGGCCTGGAGACGCAAGAACAGATCGTAGATGACCTCGCTCGTCTTCGGATCGAGGTTGCCCGTGGGCTCGTCCGCGAGGATGATCCGCGGCCCGTTCACGAGCGCGCGCGCGATCGCGACCCGCTGCTGCTCGCCGCCCGACATCTCGCCCGGCCGATGACGCAGACGATCGGCGAGCCCCACCTCGGTCAGCGCCTCGCCCGCGCGCTCGCGCGCTTCGCGGAGCGGACGGCGCGCCAGCAGCGCGGGGATCATCGCGTTCTCGAGCGCGGACATCTCGCCGAGCAGGTTGTAGAACTGGAACACGAACCCGACCTCGTGGCGCCGATAGCGCACGAGCTGCGCTTCGGACCGCTCGAAGAGGTCGGCGCCGTCGAAGAGGACGCGGCCCTTGGTCGGCCGGTCGAGCGCGCCGAAGAGATGCAAGAGCGTCGACTTGCCGACGCCCGAGGCGCCGACGAGCGCAACGACCTCTCCCACGTTCACGTGCATCGACGCCCCGCGCAGCACGTGGACGACCTCGGGCCCGCTCTGGTAGCCCTTCTCGAGCTCCTCCCCGGCGAGCAACGGGGTCGAGGGCGCCCGGTCGCCGGGTTCACTCATAGCGAAGCACGTCCACCGGCGCGAGGGCGCCGGCGCGGCGGGCGGGAATGATCGTGGCGATGAGCGAGATCGCCAGGGTCGAGCCGACGATCAGGATGAAGTCGCCGGTGCTCAGCTTCATCGGCAGGTGGTCGATCTGGTAGACGTCCCCCGCGAGACGGATCAGCTTGAAGGTGTTCTGCAGCCAGATCAACGAGAGCCCGACGATGCTTCCGGCCACGGTGCCGACCACGCCGATGGTCATGCCCACGGTGAAGAACACCAGGCTGATGCTCGGGTTCGAGGCGCCGATGGCCTTGAGGATCCCGATCTCCTTGCGCTTCTCGGCCACCAGGAGCACCAGGTGGCCGATGATGGCGAACGCCGCGACCAGCACGATGATGGTGACGATCACGAACAGCGCCAGCTTCTCGAGCTGGAGCGCCGCGAAGAAGTTCCGGTTCATCTCCATCCAGTCGCGCGCCCAGTACGGGAAGCCGAGCTTGCCCATGACCGCCCGTCCGACCTGCTTGGCGTCGAACGCGTCGACCAGCTTCACCTCGACGCCCGTCACGCCCTGATCGAGGCCCGCGAACTCCTGGGCGACCGGGAGCGCCAGATAGGCCAGCGACGAGTCGTACTCGAACATCCCGACCTCGACGGTCCCGGCCACGGTGTAGCGGCGCATCCGCGGGACCATGCCGACCGCGGTGATGGCGCCTTGCGGAGAGATCACCGTGACCGGATCGCCGGGCACGACCCCGAGGGTCCGCGCGAGCTCCACGCCCAGGAGGATGGCCGCCTCGCCTTCGATGACCGGCGTCAGGCTCCCCGAACGCACCTGACTCTTCACGTCCGCCCGCACCCCCGGCGCCGCGAGGTCGACCCCGCGCACGAGCCCCCCGTGGGTGGCGCTCCCGGCCGTGAACAGCGCCTGCTGGAGCACGAACGGCGTCGCCGAGCGGACGCCCGCCACTTCACGGACGCGCGCGGCCACGGACTCCGCATCGCTCAGCGACTTGTTGCCGGCCTGGAAGATCAGCAGGTGCGGGTTGGCGGCGATGATGCGATCGCGAATGCCGTCCTGGAAGCCCGTCATCACGGCGAGGACCACGATGAGCGCGGCCACACCGAGGAAGACGCCGCCCACGCCGATCCACACGAACAGCGACAGCGAGGCGCGCTGTCCGCGGGCGCCGAGGTAGCGGAGCGCGACGAAGAGCTCGAACGGGAGCCCGCGGTTCACGCCGAAGGATCCTCGGGCCTCAGATGTGGGAACAGGATGACCTCACGGATCGACGGCTGATCGGCGAACAGCATCACGAGGCGGTCGATGCCGACCCCCTCGCCCGCCGTCGGCGGCATGCCGTACTCGAGCGCGCGGACGTAGTCCTCGTCGAGCCACTGCGCCTCGTCGTCCCCGCGCGCGCGCTCCTTCTCCTGCTCCTCGAAGCGCTGTCGCTGCTCGGCCGGGTCGTTGAGCTCCGTGTAGGCGTTCGCGATCTCGCGGCGTCCGATGAAGAGCTCGAAGCGATCGACGAGGCGCGGGTCGTCCCGCTTGCGCTTGGACAGCGGCGAGAGCTCGACCGGGAAGTCGGTGATGAAGGTCGGCTGCACCAGCGTGGGCTCGAGGAGCTCGTCGAAGATGTCCTTCCACGCCTTGCTCGGCTCCACCGGCGACGTCTTCGCGCCCCGGGCGGCCGCCGCCTCCGCCAGCACGGACGCCGGGGTCTCGGGGGTCACGGGGATACCGAGCACCTTGGAGAGCCCGTCGAAGAACGGCAGGCGCGTCCACGGCGAGGACAGGTCGATGCTCTCGCCGCTCCACGTGAGCTGCCGCGTCCCGAGCAGGCGGTCCGCCAGGGCGCCGAACATCTCCTCGGTCAGCGCCATGAGGTCCTGGTAGTCGGCGTAGGCCTGGTAGAACTCGAGCATCGTGAACTCGGGATTGTGCTGCGTCGAGACGCCCTCGTTCCGGAAGTTGCGGTTGATCTCGTACACGCGGTCGAACCCGCCCACCACCAGGCGCTTGAGGTAGAGCTCGGGGGCGATGCGGAGGTAGAGGTCCATGTCGAGCGCGTTGTGGTGCGTGACGAAGGGCCGCGCGGTGGCGCCGCCGGGGATCGGCTGCATCATCGGCGTCTCGACCTCGATGAAGCCCCGCGCGTCGAGGAAGTCGCGCAGCGCCTTGATCACCCGCGAGCGGAGCAGGAAGACCTGCCGCGGATCGGGGTTCACGACGAGATCGACGTAGCGCTGGCGGTAGCGCGTCTCGACGTCCTTGAGGCCGTGCCACTTCTCCGGCAGGGGGCGGAGCCGCTTCGCGAGGAAGGTCCACTCGCGCACGGCGACCGTGAGCTCGCCGGTGCGCGTGCGGAAGAGCTCGCCGCTCACCCCGATGAAGTCGCCCATGTCGACCTCGACGAAGTGCGCGAAGTCGGCGAGCTGATCGGCGCGCGCGTAGAGCTGGATGCGGCCCGTGTAGTCCATGAGGTGGAGGAAGCACGTCTTGCCGTGATGGCGATGCGCCATCACGCGTCCGGCGACCCGCACGGGCGCGGCGCTCTTGAGCGCCGCCTCGTCGGCGGGGTCGTACTGCTCGTGCAGCGTGCCCGCCCAGTGCGACACCGGGAAGCGATGGCCGTAGGGATCGACGCCACGCTGCCGCAGCGCATCCCGCTTGGCGACCGCCTGCTCGACCGGACCGCCTTCCGTGCTCACGCCACCTGGCCCCGCGACCACAGCAGGTACGCCTTGATGAAGTCGTCGAGGTCGCCGTCCATCACCGCGTCCACGTTGCCGACCTCGAGCCCCGTCCGGTGATCCTTGATGAGCTGGTAGGGATGGAACGTGTAGGAGCGGATCTGGCTGCCGAACGCGATCTCCTTCTTGTGGCCGGTCAGCTCGCTCAGCTCCTCGCGCTGCTTCTTCTCCGCGATCTCGTAGAGCCGCGCCTTCAGGATGCGCATCGCGGTGTCGCGGTTGCGGAGCTGCGAGCGCTCGTTCTGGCAGGAGACGACGAGCCCGGTCGGGAGATGCGTGATCCGGACCGCGGAGTCCGCGGTGTTGACGCCCTGCCCGCCCGGACCCGACGAGCGGAAGACGTCGATGCGCAGCTCGTCCTCGCGCACGGCCACCTCGACGTCGTCGACCTCGGGCGCGACGGCGACGGACGCGAAGCTGGTCTGACGGCGACGGGAGGCGTCGAACGGCGAGATCCGGACGAGGCGGTGGACGCCGGTCTCGCCGCGCAGGTAGCCGTAGGCGTAATCGCCGGTGACCTCGATGGTGACCGACTTGATGCCCGCTTCCTCGCCGGGCAGCAGGTCGACCACCTCGGCCTTGAGGCCCGCGCGCTCGCACCAGCGGAGGTACATGCGCATCAGCATCTGCGCCCAGTCCTGCGACTCGGTGCCGCCGGCGCCGGGATGGATCGAGAGGATGGCGGGCTTGGCGTCGTGCGAGCCGGACGAGCATCACCTTCAGCTCGAACTCGTCCAGCTCGCGGCGGAGCGTGGTCACGCCGTCGCTGATCTCCGCGTCGACCGACCCGTCTCCGGCCTCGGTCGCGAGCTCGAGCAGGACCTCGAGATCCTGCGCCTTGGTGGTGAGCTCCTGGACGCGGGCGACGGTGCGCGCGAGATCGGTGCGCTCGCGGATCAGCTCCTGAGCCCGCCGGTTGTCGTCCCAGAACGACGGCGCGCCCATCTCCGTGTCCAGCGCGGCCAGGCGACTCTCCTTGCCCGGGATGTCAAAGATGCCCCCGAAGCTCGTCGACGCGTTGGGCCAGGTCGGTGATCTCGCGCTTGAACTCTCCGCTCATCATGCTGGGGTCGACCTCTTGAGCGCGCGCGCGCCGAGCGCCGCCGCTGTCACGGCCATGCCGAGATAGGCGACCCAGTCGCCCAGCCGCGTGTAGAGCGTGGTGCGAGTCCGGAGCGGCACATCGGACGTCATGATGTCGCGCTCGTACAGCGCCAGGCGCCGCGTGATCTGGCCGGACGGGGCGATGAACGCGGACACGCCGGTGTTGGCGGACCGCACGATCGCCGTCCGATTTTCAACGGCGCGGAAGGGATACATCGCGAGGTGCTGCTGCGGGCCGCTCGTCCGCCCGAACCACGCGTCATTGGTGATGTTCACGATCAGGCGCGCCCCATCCTTCACGAAGTCCCGCACGAGCTCGGGAAAGATTCCTTCGTAGCAGATCACGACACCGAACGGGGCTGGCGGACCCGGAAACACAACGGTTCTGGAGCCGGGCTCCAGCTCGGAAATGAACTCGGCCCAGCCCCGCACGAACCCGATCACTCCCGACAGCGGCACGTATTCGCCGAACGGTACGAGCTGCATCTTATCATAGCGGCCCTCGATCCCACGTTCCGTCAGGAGATACGCGCTGTTATGGAGCACCATCGGACTCGTTCCTTCCACGTCGATCGCCCCCACGACGAGCGGGGCGCGCAGGCCGCGCGCGAGCTCGCGCAGCGCGTCGACCAGGCCCGGATCCCGCGCGAGCGGGGTGGGCGTCGCCGTCTCGGGCCAGACCAGCAGCGCGGGCGCGTCCGCGGCCGCCCGCTGGGAGAGCGCGAAGTAGATCCCGAGCGTCGTGCTCGCGTGCTCGGGATCGAACTTCAGCGGCTGCTCGATCGAGGGCTGCATGACCGCGATCCGCACGGTCTCGGCCGGCGCCGGCGCCTCCCGGAGCCGCAGCGCCCCGAACCCGAGGGCGAGCGCCAGCAGCGCGCCGCCGAGCGCCACGCCGGTGACGGCACGACGCCAGGGCAGGAGCACGGCACTGGCCACCGCCGCGTTCACCGCCATCACGAGGAACGAGACGGCATAGACCCCGCCGAGCTCGGCGATCTGGATCGCCGGGAGCCGCGCGTACTGCGTGTAGCCGAGCAGTCCCCACGGGAACCCGCCGAAGAGGTGTCCCCGTCCCCACTCCGCCGCGACCCAGGCGAAGGGCGCCAGCAGGAGCGCGACGCCCGGCGACCGGGCGCCCACCCAGGAGACGGCGGCCATGACGACGGCGATCCAGAGACCGCAGTACGCGGACAGCGCGATCGTCGGCACCCACGTCAGCGGGAACGGAATCGCGCTGAACGTCATGAACGTGAAGTTCAGCCAGTGGAGCAGGCCGAGGAAGAAGGTGGTTCCGCCGAGCCACCCCCAGAAGAACGCCGCGCGGGGGCCGCCGAGGAGCGCCACGACCAGCAGCGGCGCCACGGCGATCCACGCCACGGCGTCCCAGTTCATCCGCGGGAACGCGAGGGCCAGGACGATGCCCGCGCTGACGACGCCGGCGGCGGTGCTGAACCGCTCGCGCACTCCCGGCCCTCTCAGGCGCCGGCGGCCAACCGGTCGGCGAGGAACCGCGGGAGCCCGGCCTCTTCGATCTTCGCGCGCGCGGCGCCGACGTCGTACGGCACCCGGCGCACCGCGATCCGCCGCGCGTCGACGTCCCAGACGGCGTACGCCGCGCGCACGTCGCGATCGCGCGGCTGCCCGACGCTCCCGACGTTGACGATGTAGCGCCGGCCCGCGTCGAGGCTGATGCTCACGTCGCCGCGCGCGTAGTCCGGCCCCGACGAGCCGAACGACCACATGGCGGGCACGTGCGAGTGCCCGACGAAGCAGAGGCGCGTGTCGAAGGCCCCGAAGGCCGCGAGCCCGTCGTCCTCGGTCACCAGGTAGTCCCACTCCTGCGGCTGGCGCGGCGAGGCGTGCACGAGCGTGGCGTCGTCGACGGTGGCGGTCAGCGGCAGCGCGTCGAGGTACGCGGTGGCGTCGCCGTCGAGCTGTTCGCGCGTCCATTCGGCGGCGGCGCGCGCGTAGCGGTTGAACCAGGAGAGGTCCATGCGCCCGATCACCGCGTGCTCGTGGTTGCCGGCCACCACCCGGCGCGCCCGCGAGCCGATGAGGTCGACGCACGGCCCGGGGTCCGCGCCGTAGCCGACGACGTCGCCCAGGCACAGCACGTCGTCCGCGTGGTGCGCGGCATCCGCGAGGACCGCGCGCAGCGCTTCGAGGTTGCCGTGGATGTCCGAGAGGACGGCGTACCGCACGTCGGCTTACGACGCCGGACGGAGCTCGCGATGGACGCGATCGAGGATGCCGTTGATGAAGCGGCTCGACTCCCGCGTCCCGAACTTCTTGGCGATCTCGATCGCCTCGTTGATGACGACCTTGGGCGGCGTCTCCGTGCGCCAGCCGAGCTCGTACACGGCGAGGCGGAGGATGTTGCGGTCCACGACGGCCATGCGGTCGAGGTCCCAGTGCTCGGTGCAGCGCGTGATGATGTCGTCGACCTTGGCCTGCGCCGACTTCGCGCCGCGGACGATGGCGTCGGCGAACTCGCGCATGTCGGCGTCGAGGGGATGGAGCGCCCAGAACTCGGCCGCGTGCGGCGACGGATCCGTCTCGCCCTGCAGGTCGAGCTGGTACAGGAACTGGAGGGCGACTTCGCGGGCTTTCCGCCTCTTAGACATCGTGACAGACTCGGAGGGGGGCTTCGCCCCCCTGCCTCCCCCCAGCAACAGGAGGGCGCGGGCAAGGCCCGCGCTCGGAACTGCAAACCATCAACGCGTACTCCTACGGCTCTTTGTGCGACGTTCTCCCACGGTGACGTCCGGTGACGCCAGCTTTCGTTGCAGCCGTCCCGGTGGAGGCGGCGCCGCGCACGATCGTGACGAAGTCGGCCATCTCCAGCGCGGCCTCGGCGGCCTCGGCGCCGCGGTTGCCGACGTGGCCGCCGGCGCGCGCCCAGGCCTGCTCTTCGGTCAACGACGTGATCACGCCGAACGTGACCGGGACGCCGGTCTCGAGCGAGACCTGACGCAAGCCCGCGGCCGCCTCGCCGGCCACGAAATCGAAGTGAGGCGTCTCGCCCTTGATCACGCAGCCGACACACGCGATGCCGGCATACCGGCCGGACCGCGCGAGATGGTGCGCCGCCAGGGGCAGCTCGAACGAGCCCGGCACCCAGTGGAGATCCACCTCGTTCGCGCCGACGCCGCCCGCGGCGAACGCGGCCAGGGCGCCATCGACCAGCTTCTTCACGATCGGCTCGTTGAAGCGCGCCGCCACCAGCGCGAAGCGCCCGCGCCCGCGGCGCGGGCGGGAACGGGGGGCTGGCGCACGGCCGGCCATGACTCTCAGTCCGTGAGCGAGGAGAGCTGGTGGCCGAGCTTGTCGCGTTTGGTGCTGAGGTACTTGCGATTCGTGTCGTTGGCCGGGACCTCGATCGGCACCTGCTCGACGATCGAGAGGCCGTAGCTCTGGAGCCCCACGCGCTTGCGCGGGTTGTTCGTGAGCAGGCGGAGGTTCTTCACGCCGAGATCGACGAGGACCTGGGTGCCGATGCCGTAGTCGCGCGGATCGGGCGCGAAGCCGAGCGCCACGTTCGCCTCCACGGTGTCGTGCCCCTGGTCCTGCAGCTCGTACGCGCGCACCTTGTTCGCGAGGCCGATGCCGCGCCCTTCCTGGCGGAGGTACACGATGACCCCCTTGCCTTCGTGGCTGATGATCCGCATGGCCTTCGTGAGCTGATCGCCGCAGTCGCAGCGATTCGAGCGGAACACGTCGCCGGTGAGGCACTCGGAGTGCATGCGCACGAGGACCGGCCCGTCTCCCGCCACGTCGCCCATCACGAGCGCGAGCGGCGCCCAGCTCTCGACGCTCGCCTCGTACGCGAACGCCGTGAACTCGCCGAACTCGGTGGGCAGCTTCGCCGTCGCCACGCGGCGCACGAGCTTCTCCTTGCGCACGCGGTGCTCGATGAGCGCCTTGATCGTGATCATCTTGAGCTTGAACGTCTTGGCGACCTCGAGGAGCTGCGGCATGCGCGCCATGCCGCCGTCGTCGTCCAGCACCTCGCAGATGACCCCGGCGGGATAGCAGCCGGCCAGGCGCGCCAGGTCCACGGCGGCCTCGGTGTGCCCCGCGCGGCGCAGCACGCCGCCCGGCATCGCGCGGAGCGGGAAGATGTGCCCCGGCGCGGTCAGGTCGCGCGAGCCCATCGTCGGATCGACCAGGGTGCGGATGGTGACGGCGCGATCGTAGGCGGAGGTGCCCGTGGTCACGCCGCGGCGCGCATCGACGGTGACGGTGAAGGCCGTCCCCATCGGCGCGGTGTTGTTCGCGACCATCATGCCGATCTCGAGCTCGTCGAGCCGCTCGCCCGTCATCGGCACGCAGATCAGGCCGCGGCCGTGCTTCGCCATGAAGTTGACGGCCTCGGGCGTGGCCTTCTCGGCGGCCATGAGGAGGTCGCCCTCGTTTTCGCGGTCCTCGTCGTCGACGACGAGGATGATCTTGCCCTGCCGGATGTCCTCGATGGCCTCGCCGATGGTCGCGAACCCGGTCATGACGCTCCTCTCAGCGCGAGCGACCGCTGCAGGTACTTCCCGATCACGTCGGTCTCGACGTTCACCGGCTCCCCACCCTTCAGCTCCCCGAACGTCGTCACCGCGAGCGTGTGCGGGATCAGCATCACCTCGAACGTGGTCACCGCCAGGGCGGCGATCGTCAGGCTGACGCCGTCGACGGCGACGGAGCCCTGCGGGATCAGCAACGGCGCCAGCTCCCGATCGGCAAGCGCGATCCGCACCCTCGCCGTCGATTCTACACGCTCGACGCGCTCCACGGTGCCGACGCCATCGACGTGGCCGAGCACGAGGTGGCCGCCGAGCGCGCCGCCGAACCGGAGCGGCCGCTCGAGGTTCACCCGGCGCCCGGGGACGAGGCCGCCCAGGGCGGTGCGCTGCAGCGTCTCCGGCCCCAGCTCGAATGCGAGCCCCTCGGAGGGCCGATCGACCACGGTGAGGCAGACGCCGTTGACGGCGACGCTCGCGCCGAGCTCGCTGCCCTCGCGCGCGGTGACGGCGGTGACGATGAGCCGCGCCGTATCGCCGCGGCGATCGAACGCGCCGACCGTGCCGAGCTCCTCCACGATCCCGGTGAACATCAGGCGCGCCTGACGTCGCCTTCGATCAGCACGTCGTCCCCCACCCGGCGGACCTCGACCGCTTCGAGGGCGAGGGCGCGCTTGAGCTCCCGGCCTGCGCCGGCGATCACGGACGGCGCCTTCGCGCCCCCGAGCAGGAGCGGCGCGAGGAACATCGTCGACCCGATCCACGAGCCCCGCCTCGAGGAACGACGCCGCCACCTCGGCGCCGCCCTCCACGAGCACCCCGCGCACTTCGCGCGCCGCCAGCGCTCCGAGCACCCCGGCCGGCGACACGCGGCCGTCGGCGGCCGGGCACCGCACGACCTGCGCACCCGCGGCCTCGAGCGCGCGGACACGCTCCTCCGGCGCGTCCGCGCCGACGGCCACGACCGCGAGACCGCGGGGCTCGCCCTGGATGAGCTTCGCCGCGACCGGCGTGCGCGCCTTCGAATCCAGCACGACCCGAAGCGGCTGCCGGGGCCACGGCCCGTCGAGCCGGACGGTCAGCGCCGGATCGTCGGCGAGCACGGTGCCGATCCCCACGACGATCGCGTCGGCGTCGCTGCGCAGCCGCCGCGCTTCGAGGCGCGCCGCCTCGCCCGTGATCCACTTCGAGGTCCCGTGGATGTCGGCGATCTTGCCGTCGAGTGTCGCGGCGGCCTTCAGGGTCACGTGCGGGCGCCCTTCGCGCATCGCGGTGAGGAACACGCGATTCAAGACGGTCGCCGGCGCCTCGAGAACACCGGTCACCACCTCGATGCCGGCCTCGCGCAGCGAGGCGACCCCCCGGCCCGACACCTGCGGATTCGGATCCCTCGAGGCGACGACGACGCGGCGGATTCCCGCGGCGATGACGGCCGGCGCGCACGGGGGCGTGCGTCCGTGGTGGACGCACGGCTCGAGCGTCACGTACAGCGTCGCCCCGCGGGCGTGCGCCCCGGCCGCGGTGAGCGCCTCGACCTCCGCGTGAGGCTCGCCCGCCGCGCGATGGAAGCCCTCGGCGAGCATCACGCCGTCCCGCACCACGACGGCGCCGACCATGGGATTGGGCGACGTGAGACCGCGCGCGCGCGCCGCCACGTCGAGGGCGCGCTGCATGAACCGCTGATCGTCGGTCATTGAACTCGCGGGCTCCCGGGCTTCGCCCGCCCGCTCGGCTGCCTCATCCCTCTGCGACTAGTGCGTCCACGAACCGCGCGGGGTCGAACGGCTGGAGGTCTTCGATCTTCTCGCCGACGCCGATCAGCTTGATCGGCACCCCGAGCTCGCGCACGATCCGCACCACGATCCCGCCTTTCGCGGTGCCGTCGAGCTTCGTCAGGCAGAGCCCGGTCAGCCCGATGGCCTGGTGGAACATCGCCGCCTGCGCGAAGCCATTCTGACCGGTCGGCGCGTCGAGGACCATGAGCGACTCGTGGGGGGCTCCAGGAAGCTGGCGCTCGGTCACGCGCTTCAGCTTGACCAGCTCGTCCATCAGGTTCGTCTTCGTGTGCAGGCGACCCGCCGTGTCGATGATCAGCGCGTCGACCCGCCGTGCCGTCGCCGCCTTCACGGCGTCGAAGACCACCGCCGCCGGGTCGGACCCTGGCGCCTGATGGATGACCTCCACACCGATCCGCGCGCCCCAGGTCTGGAGCTGCTCGATGGCGGCGGCGCGGAACGTGTCGGCCGCGACGAGGAGCACCTGCTTGCCGTCCTCCTTGAGCTGCGCCGCGAGCTTGGCGCAGGTCGTCGTCTTCCCCGCCCCGTTCACGCCGAGCATCAGCAGGACGGTCGGCCGGTGGGAGAGGTCGAGCGCGCCCGCCTTCGCCTCGAGCGTGTCGATGAGGAAGCGGCGGAAGAGCGGACGCAGCTGGTCGGCGCGGGTGACCGTGCCGAACATCTGCTCTTCCTTCGCCCGGTGCTTGAAGTCCGCGGCGAGGGCGGCGCCGATGTCGGCGGCGATGAGCACCTCCTCGAGCTCCTCGAAGAGCGCGTCGTCGATCGGACGGTCGGGCTCGAAGACCGATTTGAGCTCGGCGGTGAGGAACTCCTGCGAGCGGCGGAGACCGTCGGTGAGGCGCTGCTTGAGGCCGGAGAAGAAGCTCACGGACTCTCGGGCGGCACGACGATACGCGGAATCACGACCCCGCTCGCTCCGAGGGGAGGGAGCGCCTTTCCATTGAGCTCGAGGCTGACGCCTCCGGCATTGCCGACCGTGAGGGTGAACGGTCCCTTCGAAACCCATTCGCGCGTCTGTCCGGCGGGAATCGTCTCTTCGATCGTCTTCCCGTCCTCGGTCCGCACGCGCATCCACGTGGTCTCGACGGCGCGCGCCACGAGACGATACCCGGCCGGGACCGCGGGCGCCGGCGCCCCTGCAGGCGGCGCGACGGACATCGATGGCACGGACGGCGTTCCGGCGGCCGGCGCTTCCGCGGCGCGTGGGGGCGTCCGCGCCGCTCGGCGGTCGTCCGCTGACTCGCGGCCGGACTGCAGCACGAGGGTGACCGCGAACAGCGCGACGCCGAGCACGACGAGCAGGACGAAGCTGACGAGGACGGGGCCGCGGTTGCGCGGCGCCGACTCCGCGGTGGAGCGTGGCGCGCTGGCCGCCGCGCGCACGGGGGCCGGCGCGGACGGGTGGGGCCGCGTGGGTCGCCGTGGCCACGGGCGCCGGGACGTCACCGCGGCCATCGTAGAGCGCCAGCGACTGATCGGGAGGTTCGCCGAGCGCCTGACAGTAGGCGCGGATGAAGCCCCGGGTGAAGACCGGCACGGGCAGCGACGCGTGGTCGTCCGCCTCGAGGGCCTGCAGGTACGAGGAATTCACACGGGTGGCGCGGGCGATCTCTTCGAGCGAGACACCGCGCGCCTCTCGGAGCTGCCGAAGATGAACACCTACCGGCGGCATAGCGGATGAGCCTCGAGTTTAACGTATCCGGCGGGGGTTTTCACCCCGCCGCCCGCGGTCACACCGCGTTCAGATTGACTGAGACGAGCTTCGAGAGCCCAGGCTCCTCCATGGTCACGCCATAGAGGATGTCCGCCGCTTCCATCGTCTTGCGGTTGTGCGTGATGACCAGGAACTGCGTCTGGCTGGTCAGCTCCCGCAGCACGCGGAGGAAGCGATGGATGTTCGCGTCGTCGAGCGGCGCGTCCACTTCGTCGAGCACGCAGAACGGGCTCGGCCGGAAGTAGAAGATCGCGAAGAGGAGCGCCAGGCCCGTGAGGGCGCGCTCGCCGCCCGACATCAGGGAGACGGCCTGCAGCCGCTTGCCGCGGGGTTGCGCCATCAGCTCCACGCCCGGTGTCCAGCGGATCGCCGCCTTCCTCCGCCTCCACCAGCCGCAGCTCTGCGCGGCCACCTTCGAACAGCCGCTCGAAGATGTTGCTGAAGTGCCGGTTGACCTCGTCGAAGGCCTGCGCGAACCGCTCTTGCGCGGTTCTCGTCATCCCGCGCAGCGCCTTCTCGAGGTCCTTGATCGACCCGGTGAGGTCGTCGTGCTGCGTGCGCAGGAACGTGAGGCGCTCGTCCAGCTCGCGATACTCGTCGTCGGCCACGAGGTTGACGGCGCCGATGGCCGTGAGCTTCTCCTCCAGCTCGCCCACGCGGACGCGCGCCGCTTCGAGGTCGCGCGCGGGATCGTGCAGGCGCCGCAGCGCGTCCGCGTCGACGCCATGGGCGCGCCACGCCTCCTGCACCAGCTCCTCACGGCGCACGCGCCCTTCGGTGGCGCGCAGCTCCAACCCGTGGATGGCGTTCACGAGACGGGAGGTGTCGCTCTCCACCGACCGCAGCTCGGTCTCCACCGCCCGCAGCTCGGCCAGCAGGCCCTCGTGACGTTGCCCGGCCGCCCGCGCCTCCTCTTCCACCCGGTCGCGCTCGACCGCGATGTCGCGGGCGTTGGCGTCGGTGCGCTCGCGCTCGTCGATCAGCCACGCGTTCCGCTCGCGGAGCTGCGACTGACGCTGGCGGGTCGTCGCGATCCGCTCGTGGAGATCGGTCTCGTTCTGATCCAGGCGGGTGAGCTCGCGGCCCAGCGCGTCGACACGCTCCGTCGCCGACGCCAGCTCGACGCGGCAGGCGGTGAGATCGGCGACGAGCGCCTGGTCGCGATCCTGCGCACGCTCGATCGACTCGCGAAGGCCGATCATCGCGTGCTCCTGCACGGTTTCCGCCTCGCGCACGGCGGTCATGCGCTGCGCCAGCCCCGTCAGCGTCCGCGTCGTTTCGTCGGACTCGAGACCGACCTGACGCGCTTCCGCCTGCACGGTCTCGCGGTGGCGCAGCACGCGCTCCTGGTCGCGGATCGTCTGCTCCAGATCCTTCTCGCCGGCGAGCCGTTCGGCCTCGCCCGCGTGGATGGACCGCTGCAGCAGTGGCAGTCGTGCGCGCAGGCTGCCCACCTCGCCCTCGAGGTGCGCCGTCTCCGTCTGCGCCGCTTCCATGACCTCGGAGAGGCGAGCGACCTCGGCCTCGAGCTCCCGCAGCTCGCGCTTGCGGCCGAGCAGCGAATGCTCGACGCCGGCCGTGGTGTCGCCCGCGCCGCCCCGCAGCCAGCCGTTCGGCGCCAGGACGTCGCCCTCCGGCGTCACGTAGGTGGCCACCACGCCGTTCCGCCGCCACAACGCTTCGGCTTCGTCGAGCGTCGGGACGATACGCACGCCGCCGAGAAGGTGGCGCACCAGCGACGCGCTCGTCCCGCCGATCTGCTCCGCCGCCCACCCGCCCGCCGGCGCATCGCCATCGTGCCCGTTCGGACCATCGTGGCCACCGACGGTGATCGAGCGGCAGGAAGGTCGCGGCGCCGACGCCTCGACTGCGCAAGTGCCCAACGGCCGCCCGCGCGTGCTCGAAGCTCTCCACGACGACCCATTGCAGGCGCTCGCCGAGCACCGCTTCGATCGCACGCTCGAGTCCGGGAGGCACGTCGAGCAGATCGGCGACCGTGCCGACGACGCCGGCGATCGACGCCCGCCCGTCGGCGGCGAACACCGCGCGCACGCCGGCGCCGTAGCCCTCGCGGACGCGCTCGAGCTCGCTCAGCGCCTCGCAGCTCGAACGGCGCGCCGCGAGCTGGAGACGCGTGTCCGCCAGACGCTCTTCCGCCGCGCCGAGCGCTCGCTCGCGGTCGGCGAGCAGCCCTTCGAGGCGCGCGCGCTCCTCGGCCAGCGTGCTGAGCTCGGCGGCCACGCGATCACGCGACATCTCGAGGATGGCGCGATGCGACGCCAGCCGCGCGGCCTCGCTCTCCGCCTCCGCCAGCTCGCCGGCCAGGCGCTCGCCGCGACGGGCGAGCTGGGCCTGGCGCTCGCGGAGCTCGCCGGCCTCGCGCATCAGATCGGTGCGTTCCGCGGCCAGCCGCACCTGCTCGAGACGCAGCACATCGACACGATCCCGTTCGGCCGCGAGCGCCTGACGGTGCCGCTCGACCTCGGCGGCGAGCGCGGCCGCCGCCGACCCGCGCTCGACGACCGCCGCCTGCGCCTCGGCGAGAGCGCTCCGGCCCTGCTCGCGCTCGCTCCCGAGCGCCGCGAGCCGCTCGCCGGCGATGCGGAGGTCTTCCTCCAGGCGTACGGCTTCCTCGTTCAGCTCCCGGAGCTGCACGCCCATCTGCTCGCGGCGCTCCAGCAGCCGCTCGAGCTCGCCCTGCACCTTCTGCACGCTCTGCCGCAGATCGCCGAGCCGGTGCTCGCTGGCCTGGATGGCCTCGCGCTTCATCGCCTCCTGTGACGCGAGGCCGGCGATGCGAGTGCGCAGCACCTGCTCGCCGTCGCGCAGGCTCGTCAGCTCGGCCTCGAGGCGCGCGCCCTCCGACGTGAGCGTGGCCCAGTCCGCCGCGAGGAGCGCCAGCGAGAGCTCGCGCTTCTCGTTCTGGAGCGCCTTGTACTGCTGCGCTTTCCGCGCCTGCCGCTCGAGCGAGTTGAGCTGGCGCTTCACCTCGTCCATCACGTCGCGAACGCGGACGAGGTTCTGACGCGTGGCCTCGAGCTTGCCTTGCGTCTCGTTGCGCTGCTGCTTGTACCGCGCGATGCCGGCCGCTTCCTCGATGAACACGCGGCGCTCGTGCGGCTTCGCGGTGAGGACGTGGTTCAGCTTGTCCTGATCCATCACGGAGTAGGCGCGCGGGTTCGCGCCGGTGCCCGCGAAGAGATCGAGGATGTCGCGCAGGCGAGTGACGCCGCGGTTCAGGAGGTATTCGCTCTCGCCGGTCCGGTAGAGCCGGCGGGTCACGTCGATCTCGCTCCAGGGCACCGACAGCGTGCCGTCATTGGAGAACGTCAGGCCGACTTCGGCCAATCCGATGGGCTTGCGTGAGGAGGAGCCGTGAAAGATCAGGTCTTCCATGCGGCTGCCGCGGAGCGACTTCGCGCTCTGCTCCCCGAGCGCCCAGCGCACGGCCTCGGAGATGTTGCTCTTGCCGCACCCGTTGGGCCCGACGATTCCGGTGATGCCCGGCAGGACTTTGACGACGGCCTTTTCGCCGAACGACTTGAAGCCCTGAAGCGTGATGGATTCCAGACGCATGAGGTTATCTACCACGCCGGGTCGGCTAACCCAAAAGAAAAACTACCAGACTTGGTGTCCCGGAGGGCTGGAGCCTCTATATCTGGGCAGTCGAGCGGGCTACTTCCGGAACAGGTCGTTGAACCCGCGCCGGGCGTCGTCCGGACGGACGGCGCCGCTCGAGGTTTCGCGCTCCACCGTCACCCGCAGCCCGAACGCCGGGCAGTCGTTCCGCTGCTGCTTGTCCGCGATCCGCTCGGTGATGGGTGCGGTGCATTCGAAGCGCTGGCCCGGATCGAAGTGCGTGCACTGACGGCACGCGTGAAGCGCTGCACGGCAACTCGGGCACTCGCTGAGCGATCCGGCGGTGATCGGAAGGGTGGCTCCGCACGCGGCGCAGCGAGAGAGGCTGCGGGTCTTCATCATGGCGGAGGGGTTCGGAGGGTCGGCCGGTCTGCGCGGCGCCTCGCGGGGTCGGCCGCTGTCCTTGTAGCCGGCCTGGCGATACCGTCGATCGTTCATCAGGCACCCTTCAAGTAACAGCACCGCTTGTACTTTTTACCGGAGCCACAGGGACACGGGTCGTTGCGGCCGACCTTCTCGCCGGAGGCCGTGCGCGGCGCGGGCGTCGGACGCGCCGGCTGCGCGGCCGGCGGGCCGTTCTGCTGGATGGCGTCGAGCGGCAGCGCGCCGCGGCTCTCCTGCATGTCGGCGCGCGCCACGATCGTCGGCAGCTCCAGCGGTGACTCGCGCACGATCTGCACCTTGAAGAGACGCTCGACGACCGACATCTTGACCCGGTCCACCATGGCCTGGAAGAGATCGAACGCCTCGCGCTTGTACTCGGTGAGCGGGTCGCGCTGGCCGTAGCCGCGCAGCCCGATGCCTTCCTTGAGCTGGTCGATCGACAGGAGGTGATCCTTCCACTGCTGGTCGATGACGATCAGCATCTCGTGCCGCTCGAGGGCGCGCAGGAGCTCGGTGCCGAGCTCGCGCTCCCGCTCCGCGTAGCGCGCACGCACCGCCTCCAGCACGATCTCGTCGAGCGCCGGCCGCGTCGGCGCGTCGTCGATCGAGGGCAGCGGCAGGCGGAAGCCGAACTGGTTGAAGACGCCCTCCACCAGGGCCGCGAGGTCCCAGTCTTCCGGATGCGTCTCCGTGCTCGGCGTACGGGTCGATCGTCGCCGACGCGGTCTCCTCGAGCCACTCCTCGATCGTGTCCGCCTGGCTCTCGCCGTCGAGGATCTGCCGGCGCATGCCGTAGATGATCTCGCGCTGCTTGTTCATGACGTCGTCGTACTCGAGCAGGTGCTTGCGGATCTCGAAGTTGTGCGTCTCGACCCGCTTCTGCGCGGTGCCGATCGCGCGCGTCACGAGCTTGTGCTCGATCGGCTCGCCTTCCTCCATGCCCAGGCGCTCCATGATCTTCTGGATGCGCTGCGAGCCGAAGATCCGCAGGAGGTCGTCCTCGAGCGAGAGGTAGAAGCGCGACGAGCCCGGGTCGCCCTGCCGTCCCGAGCGCCCGCGGAGCTGGTTGTCCACCCGGCGCGACTCGTGCCGCTCGGTGCCGACGATGTGCAGGCCGCCGAGCGTCACCACCTTCTCGTGCTCGGGCTCCGTGATCTTGCGCGCCTCGGCGAGCGCCGACGCGCGCGCCTCGACCGGCGCGGTCGCGGGATCGAGACCGCGCTTCCTCAAGAGCTCCTTCGACATGAAGTCCGCGTTGCCGCCGAGCAGGATGTCGGTGCCGCGGCCGGCCATGTTCGTCGCGATGGTGACGGCGCCGAGCCGTCCGGCCTGGGCGACGATCTCGGCCTCGCGCTCGTGGTACTTCGCGTTCAGGATCTCGTGCTTGACCCCGCGACGCTTCAGCAGCGCGCCCAGCCGCTCCGACTTCTCGATCGACACGGTGCCGACCAGGACCGGCTGGCCCTTGGCCGCGCGCTCGATGATGTCCTTCGTGACCGCGTCGAACTTCTCGCGCTCGGTCTTGTAGACGACGTCCGAGAAGTTGACCCGGCCGAGCGTGCGGTTCGTCGGGATGACCGTGACGTCGAGCTTGTAGATCTTCGCGAACTCTTCCGCCTCGGTCTCGGCGGTCCCGGTCATGCCGGCGAGCTTGCCGTACATGCGGAAGTAGTTCTGGAAGGTGATGGTGGCGAGCGTCTGGTTCTCGCGCTCGATCCGCACGCTCTCCTTGGCCTCCACCGCCTGGTGGAGACCGTCGGACCAGCGCCGGCCGGGCATCAGGCGGCCGGTGAACTCGTCGACGATGATGACCTCGCCGTCCTTCACCATGTAGTCCACGTCGCGGCGGTACAGGGCGTGCGCGCGCAGGGCCTGCTGGACGTGGTGGAGCATGTCGATGTTGCGCGGATCGTAGAGGTTGTCCACGTTCAGGAGCCGCTCGCAGCTCTGGATCCCCTGCTCCGTGAGGGCGACCGCCTTCGACTTCTCGTCGACGATGAAATCGCCCTCCTTCTCCATCTCGATCTCGGAGAGCTTGCCCTCCACGATTGTTGCGGCTCGCTTCAGCTTCGGAATGATCCTGTCGATCTTGTAGTAGAGGTCCGTCGATTCTTCCGCCGGCCCCGAGATGATCAGCGGCGTCCGCGCCTCGTCGATCAGGATCGAGTCCACCTCGTCGACGATCGCGTAGTGGAGCTCCCGCTGCACGAGGTCGTCCAGCGTGAAGCGCATGTTGTCGCGCAGGTAGTCGAAGCCGAACTCGTTGTTGGTGCCGTACGTGATGTCGGCGCGATACGCCTCCCGCCGCGTGATGGGACGCAGGGCCATGAGGCGGAGATCGGAGGTGACGTAGGTGGGGTCGTAGAGGAACGAGGCCTCGTGCTGGATCACGCCGACGGTGAGCCCGAGCGCGTGGTAGAGCGGCCCCATCCACTGCGCGTCGCGCTTGGCCAGGTAGTCGTTCACGGTGACGATGTGAACGCCCTTGCCCGTGAGCGCGTTGAGGTACGCCGGCAGCGTGGCGACCAGCGTCTTGCCCTCGCCGGTCGCCATCTCCGCGATCTTGCCCTGGTGGAGCACCATGCCGCCGATGAGCTGCACGTCGAAGTGGCGCATCCCGAGCGAGCGACGCGCCGCCTCGCGGCACACCGCGAACGCCTCCTCGAGGACGTCGTCGACCTCGGCGTCGCCGGCGAGCGTTCGCGCGGAGCTCGTCGCTCTTCGCGCGGAAGGCGGCGTCGTCCAGCTGCTGCATCGCGGGCTCGAGCGCGTTGATGGCCGCCACGCGGGGCATCGCGCGCTTGACGTCCCGCTCGTGCTTGGTGCCGAAGATCTTCTTCAGGACGAAGTCAATCATTCCCGTCGACCATTATACAGAGCGGGTCCCGCGTGGCTTCCCACGCCCGAGCAGCTCGCGCGCGTGCCGCAGGGCTTCGCTGGTCGCCTCGCCCCCGAGCATCCTCGCCACCTCGGCCACGCGCTCGTCCCCCTGAAGGGCGGCGGCGGTGACACGGGTCCGGCCCGCGCGGACGGCCTTCGCGACGCGCAGATGGTGATGGGCGCGCGCGGCGATCGGCGCCAGGTGGGTGACGCACAACACCTGGCGCCCCCGCGCTGCCGCCGCCAGCTTGTCCGCGACCACGGCCGCCGCCCGCCCGCCGACGCCGGCATCGACCTCGTCGAACACCATCGTGGCCCCCCCATCGGCGGCCAGCACCGTATGGAGGGCCAGCATGGTCCGCGACAGCTCGCCGCCGGACGCGACCCGCGCCAGCGGCGCGGGCCTCGTTCCCCGGGTTGGCCGCCAGCCGAAGCTCCACACGGTCGAGGCCGCGCGCGCCGACCGCCTCCGGCGCCGAGCGCTCCACCGCCACCTCGAAGGTGGCGCGTTCCATGCCCAGGGTGCGGAGCTCGCGCTGCGCCTCGCCGCCGAGCTTGCGCGCCGCCAGCGCGCGGCGCTCGGAGAGCCACGCCGCGGCCGCGCTCAGCTCGCTCCACACCTCGGCAAGCGCGCGCTCCTGCGCGGCGAGCAGCTCCTCGTGACGCTGCAGGCGATCCAGCTCCGCCGCCGCCTCGTCACGGAAGCGCACCATCGCCTCCTCGGTGTCGCCGTACTTCCGCTTGAGACGCGTGAGCGCATCGAGGCGCTCGTCGATCGCCTCCAGGCGGCCCGGGTCCACGCTCGTGCGGTCGCGCAGCGCCCGGAGCGCAATGAGGGCGTCCTCCACCTGCGCTTCGGCAGCCTCCAGCGCGTCGCCGGCGGGGCCGAACGCGGGATCGAGCCGCGCGAGATCGCCGAGGACACGCCGCGCCCGGCCGAGCCGCCCGATGGCGGAGGGCTCTTCCTCCGCGAGCAGTCCCGCCACCTCGGCGAGGCCGCCCGCGAACCGCTCCGCGTGCTGCACGCGCTGGCGTTCGGCCCGAAGCTCCTCCTCCTCCCCGGGGCGGAGGCGCGCGGCATCGAGCTCGGAGATCTGGAAGCGAAGGAGATCCTCGCGCTGGGCCCGATCGCGCTCCGCCGCCCGCGTGTGGGCGACGTCATCGAGCGCGGTCCGATGCTTCGCGAACAGCGCCGCCACCGTGTCGCGCATCTCCTCGGTCTCGGCGAACCGGTCGAGCAGGTCGAGCTGGCGTGCAGGCTCGAGCAGCCGGTGATGCTCGTGCTGCCCGTGCACTTCGACGAGGTGGTCCCCCAGCCGTTCGAGCAGGGCGACGGTCACCGGGGAGTCGTTGACGAAGGCGCGGTGCCGGCCCGAGCGCGCGAGCTCGCGCCGCACGAGCAGCTCACCATCGCCGCCCGGGATCCCCGCCTCATCCAGGATCGTCATCGCGGCCGATCGCGCGGGGATCTCGAACCGCGCTTCGACGGTCGCGGTCTCGGCGTCACTCCGGATCACGTCGGTCTGTCGCCCGCCCGCCGCGCACGAGAAGGATGGCGTCGATCAGCATCGACTTCCCGGCCCCGGTCTCTCCGGTCAGAACGTTGAGCCCGGCCGCGAACTCAACGTTCGCACTCTCGATCACGGCAAAGTTCCTGACTCTCAGCTCCCGCAGCATCGTCAGCAGGCTAGGTCAACGAACGCGGAAGCTCAAGCTGTATCGACTCGCCGACACGTAGCAGAAGAGCAGTTCCGAGCGCGGGCTTTGCCCGCGCAATCCTTCCTCGGGGGAGGCAGGGAGGAGTACGCCGCAGGCGTGCGACGGCCGGGTCACCGCTCGCCCCACTTGAGCTTCGTGCGGAGCACCGAGAAGAAATCCTTCTGCGGGAAGCGGACGAGCCGGATGTACGCGGGCGCCTTCACGACCTCGACCACGTCATGCTCGCGGAGCCCCACGCCCACCTGCCCGTCGACCGTGAGCATGATCTCCTGATCCGACTGCACGGTGACCTCGATGCGGTGCGAGGCCGGCAGGACGATCGGGCGGTTGGTCAGCGTGTGCGAGCAGATCGGCGTCAGCACGATCGCATCCAGCGCCGGCGAGACGATCGGGCCGCCGGCCGACAGCGAGTACGCGGTGGAGCCCGTCGCCGTGGAGATGATCAGCCCGTCCGCGCGGTACGCGGTGGCGTACTGCCCCTCCACCGAGACCGCGAGGTTGATGATGCGGCTCATCGCCGACTTCGTGATCACCACGTCGTTCAGCGCCATGTGCTCGAAGACGACCGCGCCGTTGCGGATCACGCGCGCCTTCAGCATGAGCCGGGCCTCGACGATCATCCGCCCTTCGAGCACGGCTTCCAGCGAGGGCAGCATCTCGTCGAGCGTGGTTGCCGTCAGAAAGCCGAGGCCGCCGAGGTTGACGCCCATGATCGGGATGCCGAGGTCGCCGACCGCGCGCGCCATCGACAGCAGCGTGCCATCGCCGCCCAGCACGATGAGGAGATCCGAGAGGCCCGGAAGCTCGGCCTTGTTGGCGGCGGCCGCGCGAGCGGCAGGGACGATCCCCGCGGTTTCCTTCTCGAGGATCACGTCGATCCCGCGGCCCGTCAGCCACTCGACCAGGCGGGCAATGACTTCGGGCGCCCGGGGGGCGTCGGTCTTCGCGACGATGCCGACGCGTGTCACGCCAGTGCGGCGACCGACTGATCGATTCTCGACTCGAGGTCGGGCGCCGTCCGGCCGCGGGTCGAGAGGTGCAAAAAGAACTCCCGATTCCCCTTCGGTCCGCGCAGCGGAGAGGCGGTCACGCCCAGCACGTGCCAGCCGCGCAGGATCGCGTAGCGCGCAATCCGCGTGACGACCGCGCGATGCTGGGCGGGCTCACGAACGACACCGCCCTTGCCCACCGCCTCGCGCCCGGCCTCGAACTGCGGCTTCACCAGCGCGATGGCTTCGCCGCCACGCTCGAGCACGCCGAAGACCGCGGGGAGAACCTTTTCCAGCGAGATGAACGCGACGTCGACCACGGCGAGCGACGGCTTGTCGCCGAAGATCCGGGGATCGAGGCCGCGCGCGTTGGTGTGCTCCATGACGACCACGCGGTTGTCGCGCCGGAGCTTGTCGTCGAGCTGACCGGTCCCGACGTCCACCGCGTACACCCGCGAGGCGCCCCGCTGCAGGAGGCAGTCCGTGAAGCCGCCGGTGGACGCCCCGACGTCGATGCAGATGCGGCCGCGGATCGACGTGCTGAACTCGTCGAGCGCGTGCGCGAGCTTTTCCCCGCCCCGGCTGACGTAGGGTGACCGCCCGCGGATCTCGATCTCCGACGCGGGCTCCACGAGGGCGCCGGCCTTGTCGACCCGGCGGCCATCGACGAGAACCTCGCCGGCCATGATGCTGCGGGTGGCCTTCTCACGGGTCGGAAAGAGGGTCTGTTCTACGAGGAGCTTATCGAGCCGGACTCGCGACGCCACGGCCTGATTATAGAGGACGCGCGGCCCGGGCCCTGAGGAGAAAGAGCAGGACGATGCCGGCCGCGAAGCCGCCGATGTGAGCGAACCACGCCACGCCGCCCGTCTGGCCGGTCGCGCTCACGCTGATCACCCCGTTGAAGACCTGCACCACGATCCAGAAGCCGAGGACGATGATGGCCGGCACATGGACGAACCGGATGAGGAAGCCGAAGACGATGAGGCAGAGGATCCGGGCGCGGGGAAACAGGAGGAGGTACGCGCCGAGCACGCCCGAGATCGCCCCGCTCGCCCCCACCATGGGAATCCGAGAATCCGGGCCGATGACCACCTGGGAGGCGGCCGCGCCGACCCCGGCCAGCAGGTAGAGCAGCAGGAAGCGGAAGTGGCCGAGGGTGTCCTCGACGTTGTCGCCGAAGATCCACAGGTACAGCATGTTGCCGGCGACGTGAAAGAACCCGCCGTGCAGGAACATCGACGTGAAGACCGTGAGCATCGGCGCGGGGAAGTCGTCGGTGGGGCACATTCCGGTGAGGCGGCACGGCACCGCGCCGAACTCCATGACGAACGCCGTCGACGCGGTGTGTGCCGAACCGACTTCGAGGGACAGCTGATAGAGGAACACCGCCACGTTCGCCGCGATCAGCACGAGCGTGAAGACCGGAACGCTATGGTTGGGGATGTCGTCCTTGAGCGGGAACATTCAGCGTGGGCGTAGCACCACGATCGTCGGCTGCTGGAGGTAGCGCTGGGCCACCGCCTGCACCTCCGCGGCCGTCACCCGCGCCAGATCGCGGCCATAGCGATCCGGGAAATCGTAGCCCGCGCCGATCAGCTCGAAGAACGCCAGGTACCACGCCTGGCGCGCGTTGGTCCGCCGGTCCATGGCGAGCTGCCCCTGCAGGAAGGCCTTCGCGCGCGCCAGCTCGTCCGCGGTCGGCGGCTCCTTCCGGATGCGCTCGATCTCGCCCAGCATGCCCGCTTCCGCCGGCTCGGCGCTCGCGGGCGCCGTGCCCATGTAGCCCACGAGAAACGAGGGGCCGGCGCGGGAGGGATTGATGGTGCCGAGCGAGTACGCGAGCCCCTGCTTGTCGCGCAGCTCGACGAAGAAGCGTCCGGACATGCCGCCGCCAAGCACGGCGCTGAGCACCTTCACCGCGGTGTAGTCGGCATCGGTCACGCTGGGTCCCGTGAAGCCGACGAGGATCTGCGCCTGCTGGGCCTGGCGTTCCACGACCTTCCGTCCGCCGGGCGGCGCCAGCGAGGGCGCCGGGCCGGGCGCGGGCGCGTCGGCGTCCGGCAGCGCGCCGAAGAGCTTGCCGGCCGCGCTCACGACCCGCTGGGGCGACACCTGGCCGCTCACCGCGAGCACCATGCGGCGCGGCTGATAGATCGACCGGTAGTACGCGAGCAGGTCGTCGCGAGAGAGCTTCTCCACGCTGCTGCGCATCCCGAGAGACGGGAGCGCATACGGGTGCCCTGCGTAGAGATCTCCCATCAGCGTGTCCATGGCGAAGGGAAACGGCGTGTCCGCGCGCGTCTGGATGTTGCTCAGGATGAGCCGGCGCTCGGTCTGGATGGCGTCCGGCGGCAGGCTCGGCTGCATCGCCACCTCGGCCACCAGCGCGAGCAGCGGCTCCCAGTGACGCGCCAGCGCACTCCCGCGGACCTCCGCGTTCTCGACGTCGGCAGACGCATCGACGCTGCCGCCGAGATCTTCGGCCGCGGTCGCGAGGTCGACGGCGGAGCGGCGCGTGGTGCCGCGCGCCATCACGCGATGGAGGAAGTTCGTGATCCCCGCCTTCTCGGGGGTCTCGAAACGCGTGCCGGCACGGACCTGGAGCGACACGGCGACGACGCCGGCGGCCGGATTCTCCCGCACGAGGACGCGCAGCCCGTTGGGCAACGTCGCGCGCGTCACACGCGTGTCGTCGGCCTGAGCGGCGACCGCTCCCGTGAGCAGGACCAGGATGACGACGAGCGCGCGCGTCATCGGCCCGGCCGGCACGAACGTGACGCGGACGTACCGCGCCGGGTCCAGGTAGCGTTGCGCGGCCGCCTGGATCTGCGCGGCCGTGACCGATCGCACGCGATCCAGGTACGCGAGCTCGTCCTCGAGGCGCCAGACGGTCTCCGCGCGCCCGAGCGCCTGGGCGCGTCCCTCCGCCGTCTCGTTGGCGAACTCGTGCTGCGCCTCCGCCGCCGTGATCGCGCGGCGTCGTTCCGCTTCGGTGACGCCTTGCTCACGGATTCGCGTGATCTGGCTCCGCACCTCGGTCTCGACGCGCTCGACGTTCTTCTGTTCCGTCTGCGCGGTCACACTGACGGCGCCCGCCGCTTGCATCGCCCAGTAACTGCTGTTGACCGACGTCACCAGCCCCAGCTCGTCGCGCAGCGTCCGGGTCAGGCGTGACGAGCGCGTCTGACCGAGGATGGTCACGAGGAGATCGACCGCGGCGACGTCGGCATGGTCGATCCGCGGCGCGTGCCATCCCATGGCGAGGTACGCCTGCCCGCCCGGGCGTGGCAGCTCGATGTTGCGAGGACGCAGGGGCGGCGCCACCGGCGCGGGCAGCGGCATGGTTCCGCTCCGAGGAATGCGGCCGAGCGTGCTTCGCGCGCGCTCGATCACCTGGGAGGGCGTCACCGGCCCGACGACGACCAGCGTGAACGCCTCGGGCGCGTAGAGACGACGATAGAAGGCGAGCAGGGTCTCGCGCGTCAGCCCGCGCACGAGGTCCGGCGTGCCGATCACCGGCCGTCCGTACGGGTGTCCTTCGAAGAGCGCCTCCTGGAGTCGTCGGGACAGGAATCGGCGCGGGTTGTCTTCCGAGAGCCGCATCTCTTCGAGGACCACGCGCTTCTCGGCGTCCAGCACTCCGGTGTCGAGGCTCGCGTTCACACTGATGTCGGCGAGGAGATCGATCGCGGCCGCCGTGCGCGCGGCGGGAAGCACCATGTGGTAGTAGGTGTAGTCGAGTGACGTTCCCGCGTTCATGCGACCGCCGACACCTTCGACGTCACGATCGATGAACCCGGTGGGCCGCGAGGTCGTCCCCTTGAAGAGCATGTGTTCCAGGTAATGCGCCAGCCCGAGCTCGCTCGCCGCTTCGTCGCGTCCCCCCGCGCGAACCCACAGCTGCAACGCGACCACGTCGCTGGCGCGGTGCTCCTGCACGATCACGCGAACGCCGTTGGGCAGGACTTCGCGAACCGGTTGCGGAAGGCCAGGCGCCGATGCGGGCCGCGTCGAGGCCAGGGTGCATCCTGCGATGAGCACCGCGAGCAGGAGAGACGCGGCACGTGCGACGACGACGGGCATGGATGGCCAGCGTATCACACGGTCGCGGGAGCCCCGACCCGGGCAGATTGCCGGTCTCCTGCCGCGGGGAGCGCCGGGCACATCGCCATCGAACGGGCCGGACGGTGGATCGTAAATCACTGTCAAATATACGATTAGGAGCACATAGCGGGCTGGCACGATGCTTGAGATAGCTACCTACCGAGATGAAACCGCAAGGCCGGACGCTGGAATCGAAAGGGAGGTGGACGGAAACACCGGGGGGTATTTCGCCCATCACACATTCGGAGGCCCAGAACATCAACCCAGGGGGAAGGGACAGCGTGATGAAAAAGTTCTTCGCAGTCGTGATGAGCGTGGCCATGGTCGCCGCGTTCAGCCCGCTCGCCGAGGCGCAGTCGGGGACGTGCCCAGCGGAAGTCGCCCAGGCGAAGGAGATGCTGAGCAAGAAGAGCAGCACGGCGCGTTCGCAGGATGTCCAGGCGCCGCGCTCGCTCGCCGGTGCGCGCCAGGACGTGCAGGCGCCGCGTAGCCAGAATATCCAGGCCCCGCGTGGTCAGGATGTCCAGGCGCCGCGCGGTCAGAACATCCAGGCCCCGCGTGGTCAGGATGTCCAGGCGCCGCGTGGTCAGGACGTGCAGGCTCCTCGCGGTCAGGATGTCCAGGCGCCGCGTGGTCAGGACGTGCAGGCTCCTCGCGGTCAGGACGTCCAGGCCCCGCGTGGTCAGGATGTCCAGGCGCCGCGTTCGCAGGATATCCAGGCGCCGCGCTCGCTCGCGGGTGCGCGTCAGGACGTCCAGGCCCCGCGTAGCCAGGATATCCAGGCGCCGCGTGGTCAGGACGTGCAGGCTCCTCGCGGTCAGGATGTCCAGGCCCCGCGTGGTCAGGATGTCCAGGCGCCGCGTGGTCAGAACATCCAGGCTCCTCGCGGTCAGGATGTCCAGGCGCCGCGTGGTCAGGACGTGCAGGCTCCTCGCGGTCAGGATGTCCAGGCCCCGCGTGGTCAGGACGTGCAGGCTCCTCGCGGTCAGGATGTCCAGGCCCCGCGTGGTCAGGACGTGCAGGCTCCTCGCGGTCAGAACATCCAGGCCCCGCGTGGTCAGGATGTCCAGGCGCCGCGTGGTCAGGACGTGCAGGCTCCTCGCGGTCAGAACATCCAGGCCCCGCGTGGTCAGGATGTCCAGGCGCCGCGTGGTCAGGACGTGCAGGCTCCTCGCGGTCAGGATGTCCAGGCGCCGCGTGGTCAGGATGTGCAGGCTCCTCGCGGTCAGAACATCCAGGCCCCGCGTAGTCAGGATGTGCAGGCCCCGCGCTCGCTGGCTGGCTCGCAGGCCGGCGGTGGCATCACCAAGGCCGCTCAGCTCGTGAAGGACGCCGAGGCCGCGTGCAAGGTGGGAGACGCGAAGACCGCCAAGGACAAGGCGACCGAAGCGATCTCGATCCTGAAGTAGAGCACGCATCGTGATGCAGACGGGCCCCAGGCACCTCCTGGGGCCCGTTCTGTTTCTGCTCCTGCTCGCTCCCGCTCTCCGCGTCAGCCCAGCCGGTCCAGGAAGCGCTGCTGCGCGCCCGGCCCGCGGTCGCGCTCCTCATGATCGAGGTGACCGCCGAGGTGACGACGGATTGCGGCGGGGGCGCGCCCGTCACGGCGCCGGCAACACCATTCCGCGACATGGGCACGGGCTGGTTCGTGCACCCGGCGGGATGGCTCATCACCAGCGCGCACGTCATCAGCGCCGCGCAGGATCCCCGCGACATCGAGGCGATGCTCCGCCAGACCGGGGTGAAGGCCGCGTGCATGAGCGCGCTGCTCGAGCGCCGCCGCCTGCGGCCCGGGGAGCGGCCCGATGTCGAGGACGAGATCGCACGCCAGCTCGCCGTACGCGTCGAGCCGCGCGCTCGCCTCACGATCGATCGCTCGCTCGTGGTCGTCCTCGCGAACGGCACTCGCCTGCCCGCTCGCGTCACGAAGTACACCCCGCCGGTCGGCGACGCGGCCATGTCGGGACGCGACCTCGCGCTGCTCAAGGTGGAGTCGACGGACGTCCCGACGCTTCCGCTCGGCGATTCCACGCAGGCCAAGCTCGGCGACCGTCTCCACGTCATCGGGTTCCCGAACGTCGTGACGAGCCATGAGCTCCTCCGCACGGCGGCGCGCGCGGAGCCTTCCGTGACGAGTGGCGCGGTCTCCGGGTTCAAGGAGGACGTGAACGGTCAGCCGGTGATCCAGACCGATGCGGCCTCCGCCGGCGGGGACAGCGGCGGCCCCGTCGTCAACGACCGCGGGGAGGTCGTCGGCGTGATGACGTTCGTGTCGCGCGCGGGCGGCGCGGGCGACATCGTGCAAGGCTTCAACTTCATCATGCCCGCCGCGAGCGTGCGTGAGTTCCTGAAGGACAGCGGCGTGGCCGTCGGCGAGCCGGGGACGTTCACGCGGGCGTGGTGGGACGGACTCGCCGCGTTCTTCGCGGGCCGCTACTTCGTGGCACGAACGCGCTTCGAGGAAGCGAACCGCGCGTTGCCGGACGTGCCGGACGTGCAGCGACTGATCACGGAGAACGAGGAGCGCATCAAGAACCGGCCGTTCCCCTGGCGAAAGATCGGCACGATCCTCACCGCGCTCGGGGCGATCGGCTGCGCGGTGGCGTGGGTCCAGCTGTGGCAGCGGAATCGGTTCCGCGTGCGCCCTCGCGACGTCGCCAGGCTCCTCGACAGCGGCGAAGCGGGGCCCGTCATCCTGGACGTCCGCGACAGCGCGACGTACGGCAAGAGTCCCGTACGCATTCCCCACGCTCTCCACGTCCCCGCCGAGCGGCTCGCCTCCACGAGCACGCTCCCCGTCGAGACGTCGCGCCCCGTGGTCGCGTACTGCACCTGACCCGACGAGCGCACGAGCGCCCGTGTGGCGCAGCAGCTTCGGCACCTCGGCTACGGAGATGTGAAGATCCTGAAGGGCGGGCTCGCCGCGTGGGCGAGCGCGGGATTGCCGCTCGAAGCGAAGACGGGCTGAGCGCTCAGCCGCCGCGCCGTCCCGCGAGGAAGTGGAAGTGGACGTGCCCGACGACCTGCCCGCCGTCCGGCCCGCAGTTGATGCTCACGCGATAGCCGCGCTCGCCGAACCCCTTGCGCTCGCCGATCGTCCGCGCCGCCAGGAGGCAGCGCCCGATCACGTCGACGTCGCCCACCGTCATCGTCTGGATCGACGTGACGTGATGCTTCGGCACGATCAGCACGTGGACCGGCGCCTTCGGGTAGATGTCCTTGAACGCGAGCACCGCGTCGTCCTCGTACTCGATGTCGGCCGGACTCTCGCGCGCGACGATGCGGCAGAACAGGCAGTCGGTCATCATGGTCTCCCGGGCTCGCGCACGGTGACTGCTATACTAACGGCTCGCGAATCGTCCGAAGGAGACGTGAGACCGATGGGGACGTGTCCGAAGTGCAAGCGCACCATTCACCGCAACGGCAATCACAAGAAGCTCGGGTCCACCTGGTATCACAAGCAGTGTCCCGAGCGCGCCAGACGCGAAGCGGCTCCCGCGCGCAAGAGCTAGCCGCGCCCCGCGCGCGGGCTCCTCGGTCACTTCATCGCGTGGAGCGCGGTCGACGCCACCCAGATGAAGTCGACGGCGAGAATCGCGACCATCACCAGCGAGATGAGCGTGTAGAGTCCTGCGGGCAGGTTGTCGGCCATGTTCGTCCTCCCTCGTCGATCGCGTCGGCGCCGATTCTAACGCGGAGGGCGACCGCTCAGACGCTTTAGGCGAGGCGCGCCTTGGGCGTGCGGCGCCGCATCAAGGCCAGCGGCACGAGCTGCTCCACGTAGCTGAGGTCGAACGGCTTCGGGATGTACGCGAAGGCGCCGAGCTTCAGCGCTTCCGCGGGGGCGGAGTCGACGTTGCCGGTGACCATGATCACGGCGATCTGGCGGTCGATGTGCCGCATGACCTCGATGCCGCTCATTCCCGGCATGTTGATGTCGAGGAGCACGAGGTCGGGCGTGTTCATCATGAGCGCGGCCAGGGCGTCCTCGCCGTTCGTCACCGCCTGCACCACGTACTCGTCCGGCGTCCTCTCGAAGAAGCGGCTCAGGACCTCGACGACTTCGGGATCGTCGTCGACGATGAGGATCTTCTTCGGGCCGGTGGCGGGAGCCGCCGGCGCGGTGGTCGGGACCGGTCGCGGCTCTTGCTGTCCGTGTCGTGTCATGACGGGTCTCACCACTCCCTGTCTCGAGATCGGCGCGCGCGTGCCTAAACTTGAGGCAAAAAGGGCGATTTCGCGCATCGTGTCGGCATTCCGCCGGAGACGAAAATACCCATCCCCGGCATTCTGCCCTCCGTGACGGGCCGGTAGCGCCCTGCGCCACGGATTTCTGGACGTTTCGCCGTCCCCTCGAGGCTGGCACATGGGTTGCCAGCAGAGGTGTTCGACCTTGAAAGGGGTGCGACAACGTTGAGAACCGAGAGAGACCCGGAGTCGCTCGTCTATCGACCAGACCGGACGGTCGTGCAGCGTGTCGCGAAGGATCAACCGCCCATCACGTTCTCGCTGTCCTCGACCGATCACGGGGATCTCGTCTGCTTGCTCGACGAGACCGACGCCAGGCTCACTCACGCCGAGATGCGCAGGGCGCTGAGCATCCGCAGCGCAAGCGGAGAAGTCCGGATGGCGCCCGCCCGCGCGGAGGAGCTGCTCGCATGGCTGCGTGATCGCGCACGCGCGGGCCGCGCTTCGTCGACCACCGCGGACCTCGAGCGCGCGCTTCTCTTCGGGCGCGTGGCGTTCGCGGTGCAGCGCGCGCTGGCGAAGCACAGCTCCGTCGCCTGATTCATCGGCCGGCGGCGGCGGCTCGCTCGATACCGAGCGGGCGCCGCCGCCGGCTACCGCCCGAGCATCATCCGTCGTGAGAGCTCGTCCGTACCCTCCGCGGCCTTCCACTGCAGCTCGCGACCGTCCACGGCCCGGAGCCCCACCGTCTCCAGCGATCCATCCGCGCCGCACGTGGCCCAGCGGATCTTCGCGCGCCCGGCGAGGCGGTTCAGCTTGTCCATCGTCGTGCGCGCCGCGGGAGAGCAGCGTTTGTCAGCACGAATCCCGGTCGCCGTGCGCGTCGTGGCCGCCAGCGCGAGCGAGGGCACCGCAACGAGCGCGGCGAGGAGCGTGAGCTGGATCAGCGTGTCTCGTGGCCTCGTGTCGAAGTCTCCGGAAGTCTCGCTGGTGGCCGGTCCCCCACCGGCCTGCCGACCGTGAGAGCGCGCCGCAGCGCCGGGTCCAGATCGTTGAAGCTCGAGTCCGGCTCGACGCCGAGGGCGTCGAGGAGCTTGCTGAAGAAGCAGCGGGCCGCAGCGGACGCGGCCAGATCGAAGATGTCTTCGTCCTGATACCCGTGACTCCTCAACACGTCGACGTCCGCCGCCGTGATCTGCTCCGCGTTGCGGATCAGTTTCTCCACGAAGCCCATCATGGCGCGCTCCCGCGGCTCGAGTGGAGCGTCGCCACTCCCCGCGGCAATCGCGGTCACGGTCGGCGCATCGAAGACCGTGTCCGCCAGCACGGTGCCGTGCGCCAGCGAGCAGTACGAGCTTCGCAGCGCGCGAGCGGCCGCCAGCGTCGACAGCTCGTAGCTCCGAGCGGAAAGGTTGCTGCGGACGGATCGCAGGAGCGCGACCCACCCATCCATGACGCCCGGTCTGAGACTGAAGGCCTGCGCCCAGTTCGGAACGTAGCCGAATCGGCTCTGGGCCTCCTGGTAGATCTCACGGACACGTCCGTCCGCCTCGGCCGGCGGGATCGTGCGAATGAACGCCATCTCAACCTCCGCAGAGGACCGCGCGACACGTAGGCGCTGCGGATATCTCTACAGCGACTCTAGCGTGCGGTGGGGTGCAGGACGCACGATCATCGGGGCCGATCTCATGGTGGAAGGAAGGCCGCTGGTGTCACCTCGCGCCGAGCACGAGCAGCATGTGGAAGTCGTTGGTGGTGGAGGGTAAGGGATTCGAACCCTCGACCTCGGCGTTGCGAACGCCGCGCTCTCCCAACTGAGCTAACCCCCCGTACACCCGAGGCGGACGGCCTGACCGCGCCATTCTACATCACTTCGCGTCGGAACCTCCGCGGCCGAGGAGCGCGAGGAGCTCGACCGGCAGCGGGAAGAACGTGGTCGTGTTCCGCTCGGAGGCGATCTCCCGCATCGTCTGGAGGTAGCGCAGCTGCACCGAGATCGGCGAGCGCGCGAGCAGGTCCGCCGCCTCCGCCAGCTTCGCCGCCGCCTGGAACTCGCCGTCGGCGTTGATCACCTTCGCGCGCCGCTCGCGTTCCGCCTCCGCCTGCTTGGCCATCGCGCGCTGCATGTCTTGCGGCAGGTCGATCTGCTTGACCTCGACCGTGCCCACCTTGATGCCCCACGGCTCCGTGTGCTCGTCGATGATGCGCTGGAGCTGCTGGTTGATCTTGTCGCGCGCGGAGAGCAGGTCGTCCAGCTCCACCTGGCCGAGCACGCTCCGCAGCGTCGTCTGCGCGATCTGCGAGGTGGCGTAGAGATAGTCCTGCACGGCCACCACCGCCCTCTCCGGATCGACCACGCGGAAGTAGATCACCGCGCTCACCTTGAGGGAGACGTTGTCGCGGCGTGATCACGTCCTGCGGCGGCACGTCGAGGGCGACGGTCTGGAGGCTCACCTTCACCATGCGGTCGATCATCGGGAGGAGGAGGACGAGCCCGGGGCCGTTGCCCTGCCCCCCCGGGTTCAGCACGGCGCGCGCCGTGCGGCCGAGCCGGAAGATGACGGCGCGCTCGTACTCGCGCAGCACGCGGACGTACGAGGCGAAGAAGAAGAACAGCGCGACCAGAACGACCAGTACGAGCAGCATCTCCACGCTGGGCATCATCCGGCTCCTCCCCCGTCCCTGTGCTTCACCACGTTGAGGGTCAGCCCGTTCACGCTCAGGACCCGGACCGCTTCGCCGGGCTCGACCGGCTCGCCCTGCGCCACCGCGCGCCACAGCTCTCCCTGGACCAGCACGAGCCCCTCGGGCGCGACCCGCTCCCGCGCGACGCCGATCGCGCCGAGCGAGGCCCTCGGCGCCGAGCGACGGACGCCGCCCGAGCGCGCGCACGCCGAACGCGATCACGCCGAGGAACACCGCGGCGGTGATGCCGACCGTCGGCAGGATCACGGTCCACGAGATGCGGAAGTCGATCTCGGTGGCGTCGTAGAGCATCAGCGAGCCGAGCGCCATCGAGATGATGCCGCCCATCGCGAGCACGCCGTAGCTCACCACCTTGATCTCGGCGATCAGCAGGACGATGCCGAACAGGATGAGGAGCAGGCCGGCGTAGTTGATCGGCAGGCTCTGGAACGCGAAGAACGCGAGGATGATCGAGATGCCGCCCACGACCCCGGGCAGGATCACGCCCGGGTTCGACAGCTCGAAGAAGAGGCCCAGCATCCCGAGCATCATCAGGATGTAGGCGACGTTCGGATCGGTGATGACGTTCAGGAAGCGATCGCGGAAGCTGGTCTCGATGGCGACCACCTTCGCGTCGCGGGTCGCCAGCGTCACCGGCCCCTTCGACGTCTTCACGGTCCGTCCGTCGATCTTCGCGAGCAGGTCGGGCATCGAGTCCGCGATCAGGTCCACGACCTTCAGCGTGACGGCCTCGCGCTCGGTCACGGACACCGACTCGCGGACGGCCTTCTCGGCCCAGTCGGCGTTCCGGCCGCGCTCGATCGCGATCGTGCGCGCGAACGCCGCCGCGTCGTTCGCGACCTTCTTCATCATCTCCTTGTCGCCGCCCCCGGAGACGGCCACGGGATGCGCCGCGCCGATGTTCGTGGCGGGCGCCATCGCGGCCACGTGCGCGGCCATGGTGATGAAGACGCCGGCCGACGCCGCGCGCGCGCCGGTGGGCGCGACGTAGACGACGACCGGGAGGGGCGCGTTCAGCAGGCGCTGGCAGATCACCCGCATCGAGCGCTCGAGGCCGCCGGGCGTGTCGAGCTGGATGACGAGCGCGCCGGCTTTCGCGGCGTGCGCCCGGTCGATCGCGGTCTCGACCAGGCGGACCGTCACCGGGCTGATCACGCCGTCGAGCACGATGGTCGCCACGTCGGCGGCGGCGGCCGGCACGGCGGTGAGGAGGAGGACGAGCGAGACGACAGCGGCGAGGCGCCGCAGGCTCATTGAGCGGGCGGCGGCGTGGCGCCGCGCCCGGATCCCAGCGCGAGGAGGCTGACGATCTCGAACATCACGTTCGCCGCCAGCAGCGACGTGATCTGCCCCGGACCATCGTACGGCGGACAGACCTCGACGACGTCCGCGCCGACGATGTCGATGCCGGCCAGCCCGCGCAGGAGCGCCTGGCCCTCGTACGCGCTGAGGCCGCCCACTTCCGGCGTGCCCGTCGCCGGCGCGTAGGCCGGATCGAAGGCGTCGATGTCGAACGAGAGGTAGACCGGGCCGCCGCGCAGGCGCGCGAGGCGCTCGACCGCCCACGGCACGCCCTGCTCCTTCACGGCCTCGATGCGGATGACCTCCATGCCGTGCTCGTCCTGGAACGCGAAGTCCTCGGGGCCGTAGAGCGGCCCGCGGATGCCGACCTGGATCATGCGGCGCGGATCCACCGCGCCTTCCTCCACCGCCCGCCGGAACGGCGTCCCGTGGAAGAACTTGGAGCCGAAGTACTCGTCCCACGTGTCGGGATGCGCGTCGAAGTGGATGACGCCGACCGGCCCGTGCCGGCGCGCGACCGCGCGAAGGATCGCCAGCGAGATCGAGTGGTCGCCGCCGACGCACAGCGGGCGTCGCGCCCGCCTCGAGCACGGCATCGAGGCGCTGCTCGATCGCGGCGTAGGTGCGCTCGATCGAGATCGGCACCACGTCCACGTCGCCGCAGTCCGCCACGCGGAGCACCTCGAACGGATGGACCTTCAGCACCGGATGCCAGGAGCGGATGATCGACGACTGCTCGCGGACCGCACGCGGCCCGAAGCGCGCGCCCGTCCGATACGAGGTGCCGCCGTCGTACGGGATGCCGAGCAGCGCCACGTCGAGCCCGGCCGGCGACTCGGCCGACGGCAGCAGCATGAACGTGGCGATCTGCCCGAAGCGCGGCGACACGAACGGATTCCGCGGCTGCATGGTGCATGACTCCTAGAGCTTGCTGCGCAGCCCCGCGACGGCCTGGATCAGGAGATCGACCTCCTCGGGGCTGCTGTAGACGGAGAAGCTCGCCCGGCTCGTGCCGACCACCCCGAGGCAGCGCATGAGCGGCATCGCGCAGTGATGGCCCGCGCGCACCGCGATGCCTTCGGCGTCGAGCAGCGCGGCGACGTCGTGCGGATGGAGGCCGTCGATCGCGAACGCCACGACCGCGCCGCGCGGCTGTCCGGCCGGCGGCCCGTAGACGCGCACGCCCGGGAGCGCGGAGAGGCCCTCGACGGCCCGGGCGGCGAGCATGCCCTCGTGCTCGGCCACGCGCTCCATGCCGAGCTTCTCGAGGTACTCGATGGCGGCGGTGAGCCCCACGGCCTCGGCGATCGGCGGCGTCCCCGGCTCGAAGCGCCACGGCAGATCGTTCCACTGGGCGTGATCGATCCACACTTCCTTGATCATCTCGCTGCCGCCGCGGCCCGGCTCCAGCCGCTCCAGCACCGCGCGCCGGCCGTACAGCACGCCGATGCCCGGTCGGCCCCAGCATCTTGTGCGCCGAGAAGACGTAGAAGTCACACTCCAGCGCGGACATGTCGAGCGTCAGGTGAGGCGCGGCCTGAGCCCCGTCGACGACGGTGAGCGCGCCCACGCGCCGGGCCCGCCGGACCATCTCCGCGACCGGCATGATGGTGCCGAGCACGTTGGAGACGTGGGCGAAGGCGAGCACCCGCGTCCTCGGGGAGAGCAGGCGGTCGAGGGCATCGAGGTCGAGGCGGCCGTCGGGCCGGACCGGGACGGCCTTGCATGACGGCGCCACGGTCCCGCGCCACGAGCTGCCACGGCACGAGGTTCGAGTGGTGCTCGAGCTCGGTCACCACGATCTCGTCGCCCCGCTGCAGCGTCCGGCCGATGGTCTCGGCGATGAGGCCGAGGCCGTCGGTGGTCCCGCGCGTGAAGACGACCTCTTCGCGGTCCGGCGGCGCCGATGAAGCGCTGCACCCGGTCGCGGGCGAGCTCGTACAGCTCGGTGGCCTCCTCGCCCAGCGTGTGGATCGAGCGGTGGACGTTGGCGTGGCTCCGCTCGTAGTACCGGCTCATCGCCTCGATGACCGTCCGCGGCCTCTGGCTCGAGGCGGCCGAGTCGAGGTAGACGAGCGGGTGGCCGTTCACGATCCGCTCGAGGATCGGGAAGTCGCCGCGCGTGATCTCGTCGAGCCTCATCGCGCGAGCGCCATCCCGAGCACGCTGATCGGCAGCGTCACGCAGCGCATGCGGGTCGGCCGGACGTCGGAGCGCAGCACCTCGAGGACGTCCTCGGTGGCGAGGCTGGCCGCGACGCCCGTCGTCCGCCCCGTCGCCAGCTCGGCCACCACGTCGGCCGACGCCGTGCAGATCGCGCACGAGTCGCCGGTGAACCGCACCGCCAGGATCGTGTCATCGGCCACCTGCACCGCGAGGCGCACGCGATCGCCGCAGAGCGGATTCACGTCCTCGGCGACCGCGGTGGCGGCGGGCAGCTCACCCCGATGGCGCGGCCGCCGCCAGCGCTCGCGGATCACGTCGGTGTAGAGCGTTCCGGCCGGCGCTCACTCGAGCTCACCTCGCGCGGCGCCCGCGCGGTACGGGGGAAAGCGGTACGCCATCTCGCGCGACAGCAGACCGCCGTGCCCGAGCTCGGCGAGCTCCCGGTTGCCGAGCTCTTCGCCGGTGAGGAGGCGCGGCAGCACGAGGTCGAAGGTCGTCGCCTGCGAGAACATGCCGCACGTCGGCATGCCGAGCACCGGCCGCCCGTTCCACCGCGCCAGCCACAGCAGGCTGCCGGGATGCGCGGGCGCGCCGTGACGCTCCATGCGGGCGCCGAGCAGCGTGAGCGCGCCGAACACGGGATCGAGCGGATCGAGCGCGCTCGCTCCGGCGACGACGAGGACCTCGGCGCCCTCGCTCCGGAGCGCGCGTGAGCTGGTCGGCGACGGTCCGCGCGGCATGGTCGCCGAAGCGCAGCGGCAGGAGGCGCCCGCCGAACCAGGCGATCTTCTGCTGCATGCGCCGTCTCGAAGCGCTGGCGCTGCTTCGCCTCGAGCCGGCCGGGGGCGACCGCCCCGACCACCGTCGGCCGGAACGCATCCACGGTCACGGCGCCACGCGCGGCGCGGGCGATCGTCTCGACCGTGCTCAGCGTCTCGCCCGCGATCACCAGCGGCGTCACCTTCGCCTTGGCGACGGTCTCACCGGCGTCGACGGGTTGCCGGTCGAAGAGCGTGAAGACCGCGATGCCCTCCTGCGCGTTGAGCTCGGCGAGGGCGCGCTCGCGCACGCGCAGCAGCCCGCGCCGGGCGGCGGTCAGCGTCCATTGTCCGCCGGTGTAGCCGCGGACCTCCACGCCATCGCCGACGACGGCCGTCGCGAGCCGGCTGCCCGCCTCCTCTTCGTGCAGGTCGCCGGGCTCGACCTCGATGATGTGCAGCTCGTCCCACGGCGCGCCGAGGAGGGCGGCGGCGGTCGCGTCGATCGAGGACCGCGCCCTTGTCCGCCACGACCTTGTTCGCGGCGTCGCGCACGTCGTAGCAGAGCACGCGCCCGACCAGACTGTCGGCGGTCGCGCCCTCCCGCCGCACGGCGACCGCCTTCATGCGCGCCCCTTCGCGCTCATCGGCACGCCGGTCCCGCCGCCGCGCACGGCCTGGATCTCGGCCAGCACGGCGAGCGCGATCTCGGGCGCGCTGCGCGCGCCCAGATCGAGGCCGATCGGCACCCGGACGCGCGAGAGCACGCCGTCGTCCACGCCGTCCTCGCGGAGCAGCTTCAGGATCGCCTCGCCGCGGCGCCGCGAGCCGAGCATCCCGATGTAGCCGACCTCGGTCGCCAGCGCGTGCTTCAGCACCGGAAGGTCGTACTTGTAGTCGTGCGCGACGAGCACGAGCGCGGCCGACGAGATCAGCGGGTACTCGCGCACCATCTCGGACGGGATGCCGACACGCACCTCGTCCGCTTCGGGGAACCGCTCGCGCGTCGCGAAGCGCGGGCGGCCGTCGAGCACCACGGTCCGGTAGCCCAGGACCTTCGCCAGCGCGGTGAGCGGCATCGCCACGTGGCTGCCGCCGACGATCAGCAGCAGCGCGGGCGGCGCGAAGATCTCGACGAACGCGCGCACGTTCTCGAGGAACAGCGTGCGGGAGACGCCCTGCTCGAGCACCGTGCGCGCTTCCGCGGCGAACCGGTCGTCGAGGAAGGCGTCGCCGAGGGTGCCGAGCCGCTCGCCGTTGTCCAGCACCACCAGCTTGGCGGGCGGCCCTTCGAGCCGCGTCACCACGGCGCCGCGTCCCCCGCGCGCCGCGTGGGCGCGGATGCGCTCGTAGAGCGCGGTGTTGTCGTCGCCGCCGCCGACGGCGAGCGGCTCGACGAAGACCTCGATCGTGCCCCCACACGTGAGCCCGATCTCCCACGCTTCCTCGTCGCCCAGGTTCAGCTCCAGGAGGCGCGGCCGCATCGTGGCCAGCACGTCGGCGGACTCCTCGAGCACCTGCGCGTCGACACAGCCGCCGATGGTGACGGAGCCGAGGATGTCCCCGTGCTCGCCGACCACCATCTTCGCGCCTTCCTTGCGCGGCGTCGTCCCCCGGGTGTTGACGAGGGTGGCGACGGCCACTTTGCCCGTGGAGCCCCGGAGGTGATCGAGATGGTCGAAGAGCTCAGCCACAGCTTGATTCTACAGCGTCAGCCGCTGGGCGAGGTCGCGGAGGGAGGCGAGGTTGTGGGCCGGGGCGAAGTGGTCGACCAGCGGCAGCGCGGCGGCCATGCCGCGGGTCAGCGGCTCGTAGGACGGGTTGCCGAGCAGCGGGTTCAGCCAGATGACCCGCGCGGCCCGGCGCTTGATCCGCAGCAGCTCGGTGGCGAGCACGTCCGGGTCGCCGGTGTCCCAGCCGTCCGAGAGGATGATGACGATCGTCCGCCGGTCGATGATCCGGCCCCACTCACGGTTGAACTCCACGAAGGACTCGCCGATGCGCGTCCCGCCCGACCAGTCGCGCACCTCGCCCAGCCGGCGGAGCACCTGCCGGTAGGAGCGCGAGCGCAGATGATCGGTGATCCGCGTGAGCCGCGTGGAGAACGTGAACGTCTCCACCCGCCGGAACACGTTCTGCACCGCGAAGAGGAACTGCAGGAGGAACCGGCTATAGAGGTCCATGGAGCCGGAGACGTCGCACAGCAGCACCAGCTTCGTCTTCTTCGGCTTGCGCGCCCGGTACCGGAGGTCGATGAGATCCGCGCGCGTGAGGTTCGCGCGCAGCGTGCGCCGCAGATCCACGCGGCCGCGGCGCCGCACGGGCCGCCGGCGCCGGCTGATCCGGCGCGCGAGCCGGCGCGCGATCATGATGGTGAGGCGCAGGACCTCGTCGAGCTGATCCGGAGCGAAGGTGGCGAAGTCCTGGCCGACCAGGCTCTCGCGATCGGACACCGCCGGCACGCCGAGCGGCTCGTCGCTCTCCCCCGCCTCGTCGTCGTCGCCCCACGTGTCGAGCGCCAGCGCTTCGCGCTTCTGGCCGGCGGCCGCGTTCAACGCGCTCTCCGCATCGGCGGCGAGGCTCGGGCGTGACGAGACCGGGGATGCCCGGGTCCGCCTGGGCGCCCGCCCGCCAGAACGCGTCGAAGATGCGATCGAAGGTCGGCTGCTCCTCGGGCCGCGAGACGAAGACCGTCCGCAGCCCGAGGTAGAGCTCGCTCCGGTCGGTGATGTCGAGATGGTCGAGCGCGCGGACGGCGTCGAGCACCTGGATGACCGTGACGGGCAGCGCCTCCGCGCGCAGCAGCGCCGCGAACCGCGAGACGGCGGCGCCGAGCGACGCGGCCCGGCCACTAGCGCTCGGCGGCGGCGATGAACGGCGCCAGACCGGCCTTGCCGATCTCCGCCCGGAACTTCTTGATGTCGTCCGCGTCCTTCAGGACGCAGCCGAGCGTCTCGCTCACCACCGTCTCGTCGAGATGGTCGGCGTGGAGCGCCGCCAGCGCTTGCGCCCAGTCGAGCGTCTCGGCCACGCCCGGCACCTTCGCCAGCCGGACACGGCGGAGCGACTCCATGAAGCGCGCCACCTCGCGCGCCAGCCGCGCGTCGACCCCGGGCACCTTGCGCTCGATGATCCGCACTTCCTTCTCGTACGGCGGATAGTCGATCCAGATGTAGAGGCAGCGGCGGCGCAGCGCGTCCGACAGCTCGCGCGTGCGATTGGACGTCAGGATGACGTACGGCGGATGCACCGCCTTCACGGTGCCGATCTCCGGGATCGTCACCTGCCACTCCGCGAAGATCTCGAGCATGAACGCTTCGAACTCTTCGTCGGACCTATCGACTTCGTCAACGAGCAGAACGGGCGGCTGGTCCTTCTGGCTGATGGCGTCGAGCAGCGGACGGCGCAGCAGGAACGGCTCCGAGAAGATCTCCTGCTCCTGCTCGACCACGCCCCGGTGCGCGCTCTCGGCGAGCTTGATGTGCAGGAGCTGCTTCTGGTAGTTCCACTCGTACAGCGCGGACGCGGCGTCGAGCCCCTCGTAGCACTGCAGGCGGATCAGCCTGGTGCCGAGCATCTGCGCCATCACCTTGGCGATCTCGGTCTTGCCGACGCCCGCGTGGCCCTCGACGAGGAGCGGCTTCCGCAGCGTCGTCGCGAGGTACACCGAGGTGGCGACCGGCGCGTCGGTGACGTACTGCGCGGACTCCATCAACTCCTGGATCTTGCGGATCTCTTGGCGCATGACGTCCGATTCTACACGAGCCGCGCGTAGTCCTCGGGCGTGTCGACGTCGGGGGGCATGTCGACGTCCAGCGCCACCCGGGCGACCCGGGCCGGATCGCGCCGGACGACGGCGCGTGCCCCGGCATCGCCGTCGAGGGCGCGCAACTCGTCGAAGACGCTCGCCGCGAACACGACCGGCGTGCCCTGGGTGCCCTTATACACTGGCGCGGCGATCGGCTTCCCCTCGCGCCGGAAGGCGTCGAGCAGCGTGGCCAGGAGTCCGTCGGGGAGCCGCGGCTGGTCGCCGAGCGTGATGACGACCGCGTCGGTGTCCGCGGGCAGCGGCCGCGGCGCCGGCGGCGATGGACGTCCCCTGCCCGGCTTCGGGGTGCGGATTCACGACGAACCGGACGTCGAGCCCGGCGAGCGCCTGGCGAAGCGCACCGTCATCGGGCGGCGTGACGACGATGACGAAGTCGACGTGGGGCGCGAGCCCTTCGACGCTCCAGCGCACGAGCGGCTTCCCGTCGAGCGGCAAGAGCAGCTTCGCCTTCCCCATCCGCCGCGACAGCCCCGCCGCGAGCACCATCCCCACGATCACGCGAGAAGACTACCGCAGCGCGACAAGGTCGCAGCAGATCGTCGCGCCGCGAGTCGCGACGACGCTCGGCGGCCGTTCCGAGCGCGGGCTTCGCCCGCGCAATCCGATTCTGGGGGAGGCGTCGGAAGGGGCGGCGAGGCCCCCCTCCGAGTGGGCTAGGCGCGCTTCGACGCCGCTTCCACCGCCCGCCGCGCGAACACGCGGCAGAGATGCGCCTTGTACTCGACGGAGCCCTGCAGGTCGGCCTGCACGTCGACGCCTTCCGCGGCCTTCTGCGCCGCGGCTTCGATGGCGCCGGCCCCCGCGAGGTTCTTGCCGGTCAAGCCCCGCCTCGACGCCCTTCGCGCGGACGGCCTTCGTGCCGGCACCGGTGACGCCGATGCTGGCCTTGCTGCACGTCCCTCCGCCGTCCATCGTGACCACCGCGGCCACGCCGACGATCGCGAAGCGCGACGCCGGATGCGGGAACTTGAGGTACGCCGATCCCGTGCCCTTCGCGAGCGCGGGCACGCGGACCTCGACGAGGATCTCGTCGTCCTTCACGGCGGTGGACATCAGGCCCTGGAACCAGTCGTCCACCTTGACCGTGCGCCGGCCCTTCGGGCCTTCGCACACGAACTCGAAGTTGCACGCGATCGCCGTGGCCGGCATGTCGGCGGCCGGGTCGGCGTGCGCGAGGCCGCCGCCGATCGTGCCGAGGTTGCGCACGGCCGGGTCACCGACGATCGCGGCCGTCTCGGAGACGATCGGGCACTTCGCCTTGAGGACGGCGTTGGACTCGAGCTCGTACCACGTGGTGAGCGCGCCGATCGCGATGGTGTTGCCGTCCTCCTTCACGCCCTTGAGCCCCGGGACGTTGCGGAGGTCGATGAGGTGCTTCGGCTGCGCCAGGCGCAGCTTCATCATCGGGATCAGGCTGTGGCCGCCCGCGACCAGCTTGGCGTCGTCGCCGTACTGGCCCATCAGGCCGAGGACATCCTTCAGCGTCGTGGGGCTGTGGTACTCGAAGGCAGCTGGGTACATGGGCTGGGGCTCCTATTTCCCGGCCTTGGCGGCCTGAATGGTCTTCCACACGCGCTCGGCGCTCAGCGGCATCGCCTCGATGTGATCGACACCGAGCCCGGCGAGCGCGTCCACGACGGCGTTGACGACGGCGGGCGTCGACGCGATCGTGCCGGTCTCGCCCGCGCCCTTGACGCCGAGCGGGTTGACCGGCGTCGGCGTGACGGTCCGATCCGTCTCGTACATCGGCAGCATGTCGGCCTTGGGCATCGCGTAGTCCATCATGCTGCCCGTGAGGAGCTGACCGGAGTCGCTGTCGTAGACGGCGCCTTCCCACAGCGCCTGGCCGACGCCCTGCGCGATCCCGCCGTGCACCATGCCGTCGACGATCATCGGGTTGATCACGTTGCCGACGTCGTCCACGGCGACGTAGCGCAGCAGCTTCACCTTGCCCGTCTCGGCTTCGACCTCGACGACGCACGCGTGCGCGCCGAACGGGAAGCAGAAGTTCGACGGATCGTAGAAGCTCGTCTCTTCGAGCCCGGGCTCGAGGCCCTCCGGATAGTTGTGCGGCACGTACGCGGTCAGCGCGACGGCGCCGAACGGCACCGCCTTGGCCGGCACGCCCTTCACCTGGAACTGGCCGTTGACGAACTCGATGTCCTTCGGCGACGCCTCGAGGAGATGGGCGGCGATCCGCTTGCCCTTCTCCTTGATCTTGTCGAGCGACATCTTGATCGCGGTGCCGCCGACCGAGGCCGAGCGGCTCCCGTAGGTCCCCATGCCGAACGGGACCTGGCCCGTGTCACCGTGGACGATCTCCACCTGCTCCATCGGGATGCCGAGGTCGTCGGCCGACGAGCTGGGCGAACGTCGTCTCGTGTCCCTGCCCGTGCGAGTGCGAGCCGGTGAAGACGCGTCACCATGCCGGTCGGGTGCACGCGGACCTTGCCGGACTCGTAGAGGCCGGCGCCCGCGCCGAGCGCGCCCACGAGCTTCGACGGCGCGATCGAGCACGCCTCGATGTACGTCGAGAAGCCGACGCCGAGCAGCCGGCCCTGCTTGCGCGCCGCCTCCTGCTCGGCGCGGAACTTCTTGTAGTCGAACATGCTCAGCAGCTTGTCGAGGGCGCCGGCGTAGTTGCCGCTGTCGTACGAGACGGCGACCAGCGTCTGGAAGGCGCCCGAGAACTTCGGGATGAAGTTCTTGCGCCGCAGCTCCGCGGGATCCATCTTCAGCGCCGCCGCGCCCGCATCGACGATGCGCTCCAGCACGTAGCAGGCCTCCGGGCGGCCGGCGCCGCGATACGCGTCGACCGCGGTGGTGTTCGTGAAGACGCCGGTGACCTCCACGTGGATGGCGCCGATCGCGTACACGCCGTTGAGCAGCGTGCCGTAGAGGAAGGTCGGCACCGCCGGCGCGAACGTCGAGAGGTAGGCGCCGAGGTTCGCGGTGGTCTTCACGCGCAGCCCGAGGATCTTGCCGTCCTTCGAGAGCGCGATCTCGGCGTCGGTGACGTGGTCGCGGCCGTGCGCGTCGGTCATGTACGCCTCGCGCCGCGTCGACGTCCAGCGGATCGGGCGCTTGATCAGCCGCGAGGCCCACGAGCAGACGACCTCCTCGTTGTAGAGGAAGATCTTCGAGCCGAAGCCGCCGCCCACGTCGGGCGCGATGACCCGCACCTTGTGCTCGGGGATGCCGAGCACGAACGCGCACATCAGCAGCCGGTGCACGTGCGGGTTCTGCGAGGTCACCCACAGCGTGAGCTCGCCGGTGGCGTCCTCGAACCGCGCGACGCACGCGCGCGGCTCCATGGCGTTGGCCACGAGGCGCTGGTTGACGATGCGCTTCTTCACGGTGACCGCCGCGCTCTTGAAGGCGGCGTCGGTGGCCGCGGCGTCGCCGAGCGCCCACTTGAACGCGACGTTGGCCGGCGCGGCGTCGTGGATCTTCGGCGCGCCCGAGGCCGTCGCCTTGTCGGTCGCGGTCACCGACGCGCAGCGGCTCCCAGGCGACCTGGACCTTCTCCGCGGCGTCCTGCGCGGCGGACTGGCTGTCCGCGATGACGACGGCCACGGGATCGCCGACGTGGCGCGCGACGTCCGACGTCAGCGGCATGTGCGGCACCATCGCGAGGTCCTGCACGACGCCGGGGATGCCCTTCTCCTTGCGGAGGTCCCAGCCGCACGGCAGCGAGTTCACGCCGGTCATGTCCTTGCCGGTGAAGACGGCCACCACGCCGGGATGCGCCTTGGCCTGGCCGACGTCGATGCTCTTGATGCGCGCGTGCGCGTGCGGGCTGCGCACGAACGCGGCGTAGGTCATGCCGGGCAGCTTCAGGTCGTCGACGTATTGCCCGCGGCCCGTGATGAAGCGCGGGTCCTCGCGCCGCTTGATCGATTTCCCGAAGAGGCGGTCCTCAGTGACTGCCATGGCTCACCTCGTCCATCGTCCGTATCATCTTGGCCGCGGCCATCTTGTCCGCCGCCCACTCGATCGCCTTCACGATGTTGTGATAGCCCGTGCACCGGCAGAGGTTGCCTTCCAGCTGGTGGCGGATGACCTCTTCCGACGGCTTCGGATAGCGCTCGAGGATCTGCACGGCGGCCATGATCATGCCCGGCGTGCAGAAGCCGCACTGAAGGCCGTGCTTTTCCCAGAAGCCCTGCTGGATCGGGTGGAGCTCGCCGTCCTTCGCGAGTCCCTCGATCGTCATGATGTTCGCGCCGTTGGCCTGGACCGCGAACAGCGTGCACGACTTCACCGCCTGCCCGTTCATGGTGATCGTGCAGGCGCCGCACTGGCTCGTGTCGCAGCCGACGTGCGTCCCCGTCAGCCCGACCGTCTCGCGGATGTAGTGCACGAGCAGCAGGCGGGGCTCGACCTCGGCACTGGTGCTCTGACCGTTGATCGTCATCTTGACTGGCAGTTTCACGGGGCGTCCTCCAGGATTGCGGGCGCGTTGGGAAACCCGGCCGGTTACTCAGCGGACAGAGACTAAGCGCCGCCCCTCGGAGTGTCAACGGCCTCAGCAACGCGAGTGTGTTGGGGGCACTCGCCGGAGGGCGGACTTCACGTCCGCGCCGGAGGCGCGGGGCGCGCTTGGACGGACGGCGTCTCGCGACCGCCCCATCTTCAGACCGTCAGGGCTGGCGCCAGCGTGGGGTCCCGAGGCTGGGGGCTCCTCTCGGCCGCGCGGATGGCGGCCGAGAGGAGGATGACCGCGACGGCCATGATGACGGCGGCCATGAGGTACACGGAGCGCACACCGGCCACCTGGATGATCACGGCGCTCGCCAGCGGACAGAGCACGCCGCGCACGCCGGCCAGCGTGGCGGAGATCGCCACGTATTGAGCGGTTCGTCGCGGCCCGGCGGCGTCCAGCAGGCAGATGATCCACACCATGTCGAGGCCGCTCGTCATCAGCGCTTCCGTGACCGCGGTCACCATCAGGACCCACGGGGAGTGGGCGAAGTAGAGGACCACGGGCGACAGCGCGCCGGCCACGTAGACGACGCGCAACACGTGCAGCGTCGGGCGGCGGTCCACCATCCGGCCCCAGCAGAAGTTGCCCACGAGGCCGGCGGCGCCTCCGACGGCGGCCAGCAGGCCGACGTGGGCCAGCCCCGCGTTCAAGACGTCGACCAGCAGCAGCGGGTTCGCCGGCATCTGGAGCCAGATGCCGGCGCCGAACACGAAGTGTGCCGCGAGGAGGCGGCGGAACCCCCGATCTCGACACACCGTCGCCCACGCGTCGCGCAAGCGCACACGCTCGGGTGTCCCGATGGCGTCGTCCGGCACGGGCATCTGCCTGAACCGGAGGCTCGCGCCCATGCCGAACAGCGCGGCGATCGGGAAGATCACCCGGTAGTCCACCAGGGCGAACAGCTTCCCGGCGGCGGCCGTGAGCGCGATCGCCACCGCGCCCCCCGCCATGCGCACCGTGCCGAGCGCGCGCCCGCGGAGCTCGCGGGGATAGAGGCGTTGCAGCAACGCGGCATGCGCCGGCTCGGCCACCGTGCCGAGGAAGCTCGCCGCGGCGAGGACGCCGACGAACGCCCACGCCGAATCGATGAACGGCACGAGCAGGAAGAGGCTGCGTGCGATGAAGCCCGGCCACACCGCGTACGGCAGCGGCGGGCGCCCATTCAGGGCGCGGGCCCAGACGAGCGAGAACAGGTTGAACGCCGCGCCGACGGACGCGAGGACCGCGAGCTGCGTGGCGGAGGCTCCCAGCTCGCGCCGCAGGATGAGACCGTTGAAGGGCACCGTGAGCGCCGCGAACACGGCGAAGAGAGCGGTCGCCGAGACGTCGACCGTGAGCGCCGCCCGGACATTGCCGGTGAACCCCATCGCGGGCAGACGAATCCCATCGCGCAGCACGGAGACGAAGCGCATCCGACTAGCGGGGGATTGCCAGGGCCGCGGACGCGAGGAGCGTAAGACCGGCGAGGAGCAGTCCGGCGACGGCCAGTCGTCGGAGCAGAGCGCCCAGGCCGGACTTGTCGGCGTCCGGGAGCGCGGAGGCCATCCGTTGTTCGGTGTGATGTCGCATACGGCGACTCTCAGAGGCAACTGTCATTCCAGGCCTCAGCCAAAGGTCAGGTGAGCAATTTCAGGAATTTGGAAGCTCGGACAGCCATGCCAACGTCGCACCCGGTGACAGACTGGCTGTCGCACCGGTCAGAAAAGCGACAGCCCCTCCGCACGGACCTGGTCCAGCACCTCGCGGACCGCGAGCCCCTTCTCGCGCGCGACGCGGACGACGTCGGCGAACTCGGGCGTGACCGTGATCACGCGTCCCGCGAGCCGCGACACCTTGAAGCTGATGGGGCCGTACGTCGTGGCCAGCGTGACCATCTCCCTCGGCAACCGGCGGCGCTGCAACGAAGACCACCGCACGCCGATGGTGCTGGTCTCCTGGAACAGCGCGTCCGCGAGCGCGTCGACCCTCGCGTGCTCGCAGAGCACGGTCACGACCACGCCGGGCCGGCTCCGCTTCATGACGACCGGGGTGAGGAAGACGTCGAGGGCGCCGGCCGCGAGCAGCCGCTCCATCAGCGGCTCGTAGAGCTGCGGCGACATGTCGTCGATGGTGGTCTCGGCCTGGACGATGGTCTCGTCCGCGGCGGGAAGACCGCCGGCCGTGGCGCTCGCCTCCCCGACGAAGCAGCGCAGCACGTTCGCCGTGTCGGCGGGATCACGCGTGCCCGCCCCGTACCCGATCGCGCGGACGGTCATCGACGGAAAGGGCCCCGACACGCCGAGCGTGGTGAGGATGGCGGCCCCGGTCGGCGTGACGAGCTCCGAGCGCACGGCGGTGTCGACGACGGGCCACCCGCGCAGCAGCTCCGCGGTCCCCGGCGCGGGCACGGGGATCCTCCCATGCGGCCCGTCGACGAATCCTCCGCCCACCGGCAGCGCGGAGGCGCGCACGTCCTCCGCGCCGAGGAGCGTCAGCGCGATGGCCGCGCCGGCGATGTCGACGATGGCGTCGACCGCCCCGACGTCGTGAAAGTGGACGGTGTCGCGGGTGGCCCCATGGACCCGGGCTTCCGCGTCCGCGAGCCGCGTGAAGATGCGCTCCGCCATGGCGAGCGCCGCCGGCGCGAGCCGGCCGCCGCGCAGGATGGCGAGCACGTCACCGAGCGTGCGATGGTGATGATGCTCGTGCACGTGATCGACGCCGACGTCGATCTTCGTCGCCCGAAACGCCCCCCTCCGCACTTCCCGCGAGCCAAGCGTCCACCCCTGCAAGCGGCAAGGTGCTGAGCTGCTCGCGCACGAGGTCGAGCGAGGCCCCCGCGTCCACAAGGGCCCCGAGCACCATGTCGCCGGAGGCCCCACTCGGACAGTCGAAGTAGACGATGCTCATGCGGCCCCGCGAGCGAGCGCCGTGCACCGGATCTGTCGCCGAGAGCTGAAGCGTCGTAGGGGGCTGGCCGGGTCGGGATCGGCGAGCGGCGGCGAGCGGGTGGCGGCGGGAGCGGTCCCCGAGGACGCAGCGGAAGGGCCCCGCTGGGGGATGGGTGGAGCGAGGACCGCAGGGGGCCGCGGACGCCGACAGGACCCGCTCGCGCGGGCTGCCGACTCGGAGCCCAGCCCCCCACGACGCTAACGGATCTTTGCGACCAGACGGTTGATCTGCGACGCCTGGTGCGCGGCGCCGAATCCGTTGTCGATGTTGACGACGGAGACGCCCGCCGCGCACGAGTTGAGCATGGCGAGCAGCGCGGCGAGGCCGTTGAAGGACGTGCCGTACCCGACGCTCGTGGGCACCGCGATGACCGGTCGATCGACGAGCCCGGCGACCACGGAGGGCAGCGCGCCTTCCATGCCGGCCACGACGATCAGCACGTTGGCCTCGCTCAGCAGCGGCACGTGATCGAGCAGGCGATGGAGTCCGGCGACGCCGCAGTCGTAGACGCGCTCGACGCGGTTGCCGAGCGCGTCGGCGACGAGCGCCGCCTCCTCGGCGACGGGAATGTCGGCCGTGCCCGCCGCGGCGACGACGATCAGCCCCACCCCTTCGACGGGCTCGGGCCGCACCACGACGAGCCGCGCCTCCGCATGATGGCGATGGGGAAGCCCGGAGGCGGCGATCGCGTGCGCGACCTCGTCGCTCGCCCGCGTGGCGAGGATGTTCGGATGATGCGCGACGAGCCGCTCCGCGATCGCGACGACCTGCGCGGGCGTCTTGCCCTGGCAGAAGATCGCCTCGGGCGCGCCACCGCGCAGCGCGCGGTGATGATCCACCCGGGCGAAGCCCAGGTTCTCGTACGGCAGCGTGCGCAGGCGGGCGACCGCCTCCTCGACCCCGAGCCGCTTGTCGCTCACGGCCTCGAGCAGCCGGCGGAGCGCTTCCCTGTCCATCCCCGCCTACCCGCCCGCGGAGGGCCGCCTCAGCCCGAGCAGCAGGTTGGCGCTGCCCGACTGGAATCCCGCGAGGTCGACGGTGACGTAGATGTAGCCGAGCTCGCGGAGCTTCCGCACGATCGTCTCGTGGCGGCCGTCCTCCCAGAGCCGGGGCAGCTCCTCGCGCGGCAGCTCCAGCCGCGCGAGACGGTCGTGATGCCGCACGCGGAATTGCCGGAAGCCGAGCGCGCGCACGATCTCCTCGGCCGCGTCCACCTGGCGAAGCTTGGCGGCCGTGATCTGGTCGCCGTACTGAAAGCGTGACGACAGGCACGCGAACGACGGCTTGTCCCACGTCGGCAGCTCGAAGCGGCGCGAGAGCGCGCGGATCTCCGCCTTCCACAGCTCGGCCTCGATGAGCGGCGCGCGCACCCCGAGCTCCGTCGCCGCGCGCATGCCGGGCCGGTGATCGCCGAGGTCGTCCATCACCGCGCCGTAGACCAGCGCCCCGTGGCCGTCGCGCGCGGCGAGCGGCGCGAGCCGCGTGAACAGCTCCTCCTTGCAGAAGAAGCAGCGGTCGGCCGGGTTCTTCGCGTAGTCCGGGTTGTCGAGCTCGCGCGTCTGCACCACCTCGTGGCGCATCTCGAGCAGCGACGCGAGGCGCTTCGCTTCCGCGAGCTCGCGCGCCGGGTACGTCTCGGAGTCGGCGGTGACGAGCAGCGCGCGGTCGCCGATCGCGTCGCGCGCCGCGCGGGCGAGGAACGTCGAGTCCACACCGCCCGAGAACGCGACGACGACGCGCTCCATGTCGCGCAGGAGCGCGACGAGCCGCGCGTACTTGGCGTCCACCTCGGCGTCGACGCTCACGGCAGGAGTCCGGCCGCCAGCCGGGCGAGCGGGATCTGCGGCCGCGCGCCGACGTGGGAGATGACCTCGGCCGCCGCCAGCGCGCCCAGGCGCCCGCAGGTCGGGAGCGGGAGTCCGCGGCTCTGCCCGAGGAGGAACCCGGCCGCGTAGAGGTCGCCGGCGCCCGTCGTGTCGACGACCCTGGTCACCGGGGCCGCCTCGATGACGTGCGTCTCGTCGCTCGCGACGATCACGGAGCCCTTGGCGCTCCGCGTGAGCGCGGCCACCGAGCAATACCGGCGCACCTTCTCCGCGGCGCGATCGAAGTCGTCGGTCTCGTAGAGCGCGCAGATCTCGGCTTCGTTCGCGAGGAGGATGTCGATGTGACGCTCGACGAGGTCCCGGAACGCGGCGCGATGCCGGTCGACGCAGAACGGATCGGACAGCGTCAGCGCGACCTGGCCGCCGGCCGCGTGGGCGTGGCGCGCCGCGACCCGGAACGCCTCCTGCGCGCGGGGCGGATCGAACAGGTAGCCCTCGAGATACAGGATGCGCGCGCGGGCGATCAGCTCCGGATCGATGTCCTCGGGGCCCAGGTGCACGGAGGCGCCGAGGAACGTGTTGAGCGTCCGCTGCGCGTCCGGCGTCACCAGGATCAGGCAGCGGCCGGTCGGCGGCCCGGTCGTGGCCGGCGGGATGTCGTAGCCGACGCCCGTCGCGCGGAGGTCGTGGCGGAAGACCTCGCCGAGCTGGTCGTCGCGGACCTTGCCGATGTAGTGCCCGCGGCCCCCGAACGACGCCACGCCGACGATCGTGTTCGCCGCGGAGCCGCCGGACATCTCGACGCCCGGCGCTCATCGCGTCGTAGAGCTGGCGCGCACGCGCCTCGTCGATCAAGTGCATCGCGCCCTTGGTGAGGCCGTGCGAGGCCACGAACTCGTCGGTCGACTGCGTCAGGACGTCGACGAGCGCGTTGCCGATACCGACGACGTCGAGGTCAGCTACGTCGTCCGTCCTTCCTGGGCTTCGCCGGCCGCTCGCGCAGATCGACGGGGAAATATTTCCCGAGGAGGAGATCGAGCCGGCGGCGCGTGGCGAGTGGGAAGGCCGCCGGCGAGGTGATCACGGCGTTCGCGAGGAGCGAGGGGCACGGGCACGTTCGGGGCGCGCTCACGGCGGGGACGAGGCGGGCCAGGACGGTCTTCGCCGTCTCGACGTTGTGCAGCAGGTTCTGGATCACCGCCTCCACGGTCACGGCCTCGTGCGACTCGTGCCAGACGTCATAATCGGTGGCGAGCGCGAGCGTAGCGTAGCATAGCTCCGCTTCCCGGGCGAGCTTGGCCTCCGGCATGTTGGTCATGCCGATCACGTCGACGCCCCACCCGCGAAAGATCCGTGACTCCGCCTTGGTGGAGAACTGGGGCCCTTCGATGCACAGGTAGGTCCCGCCCCGGTGCACGGTGGCGCCGGACTCGCGCGCGGCCTTCTCGAGCGACGGCGGCGAGATGCGGGCACACGGGATCGGCCATGCCGACGTGCGCGACGATGCCGTCGCCGAAGAAGGACGACACGCGCCGCCGGGTGAAATCGAAGAACTGATCGGGGATCACGAGGTCGAGCGGGCGGATCGCTTCCTTCATGCTGCCGACGGCGGACACCGACACCACCCACTCCACGCCGAGCGACTTGAGTCCCCAGATGTTCGCGCGGAAGTTGAGCTCGGTCGGCATGAGGCGATGCCCGCGTCCGTGGCGCGGGAGGAAGACGACGGGCCGATCGCCGTACTGTCCGACGCAGTACTCGTCCGACGGATCGCCGAACGGCGTCCGCACCCGGCGCCACCGGACGTCCGTCATGCCCGGGAGCTCGTACAGCCCGCTGCCGCCGATCACGCCGATCGCGCTCGTCATTCGTCGGAGGGGGCGCGCACAGGCGCGCCTCTGGCGCGACGGCCCCCTCCGAGGCTCCCAGCTCACCGCGGCTGCACTCTCCGTCCGCGCCGGCGATGTGCAGGGACGTGATGGTCCGCATCAGCGCGTTCGTCCCGTCAAAGGTCACCTCCACGTAGTTGTCGGTGAGTCCCGACGAGGGCGCCGGTCGCGCGGTCACGCCTCTCGAGCACGAGCGCCTCTCTGATCGTCACCGACCATCGCGCGGCGGAACGCGTGGTTCTTCGCCGCCGCCAGCGCGCGCAGCGCCGCGCTGCGACGCGCGATCGTGCGGGCGTCCACGTGTCCCGTCCGCGTGGCGGCCTCGGTGCCCCGCCGATCCGAGTAGCCGAAGACGTGCAGGTACGAGAACGGCAGCGCCTCCACCAGCGCCACGGTGTCCGCGAAGTCGGCGTCGCTCTCGCTCGGAAACCCGGCGATCACGTCGGCGCCGAGCCCGAGCCCCGGGCGCGCCGCGGCCAGCCGCTCGACGAGCCGCCGGTACATCGCGACGTTGTAGGGCCGCCGCATCGCGCGCAGCACGCGATCGCTGCCGCTCTGCAGCGGGATGTGCAGGTGCGGCGCCACGACGCCGGAGCCCGTGACGACGTCGAGCAGATCGTCCGTGAAGTACGCGGGCAGCACGGACGACAGCCGGAGCCAGCGCAGCCCGGGGAGCGCGATCAGGTCGCGCAGCAGCGCGGCCAGCGTCGTGCGCGGCGCGAGGTCGGCCCCGTAGTGTCCGAGGTCGACGCCGGTGAGCACGATCTCGGGGTGGCCGAGCGAGACGAGGCGGCGCGCGTGATCGAGCACGATCGCGGGCGCGAGGCTCCGGCTCGACCCGCGCGCCATCGGCACGATGCAGAACGCGCAGCGATGCTGACACCCGTCCTGCACCTTCAGGAACGCGCGCGCACGGAGGGTGGGCCCCGGGAGCGGCCGGCGGCGCGAACCGCGTCGCGGCCTGGATATCCGTGGCGACGATGCGCGGCCCCTCATCCCCCCGCCCCGCGGTCGCGAGCACCTCGGCGACGATGTCCGGCAGCCGATGCTTGTCGGCGTTACCGACCACCGCGTCGACGTCGCGCAGGGCCGCGACGGCGCCGGGATCGGTCTGCGCCCAGCACCCGGTCACCACCACGCGCGCCCCTCGGCGCCGGGCGGCGCGCCGGATCATCCGGCGGTTGGAGACGTCGGCGCGACCCGTGACCGTGCACGAGTTCACCACGACGACGTCGGCCGGACTCTCGAACGGCACCATGCGGAAGCCGCGCTCCTCGAGGCGCGTGGCGAGGTCCCGGGAGTCGACCTGGTTGAGCCGGCAGCCGAGCGTCGCGATCGCGACCGTCGGCGCGCTCACGCCGGAACGAGCTCGCGCAGCTGCCCGCACGCCGCGCCGATGTCCTCGCCCTTGCTCCACCGGACGGTCGTGGTGACGCCCGCGTTCAGCAGGATCTTCTGGAAGGCGAGGATCCGCGGCAGCGGCGGACGCCCGAAGGGCGACGTCGCCCAGTCGTTGAACGGGATCAGGTTCACCTTCGCGTGCACGCCGCGGAGGAGCGTGACGAGCCGGCGAGCGTCCTCATCCGAATCGTTCACCCCGTCGAGCAGCACGTACTCGAAGAAGATGGACTGGCGCGAGGCGAGCGGATAGCGGCGCACCGCCGCCATCAGCGCCGCGAGATTCCAGGAGCGGTTGATCGGCATGAGACGGCCGCGCACCTCGTCGGTCGCCGCGTGGAGGGAGATCGCCAGGTTCACCTTGAGATCTTCGCGCCCGAGCTTCTCGATGGCCGGCACCAGTCCGACCGTGGACACCGTGATGCGCCGCGGCGAATACCCGAGCCCGAGGCGCGGGTCCGTGAAGATCCGGATCGCCTTCACGAGCGCGGCGTAGTTCGCGAGCGGCTCGCCCATGCCCATGAACACCATGTGCGTGACGCGATGCTCGGCGTTGAGGGCGTTGGCGACGAGCAGCTGCCCCACGATCTCCGCGGTGTCCAGATTGCGATCGAGCCCCATCGTGCCGGTCAGACAGAACGCGCATTCGAATCCGCACCCGACCTGGGTCGACAGGCAGAGCGTCAGTCGATCCTCGTCGGGCATGAGCACCGCGCTCACTCGCCCGCCGTCGTGAAGCTTGAACACGAGCTTCCGACTCCCATCGAGGGACGCGGTCACGCGCTCCACTTCCGGTAACCGAATCTCCCCACGCTCGGCCAGCTGCGCGCGAAACTCCTTCGGCAGATCGGACATCGCGCCGACGTCGAGCACGCCCTTCCGATAGATCCACGTCGCGAGCTGACGGCCGCGGTACCGCGACGCGCCGACCTCGACGGCGAGGGCTTCCATCTCGGACGGAAGGAGACCGATCAGGTTGATGCGAGACATGCGTGGCGAGAATACCACGCGACTTTGGATGGCTCGTTTTCCACCGATGCTGTGCTGGGCTCGTGGATAACCCTGTGGGCGGAGGGTCCTCGCCTGCGAACTTTCAGCTAGTTGGATCGGTTCGCCTAACTCCTAGGCAGGTCCGCGCAGCACGAGGTACAGATCGAGCAGATTGCTGCATGTCGGTCCCGACACGAGCAAGTCGCCGCTCGCCGCCAGCGCCGCGTGGGCGTCGTTGGCGTCGAGGGCCGCGCGTGGATCGACGCCGGCGGCGCGCAGACGCGCGACGGTCCCGCCGTCCACGATCCCGCCCGCGGCGTCGGTCGGGCCATCGGTGCCGTCCGTGCCGCCGGCGAGCAGCACGACGTCGCTGCTGCCGTCGAGCTCGATCGCCGCCGCCAGCGCCAGCTCCTGGCATCGCCCACCGCGGCCCGGCCCATGAACGGTCACAGTGGTCTCGCCGCCGGCAACGAGCCCGGCCGGCGCGGACAGACGGCGCGCGCGCGTCACGAGGTCGCGCGCCACCTCGCGCGCCTCGCCCTCGAGCGCGCGCGTGAGGAGCGTGGACGGAAACCCGAGCGCGGCCGCCCGCGCGACGGCGGCGTCGGTCACGAGCGCGTTGTTCCCGATCACGTGGTGGCTCACGCGGGAGAAGATCCGGTCGCCCGGCTTCGGCGTCTCGTCGATCGCGCCACGCAGGCCGGCCTCGAGACGCGCCCGGATCGCGGGCGCCACGGCGTCCCACACGCCGCGGCGGCGCAGCACCTCCACCGCCGTGGCGAAGGTCGAGGAGTCCGGCGCCGTCGGCCCCGAGGAGATCACGTCGAGCGGATCGCCGATGACGTCGGACAGGACCAGCGTGACGACGCGCGCGGGCGCCGCCGCGCGCGCGAGCTGCCCCCCCTTGATGAACGACACGTGCTTGCGGACCGCGTTGAGCTCGGTGATCGTGGCGCCGGCGCCGAGCAGCAGCCGCGTCATCGCGCGCTTCTCGTCCAGCGTCACCGGAGGAACGGGCGCCGGCAACAGCGCCGAGCCACCGCCGGAGATGAGCACGAAGACCACGTCCTCCTCGGCGGCGTGCTGCGCGCGCTCGAGGATGGTGCGCGCCGCGTCCTCGCCCCGCGGGTCGGGCACCGGGTGGCCGGCCTCCACGAGCGTCACCTTCCGCGTCGGCACCATGTAGCCGTCCTTCACGACGACGTACCCGTCGTGCAGACGGTCGCCGAGCACGTCCTCGAGGGCGGCCGCCATCGCGCCGCTCGCCTTGCCCGCGCCGACGACCACGACGCGGCCGGCGGGCGCAATGTCGATGCGTTCGCCGAAGATCTCGAACGAGGCGGAACCGACGCGGCGGACGGCGTGATGGATGAGCGGCCGGACGTCGGCCGCCGCGAGCGCGGCCTCCCAGATCGAGCGTGCGGCGTCGCGCGCCCTCACGACCGGAGCTTTTGCAGCCGCTCCCCCGCGTCCCGAAGCAGGGCATCGCTCTTCGGGAAACAGAACCGGATCTTGGTGCGGCCGAGGTCGCGGTGCGCGTAGAAGGACGAGCCGGGCACCGTGGCCACGCCGCACTCCTTGATGAGCCACATCGCGAAGGCGGTGTCGTCGGCGATGCCGTAGCGCTGCATGAAGTGCGCGACGTCGGTGAGGATGTAGTAGGCGCCGCGCGGCGTGTTGCAGACGAAGCCCGCGCGCTGGAGGTCCCCGAGCAGCAGGTCGCGCCGCGCCTGGTAGGCCGTGCGCAGATCGACGTAGTACTGATCCGGGAAGTGCAGCGCGGTGACGGCGGCTTCCTGCAGCGGGGCCGGCGCCCCGACGGTGACGAAATCGTGCGCCCGGCGGATCCCGTCGCTGATCTCGGGCGGCGCGACCGCGTACCCCACGCGCCAGCCGGTGACCGAGTACGACTTCGAGATGCCGGAGATGGTGATCGTGCGGTCCGCCATCTCGGGCAGCGTGGCGATGGGGACGTGGACGTGCCCGTCGTACACGATGTGCTCGTAGATCTCGTCGGTGATCGCCAGCAGGTCGTGGCGCGCGGCAGACCTCCGCGATCACCTCGAGCTCGGCGCGCGAGAAGACCTTCCCGCTCGGGTTGTTGGGACTGTTGAAGACGATCGCCTTCGTGCGCGGCGAGACGGCGTGCGCGGAGCCGGTCGGGATCGAACGTGAAGTCGGGCGCCCTCGAGCGGGATCCACACGGGCTCCGCGCCCGAGATGATGCAGCCGGGGCCGTAGTTCTCGTAGAACGGCTCGAAGATGATGACCTCGTCGCCCGGGTTGAGGACGGCGAGCAGCGTGGAGAGCATCGTCTCCGTCGAGCCGCAGCACACGGTGACGTGGCGCTCGGGATCGACGGTCATCCCGTAGAAGCGCCGGTACTTCTCGGCGATGGCGGCGCGCAGGTTCGGCGCGCCCCACGTGATCGCGTACTGGTGGAAGTCGCCGTCGAGCGCGCGATGCGCGGCGTCGACGAGCGCCTTCGGCGGCGGGAAGTCCGGCATGCCCTGCGCGAGGTTGACGCCGCCCTCCTGCGCCACCACGCGCGTCATCTCGCGGATGACGGACTCGGTGAAGCCCTGAACCCGCTTGGAGAGCCTACTCACGCCTCCTGAAGCCCCTGAACATGGGGGCCCCACGACTGAGGACCCCCAAACCCCCTGCCATGGCGGGGACGATCGCGACCTCGTCGCCGTCCTTGAGGGCGGTCTTGTCGCCGTCGAGGAAGCGCACGTCTTCCTGGTTCACGTACACGTTGACGAACTTGCGGATCTCGCCGCCGTCGTCGACGAGGCGGTCCTTCATGCCCGGATACTGGCGCTCGAGGTCGGCGATCACGTCGAGGACGGTGCCGCCGCTGGCCTGGACTTCGGCGCTGCCCTTGGTGAGGCTGCGCAGGGGCGTGGGGATGCGTACGACCACCGGCATAGACCACTCCTCCGCGTGTCGAGACGCGTTGTCGAGTTCTCGAGGGATTGTTCGAAGCGCTACTCTACTACGATCGTGAGCGTGTCGCGCGCGCCCTGGCTTCCGCTCGCCCTCCTGCTCGCCTTCGGCGTGACGTTCGGCGCGCGGGCGCTCGGCGTTGGCCCGCTCGCGTTCGACGATCATCCGGGCCAGCTCGCGCGTCTCTGGCACGTGCTCCGTGAAGGTCCCGCGCCCTGGGCGTGGAACGACGGCTGGTGGGCCGGGTATCCGGAGCTGCAGTTCTACCCGCCGGGGTGGTTCTACGCGGGCGCGATGCTCTCCGCGGCGACGCTGGGGCTGGCGCCGGTGCCCGCGATCTACCACGTCCTGCTCTGGCTCACCTACCTCGCGCCGGGCGTGACGGTCTTTCTCCTCCTCCGCCGATTGCTCGGCGACGGCTGGGCGGCGGTGCCCGGCGCGTTCGTCGCGCTCGCGTTCAGCGGCGATCCCGCGGGCGGCGCGGCGAGCGGCGTCGAAGGCGGCGTGCGCATCGGCATGGTCGGCGCGCGGCTCGCGTGGGCTCTGCTGCCGCTGCTCGCGCTGTCCCTCGTCCGGTGGGCGGAGACCGGCGGACGGTTCCCGCTGAGCGCGGTGGCGCTCGTCGCGGCGATCATCCTCACGCATCCGACCCACGCGCCCGCGGCCCTGGCCATCGTCGCCGCCGCGGCGCTCGTCACGCCGACGCCGCGCCGGTCCCTGGTCCGGGCCTCGCTGGGCCTCGTGACCGCCCTCGGGCTCGCCGCGTTCTGGCTGCTGCCGCTCGTCTTCCGTCTCGAGGAGACGCGCGCGCTCGCGTGGGGAACGCTCACGCTCCCGTCGCGGTGCCGCCCCCTTCGCGGCGGCGCTGGTCGGCCTCGCGCTCGTCGCGTGGCGCAGCGGCGGCGGCGAGCGCGCGTCGTCGGGCCCCTGGCTGCTGCGCACGGTCGCGCTCGCGGCGCTCGCGGTCGCTGTCGACGCGCTCGTCGCGGAGCCTCTCGGCCTGCGCGTCTTGCCGGCCGATCGCGTCGCGGATGGGGCATGGATGACGCTGCTCATGGCGAGCGGCCTGGGCGCGGGCACGGTGGTGCAGGGCCTCGGGCGCCGTCTCCCGGCGGCGGTCGCGGCCCTCGCGGTGTGCGCGAGCCTCATCGCCTTCTCGTTGCCGGGGCGCGCGCTGGCGCTCTGGCCGCGGCCCGCGGACTGGCCGAGCCTGGCGAGCGTGAGTCAGGGTCTGCGCCTCGAGAGCCTGTGGCGCACGTTGCGCGCCGCGCCCGCGGGGCGGGTGCTGTTCGTGCGCTCCGGCGTGCCGCTCGTGTTCGGCACCGCGTGGTACCGGCCGCACACGCACGTCACCGCGCTGACGCCGGTCATCGCGGGCACGCCGATCCTCGGCGGCACGTTCACGCACGGGTCGCCGATCGCGGCGCTCGTCTACCGCGGCGACACGCGACGCGAGCCGATCACGCGGCTGGCCGAGCAGCTCGACGGCGAATCGCTGTTCGGCCGCCGGCTCGACACGCTCGACGCGGCGACGTTCGAGTCCTACGCGCGCGCGTTCGACATCACCACGGTCGTCGCGCTCGAGGACGACGCCGCCCGCCTGCCGTTCGTCACCGATCAGCCTCGGTACCGGCGCATGGTCGTGCCGCCGTTCCTCGTCTTCGTCGCCACGGACGCTCCCCCGCGCGCGCTCCCCGGTGGCCCGCGCGAGATCGACGTGGCCGGGAGCTCCGACGCGTGGGTCTCGGCACGCCTGGCGTACTACCCGCTCTGGCGCGCCGAGCGAGACGGCCGCCCGGTGCCGACCCGGCGCGGCGCCCACGGCGAGCTGGAGATCAAGGCGGACGCGGGGCCCGGCGTCGTGCGGCTCGTCTACGGCCCCGGGGCGCGTCGAGATCCTCGCGGTGGTGGTGAGCGCCGTCACGCTCCTCGCACTCGCGGCAGACGCCGCGCGGCGCCGGCGGCGCGCGCGCTCAGCGCTGGGCGAGATCGCTGCCGGAGCCGACGCGGAGCGACGAGCGCACGGTGCCGGACGCGTCGAGGACGGACACCTGCAGCGCTGAGCCGTCGAGGACCAGCTCGCCGAAGTTCGGCGTGAAGCCGAGCGAGCCCAGCGAGCGCGAGTTGAGCGAACGATCGAGGAAGCGCGGATAGCCCTGGCGGGCCGCCAGCGGACCCGCGACGAACTCGTGCACCGTGAAGCCGGGCGACGGCTCGTGCCGGAGCAGCTCGGCGTGATGGACGTCTCCGGACACGAACACCACGTTCCGGATGCCGCGCTCGCGGATGAACGCGCAGGATCGCGTCGCGCTCGTGCGCGTACCCGGTCGGCGTGGCGCGGGCGAAGCCGAACAGGTTCGCGCTCGACCACGAGTCCGAGTAGCGGCCGCCCGTGAACATGCCGAGCGGCACGCTGGTGACGACGAGCTTCCAGGTCGCGTCGGAGGCCGCGAGCCCGCGGAGCAGCCATGCGCGCTGGGCCGCGCCGAGCATCGTCTTCTCGGGACCGTCGGGGTCGGCGTTCGCGCTCCGGTACTGGCGCGTGTCGAGGATGAAGGTCTCGACGTGGCGGCCCCAGCGGAAGGCGCGATAGAGGCGCCGCGGCTCCTCCGGCGGCCCCTGGATCGGCCAGTAGTCGAGCAGCGCCTGCAGCCCGACCGCCATCAACGGCTCGCTGCCGCCCGCGAAGTTGTTGCGCACCTCGTGGTCGTCCCAGATCGCGAACACGCCGGTGCTGCGGAAGAACTCCTGGAGCACGGGGTCGGCGCGGTTGTACCGGTGCTTGCCGTGGAACTCCGCCAGCGTCGACGCCACGTAGTCGGCCCCGGGCGCGTGCGGACGGGCGCCGCAGACCTGGTCGGCGTAGACGGTGTCGCCGACGAAGAGGAACAGGTCGGGCTGCCGCCGGGCCATCGCGCGGAAGATCCGGTACCCGTCCTCGACGTCCCGGCAGTAGCCGCTGCCCCCGAGGTCGCCGCTCCACACGAGGCGGACCGGCGCGTCGGCATCGGGGAGCGGCGCGGTGACGAACGTGCCGCGCACGCGCGCATCCTCCTGGCGCACCTCGTACGCGTAGCGCGTGCCCGGTGTGAGCGTGTCGAGCACGGCGCGGCCGGTCTGGTCGCGTCCGGAGTCGAGGGCGACGTCGGCGTGCCGGAGCGCATCGGGATCGTGCGCGGGACCGTACCGCACGCGCACGGGCTGATTCGTGTCGGCGCGCACCCACAGGGTGGCGCGATCGGGAGTCACTTCGGCGACCGTGACGAGCACGCCGGCCCGCTCCATCGACGGAAACGGCCCGGCGGGCGACAAGCTGCTCGGCGCGACGCCGAGCAGGAGCAATGCGGAGGACATCTGGCGCGCCAGTCGGAACAACGACGACCTGCTTCCGGGACGAGACTAGCGGACGATCGTCTTCAGGTGCGCGAGCACCTCGTCCTCGAACTGTTCGAGGGTCTGGTGGAAGGCGGTGCGGAAGGTGTCACGCCGGCCGCCGCCCTGCCCGAAGCCTTTGAAGTACTGCACGGTGCGATCGAAGCCGTCGCGCGTGATCAGGTAGTCCGCCATCAGGAACGCGAGCTGGTAGGTGGGCAGCGAGCCTTCCTTCAGATGGCGCACGGTGAAGCCGCGCGGCGTGCCCAGCGTATCGAGGTCGAGCTTCGCGGCCACGAGCGCCGCGTGCGTCCGGATGCCGGCGGCCGCAATGCCGCGGCGGTTCTGCACGGTGTCGAGGCCGAGCTTCTCGAGCACGTTGAACGCGATCCACTCGGCCATGCCCTCGGCGAGCCACTGCTCGGCGCGGCCTTCGCCCTGCGCGAGCTCGATCTGCGAGACGTGCGCGAGCTCGTGCGCGATGAGCCGCAGCCACTCGCGCCCGCGGTGATCGTACGCCTCGTCGTTGAAGAGGAGCTGGCGGCGACGGCCCACGCCGATCGCGAAGTCGCTGAGCTCCGCCGCGCGAATCGGGGACACGTTGGCGTCACGCACCAGGCCCTGCTCGAAGACCTGCCGGGAGGAATAGACGTACACGGTGACACGCTCGGGCATCGGGAGCTTCAAATCCTTCGAGAGAATCGCCGAGATCCCCTGCACCGCCCGCTCATGGTTGGTCAGCTCACGGCTGTCGGACGGAACGTTCTGGGCCGTGGGGTCGATGGTGACCGGGAGCACCATGCGGCCGCTGCCGCATCCCGCCACGACGACCACGGCGACCAGGAGCAAAGACCCACAGACGAGGCCGTACTGCCGGAGGCGGGGCGTGACCACACCGGAGAGCCTCAATCGATTCTCCTTAAACGGGCAGCGAGAGCCCGATGAGCGAACCGTGGAACGATGAGTGGCCGGCCACGCAGAATAGTTGAGTCATTCGATACTGGGAAACTATTGCCTACCTCGCCGCCGGATATTACACGAAGGGCGAGGCCGGGATGAAAAGTTTTTTCTAGGGTTTCGTTGCGATTTTTACAATTTTTCAGCTACTTACCGAGCAGAGCTCTGGTGCGAATTCCCACAACGCAAGGAGTTCAGGGAGTTAGCGCTCAGACGAGCGGGTCGTAGTTGAAGTACTGTCCCGAGGTCTCGAGCGGGATCAGGTGCTGCTGCATCGTGCCCGGGAACATGTCGGCGAGCCGCTCCACCGTCCACCCTTCCGCGTGGTGGATCCGCATGAGCGGCCGGTGGTGCCCGAACAGCATGATCTCCTTGCCCCGGACGCCGAAGATCTGGCCGCTCACGTCCTTCGCCTCGTCGGACGCGAGGAAGGCCGCCAGCGGCGCGATGTGCGCGGGCGACATCTTCTTGATCTTCTCGACCCGCGCCTTCTGGGCCTGCGTCTGCGTGGGGATCGTGCCGATCATGCGCGTCCACGCGAACGGCGAGATGCAGTTCGCGGTGACGTTGTAGCGCGCCATGTCGAGGGCGGTGACGCGCGTGAGCCCGACGATGCCGAGCTTCGCCGCGGCGTAGTTCGCCTGCCCCACGTTGCCGACGAGCCCGGACGTCGACGTCATGTTGATGAAGCGGCCCGACTTCTGCTCGCGCATCAGCGGCGCCGCCGCGCGCGTGACCGCGAAGGAGCCCTTGAGGTGGGTGTTGATGACGGCGTCCCACTCCTCCTCGGACATGTTGAAGATCATCCGGTCGCGCAGGATGCCGGCGTTGTTGACGACGATGTCGACGCGGCCGAAGGCCTTCACCGCGGTGTCGACGATGTTCTTGCCGCCCGCCATCGTCGCCACCGAGTCGTAGCTCGCGACCGCCTGTCCCCCGGCCGTCTTGATCTCGCCGACGACTTCGTCGGCCGGCGCCGCGGTGGCGCCGCCCCCGCCTCGCTGCCGCCGTAGTCGTTCACCACGACCTGGGCGCCCTGCCTGGCCATCAACAGCGCGATCTCACGTCCGATCCCGCGCGCCGCCCCCGTCACCACCGCGACCTTGTCCTTCAAGAGCATCCCCAGCCTCCTCGTGACGCGCGCGACACACTACCACGGACGTCGGCGGCCCCCGACGGGCCGGCGGTCAGCGCTGCGGGCGCGTGCCGTCGAGGCTCGCCGCGTAGGCGCCGCCGACCACGAAGACGATCGCCGAGTAGTAGACGAACATCACGAAGGCGACGAGGACGCCGAGCGTGCCGTAGATCTGGTCGTACACGCCGAACTCGCGGATGTAGAGGCGGAAGAGCTGCTTGGCGACTTCCCACAGCAGGGTGGCGACGATGGCGCCCGCGAGCGCGGGCCCCTCGCGCATGCGGCGGACGGGCACGAAGCGATAGCCGAGGTAGAACATCAGCATCGACAGCACCAGGCTGAAGCAGGAGGGTGAGCGCCGCGAGCCAGTCACGCGGCACGTTCGCGGGCGCCAGCACGAACACCTGGAACCAGTAGAAGGCCCACGTGATCGCGGTGAGCGCGAAGAGCAGGACGCCGAGCAGCAGGACCATCCCGGCGTCGACGAGCATGCCGCGCACGAAGCCGCGCCCCGTCTTGATCCCCATGAGCCGGTGGAGCACGAGGCGCGAGGCGCTGAAGAGCGGCGTCGAGAAGACGACCAGGATCACCGTCCCGACCAGCCCGGACGTGGCGCGCGTCTGCACGATGCGGAAGAGCGCGCGGGCGATCTCCTCCCGGTAGACGGGGAAATTGCGCGTGAGCTGCGCCGACGATCTCCCGCCCCGCCTGCTCCGAGGTCAGCACGAAGCCGACGATCGACACGCTGAGCAGGACGAGCGGAATCATCGTGACCAGGAAGAAGAACGCCAGCCCGGCGGCCACGAACAGTCCGTCGGCCGCGAAGAAGCGCGCGTACGCGCCCCGCATGCCCGGAGCATGGGGTCCCGCCGCGCCTACACGTTGCTTCGGATCAGGCCGCCGTCCACCTGCAGCGCCACGCCCGTCACGTACGACGCACGCTCGGAGGCGAGGAACACCATGACGTTCGCGAACTCCTCCGGCGGTGCCCGACGCGCCCGAGCGGGATGTCGAGGCCCGCCTTCTGGAGGAACGTCCTCGCGCGACATCCCGGACTGCTTGACACCGCCGAGCAGACGGTCGGTGAGGATCTTGCCCGGGACAGACGACGTTGATCGTGATGTTGTGCTTGCCGAGCTCCTCCGCCAGCGTCTTCGCCATCCCGGCCACGCCCGGCCGCATCGCGTTCGAGAGCAGCAGGCCCGGCACCGGCTGCTTCACCGACACCGACTGGATCGTGAGGATGCGGCCCCAGCTTCTTGCGTTGCATCGCGGGCAGCACGCCGCGGATGAGCCGGACGACGAAGAGCATGGTGGTGTCGAAGGCGCCGTACCACTGCTCGTCCGTCATCTCCGACAGGTTGCCGCGCGGCGGGCCCCCGGCGTTCGCGACCAGGATGTCCACGCCGCCGAAGGCCTCGTCGGCGCGCGTGATGAGGCGCTCGACATCGTCCTTCTTGGTCACGTCCGCCGTCATCGCGATGACCTCGGCGCCGGTCTTCGTGCGCACCTCGTCGGCGGCGAGCTTGAGCGCCGCCTCTCCGCGCGCACACATCAAGACGCGCGCGCCTTCCGCGGCCAGTCCCAGCGCGGTGGCCTTGCCCATGCCTTTGCTCGCGGCGGTCACCAGCGCGGCCTTGCCTCGAATCCCAAGATCCATTGGTGCCTCGGAGGGGCTGAGACTCGCCCCAATCCGATGTTCTAGGTGGTGGCTCCTATCGGTGGCGGAAGAACTCCGCGCGATCGCCGCCCGTCACCTCGAAGCGGTTCAGCTTGTTGTCGCGCATGACCTCGATGGCCACGCGCTCGCCCGGCTCGTGGCGCCAGAGCCGCATGTAGAGGTCGCGGCGCGAGCTGATCTCTTCCGCGTCGAACGACACGATCAGGTCGCCTTCGCGCAGCCCCCCGCGCTCGCCCGGCCCGCCCGGCACGACGCCCGCGATGATCACGCCTTCATCGAGCGCGTGCGCGAACACGCCGAGCCAGGCGCGCTTGGGCCGGCTCACCACGCGGCCGTAGCGCACCAGCTCGGCCTGGTGCGACTGGAACGCGTCCACGGGGATGGCGAGCGAACACCGCGCGATCTCGTTCAGGTTCAGGTAGAGGATGCCGAGGAGGCGTCCGCTCATGTCGAACAGGCCGCCGCCGCCGTAGCCCGGGATTCGCCGCGCTCGACACGATGCCGCGGTCGAGCAGGTATTCCCAGTACGCCTCGAACTCTCCGAGGTAGGTGACGAACCCACCGCTCACGCGCCGCTCCTGGGTGGCCGTCGATCCGACGGCGATCACCTGCGCGCCCCGCTCCAGGCGCTCCGTCGATTCGAGGACGACGGCGCGCAGCCCCTGGCGCTTGATGCGGACGAGCGCGAGGCCGGTCTCGAAGTCCAGCGCGACGACCTCGGCCTTCTGACGGCGGCCCTTCATGAAGGACACCTGCACCGTCTGCGCGCCCATCACCACGTAGTTGACCGTGAGGATGAGCCCCGTGTCGTCCACGACGACGCCGCTCCCCATCCGTTCCTCGCCGAGGACGGCGGCCGATGGGTGATCTCGCGGCACCGTCGCATGCAAGTTCACGACGGACTCGAGGAGGAATTTGACCAGCGGGACCGGGGCGTCCATCTACCTCGCCCGCAGATGATAGCCGAGAAACTCCGCGATGCGCCGGCGAGTCGTCGCGTACGCCGCGGCATCGAACGCCACCGTGGCGCCGCAGCAGCCGCCCGGCTTGTTGTCGTTCCCCACGTGGGGCAGCGTGGTGCGCGCGAGGCCCTCGACGTCGAAGTAGTGGTACGCGCCGGGGAGGATGTCGATCGACACGTCCGCGCCCTTCGCGCGCATGGCGTCGACCATCTCCTTGCAGGTCGCGGCGTCCGTCCAGTCGTCCGCGTCACCGATCACGACGAGCAGCGGGCGCACGACGCGCTCGGTCTTCAGCGAGTCGCAGCCGCCGGGATAGACGCCGATCGCGGCCGTGAACCCGGGCTCGGGGAGCGCCACCCCGCGCGTGTTCGCCCGCTCGAGGCTGGGCCCGTTGATGGCCGCGATGGCGAAGACCCCGCCGTTGGACCAGCCGATCACGCCGATCCGCCGCCGGTCGACGTCCGCGCGCCCCTGCAGATAGCGAAGCGCGCCGAACGTGTCGTCCAGGCGCGCGGTGTTCGGGGGATCCTGGACCGTGAACGTGCACGTCTCCTTCAGGCCGCGCGGGGTCCAGCTGTCCACGACGAGTGCTACGTATCCCTGCCCGCGGAGCCACTCCGCCCACCGCCGGCTGTTCTCGGAGACGCCTTCACACCCGTGCAGGAGCACCAGCGCCGGGAACGGGCCGGCCCCGCCGGGCCGATAGGCGTCGGCGGGCACGGACAGCGGCGCGGACGGCGTCGCGTTGGGAAAGCTCACCCGCGCGGGCGCCGCGCAGCCGCTCGAGATCGCCGCCGCCAGCGCCAGCCCTGCGAGTCGTCGGGTCATCCGCCTCAGCATACCGGGGATCGCGAGAGTAGAATCGGCGACGTGGTGAAGGAAGCCTCCGCCTGAGCGACGCGCGCCCGCCCATCGTCTTCGGGTGGGACGACACGCCCGGTCTTCTCGCCTGTCATCTCGACGCCGACGGTCGTCACATGCGCGTCTATCGCCGCGTCGGCGAGGCGACCGTCGTCGAGCGCGCGCCGTTCACGCCGTTCGTGCTGACCGCCGACCCCGCGCTGGTGCGCGACGCGCCGGGCCTGCTCGCGCTGGAGCGCCTCGACGGCACCGGCGAGCTGGGATGGCTCGGCACCTTCGCGTCGTGGACGGATGCGCTCGGCGCCCGGGACCGGTGCCGCGACCGGAGCGGGAGCGCCCCGATGACCCCGGCCGCGCCCTACCTCTTTCCGGGTGACGCGAGCCACGCGTATCTCCTGGCGACCGGCCGCACGTCGTTCGGCGGCATGCGATTCGGCGACCTGCGCCGGCTCGCGCTGGACATCGAGGTCGTCACCACCGAGGGCTTCGAGTTCCCGAACGCCGCGCGCGAGGGAGACCGGATCGTCGCGATCGCTCTCGCCGACACCACGGGATTCCGGCACGTCGTCCGCGGGGATCAACTGGACGAGCGCGCGGTGCTCGAGGCCTGCGGACGCATCATCGCCGAGCGCGATCCCGACGTCATCGAAGGCCACAACATCTTCCGCTTCGACCTCGAGTACATCGAGGCGCGCGCGCGCCGGCACGGCGTGACGCTCGGCTGGGGGCGCGACGGCAGCGCGCTGCGGGGCCGGCCCTCGCGCCTGTCCATCGCGGAGCGCAGCGTCGGCTTCCGGCGCTACGAGCTCGCGGGCCGCCACATCGTCGACACGTGGATGCTGGCGCTGCTCCGTGACGCCGGCACGCGGGACCTGCCGTCGCTCGGCTTGAAGGACATCGCGCGCCATCTCGGCGTGGCCGCCGCCGACCGCACGTACGTGGAGGGCGCGCGGATCTCGCGCACGTTCGCGGAGTCTCCCGACGCGCTGATGGCGTACGCCGCGGACGATGCGGTGGAGACGCTCGGCCTCGGCGCGTTCTTCGCGCCGCCGTACTTCGCGCAGGCCCAGTTCCTGCCGTTCGACTACCAGTCCGCGACGCTGCGAGGCGCCGCCGCGAAGATCGACGCGCTGCTGCTGCGCGAGTACCTGCGCCAGCGCCGCGCGGTGCCGACGCCGCGCCCGCCGAGCGCGGTCGGCGGCGGCTACACCGCGGTCTTCCAGCGCGGGGTGGCGCGTCCGGTGCTGCACGTGGACGTCACGTCGCTCTACCCGTCGCTGATGCTCGCGCGCACGATCGCGCCGCAGAGTGACACGCTCGGCGTCTTCCCCGCCCTCCTCGCCCACTTGCGCGACGTGCGGGTCGAGGCCAAGCGGGCGAGCCGCGCCGCCGGCCCGCCGGAAGAGCGCCGCCATGCCGAGGCCGTCCAGCAGTCGTTCAAGATCCTCATCAACGCGTTCTACGGCTACCTGGCGTTCGGCACCGGACACTGGAACGACTTCGCAGCCGCCGATCGCGTGACCGAGGAGGGCCGCGCGGTCGTGACGACGATCCTCGATGCGCTCCGCGAGGCCGGCGCCACGCCGGTCGAGGCGGACACGGACGGCGTGTACTTCGTGCCCCCGGCGCAGCACGACCGCGAGGATGACGAGGCGCTGCTGGCGCGGCTCGCGAGCGCGTTGCCCGAAGGCATCGCGCTCGAGCTCGACGGCCGCTACGCCGCGATGCTCAGCTACAAGATGAAGACGTACGCGCTGCTGGACGAGCGCGGGCGCGTCACCATCAAGGGGTCGGGCTTCCGCTCCCGCGGCCTGGAGCTCTTCCAGCGCCAGGTGATCGAGGAGCTGGTCGGTCTCTTCCTCGACGGGCGCGGTGCGGCGGCACGGGCGGTCATCGACCGCTGGCTGGACGATTTCGCCAAGCACCGTGTGCCGCTCCGCGCCTTCGCGCGCACCGAGACGCTGCAGGACTCGCTCGACCAGTACCGCGAGCAGGTGGAGAAGGGCCGGCCCCCGTCCGCCGCCTACGAGGTCGCGCGCAGCTCGGGCCGCGAGTGGTCGCCCGGGGATCAGATCTCGTACTACGTGGTGGGCCGCAGCGCCGGCGTCACGGTCCACGAGTACGCGCGCCTCGCGTCCGAGTGGCTCGAGTCGGCGCCGGACGAGAACGTCGAGTACTACCAGACGAAGGTCGTGGACATCTGGGACCGCTTCCGCCAGTTCGCCGAGCGGCCCGGCCTGCATCCGTACACCGGCGAGGAGGACCCGGGCCCCGCGCAGCTCTCGCTGTTCTGATCGGTCGCTATTCGCTGAGGATCTTGTCCGCCCATTCGATCAGCTGGACGAGGATGGCGGGGTTCGCGAACGTCGCCTTCTTCGCGGCCAGATCGGTGTCGAAGACCCCCGGGCCTTCGAACACGCCCCTCAGACGTGAATCGGAATCCCGAGTCCGACCGTGGTGGGCAGGATCTCGGCCAGCGGCGGCCACCCGACGGGAACGACGGCGCTGGCGACGGGCTCGCGCATCAGCGACACCGCTTCCCCGAGCAAGAAGATCTGCGCCTGGTGCCCCGCGTCGACGATCGCGTTCGCGTGCAAGAAGGCAAACGCCGCCTTCGTGGGATCGTCGGACCCCCAAGCACTCTTGAGCAAAACTCTCATCCCCTCACCCTCTCGATCATGGGGTGCTACGTAACGAGTTGCCGACTACGAGGAGAAGGCGACGCGGCGGACAGCGAACTCCGAGCGCGGGCTTCGCCCGCGCAATCCTTCCTAGGGGGAGGCGTTCGGAGGGGGCCGCCGAGGCGCGCTCCGACTCTCGGTTGGGGGGCATAGCCCCCCTCCGAGGGGCTAGCGCCGCCACCCTCCGCCACCGCCGCCGGCGGCCCGGGGACCGCGGTCCCGCGCACCGGCACCACCGCCCGGACCACGCTGGGGCTGAGGCCGCGCTTCGTCGACCACGAGGTTGCGATCGCGGAAGAGCCGACCGTTCAGCATTTCGACCGCTTTCGTCGCCTCCTCTTTCGTCGCCATCTCGACGAACCCGAAGCCGCGTGGACGACCGGTGAATTGATCGGTGATGATGCGGACAGTCTCCACGATGCCCGCCTGCGCGAACAACTCGCGCAGATCTTCCTCAGTGGCCTGAAACGAAAGGTTCCCGACAAACAGCTTCGCGGCCATGGCGGCCTCCTGAGCCCTGACAAGCGGCAAAAATTGGGTCGACTCGTACCCGTCTCGTGGGCGGGGCAAAGAATAGTTACAGCAGGCAACGCATGTCAAGGTACAGTTCGAGCAACCTGTAAAGTCAGGTTTGTACCCCAGAAACCGGCCTCAGAGGTAGACACCCCGCGTCGCGCCGCCGTCCACGGTGATGCAAATGCCGGTGATGAACGACGCGCGCGCCGATACGAGGAAGCACACGAGATCGGCGATGTCCTCAGGTGTGGCAATGCGCCCCAGTGGGTAGCCTTTTTGTGCATCCGCACGAAACGCCTCCACGGTCTTACCAGCCGCGGCCGCCTGCTGCTCCATCAGACTGTCCCATCGCTCGGTCGCCGTCGCCGCGGGCGAGACCGCCGTCACGAGAATGCGCGACGGCGCCGCCGAGATCGGCGAGGCCTTTCGTGAAGTTGATCAGCCCGGCGTTCGCGATGCCGCCCGGGAGATACGTCGCGGATGGATTGCGGCTCGCTGCACCGACGATGTTGCAGATGCGTCCACCGCCCTGCGCCTGCATCTGCGGAAACACCGCGCGTGCCATCCGGACGTAGCCGAGCAGCTTGAGGCTCCAGTCGCCGGCCCATTGCTCGTCGGGGATCTTCAGGAAGTCGCCGCCGCGGATCGCCCCCGCGTTGTTGACGAGGATGTCGACGCGCCCGAGCCGCCCCACCGTGTCTTCCACCACGCGCTGGACGTCCTCGCCGCGGCTGAGGTCTCCCGCGATCGGGATGACCTCGCCCTTCGTCGCGACCTCCTTCGCCGCGGTGGCGAGGGTCGCGCCGTCGCGCGAGCAGATCGCCACGCGGACGCCCTCGCGCGACAGCACCCGCGCGATCGCCTTGCCGATGCCCTTGCTCGCGCCCGTCACGAGCGCCGTCTTGCCGGTCAGTTCGAGATCCACGTCGTCTCCTTTTCCAGACCCTTGCACCCCTCTCAGACGGGAGGTGGGGCCATGAGCTCTTCGGGCTCGGGCGCCGGCGGCGGCACGCGGGGCCGGCGGCGGTTCCAGACGCTCCACCCGCGTGCCCGCGAGCAGATCGTGCAGCGCACGGCGATCGGCACGCAGCCCCGCCATCACGAAGCCCATCCCGAACGGGATGAGCGACGCGCCGTACGCGAAGAACCGCAACACCGAGGCGCCCAGCGGCGGCGGCGCGCCGTCCAGACCGACCACGCGCACGCGCACGAGGAGCTTGCCGATGGTTTGCCCTTCGAGCGAGTGCAGCACGACCACGTAGAGGGCCGCGAACAGGAGCGTGCAGCTCGCGATCGTCCCCTCCACGCCGAGCGCGCCGTCGTCGGTGCGCCACATGCGCCCGGCCAGCGCGCCGAGCGAGAGCTTCACGAGGCCGAACACCGCGAAGTCGAGCAGCGCGGCCACCACGCGCATCCAGAAGCCTGCCGGGCGGGGCGTGATCACGACGGTATAATACCGGCGATGATTTCGGTCCGGGACGGCCAAGAACGGATCCTCGACCGGGTCACGAGCATCGCCCCGCCCGAGCTCGTCGCCGTCGTGGATGCCGTCGATCGTGTCCTCGCGGAGGACGTGCAGGCGCCCTTCGACGTGCCCCCCAGCGACAACTCGGCGGTCGACGGGTACGCCGTCGGCAGCGGCGACATCCCGACCGACGGGCACGACGGGACCTCGCCGTGATCGGAGACCTCCCCGCCGGCTCCGTGTTCGACGGCACGGTCGCGCCGGGCCAGGCGATCCGCATCATGACCGGTGCGCCGATGCCCGCCGGCGCCGACACCGTCTATCCTCAGGAGATCGTCGAGCGCGACGGGCCGCGCGTCGTGGTCGGTCCGCTCGACAAGGGCGCGAACGTGCGGCGCCGCGGCGAGGACATCGCGAGCGGCTCCGTCGTCGTGGCCGCCGGCCTTCCGCTGCGTCCGCAAGAGATCGGACTCCTCACGTCGCTCGGGTTCGTCCAGGCGCTCGTGCGCTCGCGTCCCGCGCGTCGCGCTGCTCTCCACCGGGGACGAAGTGGCGGAGCCCGGCACGGTGCGCAAGCCGGGGCAGATCTACGACTCCAACCGATTCGCGCTCCGCGGCAGCATCGCACGGTGCGGCGGCGAGGTCATCGACCTCGGCATCGTCCCGGACCGGCGCGAGGAGCTTCGCGCGCGGCTGCTCGATGCCGCCTCGATGGCCGACATCGTGGTGAGCTCGGGCGGCGTCTCGGTCGGTCTCTACGATCTCGTGAAGGACGTGCTCGAAGAGATCGGGGGCATCGAGTTCTGGCAGGTCGCGATGCAGCCGGGTCGTCCGCTCGCCATGGGATCGATCGGCCACGCGCACTTCTTCGGGCTGCCCGGCAACCCGGTCGCGTCGATGCTCGCCTTCATGCTCTTCGTCCGCCCCGCCATCTACAAGCTCGCCGGACGCACGCGGCTCTTTCCCGAGACGTTCCACGCCCGCGCCGACGAGCCGATGCGCAAGAAGACCGGACGGCGCGAGTTCAAGCGCGGCATCCTCCGCTACGTGCCCGACCAGGCGGCCTGGCACGTGCGCACCACGGGCCCGCAGGGCTCGGGCATTCTCAGCTCGATGGTGCTCGGCAACTGCCTCGTCATCCTCGACGAGGAGCGCGGCGACGTGCACGCCGGGCGAGCTCGTGGAGGTCGAGCCGTTCTGAGATGATCGGCATCGACCTCATCGATCGCGTCGCCCCCATCGCCGAGGAGCTCGTGCACGCCGCGAAGCGGCGCCTCCCTCATCTCGCCCACGCGGACCTGCGCCTCGAGGTCACCGAGGGCAAGTACGCCGGCGCCGAGAACGGCGGCGCGAAGTCGTCGGGCGACGACTATGGCCTGACCCTCGGCGTCCGGGTGCTCGCGGGCGACCGCACGATCGCCCCGGGGTACGTCGGGCGCACGCTCGGCGCCGCCGACGCCGACGACCTGCCGCGCATCCTCGAGGACGCGCTGGAGCAGGCCTGGCGGCGCGCGGACGTCAACGCGGAGATGAAGGCCGACGCGCGGGGCAAGTTCGGCGCGCTCGGCGAGGCGCTCGCGGACACGCGGCTGCACCCGGTCGAGATCCGCCGCGACACCATCCCCGCCGTCTACGAGGTCGATCCGCGCACCGTCGACCTGGGCGCGATGATCCGCGACGCCACCGACGTCTCGCGGCAGCTCGCGGGCCTCGACGCGCGGCTCCCGTACAACTACGTCTCCACGCTCACCCAGCTCTCACGCGAGCTGTTCGTCTCCAGCGAGGGTGCCTGCATCGATCAGACCTTCGCGCTCACGCAGGGCCTGGTGTGGGTGGTGGCGGTGGTGGACGGGGTGAGCCACGAGATCTACGACGTGCTGGGCCACCAGCGCGGCTGGGAGATCCTCACGCGCGGCGTGAACGAGCCGCTCATCCGCTTCCCGGCGTTCACCGAGTTCGCGCTGGCGGTGGGCCGCGAGGCCGTCGAGGTGGCGGCGGCGCCGACGCTGCCGACGTCGGACGGCGACGTGGTCGTCGTCACCGATCCGCACTACAACACGCTCGTCTCGCACGAGATCATCGGCCATCCGGTCGAGCTCGATCGCGCGTTGAAGATGGAGACGGCGTACGCCGGGCGCTCCTGGCTGCTGCGCGGGCTCGGCGAGCACCAGGTCGGCAAGCAGGTCGCCTCGCCGCTCGTCACCGCGTACTCCGATCCGGCGCTGCCCGGGCTACGGGCACTACGCGTACGACCACGAGGGGACGCCGGCGCGCCGCGTGGTCCACATCGAGCGCGGGATCTTCCAGGGATTCATGAACAGCCGCCAGACCGCGGCGGTGTTCGGCGGCGCCCCCAACGGGCACTGGAAGGCGACCGACGCCTCGCTGGTCCCCCTCATCCGGATGTCGAACACCGTGTTCGCGGACGGGACGCACGATCCCGAGGCGCTGATCCGCGAGGTCGAGCACGGCTACTACGTGGTGGGGCACCGGACGCCGTCGATCGCCGAGAGCCGCGAGAACTTCCGCATCTCCGCGCGCAAGGTCTACGAGATCTCCGGCGGCCAGCTCGGCCGCCTCTATCGCGACGGCGGCATCGCGGCCGACACGCGCGACTACCTGATGAACGTCGACGCCGTGGGCGCCGACTTCCAGCTCTACCCCATCGCGAATTGCGGCAAGGGACAACCGATGCAGACGAAGAAGCTCGGCAATGGCGGCCCGACGATGCGCAGTCGCGCCCGCGTGGTCGGTGATGGGAGCGTGATGCGGCCTGGTCGTGGGGCTCATGTCCAGGGCCGTCTGACCGCCGCCGCGGCCCTGCTCGGCGCCGCGCAGCCGGCGGCGCCGCCCGACTATCCGGTGAAGTTCCTCAAGGTCGACGCGCTGAAGCAGCAGCTCGACGGCGGCGAGAAGGTCACGATCTTCGACGTCCGGACGGCCGACGCGTTCGCCGAGCTCCACATCAAGGGCGCGAAGAACCTGCCGCTGCGTCAGGTGGAGGCGCGGGCGCCGATGGACGTCCCGAAGAACAGCCGGGTCGTCCTCTACTGAACCTGCCCGCACGCGCTGGCCCGTGGGGCCAGCGACATCCTCTACGCCAAGGGCTGGCGCAACCATGAAGTGCTCGACGAGGGCCTGCCGGGATGGTGGCAGAAGGGCTACCCCGTCGAGGGCCGTGATCCCAAGGCGACCCCCCGGCACTGAACATGGGGGCCCCACAGCACAGGACCCCAAACCCCCTATGACGATCGACGATCTCGCGCGCGCGGCGACGGCGGCGTTCGAGTGGGCGCGCGCGCAGCCCGACGTGCGCGAGGTCGAGGTGTTCGTCGCCGCGAACGCGCAGCTCCTCACGCGCCTCAACTACACCTCCCACATCCCGTGCAACGGCGTGGAAGAGCCCAAGTCCACGACCGCGCGCGGCCTCGGGATCCAGGCGGTGTTCAGCGACGATCGCGTGGGGTTCGGCAGCGAGCCCAGCGACTTCACGCTGCGCGGCGTCGAGCGCGCGCTCGCCAAGGCGCGGCGCGCGGCGGTGCGCGATCCCGAGTTCGTGTCGCTCCCGAAGCCGGGGTCCGAGCGCCGGACGCTGGACCGATACCACGACGCGGCGCTCATGACGCTCGACGATCGCGCGCTGGTGGACGCGGGCTGGAAGATCGTGCACGGCGCCCTGCGCGCGTTCATGACCTCGGGGCGGCTCCTCGATCTGGCGGGTGGCGAGGCGGGCTTGCCCGCGCCTCGGCCTCATCGTGGGTGGCGACGTCTCCGTGGTCCAGGAGCGGATCGCGATCGTGTCCACGCACCTGCCGGCCGTGCAGACGGACGAGTCCACGATGATCACGGCCTCGGTGACCGCCATGGTGGAGCACTACGACGCCAAGGGCTCCGGCTGGTCGACCGGCACGCGCCTGGACGACTTCACCGACGAGGCCGGCGTCGAGGCGGCGCAGAACGCGGTGGCGGCCATCGACGGCGCCCGCGTGCCGTCCGGCACGTACACGGTCGTGCTCGGGCGCCAGCCGATGGCCGATCTCCTGAACAACATCATCGTGCCCGCCTGCACGTCGTCGAGCGTCTACGCGTCGAACACGCCGTTCCTCGGCCGGCTGGGCCAGCGCGTCGCGGCGCCGGCGCTCACCCTCTACGACCACGGCGCGGCGGACGGGCTCATCGGCTCGAAGGGCATCACGTGCGAGGGGCTGCCGACCGGACGCACCGACCTCATCCGCAACGGCGTCTTCGCGGGGTGCCTGTCGAGCTGGTACGAGACGCAGCGGCTCCTGCGCGATCCGGCGGTGGGTGACAAGCTGGGACGCGTGGCCGGCGACGCGCTCGCGCGCGCGCTCGTGCCGCGCAACGGCTTCCGCTTCGCCATCGGCGGCGGGCGCCAGTTCGACACCAGCCCGACGCATCTCCGCCTCGAACGTCGTGCTCGAGGGCGACGACGGCGTGACGCGCGACGAGCTGCTCCGCCGTGTCGGCGACGGGCTCTACATCGGCCGCATCTGGTACACCTATCCCGTGAACGGCCTCCGCGCGGGGGATTTCACGTGTACCGTCGTGGGCGATTCCTATATCATCCGCGGCGGTCGCATCGCGGAGCCGCTCCGGGCGAACGTGATCCGCATCAACGACAACATCGCGACCATCCTGAACAACGTCGTCGGCGTCACCAAGGACGTGCGCGGCACGGTGGTGTGGGCCGAGGTCGCCTACACGCCCGAAGTCGCCGTCTCGAATGTCCGGGTCGACGCGATCGCCGGCTTCATGGAGGACCTCCCCTGATGGACACCTCTGCACATGGGGGCCCCGCAGCACAGGACCCCCAAATCCCCCTCACGCCTCGAAGCGATCGCGCGCGAAGCGCGCGTGCAGATCATCCGCATGATCACGCACGCGGGCTCGGGACATCCCGGCGGATCGAACTCGGTCATCGACCTCCTCGTCGCGCTCTACTTCGGCGGCAAGCTGCGCGTCGATCCGAAGCGTCCCGACTGGCCGGATCGGGACCGGCTGATCCTCTCCAAGGGTCACGCCGTTCCCGCGCTCTACGCGGTGATGGCGAAGGCCGGCTTCTTCCCGGAGTCGCAGCTCATCACGCTCCGCAAGCTCGGCAGCCCGCTCCAGGGTCATCCCGATCGCACGGTGCTCCCCGGCATCGAAGCCGCCACCGGCTCGCTGGGTCAGGGCCTGTCGATCGCGGAGGGCGAGGCGCTCGGGTTGAGGATGAGCAACTCCCCTGCGCGCGTGTACTGCATCCTGGGCGACGGCGAGATCCAGGAGGGTCAGGTCTGGGAAGCGGCGATGTCGGGACCGAAGCTCGGTCAGCCGAACCATCCGCTCGACAACCTCGTCGTGATCCTCGACTACAACAAGATCCAGCTCGACGACTTCGTCGCGAAGATCCTCGACCTCGAGCCCGTCGTCGCCAAGTGGACGGCGTTCGGCTGGGCCGTGCAGGAGATCGACGGTCACGACTTCGCGCAGATCCTGAAGGCCCTGGACCAGGCGGAAGCCACGAAAGGCACACCGTCCTTCATCGTCGCCCACACCGTGAAGGGCAAGGGCGTGCCGTGGATGGAGAACACCCCGGAGTGGCACGGCAAGGCGCCGAAGCCGTCCGAGGCCATCACGGCCGTCCGCGACATCCTCGGCGTCTCCGAGGCCGCGTGGGACGACTACCTCACCAAGGACAGCGCCACCCGGGCTCTCGTCACCGAGCTCGCGGGCCTGGACAAGAAGTAAGGGGCACAGACCTATGCCAGCCAAAGCGACGCGCGCCGCGTTCGGGGAAGCCCTGATCGAGCTCGGAGCCAAGGACCCGCGCATCGTCACGCTCGACGCCGACCTCTCGAAGTCGACGATGACGACGGCCTTCGCGAAGAAGTATCCGGATCGCGCGTTCAACGTCGGCATCGCCGAGGCGCACATGATCGGCGTGGCGGCGGGGCTCGCCATGGCGGGCAAGGTGCCGTTCGCCGCCTCGTTCGCGTGCTTCCTCGTCGGGCGCTTCGAGACGATCCGCATCTCGGTCGCCTACACCAACGCGAACGTGAAGCTCGTGGGGACGCACTCGGGCATCGCGATCGGCGAGGACGGCTACAGCCAGATGGGGCTCGAGGACATCGCCTGCATCCGCTCGCTGCCCAACATCCCCGTCATCCAGCCGGCGGACGAGGTCGAGGCCAAGCAGGTCGTCGCGTTCGCGGCCGAGCACCAGGGCCCGCTCTACCTGCGCCTCACGCGCCAGAACCTCGAGCCCGTCTCGCCGTCGGGCTACCAGTTCCGGCTGGGCAAGTGGGCGCGCCTGCGCGACGGCAACGACGTCACCGTGATCGCCTCCGGCGGCACCGTGTTCAACGCGCTGGAGGCCGCGAAGCTGCTCGAGGCCGATGGGATCCGGGCCGAGGTGCATCAACGCGGCGTCGATCAAGCCGCTCGACGAGGAGATGCTCGTGGCGTCCGCGCGGCGGACGGGTCACGTGGTCACGGTGGAGGACCACGGCCTGGCGGGCGGGCTCGGCGGCGCGGTCAGCGAGCTGCTGGGCGAGGCGCTGCCCACGCCCGATGCGGCGGCTCGGCGTCCAGGGCTTCGGCGAGTCCGGCGATCAGAAGGGCCTGTACGCCAAGCACGGCCTCGACGCGGCCGGGATCGCCCGGAGTATCAAGAAGTTCCTGTAGCCCCGCGGCGCCAGATCGTGACGGTCAGCGCCTGGATCACCGACACGACCAGGAGCGTGATGTCCGTCACCTCGTAGAGGGTCGTGTAGAAGTACGAGAACCAGCGCCCCCCGAGGACCAGCGCCATCCCCACCGTCAGGTTCGCGACGAAGAACAGGACCGTCGCGCCGATCGTCTCGAGCACCACGCCGACGGCCGTCGCCAGCCCCGCCAGGCCCCCGCGCCATCCGATGATGACGCCCGCGATCGACGTGATCGCGGTGACGAGCGAGAGGAGGATCGTCATCGTCACAGGTAGCCGAAGACCTTGTGGTAGGCGATCGCGGCCACCTCCTGGGCCACGTGCCGGGTGAGCAGCAGGCGTCGCTCGGGTGACGCCGCGCCGAGGATGCCGGTGTCGGTCGGCGCCGGGCGCACGATCAGCCCCGCGCGCTCGAAGAGATCACGCGCGCGACGCATGTGCAGGACGTCGGTGACGAGCAGGATCTCGCGGACGCCGAGCCGCTCGCGCAGGACGGCGTTCATCCGGTGGGCCTCGTTGCGCGTGGTCGGCTCCTGGCTCTCCGTGATGATCGCCTCGCGCGGCACGCCGAGGGTGACCGCCAGGCGCGCCCGCGACTCCGCCTCGCCCGCCATGCCGAGGAAGACGATGCGGGGCGCCAGGCCCTCGCGGAAGAGCCGGATCCCGGCCACGGCCCGCCGCAGCGAGGCGTCGCCGAGCGTGCCGTCGCGATAGCCGGACGCGCCCAGCACCACGATGGCGCCCGCGGGTCTGATCTCCGGCAACACGGCCAGATGCCGCGCGGCGACCCTGGGCACCGGCGTGAACGCGGCGATGATGAATCCGACGACGGTCAGCGCGCCCAGGATCCGACAGCCCACGGACCATGTGCGCACGAGCATGGCGCCCGTCAGACGAGCCGGGCCGCGTACCAGCAGCCGAAGACGATGGCCGCGACACCCGACGCCACCGCCATCGCGTCGCGCATGCGACGCAGCGACGCCAGCCGCGCGATCGGGTACGCCATCGCCGCCGTCAGCGCGGTCATGCCCACGATCGTCCCGAGTCCGAACACGAGGAGATAGGTGACCGCCGCCGTCATCGTGTGCAGGGTCGTGAGCACGAGCAGCGCGAGCGCCGCGGTCCCGGCCATCCCGTGGACGGCGCCGACCAGGAGCGCGCGCAGCCCGAGCCGGCGTCTCTCGTCCCGCCACGCGGCGAGGAGCGCCGCCGAGGGATGGAGGTGGGGCTCGCCGTGGTGGGCGTGGACGACCGGTGGCCCGCCGTGGTGATGGTCCGCCACCCTGCGCTCCGGCGCCACCGCCAGGATGCCGCGCACCGCTTCCCGGAGGCGCAGGACGCCGAGCGTGATCAGCATCGCGGCCACGAGCAGCTCGAGCCCGGTGGCGAGCCGCTCGGGCACACCGGTGTTGAGCGCGACCACGAGGGTGCCGGCCACCGCGAGCGTGAGCGTGTGTCCGACGCCCCACAGGAGTCCGACGCGGGCCCCCGCGAGGAAGCGCCGCTCGCGGGTGACGATGGTGGCCACGGCGACCACGTGATCGGGATCGGTCGCGTGCTGCAGGCCCAGCACGAAGCCGAGCGACACCGCCGAGAGCACGGGATCGACGCTCACCCGTCGCTACTCCGACATCTTCAGGAGCAGCCCGGAGCGCCGCGCGCTGCTGACCGCCGCGACGAGCGCCCAGTGACTGAGCCCCACGTACACCATCGCGAGGGCGAGCCCGGTGGTGAGCGGGTGCGTGAACTCGGCGGTGAAGCCGTAGTGCGCGCGATAGGCGTCGAGGAAGTACGTGAGCGGGATGGCGGCGGCGAGCAGGGCCACCGGCTTCGGCAGGACGGCGACCGAGTAGTAGATGCCCGCCAGCGTCAGCACGAAGTTGACGCTCGCCCACGCCGCCGTCTCCGCGCGCGCCCCGAGCAACATGATGAGCGCGCAGACGACGACGCTCACCGCCCACGCGGTGAGGCAGCAGCCGAGCAGGAACACGGCGAGCGGCCCGAGCCCCGCGTGGAGCGCGTCGAAGCCGAAGGCCCACCAGCCGATGACCGAGAGCAGCGTGAACACGATCAGCGAGCGCAGGATCCCGATCAGCCACGCGCCCGTGGTGAGATGGCGGACGCCGATCGGCGCCAGGAACTGGTGCTTCACCGATTTCGACCAGACGTCGTAGAGCACGGCGTACGCCACGTCGAGCTGGCAGACGCTGACCGTCGAGAACGCGATCTGGCCGATCAGGATGAAGGACGTCGCCTGCGGCGACAGCTCCAGGAACCGCGCCATGAGCCCGATGCCGAGCACCCCGATCACGGGCCAGAAGAGGAGCTCGAAGAGCATGAAGACGTTGCGCAGCGCCATCTGCAGATTGCGCCGGGCGAAGGCGCCCACGGCGATCAGCTCAGCGTGCCAGCTCAACGAAGACGTCCTCGAGCTCGGGCTCGCGCACCTGGATGTCGCGCACCACGGCCGCTTCCGCCTGGAGGGCCGCGAGGATCTCCGGCAACCGCTTCTCGGCGTCGTCCACCGTGCACTCGATCCGGCCGCCGACGGTCACGCAGCGGAGCACGCCGGCCATGTCCGTCAGCCACGGCGCCTCCGGGGGATCCAGCCGCAGCGCGATCACGTCGCCGATGTGGATCTGCCGCTTCAGCTCGGCGGCGGTGCCGCGCGCGAGGATGCGCCCGGCCTTGACGAAGGCGATCTCGTCGCAGAGCTGCTCGGCCTCGCGCATGTAGTGCGTGGTGAGCACGATCGTCATCCCGCGCTCGCGCCGCAGGCGAGCGATGTGCTCGCGCAAGCGCACCGACACGTCCGGGTCGAGGCCGAGCGTCGGCTCGTCGAGGAAGAGCAGCTCGGGATCGTTGACGAGCGCCTTGGCGAGCGCCAGCCGCTGCTTGAGCCCGGTGGAGAGCTCGTTGTACGGCACGCGGCGATGCGACGAGAGCTCGCACATCTCGATCAAGCGCATCGACGCGCCGGCGCAGCGTCGCGCCGGAGAGGCCGTACAGGCGGCCGTAGAAATCGAGGATCTCCTCCGGCCGCATGGCCCACACGAACGACGCGTTGCCGCTGGCCATGTTCAGGCGCCGGCGCACCGCGCCGGCCTCGCGTGTCACGTCGTGGCCGAGCACGAGGACGCGGCCGCGATCGGGCGAGCAGCAGCGTGGCGAAGATCGAGAGGAGGGTGGTCTTCCCCGCGCCGTTCGGCCCGAGGAGTCCGAAGATGGCGCCGCGCGGAACGTCGAGCGACACGCCCGCCAGCGCCACCGTCTCGCGCCGGCGCACCACGCCGGACCGAAACGTTTTCGCGACGTCGCGCGCGTCGATCGCCAGCATGGGTCCGATGCTAACATTGCCGGCCATGACCGACCCCGTTGAGTGGCGCTGCGACGTCTCCGGGCTCGCGCCCGGACACACGGCAAAGTTCCGGCTGGACTGCGGCGGACGCCGGGTCCACGGGTTCGTCGTGAATCACGACGGGACCTATCACGCGTACATCAACAGTTGCCCGCACATCGGCACGCCGCTCGACCTGTGGGAGAACGAGTTCCTCGCGGAGGACGGCCGCGCCATCATCTGCGCGACCCACGGCGCGGTCTTCGAGCCGCCGACGGGACGCTGCATCGCGGGTCCGTGCACCGGCGATGCGCTCACCGCGCTCCCGCTGCGCCTCGAAGGCGGCAGCGTGATCGTGGCATGCCCGGTAGTCTAGGCGGGCCACGGAGCGCTCCCGACTGCGAGCGACAGTCGGCGGACGTCGCGGACGAACGCGCGGTTCTATCGCGCCTTCGAAGCGCTCGATCTCGCGGCGATGGACGCGGTGTGGGCGCACGACGACGACGTCAAGTGCGTCCACCCCGGGCTGGCCGTTGCTGAGCGGCTGGAACGCCGTGCGCGAGTCCTGGCACGACCATCTTCCAGAACACCGAGGAGATGCGGTTCACCATCTCCGACGTCCAGGTCGTGCAGGTCGGGGACCTCGGCTGGGTCACCTGCACCGAGAACATCCTCTCCGACGTGCGCGGCCGCGTCGCCGTCACGGCGATCCTCGCCACCAACCTCTTCGTCCGCGACGCCGCGGGCTGGCGCATGGTCCACCATCACGCGTCGCACGTGCTCGGAGCCGCCCCGGGCTAGCCTCCTCCGGGTGGTCGTCGCTCCAGCAAGACCCAGCCGCCGGCGCGCCCGCGCTCCTCGTAGCCGGGCGCGGGCTTCCTCTCCAGGACCGGCGCGAGCTCGATGATGTGCGTGCTGATGCCCAGGCCGCGCGGATAGACGAAGATGTTCTCGCGCATCACCAGGTGGGGGACGAGGCGCTCGTTCGCGCTCACGCCCGTGTCCTTCGGGATCCTCGCCATCAGCGCGTGCGCGGCGGCCTGGTCGGGGCCGTAGCGCCAGTGACGGATCGCGAAGTCGTTGAACGTGCGCGACGTGAGGATCAATGACAGGCAGACGGCGGTGCCCAGCGCGACGCCGGGCCACCGGGTGCCCTCCGTGCGCCGCCTCAACGCGAGGTAGCCGTCGATCGCGGCGAGCACCAGGAACGGCAGCACGAACGCCTGGTACTGCGCGCGGTGGTTGATCAGGATCGGGTCGAGGCTCAGCAGGTTCATGGCCAGGCCCGGCGCGGCGGCCGCGAGCGTCCGCGGCGCCAGGAGCGGAAGGAAGCGCGAGCGGGGCGAGCATCGCGAGCGCGTAGACGAGCTTCGGAACGGTCAGCAGCACGTCGAGCCATCGCCACGGCAGGACAGATGCTCACGCAGGATCTCGCCGAGGCTCTGGCCCAGATGCGTGTAGCGATAGAGGTGGTGATACGGACCGTCGCCGCGGAAGTACGGCATGATGACGTGCAGGTCGAGCATCAGCAGGACGACGGCCGCGACCGCCACGCCCGCCCCCACCACCCAGCGCGCGCGCGCGAGCGCCAGCCAGATGCCGAAGCCGACCACCGCCACCGCGGCGTCCTCGCGGCACGCGGCCACGGCGACGAGCGCCAGCGCGCACCAGCCGAAGCGGCGCGCGTCGTGCGCGAGCGCCGCCGCGATGACGAGCGGGATCGCGAACGCCGCGGGATGGATGTCGCGCAGGTTGATCCCGTGCAGCGACGGGTTCAGCAGATAGAGGATCGCGAACGCCGGCCCCCGCCCCCGCCGCGTGCGGGTCGCGCCGCGCCAGATAGCCGAACACCGCCGGCGCTCCGAGCGCGAGGATGATCGTCTGGCTCACGAGCGCCGCCACCGAGGCGTCGGGCGAGAACCCCACGAACGGCACGAGCGCGTAGAGGATGGGCGAGAAGTGATCGCCCCACGCGTGCATCCGCACGGTGGTCACGTACTCGGGGATGAGCGTGAACGTCGTGCCGTAGCCGTGCGCGACGGACCACATCGTGTGCACGTACTGTCCGAGGTCGAGCGCGTGCGTGCGGAGCGCGAGATGCCGGGTGACGACGATGAAGCCCATCGCCGCCACGTAGACGGCCGTCGCGGCCAGCGTCGCCTTGACGGGCGACACCGCCGGCATCGCGTACGGCCGGAGCGACGCCCGCAGGCCGAACAAGCACGGTGGCCGCGATGACGAAGGCCTCCGGCCGGTCGAACGGGACATCGCGGACGGTCGTCCCGCCGGTGAGGGCGACGATGACGCCGCCGAGCACGGCAAGCCCGCCGAGCCCGTCGAGCACGCGCACGAGGCCTCGCACGTCAGGGCAGGCGGTGATAGCGCGCCCGGAGGCTCGAGAACCGGCGCGAACGACGAATGCCCCGGCGATGCAGGACGAACCAGAAGCAGACCGTGAGGATCTTGAGGCCGTACACCGAGGACGCGGAGAAGCTCGCCTGCGAGGCTTCCTTGAAGTAGCGCGTCGGGACCGCGATCTCGCCGATGCGGAACCGCGACGCCGACCACCTGCGCGATGATCTCCTGGTCGAAGATGAAGCCGTCCGAGTTCGGCGGCGAAGTTGACCGTCTCGAGCACCTCGCGGCGGAACGCGCGATACCCCGTGTGGTACTCGGAGAGCCGGAGCCCGAACACGACGTTCTCCACGCCGGTCAGGAAGCGATTCGCGATGAACTTCCACCACGGCATGCCCTGCCCGAGCGCCGAGCCGCTCTTGAGCCGCGAGCCGAGCACCACGTCGGCGTCGCCGTCGACGATGGGCGCGATGATCTGCGGCAGCAGCGTCGGGTCGTACTGGTAGTCCGGGTGCACCATCACCACGATGTCGGCGCCCGCGCGCAGCGCCTCGGTGTAGCAGGTCTTCTGGTTGGCGCCGTAGCCGTAGTTGCGGTCGTGGACGAAGATCTCGAGCCCGAGCTGGCGCGCGACGTCGAGCGTGGTGTCCGTCGAGCCGTCGTCCACCAGGATCACGGTGCTGACCGTGTCCTTCGGCAGCTCCTCGTACGTCATGCGCAGCGTCCGGCCGGCGTTGTAGGCGGGCATCACCACGACCACCTTCGGGGTCTTCACGGCCACGTGCCACGCTCCGCGACGACGACGAGCTGGTAGCCGAGCAGGCGCGGGAACGCGCGGGAGAACGTCGCGCTCACCTCGTGCACGCTCGTGAGCAGCCGCCCGTGCCACGCCGGCGGCGCCACCTGGTAGAGCGGGACCGCGGTGGCGGTCCGGCGGACGGGCACGAGCCCGGCCGCCGCCAGCAGCCGCTTGAGCGACCGCTCCGTGAAGAACCGGAGGTGCGTGCGGTCGAGGATGCCACGGTCGAAATAGTCGAAGCGGCCCATGAGGAGCGAGAGCCGGATCAGCAGGTGCGCGACGTTCGGCACGGAGACCACGACGCGGCCGCCCGGCGCGAGCCAGCGGTTCAGGCCCTGGAGCGTGCGGAGCGGGTCGACGAGATGCTCGAGCACGTCACCGTACACGATGGCGTCGAACGGCGCATCGAAGTCCGGCAGCTCGTGGTCGAGATCGCTCACGATCATCTGCTCGCAGTATGCGACTCCCCGCGGCGGCCAGGTGCGGGTCGGCCTCGATCCCGGTCACCCGCCAGCCGGCCTCGCCGAGGTGCCGGCTGAGCAGCGCGTCCGCGGCGCCGACGTCGAGCAAGCCGCCGCCCGCCGCCCGCCCCCAGCCAGGTCAGGATGACCGAGTGGCTGCTGTGCGGATCCGGCTTCAGGGTATAGCGCCGGGTCACACTCACCGCATCCATGATCCGGGGTCCGGCGCTCAATCAGCAAGATTTGAGTACAACCACCGCCCACCGCCTCGAGCGATGACGTGGACCTGGTCGGGGGGCAAGCCGCGTACCACGCTGCGCGCCCGGCTCCACGCCCGACACCAGGAACACGCGGCGGCTCCCACTCCACGCGGACTTGAGCCGCGGGGCATCCCAGAAGAGGTCACGGGCATCCGGAAACGTCGCGCCGAAGGCCAGGTTGGACTGCAGCCCGTCCACCACGCGCACGCGGCCGTGCACGCGCAGGAGCAGCGAGCCCGTGTTCTCGAGCGGCCCCTCGTGGGCCACGACGTCGTCGCGGGCCGACGCGCCGCGGTGAGCGCGTCGATCACGGTCTCCGCCGAGCGCGTGCGCGCGAACGTCGTCATGCCGTCGGCGGCGACCGGCAGGAAGGCGACCATCGTCGCCAGCGCGACGCCGACGCCGAGCCCCGGCGCGCGCCGCCACACCGCGATCGCCAGCGCCGACCGCGCCGAGCGCGAAGACGAGCGCGCATCGCGACAGGATCGGCACGTAGCGCTCCAGCGGCACCTCCACGGGCGCGCCGCCGCGCGTCGGTGAGGTTGCGCGTGGTCACGTCGACCGAGCTCAGCGTCTCCGCGGGCACCGGCAGCACTCCCGCCAGCGCCACCGCGGCCGCCGCCGCCGCGAGCACGAAGAAGACGAGGACGGGGACCAGCAAGGTCCGCGGACGCATCGCTCCCGGCGTCGCCTCGATGCGACTCGTCCCACACCCGCGCCACGAGCAGCGCGAGCGCGGGAAACGCCGGCAGCCCGTAGTGCGGCAGCTTGAACGGCGACAGCGTGAAGAAGCCCAGCACCACCACCACCCACAGCGCGAGGAGCGCCCACAGCCGCGCCGTCGCGTCCGGCCACGGCCGGCGCAGCGCGCGCACCACCGCCCACGGCGCCGCCAGCGCCCACGGCAGGAACGCGGCGGCCGTGACGACGACGAACTCGAAGGCGGCGAGCGGGACGTCCTCGTCGGGGAACACGCGCTGCCGCGTGAAGTTCAGCAGGTGGTTGTCGACGATCGTGTACCAGAGGAAGCCCGGGTTGCGATGCTCCACGAGCAGGTACCACGGCAGCGCGATCCCCGCGGTCAGCAACGGGCCCCACCACGGCACCCACGGCGCGAGCGGCCGCTCGCGGCTCCAGCCAGAAGAAGAGCGCGATCACCACGCACGGGCCGAGCGCGCCGAGGAGGTCCTTCGCGAGCGTGGCCAGGCCGAGCGCGCCGTAGAAGAGCGCGAGCGCCCACCGGCCCGCCCCCCGATACGCGAGCACGAAGCCGGCGTACGCGAGCAGGATGCAGAGGATGAACGGCAGGTCCGGCTTCACGAGGCGCGCGTAGAGGAAGACGCCGAGGTTCGCGCTGACCATCAGCCCGGCGAGCAGACCGAGGCGCGGCCCGCCGAGCAGCATGCCGAGGCGCGCGGTCACCGCCGCCACGCCGATGGCCGCGACGGCCGACGGCAGCCGCGCGGCGAACGGCGTCGTCCCCAGCCCCTGGAAGCTCGCCGCCATCAGCCAGTAGAGCAGGGGCGGCTTGTCGAAGTAGCGCACGCCGTTGATCTGGAGCGAGATGCCGTCGCCGCTCGTCCTGACCGCTTCGGCGACGGCGGCGTGAAAGCCTTCCGGAGGATCGAGAAAGGGGGACGGCCGAGCCCGATCAGGAAGAGCCCGATGGCGACGACGGCGACGCCGAGGGCGATGCCGCGCACTCAGGCCACGCGCACGACCGAATCCGCCGGCAGCCGCTCGAGGAGCTCGGCGAGCGCGCGGTCGAGAAACGCGAGGTCCCGCGACTCGAGCGTGATCTTGACCTTGTACTCGGGGTTCGAGAACTCGGGATAGGAGCCGCACAGGAGCTCGGGATACTCGCGCACCAGCGCGTTGAGATGGTCGGCGATGCTCCCCTCGCCGACGGAGACGAACACGTTCTTGAGGAAGATCGGCTGATCGCGGAAGCGCTCGCGGAGCGCATCGAACTTCCGGCGGAAGATCTCGGGCACGCCCGGCAGGACGTAGACGTTGCCCATGAGGATGGTCGGAAACCGGACGGAGCTGTCGGCCAGGAGCTCGGCGCCCTCGGGAATCTCGGCCATCTTGAGCGCGGCCTCGGTGATCGCGTCCCGGTAGTACGCCTCCAGGAGCGCCACGAGCATGGGATGGCGGACCACGGGGACGCCGGCGGCGCGCGCCACGCCCTCGATGGTGACGTCGTCGTGCGTCGGCCCCACGCCGCCCGAGGTGAAGACGACGTCGTAGTCGGTCGCGAAGCGCGCGACTTCCGCCGCGATGAGCTCGACCTCGTCGGGGATCACGCTGATCCGCCGCACCTCGACGCCGAGCGCGCGCAGCTCGCGGCAGAGGTACGAGGCGTTCGCGTCGACGATCTTGCCCGAGAGGATCTCGTTGCCGACGAGGATGATCCCGGCCGTCTTCGGCATCGTCAGGATTTTACCCCGTCAGGCGCGGCGCGGTACTATGGGCCCGTGCCGCTGCCCGCCGATCCGATTCATCTCGAGGGCTGGGCCCTCGTCCTCGGCGCGTCCTCCGGCTTCGGCGATGCCATCAGCGTGGGCCTCGCGCGGGCCGGCCTGCACATCTTCGGCGTCCACCTCGACCGCAAGGCCACGCTCCCGAACGCCGAGCGCGTGGCGGCGGACGTTCGCGCGGCCGGCCGCGAGGCACGCTTCTTCAACATCAACGCCGCCGACGCGGAGCGCCGCGCCGAGACGGTGGCCGCGATGGAGACGACGCTCGCCGAGCGCGGCGAAGCCGGACAGCTGCGCGTGCTCGTCCACTCGCTCGCGTTCGGCACGCTCAGACGGTTCGTCGCGGACCCGCTGAAGGACTCGGTGACGCCCGCCCAGATGGACATGACGGTCGACGTGATGGCGCACAGCCTCGTCTACTGGACGCAGGAGGTGGTCGGCCGCGGCGTGATGCAGGCCGGCGGCCGCATCTACGCGATGACGTCGTCCGGCAGCACGCGCGTCCTGCCGTCGTACGGGCCGGTCTCCGCCGCGAAGGCCGCGCTCGAGGCGCACGTGCGGCAGCTCGCGGCGGAGCTCGCGCCGCAGCGCATCACGGTCAACGCGATCCGCGCGGGCGTGACGGCGACGCCGGCGGCGCAGAAGATCCCGGAGTACGACCGGCTGGAAGCGACCGCCCGACGCACCAACCCCAGCGGACGCCTGACGACCCCCGACGACATCGCGCGGGCGATCGCGGTCCTCGCGCATCCGGACACGCACTGGATCACGGGCAACGTGATCGGTGTCGACGGCGGCGAAGACCATCGTCGGATGACGCTATCTGCAGGCCATCGTCCTCGGCATCGTCCAGGGCGTGACCGAGTTCCTGCCGATCTCGTCCTCGGGCCACCTCATCCTCGTCCCCCGCGTCTTCGGATGGCCGGACCAGGGGCAGGCGTTCGACGCGGTCATCCACATCGGCACCTTCGCGGCGCTGGTCGTGTACTTCCGCGTCGAGCTGATCGAGCTCCTCACGGGCGCGCTGTCGCGCCGCGTGGCGCTGATCATCGTCGCCGCGACGGTCCCCGCCGGACTCGCCGGCCTGATCTTCAACAAGGCGATCGAGACGCACCTCCGCTCTCCGCTTCTGATCGCGGCGACGACGGCGTTCTGGGGCGTGGTGATGTGGCTCGCGGATCGACAGCGCGCGCCTCCAAGCCACCGGGTCCGGGCGACCCGCTCGAGCGCGTCGGCTGGGCGCGCGGTCTGGCGGTGGGCTGTGCCCAGGCGATCGCGCTGATTCCGGGCACGTCGCGCTCCGGCATCACGATCACGGCGGGCTTGTTCACGGGTCTGGACCGCGCGACCGCCGCCCGCTTCTCGTTCATGCTCGGCATCCCGATCACCGCTGCCGCCGGGGGCTACAAGCTCCTGCAGCTCGTGAAGACCGGCATCCCGACGGGCGAAGCCGGCCCCCTGTCCGCCGCGGTGATCGTCTCGTTCCTGAGCGGCTGGCTGGCCGTCTGGTTCCTGGTGGGCTTCCTCCGCCGCCGCGCTCTCACCCCGTTCGTGATCTACCGTCTCCTGCTCGCCGCCGCAATCCTGGTCGCCGCCCGCTGATCGCGCGATTCGCGCTGATCGCCGCCGTAGGTCGAGCGAGCGAAGCGATGCGCGTCCTCGTCGTTCCCAGCGTGTGACCGGCGGGCGCGGCTCGGCGGGCGCGACGCGAGCCGGCGCGCGGCCCGCGGGTCCGGGTGACCCGTTCCCCGCGCCGGGTTCGGTACGTGCTCGCGAGCGAGATGGAAATATGTCGGCGTAGGACCGCGCCAAAAACTGTCGGGGGTCAGAGGACCCGCGGGCCGCGCGCCGGCTCGCGTCGCGCCCGCCGACCCGCGCCCGGCCGCCACCCGCTAGGAGGGCCGGACGCGCTCCGGGACCGCGCGCGCGAGGGCGGCGAGGAGGCGCTCGCGCGTGAGCGGTTTCGCGATCACGACGTCGACGTGGGGAATCTGCGCGGCGTCGATCTCGTCGGCCCAGCCGGTGAGGAGCACGATGGGGACGGCGCGCTGGCGCTTGAGCTCCTCGGCGAGCACGAGGCCGGTCATGCCCGGCATGCCGAGGTCGGTGATGACGACGTCGACCGCGTCCCGCTTGAAGAGATCGATCGCCTCGCGCCCGGACGCCGCGGTGACCACGGCATGGCCGCCGTACGTGAGCATGGCGCGCACGAGATCGAGCACCTCCGGCTCGTCCTCGACCGCGAGCACCCGCAGGGGCTCGAGCGACGGCATCAAGACCGGGCCGCCCGCCGGCTCCGCGCTGATGGCGGGGAACGAGAGCGTGAACGTCGTGCCGACGGCTTCCTGGCTCTGGAGCGAGACCGCCCCGCCGTAGCGCTTGATGATCTCCTGCGCGAGCGCCAGGCCCAGGCCGGAGCCACCCTCGCCTGCGCGGGTCGTGAAGAACGGCTCGAAAGCGAGGCGCTGCACTTCTTCGCTCATCCCCTGGCCCGTGTCGCTGATCGAAAGGATGGCGCGGCGCTCGACGCCCCGGACGTGCAGCGTGAGCCGGCCGCCGTGAGGCATCGCCGTCAGCGCGTTTTCCAGGATGTTCAGGATCGCCTCGCGGATCTCGCTGGCCACCGCGAGGATCGCGGGCGCCGGCTCGATCTTGAGGTCGATCTCGTAGCGGATGCCGCGGCGCGCCGCCTCGTTGTCCCACTGCGGCCGCGTGAGCGCGAGGAGGTGCTCGAGGACGTCGCGCAGCTGCACCGCCTCCGGGCCCTTCACGCGCCCGGGGCGCGCATACTCCTGGAGCCGGCGCACGGTCCCCACGCTGTCGGACGCTCCCTGGTTGATGACCGTGAGCGCGTGGACCAGCTCCGCGCGATCCAGCGTTTCCCCGGCGGCGAGGCGCTCGAGCAGCATCTCGGTCCAGCCGAGCACGGGCGTGAGCCGGTTGTTGATGTTGTGCGCGACCCCCGCCGCCAGCGAGCCGAGCGTCCGGAACTTCTGCTCGCGGATGACGCGGAAGCGCAGCTCGTGCTCCCGGCTGATGTCGCGGAACACGCCGATGCGCTGCCAGGGACCGCCGTCGCGGGGCACCGTGGAGAGGCTGATCAGCACCGGGCGCGGCTCGCCCGAGCCGGTGATCAGCAGCACCTCACCCTGGAAGCTCGGCTGCTTCATCCGTTCGGTGAGCACGGCCGTGTCCTGCGCGCCGGCGAGGAACTCCGTCCAGCGCCGGCCCCGCAACGTTTCGGGCGCCACGCCGACCATCTCCGCGAACGCCGCGTTGGCGAAGGCGACACGGTCGTCGACGTCGGCGACCACCACGCCCTCGCCGATCCGGCGCACGACATCCGCCAGCTCGCGCGCCTCGCCCTCGAGCCGCGCGTGCTCGAGCGCGACGGCCACGCGATCCGCGACGATGCGCAGCAGCCGGTCGGCGCGCGGGTCGAGGCGGCGTGACCGGCGGCCGACCTCCAGGACGCCGACCGGGCTCCCGCCCACGATCAGCGGCGCCACCATCCGCGAACGGAGGCCGAGCGCGCGGATCGCGCGATCCGTGACACGGGGATCGGCGCCGGCCCCGTCCTCGACGAGGACGGGCGCGCCGGTGGTGATGGCCGCGCGCCCCGCGCCTTCGGACGCGGACATGGAGAGCTCGGCGAGTGGCACGTCCACGCCCGAACGCCGCGCGCGCGCGCAGCTCGTCCCGCGTCTCGTCGGTCAGGTACAGCACGGCGAGGTCGGCGCCGAAGACGTCCGCCGAGATCTCGACGATGCGCGGCAGCAGGGCCTCGGCGCTCACCGCCGTCAGGCTGGCCTGCGCGATCTGCCCCAGCGCCTGGAGCTCGCGCGTGCGCCGCTCGAGGAGGCGGCTCGTGACGAGCGTGCGCGTGCGCGCCAGCAGCTCCTCGGGCAGGAACGGCTTCGTCATGTAGTCGTCGGCGCCGTCGCGGAGACCGCGGATCCGCGCCGACGTCGAGCTGAGCGCGCTGAGCACGAGCACCGGAACGCTCGCGAGGTCGGCGTTCGCCCGGAGCGCCTCGATGACGTCGTAGCCGCTCATGCCGGGCAGCATCAGGTCGAGCACGAGGAGATCGACGTCGGGATTCTGCGCGAGCGCTTCGAGCGCCTTCTCGCCGGTCATGGCGGACTCGACCGCGTAGCCTTCCGCCTCGAGCAGGTCGCGCAAGAGCGCCGAGGTGTCGCGATTGTCCTCCACGACGAGGATCCGGGCGGCGTCCACGCTACCGCGCCCCCACGCCCTGGCGCGCCAGGGTCACCGCGATCAGCCGCGCCATGTCGTCCGGCACGAAGGGCTTCGACAGGTAGCCGTCGCATCCCGCATGCAGCGCCGACTCGCGCTCTTGCGGCCGTGCGAGCGCGGTCACCGCGATGATCGGCACGGCCTTCGTGCGCTGGTTCTGGCGCAGCCGCCGCGCGACTTCCCAGCCGCTGAGCGAGGGGAGCATGAGGTCGAGGAGGATGAGCGTGGGCGGGCGCTCGACCGCTTCGAACACCGCCCGCTCGCCGTCGCCGCACACGATGGCCGTGCCGCCGAGCAGGTCCTCGATCACGGAGCGCATCAGCTCCTGGCTGTCGCGCTCGTCCTCGACGATCATCACGCGGCGGCCGGCGAGGATGCGCTCGATGCCGACCTCGCGCGCCGGCGCCGCGTCCTGCGAGACGGGCTCCGTGGCCACGGGCAGCGTGAACGTGAACCGGCTGCCCTGGTTCTCGCCCTCGCTCTCCGCACGCACGAGCCCGCCGTGCAGCTCGACGAGCCGCCGCACGATGGTGAGCCCGAGCCCGGAGCCGCCGTGCCGGCGACGCAACGTCGACTCGACCTGGTAGAACGGGTCCCAGATGCGGGCCAGCTCGTCGCGCGGGATTCCCACCCCGCGTGTCGAGGACCGCGATCCAGACCTGGTCCTTGTGTCGCCCGGCCGACACCGTCACCCGGCCGCCGTCGGGCGTGAATTTCACCGCGTTCGAGAGCAGGTTCACCAGGATCTGCTGCAGGCGCTCCGCGTCGGCGTGCACGGGCGGCGTCGCCGCGTCGACCGCATTGAGGATCTGGATGCGCTTCGCCTGCGCCGCCACCGTCACCACGGCGATGGCCTGATCGGTCACCGCGCGCGTGTCCGTGGCCCGGGGATTGAGCTCCACGCGCCCCGACTCGAGCCGTGAGACGTCGAGCAGCTCGTTGATCAGGTCGGTGAGCCGCTGAGCGCTGCGGAAGATCGCCTCCTGCTGCTCGATCTGCTTGGGCGTGAGCGTGCCGTGGACCTGGCGCAGGAGCAGGCGGCTGTAGCCGACGATGGCGGTGAGCGGCGTCCGCAGCTCGTGGCTCACCATCGCGAGGAACTCGGACTTCAGCTCGTCGAGCCGCCGCAGCTCCTCGTTGATCTGCGCGAGCGAGCGCGCCTCACGCTCCTTCTCCGCGAACTCGTGCTCGTACTCGCGCACGATGGTGGCGCTCTCGATGAAGATCCCGTAGCGCCGCCGCAGCGCCAGGAACGCGACCGCGGCGAGCGCGCCCAGCCAGTCCACGGCGACGTACAGCGTGCCGTGCTCGCCGCCGCCGAGGCCGCCGGTCACGGCGCGCACGGTCGCGCGCAGGCCGAACGCCAGGAACACGGCAAGAAATGCCAGGCCCAGCGGCTCGAGATTCCGCGTGCTGCGCCGAGTGATCGCGATGACGATGAGGGCCGCGATGCTCAGCGACGCCGCGGCAAGCACGGCATTCGCGAGTCGAAAGAGAAGCTCGGCGTCGACGCCCGGCATGTGTGCTCATCGTAGCACCGCGGCGAACGGCCACTCGTCGTAACCCCGCGTCATTGGGCAATTTTTTTCACATCAGCGTGTCATCGTTCCATCGGGTCCCCTTGGGCCTGCCCGTTTTTACACGCCCAGTGTCAGCGCCATCTCGTCACGCGCGTGACGGGTGCGTCACGGACGATGGTTTGAAGAATCGGGCCGGGGCGCGTATGTGGGCATGATCACGCATCATCGGCGACGTCGCGCTGCGGCACGCCCCTTGCTCCCCTTCCCGGCCGTGCAACGGCAAACACGTACGCCCTGGATCCGTGGCCTGCGCCTCTATCGCACGATCGGCGACGACCCCTCGCCGATACCGTGCGATGACATGACCGACCCGATGTTCGACGGGCCCGTGCACGCGCGTTCGCGCTTCCGCAGCGCGCAGCACCCGGACCGCTTCGCGGTGTACTCCGTCCACGAGCGCGGCGAGACGTTCTGCGGGCCGGTCACGCCCGGCGACCACACGCTGGTGACGGTGCGCGAGTTCCGGCGCGTGCCCCTGCGCGCGTCGGCGCTCGGGCTCCTGCTGTTCGCCGCGCGCGCCGGCCGCGAAGCGCAGGTGGTCGCGACCCTCGCCCACTTCGCCGAGCGCGCGCTGAGCCTCTTTCAGCCGCAGTACTTGCTCCTCGCGCGCTCGATGGAACAGCCGGGGATCACGGTCCTGCTCGCGGGCGTGCAGTCGTCGGCCCTGCTGGACTCGTGCGGCGCGTCGGTCTTCAGCGTCGCGAACCTGCTGCCGGAGCTCGAGTCGGCGCTGGTGGTCGAGCCGGAGTGCTACCAGTACGCGCCCGAGCTCGAGCCGCAGTCGCTCGCCCCGCTCATATCTCCACACGCGGTCTAGCACTCGGAGGGGGGCGTCAGCCCGCGCTCGAACCCGCGGACATCACGCAGCGTCGACTCAGCGCGACGTGGAGTCTCGTCACCTCGATGCGTTGACATTCGAGCGACGGACTCGGCGGAACGACTTCACCGACGCCTTCGGAGCGATGGGGGGTATCGGGGGGAGCGCGCAGCGCTCCCCCCGATGTCAAACAGCGTTCAAACGCAGCGCTTCGACCAAAGTGCCCGCGGTCGCCACCAGGTCCTTGATCGCGATCCACTCGTTGACCGTGTGGATCTGGCGCATTCCGCATCCGAGATTCGCGATCTCGAGGCCGTGGCGGCCGTTGAAGATGTTGGCGTCGCAGCCGACGCCGGTGGCGCGCACGGTGAGCGTCCGGCCCCGCCCCTCGACCGCGTGGCGGAGCAGCCGCACGATCCCGCTGTCCGCCGGGACGTTCAGCCGCTCGTAGTCCTGGGTGACCTTCACGTCCACGCGCGCGGCGTGCTCGCGTCCCTCGACCGTCACGCGGTGACGGCCGACCGCCTGCTCGAAGCACGCGACCATGTGGTCGGTCTGCGTCCGCAGCTTCACGTCGCTGCGGCTGCGTGTCTCGCCCCGCACCGTCACCTGGTTGGGGACGATGTTCGTCGCGAGCCCGCCCTGGATCAGGCCGAGGTTCGCCGTCGTCTCCTCGTCGATGCGCCCGAGGCGCATCGCGGCGATGGCCTCGCCGGCGACCTTGATCGCGCTGATCCCCTGCTCCGGACAGAGGCCGGCGTGCGCCTCGAGCCCGTGCACGGTGAACATCACCTTGTTCGCCGCCGGGCCTTGCAGGATCAGCTCGTCGACCCCGTCGCAGTCCAGCACGACGCCGCTCCGCGCGCGCAGGCGGCCGATGTCGAAGTGCTTGGCGCCGAAGAGGCCCTGCTCCTCGCACACGGTGAAGAGCACGTCGATCGGCCCGTGCGGGATGTTGCGCTCCCGCACGATCCGCACGGCCTCGAGGATGGCCGCCACGCCCGCCTTGTCGTCGCCCCCGAGGACGCTGGTGCCGTCGGTCCGGATGACATCGCCGTCGCGCACCGGCGTCACGCGGTCGCACGGCACCACCGTGTCCATGTGCGCGCACAGCAGGAGGGCGGGCGCATCGGGCACCGTGCCGGGGAACTTCGCGAAGAGGTTGCCGGTGTCGCCGCTGATCTTCGTGCCCGCGTCGTCGACGTCCACGCGCACGTCCATGCCCGTCAGCGTCGAGGTGAGCCAGCGCGCCACCTCGCCTTCGCGCCGCGACGGGCTCGAGATCCGTACGAGGGACAGGAAGTCGTCGACGAGCCGGTCGCGATGCACGACGTCCGGGCTCACGCGGCACGCTCCGGCAAGAAGCGGCGGAACCACGCGAGGCTCGCGTCGACGGCCGTCCGCCGATGGCCGGGATCCGTCAGCCGGTGGTCCGCGCCGGGAATGACGATGAGATCGCACGGCTCCGCCGCCCGCGAGTGCAGCACCGCACCGTGCTCGACGGAGCACGACGTCGTCGGCCTCGCCCTGGACAACCAGGTGACGCGGGACGCCATCCGGCGTCGTCTCGTAGCGATGCGAAGCGAGCTCCATGAAGAACGGGATGCCGATGCCAGGCCGCTCCTCGCGCTCGTCGTTCGCGAGGTCGAACAGGTTGCTCGGTGCATTCCACGTCACGACTGCCCTCACGTCGCGGTGGGGGCCGGCGTCGGCGTCCGGGGGCCCGAGGGGGCCGGGTGACCCGTCCCCCGCACCGGATTCGGCACGTGCTGGCGAGGTCGATGGAAACATGCCAGCGCCGGACCGCGCCAAACACCTGGCGGGGGTCAGAGGCCCCCTCGGGCCCCCGGACGCCGACGCCGGCCCCCACCGCGACGTGCGCGCGCGCCGCGACATGGAGCGCGACGAATCCACCCATGCTCGACCCGAGAAGGCCGAAGCGCCCCGAGAGCCGCGGGTGCGACGCGAGCAGGGCCAGCACCGCGTCCACGTCCTCGATCCGCGTCGCCACCGTCGTCTCGTCTTCACGCCCGGTGGATTCTCCGCAGCCGCGGAAATCGAAGCGCGCGAGCGCCAGGCCGGCGCTCGGCAGCTCCGCGCCGAGCATCAGGTACTTGTCGCTGTCCTTGGAGGCGCTGAGACCGTGGCAGGCGACCACGCAGGGCACCGGCGCCGAGCCGGCGGGAACGTGCAGCACGAGGCAGAGGTGCCCGCCGGGAACGTCGACGACATGGCGTTCAGGGGCGTGAGGTCACACCCACATGAGGTCGAAGAGCCGGCAGGCGTTGGCCGAGAGCTGGAACATCACGTCGTCGACCGGCAGCCGCTTGATCTTGGCGACTTCCTCGGCCACGCGACTCACCAGCCACGGCCCCGACGGCATCCCCTCGAACTCGCCCCGGTACGGCCACGGGCCGTCGCTCTCGATGAGCAGCGACTCGAGGTCCGTGTCGTACACCAGCGCGCGGTCCCGCTCGCGATAGATCACTTCCGGACCGACGGAGACGAGGTAGCCGGCGTCGACGATCGCGCGCGTCACCTCGGGCGGCGCCTTGTGCCAGTGGAACACCGCGCGCTCGATGCCGTGACGCTTGAGCGCCTCGAAGGCGCCGACGGCCGCGCCGTGCGGCGCGTGCAGCGCGACCGGCAGGTCGTAGCGGGCCGCCGCCTGCAGCAGCCGGTCGAGGCGCGCGCGGCCCTGGGTCATCAGCGACGCGGCATCGGGATTCCCCTGCAGCGAATACCACGGCAGCCCGACCTCACCGAGCGCCACCACGCGGGCGTGATTCGCCTGCACCTGGTCGAGCACCTGCTCCAGGGTCGTCGTCGTCGAGCTTCGGATGATCGGGATGGAACCCGAGGCAGGGCCACACGGCCTTCGGAAATGCCGTCGCCGCGGCGACCGTGCGCGCGTTGCTGTCAGGGTCGATGCCGACGCCGATCACGCCCCACACGTCGTGCGTGAGCGCGACGCGCATCGTCTCGCCGAGGTCGGCGAAGGACGGATCGTGCAGGTGGCAGTGGCTGTCGATGACCATCCAGGCGGTCTCCGTCAGTTCCCGGCGACGACCATCTTGCCGATGAGCAGCGTGGGGGACACGGTGCGGTCCCGGAGCACGAGGTCGTTGCCGATCCCTTCCACGGCCGCGAACATCGCCAGGAGATTGCCGGCCACGGTGACCTCTTCGACCGGATACGTGAGCGTGCCGTTCTCGATCCACAGACCGGCGGCGCCACGCGAGTAGTCGCCGGTGACGCCGTTGACGCCGAAGCCGATCAGCTCGGTGACGTAGAACCCGTTCGTGACCGACGCGATCAGGTCCTCCGGGCGTCGCGGTGCCGGGCAGCAGCATGAGGTTCGACGTCGACACGCTCACCCCGCACGCCGTCGCGCACCGCGTGATGCGTGGACGCCATGCCGAGCTTGCGGCCGCTGTAGCTGTCGAGCAGGTACGACTCCAGCGTGCCCGTCGCGCACGATGACCGTGCGCCGCGTGGGAAGCCCCTCGCCGTCGAACGGGCGCGAGCCGAGCGCGCCGGGAAGCGTGCCGTCGTCGACCAGCGTGACGCTCGGCGCCGCCACGCGCGTGCCGAGCCGCTCGAGCAGGAACGACGCGCGGCGGTACAGCGCCGGCCCGCTCGCGGCGCCCGCGATGGCCCGCAGCAGGCTCGCGGCGTTCTCCGGATCGAAGATCACCGGGACCTCGGTCGTCTTCACCTTGCGGCCGCCGAGCCGGCGCACCGCCCGGCGCGCCGCGATGCGCCCGATCGACTCCGGATCGTCGAGCCGCGCGCGCTTCCGCGCCGTCGAGTACCACGAGTCGCGCTGCATCTCGCCGTCACGGCTCGCGACCGGCGACACCGTGAGACCGAAGGACGACGTGCTGTACTCGCGCTGGAAGCCGTGCGAGGTCGCGTAGGCGTAGCGCGCCTGGCGATCGAAGAACTTCGCGCCCTCGGACTTCGTGACGAGGGGATCCTCGGCCAGCGCCGCCGCCTCGGCGCGCCGGGCGAGCTCGAGCTTGTCTTCCGGCGCGAGGTCGTGGCCGCTCGGATCCGCGAGATCGAGGTCGGGGATGTGGTCGATCAGCTGCTCGGGATCGGGCAGGCCCGCGTGCTGGTCCGCGGCGGTGATGCGCGCCAGCGCGGTGGCTTCGTCCACGACGCGCTCGAGCGACTCTCGCGACAGGTCCGACGTCGAGGCGGCGGCGGACGCCTGCCCCACGAAGACGCGGAGCGAGAGCCGCCGGTCGTCCGCGTGGGTGACGGTGTCGACCTCGCCGAGGCGGACTGGCCGCTGAAGTGCCGCTCCTCCACGAGGAACCCGTCGGCGGCGGTGGCGCCCCGGCCGACGGCGCGCTTCAGGACATCGACGAGGATCTCCGCGTTCAAACCGCCGTGCCCCCGACCGTCATGCCGTCGATGCGGATGGTCGGAAGCCCGACGCCGACGGGCACCGACTGCCCTTCCTTGCCGCACGTGCCGACGCCCTCGTCGAGCTGGAGATCGCGGCCCACGCGGCTCACGCGCGTCAGCGCGTCGGGCCCGTTGCCGATCAGCGTGGCGCCCTTCACGGGCTTCGTGACCTGCCCGTCCTCGATGAGATAGGCCTCGCTCGCCGAGAAGACGAACTTGCCGCTGGTGATGTCGACCTGGCCGCCGCCGAACCCCACCGCGTAGAGCCCGTGCTTCACCGACCTCAAGATGTCGGCGGGGTCGTCGTCGCCCGCCAGCATGAACGTGTTGGTCATGCGCGGCATCGGCGGATGCGCGTACGACTCGCGCCGCCCGTTGCCGGTCGGCGCCGTCCCCATCAGGCGCGCGTTGAGCTTGTCCTGCAGGTACCCGCGCAGCACGCCGCGCTCGATGAGGACGGTGCGTCCCGTCGGCGTGCCCTCGTCGTCGACGTTGAGCGAGCCGCGACGGTTCGGGATCGTGCCGTCGTCGACGACGGTGACGAGCTCGGAGGCGCACCTTCTGCCCGACGCGGCCCGCGAACGCGGACACTTCCTTGCGGTTGAAGTCTCCCTCGAGACCGTGCCCGACCGCCTCGTGCAGGAGGATGCCCGGCCAGCCCGGACCGAGCACGACCGTCATCGTCCCCGCGGGCGCGTCGACGGCGTTGAGCTTGAGGGTGGCCTGGCGCGCGGCCTCGATCGCGAAGCGCTTCCAGCGGTCCTCTTCGAGGAAGAAGTCGAAGCGCACGCGCCCGCCGCCGCCGTAGCTCCCGATCTCGCGCTTGCCGTTCTCTTCCGCGATCGTGGTGACGTTGAGGCGCGTGAGCGGTCGCACGTCGCCGACGCTCCAGCCGGTGACGGTGGCGATCAGCGTCACCACCTCTTCGCTCCCGATCGAGGCGATCACCTGGCGCACGCGGGGATCGGCGGCGCGCGCCGCGGCGTCCACCTTGCGCAGGAGCTCCAGCTTGCGCGCGAGGTCGGTGAGGATCGGCGGCTCGTCCAGCGTGTAGAGATCGTGCGGCCGGCCGGCGCCCGGCGTGGCCAGGGCCGCGGTGCCGCCCGTGCGATCCGCGATGGCGCGCGCCTGCCGCGCAGCTTCCTCGAGGTGACGCACGGTGATGTCGTCCGTGTGCGCGTACCCGGTGCGCGTGCCGGCCTGCGCGCGGACACCCGCGCCCTGGCTCACGTGACGCGAGGCCTTCTTGACCGCGCCTTCCTCGAGGACGAGCTCCTCGTTGATCCGGTACTCGAGGAAGATGTCGGCGTCGTCGACGCGCCCCTTGAGGGCGCCGCCGAGGACCTTCTCCATCAAGGCGGGCGTGACGTTGAAGCGATCGGAAAAGAACCGCTCCGGGCGAGCGAGAGTGGAATCGGTCATGGGCGTCAATTAGGCTCCTGTGAACGGGGTCCGATACTAGCGCGCACCCCTGGTGGCCCCAAGTTTTTCCGGCAACGAGTCCAGAGTGATTGTATGCCCAAAATGGCACCTCATCGTGCCGCCTGGAACTCCTGGATCAGCTCGTGAATCCGTCGCAAGCCGACCATCAGGGACGGGCCGGGTGACAGGATGTCTTCGCCGGCGATCTCGTGGATCTGTCCGCGCCGCACCGCGGTGATCTGCGCCCAGCCGGCGCGCCCGGCGATCACCGACGTCTCCACCGGCTTGCCACACCACGAGGCGAGAATGATCTCCGGATCGCGCCGCGCGACGTCCTCCGGACTCACGATCCGGTCCCGCGCGCCACGCTGCGCGCGCAGCTCCGCGAAGACGTCGTGGCCGCCGGCGATCTCGATCAGCTCGGACACCCAGCGGATGCCCGCGATCAGCGGGTCGTGCCACTCCTCGAAGTAGACCCGGGGCCGATCGGGCCACACGCTCGAGTACTCCCGGACCTGCGTGACCTCGTCGCGCATGTCCGCCACGAGCGCCCGGGCATCGCCTTCGCGGCCGAGCGCGCCGCCGATGACGAGGATCGCTTCGAGCACCTCGTCGAACGAGCGCTGGTTCGTGCACAGCACGGCGACGCCGGCCCCGATCAGGTCACGGACGATGTCACGCTGCAGGTCCGAGAACCCGAGCACCAGGTCCGGCTCGAGCGCGAGGATCTTCTCGAGCTTGAACGTCGTGAACCCGCCGACCTTCGCCTTGTCCCGGGCGGCGTCGGGCCGGCGCGCGGTGCCGGGCACGCCCACCACCCGGTCCCCCGCGCCCACCAGATGGGCGATCTCCGCGGTCTCGGAGGTCAGGCAGACCACGCGCCGCGGAAAATCGATCGCCGTCTTGCCATACAAAGGATCAGCCCTCGTACACCTCGCGCTTCCCGACCGAGCGCTGGAACGTCAGGTACTGCTCGCGGGTCATCGGCGGCTTGGCCGCCTTCAACACCTGCTTCGCGCCGGCGGCGCCGTCGTACAGGAGATCGATCGCCATCGACGCGAGCGCCTTCGCGGGGGCCAGGTACATCAGGGGCTTGTCGACGATCTCGTAGTCCGCGCCGTGCCCGGTGCCCCGCGCGCCGCCGATGTACGGGTGCAGGATCGGCATCACCTGGCTCAGGTCGCCCATGTCGGTCGAGCCGGTGCGGTGGCCGATCTCCCGGTAGTGCTCCTCGCCCACCATGCGCGCCATCGTCGCCTTGAACATCGCGCGCCATCGTCGCATCGCACTGCATCGGCATGTAGCCGGGCAGCGTCTCGATCTCGACCTTCGCGCCGAGCGCCAGCGCGCCCGCGCGGAGTGCGCGGTCGACGCGCGCGTTGGCGGCCATGATCGCCTCCACCGTGCGGCCGCGCACGTAGGTCTCGAGCCGGACCTCGCCCGGGATGACGTTCACCTGCGAGCCGCCGTGCGTGATGATCGGATGCACGCGGATCGTGTCCTCGTCGCGGAACGTCTCGCGGATCGCGTTGATGGCCATGAGGCCGATCTGCGCCGCGTAGAGCGCGTTGATGCCCATGTGGGGCGCGCCGCCCGCGTGCGCCGCCTTGCCGAGGTAGCGCACGGTCTTCACGATGCAGCCGTTGTTGGAGACGCCCACGCCGGCCTTGCCGTCCTCGGGCCGCGACGTCCCGTGGATCATCATCGACAGGTCGACGTCGTCGAAGTGACCGAGGCGAAGCAGCTCGGGCTTGCCGCCGAGGAACTCGAGCTTGCCGGCGCGCGCCTGGCTCACGCGCCACTCGACGTCGCCATACTCCTCCGCGGGCACCGCGAAGAACACGAGACGGCCGGCCAGATGCTGGGCCGCCTTCGCGTCGATGAGCCCCATCGCCGCGCCGAGCAAGCCGGCGACCTGCGCGTTGTGGCCGCACGCGTGGGCGGCGCCGGTGGTCGCATCCGCTTCCGGATGCCCCGCCACCACGAGCGCGTCGAGCTCGCCCAGCATGGCGAACGTCGGACCGTCGCCCGCGCGACCCGGAAGGTCCGCGCGCACGCCCGTGATCGCGAGCCCGCCCTTCGGCGAGAGCCCGATCTTGCCGAGCGTCTCCTCGACGAGCTTCGCCGTCTTGAACTCCTTGAAGCCCAGCTCGGGGGTCCGCCGGATCTGCTCGCCGATCGTGATGATCTCGTCCGCGTGCCGCTCGATCGCCGCGTGTACCTGGTCCTTCAGGTCGTCTTTCGTCATGGTCGTCGGTCCTTTATGAAACGGTTTGGGAGGAAGTCCTTGACGTCCAGCGAGGGCGCCCCGTGCGTCATCCACTCGGTCATGAGTCGTGCCGTGATCGGCGCCAGGAGAATACCGTTCCGGTAGTGCGCGGTGGCGACGAAAAGTCCGTCGATGCCGGGCCACGGGCCGAGGACCGGAAGACTGTCCGGCGCCCAGGGCCGCAGGCCCGCCCAGGTGCGCCGGATCGGAAGGTCGGCGATGCCGGGCACCAGCGTGAGCGCCGCGTTCAACAGCTTCGCGATGCCGCGCGCGGTGATCGAGCGCTGGAAGCCGACCTTCTCGACGGTGGCGCCGATCAGGAGCTCTCCTGACGGCCGCGGGATGAGATAGACGTCGTCGCCGTGGATCGTGTGGGTGAGCAGCGCCGGCACGTGGCTCAGCGCGAGCATCTGCCCCTTGCGCGGCTCGATCCGGAGCCGGCCCCCGAACGTCTCGGCCAGCGCGCCGGTCCAGGCGCCGGCGGCGAGGAGCACCGCGTCGGCGTCGAAGCGGTCACCGTTGACCATCACGCCACGCGCGTGCCCGTCTTCGACGATCACGCGCGACACGGCGGCGCCGGTCATCACGGCCACCCCTGCGGCCGCGGCGGCCTGCGCGTAGGCCACGACGAGGCGCTCGTTGTTCACCCAGTGGTCGCCCCGCACGAACATCGCCCCGCGCACGTCCGTCGACACCGCGGGCTCGTGCCGCCGCACGTCGCCGGCATCCCACGCCTCGATGCCCACCTCGCGCGCCCAGTCGGCGCGGGCCTTCGCTTCCGCTCTCCGCACGTCCTCGGCGGTGGCGAGCGGATAGATCGTGCCGCGCGTGACGTACTCCACGTCGATCCCCGTGCGCTCGCGCAGCTCGGCGACCACGCCGGGATAGCGGCGCCAGCTCTCGAGAGCGAGCTGCGCGAAGGCGGTGTTGGCGGTTTCGTCGATCGGCGCCAGCAGCCCGGCCGCGGCACTCGACGCCTCGGCGCCGGGCGTCGCGCGCTCGAGCACCGTGACCGCGCAGCCCGCCTTCGCGAGCTCCAGCGCAGACGCGCACCCGATGATGCCGCCACCGACGATGAGGATCTTCACGGGATCCTCAGTGGAGCTGGTCGAGAAATCGCTTCGTCGCGGCCCCGGGATCGTCGGCGAACAGGATCGCCGAGATCACGGCGACGCCGTGCGCTCCCGCCCGGCGCACCTCGCTCGACCCGATCCGGCGTGATCCCGCCGATCGCGATCACCGGAATCGGCACCGCGGCGGCCACGCGCTCCAGCTCGGCGAGCCCCTGCGGCGCGCCGTACTGACGCTTCGAGGGCGTGTCGTAGACGGGCCCGAAGAAGATCCAGTCCGGCGCCCTGCGCGGCCGCGGCGCCGCGCCTCGTCGAGCGCGTGCACGGAGGCGCCGACCCGCACGCGCGTGTCCGCGACCACGCGCAGGTCGTCCACCGAGAGCGACGCGTGCGTCCGCTGCACGCCGTCGGCGCCGACGGCGACCGCGACGTCGACGCGATCGTTGACGATGAGGAACGGCGCGGGACGCAGCGCGCGGATCCCGCGACAGAGCGCGGCGAGATCGGCGGCGGACAGGTCCTTCTCGCGCACCTGCACGGCGGGCAGGCCCGCGGCGAGACACGCGGCGACGACCTCGACGAGATCGCGGCCGCGCGTCCCGCTCCGGTCAGTGACCAGGCAGAGCTTCAGCTCGTCCAATCGGGCACGCCCTCGAGCGGCGAGGACGCGGTGGCGTAGAGCTTCTTGCCCATGCGGCCGGCCTTGGACGCGAGGCGTCCGGCCTGCGACCGCCAGACGCATCGCCTTCGCCATGCTGACGGGATCGCTGGCGGCGGCGATGGCGGTGTTCATCAGGACACCGTCGCAGCCGAGCTCCATCGCGATGGCGGCGTCGGACGCGGTGCCGACGCCGGCATCGACGATCACGGGCACCGACACCGTCTCGAGGATGATCTTGATGTTGTACGGGTTGCGGATGCCGAGGCCGGAGCCGATGGGCGCGCCGAGCGGCATCACGCAGGCCGCCCCCGCGTCCTCGAGGCGCTTCGCCATCACGGGATCGTCGTTCGTGTACGGCATCACCGTGAAGCCGTCGCGCGCGAGCGTCTTCGTCGCCTCGAGCAGGCCCATCACGTCCGGGAACAGCGTGCGCTGGTCGCCGATCACCTCGAGCTTCACCATCTCGCCGAGGCCCGCCTCGCGCGCGAGATAGCAGGTGCGGATCGCCTCGTCGGCGGTGTAGCACCCCGCCGTGTTCGGCAGCAGCGTGTAGCGCTTGGGATCGATGACGTCGAGGATCGACTCCCCGGTGCCCGGCAGCGCCACGCGCCGGATGGCGACCGTGACGATCTCGGCGCCGGACTCCTCGATGGCCGTCCGCATGATGTCGTTGGAGGCGTACTTGCCCGTTCCGACGATGAGCCGCGAGCTGAAGTCTTTGCCGCCCAGGACCAGGTTGGTGTCGTACATCTCTCTATCCTCCGCCCATCGGCCGAACGATTTCGACCTTGTCCCCTTCCCAGAGCTTCACGGATGCCGTACTCGCTTTTGGGGGTGATCTCACGGTTGACCGCCACCGCGGTGTACTCGCGCTTGATGTTCAGCGTGTCGAGGAGGCCGTCGACGGTGATGCCCGCCTCGATCATGGTCGGCTGCCCGTTCACCGAGATCTTCACAAACACAAACGGCCGCTCCCCCGTCAAAGGGTGCGGCCGCGATCCCTGCCTCGCCGTGTTCCCTTCGCTGGGATTATCCAGATCAGGTTCGAGGGGTCCCGGGCCGCACCCGGTTCTCAGGAATCCTCCCCCCACGACGAACGGGGGTGAGTATACACCGCGGAGTGGGTCGGCGCGACCCAGCCTCGGCCCGCGGCCTCGCCGATGGCATCGTCAGTTTCGCGCGATCTTCCCCGGTAAGCCCGGCTCGCCACGCCGCTCGCGCGGCCCCCATCGGCAGAGGGCTACGAGGCTTCGCCACGCGCGGTCGTGGGATAATCTTTCCAGTCCACGTCATGAACGACCCCGCTCTCGACGTCGCGACTCGTCTCCGCGGAGTGCTCGCGCGCACGTGTCCGCGCGGTCTCGTGTCGGCCTATCTCTTCGGCAGCCACGCTCGCGGTCGCCCACACCGCGACAGCGACGTGGATATCGCGGTGCTGCTCGATCGGGCAGGCTTTCCCACGGCTCGCGAACGATTCGAGGAGCGCGTCCGCCTGGCCGCGCAGCTCGGCGCAGGGCCGGCGCATCCGGTGGACGTGGTCGTCCTGAACGACGCCCCGCCGCAGTTCGGGCGCCGGGTCATCACCGAGGGCGTGCGGCTCGTCTGCTTCGATGCCGAGGCCGACCACGCCTACGTGCGCAATACCCTGCTCCGTGCCGCCGACCTCGAGCCGTTCCTCCGGCGTACGCGCCTCGTCAAGCTCGCCGCCCTCGCGCGGTGACCTACCTCGTCGAGCGGCTGGTGGAGCTGCGGCGCCATCTCGACCACTTACGCACGATCCGGCCTCGGATCGCCGGGCGCGAGAGTCTCGAGCGCGACCTCTCCCTTCACAACGATGTGCTGTTCTCGTTGCTCACGGTGTGCCAGCTCGTGATCGACATTGCGGGCGAGCTGTCGGCGCGCCGCGGAGAACGGTTCGAGGACTACACCGAGGCCGTGCGGAACCTTGCCCGCGATCCGCGCTTTCCCGACGCGCTCGTGCGCAGGCTCGAGCGGCTCCCGGGGTTCCGTAACGTCGTGATCCACGAGTACGTCGCGCTCGACATGCAGCGTGTCGTGGAGGCGCTGGACGACCTCGCGCCGATCGAGGAATTCGCCGAGATCGTCCGCCGCCTGGAGGCCGACCCCGGCCGAGACCTGACCGCCCCAGAGTCTGACCGTGAAAGGGCAGTCGCGGAGCGGCACGGCTGTGCCGGGCCGCGGAGCGGGGGGCTTGGGGGGTGCGCCTCGCACCCCCCATGTCACTACGTCGCCTCGGCCACCGCCTTCACCGCGGAGGGATTTTCGAGCGACGAGAGGTCGCCGGCCTCCTTGCCGAGGTACGTCGCGCGGATCACGCGCCGCATGATCTTGGCACTGCGCGTCTTCGGCAGCTCGCGCGCGAACAGCACCTTCTCGGGCTTGAGCGCCTTGCCCATCGAGTGCGCGACGCGCTCGGACAGCGCCGCGCGGAGGGGCTCGGAGGGCGCCACGCCCGGCTTCAGCACCACGAAGCACACCACGCTCTCGCCCTTCACCTCGTGCGGGACGCCGATCACGCCGGCCTCGGCGACCGCGGCATCGCCGACGAGCACCGACTCCACCTCCGCGGGCCCGAGCCGCTTGCCGGCGATCTTCAGCGTGTCGTCGGAGCGGCCCTGCAGGAACCAGAACCCGTCGTCGTCGATGTACGCCCAGTCGCCGTGCACCCACACGTTGTCCCAGCGCGACCAGTACGTTTCCTCGTAGCGCGCCGGGTCCTGCCAGAAGCCCTGCGTCATCCCGGGCCACGGCCGCGTCATCACGAGCTCGCCCACCTGGCCGCGCACCGGCTTGCCGTCCTCGTCGTAACAATCCGCCGCGATGCCCGGGATGGGGCCGTAGAACGAGCACGGCTTGATCGGCGTGATCGGGAAGCAGCTCAGGATCCCGCCGGAGATCTCCGTGCCGCCCGTGTAGTTGATGATCGGCAGACGCCCCTGCCCCACCACCTCGAACAGCCAGCGATACGGCTCGGGATTCCACGGCTCGCCGGTCGACCCGAAGAGCCGCAGCGACGCGAGCACGTGGCGTCGCGGGTGGGAGTCGCCGTGCGGCATGAGCGCGCGGACCGAGGTGGGCGAGAGTCCCATGATCGTGACGCGATGCCGCTCGACGATCGACCAGAGCCGATCGGGGCCGGGATAGTCCTGCACGCCCTCGAACATCACCGCGGTCCCACCGGCGGCGAGCGCGGCGGTGATCTGCATCGGCCCCATCAGCCAGCCCAGGTCCGTGAGCCAGAAGAGCCGGTCGTCCTCGCCGACGTCCATGCAGTAGGCGAAGTCGTGCGCGCACTTGATCAGGAACCCACCCTGCGTCAGCACCGTCCCTTTCGGACGGCCGGTCGTGCCCGACGTGTAGATGATGAGCGCCGGGTGATCCGCCGGCACCGGCACCGCCTCGCTCCGATCGGACTCGCGCTCGACGCATTCGTGCCACCACTGATCGCGCGGCGCCGTCCACGGGATCTCGCGGCCGAGACGGCGCAGCACCAGCACGGTCTTCACGCTCGGACACTGCGCGACGGCCTCGTCCGCGGTCTCCTTGAGCTTCACCACGTGACCACGGCGCAGGAATCCATCGGCGGTGATCAGCACCTTGGCCTCGGCGTCTTGCACGCGCGAGACCACCGCCTGGGCGCCGAAGCCGGAGAAGCACGGCGTGTAGATCGCGCCGAGACGCAACACGGCCATCGTCGCGATCACGGCCTCGGGCGACATCGGCAGGAAGATCCCGACGCGATCGCCCTTGGCCACGCCCAACCGGCTGAGCGCGTTCGCGAGACGATTGATCTCGCGTCCGAGCTCCGCGTACGTCAGCGTGCGCGTGGTGCCGTCGTCGCCTTCCCAGATGACGGCGGGATGCGCGCCACGTCCGGCGTCGAGGTGACGGTCGACGCAGTTGTCGGCGAAGTTGAGGAGGCCGCCCTCGAACCACCGCGGCCACGCGACCCCCCGCGACTCGTCGAGCACGCGCGTGTACGGCCGGCTCCATCGGAGCCCGAGGTCCCGCACCACCGCGTCCCAGTACCACTCCGGCTCCTCGATCGAGCGCTTCTGCAGCGCCTCGATCGACGGCACTTGAAGCTTCCGCATGAACCGCGCGAGACGGCTGCGCTCGATGACTTCGGGCGTGGGGCGCCAGACGACCTGAGTCGTGTCCATGGCGGTCAATTGTAGAGGCAAACGACCGCGAAGGCCGGGACCCCAGGCTTGACTACTCGCCGTGTGTTGAGTATCACTCGGGCATGGACCAGCGCCGTCGGATGGCGTTGCTGACCGAAGCGGCCGGGCTGGATCGTGATCGGGCCGTCGGGATCACGCAGGTGCGGGTGCCGGGACGCGGGACGACGAACCTGATGCGCGTCATGCAGACCAACGCCTGCTCGCTCTCGTGCGGCTACTGCCCGACGTTCTGCGGCGGCAACGTCCGACGCACCGGCCTCCGGCCGGAAGAGGTCGCGCGCACCTTCATGGACGCGCATCGCGCGGGACTCGCGCAGGGCCTCTTCCTCACCTCGGGCGTCCCGGGGCGCGCGGTGCGCGCGACCGACCGCATGCTCGCGACGCTCGATCTGCTCCGGCGACGTGAGGCGTTCGACGGATACGTCCACATCAAGCTGCTCCCCGGCGCCGAGCCGGCGCAGGTCGAGGAGGCGGCGCGCCTCGCCACACGGATCTCCGTGAACCTCGAAGGGCCGAGCGATGTGTACGTCCGTCGCCTCGCGAAGGAAAAGGATTTCAGCGGCGACCTGCTGCCGAAGCTCGAGCACGCGGGGCGCATCTTCCGCGATGCGCGTCAGGCGCGCGCGGTCGGCGAGACCACGAAGGGCGGCTCGGTGACGACGCAGTTCGTGGTCGGCGCCGCCGGCGAGCGCGACCGCGAGATCCTCGACGTCGTCGGCCGCCTCGAGCGCGCGGCCCTCCTCCACCACGCGCACTTCAGTGCGTTCCAGCCCGTGGTCGGCACGCCGATGGAAGGGATGCCGCCGACGCCCGCCCGCCGCGAGCTCCGCCTCTACCAGGCCGAGCACCTGCTGCGTGACTACGGCTTTCGCTTCGACGAGCTGGCCTTCGAGCCGGACGGCAACCTCTCGCTGGATCACGACCCGAAGACGGCCTGGGCGCTCGCGCATCCCGAACACTTCCCGCTCGAGGTCATGACGGCGCCGCGCGAGCTCCTCGTGCGCGTGCCCGGCATCGGCCCGCTCGCCGCACGGCGCCTCGTCACGGCGCGACGACAGGCGACGCTGCGGATGGCGGGCGACCTGCGCGCCGTCGGTGTCGATGTCGCGCGCGCCGGCTGGTATCTCACGCTCCGCGGCCGGCGAGTCGCCGAGGCGCCGCCCGCCTTTCAGCTCCGGCTCTTCGCGCACGGCGCCCACCTCACCCAGGCGCCGTACGTCACGCCGGTTCCGCCGTGCGCCTACCGCTGAGCGCCGAACACCTCGCGCAGGCGCTGGGTGGGACGCGCGGCGGGATCGGTGCGGATGCGCCGCTCCTCCTGGCCGATCGCGTAGAAGAGACCGTCGACGACGCGGCCGACCACGAAGGCGTCGAGATCGAGCGACACGGGCTGCATGAGACCGCCGAAGTGGGCGTCCTTCACGAACCGCTTGTAGCGACGCGCGGTGCCGGCCCGGTCCATGGCCTCGGCCACCGCGGGGTGGAGGGCGTTGACCGTCCGGCCGACGGCGTGACGGCGCAACGCCTCCGTCGCGGCGGTCTCGCCGCCGGTCAACACGCGATGGCCGTCGTCCAGGCCGACCTCGACCACGCTCGCCATGAGCGGAGCGCGCGCGGCGATCGCCGCGTGCTCGGCCGCGCGGTTCAAGCTCACGATGAACCGATCGACCTCACGGTCTTGCCCGGTCAGCCGGAGCGCCGACTCGATCTTCGCGAGCTGGTCGGGCACCGGGATGCGAATCGCCGGATTCGCGAGGAAGCCGTCCGGCCGGGTCACCCCCGACAGCGCGCGGTCGACGGCGAGCTGCAGCGCTTCCCGGAGCGCGGCGACGACGTGGGGCCCGCGGTCGGACGCCCCCGCCGGCGCTGCGGCCAGCCACAACGTCACGATGACGAGGAGGAGTCCAGACAGCAGTCGCGGAGCGGCACGGCTCCGCCGGGCCGCGGAGCGCGGGGGGCTTGGGGGGCCCGTCCCGGGCCCCCCATGTCTACAATCTCTCGAGCTGACGGCGGAGGCCGTCACGGTCCGTGACGGGGAGATCGCAGGCGTAGTTCTGGCAGACGTACGCGGTCGCCCGCCCGCCGATCGCCTCGCGTCCCGCGAGCAACGGCAGCGTCGCGGCCGCGGCGTCACCGGCCGCGCCACCCGCCACGACGCGGTTCGGGAGATAGCGGCCGAACGCTTCCTCCACGAGCGGCTCCAGGCCGTCCCCGGCCGCGGGCCGCACGAGCGCGATCTCCACGCGCGGCCCGACCGAGAAGTCGAGCGCGCAGAGGAACCGCCCGAAGCCGCTCGGATGGCGGCCCATCAGGTCGGCGATCGGCCGCAGCGCGCGGAGCGCGTGGTCCTCGTATCGCGCCTCGCCGGTCAGGACCGACAGCCGCAGCAGCGCTTCGAGCGCGACGGAGGTGCCGCACGGCACCGCGTTGTCGAAGAGATTGCGCGGCCGCACGATGAGCGTCTCGTGATCGCTGCCGGTGTCGTAGAAGCCGTCGATGTCCGGCGCCCAGAAGAGCCGCAGCATGTCGTCGGCGAGCGCCCGCGCGTCGTCGAGCCAGCGGCGCTCGAACGTCGCCTCCCACACGGCGATCAGCGCGGCCACCACGTTGGCGTAGTCCTCGAGGTAGCCGCGCAGCTTGGCCTGGCCGCCCTTCCACGTCCGCAGCAGGCGTCCGTCGCGTCGCATGTGCGCGAGCACGAAGTCGGCGTTCCGGACCGCGGCCTGCACGTAGTCGGCCCGGCCGAGCGCCCGGCCCGCCTCGGCGAACGCCACCGCCATCAGGCCGTTCCAGGCGGCGAGCACCTTGTCGTCACGGCCGGGATGGACGCGACGCTCGCGCGCCGCGAACAGGGCCTGGCGCGCGGCGGCGATGCGCGCGGGATCCGGCTCGCCGGCCACGTAGAGGATGCTCTTGCCCTCGAAGTTCGGCCCGCGGTCGACGCCCCAGTACGCCATCGCGTCGCCCGCGGCGTCGCCGAGCACCGCGCGCATCTCGTCGGGCGTCCACACGAAGAACTTGCCCTCGTGTCCCTCGGAGTCCGCGTCCTGCGCGGAGTAGAAGCCGCCGAGCGGGTCGGTCATCTCGCGCAGATGTAGTCGAGCGTCTCCTCGGTGATCCGCCGCCACTCGGGATCGCCGAAGGCCAGCCACGCGTGCAGATAGAGCGAGGCCAGCTGCGCGTTGTCGTAGAGCATCTTCTCGAAGTGCGGCACGAGCCAGTGCGCGTCGACCGAGTAGCGCGCGAAGCCGCCGCCGAGCTGGTCGTACATCCCGCCCCGCGCCATGCGAACCAGCGTCGTGTGGACCATCCGGCGCGCGTACGGGTTGCCGCTGCGCTTCCAGAAGCGCAGCACGAACTCCCAGATCATCGGCTGCGGGAACTTCGGCGCGCCGCCCAGGCCCCCGAACTCCTCGTCGAACTGCGCGGAGACGCCCTGGAAGGCGGCGAAGAGGATCTCGTCGGTGAGCGGGGTCGTGGCGCCGCGCAGCCGCCCCATCTGGCCGAGCTGCCCCACGAGCTTCTCGCCCGACGCCACCACCTCGCCGCGCCGCGAGCTGCCAGGCATCGGCAATGGCCTCGAGCAGCCGCGGGAATCCCGGCAGCCCGTGGCGATCGACGGGCGGGAAGTACGTCCCGCCGTAGAAGGGCACGCCGTCGGGCGTGAGGAACACCGTCATCGGCCAGCCGCCGTGCCCCGTCATCGACTGCACGGCTTCCATGTAGATCTGGTCGACGTCGGGGCGTTCCTCGCGATCGACCTTCACGCTCACGAAGTGGCGGTTCATCACGCCCGCGATGTCCGGATTCTCGAACGACTCACGCTCCATCACGTGACACCAGTGACACGCGGAGTACCCCACCGACAGCAGCAGCGGCTTGTCCTCGTTCCGGGCGCGGGCGAAGGCTTCATCGCCCCACGGGTACCAGTCGACGGGGTTGTGCGCGTGCTGCAGGAGGTAGGGGCTCGTCTCGCCGGCCAGCCGGTTCGTGGTCATGAGGGGGTTTGGGGGTCCTGGGCTGATGGGGCCCCCATGTTCAAAGGCTCGCATGCTCGAACGGCAAGTCCGAGACCGTGGCCGGCGCGGTGGAGTCGCCGATGCGGACCGCGACGGCGGCCCCCGCCTCGGCCTGCTGGCGCCGCACGAACGCGAGCGCAATCGGCCGCTCGAGCCCGTACGACCACGCGGCGCTCGTCACCTTGCCCACCTCGGCGTCGCCGGCGACCACCGACGCACCCGCGGGCGGGACGGTCTCACCCTCGAGGACGAGACCGCGCAGGAGGCGATTGACATGGCCACGGTCGCGGATGCGGACGATGACTTCCTGGCCGATGTAGCAGCCCTTCGTCTGCGAGACGAGATCGTCGAACGGGACCTCCGGCAACAGCACGGTCGGTCCCATGTCGTCGGGGAAGGCGGCCGTCCCCGCCTCGATGCGAAGCGCCTCGAACGCCGCGTGCCCCACCGGCCTGGCGCCCGCCTCGAGACACGCGGCCCGCACGGTGTCAGCATCCGCCGTCGGCGCAGAGGATCCACACCTCCGGCTCTCCGGTGTCGCCGCGGCCGCGCACGAGTCGCACGCCGGCGCCGCCGATCGTGCCGGGCACGTGCGACCACGCACGATCACCGGGCAGCGCCCCGGCGATGCGCTGGACGAGCGCGGGCGTCTCCGGTCCCGCGAGCAGGACCATCGCATGCTCGCCCGTCACGTCGCGGAAGTACGCCTTCTCCGAAAAGAGATAGGTGTCGAGCGCCTCGTTCGTCTTCGCCGCAAAGTCCGGCGGCGTGATCACGAGGATCCGGTCCTCCAGCACCAGCACGCGCAGCAGGACCTGCACCTTGCCGTGCACGTCGAGCAGCGTGGCGCCGCAGCCCTGCCCCGGCGTCAATCCGGCGATGTCGTTGCTCAGCATCGCGTGAAGGAACGCGGCGCGATCGCGGCCGGTCACCTCGAGGACACCGTGATCGGAGCGATCGATCAGTCCGGCGCCTCCACGGACGGCGGCGTGCTCGGAGGCGGCGTCGGCAGACGTGACGGGACCGTGGCGGGTGGGCATAGGCGCATTCTAGCCCTCACGCGGTCTCGGCGCGTCCTTCACCGCGCGGCGCGAGCTCCGTCACGACCGCCACGAGCTCGTCGGGATCGATCGGCTTGGCGAGGTGGACGTCGTACCCCTCGCGGAGCGCGCGCCGTCGATCCTCCACGCCCGCGTACGCGGTCAGCGCGACGGACGGCACGCCGCGGACGTCGTCGGGGCGGCGCCGAATCTCGCGGATGAGCGTGTAGCCGTCCTCGCCGCGCATCCCGAGGTCGCTCACGAGCACGTGGGGCGTCACGCGCGCGAGCGCCTCGCGCGCGGCGGCGACCGAGTCCACCGCGGTGACGGTGGCCCCATGCTGCGACAGCACGATGGCGACGAGCTCCCGCGTGTCTTCCTCGTCCTCGACCAGGAGGATCGCGACGCCCGCGAGAGCCCGCGACCGCGCGCGCCCGCCGCGGCCCGCCAGGCGCGACGCCACGGAGTCGCCAGGCGCCGGCTGGCGGCTCGCGCGCACGGGCAGGGTCACCGTGAACGTCGTGCCTTGCCCCTGGCCTGCGCTCGCCACGCGGACGGTCCCGCCATGCAGCTCGACGAGATGGCGGACGATCGCGAGGCCGAGCCCGAGGCCCCCGTACGCCCGCGTGCTCGAGCCTTCGGCCTGGCGGAAGCGTTCGAAGACGTAGGGCAGGAACACGGGAGTGATGCCGTCCCCCGTATCGGCGACCACGATGCACGCCTCGGTGGGCCGCTGCTCGAGCGTCACCGTCACGCTCCCCCCCGCGGGCGTGAACTTGATGGCGTTCGAGAGGAGGTTCCACACCACTTGCTGCATGCGATCGGGATCGACGGCCACCGTCCGTGGCTCGTCCGACATCCGCGTCTCGAGCCTGATCTCCTTCGCGTCGGCCGCGGTCTGCACGCTGTCGACCGCGGCCTCGATCACGTCGCGCAGGTCCGCCGGCCGCGCGTCGAGCCGGAGCTTCCCCGTCACGATGCGCGAGACGTCGAGCAGATCCTCGACGAGCTGCGCCTGCGCCCGCGCGTTGCGCTCGACCGTCTCGAGCGCCCGTTCCTGGGACGGCGTCGTCCACCGGGCCGCGCCGGAGCCACCAGATCCATCCGAGCATCGCGGTGAGCGGCGTGCGCAGCTCGTGGGACACCGTCGCGAGGAACTCGTCCTTCATCCGATTCGCGGCCTCCGCGGCCGAGCGCGCGAGCTGCTCGGCGGCGAAGAGGGCCACGTTGCGGAGCGCGGTCGCGCCCTGATCGGCGAGCCGCTGCACGACGCTCTCGTCCTGCGCGGTGAACGGCACGGGCCGCCGGTTCGCCACGAAGAGCAGGCCCTCGACGCGACCGCCGAACGCGATCGGGACGATGAGGACGGTGGCGATCTCCTCGACGTCGAGGATCGCGCGCGCGGGCCCGTCGATGGAAGGATCAGTGCGGACGTCGTCGGAGCGGACGGCGCGGGCGGAGTGGATCACGCGGCCGCCGAGACCCGCCGTCGGAGTGATGCGCACATGGTCGGCGGGCCCGGCCCGCAACCCGATGTTGTAGCGGAACACGCAGCGTGTCGCCGTCGGGTTCGCGCAGCGCGATGCTGGCCGTGTCGGCGCCCGTCAGCGCGCGCGCCGCGTCCGCCACCAGCGGCAGGATCGCGTTGATGTCGAGTGCCGCGTTGATGGCGCGCGCGACCTCGGCGATCACTTCCGCCTCGCGCTGCCCGCGGGCGGCTTCCGCGTAGAGGCGCGCGTTGTCGATCGCCACGGCGGCCTGCGTCGCGAGCCGGCCGAGGATCTCGTACTCGTCGGACGTGAACGGCGGATCGGAAGGCTCGAGCCGGCCGACCGACACGACGCCGAGCAGGCGGCCGTGGACCACGAGCGGTTGCCCCATGGCGTGCCGGGTGCCGAGAGCGACGAACGGACCGACGGCGTGCGACGAGGTCGGATAGTGGTTGGCGAGCAGGCCCTGTCGCGTCTCGGCCACGCGGCCGACCAGTCCCACGCCGAAGCCGACCTCTTCGGGGCCTTGCTCGACGTTCGACCAGGCGCGCCGGCGCAGGATCTGCGGACCGTCGACCACGTACAGGCCGGCCGCGCCGCGGAAGAAGTGACCCACGTGGTCGATGATGAGCGCGAGCAAGCGCTCGGGATCGAGCTCGGCCGCGAGGTCGCGCTCGATCGCCGCGAGGCTCTCCATCTGCGCCCGCCGGGTGGACTCGAGCGCGAAGATCCGCGCGTTCTCCATCGCCACCGCGGCGTGGTCGGCGAACGCCTGCGCGACACGGATCTCATCCGTGCTGAAGACCCGCCCCGCCCGATCCCCGATCACGAAGGCGCCGACGACGATGTCCTTCGCGACGAGCGGCACCGCGAGGACCGAGCCCTCCTCGACGGCGTCGGCCGTCGCCACGGGCCGGCGCTCTCGGACGGCGAGCCACGCCATCCCGATGTCCGGCGCCAGCGCGACTCCGCGGGCGACGGCCGGGCCCGTCGCCCCCGACAGCGGCGACGATGACCAGGCCCTTCGCCGTGAGCGTGTAGAGGATGGACGCGCGCGCACGGAGCAGCGCGCGAGCACTGTCCGCGATGCGCTCGCCGACGGCGTCCGGATCGAGCGTCTGCGACAGCGTGTGCGCCAGCTCGGCGAGGACCGCGAAGCGGTTCTGGGCCGCCTGTCGCTCCCGGTCGGCGATGCGTCGCTCGGTCACGTCGCGCATGATCGACAGGTGACGGCCGGGCACGAAGTGGGCGCGCGCGCTGTACTCCGCGAGGCGGAGCTCGCCGTCGGGCCGCGCGAGCGTGACCTCGCCCTGCTGCTCGCCGGCCGCGAGGAATTCGTCCCACGCCACGGACGAGCCGCCGGAGTCCGACGAGACCACGAAGTCGTCGAGACGGCGGCCGATGAGCGCCTCGCGGCGCACGCCGAACAGCGTCGCCGCCGCGTCGTTGGCATCCACGTACCGGCGGTCGTCGTCCACGATCACCACCGCTTCCAGCGCGCTGTCGAAGAGCGCCTTGAACTGGCGGTGCTCGATCTCGAGCCGGCGCTGCGCGGCGCGCGTCTCCGCGTGCAGCCGCGCGTTGTCGAGCGCGATGGCCGCCTGGTCCGCGAACGCCTCCACGATCCGCCATCCCTCGTCGTCGAGCGCGCGGCCCGCGCGCAGGCCCAGGCCCAGCACGCCGATGACGCGACCGCGCGCCAGCAGCGGGGCGGCGACGGCCGCGCGGTACTGCGCGCGCTCGAGGCGGGCGCGCTGCGGCGCGCGCAGCTCGACGCGCGGATCGTGAAGGATGTCGCCGGTCGCGACGATCGCTCGCTCCGCCACCGCCACCGCGCCGAGGCCCGTCCCGCGCGGGAAGACGAGCGGGCCGTCGTCCGGTGATCCGGCGTCCCCGGCGATGGCGATCGCGAGGAGATCGCCGTCGACCGTCAGCTCGTAGACCGCGGCGGCCGCCGGGTCGAGCAGCAGGCGGACGCTGTCGGCAATACGGGCAGCGACCTCGCGCGGATCGAGCGACTCCGCGAGGAGGCGTGCAATCCGGGCGAGCGCCGCGGCGGCATGGGTCGACAGGGCTCGCTGGTGCGGTGTCACGGTCGGCTCTCAGATTTAACCAACTTTCCGCCCGCCGCGAGCAAACTACGCGGAACGTCGTGGGAAAAGTTTTTCACACCGCCGGACGCACGGTAGACTGCGCCGCGTGCGCTCCCCCGACCGCCAGGTCATGACGCGCTTTCAGCGCCGCCTGCTCACGTGGTATCGCCGGCACGGCCGCGATCTGCCGTGGCGCCGGACACGCGAGCCCTACCGCGTCCTGGTGTCCGAGATCATGCTGCAGCAGACACAGGTGGACCGCGTGCTGCCGAAGTATCACCAGTTCCTGGACCGCTATCCGACGATGGAATCGCTGGCGGCGGCGCCCGTCGACGACGTCCGCCGGCTCTGGTATCCGCTCGGCTACAACGTCCGCCCGCTGCGCCTGCACGCGATCGCGTGCGAGGCGATGGCGCGCTACGGGGGGCGCCTCCCGGACAGCGCCGACACCCTGCGCCGCCTTCCCGGCGTCGGCCGCTACACCGCGGGCGCGATCCTCGCCTTCGCGCACGGGCGCGACGTCGCGATCCTCGACACCAACGTGCGTCGCGTCCTCGGCCGTGTGTTCTTCGGCCCGCGCCGCCTCCGTCGGGTGCGGGGCGAGAAGGCGTTCTGGGATCTCGCGGAGGCACTGGTCCCGCGCGGCCGCGGCTACGATTTCAACCAGGCGCTGATGGACTTCGGCGCCACGTGGTGTACACCGCGACGTCCGCGGTGCACGCGGTGCCCGATGCGCGCGTTCTGCGCGACCTACCCCACGCTGGCCGCGTGAGCGCGGCGGCGATCGACGTCGTCGCGGGGATCATCCGCGACGACACGGGCCGCTACCTCATCACGCGCCGGCGCACGGGCACCCACCTCGCGGGCCTGTGGGAGTTTCCCGGCGGCAAGCGCGAGGCGGACGAGACGCTCGAGGAGTCGCTCGCCCGGGAGCTGTCCGAGGAGCTCGGGGCGGTGTTCTCCATCGGCGAGCGGGTCGAGATCGTTCGCTGGGAATATCCCGAGAAAACCGTGGTCCTGCACTTTTTCCGTTGCAGGGTTGCCGGCGGCGCCGTCGCGCCCCAGGAGGGCCAGATGATGGAGTGGGTCGCGCCGGCCGATCTCCGGCGGTACGACTTCCCCCCGGCCGACGCGGCGCTGCTCGCGCGGCTGCAGGCCGACGCCTGATGCGTCCGTCAAGGTTGCGTCGGCGTGGCCGTCAATGCTTAGATCGAACACCGTGTTGATCCGCTTCTGGGGCACACGCGGCTCGATCCCGACTCCCGGGCGGGGCACGACCCTCTATGGCGGCAACACGAGCTGCGTGGAGGTGCGGGCCGACGACGGGACCGTGATCATCCTCGACTGCGGCACCGGCGCGCGACCGCTCGGCCTCGATCTGCTCGCGCGCGCGCCGTCCCTTCCCCCGATGCACATCCTCGTCACGCACACCCATTGGGACCACATCCAGGGGTTTCCGTTCTTCCTCCCCGCCTACCTCGCGGGCACGCAGCTCAGCGTCTACGGCGCGCGCGGTCTCGACCGCACGCTCGAAGGCTCGCTCTCGGGCCAGATGCAGCACACGTATTTCCCGGTCCAGCTCGGACGAGCTGCGCGCGGAGATCACGTTCGAGGAAGTGGCCGAGGAGCGGTTCCGCGTGGGGCCGTATCGCGTCACCTCCCAGCTGCTGAACCACACGACGGCCACGGTCGCGCTACCGCCTCGAGACGGCGACCTCCAGCATCGCCTACGTGACCGACCACGAGCCGTTCTGGTGGGAGCGAACGAATCCGCGCCAGCTGCCATCGCTTCCTTCACCCGGGCGAGGAGCGCCACCTCGCGTTCGTGGCCGGCGCCGACGTGCTCATCCACGACGCGCAGTACGCGGACACGGAGTATCCCGCCAAGCGCGGCTGGGGCCACAGCACGATCGAGTACGCGGTGGACCTCGCCGTGCGCGCGGGCGTGAAGCGGCTCGTGCTCTTTCACCACGACCCGACGCACAGCGACGCGTGGATCCGCACCCAGCTGGCGCGCGCGCGCCGGCGCGCCGAGGCGCAGAAGGGACAGCTCGAGATCGTCGCGGCCGCCGAAGGCGATGCGCTCGAGCTGCACGACGGTCAGCCGGCGCCCGCCAGTGACGACAGCGTGGTGGCGACGCCGTCGGGCCGCATCCTCGTCGTCGGCGCGGACCGCGCGGTGATCGAGGAAGTCCGCGAGGCGCTCGCGCCCGACGGCTATCAGATCGCGAACGCGGAGGAGAGCGCGGTGGCGGCCGCCGGCGCGCGCGGGCGGGTCGACCTGGTCATCCTCGTCGGCCCCGGCAGCGAGTCGGCGATGCTGGATCGCGCGCTCGCGGTCCGCGCGCTCCCGTGGGGCGAAAAAGTCCCGATCCTCGTCCTCGCGTCGACCGAAGGCCCGGGCGCGGCGGGCCGACTGATCGACACCGTCACCGACGTGCTCTCGCGTCCGTTCAATCCGGCCATGCTCCGGCCGCGCGTGCGCTCCTGGCTGGCGCGCAGCGGCACGCTGGTCGAGCGCCGCGTCGACCGCCATCCGCGCCTGATCGGATCCAACGCCTCGGTCCGCGGCCTCCTGCGCGGGCTGCCGATGAGCCAGCGCGCCGCCCTCATGATGGGCACGGTCACCTCCCGCTTCCTGAAGGACGAGGTGATCTTCAGCGAGGGCGACCCCGCCGGCGGCCTCTACTTCATCCGCGAAGGCCGCGTCGAGATGAGCATGCGCCTGCCGGACGGCCGCGCGCAGGTGCTCGGCATCGCCGGCCCCGGCGACACCGTCGGCGAGCTCGCCGCGCTCGACGGCGGCCCCCGCACGGCCACCGCGCGCGTCACCGAGGCCACCGTCGCCGACTACCTGCCGCGCGACATCCTCGAGCCGAGCCTCGCCGCCGCCCCCAGCGCCGCGTATCGCCTCATGCAGCTCATGGCCCGCCGCCTGCGCCAGACCGATCGCTTCATCGGCGAGCTCACCGTGCCCTCCGACTCCTCCGACTAGCCCTTCGGCTTCGAGTCAACGCTCCGGAGGCGCGGGTGGGGTTTGGGCGGCGGGGGAGGCCCCAGGGGCCACTCTGACCCCCGACAGTGTTTGGCGCGGTCCGGCCCTGACATATTTCCATCGATCTCGCCAGCACGTACCGAACCCGGCGCGGGGGACGGGTCAGAGGACCCCTGGGGCCCTCCCCCGCCGCCCAAACCCCACCCGCGCCTCTGAAGCTTCACGCGGAGACAAGGACTGATTCGGAGGATCGAGCGCAGCGATGAGCCAGCGCGAAGACTCGTCGTCGATGCATGCGTGATCGTTTCGTGGCGACTGATGAGCATCGCGATCGAGTCGATGTGTCCCTGATCACTCGCGTCGCACGGTGGGCGATCGATCCGCGCCGATCTTCCTACGCTGGTGGCGGCGGGTCGTGCCGACCGCCGCTCGCGTGGGGCGGCGACGGGGTGGCGGGGCGGCCGGGCGGGGCCCCAGGGGTCCTCTGACCCGTCCCCCGCGCCGGGTTCGGTACGTGCTGGCGAGTCCGATGGAAATATGTCAGGGCCGGACCGCGCCGAGACACTGTCGGGGGTCAGAGGGGCCCCTGGGGCCCAGCCCCGGGGACCCCGCCCCCGCCACCCCGTCCCCGCCCCCCGCGAGCGAACGCTCAGCGGGCACCCGCGGCGAGCAGCGTGGCGAGCTCGCGGCGGACGTTCGCGTACGCGGCCGCCGTGGCGGTGGGGTCGTGGCCGACGGTCGCGCCTTTCTTCATGCAGCCGAGCAGCTCGAGGAGATTGAGGATGGGCCCCATCATCGAGGCGAGGCGCGGCGTGCACGCGGCGGCGTTGTCGACGTTGCGCAGGTAGATCTCGGGGCGGAGGCCGACGGCGTCGAAGCCGTGGCGGGCGCCGGGATAGACGGTGACCTCGAAGTCGTGGCCCATCGAGCGCGCGAGGACGCCGAGGTCCATGCACGAGCGCGCGGGCGTCCAGTCGTCCAGCTCGCCGATGTGGACACGCACGGGGCCGGCAATCCCCTGCGTCATCTCCGGCACGATCGCGTTGCAGTACGGATAGAACGGGAAGAACGCGCGGAAGGTCGGGCCGTCCGGCGGGGCGAACCGCTGACGGGCCCACGTGCTGGAGCTGGCGAGGGCCGCGATGCCGCCGTGGGAGAAGCCCATCAGCGCCACGCGACGGGCATCGATGCGCGGGTGGCGCGCGAGCAGCGACAGGGCGGCGTACGCGTCCGGGATCCGCTCGCCGCCGGTCAGCTTGAGCGCGTTGCCGCACACGTCTCGCAGGCCGCGTCCCCCGAAGCTGTCGACCGCGAAGGTCGCGTACCCCCACGACCGCAGCACCGGCTCCCACGCCGTGACGACGCGTGTCGGCAGGCCGGAACACCCGTGCATGAGGACGACGGCCCCCACCCGCTCCGCGCCCTCCGGCAATGCGAGGTTGCCGGTCAGCGTGATGCGGTCGTCGACGCGAACCTGGAGCGTACCCGTGGCGTCCGCCGCGAGCGGCGGGAGCGGCGGCGGGGCCACGGGCGCCGCGCAGCCGGCGAGCAGCGTCACGAAGACGAGAGCGAGGCGTCCGTTCATGCCTGCACGCGCGCCGGCGCCGGCACTCGCCGGGACGTCCACACGACGAGCGCGACAAACGCCAGGACGCCGGCGACTTGCCACGCCGGACCACGCGCCACCATCAGCAAGGACGCCGCCAGCGCGATCAGCCGCTCCCAGGAGCGCAGCGGCGCGCCGGCGTACCCGACGATCGCCGACGCGAGCGCGATGGCCGACGTCGCCGCGAACGCCGTCATCACGCAGATCTCCGCCACCGAGCCGTTCAACAGGAGCTCGGGGTGATAGACGAACGCGAACGGCACGAGGAAGCCGGCGATCCCGAGGCGAAACGCCTCGATGCCCGTCGCCATCATCTCCGAGCCCGCGATGTTCGCGGCCGCGAACGCCGTCACGGCGTCGGGCGGCGTGAGGTCCGAGAGGACCGCGTAGTAGAAGACGAACAGGTGCGCGGCCAGCACCGGCACGCCGAGGTTCCCCATCGCTCCCGCGCCGACCGTGACCGCGATCACGTACGCGGCGGTGGTCGGGATCCCCGTGCCCAGGATGCTGACGACGACGAAGACGAGCAGCATCGCGACGAGCAGGGATCCCGCGGACATGGTCAGCACCGCGCCGCCGAACGCCAGCGCGGAGCCGGTCTTGGTGAGGACACCGACGACCATGCCCGAGCCTGCCAGCGCGACCGCGATGGTGGCCGCGCCCGCCGCGCCTTCCACGAGGGCGTCGAGGCACTTGCGTGGCGTCATCCACGTGGAGCGGTCGAGGAACGACAGGACGAACGTGGCGACGATCGTGTAGAACGCCGCCTTCGTCGGCGAGTACCCCTCCACGAGCAGCCAGATGATCAGCGCGAACGGCAGCGCGTAGTACGCGCGCCGCGCCACGGGGGTCCACGAGGGCATCTCGGCCCGCGGCATCGGCTGCACGCCCCCGCGCAGCGCGAGGAAGTGCACCATCGCCATCAGGCCCACATAGTAGAGAACCGCGGGGATCGCCGCGACCTTGGCGATCGTGAGGTACGGGACACCGGTGACTTCCGACATGATGAACGCGCCCGCGCCCATCACGGGCGGCATGATCTGGCCCCCCGTGCCCGCGATGGCCTCGATGGCCGCGGCGGTCTTCGGCGGATAGCCGGCCCGCTTCATCAGCGGGATCGTGAACGAGCCGGTCGCGTAGACGTTCGCGACGGTGCTCCCGCTGATGGTGCCGAACAGCGCGGAGCCGACCACCGCGGTCTTCGCGGGCCCGCCGCGCATCCACCCGGTCGTCCTCACGGCGAGATCGATCAGGAACGATCCCACGCCCGCCTGCATCAGCACGGCGCCGAAGAGGACGTAGATGAAGAGGATGTTCGACGAGATCCCGGTCAGGAAGCCGTACATGCCGTCGTCGCCGCCGAGGTAGAGCACCTCGATCATCCGCGGATACGTGAAGCCCTTGTAGTGGAACGCCCCCGGGAACCACTGGCAGGTCGCGAGGTAGACGAGCGCCACGCCGATGGTCACGGCCATCCATCGCGAGAGCGAGCGGCGGCAGGCCTCGACCACCAGCGGCACCATCATCGTTCCCAGGAGCGTCTCGATCGGGAGGACGTCGCTGGCGCCTTCCCAGCGGTGGTTGATGCGGTTGCTGTCCCAGATGAGAAAGCCGCTGGCGGTGAGCGCGAGCACGACCCAGAGCCAGTCCAGCGCGCTCGGCCGATGGCGCGGCGAACGGGCGCCGGCGGGGAACAGGACGAAGACGAGCGGGACGAGGAAGAGGAGATGCAGCGACCGCTGGATGCGCGGCTCGAAGACCCCGTAGCCGGACGTGTAGAAGTGCAGCAGGGAGGCCGCGGCGGCCCACGCCGCGACCCCCCAGCCGACCGCGCCGGTGAGGCGTCTTATTTCAGGTAGCCCTTCTCGCGGTAATAGCGCTCCGCGCCGGGATGCAGCGGCACGCCGAGGAACATGTGGCCCTTGGCCGGGTCATAGTCCGCCAGGCTCCCGTGGATCTTGTGCACGCGATCGGCATTGTCGTTGAGCGTCTTCGTGATCGTGTACGCGAGGTCGGGGGCCATCTTCGCGTGGACCGTGATGGTCGTGCCCATCGTCGCGGAGACGACCGGCTCGCTCGCGTTCGCGGCCTGTGGATACGTGCCCGCGGGGATCGTCCCCTTCCCGAGCCCGAACTTGCCGAGGTGCGCGAGCAGCGGCTCCGGGAACGCGAGCAGCTTGAGCTTGCGGCCGACGCTGGCCTCGGTGACGGAGGCGCCGGGCAGCGCGAGGAACGTGAAGGTCCCGTCGACGTTGCGGTCCTTGAACGCGCCGGCCTGCTCGGCGTACGAGCCGCGGAAGAACTTCGCGCCCGCCGCCTCCCACGTCTTGTAGCACTCCTCGGCCTTGCCGGCGGCGCAGAGCCCGTAGAACTCCATCACGCGCTCGAACACCCACACGTCGGAGGAGCCGGGCTTGCTGATCGCGACGCGGATCGGCTTCTTGCCCTTGACGATGTCTTCCATGGACATGGAGGCGAAGGGCGAGTCCGCCGCGACGTAGAAGTGGAACGTGTTGAGGCTCATGTTCCCGGCCAGCGCGCGCAGGTCGGGCATCTTCATGCCCTTGTAGGTCTCCGGGTCGCCGTTCATCGCGAGCTGCAGCAGCGGCGGCAACCCCATCCCGAGATCGGCCTCGCCTTTCTGCACGAGCGGCGGGTTCTGCACGCCCCCGCCCGGGATCACCTTGATGTTGAGCTGCGCCTTCTCGCGCAGCAGCTCCGCCATGCCGCCCGAGATCGCGTACCACCCGCCGCCGACGGCGCCCGCCGTCCACGTCAGGCTCTGCTGCGCCGCGACCGGCATCGCGACCACGAGCCCGGCCAGCAGCGCGACCGCAATGACGCTTCGTCGTCTCATAGGTCTTGTCCTCCAGGAGCGAACCGATTCGGATCGAACACCGAGAGATCGATCGACGGGCGGCCGTCGAGAAGCCATTCCGCGACGAGGCGGCCGGTGGCCGGCGAGTGCTGGAAGCCGTGCCCGCAGAAGCCCACCGCGAGGAAGAAACCGTCCACGCCGGGCGCCCAGCCGATGATCGCGTGTTCGTCGGGCGTGAGCGGACGCAGGCCGGCCCAGCCGCCGGCGATCCGTGCGCGCTCGAGGATCGGCAGGCGGTGCATCGCCTTCTCGACCGCTTCCTCCTGCCGGGCGCGATCCATGGCGACGTTCATGTCGTCGCCCACGTCCTCGACGTCGCCCGGGCTGATGAGGAGCTGTTCCATCTCCTTGCGGAAGTACATCCCGCTCCCGCGGTCCGTGGTCAGCGGCGTCGGGCCCGGAATCTCCGGGAACGGCTCGGTGAAGAAGATGTGGCGGCGGCGCGGATGCACCGCGACCTCCACGCCCACCATGCGCGCGAGGCGCGCGGCGCGTGGCCCCGCCGCGTTGACGATGACCGGCGCCGTGACGTCGCCGTCGCTGGTGCGCACGCGGCGCGACTTCAGGTCGATCCCGGTGACCTCGACGCCCTCGATGATGCGCGCCCCGAGCTCGCGCGCGCGGCGCGCGAAGGCGTTGGTCACCTCGGCCGGCCCGGCCATGCCGTCGCCGGGGCTCCACACGGCCGCGACGAGGTCGTCGACCTGCATCGCGGGCACGATCGCCTGGGCTTCCTTCGGAGTGATCACGCGGACGTCGACGCCCATCCGGCGCTGGAGCGCGAGACGCGGCTCGTAGCCGCGGAGGTCGGCCTCGTCGGTGAGGAGCGAGAGGTAGCCGATCTTGCGGTAGCCGATGTCGACGCCGAACTCGTCCGCGAACCGCTCGAACATCGCGATGCACTCGAGGGAGATGCGGATCTCGGTCTCGGTGGAAAACTGCGCGCGAATGCCGCCCGCCGCCTTGCTCGTGGTGCCCGCGCCCACCGCATCCTGCTCGAGCACGACGACGTCGCGCTGCCCGCGCCGCGCGAGCTGGTAGGCGATGCTGGAGCCGACGGCGCCGGCGCCGACGATGACGATGGCCGCGGTCTTCGGAATCGCCACGTCGGTGCGCCTTTCAGACCGCGCGGGGTGCGAGCCCGGCGGCGATCGCGTCGTGCGCCATGCGGACGAGCGAGGTGATGTCGAACACGGCCAGGCCGGTCTCACGCCGGATGTCGTCCGCGTACGGCGGCATGTTCGTGCACTCGAGGACGATGGCGCCGACGTCCGGGTGTTCGGTCACGAGGCGGCGGGCGATCGTGCGGTGCTCCTCGCGCGCGGCGTCCACGTCGAGCTCGAGCTCGTTGTCGAGCATGACGCGCGTGAACTCCTTCTCGGTCTCCATCCCGATCACCGCGAGCGGGATGTCGGCGCCGATGCCGGCGCCCGCCAGGTGCTCGGCGGTGAGCGACGGCGCGTTCACGGTCATGACGCCGACGCGCTTGCCCGGGCCGATCAGGCGGTGGACGAGCGGCACGAGCAGCAGGCTCGACGTGAACACCGGCACGCTGGACGGCGGCGGCCATCTGCCGCTGGAACTTCACGAGGAACCCGCAGTTGGTGGTGATGGCGCCGACGCCTTCGCGCTCGAGCGCGCGCGCACCGTCGACGAAGGCGTCGAGGAGCCCCTCGGCGCCGCGCCGCACCACGAGGTCCGGCGCGGCCCCGGTCACGCGGTGATACCGGACGGGAAACGGAAACGTCGTCGCGTTCCCCATGTCGCCGGGGATGCGCGGGAAGCGCGTGTCGAGCATGAGGATGCCGACGGAAAACCCGAAGGTGTTCTGACCGCCGCGCACGCGGTTCATTTGAAGGTGGGGGCGTGCGAGACGCACCCCCCACGCCCCCCATGAATCATCACGCGGCGGCGTGCGAGGCGCGCCCCCCCTGCATCGTCACGCTGCCGATTACTCCGACAGCCAGACCGTGTCGAGCTGGTTGTTCAGAGTAGTGGCTGGGGGTGATCGTCCAGCCCTTCACCTTCGCGCTGTGCGGGATGATGCGGTGCCACTGCAGCGTGTAGATCACGTGCGTCTCTTCGTCGAGCAGGCGCTTCTCGAACTGCCGGATGATCTTCTTCCGCTCTTCCGGGTCGGCGGTCTGCGCCTGGCGATGGTACAGGTCGTCGATCACCTTGTCCGTGTGCTTGCCGTAGTTCGCGTCCGAGGTGCTGATGAAGCGCACGAGGTCGAGGTCCGGCTCCACGATGAAGCCGCACTGGAAGTCCATCGCCACGTCGAAGTCCCCGCGCTTGAGCAGCGGGTGGTACGCCGAGGCCTCGATCACTTCCTGCTTCACGTTGAGGCCGATCTGCCGCCACTGGTCGATGAGCCACACGCCGACCGGCTCGTAGGGCATCGGGATGCCGCGGTTCTTGAAGGTGAACGAGAACCCGTCGGGCACGCCGGCCTCGCGCAGCAGGCGCTTGGCCTCTTCGCGGTTCTTCTTGATGTCACGGCCGTAGCCGGTGAGCTGCTCCAGCTCCGCGGGCGGGGTCGCGAACGGCGTGCCCGGGCACGATGACCCCGGCCACTTCCTTCACGATGGCGATCTTCGACAGCGCCGCCGAGCCCTGGTACCGGTCGAGCGCGAGCGAGAGCGCCCGGCGCACGCGCTTGTCGTCGAACGGCTTCTTGTCGTGGCGCATCGACACGAAGTTCAGGCAATCCCACGGGCTTTCCTGCACCGTGACCTTGCTCGGGCCGAGCGCCTGCACGATGCTGTCGCGCTCCGCGGGCGAGAAGCCGCGGAACTGGATGTGCGCGCGCTCGCCGCGGACCGCCGCCACCTGCGCCGCCGAGTCCTTCACGAACAGGGCGCGGTAGCCGTCGAGGTACGGCTTGCCCTTGTCCCAGTAGTTCGCGTTCTTCTTGCCGACCCAGTGCGAGCCGCGCACGTGCTCGACGAACGTGAACGGGCCCGTGCCCATCACGTTCTTCTCGTACCAGCGGGGGTCCTTGGCGAGGAGGTCCGCCTTGTAGATCCAGTTCCAGGGCGACGAGAGGGCGAGGAGGAACGACGCCTCGGCCCGTTTCAGCCGGAAGACGACCGTGGACGGATCGGGCGCTTCGACCGCGCGCACCGAGTCGTACATCTCCTTGCGCAGCGACTTCACGCCCGCGGGGGGATGGATGATCTTGTCGTAGGAGGCCTTCACGTCCTTGGACGTCAGCTCGCTCCCATCGTGGAACTTCACGCCCTTGCGGAGCTTGAACGTGTAGGTCAGGCCGTCCTTGGCCGCCGTCCACGACTCCGCCAGGTCGCCGACGGGCTTGGTGCCGGACTTGTCGAACGGATCGACGCGCAGCAGCGTGCTGTAGTGCGGCGCCATCGGGTGGATGAGACCGAACGTCTCTTCCTGATGCGCGTCGTAGGACGGGGGCTCGGACGGCACCACGAACACGAGCTCCCCGCCCGAACGCGGGGTCTGCGCGGCCGCTGGGACCACCAGCGCCACGAGCAAGAGCACGGACATGACAGCCGTGAGACGTCGCATGGTTACCCTCCGGGATCGAATGGCGCCCATGCTATCAAAATCCGGAGCGAAATCAGGTGGTTCCCGTGGTCTTCTTCTTTCGGGCTATCATCGCCCGACAGGGCCGGCGCTCCGGCCGCAGGAGGCTTCGGACATGTCCCTTCGCTTCGCGGGCGCCGCCGTTGGCGCCGCGCTGGTCGTCGCGCTCGCCGCGCCGGTTCATGCCCAGACTGTGAGTATCGGCAGCAACCCCCCGGGAACGCTGTTCTACGCGCTCGCCAGCGGCGTCGCCAAGGTGGTCACCGACGCCGGCAAGGTGAAGATGAGCGTGCAGCCCTACAGCGGCTCCAGCACGTTCCTGCCGCTGCTCGCGACCGGCGAGCTGGAGTTCGGCGTCAACAACGCGGTCGACATGAGCCTCGCCTACCGCGGGCCGAGCTTCCAGGTCGGCGGGCGCAATCCCTTCCCGCACACCCCGAGCGCGCGCCTCCTGATGCGCGGGGGCCCGAACATGGTCGGGCTGCTCGTCCGCAAGGACTCGCCCATCAAGACGATCCAGGAGATCAAGGGCAAGCGGATGACCGGCGAGTACCCGGCGCACATCGCCGTCTGGTACAACATGTTCGGCCACCTCGCCTCCGCCGGTCTCGCGTGGAACGACGTGAAGGTCGTCCCCGTCCCCGCCGTGAACGAAGGCGTCGACGCGCTCGTGCAGGGCCGCGCGGACGTCACCGAGCACGCGCTCGGCAGCGCCAAGGTCCGCGAGGCCGACGCCGCGGTCGGCATCCGCCACATCTCGACCGATTGCTCGCCGGAGGGCGAGAAGCGCCTGCGCGCCGCCGTGCCCGGGTACTACCCGCGCGTGATCAAGGCGGGCTCGGCGCCGGCCGTGGTCGAGGACACGTGCGTGATCGCCTACGACAACTACGTGATCACCGGCAAGACCGTGCCCGACCAGGTCGTGTACACGACGCTCGCCTCGCTCTGGGAGAACATGGACAAGCTCCACCCGATCCACCCGATGCTCAAGGAGTGGACGCGCGAGCGGGCCATCGACGTCGACGTGACGCTCCCCTATCACCCGGCCGCCGTGCGCTTCTTCAAGGAGAAGGGCGTGTGGAAGGCGGGCATGGACCAGGTGCAGCAGAAGCTCGAGGCGCTGAGCCGCTAGGCCCGGATGACGGAGAACCTCCCGAAGTACCGCGCGCTCGACGGCGCCGCGCGGGCCGTGGAGGGGACGCTCCTCATCGCGCTCACGGCCGTGGGCGCCGCGTGGGCGGCGCAGCTCCATCACTCCTGGCCGTGGCCCTTCTACAACGAGCAGTACCTCGGCCTCTTCCTCGGCCTCGGCCTGGCGCCGATCTTCCTCGCGATCAAGGCGTGGCCCGGCGCGCCGCATCACCGGGCGCCGTGGTACGACTGGCTCGCCACCGCGGCCGCGCTCGTGGTGGGCGGGTACGTGCTCGTCATGTATCCGCGGCTGGCGTACTCGCTCGCCATCCTCACCTGGGACAAGCTCGTCCTCGGCACGCTCTGCATCGTGCTCGTGCTGGAGGCGGTCCGACGCGTCGCCGGATGGGCGCTCATGTGGATCGCGCTCGCCTGCATCCTCTACGCGAAGCTCGCGTGGGCGCTGCCCGGCCTGTTCTACGCGAAGGGCTCCACGTGGAGCCGCATCGCGGTCTACCTCTACCTCGACACCAACGGCATCCTCGGGGTGCCGCTCGCGGTCACGGCGAGCATCGTGGTCGCGTACATCTTCTTCGGGCAGGCGCTCAACGCGGTCGGCGGCGACAGGTTCCTCAGCGACGTCGCCATGGCGCTCATGGGCCGCTTCCGCGGCGGCGCCGGCAAGATGGCGATCGTGTCGTCCACGCTCTACGGCACGGTGTCGGGCAGCGCGGTGGCGAACGTGGTGGTCGACGGCGCGGTGACGATCCCGATGATGAAGCGCGCCGGGTATCCGCCGCACATCGCGGCGGCGGTGGAAGCGGTGGCCTCGAACGGCGGCCAGATCATGCCGCCCGTCATGGGGGCCGCCGCGTTCCTGATCGCCGAGTACCTCGGGCTGCCGTACGGCCAGGTGGCGCTGGCCGCGCTGATCCCCGCGCTGCTCTACTACCTCGCGCTCTTCGTGCAGGTGGACCTCGAGGCGGCCAAGCTCGGACTGCGCGGGCTGCCCTCGCGCGACCTTCCCCGCCTGCGCGACGTGATGGGCCGCGGGTGGGTCTTCATCGTGCCGCTCGGCGTCCTCGTCTACACGCTGATCCTCTCCAGCTGGGAGGCGGGGCGCGCCGGCATGCTGGCCGTCGTGGTCACCTTCGCGGTCGGCTTCCTCCGGCGGGACACGCGGCCCACCTTCGGCACGTTCGTCGAGGCCATGAAGGGCACGGGCCGCACCATGCTCGACCTCGTGGCCATCGTCACGCTCGCGGGCATCGTCATCGGCACGCTCCAGCTCTCCGGGTTCGTCTCGAAGCTGCCGATGCTGCTGGTGTCGATGGCGGGCGGCGACGTCCTGCTGCTGCTCGTCCTGACCGCCGCCGTCAGCATCATCCTCGGGATGTCGCTCCCGACCACGGTGGTCTACATCACGCTCGCGGTCCTGGTGGCGCCCGCCCTCGCGCAGATGGGGATCGTGCCGCTCGCCGCGCACCTGTTCCTGTTCTATTTCGGTATGCTGTCGCTCATCACGCCGCCCGATTGCCTGGCCACCTACGCGGCGGCCGCGATCGCCAAGGCGGACTTCTGGAAGACGGGGTGGACGGGCATGCGGCTCGGCATCGTGGCGTACATCGTGCCGTTCGTCTTCGTGCTGCACCCCGCGCTGATCCTGCACGGCTCGGCCGGCGACGTCGTGATGGCGCTGATCACCGCGTCGCTCGGCGTGATCCTGCTCGGCATCGGCTGCGCCGGGTTCCTCTTCGGGCCGCTCGGCTGGGGACTCCGCGCGTGGCCGATCGCGGCGGGCGCCCTGTTGACTCCTGCCGCCGGTGGATCGGATCCCGGTCCTCCGCGGGATGCTCGGCACCCATCCCGTGGCCACCCAGGTCACCGCGGACATCGCCGGGCTCGTGCTCGGCATCGCGTTCGTCCTCGTCGCGCGCGCCCACAAGACGTCTTCACCAAACTCCGTTGAACCGCGCACCGCGCAAATGGAGCCCCAATGACCAACAAACGCGCCACCGTCGAGAGCACGGCCGACGCCTACCTCGAGCTCCTCGCCGCCCGCGGCGTCGAGTACTTCTTCGCCAACGCCGGCACGGACTTCGCGCCGCTCATCGAAGCGTTCGCCAAGCGCGCCGCCACCGGGCAGCCGGTGCCGAAGCCGTTGACGGTGCCGCACGAGGTGCCCGCCGTCGCCATGGCGCACGGGTTCGCGATGGTGACCGGCCGGCCGCAGGCCGTGATGGTCCACGTCATCGTGGGCGCCGCGAACGCCATGGGCGGGATCATCAACGCCGCCCGCAGCAACGTGCCGATCCTGTTCAGCGCCGGGCGCAACCCCCTCACCGAGCAGGGCTTCGCGGGTAGCCGCGATCGGTCGATCCACTGGGCGCAGGAGTCGTTCGACCAGGGCGGCCTCGCGCGCGAGTTCGTGAAGTGGGACTACGAGCTGCGCAACTTCTCGCAGCTCGAGACCGTCGTGGATCGGGCCCTCGCGATCGCGCAGGCCGAGCCGGCGGGCCCGGTCTATCTCACGCTGCCGCGCGAGGTCCTCGGCGAGCGCCAGGAGACCTTCGACTACGCGCCGGCCAGCCGCGCGCCTCACCCGAAGGAGACGGTGGCGTCACGCGCCTCGGTCGCGACCGCGGCGCAGATGCTCGCGTCCGCCGCGCACCCGCTCATCGTCACGAAGGCGGTCGGGCGCGATCCCGTCGCGATCCCGGCCATGGTGGCCCTTGCCGAGGCGCTCGGCGCACCGGTCGTCGAACAGTTCCACACCTTCCTCAACTTCCCGCAGGACCATCCCCTCCACGGCGGGTTCGATGCGACGCCGTACTTCGGCCGCGCCGACGCGATCGTGATCGTGGAGTCCGACGTGCCGTGGATTCCCAGCGCGAGCCATCCGAAGCCGGACGCGAAGCTGATCCACATCGCCCATGATCCGCTGTTCGCCCGCTATCCCATCCGCGGGTTCCAGTCCGACGTCGCGCTGGCGGGGCAGCCGCGGCTGACGCTGCACGCGCTCGCGGACGCCGTGCGCGGTCTCGTGGAGCCGGCGGTGGTGGCCGAGCGGCGCGCGCGCAGCGCGGAGGAGCACGCGCGGATGCGCGAGGAGTGGGCGGGCCGGGCGCGCCGGGCGGCGGCCGAGCATCCGATGGACATGGCGTGGGTCTCGAAGTGCGTCGGCGACGTGATCGACGACGCGCACGATCGTCATCAACGAGTATGACCTCGACTCCACGCAGGCGCAGTTCACGGTGCCGGGCAGCTACTTCTCGTCCTCGCCGGCCGGCGGACTCGGCTGGGCGCTCGGCGCCGCGCTGGGCGCGAAGCTCGCGTCGCGTGACAAGACCGTGATCGCGTGCGTCGGCGACGGCTCCTACATGTTCGGCGCGCCGACGGCCGCGCACTGGGCGTCGCGCGCGCACGATCTGCCGACGCTCACCGTCATCTTCAACAACAGCGCGTGGAACGCCGTGAAGCGCGCCGTGCACTCGTTCGCGAAGGATGGCTGGGCCGCGCGCGGCACCATGCCGCTGTCGGACCTCGACCCGGCCCCCGACTACGAGCTGGTGTGCCGCGCCAGCGGCGGCTGGGCGGAGAAAGTGGAGAAGGCCGACGCGCTCCCGGATGCGCTCCGGCGCGCGCTGAAGGTGGTGCGCGAGGAGCGGCGGCAGGCGCTCCTGAACGTCATCTGCAAGAAGCCAGCGTGAGGGGGTTTGGGGGTCCTCAGTTGTGGGGCCCCCATGTCCAAAGGAGATTTCATGACATCTTCGACGCGGACGGCCACATCACCGAGACGACCGAGCAGGTCGCGAAGTACCTCGACGATCCCTATCGCCAGCGCTCCGCCACGTACGGCCTCTACACGGCGGACGGGTGGGACCGGCGGATGATCAACACGCTGGGCGACTGGGGCGGCGACGCCAAGAGCTGGCTCGCCGCGCTCGACAAGGGCGGCGTCGAGGAGACCGTGCTCTATCCGACGCTCGGCCTCTTCATGAGCTTCGTCCGTGACCGCCAGTGGCAGGTGCAGCTCTGCCGCGCCTACAACCGGATGATCCACGAGGAGTTCATCAAGGCGAGCCCGCGCCTGCACGCGGTGGCCCTGCTGCCCATCCTCGATCCCGAGGAGTGCGCGAAGGAGCTCCACACCGCGGTGAAGCAGTACGGCTGCATCGGCGCGATGGTGGCCGCCGACGGCGGGCACCTGCTCGGCGACCGGACGTTCGACCCGATCTGGGCGGAGGCGCAGTCGCTCGACGTGATGGTCGGCCTGCACGCCTCCGGCTCCCACCTCGGCGGCAACGGCGTGGAGGGCTTCCCGAGCTTCATCCAGACCCACACGGTCTCGCACGCGTTCGGCCAGATGCGCCAGCTCACCTCGACGATCTTCGAAGGCGTGCCCGGAGCGCTTCCCCAATCTGAGGATCGCGTACCTCGAGGCCGGCTGCGGCTGGGCGCCGTACTGGGCGGAGCGCATGGACGACGAGTACGCCAAGCGCGCGCCGGAGGCGCCGGCGCTCAAGAAGAAGCCGAGCGACTACATCCGCTCGGGCAACATCTTCTTCTCGTGCGAGGCGGACGAGTGGATGATGCCGCAGGCGATGAAGCTCATCGGCGACGGCGCCATCGTGTGGGCGTCGGACTTCCCGCACTGGGACAACAGCTACCCGCAGTCGATCGACGACATCCGCGAGCGCGGCGACCTCACCGAGGCGCAGAAGAACAAGATCCTCAACGACAACGCCCGCCGCCTGTACGGGCTCACGACAGTAGCCATGGCCCAGGACCTCCGGAGCTTCCTCGAGCAGGTCAAGCGCGCGAAGCCCGACGCCGTGCAGGTCGTGAAGAAGGAGATCGACCCGGCGTACGAGATCACCGCGCTCGTGGTGAAGCTCGAGCGCGAGTGGAAGCAGCGGCCGGTGCTGATCTTCGAGAACGTCAAGGGCACCAAGTTCCCGGTGATCACCAACCTGCACGCCAACCGCGGCCGGCTGGCCGCCGCCATCGGCGCGCCGCCCGACGGGATGCTGCAGAAGTACCTCCACGCGATGGAGAAGCCGATTCCTCCGCGCGTGGTCCCGACGGGGCCCGTGAAGGAAGTGATCCTGCGCGGCGACCAGGTCGATCTGTACGCGCTGCCGCAGATCCTCCACCACGAGGGCGACGCCGGCGCCTACCTCACGTCCGCGATCTCGTTCGCCAAGGACCCCACCAAGGACGTGTGGAACTGCGCGTACAACCGGCTGATGATCAAGGGCCGCGACACGACGTCGATCCACCTCACCGTCGGCAAGCACCTCTGGGAGTACCAGCGCCTCGCGGAGGCGCGCGGCGAGCCGCTGCGCGTCGGGTTCGCCATCGGCGTGCATCCGGCCATCGCGCTCGGCTCGCTCGCCATCGGCTCCATCGACGAGGACGAGCGGGCGATCATGGGCGGTCTCTTCGGCGAGCCGCTGGAGCTGGTGAAGTGCGAGACGTCGGACGTGCTGGTGCCCGCGCACGCGGAGATGGTGATCGAGGCGGAGATCCTGCCCGGCGCGCGCACGGCGGAAGGGCCGTTCGGCGAGTTCACCGGCTACAGCCTCGGCGAGCGCGACCGCGAGGTGGTGAAGGTCAAGGCCATCACCCATCGCGCCGGCGCCTTCTTCCAGGACATCTCGGTCGCGCACCTCGATCACCTGCTGCTCTCGACGATCCCGATGGAGGCGAACCTCTACCGGGCGGTGCGCGCGATGGTGCCGTCGGTGAAGGCGGTGCGCGTCCCCGGTCCCTTCACCTGCTACATCTCGATCGAGCAGCGCGTGCCGGGCCAGGCGAAGAACGCGATGCTCGCGGCGCTCGGCGCCGACATGTACATGAAGCGCATCGTGGTCGTGGACCAGGACGTGGACGTCTTCGACGACCGGCAGGTGAACTGGGCCATCGCCACGCGCGTCCAGCCGGACCGCGACATCACGATCATCACGAACGCGCGCGGCTCCGACCTCGACCCGTCGACGCGCGAGGACGGCTTCTCCGGCAAGTGGGGCGTCGACGCGACCGCCAAGCCCTCGCTCGCCGCCTACACGCCCCGCCACCGCGTGCCGCCGGACGTGTGGCAGCGGATGGATCCGAAGGCGTTCGGCTTGGAACGTTGACGGCCATGGGCCGTCAAGGTCCAACGGTGCGGAACGTCGCGCTCGGCCTCGACGCCGCCGCGCGGCGGGCGCCGGACCGCGTCGCGTTGATCGCGGCCGGCGAGCGCCTGACCTACCGGCAGCTCGAGCGGCGCGCCGGCGGCTTCGCGCGGTGGCTCGCCGCGCAGGGCCTCGGGACGGGCGATCGCGTCGCCCTGATCCTCCCGAACAGCATCGGCGTTCGCCGTCGCGCTCTACGGCGCGCTGAAGCTCGGCGTCACGGTCACCCCGCTCAATCCCCAGCTCACGGCCGACGAGCGCGCGCGCACCCTGAGCGACTTCGGCGCGCGCGTGGTGGTCGAGACGGTGCCCGACGGCGACGCCGAGTCGCCACGGTCGAGCACGTCGACGCGCCGGCGCTGGTCCTCTACACCTCGGGCAGTACGGGCCGCGCCAAGGGCGCGGTCCTCTCCCACGCGGCCGTCGCCACCGGCAACGCGTCGTGGATGGGCGACGTCATGGCGCTGACGTCCGACGACCGCGTGCTGGCCGTCCTCCCGCTCTCGCACTCCTACGGCATCAACGGCGCGCTGCTCGCGCCGCTGCTCGCGGGCGCGATGCGTGGTGATCGTCGAGCGCTTCTCGCCCGACGCCGTCGTCGCCGCCGTTCGCGAGCACGCCGTCACGGTCTTCCCGGCCGTCGCGACGATGTATCAGCGCCTGCTCGACACGCCGGGCTGGTCGCGCGCCGACTTCGCGAGCGTGCGCATCGCGCTCTCCGGCGCGGCGCCGTGTCCGTGGCCGCTGGCCGAGGCGTGGCGCGAACGGTCGGGCGTGCGCATCTTCCGCGGCTACGGCATGACGGAGCTGCATCGCCCGCTCTCGTACCTCGCGAACGACCCGCGCGACTTCCCCGAGTGCGTCGGCCGGCCGGTGCCCGGCGTCGAGATCCGCATCGTGGACGACGACGGCGCCGAGCTCGCGCAGGGCGACACCGGCGAGCTGCTGATCCGGACGGACGCCGCGATGGACGGCTATCTCGGGCAGCCCGAGGAGACCGCCGCCGACCGTGGTGGACGGCTGGTTCAAGACCGGCGATCTCGCCCGCGTCTCGCCGGAAGGCTTCGTGAGCATCGTGGGCCGGAAGAAGGAGCTGATCCTGCGCGGCGGCTACTCGGTGTCACCGCCCGAGGTCGAGGCGGCGCTGCTCGCGCATCCGTCGGTCACCGAGGCCGCGGTGATCGGCATCCCGCATCCGGCCCTCGGCGAGGAGGTCGCGGCGTTCGTCGCGCTGCGCCGAGGCGACCGCATCACCCCGGACGATCTCGCCGCGTGGTGCAAGACGCGCGTCGCCGGCTACAAGTGCCCGCGCGTGATCACCATCGTGGCCGCGCTCCCGCGCGGCGCGACCGGCAAGGTGCTGAAGGGGCAGCTCCGGGCCAGCGCTCCGACCGGGTCCTGATCCGGCGGCGATCCTCGCTGTATCGAAACCGAGCCATTGACCCCACATCGACCAGCGTGCTTCGATGGCGACATGGGTGAGGTGCACGTCGAGATCGTCATCACGAATCCCCTGACGGGCGCGCGCTCGGATGCATCACCGCGCTTGCCGACACGGGAGCCACGCTGTCAGTGATCCCGGCGGCACTCCTCGAGGGCCTGGGGGTCAACAAGGTCCGCTCGGTCACGCTCGTCTTCGCGGACGGTCGGCGGACGACACGCGCCGTGGGCGACGTCGTGGTGACCGTCAACGACGACTCGGCGCCGTGTCGCGTCGTGTTCGGCGAGTCAGGCGACGCGCCGCTGCTCGGCCTCACCGTGCTCGAGCAGCTGGGCCTGGCCGTCGACCCCGTGCAGCGGCGCCTGATCCCAACCGACTTCCTGCTGTACGGCGCGCTGGCCCGCGCAGGCCGACCGCACCCGCGCGGGCCTCATCGGCGGCTCTGCTCAAGCCTTCTCGTAGCTCAGCCGCTTCACCTTCTCCATGTTCGTCCCCTCGATGCGGATGAGCTTCGTCGAGCCCGCCCGCTTCGGGGAGTGGAGATCGCCCTCGTTGTAGACGTGGGCCATGCCGGGCGCCAGCGTGTAGACGCGGCGGTGCGTGACCTTGCCGGGCTTGTCCGGCGCCGCGTCCTGCACCTTGTCCCAGTCGCTCATCTGGGTCTCGCCCATCGCCTGGCCGTAGATCGCCCAGGAGTGCGCGTGGTCGTGCGGGTTCGACTCCTTCGCGCCCTGGTAGTTGTGCGCGAGGATGCAGAAGCCCAGCTCCGGGTCTTCGTAGAGGATCTTCCGCTCGGGGACGTCGTCGCCGATGTGCTTGGCCACGAAGGTCTGGTCCTTCAGCACGTTCTGGACGATGTCGACGACCTTCTTGCGGCCGTTCGGGCCGGGCTCGGCCTTGAGCGCATCACGGACTTCCTTGGCGAACTGTTCGAGGGTATAGCCCATGGCTTTCCTCCCTGTGTTACTTGAAGTGTGGCATGACGTCCGACGTGAACAGCGCGAGCGACCGTGCGGACTCCTCGTGCGACAGGTTGCCGTACGCGAAGCGCGTGACGAAGTAGTTGCACCCCGTCCCGGCGACGTGGCGCTCGATCTCCGCGCGCACGGTCGCGGGCGAGCCCACGATCGCCGAGTCCTTGGCGATCGCCAGATCCAGCGATTCCGAGAAGTGATACGGGATCGAGCGGAACTTGCGCCACAGGCTCACGAGGCTGTCGTACCAGACCTTGTAGGCCGGCGCCGCGATCTTCATCGCCTCGGCGTCCGTGTCCGCGACGAAGATGTGGCGCCCGCAGCCGATGAAGCCCTTGCCGCCGGTGGCCGTGAGGTAGGCGTCGACGATCGGTCGCACGCCGGCGATGGGGCCGTGGCTGACGGCGTTGGCGCCGCGCTTCGCGGCGCCCACGCGCGCTCTCCACCGACGTCACGCCCTGCCACAGCGGCGGGTACGGCTTCTGCACCGGCTCCATCTCGATCGGCACGCCGCGGTACTGGTAGTGCTTGCCCGTGTGCGTGAGGCGTCTTCGACGTGAGGCCCGCCAGGATGACCTGCAGCGATTCCTCGTAGATCTCCGCGGCGTCGAGGAAGTTCAGGTTGCAGTAGGCGAGCTCGTACGGCGAGATGCCGCGCCCGATCCCGAGCTCGAAGCGGCCGCCGCTCATCTGATCGAGCATGCAGATCTCCTCGATCAGGCGCAGCGGCGTGTAGAGCGGCAGGATGTAGACGAGCGGCCCGAAGCGCAGGCGCCGCGTGCGCTGCGCGACCGCGGCCAGGTAGATCCCGGGCGACGGCGCCATGCCGAGCGAGGTCGCGTGATGCTCGGCGACGTGATACCCGCGGAAGCCCGCGGCGTCGTAGGCCTCGACGAGCTTGAGACGGCTCTCGAAGAGCGCGGCGATCGAGGTGTCCCCGCGATCCACGTGATCGAAGACTCCGAATTCGACTTTCATCTGCCCCCCAGGGCCGCCAGGTACTCCTGCACCCGCGGCGCGTCGGACGCCTCCGGGCTGCGGCTGACGTAGCGGGTGAACGCCTCCCGCGCCTGCTCGAACCGCCCCTGTTGATAGTAGAGCAGACCGATCTGGCGGGCCACGTCGATGATCTCGGGGTCCAGGCTGGCGCACCGCTCATAGGCCGCGAGCGCGCGGCGGGCGAGCTCGTCGCGATCCGCCGCCCCCCGCGCGCGCTGGGCCCGCAGCCGGTGCACGTCGCCGTAGTAGAGGTGGGCGAGCGGATCCCCCGGCGCCACGGCGAGCGCGCGGTCGAGCTGCTCTTGCGCCTGCCGGAAGCGGCCCATCCGGAGCTCGAGCCGGGCATTCTCCCGCGCGACCAGGGCCATGGTCTCCACGAAGTCGTCGGTCGTCGTGATCGTGTCGCTCATCGCGGCGGCCACCACGTACTCGCCGGCGACGAGGCGCGCGAGCGTGTCGATCCGTTCCCCGATGACCGCCTCGCGCCCCAGGAAGAACCGCTCGATGGGGCCGCCGATCCTCGCCTCGCGCCGGAGCCGCTCGAACGCTTTCGGCGCTTGCTTCGGATCGTAGCCGGCGCGGACGAGGCGCCGGAGCGCGCCGGCATCCGCCTCCCCTTCGAGCTCGCGGCCGTAGCCGGTCACCGCCGCGACGTAGGGCACCGACAGCCGATGGCCCAGGATGACCTCGGCGGCGGGGCTGAGCAGCGCGCCGCCCGCGTCCCCCGCGGCGAGCGCGGTCGCGATGGCCGTCGGCATCGCGAGCAGCCCCTCGTCCACGCGTGCCGCCTCGGCCTGGCGCTCCAGGGCTCCGCCCATCCGCGCGAGCGTGAGCGCACGGGCGAGGATCGTCGCGAGCTGGGCCTCGTTCTCCAGCCGCGCGAGGAGTCCCGTGTGGACGTAGACGCGGCCACTCGGCAGCGCGAACGCGCTGATCGACGGATCCCGCACGATGACCACTTCCGGGGGCGCGCTCTCGCGCTCCGCGTCGCTCAGCAGCGCCGCGGTCACACGCTCCAGGAGCTCGGTGATCGTGGCGTCGTCGAGCACCTTGAGCTTCACGAGGAGCGTCCGCTCCTGCGCCTCGGCCGAGAGCGGGGGCGCGGGCCGCGCGACGTCCAGGGTCGCGCACGCCGGCGCGAGCAGGACGGTCAGCACGAGCGCGGCGGCCCGCGCGAGCGGCATCAGTTCAGGGAGGCGATCGCGCGGCGGATCTCGGTGAGCTGCGCCTTCACGCGGTCGGCATCGCGCGCGGTGGGGTGCAGGGTCAGGTAGCGCTCCCACTGGGCGGCGCCCCGCCTGAAGTCCCCCTCTTTCATGAGGACCGTGCCGTAGTCGCGAACGTGGCCGGGCGCGTCGGGATCGAGGAGCATGAGCCGCTCCATCACCGCGCGGGCCTTCGTCCACTCCTCGCGATCGACGTACACGCGGCGGAGGTTCGCGAGCATGCGGAGAAGGATCTGCGCTTTCGGCACCGGGGTGAAGTGCCCTTCCTCGAGCGGCACAGCCCGCCCGAGCACGCGCGCCACCACGGCGCCCGCCTCGACGCGCGAGACCGCGACGCCGCCGTTGAAGGGATCGAAGAGCACGCCGTTGGCGGCCGCCATGAAGTGTCCGGGCAGCCCCACGCCGTACACGGTGAGCCCGACGCGGCGTCCGATCTCCATCGCGAGCACCGAGAGCGTGATCGGGATGCCCAGGCGCCGATCGAGGACGTCGTTCAGGCAGCTATTGCGCGGGTCGTAGTAGTCGGTCGCGTTGCCCGCGAAGCCCTCGTCCTCGAACAGGAAGCGCCGGAGACGATGCACGTCGGCGCCGCCGGCCCGCGCGGCGAGGGTGTCGAGGCGCTCCAGCTCGCGGGGGACCTCCAGCTCCGGATGCTCGATCTTGGCGATGAGCAGGGCGCCGAGCGCGAGGTCGAGCGCGTCCTCGGGCATCCGGACGAGCGCGCCGAACGCCTGGAGCGGCATCAGCAGCCCGGGGCGTGATGGATGCCGGCGGTCGCGAGCGCCTTCGTCTGGAGCTCCTCCGCCAGCTCCAGCGTCCGCCGGGCCGCGCGGCGCGCGGCGCCCTGCGTGTCCTCGGTGGTCGCGAGCCGGAGCAAGAGCCGCCGGCCGAGCTCGTGGTGGTAGCGCTCGTCCGGCTCGATGACGTCGCGATAGAGCGTCGCGGTCTCGGCGTCGCCGGCGCGCTCGCAGAACTCGATGAACTGCCGGTTCTTCACGACCGCGATGGCCTCGCGGGTGAACTGCCCGGCGGCGACGCGCTCGACGGTCGTTTGCAGCGAATCGAGGTAGGTGAACAGCGGACCGAAGCCTTTCGCGAGCGGATCGACCGCGTCGGGATCGAAGCCGAGCGTGCGCAGGCGATCGCCGATGAGCCGATAGTGCCGCGCCTCGTCCCCGACCTGGCGCGCGAACGCCAGCTTCACGTCGACGTCGCTCGTCGCCACGAGCCAGCGCGCCGCGATCTCGGTCGCCTCCACCTCGTTCTTCAGCGCGACCTTGAGGAGGTTCGGCACGTTGAGCGCGCCGTCGACTTCCGGCTTCAGCGTGTCGTCGGGAGCCAGGCGCGCGAGCAGCGCGTCGTTCTCGGCGCCGAGGAGGCGGACGAACTCGTCGGCGGTCATGACGCCACCCCGTGCATCAGGAGGTTCGGAAGCTCCGCCGTCAGCGTCTCTTTCGTCACCACCCGGTCACAGCGCGCGTGCCACGGCTGCGTCTGCTTCGCGAGCGCGTGGGTGGTGTACGCCAGCATCTGCGGCCGGGTGGGTGCGCCATCGAGCACTGTCGAAGACCTGCGCGTAGTCGAAGCCGCCGGTGAGATCGATCGAGCGCCATCCGCGGCTGCCGTGCGAGGGCCGCCGTCAGCTCGTCGGGCGTGCGCGCGAACACGAGCGGCACGCCGGCCAGCCGCGCCGTCTCCCTGATCCGCGCCACGAAGAACAGATCCTTGACGATCGCGACGACTGCGGCCTCGGCGGGGTCGAGCTTGCCGATCGGCAGTCGCGGAGGGTCCGGATTCACGCGGACCCGGAGCGTGGGGGCTTGGGGGGCGCGTCTCGCGCCCCCCATGTCAGTCAGTCTTGCTGCTCACGGAGCCCCAGCGCGTAGCGCTGCCATTCCGCCATGAACGACAGGCTCGAGAGGTCGCGCATGCGGTCGACGTACACGATGCCCTTCAGGTGGTCGGTCTCGTGCTGGATCACGCGCGCGAAGAACTCCTTCGCGACGAGATCGACCGTCTGCCCCTCCCGGTCGAGGCACTCGAGACGCACCTCGGTGAAGCGGGGCACGCGCCCGCGCATGTCGGGCACCGAGAGACAGCCCTCCCAGCCCTCTTCCATCTCGTCGGTCAGCGGCGTCACCACGGGGTTGATGAGCACGGTGAGCGGGATGTGCGGCGCCTCGGGATACCGCGGGTTCCCGAGCACCTCGATCACGCAGACCTGCGTGAGCGTGTGGACCTGGTTGGCGGCGAGGCCGGCGCCGTCGTACTCGCGCATGGTCTCGATCAGGTCGTCGATGAAGCGCTGGGTGTCCGGCGAGCGGATCTCCTCGACCGTGAGCGGCCGGGCCGGCTGCCGGAGCACGGGGTGTCCGAGGCGAGCGACCTTCAGAATGGCCATGGAACTGAAGTCTACCAGAGCCGTGTGGAGAGCCCGCCGTTGCTACTTCTTCTCTTCGATCTTGCCCACCCGGCGGACGCCCTCGGCGAGGCGCCTGGCGTCGGCGTCGAAGAACTTCTGGAACTCGTCGCCCTGCTTGAACGCGATCGGCGTCTCCTGCTTCGCCATGGCGTCCTTGAACTCGGGCTCCGCCACCGCCTGCCGCACGGTCTCGCGCAGCTTGGCGAGCACGGGCGCCGGCGTCGCCTTCGGCGCGAACACGCCGGCCCAGATGTAGAACTCCGCCGTCGGATACCCGAGCTCCTTGAACGTCGGCACGTCCGGGAGCGCCGCGACGCGCTCGGCGCCCCAGCCGGCGAGCGGACGCAGCTTGCCCGCCTTGATCTGCGGGATGACGGCCGCGGGGCCGGACGCGAGCGCGTCGACGTGCCCGCCGAGCAGCGCGGTCACGGCCGGGCCGCCGCCCGCATACGGCACGTGGCGGAGCTTGATCCCCGCCGCCTGCGCGAGCAGCTCCATCGCCATGTGCAGGGTGCCGTAGACGCCGGAGGAGCTGAAGCTGATCTGGCCGGGACGCTTCTTCGCGTCCTCGATGAACTCCTGCGCGGTCTTCCACGGGCTCTCGGTCCGCACCACCAGCACGGTCGGATCCGCGGACAGGAGCGCGATCGGCGCGAACTGGTCGACGGTGTACGCGGGCGCGCGGCCGAACAGCTTGTCCGCCTCGGGAATGATCGAGATCGACGACAGCGCGACGAGCAGCGTGTAGCCGTCGGGCTTGCTCACCGCCACCGACTGCATCCCGACGGCCCCGGCCGCGCCCTGGCGGTTCACGAGCGCGACCGGGTTCTTCAAGACCTTCTCCATCGCGGCCGCGAGCGGGCGGCCCGTCAGGTCGGCGATGCCGCCGGGAGGAAACGGCGCGATGAGGGTGATCGGGCGCGAGGGATACGGCTCGTCGGCCATCGCCGCACCGGCGGAGACGACGAGGATCAGCGCACTGAGCACGAGCCATGGCAGGCGCATCAGATCTCTCCCTTCTCCACCATCGTCAGGCGCGCGCGCCAGTCGAGGGTCTTCATGACGAGCGGCCGGAGCGCGAGCAGCACGAGGATGGCGCCGACCGCGAGCAGCGTGGCGGCGATCGGGCGGGTGACGAAGATCGCGTAGCGCCCGTCGGACATCGCGAGCGACTGGCGCATCGCCATCTCGAGCATCGGCGCGAGCACGACGCCGAGCACCACGGGCGCGGTCTCGAAGTCCAGCTTGCGGAGCACGTAGCCGACGCCTCCCATCACCAGCATGATCCACACGTCGACGACGCTGCCGTTCACCGCGTAGACGCCGAGGACCGAGAACGCGAGGATCGCCGGATAGAGCAGCGGGTACGGGATGCGCAGCACGTTCACGAACAGGCCCACGAGCGGCAGGTTGAGGATCAGCAGCACGAGGTTGCCGACGTACATCGACGCGATGAACCCCCAGAAGAGCTCCGGCTGCTGCTTGATGAGCATGGGGCCGGGCGCGACGCCGTGCACCATCATCGCCGCCAGCATCACGGCGGGGATCGGTCCCGACGGCACGCCGAGCGCCAGCATCGGCACGAACGCGCCGGAGGTCGCGGAGTTGTTCGCCGACTCCGGGCCGGCCACGCCGGCCACCGCGCCATGCCCGAACTCTTCGGGCTTCTTCGAAAGCTTCCGCTCCACGGCGTAGGACACGAAGCTCGAGATGATGTGCGCGGAGCCGGGCACGATGCCGATCAAGAAGCCCAGCACCGTCCCCCGCCCGATCGGCGCCGCCGACTCACGCCACTCCTGCTTCGACGGCAGCAGGTCGCGGAGTCGCGGCTTCATGACCGCGGGGGGCGTGCTCTGCCCGGCCGTGGCGAGGATCTCGGCAACGCCGAAGAGGCCGACCGCGACGGGCACGACGCCGATGCCGTCGCCCAGCTCCACCACCCCGTACGCGAACCGGAAGTAGCCGGTCATCTGGTCGATGCCGATCATGCCGAGCAGGAGCCCGAACGCGGCCATGGCGAGCGCCTTGACCATCGAGCCGCCGCTCATGTACGCGAGCACGAGCAGGCCGAGGAACAGCAGCGCGAAGTACTCCGGCGGCCCGAACCGGAGCGCGAAGTCCGCGAGCGGCGGCGCGAGGAACATCAGCGCGATGACCGACGCGGTCCCGGCGACGTACGAGCCGACCGCCGCGATCGCGAGCGCCGCGCCCGCGCGTCCCTTGCGCGCCATCGCGTAGCCGTCGATGCACGTCATGACCGAGGCCGCTTCGCCGGGAATGCGCATGAGGATGGACGTCGTCGAGCCGCCGTACATGGCGCCGTAGTAGATGCCGGCCAGCATGACGATCGCGTTCGTCGCGTTCAGCCCGAACGTCGCCGGCAGCAAGAGGCTGATCCCCGCGAGCGGGCCCACGCCGGGCAGGACGCCGACGAGCGTGCCGACCACGCAGCCGACGAACGCGTACATCAGGACGGGCGGCGACAGCGCGACGGAGAACCCGAGGGCCAGGTTCTGGATCGTCTCCAGCACTAGAAGCCCCCGGGGCCGCGCGGCAGCGGCACGCGCAGGAGGACCGCGAACAGATAGAAGGAGGCGGCGGAGAAGGCCACGGAGAACACGGCCGTGGTCGCGAGCGAGCGCCGCTCCAGGACGCCGAGCAGCAGCGCGAGCGCCGCGAAGATCGTGATGCGGTAGCCGAGCCGTTCGAGCGAGAGCGCCATGAAGACGCAGACGGCGAGGATGGCCACGGCGTGCCGCCACTCGCTCCACCCGACCGCCGCCACCCGGCTCGAGCGCGCGCCGAACGCGATGATCAGGATCGAGAACCCGAGGAGCAGCAGCGCGAGCAAGAGCGGCATGTACGCGGGGCCGGGGTTCGCGAGGTTGCCGAGCGGGAGCTTGCGATTCTCCCAGAGCGTGAAGAGCGCGAGCGCCGCGAGCACCCCTCCGCCGAGGCGATCGATGGTCACGGGCGAGCGTCGACCGGCCGTGCAGCGCGCGCCAGACCCGCTCGGGCGTGAGCGGCATGTCGACGTGGCGCACGCCGAACGGCGCCAGCGCGTCGACCAGCGCGTTCACCACGGCGGGCGGGACGCCGATGTTGCCCGCCTCGCCGAGGCCCTTCACGCCGAGCACGTTGCGCGGCGACGGCGTGTGCGTGTGGTGGATCTCCGCGTGCGGGACGTTGTCGGCGCGCGGGATCGCGTAGTCCATCAGCGTGCCCGTCAGCAGGTGGCCGTCCGTGTCGAAGCTGATCGCCTCGAACATGATGCCGCCCCAGGCCTGGGCCAGCGAGCCTTCGAGCTGCGCGTCCGCGAGCAGCGGGTTCACGATGACGCCGGCGTCGTCGACCCACACGAGCCGCTCCGTGATCACCTCGCCCGTGTCGCGATCCACGCGCACCACCACGAGTACCGCGCCCGCGCTCCACACCTCGCCCTCGGGCTTGAAGAAGTGCGTCGCCTCGAGGCCGGGCTCGATGCCCGGCGGCGGCACGCCCCAGCGATACGCCACCTCCGCCACGGCCGGCCACGCCGCGAAGCGATCGCGCGAGCCCTTCACGTGGAAGCCGCCCACGGCCGGCACGATGTCCTCCGCCGCCGCCTCGAGGATCGCGGCCGCGATGCGCTTGCCCTTCTCCCGAACCTGGGTGGCCGCGATCGCGAGCGCGCTGCCCGCCAGCGCGGTGCTGCGGCTCCCGGACGTGCCGATGCCCTGCGGCGCCCCCGCGGTGTCCCCGTGGCGGATCGTGATGCGCTCCGGCTCGATGCCGAGGTAGTCCGCGACGATCTGCGCGAACGTCGTCTCGTGCCCCTGCCCGTGCGCGCTCGCCCCCGTGATGCACGTGACGCTGCCCGAGCGCTCGATCCGCACCGCGCCGCTCTCCCAGCCGAGCGCCGCGGGCTCGACGTAGAGCGAGACGCCGAGCCCGACGACCTCACCCTTCGCGCGGCGCTCGCGCACCTGCGCCGCGAGCGCGTCGTAGTCGGCGATCTTCACCAGCTCGTCCAGCAGCAGCTCGTAGTCGCCGGAGTCGTAGCTCTGGCCCGTCAGCGTGGTGAACGGGAACGTGCCGCTCGGAATCGCGTTGCGCCGGCGGATCGCGATGGGATCGGCGCCGATCGCGCGCGCCGCCTCGTCCACGAGGCGCTCCAGCACGAACGTCCCCTCGGGCCGTCCGGCGCCGCGGTACGCGCCGACGGGCGGCGTGGTGGTGAAGACGCCGGCGAGGTCGATGTCCACCGCATCGAAGACGTACGGGCCCGGCAGGCACCGCGCGTGGTTGCGGGGGTTCACGGCCGCGCTGTACGAGAGATCGCCGCCGACCGGACAGAGGATGCGCGCGCTCAGCCGTGTCAGCTTGCCGTCGGGGTGCACGGTCAGCTCGGCGTCGCAGTGCCCGCCGCGGCCGTGATGCGTCGTCTGCAGATCCTCGGTGCGCGTCGAGACCCACTTCACGGGGCGCTTCAGCGTCCAGGCCAGCCACGCGGTGAGGATCTCGTCGCGGTACGGCCCGCCCTTCACGCCGAAGCCGCCGCCGACGTCGGGCGCGATCACGCGCACGCGCGTCTCGTCGAGGCCCACGATCCGCGCGATCTCCGAGCGGATGCGGAACGGATTCTGCGTCGAGACCCACGCGGTCAGCTCGCCCGCGACGGGATCCCACGTCGCGAGCACGCCGCGGGGCTCGAGCGGCACCCCGGCCAGGCGGGCCTGCTCGACACGCACGCTCACGGTGGTGGGAGTCTCTCCAGGCACCGTCCTGCCAGGCACTGACGCTTCATCCGTCATACTCGTCTTCCAGCGCTGGCCGAGGCAGCGATTGCCCGGCGCCTCGCCGTGAATCTGCGGCGCCCCGGTCGCCACCGCGGCTTCCGGCTCGGCGGCGCCGCGCAGCGGCTCCCACGTCGAGCTCGACGAGCGCGGCGGCATCGGCCGCGGCGTAGACCGAGTCCGCGACGACCGCGACGACCGGCACCCCCTGGGCGCGCGCCACGTCGGTGACGAGCAGCGTCGGCTTCGGCACCACCATGTCCGGGAAGAGCTTGCTGACGGGCGTCGAGCCGAGGTGCGCGACGTCGGCGCCGCTGATCACGGCGACGACGCCGGGCGCGCGGCGGGCCGCGTCGAGGTTGGCGCTCACGAGCCGCGCGTGCGCGTGCGGGCTGCGGACGAAGACGGCGTGACAGAGCCCGGCGGGCCGGACGTCGTCCACGTACCGCCCGGCGCCGATGACGAGCGGCCGGTCCTCGCGCCGCCGCATGGGACGGCCGATGAAGCCTGTGCTCTCAGCCATTCAGGAACCTCTCCGCGTTGTCCCAGGCAATGCGCGCCTGCACGTCCGGCGCGAGGCCCGACCCCGCGAGCGCGGCCACCGGATCGTCGAAGCCCATGTCGAACGGATAGTCGCTGCCGATCACCACGCGGTCGGCGCCGAGCTGCTCGACGATGAACGCGCAGATTGCCGTCGCCGTGGCTGAGCGAGTCCACCCAGATGCGGCGCGCGTACTCGCGCGGCTCCTTCGGAATCGCCGCCGGGCCCTCGGGACGCACGTGCCAGCCGTGGTTCAGCCGGCCGAGCGTGAACGGGAACGCGCCCCCGCCGTGCGCGAAGCAGATGCGCAGCCGCGGGAGGCGCTCGAGCACGCCGCCGAAGATCAGCTTCGAGATGGCCAGCGCGTTCTCGAGCGGGTTGCCGACGATCAGCGGGAAGTAGTACTTCGTGAGCCGCTCCTGACCCGCGAGCGGCGTCGCCGGATGCACGAAGACCGCGACGCCGAGCGCCTCGCACGCCTCGAAGAACGGGAACAGCGCGGGATCGTCGAAGTCCTTCCCCGCCGGACACGAGCCGATCTCGACCGCGCGGAGTCCGAGGCGCTCGCGCGCGTGACGGAGCTCCTCGATGGCGAGCACGACATCTTGAAGCGGGACGGTGGCCATGCCCACGAAGCGGTCGGGATGAGCCGCGGCGACGCCGGCGACGAAGTCGTTCTGCATCCGCGCGAAGGCCTGGTTGGCCTTCGCGTCGGCCCAGTAGCAGAACATGATCGGCGGCGGCGAGAGCGCCTGGCGATCGATGCCGAGACGTGCCATGTCCTCGAGGCGCCGCGCCGGATTCCACGAGCGGTCGTCGATCGCGCGGAAGAACTGGCTGCCGGTCATCAGCGTGCCGCGACAGTCCGCCTCGACGACCAGCCGCGGCCAGTTGCCGCCGCCGTACCGGGACGCGAAGTCGTCCCAGCGGGGCGGCACGATGTGCGTGTGCAGGTCAACCCGCACGATCCGTACCTTGACGGTCCATGACCGTCAGTCTCGACCTTGCCGATGCGCTTGATGACCTGCTCGAGCGTGGCGGAGTCGCGCTCCCAGAACTTCTTGAAGTCCTCGGCGCCGAGATACGCCACCTCGGTCTCCGCCTTGTCGATGACCGCCTTGAACTCGGGGTCCTGCACGGCCTTCTGCACGGCCTCGCCCAGCACTTTCAGCGCCGCCGGCGGCGTGTTCTTCGGCGCGAAGAGCCCGGTCCAGTAGTAGTACTCGATGTCGTAGCCGAGCTCCTTCATCGTCGGCACGTCGGGGAAGCGCGGGTGCCGCGTGGCGCTGTAGGTGGCGAGCACGCGCAGCTTGCCGGACTTGATGTGCGGGGCCGAGATGCCGGTGGGCGAGATCCACATCTGCGCGTGATTGCCGAGGGTGGCGGTCGTGGCCGGTCCCCCGCCCGTCGTCGGCAGATGGCGCATCTTGAGCCCGGCGAGCTGGAGGAACCACTCCATCGGCACGTGCGAGGCGCCGTACGGGCCGGACGAGGCGTACGTCAGCTCACCGGGACGCTTCTTCAGCTCGGCCACCAGCTCGGGGAGCGTCTTCCACGGGTGCTGCGCGTTGACGACGAAGAGCGGCAGGTCGTTCGTCAGGCGGGCGATGCCGACGAACTGGTCCAGCGTGTACGCGGGCGTGCGCCCGAAGAGGGCGTCGACCGGCGGAATCGTCGAGATGCTCACGAGGTCGACGAGCAGCGTGTAGCCGTCGGGCTTGGCGATCGCGACGGACTGACGCCCGACGGCGCCGGCGGCGCCACCCTTGTTGTTGATCACGACCGGCTGCTTCAGGATGCGTTCGAGCGCCGCGGCCAGCGGCCGCCCCGTCAGATCGACGACACCGCCGGGCGGGAACGGCGCGACGAGTGTGATCGCGCGCGACGGATAGGCGTCCTGCGCGGCGGCAACGCCGACGACGAGGCCCAGCGCCGCGAGCACGGCGACAGCGACGACACGCTTCATGGATCCTCCCTCGGGACGAGAGATCGGAGTGACGGCCGAGCATCCTTGTACGCTCGCGCACGACACCGTGTCAAACCGGGGAGGGTGCGGAGGGGGCCTCGGCGGCCCCCTCCGGGTGGGTGTTACCGATTGGTCTCCTGGTGCTGGCCGCCGCCCGGGTGTTGACCCGGCTTCTCGCCTTCACGCGGCCCCGTGCCGGGCTTGTTCTGCTGCCCCGGCTTCTGCGACTTGTCGTCGTTCAGCTGAACCGGCTCGCCGGCCTCTTCATTGTTCTTGCGGCTGCCGGGCTGCATCTTCGGCTGCTCCTGGTGCTGCTTCTGGTCCTTCTGGAAGTCCTTGTTGTCGCCCATGTCGATGAACTCCTTTCGCGGACCGTCGCAGACGGCCGCTCGACCGTCATCGAAGGGAGCAAGGCCCATACCATCGTCGTCGCGCGCCGTGCAATTGCTGCGAGGAGATTGAAGAAACGTCAGGCGGTCGATGCGATGCGACGGAGCGCCCAGGCGGCGGCTTCGCGCACGGTCGCGTCCGCATCGTCGAGCGCGCGCGTCAGCGCGGGCACGGCATCGCGATCGCGGCGGTTGCCGAGCACGAGCGCGGCGTTGCGCAGCAGGCCCGCCCGCTTGGCGCGCGTGATGGCGCTGCCGCGAAAGCGCGCGCGGAACGCCTCCGGCGAGAGCGAGAGCAGCGCCGCCGGCGATTCGAGCGGCGCGGCCGGCACGAAGGCGGGCTCGCGCGACGTCGCGGCCTTGCCGTTCCACGGGCACACGTCCTGGCAGACGTCACAGCCGAACAGCCATTCGCCCACTCCTTCACGGAGCGGCTCGTCCACGTCGCCGCGATGCTCGATGGTCAGGTACGAGATGCACCGCCGGGCGTCGAGCACGTAGGGCGCGACGAACGCGCGCGTCGGACACGCGTCGAGGCACGCGGTACAGGTCCCGCAGCGATCCGGCAGGGCGCTGTCGACGTCGAGCGTGGCCGTCGTCAACACGATGCCGATGAAGAACAACGATCCGAGCTCGGGCGCGAGGAGGTTCGTGTTCTTGCCGATCCAGCCGAGTCCGGCCCTGGCCGCGAGATCCCGCTCCAGCACGGCGCTCGTGTCCACCGCGATGCGCGTCGCCGCGTCGGGCCCGCCGGCGTCGCGCACGAACTCCGCGAGCGCCGCGAGCCGTTCGCGCAGTACGTCGTGGTAGTCGCGCCCACGCGCGTAGGCCGCGACGCCGCGCCACGCCGGATCGTCGCCGGATGGCTTGTAGCTGAGCGCCACGGCGACGACGCTGCGTGCGCCGGGGAGGAGACGCGCGGGATCGAGCCGATCCTCGCGTCCGCGGGCGAGGTAGCTCATGGTCCCGGCGTGTCCGGCCGCGAGCCAGGCGTCGAACGCGTCGCCATGCGCGGGCGGCGTGGCCGGTCCCACGGCCACGCGGTCGAACCCCAGCGCTCGCGCCCGCGCCTTGACGCCCTCGGTGAGCGCGAGCCCGACGAGCGTCACGACGGGCCCTTTCGCGCCTTGGCGACGACGGAGCTGTGCGTCAGCGTGCGCCCTCCGTCTTCGAGAAACTTGAGGTACCGGACCCACCGCCCGTCCGACTTCCACCGCTCTTCCAACCCGATCGCCGCCGCGAGCGCCTCTTCGAGCGACGAAAAGCTTCGAACGTCACGCTCGACGGACAGGTGCTCGACGCTGAACCCCGCCCGGTCCAGAACGCGCCGCATGCGGTCCTCGTCGTAGGAGAACCGCGAGGGCCGCCCGGTCTCCTTCCACTGATCGACATGGAACCCGACCATGACGAGCGCGCCTCCCACCGGCAGCACGCGCGCGCTCCGCTCGACGAGCTGATCGGACAGGAACATGTGCGCGGTGACGAGCGAGGGAACGGCCGGCACGAGCGCGCCGTACTCAACGGCATCGGCGTCGGCGACGAGGAACTCGACATTGGAGACCCGGAGCGCCGCCGCTCTGTTGCGCGCGTCGTCGATGACGGCGGCTTCTCGATCCACGCCGACGACGCGCCGACAGAGCGGCGCGAGCGCCAGCGCGACGCGCCCCGCCCCTGTCCCGATGTCGAGCACGGTGGCGTCGGCGAAGCGGCTCCGCGCAAACGAGTCCCCAGAACGTCGCATTGATCCCCGTCGGAGCCGCACGAACCGAGGTCCCCATGTCGTCTCCTGCAGCTTAGCGCGCCGCGCATGCGCGGTACGCCCGGAGCGGAGCGGCGAGCCTCGGTACGAGGCGATGCCGCGCGGCTGGTGTCGTTTGCAGCGAAGGCGCGGTGCCCGTCCGACCCGTGATGTCAGCGCGGGCGCGCGGGTGGGGCGGACGGCGGCGCGGGGGAGGCCCCAGGGGTCCTCTGACCCGTCCCCCGCGCCGGGTTCGGTACGTGCTCACGAGTCCGATGGAAATATGTCAGGGCAGGGCCGCGCCAAACACTGTCGGGGGTCAGAGGACCCCTGGGGCCTCCCCCGCGCCGCCGCCCGCCCCACCCGCGCGCCCGCGCTGCCGCCGAGAGATCAGCCGGTCACCGCCCCTTCAGACGCAGACGAGACGAGCCGCGCGTACTTCGCCATCACGCCGGAGGTGTACCGCGGCTTGGGCCGCTTGACCGCGCGAAGGCGCTTCTTGATCTCGGCCGCGGACAGCTCGACGTCGAGACGGCGCTTCTTGATGTCGATGAGGATGGTGTCGCCGGTCTTGAGGGCGGCGATGGGCCCGAGGTCGGCGGCTTCGGGGGCGATGTGGCCGATCATGAAGCCGTGGGTGGCGCCGGAGAACCGCCCGTCGGTCATGAGGGCGACGGTGTCGCCGAGTCCGGCGCCCTGGATGGCGCCGGTGACGTGGAGCATCTCGCGCATGCCCGGGGCCGCCCTTCGGCCCTTCCCAGCGGATGACGATGACGTCGTTCGGCTTGATCTTCGCGGCCTTCACCGCCGCGAACGCGTCCTCCTCGCGATCGAACACGCGCGCGGGACCGCGGTGCACGTCACGCTTCTGACCGGACACCTTCGCCACGCAGCCCTCGGGCGCGAGGTTGCCGCGCAGGATGACGAGCCCGCCTTCCGGCTTGATCGGATCGCCAGCGGCCGGACCACCTTCTGACCCGGCGTCTCGCGCGCCGCGCGCGCTTCCTCGCCGATCGTGCGGCCCGTGACGGTGATCGCGTCGGCGTGGAGCAGGCCGGCGTCGAGCAGCCGCTTGGCGACGACCCCCATGCCGCCCGCCTCGTACATCTCGGGCGCCGTGTAGTTGCCCCACGGCTTCATGTCGGCGAGCAGCGGCGTCTTGCGCGAGATCTTGTCGAACTCGTCGATGGTCAGCTTGACGCCGGCTTCCTTCGCCACCGCGAGCAGGTGCAGCACGGCGTTGGTCGAGCCGCCGGTGGCCATCACGCCCGCGATCGAGTTGTAGAGCGCCTTCTTCGTGATGATCTGCCGCGGCGTCAGCCCCTTGCGCAGCACGTCCATCGCGAGCCGGCCGGTCTGGTACGCGATCTCCTCCTTGTGGGGATCGGGCGCCGGCACGTCGTTGAAGCCCATCGGGCGAGACGCCCGAGCATCGCGAACGCGGTGGCCATCGTGTTCGCCGTGAACTGCCCGCCGCAGGCGCCTTCGCCCGGGGCACGAGGCGCATTCGATGTCGTGCAGCTCCTTGTCGTCGATGCGGCCGGCGTTGCGGGCGCCGATCGCCTCGAAGATGTCCTGCACGGTCATGCGCTTGCCCTTGTACTCGCCGTACATGATCGAGCCGCCGTAGAGCATCACCGACGGCAGGTTGAGCCGGGCCATCGCCATGACCATGCCCGGGATCGTCTTGTCGCAGCCGGAGAGCGTCACCAGCCCGTCCAGGAGATGGCCGCGGGTGACGAGCTCGACGGAGTCCGCGATCCAGTCCCGGCTGATCAGCGAGGCCTTCATGCCCTCGGTGCCCATCGCGATGCCGTCGGTGACGGAGATCGTGTTGAACTCGATCGGCGTGCCGCCGTTGGCGCGGATGCCTTCCTTCACCTTCTCGGCGAGCTTGCGATGGTTCGAGTTGCAGGGGTGAGCTCGATCCAGCAGTGCGCGACGCCGACGAGCGGACGGCTCAGATCTTCGTCGGTGAAGCCCACGGCGCGGAAGTAGGAGCGGGCGGCGGCGCGATCGGTGCCGTCGAGCAGCGCGCGGCTCTTGTGGCGGGGGTCGAAAGCCATGCTGGTTCCTCCTGGGAAAGCGTCGGTCAGGATAGCAGACCGGTGGGACCTTGACCGTCCATGACGGTCAAATGGCTGCCCGCTTGGCGACGAGGAAGGTGAAGCGGCCGTGCTGCAGCACGGTGTCGTGCTGGTCCAGGAGCTCGTGCTGCTCGATCACCACGCCGCCGTCGCGCATGGCCCGCTTGACCGCCGTGCGGGACCGGCTGCGGACGGTGTCGCCCACGCGGAGCGGGCGCTCGATCTTCCAGTCGATGCTCATGAACGCGAGCACCACGAGCGGGGGCCGGGCGATGCGCCAGCCGAGCCCGGTCGACAGACACAGGCCGATGAGCTCGGGAGCGATGCCGGGGGTCTCGGACTGATCGCCGGTGACGCCGCCGTAGAGGGTCACGTGGGCCTGCGTGACGGTGATCGCCGGGGTCTCGTGCTCGGCCCCCACGACGACGTCCTCGAAGTACGTGACGCTCACGCGCCGGGACGCCGCTCGACCATCAGGTCCGTCTCGCCCTCTTGCACGACCTCGTCGCGCTGGTTCACGACGGTGCGCTCGAGCGTGACGATGCCCTGCGTCGCCTCGTCGGTCTCCTTCTTGCCGGTCACCGTGCCGCGCACGCGGATGGTGTCGCCGATCTTGATCGGGTTCTTGAACTTCCAGCGCAGGCCGGCGACGCCGAGCGAGGCGTACGGCGGCATCGCGCGGCCGAGGAGCCCCGCCTGGATCGAGAGGCCGAGCAGTCCATGCGCGATGCGTTCGCCGAAGATGGAGGTCTTCATGAACTCCGCATCGGTGTGAATGACGTTGTAGTCGCCGGACAGCCCCGCGAACATGACGATGTCGGCTTCGGTGATCGTGCGGCCGGGAGACTCGTACGATTCGCCGACCTGGATTTCGTCGAAGTATCGCGCGCGGGCCGCTCATCTGGAATTGGGGGCGTGCGAGACGCACCCCCAGCCCCCCCTCATGTCGAACCGTTGACATCGTTCGAGCTCGTACGGGTCGCATCATACCGCGCCGATCTCGCGGCGAACGATGGCGGCGCCCGCCGCGAGCGCCTCCAGCTTGCCGCGCGCGACGGCGCGTGGCAGCACGACCATGCCGCAGTTGGTGCACGGGTAGAGGCGCGCGGGCGGCACGTAGGTCATGACGGCCGCGGATGTTCGCCGCGACCTGCTCCGGCGTCTCGATCGTGTGCGTGGCCACGTCCACGGCGCCCGCGAGGACGTCCTTGTCGCCGAGGAGCTTCAGCAGCTCGAGCGGCACGCGCGAGTTGGCGCACTCGAGCGACACCTGGCCGATCCGGCTCTTCGCCAGCAGCGGGAACGTCCGCTCGTACTGCCGCCACTCGCCGCCGAGCGTCTGCTTCCAGTCGATGTTCGCCTTGATCCCGTAGCCGTAGCAGATGTGGACGGCGGTCGTGCAGCGAGAGGCCGTCGATGGCGGCGTGGAGCGCCTCGATCCCCCACCGCTCGACGTCGTCGAGATAGACGTTGAACGCGGGCTCGTCGAGCTGGAGCACGTCGAGGCCGAGCGCGGCCAGCTCGCGCGCCTCCTCGTTGATCACCCGCGCGAACGCCAGCGCGAGCGTACGGCGGTCGCGATAGTGCTCGTCGGCGATCGTATCCACGATCGTCATCGGGCCGGGCAGCGTGAACTTCAGGCGCCGGCTCGTGTGCGCGCGCGCCCAGCGGACGTCGTCCCCGTGAACGGGGCCGCGCCGGCGGATCGGGCCCACGACCGTCGGCACCTCCGCCTTGTACCGGTCGGCGCGGATCCCGATCGTGACGCGCTTGTCGAAGTCGATGCCGTCGAGGTGGCGCAGGAAGCCGTGCACGAAGTGCTGGCGCGACTGCTCGCCGTCGGTCACCACGTCGATGCCGGCGGCCTCCTGCTCCTTGAGCGCGATGAGGACCGCGTCGCGCTGCCCGGCGGCGAGCTGCTCGGGCGGAAGCAGCCACGGCGCCCAGAGCATCTCGGGCGTCGCGAGCCAGGCCGGCTTGGGCAGGCTTCCGGCGATCGTCGTCCGCAGCATGTCGCTCCTCTCCGAAGGCGAATTTCGCCGCAGAAATACCACGATCCCGCGCACCCGCGCCTTGACTTTGCTTCGCGCGAAAGCCTAGACTCCCGCCACGCCGCCCAAAGATTGCGTGGCCCGGCGCCCACTTGCCGCCGGAACGGCCGACATCCCGGAGGTGCACCATGAGGCAGCGCCCGCTCGTCACAGGCCTGATCGCCCTCGCCGTGGTCGCGGCCGTCGCCGCGGTCATCACGGGAGGCTCGACGCCCACCGTCGCCACGGCCCAGTCGCCGGTCGTCCTCAAGATGCAGGCGAGCTGGCCCGCGTCGCTGACGATCTTCGACCACTTCAAGTTCGTCGCCGAGCGCGTGGACAAGCTCTCGGGCGGCACCCTGAAGATCGAGCCCCTGCCCGCCGGCACGATCGTGCCCGGCGTTCGAGGTGCTCGACGCGACCAGCAAGAAGGTCATCGACGGCGCCCACACCGTCGCCTACTACTGGGTCGGCAAGAACAAGACCGCGGTCCTCTTCACGGGCGGTCCCGGCGGCAACTTCGGGATGGACTTCGTCGACGTCCTCGGCTGGTTGTACGAGGGCGGCGGGCTCGAGCTCTACCAGCAGTTCTACAAGGACATCCTCAAGCTGAACGTGGTGCCGATCCCGGCGTTCCCGAGCGGGCCCCAGGCGCTCGGCTGGTTCAAGCGGCCCATCAAGAACCTCGCCGACTTCAAGGGCATGAAGTGCCGCCAGACCGGCATGAACACCGAGATCTACACCGCGATGGGCATGCGCACGGTCAACCTGCCCGGCGGCGAGATCCTGCCCGCGGCCGAGCGCGGCGTCATCGACTGCGCGGAGTGGGTGGGCGGCATCGAGGACCTGAAGCTCGGCTTCCACAACGTGTGGAAGTACCACTACACGCCGGGGATGCACGAGCCCGTGACGATGGGCGAGCTGCTGATCAACAGCGAGGTGTGGGACAAGCTCTCGCCGGTCCACAAGGAGATCATCAAGTCCGCCACGACCGAGGCGATGATCCGCTGGTACGCGAAGTGGCAGCGCCAGAACGCCGACGCGCTGAAGGAGTTCATCGAGAAGCACAAGGTCAACGTCCTCAAGACGCCCGACGAGGTCAACATCGACTTCCTGAAGACCTGGGACAGGATCGCGGCGGCCGAAGGCGGAGAAGGACCCGTTCTTCAAGAAGGTCCTGGAGTCCCAGCGGGCGTACGCGTCGGTCGTCGTCCCGGCCAAGCGCTTCATGTTCCCGGCGTACTCCTTCGCGGCCAACCACTACTGGCCGGAGAAGAAGGTGGCCGCCGCGGCAGCCCCGGCGGCGGCGCCCGCGGCCGCCAAGCCCGCCGCCAAGCCCGCGGAAAAGAAATAGGCGTTCGGACCGATTCGGAGAGGGGCCGGATCGGTCGGCCCCTCTCCGGCACCTCGCGACGACGGGAGACCCGACCGCGCATGGCCGAACCGTCCTCCGCGCTGCACACGACCGTCCGGATCATCGACGCGTTCTCCGACTGGTCGGGCAAGATCGTCGCCTGGCTGATCCTGCCGCTGGTCGTCTCGCTCACGTACGAGGGCTTCGCCCGCTATCTCTTCAACGCCCCCACGCTGTGGGCGTACGACGTCTCGTACATGCTGTACGCCGCGATCTTCATGCTGGGCGCGCACTACACGCTCATGAAGGGCGCGCACATCCGGACCGACATGCTCTGGGAGAAGTTCACGCCGCGCACCAAGGGACGGATCGACGCGATCGCCTACGTCTTCTTCTTCTTCCCGGCCATGATCCTCCTCTTCTACGCGAGCGTCGACGAGGCGTGGCACGCCTTCAAGATGGGCGAGCTGTCCGAGCAGACCGCGTGGCGCCCGCTCCTGTGGCCGTTCAAGGCCGTCGTGCCGGCGACCGCGCTCCTCCTCATGGTCCAGGGCGTCTCGGAGCTGCTCAAGTCGCTCTACGCGGCCCGCACCGGACGGTTCCTGACGCACGCCGAAACGATCCAGATATGAGCGGCAACGCGCTCCTCGGGCTCGCGATGCTGTTCCTCATGGTCAGCGTGATCTTCATCGGCTTTCCGATCAGCTTCACGCTCCTCTTCCTGGCCCTCGTGGTCGGCTGGATCGGCCTCGGCACGCTCGTCTTCGACCTCGCGTTCTTCCAGACGATCGGCATGATGAAGGAGCAGACCCTCGCCGCCGTCCCCCTCTTCATCTTCATGGGGTACGTCGTCGAGCAGGCCGGGCTGATGGAGCGGCTGTTCCGCGCGTTCCAGGTGATGCTGGCTCCGGTGCGCGGCTCGCTCTACCTCGGCGTGATCCTCACGGCCACGGTCTTCGCGATGGCCACCGGCATCGTCGGCGCCGCCGTGACCGTGCTCGGCATCATGGCGGCGCCGATCATGATCAAGAGCGGCTACAGCCCGCGCCTCTCGGCGGGCGCGATCGCCGCCGGCGGCACGCTCGGCATCCTGATCCCACCGAGCGTGATGCTGGTGGTGATGGGGCCGGTCATCAACGTCTCGGTCACCAAGCTCTACGCCGCGGCCTTCGGGCCCGGCTTCCTCCTGGCGAGCCTCTACATCGCCTACACGCTGACTCGCAGCTTCCTGAATCCTGCCCTGGGGCCTCCGGTCCCGAAGGAAGAGCGCGCCGACTCCATGGTGCAGGTCGTGCGCGAGGTCATCGTCGGGATGGTGCCGCTGGCCCTGCTCATCGCCTGCACGCTCGGCACCATCCTGGCCGGGATCGTGACGCCGACCGAGGCGGCCGCGATGGGCGCCACGGGCGCGATTCTCCTGTCGATCGCGTACCGCCGCTTCACGCTGAAGGGACTCAAGTCGGCCATGTTCAGCACCATGGCGACCACCAGCATGGTGCTCTTCCTCGCGGTCGCCTCGAACGTGTTCGGCGCGATCTTCGCGCGGCTCGGCAGCGCGGCCGTCATCACGAACGCGCTGACCGGCCTGCCGGTGCCGCCGTTCGTCACCCTGCTGCTCGTGATGGCGCTCATCTTCCTCCTCGGCTGGCCGTTCGAGTGGCCCGCGATCATCTTCGTGTTCATCCCGATCTTCTATCCGGTCATCGAGGCCCTGAAGTACGACATGGTCTGGTTCGGCGCCATCGTCGCCGTGAACCTCCAGACCGCGTACCTGTCGCCGCCGGTCGCGATGTCCGCGTACTACCTCAAGCAGGTCGTCCCCCAGTGGAGCCTGGCGCACGATCTACCGCGGCATGGCGGACTTCATGGTCATCCAGGTCATCGCGTTGATCCTGGTGATGCTCTTCCCCGAGATCGCGTTGTGGTTCCCCCGATGGCTCTTCGATCAGCCTTAACGTCGTGAGGAGGTCGTAATGGAGACTCGTCGCGAGTTCATGACCGCCGCGCTCGCCGCCGCCGGCTGCCACCATGCTGCCCCGTCCTGCCGCCGCCGCGCCCAAGTCGATGACGGTCGTGCGCGAGAGCTCGTTCATCAAGCCGTTCGACGACTACTTCGCGAAGACGCTGGCCGCCGAGTACGAGAAGCTCACCGGGATCAAGATCGTCTACGAGGCGACGAGCGTGGGCGGCATGCTCACGCGGCTGACCACGATCGCGGAGACGAAGTCGGGGCCCGAGATCGCGATGACGGCGCTCAACTGGCCGCACCTCTTCGACAAGAGCCTCGTGGACATCAGCGACGTCGCGGGCGAGGTCGGCAAGCAGCTCGGCGGCTGGCACGAGAACATCCTCGAGCTCGTCGTCGTGAACAAGAAGTGGAAGGCGATGCCCTGGGGCAACATCGGCCAGCTCGAGGCCTATCGCACGGACTGGTTCAAGGAAGTCGGCGTGACCAAGTTCCCCGAGACCTGGGAAGACCTGCTCGCGGCCGGCCGCCTGCTGAAGAAGAAGGGCCACCCGTTCGGCTTCGAGCTCGGCCACGGCTTCGGCGACAACCACGGCTGGCTCTATCCGCTGCTGTGGTCGTACGGCGGCCGCGAGGTCGACAAGGACGGCAAGACCGTCCTCATCGACTCGTCGGAGACGGCGGCCGCGGTCGACTTCTGCCGGCGCTTCTACAAGGAGACGATGTTCGAGGACGTGCTCGGCTGGACCGACGTCAACAACAACAAGGCGTTCTTCGGCGAGCAGATCTCCTGCACCAACAACGCCTCGTCGATCCTCGTCGTCGGCAAGCGCGACTTCCCGGACATCGCCAAGGTGACCGACCACGGCCTCAACCCCGCGGGGCCGAAAGGGCGGCTTCCACCTCATCAACTCCGTCTCTCACGCCGTGCTGACCCACGCCGCCGACCAGGGGGCCGCCAAGGCGTTCCTGCGCTGGCTCTACGACGACAAGCAGATGTCGCGCTGGCTCGCCTCCGCCGACGCCTACTACGCGCCGTTCCTGCACGGCTACGACAACCACCCGATGTGGAACGTCGAGCCGCGCTACCTGCCCTACAAGGAATCGCTCAAGACGTCGCGGCCGCACGGCTGGCCCGCGCCGCAGGGACCGGCGGCGGCCGAGAGCGTCGCGAAGTACGTGCGTCGTCGACATGTTCGCCAAGGCCTGCCGCGGCGACGCCACGAAGGACGTCATCGCCACGGCGGCGGCCCAGCTCAAGCAGATCTACAAAGTGAAGTAGCCGATGGCGGTTCGCCCGGCGTCCATGGCGCGGCCGGTCCGGATGACGGACCGGCCGCTCGCCCTGCGGCGCCTTCTCGAGCGCGAGGGCGTCTTCAGCTGGGTGATGCTGGCGCCGGGCGTCCTGTTCCTGCTCGCGTTCGTGGCCTATCCGTTCTTCTACGGGATCTTCCTCAGCTTGCAGGACCGCCGGGTCGCGAGCCCGGGCACGTTCGTCGGGCTCGCGAACTTCGCGACCCAGATGCAGGACCCGGTGTTCTGGCAGGTCACGCGCAACACGTTCGTCTACACGATCGCGGCCACGCTCCTGAAGATGGTCGGCGGCCTCGCGATGGCGCTGGTCATCAACCAGCAGTTCCGGGGGCGGAACCTCGTGCGCGCGTTCCTGCTGTTGCCGTTCATCGTGCCGACCGTGCTCTCGACCGTCGCGTGGATGTGGATCCTCGACCCGACCTTCAGCATCATCAACTGGACCCTGCGCAACACGGGCCTCGTCGACCGAGAACTTCTCGTGGCTCGGCAACGCGCGGCTCGCCATGGTCTCGATCATCATGGTGAACACGTGGCGCGGGCTGCCGTTCTACGGGATCACGCTGCTGGCGGGGCTGCAGACCATCTCGCCCGACCTCTACGAAGCGGCCGCCATCGACGGCGCCGGCCTGATGCAGCGCTTCTGGTACATCACGCTCCCCGTGCTCAAGCCCGTGCTCATCATCGTCACGATGTTCTCCGTGATCTTCACGTTCTCCGATTTCCAGCTGCCCTACATCCTCACCCACGGCGGTCCGGCCAACGCGACCCACCTCTTCGCCACCTACGCCTTCGACATCGGCATGTCGGCCGGTGTGCTCGGCATGGGGGCGGCCGTGGCGCTCGCGATGCTCCCCGCGCTCGCGCTGCTCATCGTGGGGTTGACGCTCTACCTGAGGCGGGACTGATGGTCGGCGGCAAGCAGCTGGCCGGCCGCGTCATCCGGCTCTACCTGCCGCTCGCGTTCTTCCTGGTCGCGATGCTGTTTCCGTTCTACTGGATGGCGATCACGTCCATCAAGCCGAACCGCGAGCTGTACAGCCAGCGGATCATGCCGCTGGTCGTGCACGAGCCGACGCTGAAGCACTACATCGACCTGTTCGAGCAGACGAACTTCCTGGTGTGGACGTACAACACGATGCTGGTCGCCGTCGTGACGACGGCCATCTCGCTCGTCCTCGGCGTGATGATGGCGTACCCGCTCGCGCGCATGAACTTCCCGGGCGCCGCCGTGGTGGCGATCGGCGTGGCGGCGACGTACCTCGTCCCCCAGCCGCTGCTCTTCATCCCGATGGCGGACATCATCAACAAGCTCGACCTCGGCAACACGCTGTCGGCCGTCATGCTGACGTACCCGACCCTCCTGATCCCCTTCTGCGCGTGGCTCCTGATGGGCGTACTTCAAGAGCGTGCCGCGCGAGCTGGAGGAGGCCGCGCGGATCGACGGCGCCAGCCGGCTGCAGGCCATGGTCCGGGTGGTGCTCCCGCTGTGCGTGCCCGGGCTCCTCTCGGCGGGGATCTTCGCGTTCACGCTCGCCCAGAACGAGTTCCTCTACGCGCTGATCTTCCTCTCCAAGAGCGAGGTGCGGACGGTCCCCGTCGGCGCCATCACCGAGCTGATCCGGGGCGACGTCTTCTACTGGGGCCAGCTCATGGCCGCGGCGCTCCTGGGCTCGGTGCCGGTGGCGATCATCTACTCGTTCTTCGTCGAGCACTACGTGGCCGGCCTCACCGCCGGCTCGGTGAAAACCTAGTCGTCACTCACGGCACTCGCGGAGCGTCCCGGCTCCGCCGGGACGCGGAGCGTGGGGGGTTTGGGGGGCGCGTCGCGCCCCCCATGTTACAGTCCCAGCACGTGCAACTCGTCGATTCACGCCTCGAGCCCATCTGGGACAAGGTCCAGAGCCAGACGCGTCTCGACCGGGACGACGCGCTCACGCTGTTCGAGAGCGACGATCTGCTCGGCGTCGGGCGCATGGCCGATCACGTCAAGACCCGGCGCGAAGGCGACCGCGTCTACTTCGTCATCAACCGGCACATCACGCCCACCAACCTCTGCGTGCTCTCCTGCAGCTTCTGCGGGTTCGCGCGCAAGCCCGGGCAGGCCGGCGCCTACGAGCACACCATCGAGGACATGGTCCGGATGGTGAAGGACGAGACGCGCGAGGTGCACATCGTCGGCGGCCACCACCCGGACTGGCCGTTCGAGTACTACGAGCGGATCATCGAGGCGATCCACCAGGCGCATCCCGACGGTCACGATCAAGGGCTTCACCGCCGCCGAGATCGACTACCTCTGGCGGCGCTGGAAGATCGAGCCGCGCGAGGCGCTCACGCGCCTGAAGGCCGCGGGGCTCCAGTCCATGCCGGGCGGCGGCGCCGAGATCTTCTCGCCGCGGCTCGCGAAGCTCCTGAAGTACACGGGCAAGGCGGATCCGGACCGCTGGTGCGAGATCCACGGCATCGCCCATTCGCTCGGCCTGAAGACGAACGCCACGATGCTCTACGGGCACGTCGAGCGGCTCGACGAGCGTGTCGACCACCTGCTGCGGCTGCGCGCGCAGCAGGACGTGTCGGGCGGGTTCGTGACGTTCGTCCCCCTCGCCTACCAGGAAGCGACCACGAAGCTCGTGCCGCGGCAGACGCCGCCGGCGGACAGCCTGCGCACGATCGCGATCGCCCGGCTGATGCTCGACAACTTCGCGCACGTCGAGGCGTACTGGGTCACGCTGGGCGAGGAGACCGCGTCGGTCGCGCTCCACTTCGGCGCCGACGACGTGAACGGCACGCTGGAGGACGAGCGCATCCAGCACCTCTCGGGCGCGCAGACGCCGGCGGGCGTCGCGCGCGAGCAGCTCTTCCGGATGATCCGCGACGCGGGCAAGATCCCGGTCGAGCGCGACGCGCTCTACAACGTGGTCAAGGTGTGGAACTGACGGGCGAGCGCGTCCGCGAGAAGGTCCTCGCGGGCGAGCGGCTCGACCGGAAGGACGGTCACTGGCTCCTGGCCGAGGCGCCGCTCCTCGAGCTCGGCAGTCTCGCCAACGAGACGCGCTTCCGCCGCCATCCCGAGAAGCGCGTCACGTTCGTGATCGACTCGAACCCGAACTACACGAACGTCTGCATCACCGACTGCCAGTTCTGCGCGTTCTATCGCAAGCCCGGCCATCCGGAGGCGTGGACGCTCACCGTGGACGAGGTGCTGGCCAAGGTCGAGTCCGCCGCGCAGAACGGCGCCACGACCGTGCTGCTCCAGGGCGGCCACAACCCCGCGCTTCCCCTGGACTACTACCTCACGATCGTCCGCGAGACCCTGCGCCGGTTCCCGCAGGTCACGCCGCACTTCTTCACGGCGTCGGAGATCCAGACCGTGGCGACGGTGAGCGGGCTCGCCATGACCGACGTGCTGGATCGGCTGAAGGCCGCCGGCCAGCGGACCCTGCCCGGGCGGCGGCGCCGAGGTGCTGTCCGAGCGCGTCCGCACGCGCATCGAGCCCAAGAAGGGCGGCCCCGACGCGTGGCTCGAGGTGCATCGCGAGGCGCACCGGCGCGGCTTCAAGTCGACGGCGACCATGATGTACGGCCACGTCGAGGAGGTCGACGACGTGCTCGACCACTTCGACGCGATCCGCGCCCTCCAGGACGAGTTCGGCGGCTTCACGGCGTTCGTCCCGTGGTCGTTCAAGCCCAACAACACGCTGCTGGAGAAGTGGATCAAGCAGCACAAGGGCCCGAACGCGTACCTCCGGATGCTCGCCGCCTCGCGGCTCTACCTCGACAACTTCCCCCACGTGCAGGCGTCGTGGTTCTCGGAGGGCAAGAAGGCGGGCCAGATCGCGCTCCACTTCGGCGCCGACGACTGGGGCGGCACGCTCTTCGAGGAGAACGTCCACAAGGCCGCCGCGTACGTGAACACGATCACCGTCGACGAGATCGTGACGCTGATCCGCGAGGCCGGCTTCACCCCCGCCCAGCGCAACACCGAGTACGAGATCTTGAGGTACCGTACTAGACGACGTCCGAGCGGAGGGATCGACGGGGATCAGCTTCTTCCGGTACGCGTCCGCGTAGAGCCGCGTCAGCGCCTGCAGCCCCTCGTCGCCGAGCCGGACCGTGTAGTCGTTGACGTACATCAGCACGAAGCGCGTCGCCGTCTCCTTGTCGATGCCCCGGCCGTAGCGCATGGAGTATTCGACCGCCTCGTCGACGTTGGCGTGCGCCCAGGCAATGGAGTCGCGGAGGCCCTGCGAGAGCTTCCGGTGCATGGCGTCGCCGAGATCACGGCGCATCACGTTCACGCCGAGCGGGAGCGGCAGGCCGGTCTCGCGCTGCCAGACTTCCCCGAAGTCCATCACCTTCACCAGCCCCATCGCCTGGTGCGTGATCTGCCCCTCGTGAATGAGGAGGCCGAGGTCCGCCTGGCCGTCCAGCACCGCCTGCGGGATCTTGTCGAACGCGACCTCGATCAGCGCCGGCTCCTCGGGCATGAACATCCGCAGCAGCAGCGACGCGGTGGTGTGGCTGCCGGGAATGGCGACGACCTTGCTCGGGATGTCCTTCGGATCGATCGGCGTCGCGCGCGACGAGGATCGGGCCGTAGCCCTTCCCCATCGACGCGCCGGGATCCATCATCCGGTAGCGGTCGGCGACGAGCACGTAGGTGGCCGCGGACACCGCGGTGACCTCGAGCTCGCCCGTGCGCGCGCGGCGGTTGAGCGACTCGATGTCCTCGAGCAGGTGCTCGATCCGGACATCGGGGATCGTCACCTTGCCGGCGGTGAGCGCGTAGAACATGAAGGCGTCGTCGGGATCCGGGCTGTGGCCGATTCGGATGACCTGCATCGCGCGCCAAGGCTATCACAGGGCTCGCGCGACGGCGCGGAGGGACGCTGATGCTAGCGAGCGCGCGGGGACGGGGCGCCGAGCGCACGGTGCGCACGGCCTCGGCGAGCTGCTCGAGATTCACCGGTCCGCGCACGCACGGGACGTTCGTCTTCGCGACGAACTGGTCGAGGGCCGCGGTCGGCTCGCCGGAGACGAACACCATCCGGCGCGTCAGCTCGGGCCAGGTGTTCTGGAACGCCATGTAGAGATCGCGGCCGTCGATGCCGGGGCCGCCGAGCTCGGTGACGATCACGTCGTAGTCGACGTCCCACACCCGCTGGAACGCGTCGGCGCCATCGGTGACCGCATCCACCTGGGCGCCCGACTGCGTCAGGAGGCCGGACAGCCACGCCGCCGTCTCGCGGGTGGCACTCACGACGAGCACGTTGAGGGACTGCATCGCGCCCCGTCCAGGGGCAAGAGGGATGCCAGACCCCGACGTCAACAATTCCTGGCGGATGCGGCGGGCCTTTGTGTCAGCGTCCCGCGCAGTGTCAGGCCAGGCTGACACTCCGGGGACTATTCGGCGAGCACGATCCTGACGTCGCCCGCGCGGATCGCGCGGATGATCGCGTCTCGCGAGCGCGCCGCGTCCACCTCGATCCACGCGCGCCCGAAATGCGGCGGACGATGCGCGTCGTCGGTCGCGATCTTCACGAGCGGGATGTGCGGCGTGTCGTAGAGCTGCCGGTAGTGCCCCGTGTCCGTCACCTCGATCGCGTCGAGCGGCCAGCCCCAGCGCTTGATCTCCGCGATGCGATCGAGCGTCTCGCCCACCGTGAGCTTGTAGCGCGCGGGATGGTTCAGCACCCACAGCGATTCGGTGTCGCCGTCCACGCGGCCCACGTGCTGCGCGAAACGCGGGTAGTTCAGCTCGATGCCGCGAAAGAGCAGCAGCGACGGCGCCAGCCGCGCGAGCTCGCGCTCGTACGAGGGCCAGTCCAGGTTCTCGTGATCGTCGTGATCGGTGATGGCGAGGAAGTCGTAGCCGCGCGTCTCGTACTCCGCGAGGAGCGCCGCGGGGCTCCGGACGCCGTCCGAGTACGTGGTGTGGGCGTGGAGGTTGCCCCGCAGGAGCGGCATCAGCGCGCGATCAGCGGGCGGGCGCGGGCGCCGGCTTTGCGGCCGGCGCGCTACGCTTCGCAGCGGGCCGGGGCGGCGCACCCCAGGTGAACGCGAACCCGAACGAGAGCCAGCCCTGCTGCTCGTTGTACGCCATGCCGGCGTACGGACCGACGGGCACGTTCTGCGAGGACCATCCGGCGACGCCGTACCGGCCGCGCGTCGTCGGCGTCTCGTACTCGGTCGAGGCCGGCTCGATGAACGCGGGGTCGTACGGCACGCGCACGCCGTACGGGTACCACGGGTTCTCGCGGGGTTCGCTGATGTCGTAGTAGGGGCCCGGCGCCACGAATTCCCCCGGGCGCTCCGTCGGCGGCGGCGTGGTGCGGAGGTCCAGCGGCTGCTGCTGCGCGAACGCGGATCCTGCGACGGCCACGACGAGGGCGACGAGGATGAGGATCTTCATCACCCCCATTGTACCCCTCATCGCGCCACGGTCACCCGCGACAGAGTCCCAGGACCTTCCGGACGGACGGGGCGCCGTCGAGCTCGAGCACGGCGCGCTCGAGCTCGTCGAGCTGCGAGGGGGCCAGCGCGCGGCGCGCGTTGTCCCGGAACTTCTCGACGATGGCGGACGCCGGCAGCGGCCGGGCCGGACCGCCGCGCCCGTCGGGCTCGCGGACCTCGAGGACCCGGGCGTCGTTGAGCCGCACCCGCACCCAGCCCGGGAAGCCGTCCGGGAACGTCGACGCGGGGTCGATCACGTGCTGCACCCGGGCCGCCAGCCGCGAGCAGGCGCTCGTCCGACAGCCGCGCCGGCGTGAACGTGTCGAGCCCGACGTGCCCGTCGATGAAGGCGGCGGCGACGGCGTACGGCAGGCTGAACTGCGCCTGGTACGTCGAGCGCGGCCGGAGCTTCACGTCGCGCGGCTCGCAGATGATCGGCACCTCGCCCGCGGGCACGCGGCACTCGATCGACGCGATCGCGTCCGCCTCCACCCGCTGCTCGCTGCGCAGGCGCAGCGCGCAGTCGATGTAGGCGTGGCTCAGGTGACAGCACGGGTACGGCTTGAACCCGATGCGCGGCGTCTCCCACTGGCGGCCGAGCGTCGCGAACCCCGCGGCGTCGGGAGCGGCGCCCACGAACGTGCGGTAGAAGCCGAAGCGCCCCTCGAGCACGGAGGCCGGGCCCGTCACGCCGCCCGCCGCGAGGGTGGCGGCGAACACGCCGGCCTGCGCCGCCCAGCCCGCGTGCAGGCGCTTCACCGCGGACCCGTCTTCGAGGAACTCCATCAGCCCGGACGCGAAGCTCCCGGCGAGGCCGAGCGCGTGCGTGAGCTTCGCCGCATCGAGCCCGAGGAGCTTGCCGGCGGCGAGCGCCGCCGCGAACGCGCCGCACGTCGACGTGGCGTGCCAGCCGCGCGCGTGGAAGGCGCCCGGCGCCGCCATGCCGAGCCGCGCGATGCCTTCGTAGCCCGCGACGATCGCCGTGATGACGTCGCGGCCGGAGATGCCGGCGCGCTCGGCCACCGCCAGCGCGCTCGGAACGACCACGGCCGAGGCGTGCGTGATGGAGGCGGCGTGCGTGTCGTCGAAGTCGAGGCCGTGCGCGAGCGTGCCGTTGACGAGCGCGGCGAGGGCGGGCGGTGCGGTCCGCTGCGAGCCGATGATCGTGCACGGTCCGTCCGTCGCGTCGATGGCGGCGATGACGGGGGCGGCGAAGTCGTAGGTGGAGGCCGCGAGCGCCAGACCCAGGATGTCGAGGACTCTCAGACGCGCGTTCGCGACGACGTCGGCGGGCAGCGCGTCGAACCTCAGCGAGGCCGTGAACGACGCCAGCTCCTCGGCGAGGGTCACGCCTGCGCTTCCGGGATCGCCACGTTGCCGTCCTTCTCGCGGCTGCGGATGGCCGTCACGGTCCGGCCCTTCGGCGTCGGTGACCTGGAACTCCTCGATCAGCCCCTTGTCGAGCATCTCCTGCACGAGCTGCTCGCGCTCCTGGCCGGCCGGCGGGAGCTGGTGCGATTTCCAGCGGGTGACGAAGTAGCCGCGGCTCACGTGTGGCAGCCGGGCCTCGGCCCGCTGGAGCTCGATCAGCGCGCGGTCGACGCCGAACGCCCCCGTCGGCCGGGGCACGCGCGGGACGAATGGCCCCATGCGGGCTGGCCCCGGCGCTCGGTCGGCGGGATACGCTCCGCGGTCGTTGCCGTAGCTGCGCTCCATCGCGTACGGCCGCTCGCCGCCGCCGACGCCCGCTCGCGCTCGATGTGGCGTGCGGCACGCTCGGCGCGGAACGCGGCGATGCCTTCGCTGAGACGGATCTGGCCGAAGCACCGCACGCGGAGATCGCTCGACAGCTCGTCGGCCGACCAGGTCGCGACCCACACTTGCTTGCCGAGCGCGTTCACCGCCTCGACGGCCGGCACGAAGTCGTCGTCGCCGGAGACGAGCACCGCCGCATCGTAGGCGCCGTTCGCCGCGTAGTGGATCAGCTCCGCGACCATCCGTGAGTCGACGCGCTTCTCCGTGGTGTAGTCGTACTCGATCCCGCAGGCGGGACAGCGGCCCGTGCGGCGCTTGCGCGGCTCGCGTCGCACGTAGTACCCCTGACGGAGCTCGAGGCCCTTCAGGAAGCCTTCCACCTGCGGCGGCGCATCGGCGGAGATGCCGACGTAGTAGTACGCGCCGACGAAGAGCGCGGACGGGCCGCGGACCGTCTCGGTGATCCACGTGGCGAGCCGATCGTAGTCCACGCGGAGCGTCTCGTCGTAGCGCTGAAGGGATCGGTAGAAGTTTTGTCCATCAATGAAAATGCAGACCTTCATGCGAGCTCCCTCGGCGTCGGGGACAATAACCAACGGGACGCAATGACCAGGTTGGAACGGAGTATACACGAGCCTTTCGCGCGCAACGGCAATCCGGGAGTCCGCGGCTTCCTCCATCGCGCCGCGGATGGCGACGACGGCATCGTCCTCACCCATGGCGCAGGCTCGGACGCCCGCGCGCCGTTGCTGAGCGCCCTCGCGTCCGCGTTCGTGGCGGCCGGCGTGACCGTCTTGCGGTGCGATCTGCCCTTTCGCCAGGCGCGGCCGTCAGGACCGCCCTCCAGATTGGGCAGTGTGCGCGACCGGCAGGGTCTCGCCGCGGCACTCGACGCGCTGGGTGAGTGCGGGGTCCGGCGCCGATTCATCGGCGGGCACTCGTACGGCGGCCGCCAGGCCTCGATGCTCCTTGCGGACACCCCAGCGCTCGCGCAAGGACTCTTGCTCCTGTCCTACCCGCTGCATCCTCCCGCGACGCCCGACCGCCTGCGCACGGAACACCTGCCCGCCCTGCGCGTCCCGACGCTGTTCGTCCACGGCGACCGCGACCCATTCGGGACGCCGGACGAGATCGAGGCCGCGCGCGCCCTCATCCCCGCGCCGACGGCGCTCGTCGTCCTGCCGCGCTCGGCCCACGCCCTCCACGCGGACGCCACCACCGCGCGCACGATCGTGACCGCGTTTCGCGAGCTGACCGGGGGTCTGTCGGAGTAACGGCAGTCGCGGAGCGGCACGGCTTCGCCGGGCCGCGGAGCGCGGGGGGCTTGGGGGGTGCGTCTGCACCCCCATGTCACTTAGGTCAGGAGCGCGAGGGCCACCGCGCAGGCGGTCGGCATCATCGTGATGTGGTTCCCACGGAGCGCCGCGCGCAGCGCCGCCTCGTCCATCAGCACCACCTCGATCTCCTCGGTCTCATCGAGGCGTGGCGCGGCCACGCGCGTGGCGCCCCGCGCGAGGAAGAGATGGCCCGCGCCCGCAGCCGGTGCTGCCGTCGAGCGCGAAATCCCCGAGCGCGTGCCAGTCGTCGGCGGCGTACCCGGTCTCCTCGAGCAGCTCGCGACGCGCGGCGTCGAGCGGGGACTCGCCGGGATTCAGGCCGCCGGCGGGCGCGTTGAGGCAGACCTCGCCCGGGCCCTGCTTGAACTCGCGGATCATCACGAAGCGGCCGTCGGTGGTCACGGGCACCACCACCGCGTACTCGGGCAGGACGATGTGATGGAAGCCGTCGCGCACGCGCCCGTCGGGCAGCTCCCACGTGTCCAGGTAGAGCTCGACCCAGGGGGGCGCCTCGAACGCGAGCGCGCGCTGTCGTAGGGTCCACGGACGGATGGCGATGGGGCTCGCTCCTACGAAGGGGTTGGGATGGTGGACGATACTGGACTTGAACCAGTGACCCCCGGCATGTGAGGCCGGTGCTCTGCCAACTGAGCTAATCGTCCACGGAGGCTAGACGTTACCGGCTTGCGCGGGCCGCGTCAACCGGCGAACGCGGGCAGCACGTGCTTCGCCACCCGTTCCATCGACCGCAGCACGCGCGCGTGGTCGAGGCCGCCGAAGTTCATGATCGCGAGGAAGTGCGTGAGCCCGAGGCGCTCGTAGCGGCGCGCGATGCGGATGAGGTCGTCCGGCCCGCCGAACGCGATCAGGTCCTTGTCCACGAGCAGCTCGAACGGCCGCTGCTTCGCGTAGAGGCGCGTGCGCACGTAGCGGTCCATGGCGGCCTTCGCCTCCCCCCGCGCCTGCGCGAAGTCCTCGGCGCAGTACGTGTGGAGACCGAACGGCACGGTGGCGTCCTCGATCCGGCCGCCGGCGCCCACGAACGCCGTGCGGAAGGCCTCGACCACTCCGCCGAGCTCCTCGATGTGCTCGGTCGCGGCGTAGGGAATCGTCATCACCGGCAGCCCGCGCGCGCCGATGAGCGGCGCGGCTTCGTTGCGCAGCACGGCGACCCACACGGGCGGCCGCGGCCGCTGCACCGGCACCACGTTGAGCTGCACGTCGTCCACGCGGTGGTACCGGCCCGCGTACGAGAAGCGCTCGCCCGTCCACGCGCGCAACAGGATCTCGAGCGCCTCGTCGAACCGCGCGCGCTTCTCGGCGGCGTCGACGCCGAAGCCCGCGTACTCGTGGCTCAGGTAGCCGGAGCCCACGCCGAGGTTCAGGCGGCCCGCCGAGAGGATGTCCACCATCGCGTAGTCCTCGGCGCTGCGCAGCGGATTGTCGAACGGCAGGACCACCACCGCCGCGCCCAGGCGGATCCGCCGCGTTCGCTGCGCCGCGGCGGCCATCCACACGGGCGGGCGCGGGATCGCGCCGTACTCGTGGAAATGATGCTCGGCCACCCAGAACGAGTCGAAGCCGAGCGCGTCGGCGGCTTCCGCCTGCTCGAGCAGCTCGTCGTAGAAGCGGGCCACGGTGCGCGGCAGCTCGCCCGGATAGTGATCGGCCACCGCGAGGACGCCGAACTTCATCGGGCGCCACAGTCTACGATCATTTGACGGACGCGAGACATCCCGTACAAATAGACCTGTGATCGCCCGTCTCGGTCTCGCCGGCGCGGCCGCGTGGATCGGGTATGCGTGGCTCCCCCACCTCGCGACCCCGCTGTGCGTGCATCGGGGCCCACGAGCGCCGGCCAGCGCATCGCGCTCACCTTCGACGACGGGCCCGATCCCGACTGGACGCCGCGCGTGCTCGACGCGCTCGCGGCGCGGGACGTCCGCGCCACGTTCTTCCTCGTCGGCGACCGCGCGACGCGCGCCTCCGGGACGGTGCACGAGATCGCCGCGCGCGGTCACGAGGTGGGCAGCCACGGCTGGTCGCATCGGAGCTTCTGGCTCTGCGGGCCGCGGCGCACCGCCGCCGAGATCGATCGCGCGCAGGCCATCCTCGGCGAGCTCACGGGCACGGCTCCGCGCTTCTTCCGTCCGCCGTGGGGCATGGTGAACGCCGCGATGTTTCCCCTGCTCTACACGCGCGGACTCCGGCCGGTGTTCTGGTCGATCCAGCCGGAGGGACTCCGTCCGACGCCGGCGGAGGCGCAGGTGACGTACGTGCTGGAGCAGGCCCATCACGGCGCGATCGTCGACCTGCACGACGCCGAGGGCACGCCCGGCGCGCCGTCACGCGTGCTGGCGGCCCTGCCCGCGATGATCGACGGGCTGCGCGCCGCCGGCTACACGCTCACGACGGTCGGTGGACTAGGAATCTGACCTAATGCGTGCGTGAGAGGAGGCCGACTCCGGCCACGATCAGTCCCATGCCGGCCCAGCGGGCGGGCGTGACGGTCTCGCCGAGCATGGACTGCGCCAGCACCGCCACCACGATGTAGTCGATCGCCGTGAGCGGCAGCACGAGGCTGACGTCGGCGCGCGAGAGCAGCATCAGGTAGATGAAGAAGAACGACGCCTGGAGCACCACCCCGACGATCAGCCACGGATTCGAGACCGCGCGGGCCACCATGCCGCCCACGCGATGGCTCGGCGCTTCGGTGAGGTCTCCGACCGGCCGCATCCCCTTCGCGAGGAAGACGTGGCCGGTGCCGCCGAGCGCGGCGGCGATCAGCACGATCACCATGGTCTTGACCATCAGAGCGATTTCCCGATGTCGTCGAGCAGCGCCTTCTCCACGGTCTGGTCCTTCGTGGCCACGGGCTCGTCCTTGTCCATCCACAGGATCCGTTCGCGGTTGAAGAGGCTGCGCTCCACGGTCACCGCGGTCTTTCCGGCGCCGCTGCCCTTGACGTGGATCTTGAGGAGATGGCGCGTGCCCTTGGCGTAGACGCCGTAGTCGCCGCCCTCGACCATGCGGGACTTCGTGGTGATCCACCCGATGGTGCGGTCCACCTTCTCGATCTCCCATCCCTGAACCTTCAGCACCGCCTCCGTCACGGACCACACGCGCTCTTCGGGCGCGTTGAGCGTGCGGCTGACGGGCTCGGCGCCGAACGCCGGGGTGACGAACGCGACGACGAGGAGCAGCAGCGACACGGCCTTCATGCGGGGTCCTCCTTGTGCAACCGGCCCGCGCGCAGCTGGAGCACGGCGGTGGCGTCGCGGGCGATGTCGGCACGGTGTGTGACCACGATCACGGCGCCGCCGTCACGCGCCCGGGCGCGGAGCGCGTCCAGGATCACGGCGCCGTTCGCGTCATCGAGATTGCCAGTGGGCTCGTCGGCGAGCAAGAGCGGCGGATCGTTCAGCACGGCGCGGCAGAACGCCACGCGCTGCTGTTCCCCGCCCGAGAGCTGGGCCGGGTAGTGACCGGCGCGCGCCGCGAGCCCGAACGCGTCCAGCAGCGCGCGGGCCCGGCGCCGCCGCGCCTCGTCGATGCCGCCCACGTAGCGCGCGGCGAGCAGGACGTTGTCGAGCGCCGTCAGCGAGGAGAGCAGCATGAACGACTGGAAGACGAAGCCGACGTGGCGCCCTCGCGCGGCGCCCTGCGCGCGCCGGGGCAGCGCACTGACGCGCTGGTCGCGATACCACACGGCCCCGCCGTCGGCCGGCTCGAGCAGTCCCAGGACATTCAGGAGCGTGCTCTTCCCGCACCCCGACGTGCCGGTGATCGCGACGAACTGACCCGCCGCCACGCTCAGGTCGACGCCCGCCAGCACGGGCACCGCCTCGCCCGACGGCCCTCGAAACGTCTTCGTCAATCCTTCCGCCCGCAGGAGCACGTCAGGCGCCGCGGCGGATCGCGTCCGCGGGCGACAGGCGCACGATGCGCGCGGTGGCGTACGCGGCGGACGCGGCGCCGAGCAGCACCGAGAAGACCAGCGCGCCGCCGAGCAGGCGCGGCGAGAAGTAGAAGAGCTGCTGGCCCGTCCGCGCGGCCCACGCGTCGATGCCGAGCCCGAGCGCGACCGCGATCGCGACCCCGGTCACGCCGCCCGACAGCGTGACCGCGAGCGCCTCCGTCAGCACCTCGCGGCCGAGCTGGAGATCGGACGCGCCCAGGGCCCGCTTGACGCCGAAGTCGCGCACGCGCTCGAAGACGGCGGCCGCGATGGTGTTCGCGAGCGACAGCCCGCCGATGACGAAGGCGAGCGCGGCGATGCCGCCGAGCAGCGCCGAGAAGAACGCCGTCGACTGGCGCAGCAGGCGGCTCAGCTCGCTGGGAAGCTGGACGTTCACGCCCTGGACCTCGGCGAGGATCCGGCGGGCGACGACGTCCGGATCCGTGCCGTCGCGCCACCCGACCGCGGCGCCGGTGTTGAGGTCGCCCGCCGTCAGCGCGGCGGCGCCGGAGGCGAGCAGCGTCCGCAGCATGTTGTCCTTGGCGACCCACTGCTCGCGCGCGTCCGCGATCGAGACGATGACGAAGCGGTCGGGCGCGGTGAGCATCCGCTCGAGCACGCCGACGACCTCGTAGGGCTGGCCTTCCAGCACGAGGCGCCCGCCCACGCCGACGCCGCGCGAGGTGGCGAGGGACGAGCCCAGCACGGCGGCGTGACGGTCACCCTCGCGCAGGAACCGGCCCTCGCGCACGGGCAACGCGCGGTAGTGGCGATTCGGGGACGGCACGGTCAGGTCCATGCCGAGCACGAGCTCTTGCGTGAGCGTCATGAACTGCGACGTGGTGGGATTGAGCGGCAGCATCACCTGCGCCTGCACGCCGCTCACGCCCTCGATCTCCGCGATGCGCCGGAGCGTGCGCGCGGGCAGCATCCCGCCGCCGGTGAATCCCGCGCCCATGCCCATGCCTTGACCCGCGACGGAGATCTGCCCGAGCACGAAGCGGTCGCCGCCCTCGATGAACTGGACGATGCGCTCGGCGATGGCGCCGAGCGCCACGAGGCCGGCCACCCCGATCGCGATGCCGACGATGGTGAAGACGTAGCGCCGGACGGCCGCCCTCAACCTGGACCTTGACGTCCCATGGCCGTCAATTGATTCACCATTCGAGGCGGGATTCCACCTGGCGGCCGGTGAGGCGCCACCCCCACGTCTTGAAGCGCGCGTAGACGAACAGGAACGCGAGCGAGAGCCGCACCTTCAGCGGCTGCTGCACCCAGTTCCCGCCCGAGAGCACGTTGAGGACGGCGGCGTAGATGCCCAGCCGGTCCTGCGGGTGCATGAACATGTCGAGGAACGCCGGCTCGTAGTACCGGTGGATGAACTTGAAGAGCGGCGCCACGCCCCGGCGGGCGCGCCGCTCGTACCCGGCGAACTGGCGCGCCGAGAACCGTCCCGCCTTGAACGCCGCGAGCACCGCGTCGGCGGCGAGCTGGCCCGTCCGGAGCGCGATGTAGACGCCGCCCGAGAAGATCGGATCGACGAAGGTGATGGCGTCGCCCACCGCGACGAAGCGATCGCCGACCACGGGGTCGTTCGCGTACGCGAAGTTCGCTTCCGTCCGGATCGGCTCGATGCGCTCGGCGCCGGCGAGCAGGCGCGGCATGTGCTTCGAGCGCCGGAGCATGTCCTCGTAGAGCGACTCCATGGACCCGTTCCACGCGCGCGCGGTGCGGGCGTGCACCACCGCGCCCACGCTCGTGACGTTGTTCGCGAGCGGGATGTACCAGAACCAGCCGTCCTCGCGGATGTAGATCCGGATGTTGCCTTCCTGGCGGCCGCTGAGACGCTCGGCGCCGCGGAAGTGGCTGAACATCGCCACCTTGCCGAGATTCGGGATGCGCCGCCGCTCGCCGAGCCGGTTCGCGAGGAAACCGGCGCGCCCGCTCGCGTCGACCAGCATCGCCGCGCGGAGCTTGGTGCGGGCGCCGTCGTCGAAGACCGTCACGGTGACACCGTCCGGGTCGAAGTCCGCGCCCTCGACGGTGGCGGGCTGCCGCACGTCCACGCCGAGCGAGCGCGCGTGGTCCAGGAGCAGCGCATCGAACTGCGCGCGGGGCACCTGGTACGTGTACTGGGGCCACGGCATGTTCGGCAGGAAGTAGAACGTGGTCTCGAGGTCGTGCGTCTCGTCGACGAACATCGCGCCGAGCTTCAGCTGGAAGCCGGCCTTGTCGACCTTCTCGCGCACGCCGAGCTGGTCGAGCAGGAGCATGGTGGCCGGCATGAGCGACTCGCCGACGTGGAAGCGCGGAAACTCCTCGCGCTCGAACAGGGCCACCTTCAGGCCGCCCTTGGCGAGGAACCCGGCGGCGCTCGAGCCACCGGGGCCGCCGCCGACGACGAGCACGTCGTAGTCGTGCGCGGGGATCATCGCGGAGCGGCTGCCCATGCTTCTCGATCCTCCATACGCGCCTCCTCCGATGCCGCCGTGAGCGGAGGCAGGAGGCGCTGGTCATAGAGCCTTCGCACCAGGCGGTCCACGAGCGAGAGTCCCGGGGCTCCCATCAGCGCCGCGATGCCGGTGGCGAGCAGCAGCGCCGGCATCCCGAGCGTCGCGAGCGCACTGCGGCGCGCCCGCCGCGCGCGCGGGGCGTTCCACCAGCGCGTCGTCCGGCTCTGCACCTCGTCGATGAAGGCGACCCCGAGCGCGGGCCCCCACGACGGCATTCCGGCGTGCCCCGACGCCTTGGCCAGCATGCGGCTGTGTCGTGCGAGGCGCCGGTCCCGCGTGAACAGTCGCCGCACCTCGCGCGCGCTCTCGGCGAGCTCGACGCTCCAGCGCGCCACCGCGTGGCCCGCGAGGAACACGGCGATGGCGACACCGTCGGTGACGGGATGGAAGCGGCTCGCCCGCGCGGCGCAGGCGACGACCCGGATCGGCACCTCGCGAACGTGCCATCCGCGGCGCAAGGCGTCCACGAGCACGGCGGTCTCGAAGACGAAGCGCCCGCCGCGCAGCCCCGCCTCATCGAACAGGGCGAGCGGATAGACACGGAAGCCCGACTGCGTATCCGTCACCGCGGTCCCCGCCACCCAGTTCACCCAGAACCCGGCCACGCGATTCGCGAGCGCGCGTCCGCTCGGAAGCGTGCCGTCGTCGTCCCCCAGGCGCCGGCCCACGACGATGGCGCGCGGGACCGCGTCCGAGGCGGCCAGGAGCGCCGGAATGTCGGCGGGATCGTGCTGGCCGTCGGCATCGACCGTCACGACGCGCGCGGCCCCTTCCCGGCGCGCGGCGGTCAGCGCGGTGGCGAGCGCCGCGCCCTTCCCGCGACGGCGTTCGTGACGGAGGACCGTGGCGCCGGCGGCGCGGGCGATCTCGCCCGTGCCGTCGGTCGAGCCGTCGTCGATGACGAGGACCGGCGCGTGCCGGCGCGCGTCCGCGACCACGCGGGCGACCGTGCCGGCCTCGTTGAACGCGGGAACGACGACGATGACGTCCACGCTCACGTGCCGCTCGACGGCGCGGGCCCGATCACCAGCGCGACGTGCGATCCTCCGCGCGCGAGCCCGTGGACGAGCGCCGGTCCTCGGGACGCCGCGGCCATCACCTTCAGCGGGCCCACCGCCGAGCCCTGGCCGAACTGCCGCGCGAGGGCGGGGCCGCGCGGCGCGCGCAGGCCCGCGGCCTCCAGCACGCGCGCTTCCCAGGCGTCGCGCGGGCCGTCGCCGTTGTCACCGGTCTGGATCGCACGCAGGGCCTCGGCCGTGAGCCGGGCGTCCGCGAGCGCTCGCGCCACGACGCGCGACGTCCCGTGTCGACCGACGCCGTGGGGCGTCGCGGGCAAGGCCCCCGACGCGGCGCCGAGCACTTCGCCGAGGACGCGCGCGCCGCGCGCCTCCGCGCGATCGAGCGGCTCCAGCACGAGGAACGCGGCGCCGTCGCCGCGCGCGGCGAGCGCCGCGCCCACGTCGGCGAGCACCTCCGCCACCGCGGGATCCAGCTCGTCCACGCCCCCGGCCAGCACCGCGGACGCGCGCCCGCCCGCCACGGCGGCCGCCGCGCGCGCCACCGCGAGCTCGCCGGCGACCGTCGCGGCGGCGATCGTCAGCGAGGAGTCCCGCGCGCTGAGCGCGATCGCGGTGGCCGCGGCCATGGCGTTCATCACGGTGTTCGGAAACAGCAGCGGCGACAGCCCCGCGGGGCCGCGGCTGAGGTAGCCGTCCGCGAAGGCGATCGTCGAGCGAAGATCGCCGAGCTCGGTGCCCACCACCAGGCCGAGATCGGCGCCCGCCGCCAGGCCCGCGTCCGCGACCGCCAGCCGTGCCGCGGCGATCGTGAGCTGGCAGACGCGCGAGAGGCGCCGCGCTTCCGTGCCGTCGACCAGCGCGGCGAGCGTCCGATCCACCCGCTCGCCATCGGCCGCCACCCCCGACGCGATCGCGCCGGTGACGGCGGTCGCCCCGCCGCTCACGACCGCGGTGACGGCGCCGAGCCCGGTGATCGCGACGCGCCGGCGCACGCTCACGGCCGCGCCCGGAACAGGAGCGTCACGTTCTGGCCGCCGAAGCCGAAGGAGTTGGAGATCGCGTGCTCGACCGCGACCTCCCGCGCCACGCGCGGGACGCAATCGAACGGCACCTCGGGATCCGTGTGCTCGTGCTGCGCGGTGGGCGGGATCAGCCCGTGCGCGAGCGCCAGCACGGTCACCAGCGCCTCGAGCCCCCCCGCCGCCGCCATCGTGTGGCCGATCATCGACTTGGTGGACGACACCAGCACGCGGCCCTCGCCGAAGACGCTCCGCAGCGCGGCGGCCTCGATGCGATCGTTCTGCAGCGTGGCGGTGCCGTGCGCGTTCACGTACCCGACGTCCGACGGCGCCACGCCGCCGCGCGCGAGGGCGGCGCGCATGGCCCGCGCCATCCCGTCGCCGTCGGGCTGCGGCGCGGTCACGTGATAGGCGTCCGTGGTCATCGCCGCGCCCGCGAGCTCCGCGTAGCCGCGCGCCCCGCGCGCCCGCGCGCGCGCCGCGTCCTCGAGCACGAGGAAGGCCGCGCCCTCGCCGATCGACATGCCCTTGCGCTCGCGGTCGAAGGGACGGCACGCCGCGGGATCGAGGAGCTTCAGCGCGTTGAAGCCCATGAAGCAGATGCGGGTGATCGCATCGGCGCCGCCCGCGAGGGCCACGTCCACGGTGCCGTCGGCGATCAGCTCGGCGGCGACGGCCAGCGAGGCCGCGCCCGAGCTGCACGCGGTCACGAGCGTCTCGCGCGGGCCGCCGAGCCGCAGGCGGCTCGCGAGCGTCTCGGCATGCGACGACGGCAGGATCGATCGCACCGCGCCGAGCGTCGGCGCGTGCGGCAGCGGCCGGCCGCGCCGGCTCCAGTGCCACGCCTCCGCCTCGAGCATGCCGCCGCCGACGGCGCCGACGATCAGCGCGGCGTCCGCGCGGTCGGCCGCCGTGAGCCCCGCGTCGTCGAGCGCCTCGGCCGCGGCGGCGAGCGCCAGGCGGTCGGCCCGCGAGCGGCGGCGCGAGCCCGGCGAGCCCTTCCGGCACTTCGGCCGCGACCTGGCAGCGAAAGCCCTCGGCGTCGATGAGCGTGAGGGGCCGGATCGCGCAGACGCCCGCGGCGACGCCCGCCCAGTACGCTTTGACGCCGGCGCCGAACGGGCTGACGGCGCCGAGACCGGTGACGAGGACGCGCCTCATGCCGACGGCGCGCGCTCCGCGATGAAGCGGCACAGCGTGTCGAGCGACGCGAAGTGGGGCACCAGGTCCTCGGACTCGTCCATGGGCACCGCGAACCGCTCCTCCACGGCGATGCTGAGCTCGATGAAGTCCAGAGAGTCGAGCCCGACGGCGCCCTCGACGCCCTTGGGCAGCGGCGTCTCCATCGTCAGGTCCGCGACGCGCCGCGGGTCGAACTTCAGGCGGCTGACGAGGAGACCCTTCAGCTCGTCGAGCACCTCTTTGGCTTCCATCAACGCTCCTTTCGGGCCGGCCGCGCCGCGCCCTCCGACGCCCCGCCCACGGTGATCACGGCCTCACGGCCGCGCCAGGTCCCCCGCAGCTCGATCGTGCGCTCGTCCCGTCGCGCGGCCAGCTCCAGCAAGGGCCCACACGCGAGAGCTGGTTCCGACTGGAGTCGGCACTCGCGAAGCGGCCCGGCTTGGCCGGGCCGCGGAGCGCGGGCGGGCTCGCGCGCATCGGGCCCCGCTCGCTCGGGCCCCCCATCTCGAACAATCCTGCGACGGCGGCTTCCACGAGCGGGCCGTCATCCACGGCACCGCCGCGCCTCAGGAGCTCGGCGCACTCCGCGAACGTCTCCACCGCGAGGACGATCGCGCGCGCGCACGCGCCGCGCGCGAGCAGCACGGCGGCGTGATTGATCGCGTCGATCGTCGTGGCGGCGCCGCCGATGAGCACGGCGTACGGCCCGTGGAGCCCGAACTCGATCGAGACCTCCGCGGGCACGGCGCTCGGCGCCGTGTACGGGAAGTGGAGCGCGTGGCCGCCGCCCTCGACGAACGCGCGGTTGGAGGCCGCGTACGCGGCCGCGGTCACGTAGACGAGCGCGGTGCCTGCGCCCGCGATGTCGGCGCGCGCCAGGCCGCCGTCCTCGAGCAGCGCCTCCACGGCGTCGATCGCGAGCCGGCACTCGCGCGTCGCCCGGCGCAGCCGGTCACCGGTGCGCGGCACGGGCTCCAGCGCGCTCCCCGTCCGCACGCCGATCGCCCGCACGGTCACGCGGCTCACGCGGGCCCGCCTTCGAGCACGAGCGCGGCGTTGCAGCCGCCGAACCCGAGCGACGTGCTGAGGCTCACGCGCACCGCCGCGGCGCGCGGCGCGCCCGCGACGATGTCGAGTCCGCACTCGGGGTCGGCCTCCTCGAAGCCGAGCGTGTGCGGAATCACGCCGTGACGCGCCGCCAGCAGGCACGTGATCGCTTCGAGCGTCGCCGCGGCGCCCATCGTATGGCCGAGCCCACCCTTGATCGCGTGCACCGGCACGGTGGCGGCGCGCGCGCCGAGCACGTCGCGGATGCACGCGACTCTCGACCCGGTCGTTCAGCGAGGTCGCCGTGCCGTGGGCGCTGACAAGATCGACGGCGTCGCCGGCCACGCCCGCTTCGGCCAGCGCGTGACGGACGGCCAGCGCGAGCCCGCGTCCCTCGGGATCCGGTGCGGCGATGTGGACGCCGTCCGCGGCGCTCGCGTGACCGAGCAACCGGCCGAGCCCGGCGGGCGCCTCCCCGTCACGCGCCATCAGCACGAGCCCCGCCGCCTCGCCGAGCAGCAGCCCGCTGCGGCGGCGATCGAAGGGCCGCACGCGCTCGCGCGTCAGCGAGCGGAGCGCGTCGAAGCCGCGCATCACGAAGCGGCACAGGATGTCGTAGCCGCCCGCGATGACACGATCGACGGTCCGGCGCGCAGGAGATCGGCGCCGAGCCCGAGCGCGGTGGCGCCCGAGGCGCACGCCGTCGAGACCGTGAGCACCGGCCCGCGCACGCCGAGCCGCGCGGCGAGCGCGTGCGCCGGCGCGTCGTAGAGCGCGCCCGCGGCGTGGCGCGTGTCATGCGGATCCGCGAGCGCGAGGTCGAGCTCCTCGACCCCGCCGAGCGCCGTGCCGACCACGATCGCGACCCGCGCCGGGATCGGCATCGAGCGGCGCCCGCGTCAACAGATCGTCCGCCGCCGCGGCGAGCAGCCGCGACGCCCGGCACGCGAGATCGGCCGTGCGCTCGGGCAGCTTCTTGATCTCGCCGCCCCGCGGGACCTTGAGGTCGTCGACCGGGAACCGCTCGATCGTGCTGATCCCGTCGATCCCCGTGAGCAGCCCCGACCAGAACGCGTCCAGGTCGCCGCCGATCGGCGTGACGACCCCGGCCGCCACGATGCGCACGGGCTCAGCGCGCACCGGCGGGGCTCCACGGATCGAAGAAGTTGAACCACTGGGTCGGATACCGCGCGATCACGGACGCCAGACCGTGCACCCACCGCGCAGCCCGGCCTCTTCCTCGCCGCGCGCGACGTGCAGCGGAGGCTGCACGTGCACCGCGTAGCGGCGGTCCGCACGGAGCACGCAGAACGCCGGCAGCACCGGCACGCCGGCGGCGCGCGCGAGGACGAACGGGCCGAGCGGAAACGGCGCGGGGGCGCCGAAGAACTCGACCGGCACGTCGCCGCGATGCCCGAGCGCGCGATCGCCCTGCATGCCGACGATCTCGCCGCGGCGCAGCGCCGCCACGAGCGGGACGGCATCGGCGGGCCGGCGCAGCGTGACGAAGCGGACGCGCGCGTCATCGCCCCGCAGGAGACGCTCGACGCGCGGATCGGCCTCCGGGGCCATCACGATGTGCACCGGCCGCCGCCGCCGCGCTCGACCAGCGTGCGCCCGGCGAGCTCCCAGTTGCCGACGTGCGCGGTGAGCACGATGAAGCCGCGCCCGCCCGCGAGCGCGGCCTGCACGTGCTCCTCCCCGTCGCCGGCGCCGACCAGGCCCGCGGACGCCGCGGTGCGGTTCGTCGTGAGCAGGTCGGCGAAGCAGATCGCGAAGTGGCCGAACAGCTCGCGCACCTGGCGGGCGCGGGCGGCCGCGCTCAGATCGGGAACGACGCGCGTGAGGTTGGCCCGCACCACGGCCGCCTCGCGCGGACAGGCGCGCGCCATGAGGCTCCCCAGCGCGGACGCGACCGACAGACGCGCGCGTCGCGGCAGCGCGGTGGCGACGGCCGTGGCCGCGCGATAGAACGGCGCGCGATTGAGCCAGTGCGCGCGCGAGGTGTGCGCGTGCTCGGGGCCGGGCGTCGCGGCGGCCGGGATGACGCCGATCGAGCCCATCAGAGCCACGGGGTGTGGTACATGCGGAACACGCGGATCGGTCCCGGGCGCGTCGCGTAGACGTCGGAGGCCCAGAAGCGCTGCGCGATCCGGTCGAAGGTCACGGTCCCGGGCGCGTCGGGATCGTTCGGATCCCACACGGTGAAGTCGACGCGATCGGCGCGGTCCTCGCCGCGATACGCCACCACGGTGTGGTTCAGCTCGGGAATCGGCCAGTTGGTCACCAGCAGCTGCACGAGGCGGCCCGCGTCGAGCTCCTGCGCGATCTCGTCGGCCACCTCGGCCTGGTGGCCCATGGTCACCGGCATGGTGACGCGCCAGTTCGTCCAGTGGAACCACGTGCCGGCCGGCCCGCCGAGGCCCTCCTTCACGGCCGCTTCCTCACCGGCCGAGAACGCGCGCAGATGCGCGTACCCCGGGATCACGACGCGCTCGCTCTCCGGCAGCGCCGGCAGCCAGGGCGCGCGCGCCGCGATCGCGCGCACGCGCGCGGCGTACTCGGCCCGGCTCACGCGCGGGGCTTCGGGATCGAAGCGCGCGTGCTGGAAGAACTGCCGCAGCCCGCGCGCGAGCACGAAGCAGTAGTTCGCATAGAGATCGTCGGGGGCATCGGGCCGGCGCTCGCGGATCTCGTTGCGGAACGAGAACGCGTCGGCGCCGAAGCTGAACGCGGGCGGTCCCGCGGACGTGTGCGCGACGGCGGGCGCGGAGGGGGCTTGGGGGTCCTGTGTTGCGGGGCCCCCATGTCCAAACGTCGCGCAGGCCGTGGCCAGGAGCAGCACTCCAGACAGGAGCACAAAAATCAACGATGCTAACGGTATAGGCCGAGCGCGGCATCGTCAAGGCGGCTCGCCCGAATCGGCATGCTATTCTCGGCCCGACCTCGCGCATGACGGACGCAGTCGGCAGGCTGTATGAGCTCGTGTACGACGGGGTCCTGGGTCGTCTTCCCGAACGCCGGGCCATGGCGCTGGGCCAGGCCGTGCTGCGCGCCGTGCCCCTCGATGCGCTCTCCGCCTTCCGCCTCGAGGATCCACGGCTCGCGATCACGCTCGGCGGTGTCCGCCTCCCGAATCCGCTCATCCTCGCCGCGCAGTACTACGACACCACGATCCTGCGCCGCGCGATGGGCCTGGGCTTCGGCGCGGTGACGGCCAAGAGCATCACGCGTCACCCGCGGCCGGGACATCCCGAGCCGAACCTCGTCCGCGTTCGCACGGCGGCGGGGCCGGGCCTCGTCAACTGCAACGGCTTCAAGAATCCCGGTCTCGATGCGTTCGCGCGCGCGCTCGCGCGGCTGCCGCATCGCGTGCCGCTGATCGTGAGCGTGGCGGGCGAATCGCCGGACGATTACGTCGAGCTCGCGCGCCGGCTCGGCCCGCACGGCGACCTCGTCGAGTTCAACATCTCGTCGCCGAACACGAGGCTCGTCTACGCGTGGAGCGAGCGGCCCGCGCAGCTGCGCGCGGTGCTCGAAGCGGTCCGCGCGGCGTCGCCGAAGCCGCTGATCGTGAAGATCTCGCCGGATTTCGCGGACGCCAACGAGCGCGACATCATCCCGGCCGCGCTCGAGGCGGGCGTCCGCATCGTCAACTACGGCAACACGCGGCGCGTCGAGGAGCGCCGGCTGTCGCAGGGCAGCGGCGGATTGTCGGGGCCCGAGATCTTTCCCGCCACGCTCGCCAACGTGCGGCGCACGCGCGCGCGATTCGGCGATCGGCTCGAGCTCATCGCGACCGGCGGCGTCGACGCGCCCGACAAGGCGCGCGCGCTGCTCGACGCGGGCGCCACCGCCGTGAGCTATTTCACGGGATTCATCACGCGCGGCCCGATGCTGGCGCGTCGGATTCTCGAGGAACTGCTGGCGGCGCGCCGCGGCCCGTCCTGAACTGCCCACAGCGTTGTCCACATTTCCACGTTTATCCACAGATCGCAAAATCGCACGGTCTGGTGCGGGCTCGCGAGGCAGCAGCCCAAAACTGCACGCCGTGTCGTCCACCGACGTCCACAGGGAACGAAATTGCTCATTTCCAACGGGGGTGCGACGCGCCGCGCGCATCACGCGCGCTGTTGATGCGGACAAACGAAGTCTTGACCTCGCTCCGCACGACTCGTAAGTTTGGCGGGCGCAACGGGACGACGATGTGGTGATCGGTTGCTTTTCGTTCGCATGTGCCCGACCGGCTTCGCGGAGGAACGACGACGATGGAGAGCAGCCGGAAACCACTCGCGAAGGTCGAGGGACGGCGAAAGATGCGGCTCAGCGGCCTGACGGTCGCGTGGCGCGGGACGCCGAGCCTCGACGACTGGGTGGCCTACATCGCGAACGGCACGCGCTCGAAGAAGCTGATCCTCGCCGATCACTCCTCGGAGCGAAAGGTGAAGGGGCTCCTCTCCCGCCTGCAGACACTCTCCAAGAAGGAGATCGAGAAGCTCGCCAAGGGCTAGACGATCCCCTGCTCGGCCAGGCTCACGTACGTGCCGTGGCCGACGATCACGTGGTCGTGGATGCGGAGGTCGAGGAGCCGCGCGCACTCCACGAGCTGACGCGTGAGGCGGATGTCCTCCCGGCTCGGCGTCGGATCGCCGCTCGGGTGGTTGTGGAGGAGGATCACCGAGGCCGCGGACTCGAGGATCGCGGGCTTGAAGACCTCGCGCGGGTGCACGAGGCTCGCGGACAGCGTCCCCTCCGAGATCACCCGGTCGCAGCAGCAGTCCGTTCTGCGCGTCGAGCAGCGCGATCCGGAACACCTCGCGGCGCAGGTCCTCCATGAGCGGTCCGTACGCCGCGTAGACCTGCGCGGGTCCGGAGAGCGTCACGCGCGTCGCCGGGACGCGCGCGCGGAGACGCCGGCTCAGCTCGAACGTCGCCGCGAGCCGCGCGGCCTTCGCGCGACCGATCCCGGGAACCTTGGCGAGCTCCGTCGGCTCCCGTCCGGCGAGGTCGTTGAGCGATCCGTACGTGGCGAGCACCGCGCGCGCGACGTCGATCGCCGAGCGTCCGCGCGTGCCGGTGCCGAGCTGGAGCGCGAGGAGCTCGGCGTCCGCCAGGGCGTCGACGCCGCTCCAGTAGAGACGCTCCCGCGGGCGTTCTCCGAGTGGCGAGGGTGTGAGCATGGCGCCACCACTTTCGGCGTGGCCGTCTCACACGTCAACGTGGAGCTTTCGATACAGGCCGCGCCGACGGGCGCCGGATGGTGATCCGGCGCGGCTCGTCGCCGACCCCCTCGATGTGCACGGAGATGGTGTGCGGTGGGAGGAGCGGGCGCAGCTTGTCCGCCCACTCGACGATCGTGACGCCGTCGCCGGAGAAGAGCTCCTCGAGGCCCAGATCGAGCAGCTCCGTGAGGCTGTCCGTCCGGTACGCGTCCACGTGATGGACGGGCAGCCGTCCGCGGTACTCGTTGACCAGGACGAACGTGGGACTCACCGCGCGCCTGGTCACGCCGAGCCCGCGCGCCAGGCCCTGCGTGAAGCACGTCTTGCCGGCGCCGAGCTCGCCGGTGAGCGCGACGACGTCACCGGGCTCGAGGCTCTCCGCGAGCGTGGCGCCCGCCGCCTGAGTCTCGTCCGGGCTCTCGCTAGTGAGCGTCTGCACCATGCAACGCGCCGGAATGCTTCGGGGAGCGCGGCGATCACGTCACGCGCGATCAGCGACTCCTCGCCCAGCCGCTCGGCCGCCACGTCGCCGGCGAGGCCGTGGAGGTAGACCGCGGACGCCAGCGCGTCACCCGGCGCCAGCCCTCGCGCGAGGAACGCGCCGGTGATGCCGGTCAGCACGTCGCCGGTGCCGCCCGAGGCCATCCCGGGATTGCCCGTCGGGTTCAGGAACACGGTGCCGTCCGGGGCGGCGACGACGCTCACCGCGCCCTTGAGCACGAGGAACACGCGGTGGGCCGTCGCGAACGCGCGGGCCACCGCGATGCGATCGCGTTGCACGTCGGGGACGCTCGACCCCACCAGGCGCGCCATCTCGCCGGGATGCGGCGTGAGACAGCGCGGCGCCGGCCGCCTTGCTCAGGAGCTCGCCGTGGCCCGCGAGCGCGGTCAGCGCATCGGCGTCGACCACCATCGGCACAGGCACCTCGAGCACGAGACGGCGGACGACGTCCTGGACCTCGGCGTCGAGCCCGAGGCCCGGGCCGAGCGCGACGGCGTCGCGGCCGCCCACGAGCTCGACGAGCGCCGGCCACGCGCGCTGCCCGAGGCATCCCGCCGTGCCTTCCTCCAGCGGCGCCGTCATGGCCTCGAGCACGAGGCCGGCCACGACCGGCTGCTGGCTCGCGGCCGTCGCGATGGTGACGAGCCCGACCCCGCTCCGCAGCGCGCCCTCGGCGGCGAGCGCGGCCGCCCCGGTCTTCCCGAGCGAGCCCGCGACCACCAGCAGATGGCCATAGGTGCCCTTGTGCGTCGCGCGCTCGCGACGCGGGAAGTGCCGCGCGACGTCCGCCGCCTCGAGCTCGAAGGTCGTGATCCCGCGCGCGACCTCCGCGGGCGGCACCCCGATGTCCACGATGCTGACGCGTCCGGCGAGCTCGCGCCCGGGCGAGAGCGACGAGCCCGCGCTTCAGCCCGGCGAACGTCACCGTCGTCTCGGCCCGCACGACGGCGCCCGGCGGCGCGGTGCCGTCCGCCGGCAATCCGGAGGGAACGTCGAGCGCGAGCACGGGACGCCCCGCGGCGTTGATCGCGTCGATCGCCTTCGCGACCGCGGCCTTCGGGGGCGACGCGGACGCCCGTCCCGAGGAGCGCATCCACGATCAGATCCGCGCGCGCGAGGGCCCGGAGCGCGGCGTCGGTGATCGGCACCGGGCGGACGCTGGTCTTCCGCAACGCGCGGAGCTTGTCCGCGGCGTCGCCCCGCACCTCCGCCGGCGGCGCGGCGAGCAGGACGTCGCAGCGCACGCCCCGGCGCGCGAGCGCGCGCGCGACCACGAAGCCGTCGCCGCCGTTGCCGCCCTTGCCGCACACGATCGCGACCCGGCTCGTGCGCCGAGGCCGCTTCGCGGCCGCGAGCCACGCGAGCACGGCGTCGGCGGCGCCCTGCCCGGCGTTCTCCATCAGGGTCGCGCCCGGGATGCCGAGCTCACGGATCGCGCGCTCGTCGACCCGGCGCATCTCCTCGGCGGTGAAGACGGGACGCACGCTCAGCGCCCCGCCGGGAGCGTGGCGGCCTGCGGACAGGAAGTCGGCCAGGATCGCGGTGTACACCTCGCGCGCCTCGCCGCGCGCGACGCGCGGCAGCTCGAGGTGGAGCGCGCGCGTCGGGCGATCGCCCGGCGCCGTCACCCGCGCCCGACGACCTGCCGCCGGCTCCACGAGGACGTCGACGCGCGGCGTGCCGGGATGCGCGCGCAGGTGCGCGTCGCGGATCAGCTCGTACAGCGTGCGCAGTCGCGCGGCGAGATTGTCGTCGACCCCGACGGTGGCGATCGCGATGCGGTTCGCCGACTCCCGGCGCTCGGTCCCGCGCACCTCCGCGTAGAACGCGACCGGGCCGCGGGCGGCCTCCCGCACGCGCTCGGGGGCGGTGGCGGCGTCCGGCGTCACGGCGAGCGCGAATCCCGTGCGCCGCGCGAGCTCCGCGGCCAGGTCGCGCGCGAAGGGATCGGTCGTGGCAGGCGACGCGGCGATCACGAAGCCCGGACGGCTCGGCGCCGAGGCCACGGGGCTGCGCGGCCGCGGCGGGGCCTCCACCGACACGACCTGCTGCGCGCAGCCGTACAGCAGCAGCGCCGGCGCCGCCATCGCGACGACGCGCCGTGCCCAGCTCACCGTTGGCCGTCGTCGACGAGCATCGCCTGGGCGATCGCGTAGTCGCCGTCGTGCGTGAGCGCCAGCAGCATGCGGTCCGCCCCGTCGCGGGCGCGGGCGAGCTCGCGCGAGCGCCCGTGCAGGACGAGCGTGCGGCGGGCCGCCGCGCTCGCGCCGCACCTCCAGCTCGCGCCAGTTCACGCCGAGCCGGAGGCCGGTGCCGAGCGCCTTGAGGCCGGCCTCCTTGGCGGCGAAGCGCGCCGCGAAGTGCGGCACGGGGTCGCGGCGGGCCCGGCAGTAGGCGATCTCGTCGTCGGTGAAGACACGGCGCGAGGAAGCGCTCGTCCCAGCGTTCCAGGACCTCGCGCATCCGCGGGATCGGGACGAGATCGATGCCGATGCCGCGCACGGTCAACCCGGCCGGGGGGGTCAGCCGGCAAGGGCGCCGATCTGGCTCCGGATGACGCCCGCCAGCTCGTCGGCCATCAGGCGGATGCGGTCACCGTCGGCGCCTTCGATCATGACGCGCGCGAGCGATTCGGTGCCGGAGTACCGGATCAGCACGCGGCCGTTGCCGTTCATCTCCCGCTCGAAGGCGGAGACCTTCTCCTGCACCCCGGGCACGGACTCGAAGGGCGGCTTGCTCTTGACCGGCACGTTGACGAGGACCTGGGGGAACTTGCGCATGCAGCTCGCGAGCGACGCCAGCGGCTCGCCGGATTCGCGCACCACGCTGAGGAGCGCGAGGGCCGAGAGGATGCCGTCGCCGGTCGGCGCGTGATCGAGGAACAGGAGGTGACCGGACTGCTCGCCGCCGACGTTCGCGCCGCGCCGTTGCATCTCCTCGTACACGTAGCGGTCGCCGACCTGCGTCTTCACGACCTCGATGCCGGCCGCGGTGAGCGACTCGTTGAGCCCGAGGTTGGCCATGACCGTGGTGACGACGCAGTTGCCCCGGAGCCGCTTGGTGCGCGCCATGTGGCGCCCCGCGATGGCCAGCGCGTAGTCGCCGTCGCGGATCTCGCCGAGGTGGTCGACCGAGATCAGCCGGTCGCCGTCGCCGTCGAAGGCGAAGCCGACGTCGGCGCCCGGCTCGCGCGGACCTTCTCCTGGAGGCGTTCCGGGTAGAGCGCGCCGCAGCCGGCGTTGATGTTGGTGCCGTCCGGCTGCGCCCCGAGCGCGACGACCCGCGCGCCGAGGCGGCGGAACACGCTGGGCGCCACCCGATACGTGGCGCCGTGCGCGCAGTCGATCGCGATGGTCATGCCGGCGAGGTCCAGGGGGAAGCAGCGGCAGAGGAAGTCGACGTAGTACTGCTCGGCGCGGTCGTACGCCTGCAGGCGGCCGATGTGCCTGCCGCGCGCGCGCGGTGCTCCGTCCTCGCCCTGGAGCCGGCGCCTCGATCTCGTCCTCCCAGGCGTCGGGGAACTTGGTGCCCTGCGCCGAGAACAGCTTGATGCCGTTGTCCTCGTACGGATTGTGCGAGGCCGAGAGCACGATGCCGCCCTGGGCCTCGAGGGCGCGCGTCAGGAGGGCGATGCCCGGCGTGGGCAGCACGCCCACCGCGTAGCACTCGGCGCCGGCCGACAGCAGGCCCGCCACCATCGCCGCCTCCAGCAGCGGGCCGGAGCGGCGCGTGTCGCGGCCGATCACGATCCGGACGCCGCTCGCTGCCGTGCTGGGCGGCGAGCGTCGCCACCAGCTCGCGCCCGACGCGATAGGCGAGATCGGGAGTCAGGGGCTGCTCGTTGGCGACGCCGCGGATGCCATCGGTGCCGAAGAGCCGGCTCACCGGCCGGGCTTACTTCCGGGTCTCGCGTGATCCGGACGGCTGCTGCGCATCGGCTTCCTCCGGTCGATCTCAACGGTCACCTGCACCGTGCGCGTCTCGAACCAGATACGATCGACTCGGGCAGCTGAGCCCGACCGTCTGGGTCACGCTCCGGCGACTCCCGGACACGTCCACGGGCAGGGTCGACAGCTCCCCACGGATTCGATTGTAGTGCGGGGACCCTTGATCCTGCACAGTTGGCGGTTCGACCACCATCCGCGGCCATGGCGAAGCCGACGGCCGGGAGCCCCCGGACCTGCGGCACGACCTGCACCGCCTCGGTCGGCCGCCGCGCGTCACCGTGAGCTGCAGGCGCGCGGGCGTGACCCGGGTCACGGTCGCGCCGGGCGGCGCCTGGACGTCCGACGGGGTCAGCTGCACCACCGACTCCCCCTGATCGAGGCCCGTGAGGTCGACGTGGACCCGGACGGTCTCGGGCCCGAGGCGGGCCACGACCGAGCGGACGGCCCGCACCTCCACGTCCACCGTCTCCCGCGGCCCGCCCACCAGCACGAGGTCCGGCCCGAGGCCGACGTACTCGACCGGCGTGGTGAGCGCCGATCTGCGACTGCGGTCGCTCGTCGCGACGAAGAACCAGAGCGTGCACGCGACGCAGGACCGCGATCAGCTTGAGCTCCCAGTGCGTGGTCAGGGCTGCGGAGCATCAGGCGGCGCTGTCCGGCGCCCGGACGAGCCGAGGCGCCGCCACAGCGCCGCGCATGACGCTGCGCTCGGGCCGCGGGCGCCAGCGCGCCGCACCAGCAGCTCGTCCAGGCGGCTGCGCAGCCCGTCGGCGATCGCGCGACGGTCTCGATGCTGCCGGCCGACCGCGAGCGAGATGCGCCCGGTCTCCTCGGACACCACGACGGCGACCGCGTCGGTCTCCTCGGCTGATGCCCGAGCGCGGCCCGATGACGCGTGCCCGAGCGAGCGCGCCGATCTGGAGGTTGCGCGACAGCGGCAGGAAGCAGCCCGCCGCCACGAGCCGGCTGCCCCGCACGAACACGGCGCCGTCGTGCAGCGGCGAGTACGGCAGGAACACGCTCGACGAGCAGGTCGGCGGACACCCGAGCGCGTCGAGCGCGACCCCGAGCTCGGCGTACTGCCGCAGCCCCGTCGCGCGCTCCATCACGATGAGCGCGCCGATGCGGCGCGCCGGCCAGCGACTCGACCGCGTCGACGATCTCGTCGATCACGTGCGCCCGCTCCGCGCGCGAGGCGCCGAGCAGGCCCGCCAGCGACGCGTCCCTGCGCCGACCCAGGCCAGCGCGCGGCGCAGCTCCGGCTGGAAGAGCACGACGACCGCGATGACCCAGAACGACCAGAAGTTGTCGAGCATCCAGCTGAGGCTGTAGAGCTCGAGCCGCCGCGCGCAGCGAGGCGAGCCCGCCACCAGGCACGCGAGGCCGACGAGCATCTGGACGGCCCGCGTGCCGCGGAACATGACGCAGGATGCGGTAGATGACGATCGCGACCAGCACGATGTCGAGCGACGTCGCGCCAGCGGAAGGCCGCGATCGCTTCGCTCACGGTCCCGTGCCCTCGCCGCGGCGGCGCGCGAGCAGACGCTCGGCCACCCGCACCGCGTCGACGGTCTCCGCCACGTCGTGCGTCCGCACGACGGCGGCGCCCCGCTGCACGGCGAGCGCGGTGGCGGCGAGCGAGCCGGCCAGCCGCTGCGGCGGGGTCTCCGCGGCCCGTGATCGCGCCGAGGAACGACTTGCGCGACACGCCGACGCAGACGGGGCGGCCCAGGCACGCGCAGCGCGATCGAGCCGCGCCAGCACCGTCGCGTCCCACACGTGCCAGGACACGCCGGCGTCGCGGAAGAAGCCGATCCCCGGATCGAGCACGACGTGCGCGTCGGCGACCCCGGCCGCGCGCGCCCGCCCCAGCGCGGCGCTGAGGATGCCGGTCACCGTCGCCAGCGGCTCGGTGTCGCCCGGCGCGCCGTGCGCGCGCCGCCGGCGACGCCATCAGGACCAGCCGACACGCCGCGCTCCGCGACGAGCCGCGCCAGGTCCGGATCGGCAGAACGCGGAGACGTCGTTGACGATCGCGCTCCCGCATCCAGCGCCGCCCGCGCCGCGCCCGCCCGCGCGGTGTCGGCGGAGACCGGCAGCCCGAGCTTCGCGACGAGCACCTCGACCGCGGCGCGAGCCGGTCGGTCTCTTCGGCGTCGTCGATGCCGGTCGGGAGGTAGGGCGCCGTCGAGCGGGCGCCGACGTCGAGGATCAACGGCGCCGGCCGCGACCATGGCCGAGCCCCGCGCGCACGAGCGCCTCACGATCGCGATGGACGGACCCCGCGTAGAAGGACTCGGGACTGACGTTGAGCGCGCCCATGACGACCACGGGCGCGTCCGCCGCCCACCCGCACGCCCCCGAGCACGGCGGCGCCCCTCAGCACGCGCTCGCTCCGACGGCCCGCGTGACCCACGCAGAGGTCTCAGACATGCCTAAAAATACACCGTGATGTACATCGGGGGGAGCGTCTTGGCGCTCCGCCCGATCCTCCGATCGCCCGAAGGGTTTGAAGTGCGAGCCGGATCCGCTGCGCGTCAACGATCGAATGCCGAAGACATCGAAGCGCCCGGGCTCTCAAGCCCGCACTCGTCATCAATCGCGCGGGCCCGGGCGCCCCAGATCTTCAGGCCGGCGCGGGGGCCTCGGTGAACGGCCGGGCGCGGAGGATCCGCGCGATCTCTTCGCAGTCGAGCGACTCGCGCTCGAGCAGGGCCCGGGCGAGCGCGTGGAGCTTCTCGATGTTCTCCTCGAGGATCTGCCGCGCGCGGCTCGCGGCACTCGACGACGATGCGCTTGATCTCGCTGTCGATCGGCGAGCGCGGTGTCCTCGCTGTAGTCCTTTGCGCGCGCCACCTCGCGGCCGAGGAAGATGTGCTCCTCGTTCTTGCCGAAGGTGAGCGGGCCCAGCTTGTCGGACATGCCCCACTCGCACACCATCTTGCGGGCCATCTCGGTGGCCTTCTCGAGGTCGTCGCCGGCGCCGGTCGTCTGCTGCTGCAGCACGATCTCCTCGGCGGCGCGGCCGCCCAGCAGGATGGTGATGCGGTTGACGAGGTAGTCCTTCGAGTAGTTGTACTTGTCGTCCATCGGCAGCTGCATGCGTGAGGCCGAGGGCGCGCCCGCGCGGGATGATCGTGACCTTGTGGAGCGGGTCGGCGCCGGGCAGGAAGTCGGCCACCAGCGCGTGGCCCGCCTCGTGGTAGGCGATGGTGCGCTTCTCGGTCTCGCGAGATGATCATCGAGCGCCGCTCGACGCCCATCAGGACCTTGTCCTTGGCGTTCTCGAAGTCGCCCATCTCGACGAGCTTCTTGTTCTGGCGCGCGGCGAGCAGCGCCGCCTCGTTGACGAGGTTGGCGAGGTCGGCGCCCGAGAAGCCCGGCGTGCCGCGCGCGAGCACCTTCAGCTCGACGTTCGGCGCGAGCGGGATGCGGCGCGCGTGCACGCGCAGGATCTCTTCCCGGCCCTTCACGTCCGGGCGCGGCACCACGACCTGGCGATCGAAGCGGCCGGGCCGCAGGAGCGCCGGATCGAGGACGTCGGGCCGGTTGGTGGCCGCGATGAGGATGACGCCCTCGTTGGTCTCGAAGCCGTCCATCTCGACCAGGAGCTGGTTCAGCGTCTGCTCGCGCTCGTCGTGACCGCCGCCGAGGCCGGCGCCGCGGTGCCGGCCGACCGCGTCGATCTCGTCCATGAAGATGATGCAGGGCGCGTTCTTCTTGCCCTGCTCGAACAGGTCGCGCACGCGAGAGGCCCCGACGCCCACGAACATCTCGACGAAGTCGGAACCGGAGATCGAGAAGAACGGCACGTTGGCCTCACCCGCGATGGCCTTGGCGAGCAGCGTCTTGCCCGTGCCCGGAGGGCCCGACGAGCAGCACGCCCTTCGGGATCTTGCCGCCGAGCTTCTGGAACTTCTGCGGGTCCTTCAGGAAATCGATGATCTCCCGCAGCTCTTCCTTGGCCTCGTCGACCCCGGCCACGTCCTGGAACGTGACCTTGTTCTGCTTCTCCGAGATCAGCCGCGCGCGCGCCTTGCCGAAGCTGAGCGCCTTCGCGCCGCCGCCCTGCATCTGGCGCATGAAGAAGATCCACACGCCGATGAAGAGCAGCATCGGGACCCACTGCAGGAAGATCGCGTACCACGGATTCGAGTCCGGCGGCTTCACCGCGATGCGGACGCCGCGATCGCGGAGCTTCTTGATGAGGTCCGGGTAGTCGACGATGTACGTGCGCTGCGTGCTCGCGCTGTCCTTCAGCGTGTACGTCACCAGGTTGCCGCGGATGACGACGGAATCGACTCGCCCCTGCTCGACGGCCTTCAGGAACTCCGAGAAGTTCGGCTGCTCCTGCCCGCCTTGCTGGGCTCCCTGAAACACGGTGAAGAGGAGGATGACGATGAGTCCGATCACCATCCAGAGGGCGAGGTTCTTGTAGACCTGGTTCATGTGGTCTCGATTATAGCATTCACATGCAAACAACGCGCCGCGTCGTGCGGCCTGTCAGACCCCTGGAGCAGCGTCGAGCGCCGCAACGTACGGCAGGTTGCGGTACAGCCCAGCGTGATCCAGACCGTAGCCCACGACAAATAAATTCGGGATCGTGAAGCCGAGGTAGTCGATCTCGACCTCCACCTCGCGGCGCTCGATCTTGTCGAGCAGCGCGCAGAGCCGCACCGAGCGCGGATGCCGCGTCTCGAGGTTGCGCTTCGAGGTACGACACGGTGCGCCCGGTGTCGATGATGTCCTCGACGATCACCACGTGGCGATCCTCGATGGGCATCGACATGTCCGCCGCGAGCTTCACCACGCCCGAGGGCCGCGTGCCTCCGGCGTAGCTCGAGAGCGCGATGAAGTCGATCGTGAGCGCGATCGGCATCGCGCGCACGAGGTCGGCCATGAAGACCAAGGCCCCCTTGAGCACGCCGACGAGCACGGGATTGTCGCGCTCGTAGTCGCGCGCGATGGCCGCGCCGAGATCGGTCACGCGCGTGCGCAGCTCGTCCTCGCTGATGAGGATGCGGCCGGGCGGCGCGGTGACGTCGGTCGAGTCCATCATCAGCGGGTCGTGACGTACGTCGCCACGCGCGCCTCGCTGGCGAGACGCACGGCGGCCTGACGCGCATCCTCGGCCGTCGTGAACGCGCCGATGCGCACGCGATAGCGCGGGGCGCCGGCCGCATCGCCCTCGAAGACGTACGCGGCATGGCCGGAGGCGGCGAGCTTCGCGCGCACGGCCTCCGCCTGTTCGCGCGCGTTGAACGCGCCGACCTGCACGGTGTACCGGCCCGCCTCGGCGCGCGTGACCGCGGAGGCCGAGACGCGTGTCGGCCGCCGGCGCCGCCGGCAGCTCACGCTTCTCGGTCGCGGGCGGCAGCGTGACCTCGCGCTTCACCGGCGGCTTGGCGGGGGCCTTCGACGGCGGCGGGGGCACCGTGAGCGGCGCGGTGAGCTCGCGGTAGAACGTCAGCTCGGGGTGCGGCGGCGGCGCCGGCTTCGCCGGGCGGTCCACCGTCTTCGCGTTCGCCACGGAGGCCGGGCGCAGCGAGAAGCGTCCGGCCAGGGCGCCCACGGCGAACGTGACGCCCAGCACGGTGAGGATGCCGACGATGAAGAAGAAGGTGCCCAGGCGACGCCGCTTGCGCGCACGCGGAGTCGGCTTGCTGCCGCGATGTGGCGTTCGTCTCCTCATCACATGCTCTCGGGCGCGCTCACGCCCAGCACTTGGAGGCCATGCTTCACCACCTGCCCGATCGCCGCGCAGAGCGCGAACCGGGCCAGCGTCAGGTTCCGGTCGTCCTGAATCACCCTATGCGCCTTGTAGTACGGATGGAAGAGCCCGGCGAGCTCCGAGAGCCAGAACGCGATCCGGTGCGGCTCGAGCGCGCGCGCCGCGCCCGCGACCATCTCCGGATAGCCGAGGAGGCGCTTGATCAGCTGCCTGCTCCTCCGGCAGGGTCAGCCCGCCGAGATCGATCGCCGACCACGCGGGGACCGCGATGCCTTGCTCCGCCATTTGCCGCCGGATCGAGGCGATCCGCGCGTGCGCGTACTGCACGTAGTAGACCGGGTTGTCGGCGCTCTGCCGCGTCGCCACCGCGAGATCGAACTCGAGCGGGCTGTCGTGGCGCCGGGTCACGAACGTGAAGCGCGCGGCGTCCTTGCCCACCTCGTCCAGCAGCTCCTCCATGAGCACGAACTCGCCGCGCCGCTTCGACATGCGGACCGGCTGGCCGTCGCGCAGGAGCGTGACGAGCTGGATCACGAGGACCTCGTACGCGTCGGCCGGGTGGCCGAGCGCCTGCATCGCCGCGCGCATCCGTTCCACGTAGCCGTGATGATCCGGCCCCAGCAGGTCGATGACGCGATCGGCGGTGCCGAACTTGACGTAGTGATGGTTCGCGACGTCGACGCCGAAGTACGTGAGCTCGCCGTTCGAGCGGCGCACCACGCGATCCTTGTCGTCGCCGAACTGCGTGGAGCGGAACCAGAGCGCGCCGTCCTGCTCGTAGGTGTGCCCGCGCGCCCGCAGCTCCTCCAGCACCGCCTCCGGCAGCGCCTTGTCGCGGACGTTGTGCTGCTCGGACGTCCACGCGTCGAACGTCACGCCGTAGGCGGCGAGGATCCGCCGCTGCGCCTCCACGAGACGCGCGACCGCGTAGCGTCCGAAGTGCTCGAGGCGGGCGGGCGCCGGGACGTCGTCGGGCGCCGGGCCCGCCCTCGCTCCGATACGCGAGCGCCATCTCGCTCAGGTACTCGCCGGGGTAGCCGTTCTCGGGCAGCGGCGCCTCCTGTCCGAGCGCCTGACGGATGCGGGCCTCGAACGAGCGCGCGAGAGCCTCGAACTGCGTGCCCGCGTCGTTGATGTAGTACTCGGTGGTGACCTCCGCCCCCTGCGCACGGAGCAGACGCGCGAGCGAGTCTCCGACGGCGGCCGCGCGCGCGTTGACGATGACGAGCGGGCCCGTCGGATTCGCGGAGACGAACTCGAGGCGGATGCGCCGGCCCGCCATGGCGTCGCCGCGGCCGTAGCGCTCGCCCGCGTCGAGGACGTCGCGCAGGCTGCGCGCGCACCACGCCGGCGAGAGGAAGACGTTGAGGAACCCGGGTCCGGCGACCTCGACGCGGTCGACCTCGGGCATCGCGGGAAAGTTCCGGACGATCGCGTCGGCGATCTGTCGCGGCGCCTTCTTCGCGGACCGCGCGAGCTGCATCGCGACGTTCGTCGCGTAGTCGCCGTGCTCCGTCTGCCGCGGCAGCTCCCAGACACAGTCGTCGACGGCCGGCAATCCCGCTTGTGCCAGCGCCGTTCGCACGCCCTCGGTCAGCCGGTCCGTGATCACCATGTCGTCACGCGAGGAAAGAAAACGCCGCGCGTCGCGGCGGTGCGCTCATCATACCGACGCCGCGCGGCGCGACCGAAAAAAATGCATGCGCACGACGCGCTCGATCGCGCGCAGCGTCTGTCGACGCGACCACCGCGAGCGCGACGACGCGCACGCTCGATCACGCCGGCCACGCGTGCGCCGGCGTCGTCGCGCATCGCTCGCACGGTGCTGACCAGAGGAACACGCTCACTCACGCTGCGTCGCTCCCACGATCCGGCCTGGGCGGCGCGCGCGAGGCGCGAACCACGCAGCACGCCCGGCGGCGGCGAGGCGCCACGGGGCGGGGTTCGGCACCACGCCTCGCCCCCTGCACACGCCCTCCCCACAATAATAAGGACGGCGGTCTCGCGCGAGCGCCACCGCGAATGTCGCGTCTCAGGCATGCTCGCCATAACTCATCTGTATCTACAGCACTTTGATGTAGACGATCGTCGCGGGGAGGAGGGCGAGGATCGCCGCCGCCGCCATGACGGTGAGGCTCCGGCGCACGTCCGCCGGCGTCGGGAGCGGCCCGTCACCGAGCGCGTACGCACCGCGCTTCACGAGGCGCACGCGGAGCGCGCCGGCCATGGCCGCCATCGTCCATCCGGCGTTGGGACTCGCCGTGCGTCCGTGGTCGCGCCACATGATCGTCCACGCGCGCGCGGGCGCGGCACGCGCGAGCGCGGCGGCCGCGACGAGCGCGAGCGCGGCCACGCGCGCCGGGAGGAGGTTCAGGACGTCGTCGAGCCGCGCCGCGAGCTTGCCGAAGTGCTCCAGGGTCCCCTCGCGATAGCCGATCATCGCGTCCGCGGTGTTCACGGCGCGATAGAGGGCGGCGCCCGGCAATCCGAACAGGAGATACATCAGCGCCGGCGCGACGACGCTGTCCGTGAGGTTCTCCGCCACGGATTCCACGGCCGCCGCCGCCACCTCGCCGGCCTCCAGGTCCGCGGTGGGACGGCTGACGAGGTGGAAGCCGAGCGCGGCGCGCGCGCCGGCCAGGTCACCGCGCTCGAGCCGCGTCGCGATCTCCGCGGCGGCCTGCCAGAGGCCGCGGACCGAGAGGCAACACGAGAGCGCCACGGCCTCGAGCGCCGCGCCGGCAATGCCGAGGGACGCCGCGACGCGGACGACGGCGACGCCAACGAGGGCCGCGAGGATCGCGACGCCGATCGTCACGCCGCCCCCGGCGAAGAGGAGCCAGGGCGGTGAGCCGTGGGCGAGACGGCGCCGCGCCGCCCCGATCAGCGTGCCGAGCCACGCGACGGGATGCCACCGGTTCGGGGGATCGCCGAACGCCAGATCGAGGGCGAGCGCGCCCGCGAGCACGGCCACGGGCACCTCCGCACCGCTCACGCGCGGCTCAGGCGCGCGGCCAGCTCAACCCGACGAGCTTGGCGATCGCCGGCATGTCGACCGCGTCCCCGACGAGGTCGGCGAGGCGGTCGTAGCGGGCACTCGCCTGGCGCGCGCCGCCCCACCGCGGGTCCGGGACGCGGCCCGCGCGCTCGGCGACCGCGCGGAGAACGGCGCCGCGCAGCGCATCGTCGGCGAAGATGCCGTGGAGGTACGTCCCCGTCACCGTGCCGTCGGCGCTCACCGCCCCATCGCCGTCGTGGAGACGATCGGCGCCGCGCGCGGTGATCGTGAAGGCGGCGTCCGCCGCGGACCGCGTCCGCCCGACGTGGATCTCGTAGCCGGCCACGTCGCGACCCGCCGCCCCCGCGAGCACGCCGCGCGAAGCGACGACCTGCCCGCGCACGCGCGCGGTGCGCTTCACGCCCGCGAACGTCGTGGTGACCGGCAAGAGGCCGAGCCCCTCGACACTCGCCGCGACGCCTTCGAGCCCGTCGGGATCGTCGACGCGCTCGCCGAGCATCTGAAACCCACCACACACGCCGAGCACCGGACGTCCCGCCCGCGCGACCTCGCGCACCGCGGCGGCCAGCCCGCTCGACTGGAGCCAGGTGAGATCGGCGACGGTCGTCTTCGTCCCCGGAAGGATCACGAGGTCGGCGCCCGCCAGCTCGGCCGCCGTGCCGACGAAGCGGAGGCGCACGCCCGGCTCGTCGGCGAGCGGCTCGAAGTCGTCGAAGTTCGAGATCCGCGGCAGCCGGATCACCGCGATGTCGACGACGGCGTCGCCGACGGCGCCCGCGATCCGCTCGAGATCGAGCGAGTCCTCCGCGGGCACGAGCCGCTCGCGAATGAACGGCACCACGCCGAGCACCGGCACCCCGGTGCGCGCGGTCAACATCTCGAGCCCGGGCTCGAGGAGCCGCCGCGCGCCCCGGAAGCGGTTCACGAGAAATCCGGCCACGCGCGCGCGGTCGTCCGGCTCCAGCAGCGCCAGCGTGCCGACGAGGGCGGCGAAGACCCCGCCGCGATCGATGTCGCCCGCCAGCAGGACGGGCGCGTCGGCCAGACGCGCGATGCGCATGTTGACGATCTCGGTGGCGGCCAGGTTGATCTCGGCCGGACTGCCCGCGCCCTCGATCACCACGAGATCGTGCGTGGCCCGCAGACGGTCGAGGCTCGCCGCGATGACCGCGATCAGGTCGGGCGCCATCGTCTGGTACGTCGCGAAGTCCACGCTCACCGCCGCCGCGCCACGGATCACGAGCTGCGCGCGCACGTCGCCTTCCGGCTTGAGCAGGATCGGGTTCATGTCGACGGTGGGCTCGACGCCCGCGGCCTCGGCCTGCGCCGCCTGCGCGCGGCCGATCTCGCCGCCGTCGGCGGCCACCGCGGCGTTCAGCGCCATGTTCTGCGACTTGAACGGCGCGACGCGATAGCCGGCGCGGGCGAACAGCCGGCAGAAGGCCGTGGTCAGCAGGCTCTTGCCCACGCCCGAGGCGGTGCCCTGGATCATGAGACACGGGGCGCTCACCGCATGGGCCCCTTGGGCGCGAAGCGGCCGCGGCGGGGGACGTCGGTTTCCTCCGCGACGCCGCTCAGCCAGATGCCGCGATCGTGGAGCTCCAGCGCGATCGTCCCTCCCGCATCGACCTCGACCTCGCGCAGCCACACGGTCACCGCGTCGAACCCGGTGAGCCGCGCGGTGGGCAGGAAGTGCTGGTACGCCGACGTCATGTAGCGCGCGAGCGGATCGAGCGCCTGCGCCGTCGGCGCGGCGCTCGCGCGCGGCGGCGCGGTCGAGACGAACACGCTGCGCTGCGCGACGAGGAGCCACGCACCCGCCGGGACCTCCGCGCGAAACGCGCCGTCGGCATCCGTGGACGTCCGCACGGCCGCGTCGGGATAGCCGGCCTCCCACAGCCCCTGCTCGTAGTCCTCGAGCGCGCTGCGGACGATCGGCGCCGCGTCGCGGAAGCCCTTCATCGATTCGCGCGCGCTCCGCTTCGCGCTCTCGAGCCGCTCGAGCAGCTCGCGGGAGCGTGGGACCAGCAGGATCCCGACGCCGGGAAGCGCGGTGTCCGGCGCGTCGGGCTTCGTCCGTTCGACGTAGAGGCGTCCCTCGACGGTGCCGCCGATCTTCCTGAGCCCACGCTGGCGCAGCTCTTCGAGCGTCGAGGCGGAGGGGGTTTGGGGGTCCGTCGCGCCGGAGGCGAGCCGTGTGATGTGGGGCCCCCATGTACAACGTCGGCTGCACCAGCAACCAACAAGACGAGCGCGCCGAGCGCGATGACGCCCTTCACGCGGACGACGTCACCGCCGCCCACCGCGCCCGGAATTCCTCCCACAGCGCGGTGCGACTCCAGTCGGGTTCGCGCCGCGCGTTCGTCGGTCTCGTGGTCGTAGAACGGGCTCGGGAAAAAGATCGTGATCATCTGCTCGCCCCGCCCGTTCCAGAGCCGGAGTCCCCAGGACGTCGGCACGCAGCTCCCGCCGTCGGTGCGGAAGAACGCGGCGCGCGCCACCCGCCGCACCGCCGCGAGCGCGGCGTCGCCCCGCGCGTGATGGTCGTCGACGCAGAGATGGAAGTGCCACGTGCCGGTGTCGACGGTGAGATAGCCGTCCCGCATCGTGAGCGTGGGCGGCGCGGCGAGGCGGATCTCCCACGCCGAGCCTTCGATCACGGGCCCGAACGTGATCGCCGCCCAGGACGTCGAGAAGAGCTCGGTGAGCAGGCGCGCCACCGTGTCCCCGGTCACCGGCACGTCGTCGTAGCGACTGACGCTGCCGTCGGCCTCGCGGACGAGCGTATCCACGCGCCTACTGTAACGCCTTTTCTTCGCGGGTCGATCGACGCGCGGTGATCGTCACTGGAGCTCGAAGCGCACCGGGAGCCGGATCTTGAGCGGGGCGGCGCGCACGTCCTTGGGGAACGGCACGCGGGGGACCGAGCGTGCCGCCTCCACCGCCGCGCGATCGAGGATCTCGTGCGCCGACGACGTGTCGACCGACACCGCGGCGATCGCGCCGTCCGCGCCGATGGAGATCTCGAGATGCACGGTGCCCGTCACGCCGCGCCGCCGCGCCGCCGGCGGATACCTGAGGCTGTCCTGGATGCGCTGCCGCACACGCGCGAGATAGTCGGCGTACTCCGTGCCGCCGCCGTCTCCGACTCCACCTCCTGTGCCCGGGGCGACGGACGCGGACAGCTGTCCTCCGCGTCCCACGCCGCCGGCGCCACGATCACTCGCGCCAACGCCCACGCCGGTGCCGCCGCCACCGTGTGGCGCGGTCGACGCGTCGCCGCCCGCGCGCGTCGCGCTGCCGGTGGCGCTGCCCGATCCCGTGCTGGGCGCGGCGCTTGCGCCGGGACTCGACGGCGACGAGCTCGCCGCGAGCGCGCTTGATGGGGTTGGCGGCGGCGGGCTCACAAGCAACCGGCGGCGGCGCCGGGATGGAAGACGTCGGCGCGGGCAGCGGCTCGCGCGGCTCCGTCGGCGCCTGCGTGGGCGTCGGCGCCGGAGGCGGCGTTGACGGCTGCGGCGCCGCTGACGATTTCGGTGCCGAGGCCGACGACAGGCGCGCCGCCGACTGCACGTCCGAGCGCCGCGGGACAGGCCCGGACCCACCGCCGCTCGCCGGCGATCCTACGCCGCGACTGTCCTCCGAGACCGCGAGGATCGCGTCGAGATCGATGAAGAGGACCGGAGGCGCTTCGCCGCGCAACAGCGCCAGCCCGCCCACCACGACGCCCACGTGAAAGACGACCGAGAGCGGGACGGTCGCGAGCCAGTGCGACGGCCTCATCACGCGGGATGCTCCGCGAGCCAGCGCGCGATGCCGCGCCGCAGCGCCGCGCCCGCGGCCTGCGCGACGACCCATCCGAAGTCGCTGACGGGGCCGCCGAATTGCTGGCGCGGACCCCGCTGTGTCGCCGCGATCACCACGGCATCGGTGGACGTCCCCGTCGCGACGTGGCCGTCCGCGCCCTTCACCCCGGCCTCGACGAGCGCGCAGCATCTTCACCTGCGTGACCGTCATGAGCGCGTTCACCAGCGCCGCCGGCTCCGCGTCGCCGTCCACGATCACGATCGTGTTGATCGTCCCCGGCGCGGCGGCCGCCGCCGGCGACACGCCGGCGGTGATGCGATTGCTGAGCCCCACCGTCGCGACCGCCATGCGCGGTCAGCGACCCGCGGCGCGCCACCGCGGTCTCGGCGCGCTCGGTCAGCGCCGCCGTGAGCAGGCCGACGTACGGCGTGACCACCGCGCGGCGGCGCGCGAACGCGGCCACCGTCGCCACGGCATCCATGCACGCGAAGCCCTTCGGCACGTGCACGTTGAGGACGGCGTCGACGACGCCCACTGCCCCCGCCCACCAGCGCGGAGGAGACGACGGCGAGCGGCGTGGCGGCTTTCACCACCACGCCCTCCGCATCGATGGCGACGTCGACGCCGGGAATCACTACTGGAAGGCCACCCTGAGACCGATCAGGCAATTGAAGCGCGGCGCCGGGAACCCGAAGACTTCCGTGTACTTCTCGTCGGTGATGTTGTTGAAGCGCGCGATGAGCTCGGCGCGCTCCATGATGCCGGCACGGCCCCAGATCTGGTACGAGCCGCCGAAGTCGACCCGGTGGTAGCCCGGGTTGTAGCTCCGAGCCCCCGTGGGCGTCTCGAACTGCTCGGCCGTCACGATCGCCTCGGCGAAGAGCCGCAGCTTGTCCCACGTGAACGTCGCGCCCGCGTGCCCACTTGTTGTTCGGGACGCGCCGCAGCGGATCGAACGTCACGCGGTCTTCCGCGCGCACGTAGGTGTAGTTCGCGTAGAGCGTGAGCCAGTCGAACGGATCGCCTTCCACGTACACCTCGACGCCCTCCGTCCGCGCGACGCCGACGTTCACGGGCTGGAAGATGAACGTCCCCGGGATCTGGATGATCTGGATCAGGTTCTCGAAGTCGGTGCGGAAGTACGTGGCGCCGAAGCGGAGGCGGTCCTTGAAGAGGCGCTGATCGACGCCGACCTCCCAGCCCACGCTGCTCTCGGGCTGGAGCTGCGGATTGCCGAACCCCGGGAAGAACAGGTCGTTGATCGTCGGCGCCCGGAAGCCCTCGCCCCACGCGCCGCGGACCTTGGTGCCCGTCTCGGGGAACAGCACGGCGAACGAGGCCCGTCCCGTCAGGGATTCCCCGAACGTGTCGTTCTCCTCGTAGCGGACGCCGCCGCCCAGGAACACGCGATCGAAGAGCCGCAGCTCGTCCTGCAGGAAGACCGACTCGGTGTTGATCTCCTCGCGGAAGGTGCGCGTGTTGAGGCCGTTCTCGTCGCGGTGCTCCATCCCGAGCGTCAGGGTGTTCCACTTCGTGATCGTGAAGTGGTTCAGCCACTCCACCTCGCGCCGCTCCGTGTCGATCTGGGAGAGCGTGAGGAAGGTCCCCGGAGGCGGCGGATCCTGGAAGCCCGGACCGATTGAACCACTGGCCGTAGCGCACCTGGGTCTGCCACCAGTCGGTGACCTTCTGGTCGTACGTGATGTTGTAGAGCCACGTCTCGGCTCTGCTGCTGGCTGTTCGGATCGAAGACCGTCGTCGGCAGCGTGCTGTCGACCGGAAGGTCCATCTCGGTCTTGATGTAGCGGCCCTTGAGCGACAGCGTGCCCTTCCACGGGAAGTCGTAGTCGAAGCGGCCGGCGAACGCCGACTGCGTCGCGTCGTCGTTCTTCAGGTAGCCGCGCGTGTCGTAGTGGCTGCCGGACAGCGTGTACGAGAACGCCTTCCACGAGCCGCTCACCGACGCCGCTCGCGGTACGTCTCGAAGTGCCCGCCTCCCCCAGCACGACGCCGCGCGGCGGGCCCTGCCCCTTCTTGGTGATGATGTTGACCACGCCGCCGATGGCGTCGGCGCCGTAGAGCGTCGACTGCGGGCCGCGGACGACCTCGATCCGCTCGATCGCGTCCACGGAGAGATCGCACAGCTCGGCGGTGCCGAGCGTCGGGCTCTTCACGCGCACGCCGTCGACCAGCACCTGGACCTGCTGGGTGCCGGCGCCGCGGATGCGGATGCTGGTCGTCTTGCCGAGCCCGCCCGAGCGCTGGATGTCGACGCCGGGCACGTGGCGGAGCGCTTCCTCGACCGTCGGGTAGCTGCTTCTCCGGATCTCGTCGCCGGTGATCACGGTCACGGTGCCGCCGATGCGCGACTCGGGGGTGTCGAGCTTCGTGGCGGTGAACACGATGGGATCGAGCGTGCGCGTCGGGGGTGCGGCGGTCCTTCGTCGCTGGGGCCCCCGCCTCCAGCGGTCTGCGCCGCGACCACGCCCGGGACCAGCATCAAGAGAGACAGCATCATCAGCGAGGCATCGCCATGGCTTCACTCCTTCCTTCGCGAAAGGGTTGCGAAGCGATGGCCCCGGGCAGGTCTCCTGACTCGTGGATCATCGCGCACGCCCCAGCCTTCCCGTCCGACACGCTCGGACAGTGGCTCCGATGCCGGGACCGGACGGCGCTCCCCACTCACAGTGGCGCGACCGTGCCGGCTTCGGCGCCTCGACGGACGCCGTCACCGGCTTCCCTTGGTCCGGAGCTCGATGGATCACGCGGTTGGCGCTCGGTCACCTCCCTCGGCTCGGGCCACGCCGACCTGCACGACGCGGGCGCGCGCCGGTCGGCCGTGGCTCGCGTTGGCTCGACGATCACGGCGCAGCCGTACACGCCGCGCAGCAGCTCCTCGCTCGAGCACCTCGCTCGGGCGGCCCGAGCCGGGCCACGCGGCCGGCCGACGAGCAGCAGCAGCCGGTCGCACACCTCGGCCGGCGAGGTTGAGGTCGTGCGAGACGAGCAGCACCGTCATCCCGCGCTCGCGGTTCACGCGGCGCAGGAGGCCGACGCACTCGGCCTGGTAGCGCAGGTCGAGGTGCGCGGTCGGCTCGTCGAGCACGAGCAGGCGCGGCTCCTGGGCGAGCGCGCGCGCGAGCACCGCGCGCTGGCGCTCGCCGCCGCGTCAGCTCGTCGAGCGCGCAGGCCGGCGAGCTCGAGCACGCCGGTGGCCGCCATCGCCGCGCGCGCGACGGCGCGGTCCTGCGCGCTCTCGAAGAAGCGGCCCGGCGCGTGCGGGTAGCGGCCCATCAGCACGAGCTGCTCGACCGTGAACGGGAACGCCTGCGGCAGCGTCCTGCGGCACCACGGCCACCTCGCCGCGCCAGCTCGCGCGTGCGGCGAGCGCGGCGAGCGGACGGCCGTCGAGCCGGATCTCGCCCGCGGTCGGGCGCGACGCACGCGCGTGAGCAGCCGGATCAGCGTGGTCTTGCCCGCGCTGTTCGGACCGATCACGCCGAGGATCTCGCCCGGCCGCGACCGCGAACGAGAGCCGGCCAGAGCTGAAAGCGCGCCGCGCGCGGCGCTCCGGCGGCGAGGGTAGCCGAAGGCGACCTCGCGGAACTCGACGAGCGGCTCACAGGCCGGGCCCGGTAGCGCGTGCGCAGCAGGTACACGAAGAACGGCGCGCCGCAGAAGGAGGTGATGACGCCGACGGACAGCTCGGCCGGCGCGACCACGTTGCGCGCGAGCGTGTCGGCGACGAGCAGGAACGTGCCGCCGCCCACGAGGGCCGACGGCACGAGCAGCCGGTTGTCCTGGCCGAGCGCCCCGCGCAGGAGGTGCGGCACGATCAACCCGACGAAGCCGATCGGGCCCGCGAACGCGACCACGCTCGCGGTGAGCAGCGCGGCGGCCGCCGAAGATCCGCAGCTTGAGCCGCTCGGCGTTGACGCCGAGCTGCGCGCGCCGCCTCCTCGCCGAGGGCGAGCAGGTTCAGCTCGCGCGCCTGCCCGACGATCAGCCAGAACCCGAGCGCCGCCAGCGCGCGCGAACACGAGCAGCGCGCCGGGCGGAATCGGGCCGAGGTTGCCGAGCAGCCAGTGGATGACGCCGCCCAGGCGGTTGAAGTCGATGATCGAGATGAGCACCGTGATGGCCGACGAGAAGAAGATGCCGACGATCACGCCCGCCAGCAGCAGCGTCTGGATCGAGAGCCCGCTGCCGGCCGCGGCGATGAGGTACACGGCGCCCGCGGCCACGAGCGCGCCCGCGAACGCGAACGCGGCGAGCCCGAGGGCGGCGAGCAGCGTGAGGCCGAGGCCGAAGATCTGCGCGAGCACGACGCCGAACGCCGCGCCCGCCGACACGCCGAGCACGGACGGCTCGGCGAGCGGGTTGCGCGTGAGCGCCTGGAACGCGACGCCCGCGACCGCGAGCGCGCCGCCCGCGAGCGCCGCCACCGCGATGCGCGGCAGCCGCAGGCTCAGCGTGACGACCGTCGCCACGGAATCCGCGCTCTCCCGCCCGGTCAGGGCGCCGATCACCGCGCTCGCGGACAGCCTCGCGCTTCCGACGAGCAGCGCGATCACGACGGCCACGAGCAGCACCGCGCACAGCACGGTGAGCGCCAGCACGAGACGCCGGAGCGGCGTCACCGGAACGCCTCCGGATGGATGGCGCGAGCGAGCTGGTCGAGGCCGTCGAGGACGCGCGGCCCGTAGCGGTGCATGAGGTTGCCGTCGACGGAATGGATGCGCCCGGTCTTGATGGCGGGCAGGCTGGCGAGCCGCTTCCAGCGGTCGATGGCGATCGGCCCGCTCTTCGCGCCGTGATTGGCGAGGATGATGACCTCCGGGCCCTTCGCCACCGCGGCCTCGAGGCTGTAGCGCGGATACTCCTCCGAATCGCGCGCGGTGATGCTCTCGCCGCCGGCGATCCCGATCAGCTCGGTCACCAGCACGCTGCGGCCCGGCACGATGAGCGGATCCGGCCACAGCACGTAGAGCACCTTCGGCCGCCCGTACGGCTTCACCGCTTCGCGCACGGCCGTCACGCGCCGGTCGATCGCGTCGATCAGCGGAATCGCGGCCGCTTCGCGACCGGTGAGCGCGCCGAGGCGGCGCGCCACCTCCTTCACGTCGGCGACGCGGTCGGCGCCCACCTGGTAGACGGGAATGCCGAGGCGCGTGAGCTGCTGGAACGTCTCCTCGCGGTTGCCGGCGTTGGTGACGATGACGAGGTCGGGCTTGAGCGTGACGATCGTCTCGAGGCTCGGATTGACCATGCCGCCGACGCTCGTCTTCGCGCGGGTGGCGGCGGGAAAGTCGCAGAAGTCCGTCCGTCCCACCAGCCGGTCCTCGCCGCCGAGCGCGTAGATCATCTCGGTGGCGCTCGGCACGAGCGAGATGATCCGTTGCGGCGGCGCGGCGAGGACGATCTCGCGGCCCGTGCATGTCGCGCACGGTGAACGCGGCCGCGTCGGCGCCGGTCAGCGCCAGCACGAGCAGCACCACGGCCCACCGCGCCACGCTCATCCGCGCCATCTCGCGCACGCCTCGACGAACGCGCGCGGCCATCGCCGGGTTCGACGCGAAGTGCAGGTGCACGTAGCTGAGGAGGGCGTTGCCGATCCGGTAGCCCTCGACGCGCTCCCCGCCCCGCGTGTCGGTGACGCGGTACGCGCGCGGGATGGACGCGCGGCACGGGCGTCGAGCGTCGAGTAGTGGAACTCGTGGCCGCGCGCCGTCGTCCCGGCGGGCCCGAGCACTGTCGCCGTCGTGGTCGTCACGCTCGTGTAGCCGAGGCTGAGCTTCCGCGGCCGCATGCGCACCGTGGCCGGCAGCACGCCCACCATCGTCGTGCGCGACGCCGTCCATGTCTTCGAGCGCCTCGGCGAGGTACATCAGCCCGCCGCACTCCGCGTAGACCGGCCCGCCGCGCGTCGATGAACTTGCTCACGCCGCGGCGGACGGCCGCGTTCGCGGACAGCGCGCGAGCGCGCAGCTCCGGATAGCCGCCGCCGAAGTAGAGGCCGTCCACCTCGGGGATCTCCGTCGCCGTCTCCGGGCTCCAGAACACGAGCTCGGCGCCGGCGGCGCGCAGCAGCGCGAGATTCTCCTCGTAGTAGAACTGAAACGCCAGATCGCGCGCGATCCCGATCGTGGGGGCGCGCGGCGGACGCGCGGGTGGCGGGGGGTGTTCCGCCGCCTGCTATGTCGGGAGTGGGCATTCGCCCACTCCCGACCGCGAATGTCGGCGTCACACCCCCCGCCACCCGCGCGTCCGCCGCCGCCCCCACGATCCGGTGGTCGGACGGTCGAGCGAGAGCAAGGACACGATCGACGTCGATCGAGCGGTCGATCGCATCGGCGAGCGCGGTGCGCCGCGCATCCGTCAGCGGGCCCTCGGCGGCGGTGACCAGGCCGAGGTGACGTTCGGGGAGCGTCAGACCCGCATCACGCGGGAGCGCGCCGAGCGCGGCGGCGCGGCAGTGACGCTCGATCGCGTCGAGCGACCCAGCGGGCGTGCGTCGCGCTGCCCACGTTGTTCACGATGACGCCGGCCACCGTCGAGGGCCGGATCGAAGCGCTCGAATCCCAGCACGACGGCGGCGACGCTTCGGACCGACGCCGACGCGTCGACCACGAGCACGACCGGGGCGCCGAGCCACTTCGCGACCTGCGCGGTCGAGCCCTCGTCGCTCACGCCGTCGATCCCGTCGAAGCCGCCCATCACGCCTTCGATGATCGCCACGTCGGCGTCCGCGGCGTGGCGCCCGAACGTCGCGCGCACCGCGTCGCGCCCGCACATCCACGCGTCGAGCGTGTACGACGGGCGGCCGGTGACGAGCGCGTGGAATGCGGGATCGATGAAGTCGGGCCCGACCTTGAAGCCTTGCACGGTGAGGCCGCGGCGTCGCAGCGCGGCCATGAGCCCCAGCGTGACGGTGGTCTTGCCGACGCCGCTGGCGACGCCGGCCACCACGATCGGCGTCATGTCGCCGGCTCCGTGGGCCCGTCGACGCCCGCCGACTTGAACGTCGCCATCTCGGCGAAGATCCGCGCGGCCGCGCGCGCCAGGTGGATGAAGAGCGCGGCGCCCGTGCCCTTCGCCGAGTCGCAGGCCGAGGTCGAGGTACGGCTCGAGCCCGAGGTGCTCCAGGGCGAGCCGGTGTCCCGGCTCCGCGGAGCGGTGCGCGGCGAAGAGCGCGTGGCGCCGCCGCGGGCGCGAGCGTGACCGCGATCAACGCGGCGCTCGTCGCGATGAAGCCGTCCACGGCGACGGGCACGCGCCGCGCGGCGCCCGCGAGGATCACGCCGACGAGGCCGGCGATCTCGAATCCGCCGAGCGCGGCGAGCACCGCGAGGCCGTCGCGCGGCTCCGGACGATTCACCTCGAGCGCGCGACCGACGACGTCGATCTTGCGCCGCCACGTCGCGTCGTCGACGCCGGTCCCGCGCCCGGTCACCTGCTCCGGCGGAGCGCCGGTGATCGCCGCGGTGATCGCGCTCGCCGCCGTCGTGTTGCCGATGCCCATCTCGCCGATGGCGAAGAGATCGGCGCCCGCCGCCGACCGCGTCCTCCGCCAGCGCGGCGCCGGCCTCGATCGCGGCGATGGCCTGCTCCCGCGTCATCGCGGGCCCGGCGGCGATGTTCGCCGTGCCCGGGCCGATGCGAATCTGCTGGTAGCTCAGCGGCTCGGCCCGCCCGGATGGCATCGCCGCGCCCACGTGCCCCTGCACCGGGATGGCCACGCCGAAGTCGGCGACGATGACGCGCGCGCCGGCCTGGCGCGCGAGCACGTTGATGGCCGCGCCGCCCGCGAGGAAGTTCTCCACCATCTGCGCGGTCACGGATTGCGGATACGCGCTGACGCCCTCGGCGACCACGCCGTGATCGCCGGCGAACACGAACACGACGGGCGTCTCGACGCGCGGGGCGCCGCCGCGGAGCTCGGCGAGCCGCACCGCGAGCTCTTCGAGACGGCCGAGGCTGCCGCGCGGCTTCGTGAGCGCGTCGATCTGGCGCCGGGCGGCGGCGGCGATGCCCGCGTCCGGTCCCGCGATGGCGTCAAGGAGCCTGGGAAATACTGACATCGGGCGACATCCTTTTCAGTGTGAGGGGCAGGCCCGCCACCATGAGCACGACGCGTGTCGCACGCGGCGGCGAGTCGCTGGTTGACGATCCCGAGCAGGTCACGGAATCGAAGGCCGATGGCGGTCTCCGGATGGACACCTTCCCCGACCTCGTTCGAGACCAGCGTGACGTCGAAGGCGGCGTGCTGCACGAGCGTCGCGAGCTCGTCGACGCTCGCGAGGATCGCCTCGTCGGGGTCGCCCCGCAGCACGCGGTTGCCGATCCAGACCGTGACGCAGTCGACGATGACGGCGTCCACGCCGCGCACGGCGCGCCAGGCGCGCCGGCACGTCGAGGGGCTCCTCGATCGTCGTCCAGTGGGCGGGCCGCTCGGCGCGATGGCGCCGATGCGCGCGGCCATGTCGGCGTCACCCGCCTGCGCGGTGGCGACGAACGCGACGCGGCCACGGGCGGGCTGCGCGGCGACCGCGTGCCGGCTCTTGCCGCTGCGCGCGCCGCCGAGAATGAACAGCGATGACATTCCCGGGTCCTCCCTCGAAGACCGGTGGGGCTGGGGTCCTCCAGTGGCGAAGACCCATGTCAAGGTACGCGCCCGGGCAGGTCTCCTGGCTCTCGGATCGTCCTACTCCCCGCACCTTCCCGGCCAACCGACGGCGGCCAGTGGCGATCGCGGGTTTCGTCCCCGATTACAGTGACGGGGTCGCGGCGGCTTCACACCGCCTTCCCTGACTCCCGGGCGCGAACAACGCGCAGACCCTAGCAGGATCGAGCGGCGTCGTCCAGCCGCCTACTTCTTCTCCTTGTCCGCGTAGCTCACGGCGAGGCCGGCGCCGGCGTCGGACTGGATGCCGTACGGAGGGATCGGGTAGCGCAGGCCGTTCTTGTCGAGGGCGGCGAGGCCCTCGACCACCTTCGGGAGGATAGCGCGGCGGGATCGCCATCAGCATCTCGTCGTCGGCGACGCCGCCGTAGCGGCGCTCGGCGTAGCACGGGATCGTCAGCGCGGGCTCGCCCGTCTTGAGCGCCTTGCCCCACGAGTCCGCGCACGCGGACTCGCCCACCGACGTGAAGCTCATCTTCTTGTAGCCGGACCACTGCAGGCCGTTGATGAAGAAGATCATCTGGCCCGGCGTGCCGTAGATGAGGCAGATGTCGGGCGGATCGAGGCGTCCCGCGGTGAGCGGCGACACCGCCATCGCGCGATAGCGGCCGTGCGGCACGACGTCCATCGCGTGCTGGTGGAGGCTCGCGTCCTCCTGCGTCTTGAACCACACGCCGGCCATCCGCGTGCCCGAGAGCCACTCGTCGTCCTGGGGATGCAGGCCGATCACGGCGCCGCACTGCGCGCCGATCAGGTCGGCCATCGTGATCCCGACCGTCCAGCCGAGCTGGCGCGCCTGCGCCACGATCTGGTCGGTCGTGTGGCGCGAGCGAGGCCGCCGGATCTTCGGGATCGCCTCCATCGCCTCGACGGTCTCGAAGAGCTTCATGCCGATGGGGATGGAGCGGAGCCGGAGGTAGCGGTTGAGCCCGTCGACGATCGCCGTGAAGTCGTACCGCTCGCTGGTCATGCCGTCCTCTCCCGGGCGTGGTAAGGTCTGGCCCGCTCACGCGTCCACGTCAGAGGAGGATCATCCCATGGAACTCCGCCGCAGGAACTTCGTGAAGCTGGGGGCCCTCACCGCGCTGCTGGTCGCCGGCGCGTGCGCGACGCCGACCGGTCCCGCGCCGAAACCCACCATGACCGACGGGCAACGGTCGAAGTGCACTGGCTCGGCCAGGCCGCGACCAAGCTGACGAGCCCCGGCGGGAAGGTCATCGTCATCGATCCGTTCATCACCAACAATCCGAAGACACCCGCCGACCAGAAAGACCTCGCCAAGCTCGGCAAGGTCGACGTCATCCTCATCACGCACGGACACGGCGATCACACCGGCGACGTCGCGGCGCTGCAGAAGCTGACCGGCGCCACGGTGCTCGGGCCCGCGGGCCTGATGGCGACGCTGATCGATCTCGGCTGGGTGCCGGGCGACAAGGCCGTGCGCTTCGGCAAGGGCGGGCGCGTGACGCCCCTCGGTCCCGGAATCACCATCACGCAGGTGCGCGCCGAGCACTCGTCCGAAGTCACGGTGACCGATCCCGGGACGAAGAAGTCGACCACGCATCCGGGCGGCGAGCCGTGCGGCTTCATCGTGGAGTTCGAGAACGGCTTCCGCCTCTACCACATGGGCGATACGGGCCTCTTCGGCGACATGCGGCTCATCGGCCGCTACTACCGGCCCGACCTCATCATGATCCCGATCGGCGGGCACTTCGTGATGGACCCGGTCGACGCCGCGTACGCGACCAATCACCTCCTGAAGCCGAAGTACGCGATCCCCTTCCACTACGGCACGTTCCCCGTGCTCAAGGGGACGCCGCAGGAATACCAGCAGGCGCTCGGTCAGACGTCGACGAAGGTCTTCGTCATGAAAGAGGGCGACAAGCTGACGTTCTAGCCGTCAGCCGCCGCGGAGCCGATCGATCTCGCGCCGCTCGCGCTTGGTCGGTCGGCCCGCGCCGGGCTCGCGGTAGGGCGGCTTGGGCTGCCGGAGGCGCGGCGGCGCAGGGGGCGTGAGGTCTTCGTAGAGCACGCGCGCTTCGGTCGCGGGCCCGCGCCGGTCCGACAGCGCGAGCACCTTCAGGACGCGGCGCCCCCCGACGATGGTGATCTCGACGCGGTCGCCGCCGCGCACCGGCTTCGCGGGCTTCGCCGCCTCGCCGTTGACGTCGACCTTGCCGCCGTCGCACGCGGTCGAGGCGAGGCTGCGCGTCTTGAAGGCGCGCGCCGCCCACAGCCACTTGTCGATCCGCATCGACGGGGGCGCATCCATCGCGTCGTATCATAGCGTTCATGCGATACCGCGCCGTCACCGTGATCGCTCTCCTGCTGTGCGCCACGCTCGCCGTGGCCGCGGACACGTCGTCATCGAGGACTGGTCGCAGGCGCCGCTCGGCCACAAGGGCATTCCTCCGGGCTGGAAGGGCCAGCAGTGGGGAAGCCCGGCGTACGAGTTCATGATCGTCGACGACGGGGGCAAGAAGGTCCTGCACCTGCGGAGCAAGGACGAGGGCTCCACGATCAACAAGGAGATCAAGGGCAAGGTCGATCTCAAGGTCACGCCGATCCTCGAATGGTCGTGGAAGATGGGGACGCTGCCCAAGGGCGGCAACTCGTGCGTGAAGGCCCTCGACGATCAGGCCGGCCAGGTGTTCGTGACGTGGCCGCGGTTCCCCGAGCAGGTGCGCTCGCAGATCATCGGCTACGTCTGGGACAGCACGCAGCCCGTCGGCACGACGTGCAAGAGCGAGAAGACGGGCATGGTGACGTACATCGTCATCCGCTCGGGCCCCGCCGAGGTCGGGAAGTGGATCACGGAGCGGCGCAACGTGGTGGAGGATTTCAAGAAGATCTACGGCGCGGCCCCGGACAACCCCGGCGCGCTCTCCCTCTCGATCGACTCCAACGACACGCACTCCTACGCCGAGGCGTTCGTGGGCCCGCTCACGTTCCGCAGCCAGTGAGGCGCGTCTCCTAGGTCGGTCCCGATTCGATCGTTGCGGGCGTCCAGAGGCTTTGCTACTGTGCCGCGTTGTTCGTGCCCGGGTGCGCCCGCGCGGACCCAGGGAAGGCGGTGCAAATCCGCCGCGACCCCGTCACTGTAACCGGGGACGAAACCCGAGATTGCCACTGGCGGATGCTGGGAAGGCGCGGGGAGTAGGACGATCCGGAAGCCAGGAGACCGACCCGGGCGCATCATGTAGACCGGTCTTCGAGGGAGGACCAGGGATGAGCGGCCGCGTGCGTGCTTTCGTGATTCCCCTGCCCCGGCGTGTCAGCGCGCGGCGCGCGGCGGCGATCCTCGAGCGCGTCTTCGGTCGCGTGGCGACCGGCTTCGCGTTCCGCCTCTGGGACGGCACGCCGCGTCCCGCTCGGCGACGGCGTCGCCCGTGTGCACGGCCGTCATCCATCGCCCCGAGACGTTCATCCGTCTCATGCACGATCCCACGCCCTCTCGAGTTCGCCGAGGCGTACGTGGACGGCGCCATCGACATCGAGGGCGACCTGTTCGCCGCCATGCGGATCGCCGACGCGATGGAGGATATCCGCCTGTCGCGCGGCGACCGGCTGCGCATCCTGCTCGCGCTCTGGCGAGGCTGACGTGGGACGCTACGACGCGATCGTGGTCGGCGGAGGGCCCGGCGGCAGCACCGCGGCGTGGCAGCTCGCGCGCGCCGGCCTCCGGCCGCTCCTGGTCGACGCCGCCGTGTTCCCGCGCATGAAGGTCTGCGCGGGCTGGGTCACGCCCGAGGCGCTCGCCGACGTCGAGGTCGATCCCGAGAAGTATCCGGCGACGATCCAGGCCTTCTCGGCGTGCCGGTTCGAGTTCGACGGCGCGCGCCACGAGACGCGCTGGCGGCACGCCCGCCAGCTACGGCATCGTCCGGCGGGAGTTCGACCACTACCTGCTCGAGCGGGCGCGGGCCGCCGGCGCCGACGTGCGCGAGGGCGCCCGCGTGACCGCGGTGACGCGCGGAGCCCGGCGGCATCCAGGTGGTGACCGAGCGCGGCGTCTTCGCCGCGCCCATCGTCATCGGGGCCGGCGGCCACCGCTGTCCGGTGGCCCAGGCGTTCGGCGAGGTCTCCGGCGACGAAGAGGTCGTGATCGCGCAGGAGAGCGAGACGCGGCTCTCGCCCGACCGGCTGGCAAGCCTGCGCGCCTCGTGGGAGGCGCCCGAGCTGTACGTCGAGCCCGACCTCAAAGGGTACGGCTGGTACTTCCCCAAGGGCGACGTCCTGAACGTCGGCGTCGGCTGCGTGGCCGGCCCGGGCGTGGACCTGCCGCGACGACGGGACGCGCTCGTCGAGGCGCTCCACGCGCTCGGGTCGTCTGCCGCGCGATCTCCGCATCGAGCCGTTTCGCGGCCACGCCTACGTCGTGCGGCGGCGGGCGCCGCGCCGCCTCGCGGGTGAACGATTCTGCCTGGTCGGCGACGCCGCCGGACTCGCGCGAGACCTCAGCGGCGAGGGCATCGGGCCGGCCATCCGGAGCGGGCTCCTCGCGGCGCGACGCGGTCGAGGCGCACCTGCGCCGCGGCGACGCGCTTCCGACGTACGCGCAGCGCGATCGTCGCGCCGCTACGGATCGGGCGAGACCGGCTGGATCGGCCGCCAGCTCGCCCGCGTTCCCGACTCCGTCGCGCGGGTCGTCGTGCGCGCCGTGCTGCGGCACGGCGGCGACGCGGCGGCACGTGGTCCTCGGTGGCGATCTTCGGCATGCGGGAGGCGACAGTCATGAAGACACGGAGCCGGGACGCCGACGCGCGGGCGATCGCCCATCACTACGACGTGTCGAACGAGTTCTACGCGCTGTTCCTCGATCCGCTCATGGTCTACACCTGCGCGTACTACCGGGATCCCGACGGCAAGCTCGAGCAGGCGCAGCAGGACAAGCTCGATCACGTCTGTCGCAAGCTCGAGCTGCAGCGCGGCGAGACGCATGCTCGACATCGGCTGCGGCTGGGGCAGCCTCGCCATCTGGGCGGCGCAGCACTACGGCGTGCACGGCGCACGGGGTGACGCTGTCCAGGGCCCAGGCCGACTACGCCACCGAGCGCATCCGCCGCGAGGGCCTCGCGGACCGCTGCCGCGTCGACCACCTCGACTATCGCGATCTGCCGCCGGACGTCGTCTTCGACAAGATCGCCGCCGTCGGCGTGATCGAGCACGTCGGCATCCCGAACTATCCGGCGTTCTTCGGCAGCGTGCGCGCGCGGCTCAAGGACGGCGGCCTCTACCTGAACCACGGCATCGTGCACGAGTTCCACTGGAAGCGCGACGAGCCAGACCGAGTTCCTGTACCGGCACGTGTTTCCGAACGGCGACCTCGCCGGGCTCAGCGAGACGCTCACCGAGATCGAGCGTGCGCGGCCTGGAGATCCTCGACGTCGAAGGGCTGCGGCTGCACTACGCGCGGACGTGCCGGCACTGGGTCGAGCGGCTGCGCGCGCGGGCCGACGAGGCGCGGGCCCTGGCCGGCGAGCGCACGTATCGCACCTGGCTCCTGTACCTGACGTGCTCGGCCGTGGCCTTCGAGGGCGGGTCGATCGGGCTCTACCAGGTCCTGACGCGCAAGCACCGTGACCCCGCCGCCGGCCACGCGCCGCGCACGCGCGAGCACCTCTACGGACAGCTGCCCCAATGACCGACCCCCGCGAAAGGACCGTGACCCGTTGATTCAGCAGATCCTGATCATCGCGCTCGCCTCGTTCGTGCTGGCCCAGATCGCCACCCTGGCCACGTCGATCTACCTGCACCGCGCGCTCGCGCATCACTCGCTGGTGGTGCGGCCGATCACCGCGCTCGCGTTCCGCGCCGCCCTCTGGCTCTTCACCGGCCAGAGCCGGCGCGAGTGGGTGGCGGTGCATCGCAAGCATCACACCTTCGCCGATCGCGAAGGCGATCCGCACAGCCCGCTCCTGCTGGGCTTCTGGAAGGTGCAGCTCTGGAACGTGTACTACTACGTGCGCGAGGCCCGGAACGCCGACACGCTGCGGAAGTTCGCCGCCGACGTCACGCCCGACTGGTGGGAGCGGCACGTGTTCTCGCGCGGGTGGACGGGGCTCGGCCTCGGCACCGCGCTCGTCTGCCTGACCATCGGCTGGTGGCAGGGCGTCGTGGCCATGCTCGGCCACGGCCTCCTCTACGTGTTCGTGCTGGCGCCGCTGATCAACGGGCTCGGGCACTGGCGCGGCGCCCAGAACTTCCGGAACACCGCCTACAACTCCCGCGTGCTCGCCTGGCTGACCGGCGGGGAGAGCCTGCACAACAACCACCACGCGTTCCCGCGGTCGCCGAAGTTCAGCCTGCGCCGGTCGGAGCTCGATCCCTCGTGGATCGCCATCCGCGTGCTGGCCGCGCTGCGGCTCATCGTCGTGGTGGGCGCCCCGCTCGGCGCGCGGCCGCACTGAGGGCGATGGCCGCCGCGCCGCTCGACCTGACCGTCGCGCTCTCGGCCCGCGCGCGCTTCGACGTCGTCGAGATGCGGTCGCGCCTGTCGAGCGAGCACGGTGAGGCCCTGGCCGCGTACCCGTACTGCCTCTACTGGTCGGCCCACACCACCGCCGGCTTCCTCGATCGCCGCCTGAGCGCGCGCCTCGGTCCCGAGCGCGTGTCCTCGTACGTCGAGACCCTGCGGCGGATCTTTCCGGAGGGCGCGGGCTACGCGCACGACTGGCTCGACCGCCGCGAGGACCTCGACGCCGCCCAGCGCGCCCTCGAGCCGCGCAACGGCGATTCGCACCTGGCCTTCATCGCGGGCGGTCTCCGGCCGTGTGTCACGCATCCGAACCGGGCGGGCGAGGTGGTGTGCTTCGTCGACCTGGACGGGGTCAACGACGGCCGCTCGCGCCGCCGCCTCACCCGGGTCATCGGCTTCCACCGCGAGACCATCGTCGCGCAGATGCGGCTCAAGGTGCCCGTGTCCGGCTATCCGATCGACTCGATCAACCTGAAGGACAAGCACCTCGGGGTCTGGGACCAGCTCGCCGACTTCGTGGCACGGGCCGGCGTCGGCCGCGGGCGCCTGCACCTGGCACTCGGGCAGGGCGAGCATGACGCCGCGCTGACCATCAACGAGTTCGAGACGATGCTGATGAAGTACGACCTGCACGCGCTGCTGCGCAACCCGCTGCGCTTCATGACCGAGGAGTACCGCGCCACGCTGGCGAACCCCCGCGCGGTGGCCGGCCGTGCGCTCGACTACGCCAAGTACGACCTCGTCCGCGTGCTGAACTCCGGCCTCGACACGCTGGGACTGCACGGGTCGTTCCTCGAGGCGGTCCTCGCCCGCACGCTCGCGGTCCCGGTCTCCCGCCTGCTCCGCATCCGGCGCTCGATCAACCTGCTGGTGGCGCCGCAACAGGACGGCCGCCTCGGGCCGGTGGAAGGCGTCTACCAGAGCCCGATCCTCATCCAGTGGCAGCGCGCGGCCCGCGCCGCGCGCGTGCTCGACGTGACCCTCACCCGCCTCGAGTGATCAGGGCGCGCGCGAGCCTGTCGGTGTAGCGGCACTCGCGGAGCGGCCGGCTTTGCCGGGCCGCGGAGCGGGGGGCATGGGGGGCCCGTCCGGCCCCCCAGCACTAGATCGCAGCGCGTACCCGTCGCGGCGCGGATCGGCGCCGGCCATGAGCGCGCCCGACTCGGGGTCGCGCGCGATCCCCTGCCCGCCGCCGACGATCCACGACCAGTCGTCGATCGCGTTCACCTGGTGGCCGCGCTCGCGCCAGCGCCGCCGCGCGTCGCGTCGGGAATGCGCGCCTCGGCGTCGACCAGCGCGGTCGCGATAGACGCGCACGCGCGGCGCCTCGATGGCCTCCTGCACGTTGAAGCCGAACTCGAGCACGTTGAGCAGCATCTGCGCCGTCGTCTGCAGGATGCCGTACGAGCCCGGCGTGCCGATCGACAGCACGAAGCGGCCGTCGCGGAAGACCTGGGTCGGCGACATCATCGTCACGCCCTTGCGGCCCGGGCGTGACCACGTTGGGCGAGGCGGGATCGCGATCCATCCACTTGTGGGCGTTGTTGAGCACGATGCCGGTGCCCGGCACCGCGAACCCCGAGCCGAACGGCACGCCGAGCGTCTGCGTGACGGAGACGACGGTGCCGTCGGCGTCCGCGCACGCGAAGTGCGTGGTGTGCTCGTTCTCGAACTTGGCGGGATGGCCTTCCTCGATCTGGCCGGCGAGCCGCTCGCGGTTGTGGCGCTCGCCCTCGCTCACCGCCGCGCGCTTGGCGTCGATGCGCGCGCGCTGGCTCGCCGCGTAGGCCTTCGAGAGCGAGCCCCGGATCGGCGACGTCCGGCCCGTAGGCGTACGCGAGCCGGTCGGCGGACGCGAGCTTGATCGCCTCGATCAGGTGATGCAGGTACTCGACCGAGTTGTGGCCCCACGCCGCGGACGTCGAAGCCCTCGAGGATGTTCAGCGTCTCCAGCATCTGGAACGCGGAGAACGGCGGCGGCATCGAGCAGACCTCGCTGGTCCGCGATAGCGGATCGCGACCGGCTCGCGCCACTCCGGCGCGAACGCCGCGAGGTCCTCCTCCGCGAGCCAGCCGCCCGCCTCCTGGACCGCGCGCGCGATGGCCTTCGCGATCGGACCTCTATAGAAGGCCTCGGCGCCGCCCTCGGCGACCTGGCGGAACGTGGACGCGAGCTCCTTGTAGGTGACGACCTCGCCGGCGCGCGGGCCGCCGTTGCCGAGATAGAGGCGCTGCGGCCTCGGCGCGAGCGCGCCAGCGTCTCGCGCGCCTTCTCGAAGAACTCGACGTTCTTCCACGTCAGCGGCACGCCGCTGCTCGGCCAGCTCGATGGCGGGCCCGAGCACCGTCGCGCGCGGCAGGCTGCCGAAGCGCTCGTGGGCCGCCATCCAGCCGCCGAGGTTGCCGGGCGTCGCGCACGACTTCGGTCCGCCGGCCAGCTCGTCCTCGGTGCAGCGCGCGGCGTCGGCCGCGCGCGGCGAGCGCCCGATGAAGTCGAGCACGTGCCGCTCGCCCGTCTGCGCGCGCGAGATCAGCATGAGCCCGATGCCGCCGCAGCCCGACATGAACGGCTCGACGACGTTGAGCGTCGAGCCCACGGCGACCGCGGCGTCGACCGCGTTGCCGCCGGCCAGCAGCATGCTGGATGCCGGCCATCGAGGCGAGCGGATGCGCGGAGGTGACGGCGCCGCGGGTGCCCATGACGACCGGACGGTACGCGTGACGATGAGGCGGCATGGCAGGCTCCCTCGTGGCGGTCGGCGCGCGAGCGCCGCGCAGGCGTGGATCGAGCAGGTCGCGCACGCCGTCGCCGAGGAGGTTGAGGCCGAGGATCGTGATCATGATGGCGGCGCCCGGATAGAGCACGAGCCACGGCGCCTGCTGGAGGTAGAGCCGGCCCTCCGACGAGGATGTTGCCCCACGACGGCACGTAGGGCGGCACGCCCACGCCGAGGAAGCGACAGCGCGGCCTCGGTGAGGACGGCGGCCGCGAAGACGAAGCTGCCCTGCACGATCACCGGGCGACAGGCAGTTCGGCAGCGACGTGGCGCAGGATGATCATGAGGTCGCGTGACGCCGAGCGCGCGCGCCGCCTCGACGTAGGTCGTCTCGCGGATCACGAGCACCGAGCCGCGCACCACGCGCGCCACGCGCGGCGCGTACACGACGCCGATGGCGACGATCACGTTGGTGACGCTCGGGCCGAGCGAGGCCATGAGCGCGATCGCGAGGATGATGGCCGGAAACGCCATGAGCCCGTCCATGACGCGCATGATCGGGTTGTCGAGGCGCCGGAAGTACCCGGCGCCGAGCCCGGCGGCCATGCCCGACCGACGAAGCGAGAACAGCGACCACCGCCACGCCGACCAGCAGCGAGAGCCGCGCGCCGTACACCACGCGCGCGTAGACGTCGCGGCCCGAGGTCGTCGGTGCCGAACCAGTACATGGCCCCCGGCGCGCGTCAGCCGCGCGGCCACGTCCATGCGCCCCGGATCGACGGCGATGAACGGCGCGAGCAGGCCCACGATCGCCGTGATGAAGACGAGGACGGCGCCGACGGCCACGACCTTGCGCCGGACGAACACGCGCAGCAGCACCATCGACGCGGGCTCGGCTTCGCGCGGCGGCGCCGACGCTCGCGGCACGCGGGCGAGCGAGCGCGTCATGGCGAAGCCCGGGGCCCGCGAGTTCACTGGTACTTCACCCGGGGATCGATGACGAGGTACGAGAGGTCGACGAGCAGGTTCACCAGCATGTAGATCGCCGGCGATGCACGAGCACCACGCCCTGCATCACCGGATAGTCGCGCCGCGAGCACCGCCGAGATGACCAGGCGGCCGAGGCCGGGGATGTTGAAGACGGTCTCCACCACCACCGCGCCGGAGATCAGGATGGCGAAGCTGATGCCGATGACGGTCACGGTCGGCACCAGCGCGTTGCGGAGCGCGTGCTTGTAGACGACCAGCGCGCTCGCCCAGCCCCTTGGCGCGCCCGGTCGTGATGTACTGCTCGCGCAGCACGTCGAGCATGCTCGAGCGCGCGATGCGCGCGATGAGCGCCGACTGCACGAGGCCGAGCGCGAACGCCGGCAGCACCAGCGAGCGCGCCGTGGCCGAGCCAGCCGTCTTCCAGCGGCGAGTAGCCCGCCACCGGGAACCAGCCGAGCCACACCGCCGAACACGAGGACGAACAGCAGGCCGAGCAGGAAGTTCGGGATCGAGATCCCGAGCAGCGCCGCCACCATGAAGGCCTGGTCGGTGGCGGTGTTGTGATGGCGCGCGGACAGCACGCCCGCCGGCACGCCGATGAGCGACCGCGATGAGCGTGGCGGAGAGCGTGAGCAGCAGCGTCGGCTCCGCGCGATCGAGGATCGCCTCGACGCACGGGCTTGCGCAGGAAGATCGACTGGCCGAGGTCGCCCTGCACGAGCCGGCCGTACCAGCGCAGCGAGCTGCATGTGCAGCGGCTGCGTCGAGGCCGAGCTGAGCGGCGGATCTGCGCGCACGTCGTCGGCGGGCGCGTCGGGCCCGGCGATGATCGCGGCGGGGTCGCCGGGCGCCAGGTGGATCAGGACGAACGCCACCGTCGCCACCACCAGCGCCACCGGAATCAGCGCCAGGAGCCGGCGGACGATGTAGGTCTTCACGCGCCGGCCGCTCTACTTCGCCAGCCACACGTTGAAGAACGGCTGCTCGTTGCTCGTCACGTACCCGCGCACGTCCTTGCGGATGCACCTGCAAGCGCGAACCAGTCGCCGAACTTGATGCGGCCCGACGTCCTCGTAGAAGAGGAGCTGGACCTTCTCCCACATCGCCTTGCGCTTGCGGGGATCCGTCTCGCGCGCCACGCTGTCGAGCCACTGCTCCTTGTCGTCGAGACACCACCAGCCCGGGCCAGTTGCACTGGACCCCGGTGTTCAGCGCGGGCTCGGGGTTGAACGTGATGGCCGGTGGAGAAGATGTCGAACAGCTCCGGCTTGTTGCGCCGCTGCACCAGCGTGGCCCAGTCGACCACCTGGAGGTCGATCTTCATGCCGACCGCCTCCAGCTGCTGCTTGGCCACGAGCGCGTGCTTGTACATGTACTCGTATTCCTTCGTCGTGATCCACCGCACCGGCTGCCCGCTGTACCCGGCCTCCTTGAGCAGCTTCTTCGCCTTCTCGGGATTCTTCTGGTTGTAGTACTCGGCGCCGGCCTTCGAATGCCACTGCGGCTGCTCGAGGTGCATGAGGCCGGGGTCGACGCGGTAGAACGCCTTGTCGCCGAAGCCCGCGGCCATGATCGGCTCCATGTCGAGCGCCGCCTGCACCGCCTGGCGCAGCCGCTTGTCGGTCATGAGCCCTTGCTTGTGGTTCAGCACGGCGGTCGACCACCCCGTGGGCTTCACGATGCTCGACACGAGCCCGGGCATCGTCTTGATGCGCTCGTACTGGTCCGTGCTTGATCTGCTGGGCGAAGTGATACTCGCCGCTCTCGACGCCGGCGAGCCGCACCGCCACGTCGGGGACCGGGATGAACCGGATCTCGTCGAGGTACGCGGTGCGCTTGCCGCCGAAGAAGTTCGGCGCCTCGGTGCGCGCGCTGTACTCCTTGAAGCGCGCGAGGCGGATGTGCCGGTCGGGCTTGTGCTCGACGAAGCGATAGGGGCCGGTGCCGATGTAGTCCTTGATGGCGGCGTCACCCGCCGCGGCCATCACGTCCTTCGGGTAGATCACCGCGCCGTTGTTCGGCCGCGCGAGCCCCATGAGCAGCGCCGCCGACTGCTCCTTCAGGTACAGCACCACCGTCGCGGGTCCTTGGCCTCGATGCCCTCGACGTTCTTCCAGATCGCCTTGCCCGGCGTCGCGAGCTTGCCCCAGCGCTTGAGCGAGAGGACGACGTCCTCGGCGGTCATGTCGCGGCCGTTGTGGAACTTCACGCCGCGCCGCAGACGGAACGTGTAGGTGCGCCCGCTGTCGGTGACGGTGTGGCCCTCGACGAGCAGCGGAATCGGGTTGTACTGCTTGTCGTACGTGTAGAGCGTCTCGAAGACGTGCCACATGATCTGCTGCGTGATCACCGCCGTGGTCGTGTGCAGGTCGAGCGTCGGCGGCTCGCCGATCATCGCGACCTTGAGCACGCCGCCGGTGCGCGGCTGGTCCTGCGCGAGGGCGGGGGCGACGGCGATGAGCGACAGCAGGACAGCCAGCGCGAGCTTCATGAACGACGCTCCTTTCGGGCGGATCGAACGGATCTCGACCTGGCATAGCTAAGTATCACGGGTTCGCATGGGACGCTCACGCCGCGGGCTCTTCGTTCAGCCGCCGGAGCGTCCAGGCGCCGGCGCGATGCTCGAGCACGTTGAAGGCGCCGTAGCCCTGCCCGAAGCTCAGCAGGCGATCCAGGGAGAGGCCGAGGGCGCGGCAGAGAAGGGCGCGGTTCGTTCCGCCGTGCGCGACGATCGCGATGGTCGCGCCGGCGTGCGCGGCGACGAGCGCCTCGAACGCGGGCCAGGCGCGGGCGACGAGGTCCGGCACGCTCTCGCCCTCCGGGAACGGAAACTCCCCGACGCCGGCCATCCACGCCGCGAAGGCCTCGGGCTCTCTCGCTTTGATCTCGTCCGCCGTCAGCCCTTCCCACCGGCCCATGGACATCTCGCGGAGCGCGGGGACGATCACCGGACGGAGGCCGCCCGCGCTCCCGAGCAGCTCGCCGCTCCGGCGCGCGCGCACGAGATCACTCGCGTAGAGCGCCGTCAGGGCGACGTCGCGGAGCCGCGCCGACTGCGAGACACACTGGGCCTCGCCCCGGGCGGAGAGCGGCACGTCGAGGTGCCCGATGAATCGGCGCGTCTCCGCCAGCTCCACTTCGCCGTGGCGGAAGAGATACACACGGGTGCTCCTCATCGGGCGGGTGCCATCGCCGCGGCCGTCAGCGAGCACGACCACCTCGCTGAGCTCGATCACCGCGCCGTGGACGTCGCCGGTGACTCCGCCGAGCCGCCGGGTCATGAAGGCCGCGAACGCGAGCCCGACCACGGCCGCCAGCCCGAGCGCCAGCAGACCCGGCCCGCCCATGCTCGCCCCGGCCACGACCAGCGCGAGCGCCGCCGCCACGAATGGCGTCCGGGCGCGAAGCCCGGCACGGAAGCTCGCTCCGTGCCCGGAAGCGGCCGGCGAGAAAACTCGCCCGACGATGGGCGGCAGTGACCGGCCGACGACAGGCGCGAGCACGAGGGCACCGGTCGCGAGCGCGCGGATCGATCCCACTCGACGGCCGCGATCTCGAGGAGCAGGAACAGCACGAGCCCGGTCGCGCCGAACACGCCGATCCGGCTGTCGTGCATGATGGCCAACCGTTGCGCGGGGTTGCGCCCCGCGAGCCCGTCGAGGCAGTCCGCGAGGCCGTCGAGGTGGAGCCCGCCGGTCACGAGCTTCCACACGGTGACCGTGAGCAGGGCCGCGAGGAGGGGCGCGAACAGCCGCGTCGTGACCCGGTCGACCCCGGCCACCAGCGCCCCGATTCCAAGCCCGATCACCGGGAACCACCCGGCGCCCGCCCCGGGCCCCTCATGGGAGGAGGCGCCGCCCGGAATCGGCACAATTGTCAGGTATCGTGCGGCGTTAACGAGGCGGATCACCCGGCGGATCGTAGCACGTGCCGACGATCCGCTCCCCCTGTGCACGCTTCTTCATTCTTGACGGAGACGCGACGACAGCGCACCCTTGGACGTAAGAGCCAGCGTTGAACGGGGCCGTCGCCCAAGCACCACTCATACCCTCTTCACGACGAGGAAGACGTGCATGAGCGTGACTAGCGTGGCCGAGCAGTGGGTGAATGAGGTTGCCGCCCTGACACAACCGTCACGGGTTGTGTGGTGCGATGGCTCCAAGGCCGAGTACGACTCGCTGATCGAAGCGATGCTGCGCGACGGGACGCTGATCCAGCTCAATCCGCGCACCTACCCAAATTGTTACCTGCACCGGAGTCATCCTCAGGACGTTGCGCGCACCGAGCAGCTCACCTTCATCTGCACGCGCACCAAAGAGGACGCTGGTCCTACCAATAACTGGATGGACCCGGCCGAGGCGAAGAAGAAGGCGGGCGCGTGGTTCAAGGGCAGCATGAAGGGCCGCACGATGTACGTGATCCCGTACCTCATGGGCCCCGCCGGCTCGTCCATGAGCCGCGTCGGCATCATGGTCACGGACAGCGAGTACGTCGTGGCGAGCATGCACCTGATGACGCGCGTGGGCGACGGTCGCCACGCAGCACATGCGCAGCGATGACGACTTCATCGCGGGCCTGCACTCGATCGGCGATCTCTCGCCGGACCGCCGCCTCATCCTCCACTTCCCCGAAGAGAAGCTGATCTGGAGCATCGGGTCGGGCTACGGCGGCAACGCGCTGCTCGGCAAGAAGTGTCACGCGCTCCGCCTCGGCTCGGCGCAGGCGCGCACAGAAGGCTGGCTCGCGGAGCACATGCTCATCATCGGCGTCGAGGATCCCGCAGGGCCGCATCACCTACCTGGCGGCCGCGATGCCCAGCGCCTCGGGCAAGACCAACCTCGCGATGGTCGTGTCGAACCTGCCGGGCTGGCGCGCGTGGACCGTCGGCGACGACATCGCGTGGATGCACGTGGACGCCGCCGGTCAGCTCCGCGCGATCAATCCCGAGCGCGGGTTCTTCGGCGTGGCGCCCAACACCAGCCCGAAGACCAACGCCAACGCGAGCGAGATGGTGCGCTCGAACACCATCTTCACCAACGTCGCGATGACGCCCTCCGGCGAGCCGTGGTGGGAAGGCCTCACGCCGCAGCCGCCCGCGGGTCTCATCGACTGGCAGGGGCGCCCGTGGGATCCGGCCACCGGCCCGGCCGCCCATCCGAACTCGCGCTTCACGGTGCTCGCCGAGCAGTGCCCCTCGATCGCGCCGAACTGGGAAGATCCGCAGGGCGTGCCGATCTCGGGCCTCATCTTCGGCTCGCGCCGCACGAAGGTCATCCCGCTCGTCTTCGAGCCGTTCGACTGGGCGCACGGCGTCTTCCTCGGCTCCGCGATGAGCACGGAGACGACGGCGGCCATCACGGGCCAGGTGGGCGTCGTCCGCCGCGATCCGATGGCCATGCTGCCGTTCTGCGGCTACAACATGGCCGACTACTTCGCGCACTGGCTCGCGATGGGGCAGCGCCTCGCCCGGCCGCCCAAGATCTTCCGCGTGAACTGGTTCCGCAAGGGCGACGACGGCAAGTTCCTGTGGCCGGGCTACGGCGACAACATGCGCGTGCTGAAGTGGATGGTCGAGCGGATCCACGGCGAGCGGCGCGAGGCCGAGAAGACGCCGATCGGCTGGCTCCCGCGTCCCGGCGATCTCGATACGACGGGCCTGTCGGTCACGCCGGCCGCGCTGAAGGAAGCGCTGCGCGTCGACGCGCGGGAATGGCTCGGCGCGCTCGACGACCTCGAGACGTTCTACAAGGGCTTCGGCGCGCGGCTCCCGGCGGAGATCGCCAGGCAGCTCGCGGAGACCCAGCGGAAGTTCCGGGCCTAGCGCTCCAGGTACACCGGGCTCGTCCACGCCTGCGCGCCGTCTTCCTGCGTCGCGCGCATCCAGTACGCGTGGCAGGCACCGCGCGGCGGCGACTCGGTCGACGTGATCGAAGGCCACCTCCGCGCGAGAAGCCGCGCGCGGCGAGCCGCCGCATGAACACGCGCAGGTCGACGCCGCCGGCCGGGAAGGTGCGCGTCGTCGCCGTCGTCGAGATCGTCGAGACGCACGTCGAGGTCGATGACCGGCGTCCGGAAGCGGAGGACCGCGTCGGGCGGCGCCTCGAGCGTGAGGTCCACGCCGTCGTCGTCGCCGGTGGTGTTCGAGATCCACGTCAGGCGCGACGCCGTGCGCTGCGTGATGCCCTTCTCCGGGTTCTCCATCGCGAACGGCACGGCGTCCACGATGCGTCCCGGCCGAGAGCTCGAGCGATCCGTCCCACCGCGTGAGGCGATCGCGGCCGCGCACGCGCGAGCCGGCCCACGCGACGCGATAGCGGCGTGAGCCTTCGTACGCGCGCCTGGTCGTACGGCGAGACCGTGCGGACGATCTCCAGGCCGCGGAAGAGGTCGACACGCTCCATCGGTCCGGTGCCGACCACGCGCCCGGCGATCCTGCACGGGGCCGGTGGTCGTGCCCTCGGCGCCCATCGGCAGGCCGTTCACCGCGAGCTCGACGTGGATCCGCTGCGCCGCGGTGGTGCCGTAGCAGCGGCGCTGACGGATCGCCTCGAAGACCGCGTCGCGCGTCAGCGACTCCGCGAGCACGCACGTCAGGCCGCCGTAGGCGCCGAACGTCGACGCGCCGGGATGGCTCGCGCCCGGCCGGCCCTTGTGGCCGTCGGAGTTCGCCACGAAGCCCACCCGATAGCCGCTGCGTCAGCGCGTCCTCGAGCAGCCACTCGAAGCGGCCCCAGTCGGAGTAGATCTCGATCACGTGCTCCAGCGACGGATCGTGGAAGCCGACGATGTCGGCGTAGCGCCCGCCGATGTGCGGGATCAGCATGACGTCGTCGCGCCCGGCGAACTGCGCGAACAGGTCGGTGACCGGGAAGCAGTCGGTCGCCGCGTCCGTCATGTCGTCGACCTCGGCGTGCGACGAGCGGTGCAGCGCGGCGACGTCGCCCTTGAACATGACGTTGCGGTCGCCGCCGCCCGGCGTCATGCCCGACCACTCGTAGCCGACGAAGATCACGCAGCGGCCGTCCTCGTGGAAGCGGTCGATCTTCCGGCGCAGCCGCTGCCACTCGTCCTCGGTCACCTGGAAGTCGTTGGCCTGGTGGCACATCATGTCGAGCAGCGCGACGTCGCGGCCGAAGGCGAAGTACTCCTCGATCGTGCCGGTGCCGACGGTCGCGCGCGTCTGGCCGTGGAGGTCGCCCCAGAAGCGTCTTCGCCTCGCCCGGCGCGCAGCGCGCGGATCAGGTTCGACGGCGCCCGATGCTCGCCGTGGACCGCGACGATGCGGGTCTCCGCGCCCGCCGCGCGCAGGCGCAGGCCGGGCAGCGCGCGCCACCGCCACCTCGCCGCTCGCGAAGCGCACCTCCGCCGGCAGCCCCTCCAGTCCGGTCGCCGCGCAGCGCCACGGTGCCGGTGAAGCGCTCGCACGGGTTGCCCCAGAGGTCCTCCGCCTTCACCAGCGCGTCGAACGGCTCGCCCGGCCGCACGGTGGTCGGCGCCACGGCGACGAGGCGATGGAAGCGCGCCGCCGACGACGTCCAGCGCCGGCGACGCCGGCGAGCGCCGCGTAGAGCTCGGTGCCGAACGGATCGACGAACACGCGCCACTCGCAGCCGCGCTCGCGGAACGTCTGCGCGCGCGAGCCCGGGCCGCCGCCGCTGGTGTCGCCGAACGTGATGTGGATGCGATCGCCCGGATACAGCGAGCCGTCGGCGACCGCGACGGCCACGCGTCTTGAACCACGGGCCGCACCTGGCCGCGCGGCTCGAACGCGATCGTCGCCACCGCGGTCTCGCACTTCGTCTCGAGCCGCACCGTGGTGTAGTTGGCGCCCGTCGGGTCCGTGAACTGCGGCGTGCCCCAGTCGGAGGCGAAGCGCCAGGCGATCTTCAGGCGCGCGCGCTCGTCGTAGCCGTAGGCGCCGACCTCGTAGGTGACCGTCCACGTCCCCCACTGCGCCCGCCACGACGGGCGTCGTCGGCGTGATCCACGCGCGACCGACGTAGCGGGGATCGGTGTTGATCGGGCATGGCCGGGCATCCTACCACCGCGCGATCGTGCTCGCTGTGCGCTGCTCGCCGAAGTGGCACATGTGCCGCTGATGGGCAGCGATCTCCCGGGACAAACTCCCATCCCGGTCGACTTCAGACCGTCGCATCTCTCGCGGATTCGCAGAATCCCGGCATTTTTCGCGCGCGGGCGCGCCGCGCGCAGTTTGGCGGCCTCCTTGCAATTCCGGACGAGCGAAGGAGGGCGTACCGATGACCGCGCACGACAGGGTGTACTTCCGATTCGCCCGGGAGCACTACGTCGGTCGGCCCCTCCGCGACCCGGAGCACGTCGAAGCGCTCCTGGAGGCCGCGGCCGTTCCACCCGGCAAGGTGGACGAAGCGTTCTGGCGTCAGGTCCGCGCCGACTGGGTCTGGGGCGTCTCGTTCGTCCCCGTTCGAGGGCTCCTCGGCCCGTCGCGTGAACGCCGCCTACCGCCGCCACTGCACCCGTCGCGGCGTGACCCCCTAGCCGACTCGCAGCCGCCTCTCCTCCGCGGCCTCTTCACCGCGAACCGACAGACCCGCCCGCTCCGAGCGCCGGCTTCGCCGGCGCAATCCGAATCCTGGGGGGAGGCAGCGCAAAAAACGCGAGCCGTCAGGCTCGCGTTCCTCTGCGCGTCGGATTGGGGCGAGCGGCGAAGCCCCCCTCCGAGGTGTCTAGACGGGGTACACTCCGTTGCGACGCTGCGGGAACTCGTGCGCTTTCGTCTGCGCGTAGGTCAGCCGCTTGATCAGCTCGGCGCGCAGGCGCGAGCCCGGCACGATGTCGTCGATCAGCATCTCGGACGCGAGCTTGTAGACGTCGACGTCCTCCGCGTACTCGTCGCGCTTCTGCTTCACGTAGGCGGCCCGCTCGCTCTCCGGCAGCTCCATGATCTTGTTGTAGTAGACGGCGTTGACGGCGGGCTCCGGGCCCATGATCGCGATCTGGCCCTGCGGCAGCGCGATGGTCGCGTCGGGCTCGAAGGCGGGCCCGCACATCGCGTAGAGGCCGGCGCCGTAGCACTTGCGCACGATCACCGAGATCTTCGGGACGGTGGCCTGCGACGTGGCGAACACCATCTTGGCGCCGTGGCGGATGATGCCCTCGCGCTCGACCTTGCTGCCCACCATGAAGCCGGCGACGTCGGCCAGGTAGACGAGCGGGATGTTGAACGCGTTGCAGAGCCAGATGAAGTTCGCGGCCTTGTCGGAGGAGTCCACCATGAGCACGCCGCCCTTGACCTTGGGCTGATTGGCGACGATGCCGATCACACGCCCGCCGATGCGCGCGAGCCCGACGATGATCTCCGCCGCGAAGAGCTTCTTGACCTCGAACCACGAGCCGGCGTCGATGACGCGGTCGATCACCTCGTACATGTCGAACTACTTCCGCTGGTCGTACGGCACGATCTCGTCGATCGGACGGCCGGGCTTGGGCTCGGCGGCCTCGCGCGCGGCGGGCAGCGTCGCGGAACGAGCCGGCATGTACGAGAGGTAGCGCTTGGCGATCTCGATCGCCTCCTCGTCGGAGGCCGGCCAGCACGTCGCCGCAGCCGGAGACCGTGCAGTGCATGCGCGCGCCGCCCAGCTCCTCCAGCGTCGTCTTCTCGCCGATGGCCATCTCGACCATGCGCGGGCTGCCGACGTAGAGCGAGGCCTTGCCGTCGACCATGATGACGAGGTCGGTCAGCGCCGGCAGATAGGCCGAGCCCGGCGGGCGACGGGCCGAACAGGATGCAGACCTGCGGGACCACGCCCGAGAGCTGGACCTCGTTGTAGAAGATCCGGCCGGCGTGGAAGCGGCCGGGGAAGATCTTGATCTGCTCGGAGATGCGCCCGCCGGCGGCGTCCACCAGGTAGAGCATCGGCACGTGCAGCCGCGCGGCCTTCTCCTGGATGCGCACGATCTTCAGCACGGTCTTCTCGCCCCACGAGCCGGCCTTGACCGTGTAGTCGTTGGCCATGATGCAGACGGTCCGGCCGCCGACCGTGCCCACGCCGGTGACGACGCCGTCGGCCGGCGTGTCGGCTCTCGTGGTTGCGCGCGAAGAGCCAGTCTTCCTGGAACTCGGTGCCGGGATCGAGGAGCAGCTTCAGGCGGTCGCGGACGAAGAGCTTGCCCTCGGCGCGCAGCTTGTCGCGATACTTGACGTGGCCCTGCTCGATGCGCGCCCGCTCCTGGTGGTAGCGCTCCTCGCCCTCGCTCATGCGTTCGTTCTCCACCCGAGCGGGCGGGCGCGGCCGGGTGCCCGGTTCGTCGCCCGCGAGCTCGAGGCGGTCGCGTTCGCCCACACGATGATGATCAGGACTCCGTCGGCGAGGCGCGGGCCGCCGATCACCGCGGGATTGCCGCGCGCGGCCTGGATGTTGGCGTTGAGCTCGGCGGTGGTGCCCCGCACGAGCTTCAGCCGGAAGCGCACGGTGCGATCGTACACGTTCTCGGGCGTGAGCTCGAGGTGACGCTCGCCCGCGACCGCCCATCGTTCCGTCGAGCCCACGGGAACCTCGGCGCGGTGACGCTCGAGCGAGGTGTACTCGCGGTACTTGAAGAGCTGGCGCAGCTTCGGCAGGAACTCCGCGAGCCGCTCGTCCATCGGCTGCGGCGTCAGGCGCGCCGACGGCGTGGGCGGGACGTCGCTCGCCAGCAGCACGCGGGCGCCGAAGCGGACCACCGATCACCTGCTGCGCCTCCGCGACGGCCGGTGCCCAGAGCGCCGCGAGCGTCACCAGCGCCAGCAGCAGCGGTCCGAGGGCCGTGCGCAGCCGCTTGCGGGCGTTGTGCAGGCGCGACATGACGGTCCCCATGGGGATGTTCAAGACGTCGGCGATCTCCCGGTACGACAGGCCCTCGAGGTCACTCAGCATGATAATGGCGCGATGATGCTCGGGCAAAGTCTCGAGCGCCCGCGTGATCGCGCGCGCGCTGTTCGGCGCGCGCGGCGGCCGCGTCGGGCTCCTCGCCCGGATCGGGCATCGTGCGCTCCCACTCCTCCTCCGTCACTCGCTCGGTCCCGAACGCCCGCCCCACGGCCCCCCGCTGGCGCGCCTTGTCGTGCGCGACGTTCATCACGATCCGGAACAGCCACGTGTAGAACGCCGACTGTCCGCGAAAGGACGGCAGCGCCTGGTACGCCTTGATGAACGACTCCTGGGCGACGTCCCACGCGTCCTCCTGGTTGCGCAGGACGTTGTACGCCAGTCGATAGACCCGCTGGCGGTACTTCTCCACCAGCGGCTCGAAGGCCGCGACGTCGCCGCCGCGGACCCGTTCGACGAGGGCGCCGTCGTCGGTGTCCACTCGCCTGGCCGTCTCGCTACCGTCGGCAGTTAGACGGTGAGTCGAAGGGGTCGATTCACCGGCGGCCCGGGCGACGCCGGCGCGGGCGCGCCGCAGCACCGTCGCCGAGGACCACGAGGGCGTCGAGCCCGAGCAGGTAGCTGAGGGGACCGAAGCCGGCGATCTGGCCGCGGGCCATCGCCGCGATCACCGAGTGCCGGCGGAACTCCTCGCGGCCGTGGACGTTGGAGAGATGCACCTCGATCACCGGCACCGCGATCGCGGCCACGGCATCGCGCAGGGCGATGGAATAGTGCGTGAACGCGCCCGGATTGAAGACGACCCCGCCGAAGCCCTCCCGCTCGGCGCCCTGGAGCCAGTCGATCGAGCTGGCCCTCGAGGTTCGACTGCCGGCACTCGACGCGGACGCCGAGGTCCCGGGCATGGTCGCGGAGGAGCTTGTCGACGTCGCCCAGGGTCGCCCGGCCGTAGATCGCCGGTTCCCGGGTGCCGAGGAGGTTGAGGTTGGGCCCGTGAAGCACGAGCGCGGCGCGCAGGGGCATGCGGCCTCGACGCGATCAGCCGAGCGGAGCGAGAGCAGCCGCGGAGGCCGAATGTGTTAGCATTCTTCGGAGCATAGCATGGTGACTCACGCCGCTTCCCCGCGGCTCCTCGGCGAGATGCTCGTCAAGGAAGCACTGATCACTCCGGAAGTCCTCGAGGCGGGTCTCGCCCGCGCGCAGGCGACCGGTGAGCTGCTCGGCGAGTCCCTGGTGGCCATGGGCGCCATCGCCGGCAACGACATCCTGCGCGTGGTGGCGTTCCAGCACGGCTTCCCCTACGTCTCACGGGACGACCTGCCGTCGACCCTGCCCGTCGTGAAGAACCTCTCGCCGAAGTACCTCCGCCAGTACGGCGTGTGTCCGTTGAGCGTCGAGGGCGACGTGCTGACCGTGGCGACGTCGGATCCGCTCAACCCGATGATCAGCGACGATCTCCGCCAGGCCACCGGGATCCAGACGATCCGCTTCGTGGTGAGCACGCTGGACGCGATCACCGAAGCGATCGACCGCGCGTACGAAGGCGCGGCCACGCCGCTGCAGCGCATCGTCGAGGGCATGGACGACGAGTCCGGCGCCGGCGACGGGGACGAGGACGTCAACCAGCTGCGGGACATGGCGTTCGAGGCGCCCGTGGTGCGGCTGGTCAACCTGCTCGTCGAGAACGCGATCTCCGCGCGCGCCTCCGACATCCACGTGGAGCCGTTCGAGGACACGCTGCGGATCCGGTACCGCATCGACGGCGTGCTGTTCGATCAGGAATCGCCGCCGCGCCGCCTGCAGGCCGCCGTCACCTCGCGCATCAAGATCATGGCGGAGATGAACATCGCGGAGCGCCGCCTGCCGCAGGACGGGCGCATCCGCGTCACCCTGCAGAGCCGCAGAGTCGATATCCGCGTGTCCACCGTGCCGACGGTGCACGGCGAGTCGATCGTGATGCGGCTCCTCGACCGCTCGACCGTGTTCCTCCCGCTCGAGCAGCTCGGCTTCTCGCCCGACATCCGCGCGCGCTTCGAATCGCTCATCAAGCGGCCGCACGGCATCCTGCTCGTCACCGGGCCCACCGGGCTCGGGCAAGACGACGACGCTCTACGCGGCGCTCGACAAGATCAACTCGCCCGATCGCAAGATCATCACCGTCGAGGACCCGGTCGAGTACCAGCTGAAGGGCGTGAACCAGATTCCCGTGCGCGCGAAGATCGGCCTCACGTTCGCCACGGGGCTGCGGCACATCGTCCGGCAGGACCCGGACGTGATCCTCGTCGGCGAGATCCGCGACCTCGAGACGGCGGAGATCGCGATCCAGGCGGCGCTGACGGGCCACCTCGTGTTCTCGACGCTCCACACGAACGACGCGCCGGGCGCGATCACCCGCCTCGAGGACATGGGCGTCGAGCCGTATCTCGTGTCGTCGGTGCTCGAAGGCGTCCTCGCCCAGCGGCTCGTCCGGCGCATTTGCCAGGCCTGCCGGGTGCCCGACACCCCCACGCGCGCCGACCTCGAAGCGCTCGGCGTCGATCCCAACGCGCGCTACACGCTCTTCCACGGCAAGGGCTGCGACGAGTGCCGGGGCACGGGCTATCGCGGCCGGTTCGGCATCTACGAGCTCTTCTCCGTCAATGACGAGGTCCGCAGCCTCGTCCTCCGCCGCGCATCGACGCCCGAGATCCGGCGCTACGCCATCGAGGCGGGGATGGCCACGCTCCGGTTCGACGGCTGGATGAAGGCGCGCGACGGCCAGACGACGGTGGAAGAGATCCTGAGAGTGACGCAGGAAGACGCCTGACCGGCATGCCGGTTTTCACGTACCGGGCCGCCGACCGTCGCGGCCAGACCGTGGACGGAGTGATGGAAGCCCCCGATGCACGCGCGGTCGTCGAGCGCCTGCACCGCGAGGCCTTCTACCCGATCCGTGTCGAGCCGCACACCGAGCGCCGCCGGCTCGGCGCGCTCAGCCTCACGCCGACCCGCGGCGTCCGGCCGCGCGAGCTCCTGGCCTTCACCCAGCAGCTCGCGACCCTCTTCGAGGCGGGGCTCCCCCTCGACCGCGCGCTGGCCATCCTTGAAGAACTTGCACCGACCGCGCGTCTGAAGACCATCGTGACCGATCTGATGCACGGCGTGCGGGGCGGCTCCTCGCTGAGCGACGCGCTCACGCGGCACCATCCCCGGCCGTTCTCCCGGCTCTACGTGAACATGGTGCGGGCCGGCGAAAAGGGCGGCGTGCTCGAGGTGACGCTGCGACGGCTCGCCGAGTTCCTGGAGGCGCGCGCGGCGTTCCGGGACGCGGTGGTGTCCGCGCTCGCCTATCCGATCGTCATCACCGCGGTCGGCGCCGCCGCCATCGTCTTCCTGCTCACGTTCGTCATCCCGCGGTTCGCCACGATCTTCTCCGACCTCGGCCAGACCATCCCCCTGCCCACCCAGATCCTGTTGTCGGTGAGCACGAATGCGCGCGCGTACTGGTGGGTGGCGCCGCCGGTCGTGCTCGGGATCGTCCTGATCTGGCGGGTGTGGACCTCCACCGCGGAGGGACGGCTCGCGTGGGACCAGGGGCTGCTGCGGATGCCGATCGTCGGGTCCCTGGTGATGAAGGTGGAGACCGCGCGGTTCACGCGCACGCTCGGGACCATGCTGCGGAGCGGGGTGCCCGTGCTCGGCGCCATGGCCGTGGTCGGGGACATGATGAACAACCAGGCGATCGCCGCCGCCGTCACGCGCATCTCGCAGGACGTCAAGCGCGGCGGCACGATCGCGGTGAGCATGCGGGAGCACGCGCCGTTTCCGCCGCTCGCCGTGCACATGGTGCGCGTCGGCGAGGAAACCGGGCGGCTCGAGGAGATGTTGCTCAAGGTGGCGGACACCATCGAGGCCGACACCAGGACCGAGCTCAAACGCGTCATCGGCCTGCTCGAGCCGATCATCATTCTGTTCATGGGGGTGCTGGTGGCGTTCATCGTCGTCGCGATGCTGCTCGCGATCTTCTCGATCAACGAGCTGCCGCTGTGATGCGGAGACTCCGCGACCAGAACGCGGGTTCACGCTCATCGAGCTGCTCGTCGTCATCATCGTGCTCGGCCTGCTCGTCGGGCTCGTGGGACCGCGCCTCTTCGGGCGCGTCGGCCAGTCGAAGCAGGCGACGGCCAAGGCGCAGATCGAGCTGCTCGGCGCCGGGCTCGACCAGTACCGTCTGGACGTCGGCGCGTATCCGGCGGCGGCGCAGGGACTCGACGCGCTCCAGAAGAACCCCGGGAACAGCGGGAACTGGAACGGCCCCTACCTCAAGAAGGCCGTGCCCCGAGGACCCGTGGGGCAATCCCTACAAGTATCGGTGCTGCCCCGGCCAGTACGGCGACTACGATCTCTGGTCCGAGGGAGCGGACGGCGCGCCGGGCGGCGAGGGCGAGAATGCCGACGTGACCTCATGGGACACCGCGCAGAAGTAGAGAAGGGCTTCACCCTTCTCGAGCTGATCGTCACCATCGCCGTGCTCGCGGTGACGGCCGCCGTCGTCGCGCCCGCCATCGGCCGCGGCGGCGACGCGCTCAAGGCGCGCGCCGAGGTCGCCGGGTTCGCCGCCGCGCTGCGCCACGCGCGCGAGAAGGCGATCACCGCGCAGCGGCCGTATCGCGTCGAGGTCGATACGGAAGCGCACCGCCTGTCGATCATCGCGGCGTCGGCCTCCGACGACGACAAGGAAGTCCGCGAGACGCGCACGCTGTCGTCGCGGCTCACGATCGAAGCCTCGGCGAGTCCCTCGGTGACGTTCGACCCGCGCGGCCTGGCCAGCGGCGCCGACTTCAAGCTGACGTCGGGCGGCATCGTCTATCACGTGACCGTCGACCGGCTCACCGGCCGCGTGAAGAGCACCCGGCGAATGAACGAGCGCGGCTTCACGCTCCTCGAGGTGCTCGTCGCGCTCGTGATCCTGGGCACGGCCGTGGTCGCGGCGATCCAGGGCTTCGCGGGGGTCTCCGGCTCCTCAAGCTCGCGGGCGACCACCAGGAGGCCATGCTGCTCGCGGACCAGAAGGTGCGCGAGATGACGTCGCCGGTGGAAGGCCGCGAGGAAGGCACCGACGACCGCTTCCAGTGGACGCGGACGGTGACGCGCGTGCCGATGCCCGAGCTCGAGGGCTCCGTGCGCGGCCGGCGGTGGGGCTCCTTCGAGATCGACGTGCGCGTGCGATGGGACGAGAAGCGCGAGGTGCAGCTCGCCTCCCTGCGCACCGTGCCCGTGGACGCCAGCGGCCGCCCGCTCCAGCCGGAGACGGCCACGCAGGCGGGGAACCCCGAACAACCGACGACGCCGGGCGCGTCCACGACCCCGGGCACCTCGACCACGCCGACGACGGCCACGACGCCGGGCCGGTTGTCGCCGCGGAGTCCCGCGCGATGAGGCGGGCGCGGACGCCCCGGGGCTTCACGCTCGTCGAGCTCATCGTCGCGCTCTCGATCGTCGGCGCGCTGCTCGTGATCGCCTTCGGCGGGCTGCGGATGGCGGTGGCCTCGTGGCATCGCGCCGACGAGCGCATCGAGACGCAGCAGCACACGCGGGCCCTCAACGTCACCCTCGCGCGCGCGCTCGGCGCCGCGTACCCGTACCGCGATGCGCGCCGCCAGGGCGAGACCCCCGTCCTGCTCTTCAAGGGCGAAGCGAACCGCGTCGAGCTCGTGACGCAGGCCAGCCCGTTCCCGACCCCGATCCCGGTCGCGTTCACGGCCGCTCGTCATCGAGATGCAGGACGACGGCACGCGCAAGGAGCTGGTCGTCCGGCAGCGGATCCTGCCGAACCGCGACCCCTTCATCGACGCGCCGATCGTCGTCCAGGATCCCTCGGTGACGGGCCTCGAGCTGAGCTATCTCGGCGAGAACGGGTGGCAGCAGGAGTGGGACGTGGCCACCGAGAACGCCCTGCCGCTCGCCATCAAGCTCGCGTTCGGCGCGCCCGGGGCGAGCGGCACGCGGCCGCCGCCGGCGATCACGGTCTCGCTCGGAGCGGCGCAGCGGTGAGGCGCATCGCGCGAGACGAGCGAGGCTTCGCGCTGGTCGCCGTGCTGCTCGTGATGGCGATCGTCGCGGTGCTCGGCACCGAGTTCGCCTACATCACGCGCCTCGAGGCCTCCTCGGTCCGCGCCTACAAGGACGGCCTCGCGGCCGGGCATCTCGCGGAGGCGGCGATCGCGCAGGCGATCCGGGAGCTGGCCTCCGACTGGTCGGTCGTCACGGCGGACGAGCAAGGCGAGCTCACCTTCTACACGCGGGACCGGGTCGCGATGCCCCACCTCCCGCGCCGCGAGGTGCCGTTCGGGCCCGGGCAGTTCTCGTACCGCCTGCGCGACGAGGAGGCGCTGCTGAACCTCAACACCGCGCAGCCGGGACGTCTGGAGACCCTGCTCGACGCGCTCGGCGTGCAGCGGGGGGACCGGGACCAGATCGTGGCCTCGATCCAGGACTGGCGCGACCCGAACGACGAGCACCGGCTCAGCGGCGCCGAGAGCGACGACTACTACCTCAAGCTGCCCGTCCCCTACCGCGCGCGCAACGCGAACCTCGAGTCGGTGACCGAGCTCCTGCAGATCCGCGGGATCACGCCCGCCCTCTACCACGGGACGGAGCGCGGCGCCGGGCTCGCGGACGCGGTCACCGTCCGCTCGACCGGACAGATCAACATCAACACGGCCTCGCCGATCGTCCTGCGCGCGCTCGGGCTCTCGGAGGCGGAGATCATCACGGTGATGCAGACGCGGCGCGAGACGCCGTACCTCGTGGTGCCCGGGCAGTTCGGGGGCCGCGGATTCGCCGCGACCACCCGCACGTTCCGGGTGACCGCGGAGGGCCTCATGCACGGGCGCGTCGCCGCGCGGATCACCGCGGTCCTGCGCCGGCAAAGTGAGATCGAGATCAGCATCGTCGAGTGGTCGGGCGTCCAATGAGCCGTGCTACTCTCCGGCAGATGGGATTCTCCCGGACCCGGTTCGCCGTGGTGCTGATCGGCGATCGGCTCAGCGCCGCGCTGGTCCAGGGGCGGCAGGTCCATGCCTTCGTCGTCGAATCCGATCAGCCCGCCGCCGCGCTGCGCGCCGAGCTGGACGCCCGGAAGGTGGCGCCGCGCACCGTCGCCGTCGGCCTGCCGCGCACCGCCGTCACGGTCAAGCCGATCGATCTGCCGACCGTCGGCGCCGACACGCGCGAGATGGTGCGCTTCGAGCTCGAGCGCCACGTGCCGTTCCCCACCGAGGACGCCGCGTTCGACTTCGTGCCGTTCCCGGCGGGCGAGGCGAACGAGCCGGCCGCCGAGGGCGCGGGCCGCCGCGTGCTGCTCGTCGCGGCCGACCGCCGGGTCGTCGACACGGCGCTGCGGATCGTGCAGGAAGCGAAGGTGCGCGCGCGCTCCGTCACCGTGGCCGCGCACAACCTCGTGTCGCTCGTGCGGCCACCCGCGCGGGCCCGCGTCGTCTGGGTGCATCGGTCCTACGACACGCTCGACGTCCTCTTCCTCGGCGGCGGCCAGCTCCTCCTGAGCCGCACGCTGCCCGTGGTCGACGACACCGTCCTGACGTCCGAGATCCAGCGCAGCTTCAGCCTCGTGCGGTGGCGCGGATGCGATGCCGTGTGGGTGTCGGGCGACGCCGCCGCGCCCGCCGCGCTGACCGATACGGCGCTCGCGAACCTCGGCGCACCGATCACCGCCCCCTCGTACACCCTGGCCGCACGGCGCGCGCTGGGCGCCATCGACGCCGGCCCGCGCGGCGCGCTCGAGCTCGCGGTCGCGATGGCGCTCGCGCCCACGGACCCGCCGCTCGATCTGCTCCCGGCGGCGCTGCGACCGTTCCGGCTCACCCGCGCCCACATGTTCACGGGGGGCGTCGCGGCCGCCGCCGTGGTCCTCGCCCTCGCCGCGCTGATCATGCCGGGCGTGCGCGACGGCCGCCGTCTCGCCCGCGTCGATGGCGACATCGCCCGCCTCGACGGCGAGGTGCGCACGGTCGAGCGGATGCTGAAGGATCTCGAAGCCAAGCGCCGCCTCGTCAGCACCGTCGACAACCTCGAGACCACCGCCCTGCGCCCGCTGTCGGTCATGCGTGAGCTGACGGAGCTGCTGCCGAACGATGCGTGGCTGACGCTGCTCTCGCTCGACGCCAAGGGCGCGGAGCTCACGGGCCAGGCGAACGCGGCGAGCGCGCTCATTCCGCTCCTCGAGAACTCGGCCCGCTTCGAGCGCGTCGAGTTCGCGTCGCCCGTCACGCGCGGCCGCGACCGCGAGCAGTTCAGGATCCAGGCGGTGTGGGAGACCGGCGCGCCCACGGCCCCGCCCGCGCGCGCCGCCGTGGCGCCGCCCCCCACTCCGCCGCGCCGCGCCCGGGGGCGCCGCGGGCCCGACGCCGCCGGCCACGCCGCCGCCGCCCGCCGCCGCGTCCGCGCCGGCGACTCCACCCGCGCCGGCCGCCGCACCGTCCGCGGCCGCGCCCGAGCGGCCCGCGAACGGCGATCCCGCGGCGCCGCCGCCGCCGCAGCCGCTCCGGCGACAGCAGATGGAGAATCGCCGGTGATCGCCAACCTGTCGCGCCGCGAGCGCAGCATCATCGTGGGCGGGGCCGTCCTGGCCGTGATCGTCGGCGGCTGGTTCTTCGTCGTGGATCCCATCCGCGAGCGCAACGCGATCACCGCGGAGCTGGTGCCGGTCCGCGAAGAGATGCTGACGCGACGCCAGGAGCTGGTGGCGCGCAAGACCGACGTGCAGGCCGAGCTCCGGGCGATCGACCAGCGGATCGAGAAGCTCTCCGCGCGCCTGCTGACGGCCGCCGCGCCGGCGGTCGCCGCGTCCGAGCTGCAGAACATCGCCAAGGAGATGGCGGCGGCCGCGAAGACGGAGACGCGGAGCGAGCGGATTCTGCCCACGGTCGAGCGCGGCGAGCTCCTGGAGATCCCCGTGGAGATCGCGGTGTCCGGCGAGATCCGCCAGCTCGTGGACCTGCTCGCGCGCATCGAGAGCTCGCCGAAGCTGATCCGCGTGCAGGACCTCAAGGTCCGGGTGATGAACGTCAGCCAGCCCAAGGACCTGCTCGCCACCATGACGCTGTCGGGCTTCATCCGGCCCGCGAAGACGAAGGCGTGAGATGCCGCGCCGCTTCGCGCTCCTGAATGCCGCACTCGTCATCGTGGCCCTCGTCTCGGCCGCCTACATGGTGAACGAGCTCCGGGCGCCCGCGCCCGCGCCGTCGCGACGCCCGTCGCCGCCCCCGCAGCCCGTCGCGGCCCCCGAGCTGCCGGCGGCGGAGCCCGCCTCGAGCTTCAACATGGTCGCGGCGCGGAACCTCTTCAGCCCGACCCGCTCGGAGGCGCCGGTGGCCGCCAGCCCGGCGGCGCCCCAGCTCCCGAAGCCGAACCTCTACGGGATCATCTTGAGAGATGGTGCGCCGGTCGCGTATCTTGAGGACCCCGCCAGCAAGCGGGTTGGGGGGTATCGCGTTGGAGATGCCGTTGCCGGCGGAACGCTCAAGACCATCGGAGCCGACCACGTGGTGTTGACCCGAGTGGAAGGTGACATCAGCGTGCGGCTGCGCGACCCGTCCAAGCCGCGACCGATCGCCCCACCGGCCGCGGGACCGACGCCGCCCGGCACGGCGGGCGTGCCGGCGGTTCCCGGCGTGCCGCCGTCGGTCGCCGGCCCGCAACCACCCGGGCAGCCGACCCTCACGCGGCCACAGCTCCCCACCTCGCCTGTCTTGCCGCGGCGGCCACTTCCTCCGAACCTCCTTCGTCGTCTGCCGCCGTCGGCTACCGATGCGCCTGCTCAACAGTGATGTAGTCCGCGGTGTTGTTCTCGTAGTTCTGCTCGCCCTCGGCGCGGGGTGCGCGCGGCCGGCTACTCCGCCGGCGCGCCCGACGCCCGCGCCCGTGGCGGCTCCCGTGCCGACGACACCGTCGCCGACGCGTCACGCCGCCCGCCGTTGCTCCGGGGCCCTCGGAGCCGACCGAGGTCCGCGGACGCCCGCGCGGACCCGAGACGGCGCAGCCGGCGCCCCCGGCGCCCACGGTGCCGCCCGTGCCGCCAGGCCAGCAGGGCCGCATGATCGTGCTCAACTTCGACAACGCCGACATCGAGACGGTCATCCACGCGGCGAGCGAGATCGTCGGCTTCAACTACGTGCTGGCGCCGGACGTGCGCGGCAAGGTGACGGTCCAGACGTCGGGACGGATCGCCGCGGAAGACGTCTACGGGGTGCTGCTCGCGATCCTCGAGGTGCACGGCTTCACGGCCGTGAAGTCGGGGAGCCTCTACAAGATCATGCGCATCGAAGGCGCGCGGGAGCGCGCGGTGCCGACCATCGTCGGCTCCAATGCCGACCCGGCCCGCACCACCGACGAGGTGATCACCCAGATCGTCCCCATCCGCTTCACGAACGTGAACGATCTCAGCGCGCTCCTCCGCCCGCTGGTCTCGAGCCGCGGCACCCTCATCGCGCACCGCGAGACGAACGTGCTCGTGATCACCGACGCGGCCTCGAACGTGCGGCGCCTGCTCGACATCGTCCGCCTCGTCGACGTCGAGGTCGCGATCGAGGAGCTGCAGATCATCCCGATCAAGTTCGCCGACGCCGCGGACCTCGCGGCCATCCTGAACCAGCTCTTCTCGACCGGCCGCGTGCGCAGCGCGACGCCGGGCGCGCCCACGGCGCCCCTCGCGCCTCCGGTCGCGCCGCCCACCGCCCCGGGGACGCTCCGGCCGCCGACATCGCCGGCGGGGCCCACGGACTCCGGGTCCGGCGGCGAGCGTGCCGCCGCTGATCGTGGCCGAGCGGCGGTCGAACTCGCTCATCATCCACGCGCAGCGGCACGAGCTGGAGACGATCCGCCGGCTCATCACCCAGCTCGACATCAACATCTACAGCGGCCGGCGCGTCTTCATCTACTACGCCGAGAACTCGAAGGCGAAGGACCTGGCGGCGACCCTCAACGCGATCTACGGCGCGCGCGACACGCACCACGACCACGCCGACGACGCCGTCCACCACGCCGCGGACTCCGGGCCAGCCCACCTCGCCGTTCTCCCCGCCGCCTTCGACCGCGCCCGGCGCGCCCTGCCGGCGGCCTCGGAGGCATCGGAGGCGAGGGCCTCGTCGAGGGCCAGGTGCGCTTCATCGCGGACGAGACGACCAACGCGATCATCGTGACCACGTTCCCGCGCAACTGGGCGGAGATCGAGGCCACGATCCGGCAGCTCGACCGGATGCCGCGCCAGGTGCTGATCGAGGTGCTGGTGGCGGAGATCACGCTCAGCGACGAGTTCCGCTTCGGCGTGGACTGGGCGCTGCGCTCGCCGATCCGCGCGGCCCAGCAGGCGATCAATCCGGACGTCCCGACGATCACGTCGCCGAGCACCAGCCTGCCGCCCGCGGTCGCCCTCGCGCTGCCCGCCGGCGGCCTCACGGGCCTCGCGTTCTCGAGCGGCGAGTTCTTCGCGATGCTCAACACGCTCGCGCAGGACAACCGCGTCAACGTGCTCTCGAGCCCGTCGGTCATGACCACCGAGAACAAGAAGGCCGTGATCAACGTCTCGGACTCGATCCCGATCGTCACCAGCCAGCAGGTGCCGATCGGCGGCACCACGACCCAGACCGCGCAGAACACCACCTCGGTGGTCGGCACGCAGTCGGTCGAGTACCGCGACGCGGGCGTCATCCTCACGGTGACCCCGCGGATCGGCGAGAAGGGCACGGTCGCCCTCGACGTGAAGCAGGAGGTCAACGACATCGGCAACGCCGAGCCTCCGACGGGCTCGCGCCGCATCATCAAGCGCGAAGCGGAGACCTCCGTGGTCCTGGTGAACAACCAGACGCTGGTGCTCGGCGGCTTGATCCGGGAGCGCGCCGAGGTGCAGGACCGGGGCATCCCGCTGCTGAAGGACATCCCGCTGCTCGGCTACCTCTTCGGCGCGAAGGTGCGCACCGTGCAGAAGACGGAGCTGCTGCTCGTCATCACGCCGCGGGTGATCGGCACGGCGCTCGACGCCTCCCGCGTGACGGAAGAGCTCCTCCGCAGCAACCCCGAGGCCGCCGCGACGATGAAGTACTCTCCGCGCCCGCCGACGCCCGCCGCCCGGCCCGTCTCCGCCGGCGCGAACGCGCCGACTCCCGCCCCGTCGAACTAGAACGTCGGGGGGCGCTTCTCGAAGAACGCGGCGAGGCCCTCGCGGTGGTCGGGGCCGGTGATGGCGATCGCCTGCGAGAACGCCTCCACGTCCAGCGCGCTCTCGAGGTCCGTGGACGCGGCGCGGTTGAGCATGTGCTTCGCCATGGCCTGCACCTTCGTCGGCCCCTGGGCGATCCGCTGCGCGAGCGCGCGGGTGACGGCGGCGAGCTCGGCGGCCGGCACCACGCGGTTGACGAGGCCGATGCGCGCGGCCTCCGCGGCATCGAAGATGTCGGCGGTGAAGATCAGCTCCTTCGCGCGCGCGAGGCCGACCAGGCGCGGCAGCAGCCAGCTGCCGCCGCCGTCGGGCACGAGGCCGATCTTCGCGAACACCTCCCCGAACTTCGCGCGGTCGGAGGCCACGATGAAGTCGCAGCACAGGGCGAGGTTGCAGCCCGCGCCCACCGCGAACCCGTCCACCATGGCGATGACCGGACGGGGGAACTCGACGAGCCGCATCACGAGCTTGTTCAGGGCTTCGACCCGCGCGCGGCCGTCCGCGGCCGCGGCGCCGGGTTGCATGCTCTTCACGTCGCCGCCCGCGCAGAAATGCCCGCCCGCGCCCGTGAGGATCACCACGCGCGCCGACGGATCGTTCTCGATGTCGTCGAGCGCGCCGACCAGCTCGCGCCGCATGACGAGATCGAGCGCGTTCCGCGCCTGCGGCCGGTTGAGCGTCAGCGTGGCGACCGCGCCGTCTTTCTCGACGATCAGTGTCTCGTAGCCCATCGGGCCCTCCCGTGTCGCGGAAAGTGTAGCTGACGCTCGCGACGGATTACAATTCGCCGAGCATGCGTCCTCTCATCGCGCTCGCGCTGCTCCTCGCCGGCTGCGCGACGCTGACCCCGCTCGATCCCGCCACGCTCGCGCGTCTCGAGCCCGCGCTGGGCCAGCTCCTCCTGGTGGGATTCAACGGCACCGCGGGCGCGGACAATCCGGAGCTCGACGCGCTCGTGTGCGACGTGCGCGCGGGCGGCCTCCTCCTCTTCGCGCGCAACGTCACCGACGAGGCGCAGGTGCGTGCGCTCACCGCGTGGATCCGCGCGCGCGCCGCGGGGTGCGGCGCCCTCACCCCGCTCGTCGCGATGGACGCCGAGGGCGGCCGCGTGATGCGCCTGTCGCCGCGCGCCGGGTACGTCGCGACGCCGTCCGCGCAGGAGATGGCCGAGAGCAACGACCTCGCGCTCACCGAGCTCGAGGCCCGCCGGATCGGGCGGATGCTGCGCGACGCCGGCGTCACCTGGGACCTGGCGCCCGTGGTCGACGTCGGGTACAACCCCGCCAACCCGGTGATCGTCGGCAGCGGCCGCAGCTACGGCGCCAACCCGCTCGTCGTCACCGCGCACGCGCGCGCGTTCATCCGCGGGCTGCACGCCGAGGGCGTGCTGAGCGCGCTCAAGCACTTCCCCGGCCACGGCTCGAGCTTCGGCGACTCCCACGAGGGGTTCGTGGACGTCACCGCCACCGCCGACCAGGACCTCGAGCTGCTCCCGTATCGCACGCTGCTGGGCGAGCGCGCGGCCGACGCGGTCATGACGGCGCACGTCTTCAACCGCCGCCTCGACCGCCGCTATCCCGCCACGCTCTCGCACGCCACCATCACGGGCCTGCTGCGCTACGAGCTGGGCTGGAACGGCCCCGTCGTGAGCGACGATCTCCGCATGGGCGCGATCGAGCAGCACTACGGGCTCGCGGACGCGGCGGTGCTGGCGCTCGAAGCGGGCGTGGACCTCCTGCTGATCGCCGACGATCGCCTGCCCGACGGGCGCTCGGCGGCGGCGGTGGCGCGCGCGGCCATCCGCGCCGCGCTCGCGGAGGGCCGGCTCGGGCCGGGCCGCGTGGTGGACGCGCTCGCCCGCGTGGCCGCGCTCAAGCGCCGGGCGAGCGCCCTAGCCGCGCAGTAGCCGGGTCACCTCCTCGCGCGTGGGCAGCGAGGCTTGCGCGCCCCGCTTCGTGCACGTCAGCGCGGCGGCCGCGCTCGCGAAGCCGAGGGCCTCGCGCAGCGCCCGGCGCTCCGCCAGCGCCACGGCCAGCCCCGCGTTGAACGCGTCACCCGCGCCCGTGGTATCGATCGCCTTCACGGCGAACGCCGGCACCGCGACGGCATCCTCACCCACCGCCACCGCGCCGTGCTCGCCGAGCGTCACCACGATCGTCTTCGCCCCCGCCGCCTTGAGCACGCGGGCGGCGGGAATCGCGTCGGCCGGCGCCCGCACGGGCAGGCCGCTGAGCCGCGCCGCCTCGCCTTCGTTCGGGGTCAGATAGTCGACCAGCGGCAGCACCTCGAGCCGCGCGTCCGGCACCGGCGCCGGATTGAGGATCGTGAGCGCGCCGTGGCGCCGCGCCGCCTCGAGCGCCGCGCGCACGCACGGCAGCGGGATCTCGAGCTGGCAGACGACGACGTCGGCCCACGCGAAGTCGTCCTCGCGCGCCTCCACCTGCGCCACGGTGAGCGTCCGGTTCGCGCCGGGCGCCACCGCGATCTGGTTCCGCCCCTCGGCGTCGACCACGATGAGCGCCGTCCCGGTCGCGGCGGTCGCGCTCTCCGTGAGGCCGTCGACGCCGATTCCCTCGGCCGCCAGCGCCTCGCGGATCGCCGCGCCGGGGCCGTCGCGTCCGACGCACCCCACGAACCGCACGTCGGCGCCGAGCCGCCGCGCCGCGACCGCCTGGTTCGCGCCCTTCCCGCCGTGGTTCACGAGCAACGTGCCGTCGGTCACGGTCTCGCCGGGCGTGGGGAGCCGCGCCGCCGCGATCGTGAAGTCGACGTTGGCGGACCCGACGACGAGAACCCGTGCGGTCAGGCCGTTCCCCCGCACAGCCGCTCCAGGAAGAGCGCGACGAAGCGCGCGCGATCGACGTGCATGGCCACGCGGCAGTTCGGGGCTCCGGACGCGCGCCGCGTCTCGCCGTCGGCGCCCACCGTGACCCGCGCGCGCTCCCAGCGGACCAGCGTGGGATCGGCCGCCACGCCGACCGCGAGCGGATCGTGCAGCGTGAGCCCCGGCGCGCCGTCGGGTTGCCCGCGGAACCCCGGCGCGGTGAACGCGGCCACGCGCTCCGCGATCCGGCCGGGACGGCGCGCGAGCGCGGCCTCGAGCTCGTGAGGGCGGAGCACGGCCTGGCGCGTGGCGTCGAGCGGCACCAGCTCGATGGCGAGCCCGGCCTCGAACACCCGGCGGGCGGCGTCGGGATCCACGTGGATGTTGAACTCGGCGTCCGGCGTGACGTTGCCGGGGACGTCGACGGCGCCGCCCATGACGACCACGCGGCCGATCGCGCGCATCGCCGCCGCATCGCGCTCGAGCGCGAGGGCGACGTTGGTGAGCGGGCCGAGGGCGATCAGGATGAGCCGCTCGCGGTGGCGGCGTGCGCCGGCGATCAGCACGTCGATCGCCTGCCCCTCGGCCGGCTGCGCCGGCGCGTCGGGCCAGACCGTGCTGTCCCCCAGCCCGTCCTCCCCGTGGTAGTGGGTCGCGGTCTGCAGGGGCCGGCGGAGCGGCGTCGCCGCCCCGGCCGCGATGGGGGGCATCGGCGCCGGCCGGCAGAGATCTCTGATGCGCCAGGCGTTGAGGGTGGCCTGGGCCAGCGGCACGTTCCCGGCCACCGTGGTCAGGGCCGTCACCGCGAGCTCGGGCGACCCCCAGGCCAGCAGGAGAGCCAGGGCGTCGTCGATGCCGGGATCGGTGTCGATGATCGTCGGGGTCACGGGCGGATCGCTCCCTCCGGTCGGCGCATCACAAGGAGTACGTTCGGAGGTAAAATACCCGAAACGCTGGAGGAAGGAGGGACGACCGATGAACATCTCGATCCTCTACTGTAGCGAGTGAAACTACCTGCCTCAGGCCTCCAGTTTGCAGGCCGCCATCAAGAGCAAGTACAGCATGACCGCTGAGCTCCGCGAGGGCGTCGGCGGGATCTTCGAGGTGTCGATCGACGGCGCCGTGGTGTACACGAACGAGACGACGTACCGCTTCCCCACGGACGAGGAGATCTTCGAGCTGATCGACGCCCGCAAGAAGTAGCCCTAGCTCGTACGGGCGCGCTCGAGCTCGCCCCGGAAGCGCGGATGGGCCACAGCGATCAACGCTGTGGCCCTCGCCGTCTCTCCCAGCCCCCGCAGCTCCGCCACCCCGTGCTCGGTCACCACGCGATCCGCCACGAAGCGCGGCGTCGTCACCGCCGCCCCCGGCGAGAGCTTCGGCACGATCCGCGAGACGGCGCCGTCGCGGCCACCCGTCGAGGGCAGCGCGATGATCGCGGTGCCGCCCGCCGAGCGTGACGCCGCGAGCACGAAGTCGAACTGCCCGCCGATGCCCGCGACCTGCCGGCCGCCGAGGCTCTCCGCCGTCACCTGCCCGCTCAGGTCCACCTCGAGCGCGGAGTTGATCGCGACGAAGCGATCGAGGCGCGCGACGAGCGAGGGATCGTGGATGACGGCCGACGAGTCCATGCTGACGAGCGGGTTCTCGTGGACCGCGTCGAAGAGCCGGCGCGTCCCCATCGCCTCCGCGATGTCGCAGCGGCCGCGATGGAACGGCTTGCGCGCCGCCGTGACCACGCCGCGCTCCATCAGGGCGACCGCGGCGTCGACCAGCAGCGAGTGCAGGGCGAGATCACGATGGTCGCCGAGGGCTTCGAGCACGGCCTGCGGGATCGCGCCGACGCCCACCTGCACGACCGCGCCGTCGGGGACGACCCCGGCGACGTGCCGCCCGATGGCGCGCTCGACGTCCCCCACGGTCGGCGGCGGATACGCGGTCAGCGGCTCGTCGACCTCGACCCAGACGTCGATCTCGGAGCGATGGAGCGCGCCGTTCCCCAGCGTCCGCGGCATCTGGGGGTTCACCTGCGCGATCACCAGCGGGGCGCGGCGCGCGGCGTCGAGGCTCACGCTGACCGAGACGCCGAGGCTCAGATACCCGCCCGCGTCGGGTGGGGCCGTGTGCACGAGGACGGCGTCCGGCGCCCAGGCGCCGCCGGGCGCGAACGCGGCGATGAGGTCGAAGTACCGGAGCGGGAAGAACTCGACGCGTCCACGGCGCCGCGCGTCCTCGAGCCGCGGCGACATGTGCCACGTCGCGACGCGCAGCGCCGCGTGCTCCGGCCTGGCAAATGGGAAATCGCCGAGGTGGATCCCGTGGACGAGCGTCAGGTCGCGGAGCCGCTCCGATTGCCGGCAGATCTCCGCCACGAGCGCCGCCGGCTCCCCGCACCCGGGCGGCAGCAGCACGCGCATGCCGGGCGCCAGACGCTCGACGGCACCGGAGAGGCTCGCGTGTGTGAAGGCCCGAGGCATGAGCGACTAGAATGATCCCATGAAACGTCGCGTGCGCTACGGAGTCGCGCTGCTCCTCGTCGTCCTCCTGGCGGGGTGCGCGGGTGCGGGCCCCGCCGCGCGCGGCGCCGGGGGACGACCGCGCTGCTCGCCAGGCGGCCAGGACGAGCAGCGGCCGCTCTTCTACATCTTCTGCATCGAGAGTCCGTGAGACACGTGGCCCTCGTGACGGGCGGGAGTCGCGGGATCGGTCGCGCGATCGCCGAGGCCCTCGCGCGCGAGGGCCTCGCGGTGGCCGTGGCGGCGCGCTCGCCGGAGCCTGTCGAAGAGGCGGCCCGCGCATTGCGCGCGAGCGGCGCCGAGGCCATGGCGCTCGCGCTCGACGTCGGTGACGCCGAGGCCGCCGCGCTCGCCGCCGGCGCGATCGCCGCCACGCTGGGCCCCATCGACGTCCTCGTCAACAACGCGGGCATCGCGGAATCGGCCCCGCTCGCGCGCACCGACCCCGAGCTCTGGGAGCGTCACTTCAGGACCAACGTCACCGGGCCGTACCTCCTCACGCGCGCGACGGTGCCCGGCATGCTCGAGCGCGGCTGGGGCCGCGTGATCAACGTCGCGTCCACCGCGGGGCTGCAGGGCGCGCCCTACGTCACCGCCTACACCGCGTCGAAGCACGCGCTGGTCGGCTTCACGCGGGCGCTCGCCGCCGAGGTGGCGGGCACGGGCGTCACCGTCAACGCGCTCTGTCCGGGCTTCGCCGCCACCGACCTCGTGTGGAATTCGGCGCGCACGATCGTGGCCAGGACCGGCAAGACGTTCGACGAGGCCGTCGCCGCGCTCGCGCGGTTCAACCCGCGGGGACGGCTCATCGAGCCTGGCGAGATCGCGGCGGCCGCCGTGCGGCTCCTCCACGACGAGCGGAACGGCGACGCCATCCTCATCGAGTGACCCGGGAGGTTTTCATAGACCGGGTCAAGCACGGCCTGCCGCCCGCGCGCTGGCCGACGCGCGAGGAGGCGGAGCACGCGCGGTGGTTCACTCCCCTGCGCCTCGGCCGCGTGACGGTCGCCGAGCATCGCACCTGGGTGCCGGCGATGGTGCCGTGGCGCGCCACCGACGACGGCTTCGTGACCCCCGAGGTGCTCGACTGGTACGCGCGGTTCGCCGAGGGGCGGCCGGGCGTGCTCGTCGTCGAGGCGACGGGCATCCGCGACGTCCCGAGCGGGCCCCTGCTCCGGATCGGCGACGACCGATTCATCCCGGGACTGCGCCGGCTCGTCGAGCTCGTGCGCGAGCGGAGCGGCGGGCACACGCGCCTCTTCATCCAGGTGATCGACTTCGTGGCCGTCCGGCGGCGGCCCGCGCCCGCGACGTTCTTCGGGCGCTTCCTGGAGATCAGCGACGCCGTGCGCGCGCGGCTGGCCGAGGCCACCGGAGACGGGCGCTGGCGCGCCGCCGACGAGACGGACGTGCGCGCGCACCTGGCGGCGGCGCCGCGCGCGCTGATCGAGCGCGTGCTCGCGCCCCGCGAGCTCGAGTCGCTCGACTACGGCTATCGCGAGCGGATCAGGGACACGCACCTGCCGCACATCCGCGAGCTGCCCGAGGTGCTGCCGTCGCTGTTCGCCGAGGCGGGACGCCGGGCGCGCGAGGCCGGCTTCGACGGCATCGAGCTGCACTACGCGCACGCGTACACGATGGCGTCGTTCCTCTCGCGGCTGAACACGCGCGACGACGGCTACGGCGGCACGCGCGAGCAGCGGCTCCGGCTGCCGCTCGAGGTCCTCCGCGCGGTGCGCGCGCGCGTCGGCGACGCGTACACGGTCGGCATCCGCTACCTCGGCGACGACGTCGTCGAGGGCGGCAGCGACGTCGACGACGCGGCGTGGTTCGGCGTGCGGTTCGCGGCGGCCGGCGTCGACTTCCTCTCGGTCTCCAAGGGCGGAAGTTCGAGGACGCCAAGCAGCCCAAGGTCGGCGAGGCGGTCTATCCGTACACCGGCCGCTCGGGCTACGAGTGCATGCCGACCGTGATCTCCGACGCGCGCGGGCCGTTCGGGCGCAACGTGCCGCTCGCCGCGACGATCCGGCGCGCGGTGCGCGCGGCGGGCCACGAGACGCCGATCGTCACCAGCGGCGGCATCGCGACGTTCGAGCAGGCGGAGCAGATCCTCGCGCGCGGCGAGGCGGACGCCGTGGCGGCGGCGCGGCAGACGCTCGCGGATCCCGACTGGTTCCGGAAGATCCGTCTCGGGCTCGGCGACCAGGTGCGGCGCTGCGAGTTCACGAACTACTGCGAGGGCCTCGACCAGCAGCACAAGCAGGTGACGTGCAAGCTGTGGGATCGCGACTGGACGCCGGCCGAAGGCGTCACGGCTCGCGACCGACGGCCGGCGCCGGCTCACCGCGCCGCCCTGGACGCCGCCGTGAGTCCGGCCGGATCGTCGGATCGTCGCTACGACTTCGACGCGCTCCGCGTGCTGGCCGTCCTTCTGCTGCTCCTCTACCACAGCACCCGGCCGTTCGATACGGAGCCGTGGCATCTGAAGAACGCCGACCTCAGCCGGACCCTCGAGCTGCTCGGGTACGCGTTCACCCCGTGGCGCCTCCCGCTCCTCTTCCTCATTTCGGGCGCCGGCACGTACTTCGCGCTGCGCCGACGACAGGCTCTCGAGTACGGTCGTGATCGCACGCGCCGCCTGCTGGTGCCGCTCGCCATCGGGATGCTGGTCGTCGTTCCGCCGCAGGTCTACGTCGAGCGCGTCAACTCGTGGATGCCGAACCGGCAGAGCCCGGTGAACTTCGAAGGCTCCTACCTCGCCTTCCTGCCGCACCTCTTCGACGGCGCCTATCCGCAAGGGAACCTGTCCTGGCACCACCTCTGGTTCTTGCTCTACCTGTACCTGTACTCGATCGTCGCGCTTCCGCTGTTCCTGTGGCTGCGCACGGAGCGCGGCCGGGCGGCGCGTGACAGGATCGCCGCGTTCTTCGCGGGCGGGCCGCGCATCGTCCTCGTGGCGATCCCCCTGTGCGTGATCCACGTGGCCCTCCAGGGACGGTTCCCGCTCACCAACGCGCTCATCGGCGACTGGTGGAACCTCACGCACCACTTCGCGCTGTTCATCGTCGGCTACCTGCTCCTGCCCGACCCACGCGTCACCGCGGCGTTCGTCCGGCATCGGAAGGTCGCGCTCGCCGCCGCGCTCGGGCTCACGGTTGTGCGCCTGACGGTCATGGCGCTCCTCGGCCCCGCCCCCGCCTACTCGCCGCGCGCTGTCGTCATGCTGACCCTGCGCGGCGTCGTGGAGTGGTTCATGCTGGTCGCCGTGCTGGGCTACGCCCGCGTCTCCCTCGATCGCCCGCGCCGCTGGCTCCAGTGGGCGGGCGACCGCGTGCCGCCGTTCTACATCTGGCACCAGACGGTGATGGTCGTGATCGGCGTGGGGATCGTCGCGTGGGACACGGCTGTGTGGGTGAAGTTCGCCGTGCTCTTCGCGGCCTCGCTCGCCGCGACCGTGGCGCTCTGCGAGGTGATCGGCCTCATGAACCTCACGCGCATCGCCTTCGGCATGCGTCCCCGCTCGGTGAGCTGAAGGCGTCACCTGCGATGCCGCTCGTCTTTTCCTACGGCACGCTCCAGCACGAGCCCGTGCAGCAGTCGACGTTCGGACGGCTGCTCCAGGGGCAACGGGACGAGCTCGTCGGCTTCGAGCCGTCCCTGGCGACACGCGGCACGACGCATCATGCCAACGTCACGTTCAACGGCCGACACGACAGCCGTGTGCGTGGCACCGTCTTCGAGATCACGGACGCGGAGCTCGCGGCCGCCGACCGGTACGAGCGGCGCGACGCGTACGAACGGATCGCCGTGACGCTGGCGTCGGGGACACAGGCCTGGGTGTACGTTCACGCGCGCTCCGCGCCGGGAGCTGCGTGAGATGGTCACGGACGCGTGGGACTCCGGTCAGGACTACGAGCGATACGTCGGGCGCTGGAGCCGGAAGGTCGCGGCCGAGTTCGTGCGCTGGCTCGCGCTGCCTCCCGGCCTGGCGTGGGCGGATGTCGGCTCCGGGACGGGCGCCTTGACGTCGACGATCCTCACGATGTGCGACCCCGCATCGGTCCGCGGCATCGATGCCTCGGCGGGCTTCGTGACCCAGGCGCGGCAACGCATCACGGCCCCGCAGGCCCTGTTCGAGACCGGAGACGCGACGCGCTTGCCGTGGGACTCGGCCGTCTTCGACGTCACGGTCTCCGGGCTCGTTCTCAACTTCGTCCCGGATCACGAGTCCATGGTCCGGGAGATGGTCAGGGTGACGAAGCCCGGCGGACGCGTCGCCGCGTACGTCTGGGACTATGCGGGTGGCATGCAGATGATGCGGCACTTCTGGGACGCCGCCATCGCGGTGAGCCCCGGCGACGCCCGGCTCGACCAGGCCGAGCGGTTCCCGCTGTGTCAGCCTGGTCCGCTCCAGGCCCTGTTCGAGCGGGCGCACCTGACGTCGGTGGCGGTTCGCGCCATCGAGATTCCCACCGTCTTCCAGGACTTCGACGACTTCTGGACGCCGTTCCTCGGGAAGACAGGCGCCGCCCCGACCTATCTCGCCTCCGCTGGAGATGACGTACGCCGACGGGATCCGGCAGTATCTCGAGGCGCGACTTGGATCGACGCCCCACCGACCGATCGAGCTGACCGCCCGGGCATGGGCGGTTCAGGGAGTGGTATGACGCCACGCGCTGCTGGACTCGTCCTCGGTATCGTCGTCACCGCGCTCGCTGCGTTGTGCCTCGCCGGCGGGCCTACACCCGGAGTGGCGCCCGTAACGACCGGGCCGCGTTTCTCTGCAGGGCGGTCCCGAACGCCGAGGAATACGGGGCACGCGAGGGCTATCCGTCCAGGATCATCTACCGCGCCCCCTTCTTCGTCGGCACGTTCAGTCACTACGACGAGATCTTCGAGAGTCGGGCGATCCGTCGAGCCGTCACGCCGTCGCGGCTCAATCGCGCAGCCGCCGAGCCGGCCCTGCGCTACCAGTACCAGGCGCAGACCCTGACGCTCGACGACTATCTGGCGCGCAACCCGACCACCGGACTGCTCATCGCACGTGGCGACACGATCCTCGTCGAGCGCTATCAGTACGCGCGCCATGATCGTCATCGCTTCACGTCGTTCTCGATGGCCAAGACCGTCACGGCGATGCTGATCGGCATCGCCATCGCCGAGGGCCGCATCGGCTCGGAGGACGATCTCGCCGCGGTCGTACGTGCCCGCGCTTGCCGACACCGAGTACGGACGCACGTCGCTCCGGCACCTGCTCCAGATGTCCTCGGGCGTCCGCTTCGTCGAAGACTACTCGCGGGCGAGGACGATATCAGCCCGGCTCTCCGTGGAGACGATCGTCCAGGCCGGCGCAGGTGGCGTGGAGGCCGTGAAGCCGTACAACGAACGGGTCCGCCGCAGCGGCACGCGCGTTCGTCTACGCCTCCGTCGAGACCCAGGTGCTGGGCCTCGTCCTTCGACATGCGGTCGGGCGTTCGGTCGCCGAGTATCTCCACGAGAAGATCTGGGAGCCGATGGGGGCGGAAGCGGACGCGAGCTGGCTCATCGACCGCGCCGGGCAGGAGGCGACGTACTGCTGTCTCAACGCGGTGCTTGCGTGACTACGCCCGCCTCGGGCTGCTGCTCGCCCACGACGGCCGGCTCGGCGACCGGCAGATCATTCCGCGCGCGTGGGTGCAGGCTGCCACGACCGTCCCCGCGGACAGCTCGCACCTCAAGCTCGTATGGCCGCGCGCGGACTTCGGCTACGGCTATCAGACCTGGATCTTCACCGGCGAGCGCCGCATGTTCGCCCTGCTCGGCGTGCACGGCCAGGTCATCTACGTGGATCCGGCGAGCCGCCTCGTCATGGTTCACACGGCCGTGCGCAAGGAGCCGGACGATCCCAACGAGGAGACGGCCGCGTTGTGGCGGAGCCTCGTGGATATGTTCGGGGGCGGCCCTCACGCGTCGCGGCTCGGGCTCGTCGCCGAGCGGGCGGTCGTCCTCCTCCACGGTGATCGTCCGCGGCCAGCGCTCCTCGAAGATCACGTACAGCGTCGGGATCAGGACCAGCGTGAAGAAGGTCGAGACGAGCAGGCCGCCGATCACCGCGATGGCGAGCGGCTGGTTCGCCTCGCTGCCCACGCCCCAGGCCAGCGCCATGGGCAGGAGGCCCACGACCGTCGCGAGCACGGTCATGAGGATGGGCCGCAGGCGCACGCGGCCCGCGCGCGGGACCGCCTCGTGCAGCGGCATGCCGTGCCGCCGGAGCTCGTTGATGTACTCGACGAGCAGCACGCCGTTCGACACCACGATGCCGACCATCATGATGATGCCCATGAACGACGTGGTGGAGAGCGTGGTGTTCGTGAGGTAGAGCGCCCAGAACACGCCGATGAGGCCCATGGGCACCGAGAACATGATCGTGAACGGATCGTTCAGCGACCGGAACTGCGACGCCAGCACCATGTAGACGAGCACGATGGCGAGGATCGACGTGAAGTAGAGGCTGCCGAAGGCCTCGCGCTGCTGCTCGCGTCTGCCCGCCCAGGCGCAGGCTGAAGCCCGCGGGCATCGGGAGCTGCCGGAACTTCGCCTCCAGCTCGTCGGAGATGGAGCCCAGATCGCGCCCCACGACGTTGGCGCCGACGCGGACCAGCCGCTGCTGATACTTCCGCTCGATCTCCACCGGGCCCGAGGAGGTCTTGATGTCGGCGAGGCTCGAGAGCTGCATGGGCCGGCCGGTGTCGGTCGTCACGAAGATCCGGCCGAGGTCCTCCTGGGTGGTGCGGTACGGCTCGTCGAGCTGCACGACCACGTTGTACTGGTTGCCCGTCCGTGGATCGGTGAAGACCGACGGGTTGATGCTGACGTTGGAGTTCAGCGAGTAGAGCACGCTCTGCGCGATGCTGCGCTGGAACAGGCCGGCGGCCGCGGCCTTCTCGCGATCCACGGTGATCTCGAACTGCGGATAGTTCGCATCCCGGCTCACGGTGACGTCCGTCACGCCCTCGGTGGCCTCCATGATCCGCGCCACCTCGCGCGCCACGCCCGTCGCCGCGCCGAGCTCGTAGCCGAGCACCTCGACCTCGAGCGCGGTGTCGGCGCCGAAGTTGATCGTGCGCGCCACCAGCCCGCCCTGCACGAACCGGTACGTCGTGCCCGGGAACTTGCCGGCGAAGAGCGGGCGCAGGTCGGCCACGATGTCGCGGTCGCTCCGCTTCCGCTTGTCCGCTGCCGTGAGGTAGACCTGCACCGACGCGCTGTGCGGCCCCGTGTTGGTCGTGAAGACCGCGGACTGGCCGGGCGGAATGCCCACGCTCGCCACGATGGAGACGAGCTCGTCCGGGCCGAGCGCGTGGCGGAGGATGCCTTCGACGTCCTTCACCACGCGCTCCGTCTCCTCCACGCGCGTGCCCACCGGCGCCTTGAGGTCGACGCGGAACTGCGCCTCGTCGGACGGCGGGAAGAACTCGGTGCCGATGAGGGGCTTCAGCCCCACGTACGGGGCGGCCACCAGGAACATGCTGCTCACGAACGCCACCGCGATGCACGTCAGCACCAGGCGCCGGCGGCCCAGCGCCTGCTCGAGGAACCGCTGGTACACGTCCTCCGTCCACGTGAAGAACCGCTGGGAGAGGAGGAAGACGCGCGCCTTGAGGCCGCGCGCGCCGGGCTCGATCGGCGTCTCCGGACGCAGCAGCTTCAGCGCGAGCAGCGGCGTGACGGTGCGCGAGACGAGGAACGAGGCGAACAGCGAGACCGAGATCGTGAACGTGAGCGGCACGAACAGGAGCTTGATCTGGCCTTCCAGGAACACGGTGGGCGCGAAGACGATGATCGTGGTGATGGTGGCCGAGAAGATCGGCATCGCGACTTCCCGCGCCGCGTCCAGCACCGCCTTGCGCCGCGGCGTGCCGGGGATGTTGAGGTGCCGGTTGATGTTCTCCAGCTCGACGATGGAGTCGTCGACGAGCCGCCCGACGGCCAGCGCCAGCCCGCCGAGGGTGAAGACGTTCAGCGACTGCCCCATGAAGTACATGCAGATGAACGAGAGCAGGATCGACAGCGGGATCGCGATCGAGATGATGAGCGTGGACGTCAGCGAGCGCAGGAACACGAGGATCACGACGAAGGCCAGCACCGAGCCCTGGATCGCCTCGTGCCACAGGCTCTCGATCGCCTGCCGGATGTAGACCGACTGGTCGAAGGTGATCCCGAGCTTCACGCCGGGCGGCACGCCGAGGAGCCGCGGCAGCAGCCCCTTCACCTGGTCCACGACCGCGATGGTGTTGGCGCCCGGCTGCTTGTTGACGCTCAGGTACACGCCGCGCTGGTCGTCGACGCGAACGATCGACGTCTGCGTCTCGTGCGTGTCGTCCACGCGGCCGACGTCGCGGACGTGGATCGGCACCGCGGCCTGGCCCACGTTCCGGACGACGATGTCCTCCATGGGCGCCACGACCGGGAACTGGTTGTTCGTCGAGAGGTTGTAGTCGATGCGGCCCGCCTTGAGGTCGCCCGCCGGCAGCAGGAAGTTGGCCGAGTTGACCGCGCGGACCACCTCCAGGATCGAGATGCCCTTGGCGTAGAGCTGGTCGCGGTTCAGGTTGACCGTGATCTGCCGCACCTTGCCGCCGTCGATCGACGCCGACGCCACCCCCGCCAGGCGCTCGAGCTGGGGCTCGACCACGTTGTAGGCGAGGTCGTAGAGCTGGCGCTCGTCGAGGCCGCCGCCCGAGACGGTCACGAGCACCGCGGGGATGTTCGAGAGGTCGTAGCGGACGATGAAGGGCTGCTTGATGCCCGTGGGCAGGCTCGCCATGATCTGCTGGATCCGCTGGATCACCTCCGTCTGGCCGTTGTTGACGTCGGCGCCCCAGTTCATCCACAGCCGCACCGTCGAGAGCCCCTGCCGCGACTTCGACTCGACGAACTTCACGTCGCTCACCGCGCTGACGGCCTTCTCGATGGGATAGGTGACCGTCTTCTCGATGTCGAGCACGCCGGCGCCCGTGTAGATCGTGCCGACGTTGATGATGGGCAGGTTGATGTTGGGGAAGAGGTCGATCGGCAGGCGGTTGAGCGCGACCAGGCCGAGGATCGCCACCCCCAGCGACGCCATGAGGATCGCGATGCCGTTGCGCAGCGCGAGCAGCGTCATCCACATGGGTTCAACGACTCGCGGTGACGGGAGGAGGGGCCGAGAGGGCTATCGCGATTCGCCACCCACGGTCGCACCCGGTAAGGCGGACTCCATAGTCTCCATCGCCCGGGGCCAGCGCTCCTCGAAGATCACGTAGAGCGTCGGGATCAGGATGAGCGTGAAGAACGTCGAGACGAGCAGCCCGCCGATGACCGCGATGGCGAGCGGCTGGTTCGCCTCCGTCCCGACCCCGAAGGCGAGCGCCATCGGCATGAGGCCGCTCACGGTGGCGAAGACCGTCATCAGGATCGGGCGCAGGCGGACGCGGCCCGCGCGGGGCACCGCCTCGTGCAGCGGCATGCCGTGCCGCCGGAGCTCGTTGATGTAGTCGACGAGCAGCACGCCGTTCGACACCACGATGCCGACCATCATGATGATGCCCATGAACGACGTGGTGGAGAGCGTGGTGTTCGTGAGGTAGAGCGCCCAGAACACGCCGATGAGGCCCATCGGCACCGAGAACATGATCGTGAACGGATCCTTCAGCGACTTGAACTGCGACGCGAGGATCATGTAGACGAGGAGGATCGCGAGCGCCGACATGAAGTAGAGCGCGCTGAACGCCTCGCGCTGCTGCTCCGTCTGGCCGCCGAGCTGGATCGTGAAGCCCGCCGGCTTGGGGAGCGCCGTGAACTTCCGGTCCAGGTCCTCGGACACCGAGCCGAGGTCCCGGCCCACCGCGTTGGCCGTGATGCGCACGAGGCGTTGCTGGTACTTCCGCTCGATCTCCACCGGCCCCGTCGACTGCTTGATGGTGGCGATCGTCGAGAGCATCACCGGCCGGTCGTTGGCGGTGACGAAGATCCGCTCGAGGTCGTTCGGCGTCTGGCGGTACGACTCGTCGAGCTGCACGACGAGGTTGTACTGGTTGCCCGTGCGCGGGTCCGTGAACACCGAGGGGTTCACGCTCGAGTTCGAGTTCAGCGAGAAGAGGGCGGCCTGGGCGACGTCCCGCTGGGACAGGCCGGCGGACGCGGCCTTCTCGCGGTCCACGTTGACCTCGAACTGCGGATAGTTGGCGTCGCGGCTCACGTTGACGTCGGCGACGCCTTCGGTCTCGCGCATCACGCGCGCCACTTCGCGCGCGAGGGCCTCCGCGGTCGGGAGGTCGTAGCCGAGGATCTCCGTCTCGATCGCCGTCTCCGACCCGAAGTTGATCACGCGCGCCACGATGCCGCCCGCCACGAACTGGTAGCGCGTCCCCGGGAACTGCCCGGCGAACTTCGGGCGCATCGCCGTGATGATGTCCTTGTCGCTGCGCTTGCGCTTGTCCGCGGTGGCGAGATAGACCTGGATCGTCGCGCTGTGCGGGCCCGTGTTCTGGGTGAACGCGGCGCCGCGGCCCTGCGGGATGCCGACGTTCGAGATGATCGTCTTCACCTCGTCGGGCTGGGTGTTGGCCCGGATGATGGCCTCCATCCCCTTGACGATGCGCTCGGTCTCCTCCACGCGGGTGCCGATGGGCGCGCGGAGGTTCACGCGGAACTGTCCCTCGTCGGACCCGGGGAAGAACTCGCTCCCGATGAGCGGCTTCAGCCCGAAGTGGTGCGCCGTCACCAGGAACAGGCTGCCGGCGAACGCGATCGCGATGGTGGTCAGGACCGTCCGGCGGTGCCCGAGCGACCACTCGACCATCCGCTGGTAGACCTCCTCCAGCCACTCGAAGAAGCGCTGCGAGGCCCCGAACACGCGGTCCCGGACGCGGCGCGAGGCCGGGTCGATCGGCTTCTCGGGCTTGAGCACCTTGAGGGCGAGGAGCGGGGTGACCGTGCGGGAGACGAGGAACGACGCGAAGAGCGAGATGGAGATCGTGAACGTCAGCGGGATGAACAGGAGCTTGGTCTGGCCGACCAGGAAGATCGTGGGCAGGAACACGATGATCGTCGTGATCGTCGCGGAGAAGATCGGCATCGCCACTTCTCGCGCCGCGTCCAGCACCGCCTTGCGGCGCGGCGTGCCCGGAATGTTGAGGTGCCGGTTGATGTTCTCCAGCTCGACGATCGAGTCGTCGACGAGGCGCCCCACGGCGAGCGCGAGCCCGCCCAGGGTGAAGACGTTCAGCGTCTGGCCCATGAAGTACATGCAGATGAACGACGAGCAGGATCGAGAGCGGGATGGCGATCGAGATGATGATGGTCGACGTGAGCGAGCGCAGGAAGATCAGGATGATCAGGAACGCGAAGACCGAGCCCTGGACGGCCTCGTGCCAGAGGCTCGAGATGGCCTGGCGGATGTAGATCGACTGGTCGAGCGTCATGCCGACCCTGACCCCCGGCGGCACGCCCAGGAGCTTCGGCATCAGCTCCTTCACCGAGTCGACCACGCCCACCGTGTTCGCGCCCGGCTGCTTGTTCACGCGCATGAACACGGCGCGCTCGCCGTCGACCCGCACGACCGCCGTCTGCGTCTCGTGCGAATCGATGACGTACCCGAGGTCCTTCACGTGGACGGGGACGGCGTTCGCGCCCACCTTGCGGACGACGATGTCCTCCATCGGCTTCACGAGCTGGAACTGGTTGTTCGTGTAGATGTTGTAGTCGAGCTTCCCCACCTTCATGTCGCCCGCGGGCATGAGGAAGTTCGAGTCGTTGACGGCGCGCACCACGTCGAGGACCGACAGCCCCTTGGCGAAGAGCTGGTCGCGGTTCAGGTTCACGGTGATCTGGCGCACCTTGCCGCCGTCCACCGAGGCGGAGGCGACGCCGCCGAGGCGCTCGAGCTGCGGCTCGATCGTGTTGTAGGCGAGGTCGTAGAGCTGCCGCTCGTCGAGCCCGCCGCCGGACACCGTCACCACCGACACCGGGATGTTCGAGAGGTCGAAGCGCAGCACGAAGGGCGCCTTGATGCCGGCGGGCAGCGTCGAGAGGATCTGCTGGATCCGCTGGATGACCTCGGTCTGGCCGTTGTTGACGTCGGCGCCCCAGTTCATCCACAGCCGCACCGTCGAGAGCCCCTGGCGCGACCGCGACTCCACGTGCTTGACGTCGCTGACCGCGCTGACGGCCTTCTCGATCGGATAGGTGACGGTCTTCTCGATGTCGAGCACGCCGGCGCCCGTGTAGATGGTGCCGATGTTGATGATGGGGAGGTTGATGTTCGGGAAGAGGTCGATGGGGAGCCGGTTGAGCGCGACGAGACCGAGGATCGCGATGCCGAGGGAGGCCATGAGGATGGCGATGCCGTTCCTCAGGGCGAGATACGTCATCCACATGCTATTTCTTCGCGACCTCCGCTCGCACCTTCTGGCCCGTTCCGGACGAGCTCCTTGCCCTCGACGATCACCTGCTCCGTGCCGCTCAGGCCCTTCAACACCTCGACGAGGGTCCCCTGCGTCACGCCGACGCCGATCACGCGCCGCTCCACCACGCCCTTGTCGACCGTGAAGACCACGGTCGTGTCGCCCTCGTTCCGGATGGCCTCGTTCTCGATGAGGATGGCCTTCGGGTGATGGTCGATCACCAGCTCCACGCGCGCGTACATGCCGGGCTTCAGCGCGCCGTCGGGGTTGGCGATCTCCATCTCCACGCCGAGCGTGCGCGTGCGCGGGTCGAGCGAGTGGACGATGCGCGTGGCCTTCCCCGCGAAGACCCGGTTCGGATACGCGTCGACCAGGACCCTCGCCACGGAGGCGATCGTGACGCGCGAGATATCGCGCTCCTGGACCTCCAGCTGCACCTTCACGATTTTCAAGTCTTGAAGGACCAGGATCCCGATGGAGGAGTTGGACGTGCCCGCCGCCTGCGAGTTCACGGAGGCGCCGGCATAGAGGTTGCGCTGGGAGATGTAGCCGGCGAACGGCGCCGTGACGCGGGTGTTGTCGAGGTTGGCCTGGGAGATCTTCATCGAGGCTTTCGCGCCGTCCACGTTCGACGCCGCCAGGGCGACCTGGCTGCGCGCGGTCTCCACCTGCACCTTCGCCACGTCGACCTGCGCCTCGGCGGCCTTCAGCGCCGCCTGCGACGCCTCCGCGTTGGTCTTGATGTTGTCGCGATCCATGGCGGCGATGAGGCCGCGCGTATGCAGGTCCTCGTACCGGTCGGAGTTGCGCGTGTCGTTGCGCGCGACGGCCTGCGCCCTCACGAGGTTCGCCTGCTGGTTGATGACGTTTGCGTGCGCGGAGGCGAGGTTCGACTCCGCGACCTTCAGGCTGGATTCCGCCTGCGACACGGCGGCCCGGGCGCCTTCGAGCCCGGCGTTCAGCTCGGGGGCGTCGACCTCGACCAGGAGCTGTCCTTCCTTGACGAAGTCGCCGAGATCCGCGCCGAGCCGCTTGATGTAGCCGTTGACCTTGGCGAATATCGACACCTGCTGCAGCGGGAGCACGTCGGCCGTGTAGGCGAGCTTGACGTCGAGATCCTTCACGATCGGCTTGACGACGCCGACGACGACCTCGAACGGGCGGCGCGGCACCGCGTCGGCCTGCTGCTTCTTGATGCGGTAGCCGACGAGGACGAGGATGACGACACCGAGAGCCACCAGCACGACCGGGACGCGGTGACGTCGGATGAAGGACATTGGCCCGGAATCATAGCCCCCGACCTCACTGACGGCAAGCACCCCCTGTCCTTCATCGCGTCTTGCACGCCCCGCGCGGGTCCGTTGCTATGATGCGCACCGATGGCGTGGGAACGTCGCCGTCGCTTCACCCGATGGGTCAAGCTCGGCTTCGTCGCGGCCGTGCTCGGCTTGACAGGATGGGTCGCCTGGCAAGCTCTGTGGTGGCCTGACGTCGGCGCCCTCGCCCGGCGCAACCCTTCCTCCACGGCGTTCATCGATCGGTACCGCGCGGAGCAGCGAGCCCTGCGCCGCGAGGATCGCGTCGCCTGGACGTGGACCCCCTATGGCGCGATTTCCCCGCACCTCAAGCGCGCGGTCCTGGTCGCCGAGGACATCGGGTTCTTCACCCATCGCGGATTCGAGCCGTCCGAGCTGCGCGACGCCGTCGAGCGCGCGATCGAGACGCAGGAGATGCCGCGCGGCGCCTCCACCATCACCCAGCAGCTCGCCAAGAACCTGTGGCTCTCGCCCTCCCGCAACCCCGTGCGGAAGGTGAAGGAGGGCATCCTGACGTGGCAGCTCGAGCGGACGCTCGCCAAGCGCCGGATCCTCGAGCTCTACCTGAACATCGCGGAGTTCGGACCGGGCGTGTACGGCGCGGAAGCGGCGAGCCGGCGGTACTTCGGGAAGTCGGCGCGGGACCTCACCGAGGACGAGGCGGCCCAGCTCGCGGCGTCGCTGCCGCGTCCGAGCCAGTGGCATCCGGGCGTCGCAGGCCCGGGGTATCGGCGGTACGTGGAGACCATCAAGCGCCGGATGGCGAAGGCCGCGTTCCTCGCGAAGATGCTGTGACGCGGCCCGATCTTCCGCGGCTACGACCGCGCCGCGCTCGACCGCGAGTACGACAACCGCAAGAAGGTCTTCGACGCGCCCGCGTGGCTCACGCGCTTCGCGGAGGCCAGCGGCGACACGCGCGTCGAGATCCCGTGCCGGCTCGACGTCGCGTACGGGTCGGCGCCGGGCGAGCGGCTCGACATCTTTCCCGCGGAGCGCGCGACGCCGGCGCCGATCCACGTCTTCATCCACGGCGGCTACTGGCAGTGGCTCGACAAGAGGGACTTCAGCTACGTGGCGCGCGCCTTCGTGCCGGCGGGAATCACCACGGTCGTGATCAACTACGGCCTGATCCCGACCGTGACGATGGCCGAGCTCGTCCGCCAGTGCCGCGCGTCGATCGCGTGGATCGTCGAGCACGCGGCCTCGTTCGGCGGCGACGCCGGGCGGGTCACCGTCTCCGGGCACTCCGCCGGCGGGCATCTGGTGGCCATGCTCATGGCGACGGACTGGACGGCGTTCGGTCTGCCGGCGGATGCCGTGAAGGCCGGCATCGGGATCAGCGGCCTCTACGACCTCGAGCCGATCCGGCTCTGCTATCTCAACGACGTCCTCCGGCTCTCGCCCGAGGACGCGCACACCCACAGCCCGATCCACCTCACGCCCACCCACGCGGGACCGCTCCTGCTGCCGCTCGGCGCGCGGGAGGGTCCCGAGTACCTCCGCCAGTCGCAGGAGATGGCGGCGGCGTGGCGGCGCCACGGCGGTCAGAGCGAGGTGCTCGAGCTCGCGGAGCACGACCACTTCTCGATCGTCTGGGAGCTGAACGACCGCGAGTCGCCGCTCGCCCGGGCGGTGCGCGCGAGGATCTAGGGCCGGGCTACGCGCCGCCATCTCCAGCAGCAGCTCGGTGTAGAGTCGCGTCCCCTCGCGGATGTTCTCGAGCGAGATCCGCTCGTCGTTGCCGTGCACGCGACGGCCGTCCTCGTCGCCGACCAGGATCGGGCTGAAGCCGTACGCCTGCAGCCCGGCGCCGCGGAACGTCCAGTTGTCGGTGAACCCCGTGAGGATCCGCGGCGCGACCACCACGCCGGGCACGCGCCGGTGGAGCGCCGTCGTCATCGCCTTGTAGAGCTCGGTGTCCGGCGGCGACATGTTCGGGATCTTCGGCGGCGCGACCACGGTCACCTCGACGTGCTCGTCGGCGATCGCGGCCTTCACCCAGCGCACGACCTCGTCCGGATCGTCTCCCGCCAGCATCCGGCAATCGATCTCGGCCATCGCCTCGGGCGGGATGACGTTGCGCTTCTCGCTCGCCTTCAGCATGTTCACCGCGAACGTCGTGCGGACCATCGCCGCGTACCAGCGGTCGGCGAGGAACCGCTCGCGGAAGGCACGGTCGCGCAGCGAGTGCGCGAGGTCGTCGAAGCCCCGGCTCTCGCCGGCCGGCAGCACGGTGCCGAGCTGCCGGAAGAACTCCTGCACTTCGGGAAGCACGCGGGGGGCCCGCTCGGCCGCGAGCAAGCGCGCGCAGGCGTTGACGAGCCGATGCGGCGCGGTGGTCGCCCACGGCATCGAGCCGTGGCCCGGGCTCGAGCGCGCGGTGAGCCGGAGCGGCAGCCCGGTCTTCTCCGAGACGTCGATCATCCCGAGCGGCGCGCGCCAGCCGGCCTCGTGGTGGATCCCGCCGAACTCGCCCAGCGCGTACTCCGCGCCGGCCAGCCAGTGCGGATACTGCTCGGCGATGAAGCGCGCGCCGAAGCGGCTGCCCGCCTCCTCGTCCGCGGTGCCGAGGAGCACGAGGTCGCGCTTGAGCGGGACGCCCGCCCGCTTGATCGCGAGCACGGCCGCGAGCTGCATGATGCCGATGCCCTTCATGTCGAGGGCGCCGCGGCCGTACAGGTAGCCGTCACTGATCTCGCCGCCGAACGGATCGACGGTCCAGTAGCGGCGATCGGCGTAGACGACGTCGATGTGGTGGTGGAGGACGATGGCGCCGAGCGCTCCGTTGCCCCGGAGGACCGCGCGCAGGTTCGCGCGGCCCGGCTCGGATTCGACGATCTGGCTCTCGATGCCGTCGCCGTCGAGCACCTCCGCCAGGAACCTGGCGCCCGCGATCTCGTGGCCGGGCGGATTCGTGGTGTCGATCATCAGGTAGCTGCGCAGGAGGTCGACGGCGTCGTTCATCGGACGTCCCTCGGGGTGAAGGTCTTGGCGGCAATGTAGGGATCGGGCCACGGCAGGTCGTACCCCTGCTCGATGGCCGCGTGGCGTGTCCAGTACGGGTCGTACAGGTGCGCACGCGCCAGCACGCACAGGTCCGCGCGGCCGGCGGCGAGGATGGAGTTCACGTCGGCGTAGCTCGCGATGGCGCCGACGGTCATGGTCGGGACGCCCACCTCGTGGCGGATGCGGTCGGCGAACGGCGTCTGGTAGAGGCGCCCGTAGCGCGGGCGGTCGTCCGGCACCATGTTGCCGCTGGAGACGTCCACGATGTCGCAGCTGTGCGCCTGCAGGCGCGCCGCCACGTACACCGCGTCGTCCGGCGTGGCGCCGTCGGGCGCCCAGTCGTGCGCGGAGACCCGCACCGAGATGGGCTTGGCCGCGGGCCACGCCGCGCGGACGGCGTCGAACACTTCCAGCGGGAACCGCAGGCGATTGCCGAGCGAGCCGCCGTACTCGTCGGTGCGGCGGTTCGTCAGCGGCGAGATGAAGCTCGCCAGCAGGTAGCCGTGCGCGAAGTGGAGCTCGATGAGGTCGAACCCGGCCTGGTCGGCCATCGTGGCGGCGCGCACGAAGTCGTCGCGCACGCGGTCCATGTCGGCGCGGGTCATCGCGCGCGGGACCTGGCTGTGCGGGAAATACGGGAGCGGCGACGCCGACACGAGCGGCCAGTTGCCCGCGGGGAGCGGTTCGTCGATGCCGTCCCACATCCGGCGCGTCGAGCCCTTGCGTCCGGCGTGGGCGAGCTGGATGCCGATCTTCGCCGGCGTGTGGCGATGGACGAACTCGACCACGCGCGCCCACGCCTTCACGTGCGCCCGCTTGTAGAGGCCGGCGCAGCCGGGGCTGATGCGCGCCTCGCGGCTCACGTCGGTCATCTCCGCGATGACGAGCCCCGCGCCGCCGACCGCGCGGCTCCCGAGGTGCACGACGTGCCAGTCGTTCGGCGTGCCGTCCTCGGCGGAGTACTGGCACATCGGCGAGACGACCACGCGGTTGGGCAGCACCAGGTCACGCAGCCGGAACGGGGTGAACATGGGCGGCGGCGGGGGCTGCGTGCGCACGGGGACCCTCGCCTGCGCCGCCGCCTGCTCCGCGACGGCCCGGTCCACCGTCTCCACGAACTTGGGATCGCGGACGCGGAGGTTCTCGTGGGTCACGCGGAGGCTCCGCGTCAGCAGGCTGAAGGCGAACTGCTCGGGCGGCAGCCGGCCGTGGTACCGCTCGGTGTTCTCGAACCACTCGAGGCTCACCTGGGCCGCGCGCTGGGTGGACTCCACGGCACGCCGGCGCTCCTCGTCGTACGCGGCGAGCGCGGCGGGGACGTCGCGATGGGCCTTCACCGCGTCCGCCAGCGCGATGGCGTCCTCCATCGCCAGCTTCGTCCCGGAGCCGATCGAGAAGTGCGCGGTGTGCGCGGCGTCGCCCACGAGCACCACGTTCTTCCAGTACCAGCGGCGATTGCGCACGGTCGGGAAGCTGCGCCAGAGCGAGCGGTTCTTCAGGAGCGCGTGCCCGTCGAGCTCCCGCGCGAAGAGCGCTTCGCAGAAGCGCACGGTGTCGTCCTCGGTCGCCTCCGAGAGGCCGGCGCGCAGCCACGCTTCCTCGGTGGTCTCCACGATGAAGGTCGAGTGCGTGCGGTTGTAGCGGTACGCGTGGACGCGCCACAGCCCGTGCTCGTCCGCCTTGAAGTGGAAGGTGAAGGCCGAGAACGGGAACGTGGTGCCGAGCCACACGAACTTGTTCGGGCGGACGTCGATCTCCGGCTGGAAGTGCTCGGCGTAGCGGTTGCGGATCGCGCTGTTGACGCCGTCGGCGGCGAGCACGAGGTCGGCGTCCTCGTACGGACGCACGTCGTCGACGTCCGTCTGCCAGCGGTACGTCACCCCGAGCGCTTCGCCGCGCCGGCGCAGGATGTCGAGCAAGACCTGGCGCGACATCCCGGCGAACCCGTGGCCGGCCGACGTGAGCACCTGCCCCTCGTAGTGGATGTCGATGTCGTCCCAGTGGAAGAAGCTCTCGGTGATCGCGCGGTGGGTCTCGGCATCGGCCTGGGCGAAGTTCTCGAGGGTGGCGTCGGAGAACACGACCCCGAAGCCGAAGGTATCGTCGGCCCGGTTGCGCTCGAGGACCGTCACCTCGTGGGCGGGGTCGGCCTTCTTCATCAGGAGGGCGAAGTAGAGCCCGGCCGGACCCCCGCCGACGCAGACGATCCTTCACGTCACGATTGTGACATGGGGGTGCGAGACGCACCCCCAAACCCCCTGCGCTCCGCGCGCGGCGTGAAGCCGGGCGCTTCGCGATTGCCGTGACGCCCCAGGGTCCTAGCGCAGCCTCGCCTGCAGGCCCGCCTTCACGGCCGGCCACTCCGCCTCGACGATCGAGAACGCGGCGGTGTCGCGGATGAGGCCGTCGAACGCCACCCGCGCGGCGCGGATCACGCCGTCGAACTTCGCGCCGATCCGGAGGATGGCGTTGCGCGAGCGCATGTTGCGCGCGTCGGTCATCAGGCTCACGCGGTGCACGCGCCACACCTCGAACGCGTGCGTGAGCATGAGGAGCTTCGCCTCGGTGTTGATGGGCGTCCGCTGCGCCGCCGGCGCCAGCCACGTCGCGCCGATCTCGACGACGTCGGGCACGTCCTCACCGCGCTGCAGTGGACTGCCGGCCGGCCACGCCCAGAACTCCACGTTGAGGTACCGGGTGGACCCGACGACGCGCCCAGTCGCCGCGTCGACGGTCGCGAACGGGAGCGCCTTGCTCTGCGCATGGAGCTTGAGCGCTTCCTCGATGTAGGTCGTCGCCCCGGCCTCGTTCTCCGGCACCGCCGTGAACGCGTAGGTATCGCGCGGCCCCGAATTCGCAGCCGCCGCCAGCGCCCCGGCGTGCGAGCGCGTCAGCGGCTCGAGCCTCACATGCGTCCCCTTGAGCGTGATCCAGTCGAGCGGACGTGCCATGTCAGCGGTTCCGAGCGCCGGCTTCGCCGGCGCAATCCGAGGGGGAGGTTGGGAGGGGGCCGTCGAGGCCCCCTCACATGAGGAATACACCCTTGCCCGTCGTCTGCGTGTCGAAGAGCGTGTACGCCGCTTCCGCCTCGTTCAGCGCGAAGCGGTGCGTGAGCAGCTTCTTGAGCGGGATCTTGCGCTCGGCGATGAACTCCGCGCACTCCGCCTGACCGATCGCCGAGAACGTCCACGACGCGTGGATGGTGAGCTGGCGGCGAATCATCTGCTGGCTGATGTCGAACGTCGTGCTGCCGCCCTCGCCGACGAACGCCACGCGCCCCCAGGTGTCGGCGCTGCGCACGGCGGCCACGCGCGCCTCGGCCACGCCGGTGCAGTCCATCGTGGTCTCGGCGCCCTCGCCGCCCGTCAGCTCGTGAATGGCGGCGACGGGATCGACGGCGTTCGGATCGATCGTCGCCTCGGCGCCGAACTCCTTCGCGAGCGCGCGGCGCTCCGCCACCGTGTCGACGGCGATGACGCGCGCCCCCATCGCGACGCCCAGCATGGTGGCGCTGAGCCCGACCGGCCCCTGCCCGAACACCGCGAGCGTGTCGCGGCCCGACACGTCGAGCCGCTTGAGCGCGCCGTACGCGGTGCCCGTGCCGCAGGAGATCGCCGCGCCTTCCTCGAACGAGATCTCGTCCGGCATCGGGACCAGCGTGCTCGCGGGGACGACCATGTACGGCGCGTGCCCGCCGTGGCCCGTCATCCCGTACACGGTGATGCCCTTGCGGCAGAGCTGCGACCAGCCGAGGCGGCAGTGCTTGCACGCGCCGCAGCCCTTGTAGTGGTGGTTCATCACGCGCGCGCCGATCGGCGCCTGCGCCTCGGTGACGCCCGCGCCGCGCGCGTGCACGACGCCGCAGGGCTCGTGGCCCGCGATCACCGGCCCGCCCTGGCCGCCGAGCCCCAGCGCGGCGGCGGCGTTGCCGACGGCGCGGTACGGATGGAGATCGCTCCCGCACATGCCGGACGCCTTGATGGCGAGCACGACCTCGCCGGGCCCGGGCGTGGGATCGGGGAACTCTCGGATCTCGAGCTTGCGGTTGCCGAGGAAGACGACGCCGCGCATCGGGCACCTCCACGAAATCATCGAGGCCGGTCCGCGGGGACCGGCCTCGATAGCCTACGCGAACGGAGAGACGGTGTCGGGAGCTACTTCTTCTCCGGAGCCTTCGCTGCGCAGGGGTTCGCGGCCTTCTTGTCGTCCATCTTCTTGTCGGCCTTCTTCGCGGGCGCCTTCTTCTCGCGGCGGCTTCTCCGCCTTGCCGTCGGCCTTCGCGTCGCCCTTCTTCTCTTCCATCTTCTTGTCGGCAGCCGGCGCCTGCGCATAGCCAAGCGACGCCACGCCGAGCGAGAGGACACACCGCGAGCACCATCATGCACAGCTTCTTCATCGTCCGACCCTCCGTGAAAGTGAGCTGCAACGAATCGACCCTTCCCCGTACGACGGCCACAATACCGCCGGCGACCAGGATTTTGTCATGGCTCGGTCAATTCGTCCCATACCTTCTGTCGTTGGGGCCCGGCGGCCCATCTTGGGACGCGGCCAGAGCCTGGAGCGGGCAACTGGTTGGGAAATGCGATGGGAACGGCGTAGGGTGGCCGGAGTGATCCCGGACGGCCGGCCCGCCTTCCTCCCGTTCGTCCAGCGATGGTTCGCGAGCGCGTTCGACGCGCCGACCCGCCCGCAGCGCGAGGGGTGGGACGCCATCGCGGCGGAGCGCGACACCCTCATCGTGGCGCCCACGGGCTCCGGGAAGACGCTCGCGGCGTTCCTCTGGGCGCCTCGATCACCTGCACCGCCTCGCGCTCGACGGCCGTCTCTACGACCGCGTCTACGTCGTGTACGTCTCGCCGCTCCGCGCGCTCAACAACGACATCGAGAAGAACCTCCGCGCGCCGCTCGCGGGGATCCGCGCCGCCGCGGCCGAGGACGGCGTCGAGGTCCCCGAGGTGCGCGTGGCGGTGCGGACGAGCGACACGCTCGCCGCGGCCCGCCAGGCGATGACGCGGCGCCCGCCCCACGTGCTCATCACGACGCCCGAGTCTCTCTACATCCTGCTCACGAGCCGGCGGTTCCGCCCCGCCCTGGCCGCGGTGCGGTTCGTCATCGTCGACGAGATCCACGCGCTGATGGGCGGCAAGCGCGGCGCGCATCTGGCGGTGACGCTGGAGCGCCTGCAGGCGCTCGTCGAGGCGGAGGGCGGGATGCGCCCGCAGCGGATCGGGTGCTCGGCGACCGTGCATCCGGTCGAGGACGCGCTCGCCTTCCTCACCGGCGCGACCGCGCACGAGCCCGCGCTGATCGACGCCGGCTTCACGCGCGACCTCGACCTCGAGGTCCTGGCGCCCGTCGACGATTTCCTCGCGTCGAACAGCGACACGATCTGGGACGCGACGCTGCAGCAGATCGCCGAGCTCGTGGAGGCGCATCGCACGACGCTCGTGTTCGCGCAGAGCCGTCGCGCGGCCGAGCGGCTCGCGCGCGATCTCAACGACCGCCTGGGCGAGGGCCGCGTCGCGGCGCACCACGGCTCGCTCTCGCGCCGCGCGCGCCTCGAGGCGGAGAACCGGCTGAAGGACGGCGAGCTCCGCGCGCTCGTGGCCACCTCGTCGCTCGAGCTCGGCATCGACGTCGGCGCGATCGATCTCGTCGTGCAGCTCCAGTCCCCCCGGAACGTCGCCGCCGCGCTCCAGCGCGTCGGGCGCGCGGGGCACCTGCTCTCGCGCGTGTCGAAGGGCCGCATCGTGGTGACGAAGGGCGAGGAGCTGCTCGAGGCCGCGGCGGTGGTGCGCGCGATCCGCGAGCGCGCGCTCGACCGCGTCGCGATCCCGCAGGCGCCGCTCGACGTGCTCGCGCAGCAGATGGTGGCGTCGGTCGCCGCGGAGTCGCTCGACGTGGACACGCTCCTCGAGCGCGTGCGGCGCGCGGCGCCGTATCGCGCGCTCTCGCGCGACGACTTCACGCTGGTGGCGCGGGCGCTCGCCGAGCCCCTCCCGCGCGAGGTCAAGGGTGTCGGGCCGCGGATCCTGTGGGATCGCGTCAACGATCGGCTCCACGCGCGGCGCGGCAGCCGCTTCCTCGCGCTGACGTCGGGCGGCACCATCCCGGACGCCGGGCTCTACGACGTCTACGTCGCCGAGACGGATCTGAAGGTCGGCACGCTCGACGAGGAGTTCGTCACCGAGAGCCTCCCCGGCGACGTCTTCCTCCTCGGCTCCCACGCGTGGAAGATCGTGAAGGTGCGCGCGGACCGCGTGCTGGTCGAGGACGCGCAGGACATGGCGCCCACGATTCCGTTCTGGAAGGGCGAGCATCCCTCCCGCACCTGGGATCTCGGGCTCGGCGTCGCGCGGCTCCGGCGCGAGGCCGCGGCGCGTCTGGCGATGCCGGGCTTCGACGAATGGGCGGCGGAAACGTGCGGCCTCGACGCCCGCGCGGCCGCCGCGATGCACGCCTGGCTCACGAAGGCGGCCGAGGTGCTGGGCGGCGTGCCCGAGGAGGACGAGATCGTCGTCGAGTCGTTCGCCGACGAGATGGGCGGCCGCCACGCGATGATCCATTCCCCGTTCGGCATGCGCGTGAACGGCGCCTGGGGCATGGCGCTCCGCCTCGCCGTGCGCCGGCGCTTCGGCCTCGTGGCGGAAGCGAGCCACGTGGACGACGGGATCCTGCTCTCGTTCGCGCCGGGTCAGGTACCGCCGGCGCCCGAGCGGCTCGTGAAGCTGGTCGTCGCGGAAGAGGTCGACCACCTGCTCGGGCAGGCGCTGATCGGCTCGCCGCTCTTCACGACGCGCTTCCGGCACTGCGCGATCCGCGCGCTCTTCATCGCGCGCATGTGGAACGGGCAGAAGACGCCGCCCTATCTGCAGCGGCTCAAGGCCGACGCGCTGATGGAGTCGGTGGGCGGCCTGGCCGAGTTCCCGGTCGTGGCCGAGACGCTGCGCGAGTGCTTCCAGGACGCGCTCGACGTCGCCCGCCTCAAGCGCCTGCTGGAGCGGCTCCACGACGGCGAGATCCGCACGCGGCACGTCGACACGCCGGTGCCGTCGCCGTTCGTGTACCCGCTGCTCCTCGCGTGGGACTGGGCGTATCTCGACGCGGGGCACGCGGAGGAGCGTCGCAGCGACGCGGTGCCGATGCGCAAGGCGTGGAGCGCGCCCGCGGGGCCGCTCGATCCGGCCATCGTCGCCGCCGTCGAGGCCGACCTCCAGCGGACGACGCCCGAGCGGCGCGCGCGCGACGTGAACGAGCTGGCGGCGCTGCTCGACGAGCTCGGCGATCTCACCGACGAGGAGATCGCGGCCCGCGTCGTCCCCGAGGACCACCGGCCGCTCCTGGAGGCGCTACGCGCCGAGCATCGGGTCGTGCCGGTCGATTTCCCCGGCGGACGGCGCGCCTGGATGGACGCGAGCGAGCTCGAGACCTTCAAGGCGCTGGCCTCCGGCGCCGCGCTCGAGCGGGTGCTCCTGCGCGCGCTCCGGACGCGCGGTCCGATGACGCCGGCCACGCTGGCGGGCCGCTACGGCGTGCCGGTGGACGGCATCACGATGCTGCTCGACTCGATGACCGCACGCGGGATCCTCCGGCGCGGCGAGTTCCTCGCTGATGGCACCGCGCCGCAGTACGTGCACGTCGCGGTGCTCGACGAGGTCCAGCGCCGCCAGCTTCGCGCGCGGCGCGTGCCGCGCGCGGTCGCCACGCCCGCGCAGTTCGCGGCGTTCCTGCTGCGCCGCCACCACGTCCACCCGGACACCCGCCTCGTGGGACCGCCGGGCGTGCTCGCCTCGCTCGAGCTCCTGCAGGGCCTCGACCTCCCGGTGCGCGTGTGGGAACAGGAGATCCTCAGCGCGCGCGTCGACGGCTACGAGCGCGCGTGGCTCGACCGGCTGGGCCTGTCCGGGGAGATCGTGTGGACCACCTTCAGCCACGCCGGGACAGGAGCGGTCCGGCCGTCGAGCGCGCGAATCGGCGTCGCGTTGCGCGAGAACCTCGCCTGGCTGCGGGACCGCCGCGATATCGAGCGAAGACGCGAGGCACGCGAGCGGGCGGGCGAAGCCCGGGAGCCCGCGAGTTCAACGGCGCCCGCGAGTTCAACGGCGCCTGCGAGTCTCAAAAACATCCTCCTCCATCTCCAGCTCCGCGGCGCGTCGTTCGCGCAGGAGCTGGCGCGCGTCACCGGCCTCACGCCCGACGAGACGCAGGCGGCGCTCTGGGACCTCTTCCGCGCGGGCCTCGTGGCGCCCGACACGTATGGCGCGATCGTCGCGGCGGGGGTGGCCGCGCGGCCGGTTCCGCCGGCCCCGACCGCGCGACGCTGGCGTCGCGGCCAGGCCCGCGGTCCCCGACGCGAGCTGCCCGTCGTCGGACGATGGAGCGCGCTCGCGGAAGACGAGCCGCTGTCGCCCGAGGACCGCGCGGAGGCGCGCGCCCACCTGCTGCTGGCGCGCTACGGGGTGCTGGCCCGCGAGCTGGCCGGCGGTGAGTGGTCGACGCTGCGCCACGCGCTCCTGCGCATGGAGTACGGCGGCGAGGTCGTCCGCGGCTATTTCGTCGAAGGGCCTGTCCGGCGAGCAGTACGCGCTGGAAGAGGCGCTCACGGAGCTGGCGGCGCCCTCACGCCGCGGGGGCGCGCACGTCCTCGTCGCGGTCGGCGATCCGGCGAACCTCTGGGGCGACGTCTTCACGCTGGCCGCCGCCGACGGGTCCAAGGTGACGCCGCCGCGCGGGGCTGGCTGGCTCATCCTCCGCGACGGGAATGCCGGTGGCGCTGGCCGAGAACCACGGGCGGGAGATCAGGACGCTGGGGGCCTGGCAGCCGTCCGACCTGGGGGGCGTGGTCGACGCGCTCGCCGGCGTGCTCGACCGGCCGGCGGCGTGCCGCCCGGTGCGACGGATCGAGGTCACGGTCTGGGACGGCCAGCCGGTCGCGAACACCCCGGCCGGCGGCGCGCTCAGAAGCGCGGGCCTGGCGTGAGCGCGACGGTGTCACGGCAGTCGCGGAGCGGCACGGCTTTGCCGGGCCGCGGAGCGTGGGGGGCTTGGGGGGCGCCCGGAGCCCCCCATCTCACTAGTAAAAGCCGCGCTTTAGGTTCGGTCCGGTGTGACGGTGGATTTCCTCGGCCACGGCCTGACGCATCGTGGAGACGAAGGTCGAGGCGACCGCGGTCGTCACGGACACGATGAGCGCGAGCGCGATGACGAGGGCCGCCAGCCGGCGCCGCGACACGGCGGGTCCCCGGAACAGGAGCCGGCGCCCCACCAGCCGCTGGCGATCGAGGTAGACGGTCACCCCGACGGCCGCCGTCACGACCATCAAGGCCCCGGCGGCCGCCGTCCGGGGCCCGACCTCCGTCCGGAGCAGGAGCCCGACCACGGCCGCGCCGACGCCTCCGATCCAGACCGCGGGCAGCCGTCGAAGGAAGAGGCCGATCAAGGAGGCGAAACTCGTCCGGGCGCCCTCGAGCATGTGCACAAATCGTAGGGCAACCATCGGCCCAGTCAAGGCCCCCCCTGGGGGAGCCTGCGGTAGACTCGGCGCGGTGATCCGCGTGGCGACTGTCCTCATGACCCTGGCCGCCGCCCTCCTCGTCACCGGCGCCGCGCGCGCCGAGCATGAGATCTACTACCGCTACACGGTGCTCGGCTACGTCAAGGACGCGCGAGGCCGTCCCCTCTCCGGCCACGAGATCAAGATCGTGCGCGACAAGACCGGGTTCTCGTATCTCGGCGAGACGGACGTGAAGGGTCTCTACGTCGTCGTGCTCCGTCTCGGCGACGAGAGCATCGGCGAGCGGCTCACCGTGCAGGCGGGCGCGCTCACCACCAAGGTGGCCGTGCACTTCGACGTCGCGAATCGCAACGAGGAGCGCGGCACCCGGCTCGACGTCGATGCCGGACGCTTCGTGGAGCGTTCCGCGTGGTTCCCGTCCACCCTCGCCCTGTATCTCGGCGCGGCCGGGCGCTAGGACGACGCGTGGCCCGCCTGATCCTCATCAGCATCGACGGCTTCGCGGCCTTCTACTGGCGCGATCCGCGGGTGAAGGCGCCCGTGCTGCGACGCCTCGCGGAGCGCGGCGTCGTGGCCGACCGCATGGAGACGGTGTTTCCGAGCACCACGTGGCCCACGCACGTGAGCATCGTCACCGGCGTGCGGCCGGCCACCCACGGCGTGGTCGGGAACTACGTCCTCAACCGCGCGCGTGGCCGCGCGGAGGATCTCACCGGCGATCCCATCTACGACGCCGCCGACCTCCTCCGCGCGCCGACGCTCTACGACCGAGCGCACGCGGCCGGCCGGATCACCGCGGCCGTGGACTGGCCGGCCACGCGGCGGAGCGCCTCGCTCCACTTCAACCTGCCTTTCTTCAAGGACCAGCGCGTCTTCGAGACCCAGACGGACGCGGGCGTGTGGGCGGAGCTCGGCGCCCTCGGCTTTCCGCTGGATCGGCAGGGAGAATGGGCGCAGCTGCCGCGGCGATTCTTGAAGGACGCCATGGTCGCCGACGTCGCGGCGCACGCGTGGACGCGGCACCGGCCCGATCTGCTCCTCGTCCACTTCCTGTGCGCGGACAGCCTGCAGCACCTCCACGGACCACGGTCTCCGGAGGCCTACTGGGCCATCGAGTACATCGACGGGCTGATCGGCCGCCTGCTGGACACCCTGCCCGCCGGCGCGCTCGACCGCGACACCGCCGTCGCCGTTGTCTCGGACCACGGCTTCCTGGCGACCCCGCGCGAGCTGCGCGTGAACGTGCACCTGAAGCGGCTCGGCGTGGCGCAGGACGCGCGCCTCGTGATGAATCACGGCGCCGCGTACCTCTACGCGCTCCGCGACGGGGTGAGCGTCTCCGCCCTCGCGGGCGAGCTCGCGGGCCTCGAGGGTGTCGCGCGCGTCTGGCAGCCCGCGGAGTACGCGACGCTGGGGCTGCCGACGCCGGACGTGAACCCGCACGTCGGCGATCTCCTCCTCGAAGCCGACGATGGCTATTGCTTCGGCGACGACGCCGACGGCGACCTCGTCGGCCCCGCGAAGTACCGCGGCAACCACGGCCACCTCGCCACCCGCCCGGACCTCGGCGCGTTCTTCCTCGCGGCCGGGGCGGGCATCGCGAAAGACCGCGGCCTCGGCGCGATCACGAGCCGCGACGTGGCGCCGACGCTCTCGCGCCTGCTCGATCTCGCGCCGGTCTCGACCGAGGGCCGCGTGCTGACGGACGCGCTCGCGTAGACTTCGAGCGAGCGGGCGGAATCGAGCGAAGGCGCGAGGCACCCGAGCGGGCGGGCGAAGCCCGGGAGCCCGCGAGTCCAAGGAGCAAGACCATGGCCAAGGCAGGCGCGAAGGGCATGAAGGCGTACGTCCTCATCGAGACCGCGGCGGGCAAGACGAAGAACGTCAAGAAGGCGCTCGCGAAGATGCGCTCGGCGTCGCACGTCGAGAACCTCGATGCGGTGACCGGGCCCTATGACTTCATCGCGGTCGTCACCGGCACCACCCTGGACGCCATCGGCAGCCTGGTCACCGACGACATCGGCACCATCGACGGCGTCACGCGCACGACCACCTGCGTCGCCGTCTCGCTCGGGTGAGCGTCCGGCCGCTCCACGTCCTCGTCTACCACTCCGACGAGGCGGACCGGTACGCGGCGCTCGTGCGCGCGCCGCGCCGCCGCGTCGTGGTCGACGTCTGCGGCACCGCGGAGGAGGCGGCGCGCGCGGCCCCCGAGGCCGACGTGATCTACGCGTGGAAGATCCCGCCCGCGACGTACGGCAAGGCGACCAGGCTGCGGTGGCTGCAGGCGATGGCCGCGGGCGTCGACTGGGTGTTCGTCCCCGAGCTGCCCGCCCACGTCGTGGTCACGCGGGTGCCCGGCGTCTTCGGCCCGTGGATGGCGGAGTACGTGCTGGGCTGGTGCGCCTTCGTCACCCAGCGCGTGGAGACCTACCGCGCGGCGCAGCGGGAGCGCCGCTGGATCGAGACGACGCTCCCGGCGCGGCTGCGCGGCACGACGATGGCGATCGTGGGCATGGGCGACATTGGACGCACCATCGCGCGCGCGGCGACGGCGCTCGGTATCCGGGTGGTCGGCGTCAGCCGGACGGGAGCGCCCGTCAAGGGCATCGAGCGCGTGTCCCGCGTGCGCGATCTCCGCCGCGCGCTCGGTGGCGCGGACTGGGTCGTGCTGGCCGTGCCGCTCACTGACGCCACGCGCGGGCTGATCGGCGCCGAGGCGCTGGCCGCGATGAAGCCGAGCGCGTGGCTCCTCAACATCGCGCGCGGCGCGGTGGTGGACGAAGCGGCCCTTGTCGACGCGCTCCGGCGCCGGGCGATCGCGGGCGCCGTCCTGGACGTCTTCGCGACCGAGCCGCTCCCCACGGACCATCCACTGTGGGGTCTCGACAACGTCGTCGTCACGCCCCACATTTCGGGCCCGAGCACGCCGGACGAGATCGCGCCCGTCTTCGCGGACAACCTCGCCCGCTTCCTGGCGGGGCGTCCGCTGCGGCACGTCGTCGACCGGCGGCGCGGTTACTGATCCGTCAGCTGATCGACGAGCCAGCGCGCGGTGCGGAGCAGCCGTCCGTCACCGTGCCGGGGGCCGACGAGCTGCACGCCGAGGGGGAGGCCGTTGGCGCCTTCCATCAGCGGCACGCTGAGCGACGGCATGCCGCAGAGCGTCCACAGCGCGCAGTAAGCGGGATCGCCGGTCGACGCGAGGCCCACGGGCGCCGTCCCGTACGCGGCGGGGGTGAGGATCGCGTCGTACCGCTGCTCGAAGAGCTCGGTGAAGCTGGCGTTGAGCTGGGGCACCTTCGCGAGCGCCGCGAGGTACTCCAGGCCGGACACGGCGCGGCCGCGCTCGATCCGGGACTGGAGCGCGCCGGAGAGCTTGTCACGCTGCTGCTCCCACTCGCGGCGCAGATTGAGCGCGACCTCCGGTCCCGACACGGCGTCGTGCCAGCCCAGCGTTTCCTCGGACGCGCCGAGCAGCTCGATCTCCTCGATGCGGTCGCCGAGACGCTGCTGGAGCTCCCCGAACGCCTCCTTCGCGTCCGGCTCGACCTTCTCCCAGCGCGGCCCCTTCACGAAGGCGAACATCGGCGGCAGCGGCGGCTCTTCCGCCGCCACCTCGCGGTACGGCACCCGCGCGCGTGGGCGCGTGTCCGGATCGCGCTCGTCGTAGCCGGCGAGCACCTCGAGGAGGAGCGCGATGTCCTCGATCGTGCGCGCGAACAGGCCGACGTGGTCGAGCGAGCGCGAGAGCTGGAACATCCCGTGGCGCGAGATCAGGCCATGCGTCGGCTTGAATCCGTAGACCCCGCAGAACGCGGCGGGCCGGATCGTGGACCCGGTCGTCTGGCTGCCGAGGGCGAGCGGCACCATCCCGGCGGCGACGGCCGCCGCCGATCCGCTCGACGATCCGCCCGGCGTGTGCGCGGGGCTGTGCGGATTGCGCGTCTTGCCCGGGTGACGCGTCGCGAACTCGGTGGTGACGGTCTTGCCCATGACCACGGCGCCGGCCGCGCGCAGCAGCGCCACCACGGCGGCATCCCGAGACGGCGTGCGTCCGGCACAGATCACGGACCCGTTCTCGGTGGGCATGTCGGCGGTGTCGATGATGTCCTTGAGCCCGACGGGCACCCCGTGCAAGGGCCCGATCGGCTGGCCGGTCAACCGAAGCTCGTCCGCCGCCCGCGCCTGCGCGAGGGCGTGTTCCGGATCGAGAAACGCCCACGCCTGCACATCGGCGTCGCGCTTGCTGATCTGCTCCAGACACGCTTCGACGTACTGCACGGAGGTCACGACGCCTTCGCGAATCACCCGCGCCGCCTCGCTCGCGGGCGCCCAGTTGAGATTGGTCAAGTCCATCGCGCGTCAGTGTAGCCGCTTCGTCCGCTTCCGGGCTACTGCCCGTAGAGGAACTCAGGCAGCCACAGCGTCATCCCCGGCCAGATGTACATGAAGATCAGGCAGACGATGACGATCAGCATGTACGGCATCATCCCCGCGAAGATCTGGTTGATCGTCACGTGCTTCGGCGACACGCCCTTCAGATAGAACGCGGACATCGCCACCGGCGGGGAGAGGAACGCCGCCTGGAGATTCACGGCCACCATCGTGCCGAAGAGGATCGGGTCGACCTTGAAGTGGGTGAGCAGCGGAATGAAGATCGGGCAGAAGATCACGATGATCTCGGTCCACTCCAGCGGCCAGCCCAGCAGGAAGATGATGAGCTGCGCCGTGATCATGAACCCGAGCGGCGACAGGTTCATCCCGAGCACCCAGCGCTCGATCAGGCCCTGCCCGCCGTGGAGCGCGAAGACCGCCGAGAACAGCGCGGAGCCGATGAAGAGCCAGCAGACCATCGCGGTCGTCTTCGCGGTGAGGAACATCGACTGCTTGAGGTTCTCGCGCAACTGACCGTCCCCCAGGTGGCGCAGTCCGGGCACGACGGTGCCGACGAACGCGCCTCCGAGCGACGACGACACGACCAGCGACGCCCACGGCTCGCGCATCCACCAGCCGAGCACGAACCCGAAGATCACGCCGACGAGACTCCACCACCACACCTCACGCGCGTACTTCGCCATCACGGCGAGGTAGAGCGCGCCCAGCGCGCCGATCGCCGCGGACTCGGTGGCGGTGCTGATGCCGAAGAGAATGACGGCGAGCACGACCACGGTCAGCACGCCGAGGGGCACGACCGACACGATCAGCTCCTTGAGGATCTCCAGCTGCTCGCCGTCCATGCGCCAGTAGTAGACGAGCAGCAGGAGCCCGAACAGAGCGGCCAGGCCCCAGAACCACTGGTAGAAATGCGCGGGAACCCTGGACTCGGCCGGCCCCGTGGCGACCTCGCGAAGCGAGGTCATCTCCTCGGGCGGCCCCGTCTTTCGCTTCGGTCCACGGGCTCCTGCGGCTTCTCCTCCGCCGGCGGTCCCGAGCTCCTGCGGCTTCTCCTCGGCCGACGGCCCCGAGCGCTTGCGGCTTCTCCTCGCGCGGGCGCCGCCGTGGGCGGCGCGCCGGGAGGCGCGACCGCCGCCGTCACCGCCTCGGGCGCGTTGTAGACCACCACGTACCACCACGTCGCGCCGAACGTGCCCGCCGTCAGCATGAACGGGACGAGCAGCGCGAGCACGTTCTTGACGATCACCCCGTAGCCCGCGCCCGCCGTGCAGCCGCGGCCGGCCGGAACAGCGCGCCGATGACGCCCATCGCACGACGCGGCGCGCGCGGCCGCGCTCGAGCTGCTGAAGATACGCCGGCACCTGCACGCGGTACTGGTCCGGTGGGAGCGGCGGGGCGATCTTCGGATTGATGATGGCCCAGCCGAGGATGTAGATGAGGTAGAGGAACGTGAGGAAGAAGCCCGGCAGCATCGCCGCCGCGTAGAGCTTCACGATCGACTGCCCCGCCACCGCCGCGTAGACGATCAGCATGACCGACGGCGGGATGAGGATCCCGAGCGTCCCGCCCGCCGTGATCGCGCCCGCCGCGAGCCGGACGTCGTAGCCGGCGTTCAGCATCGGCCGCATCGCGATGACGCCCATGAGCACGACCACCGCGCCGACGATGCCGGACGCGATGCCCCAGAACGCGCACACCAGCAGCGTCGTGACCGCGAGCGAGGCCGGCACGCGGCGGAACGCGAGCTGGACGCTGTGGAACATGCGGTCCACGAGCGCGGCCCGCTCCATCACGTATCCCATGAAGACGAAGAGCGGCACCGAGAGCAGCGTGTCGTTCGTCATCACGCCGTACGTGCGCTGCACGATGAGATCGAAGGCCCGGTTGTCGTACCAGTGCTGGGCCGGGTTCCAGAACGCGATGTAGCCGAACACCATGCCGAGGCCCATCAGCGTGAACGCGGTGGGGAAGCCCATCATGATCGCGATCACGATGAGCCCGAGCATCGTCAGGCCGAGATACGGGTCGCTCACGGGCGCTCCCCGGCGTCGCGGTGGCGCGCGGCCTCGTCGATCGCGTGCGCGCCTTCCACCGCGATCCGGCGCGACTCCTCGTCGACGTACTCGCTGTGGGACAGCTGGGTGTCGATGACGTCGATCTCCTCGACGTCCTCGAGCCGCGCGGGCCAGGTCCCCGTGCGCAGGCACAGGATGCATCGCAAGATCTCGGCGAGCCCCTGCACCATCACGAGCACGCCGGCCACCGGGATCACCGTCTTGAAGTGGTAGACCGGCGGCCCTTCGGCGGTGACCGTCGAGTGCTCGCCGATGCGCCACGAGTTGGCGGCGTAGTCGGCGCCCGCGTAGATCAGCCCGAGGATGCCCGGGACGAAGAAGAGCAGGTACAGGACGAGGTCCAGGATCGCCTGCGCGCGCGGCTTGAGATAGATGTAGATGAAGTCCGCCCGCACGTGCCCGGCGGCGGCGAGCGTATAGGCGCCGCACATCATGAAGAGCGTCCCGTACAGCATGTTGTTGAAGTCGAAGATCCAGGCGGTGGGCGCGTTGAGGATGTAGCGCTTGAACACCTCGATGGAGACGACGAACGTGAGCGCCACGATGAGCCAGGCGAACACCTTGCCCGACCAGTAGCTCGCCACGTCGACCGCGCGGATCAGGGCCTGCATGGTCATGGAGACAAACGAGAGGCCAGCCGCCCGGCGGATGCCGGCGGGCTGGCCTCGTCGGGACGTCACGGCACGCTAGCTCTTCTTCTCGGCGGGCTTCGCGGCGGGCCGGGGCGCAGGCTTCGCGGCGAAGTAGTGGTTGTACGCCATGCGGCGGTTGACGTTGGTGTCGAGGTCCCACTTCACCGCCCGCGCCGCGAACACCTTCTGCGACTCCGCGATCTCCTTGAAGAGCGGGTTGTCGGCGGCCTTCTTGTCGGCGGCGGCGTCGTAGGCGCTCAGCTGGGTCTGGAGCAGCGAGTCCGGCGTCTTGTAGAACCGGACCTTGTCCTTCGTCTGCAGCTCGATGTAGTCCTTCGAGTACCGGTCCACGGCCTTCCAGGACATGTCCGCCGAGGCCGCCTCGACGGCGTTCTCGATGATGAACTTCATCTTCTCCGGCAGCGCGTCGAACTTGGTCTTGTTGAAGGTGATCTCGAACTGCTCGGCGTTCTGGTGGAAGCTCTGCAGCATGCAGACCTTCGAGACGTCCGCGAAGCCGAGGATGCGGTCGGACGTGGCGTTGTTGAACTCGGCCGCGTCGAGCAGGCCGCGGTCCATGGCCGGCACGATCTCGCCGCCCGGCAGCGCGTTGACGGCGGCGCCGAGGCCCGTGAACACGTCGATGGAGATGCCGACGGTGCGGAACTTCAGGCCCTTGAAGTCGTCGGGCTTGGTCACGGGCTTCTTGAACCAGCCGAGCGGCTGCGTGGGCATCGGGCCGTAGGGGAACGAGACGACGTTCGCGTTGATCGACGCGTAGAGCTTGTTCAGGAGCTGCTTGCCGCCGCCGTACTTGTGCCAGCTCAGCAGCATGTTGGCGTCCATGCCGTACGCCGGGCCGGAGCCCCACAGCGCGAGCGCCGTCTGCTTGCCGTAGTGGTACACGAGCACGCCGTGCCCACCGTCGAGCGTGCCCTTCGACACCGCGTCGAGCAGCCCGAAGGCCGGGACGACGGCGCCGGCCGGCAGGACCTCGATCTTGAGGTCGCCGCCCGTCATGTCGTTGACCTTCTTCGCGAAGTCGTTCGCGTACTCGTGGAAGATGTCCTTCGCGGGCCAGGTGCTCTGCCAGCGCATCGAGATCGGACCCTGCGCCTTGACCACGTTCGGGAAGCCGAGCGCCGCCGCGCCGGCCGCCACCGCCGCGCCCCGGAGGAACGTCCGGCGGGGCGCTTCTGTCACTGCTTGAGTGTTCATCCCAATGTCTCCTCGTCTTCGAGGGCAGAAGTGAGCCGCCGGACACCCAGCGAGCGGTCGGACCACGGCCACCTTATGTGACGTGCTCCGTAACTGTCAAGAAACTCCAGCGTTACTGGGGCGGGTTCCAGCGTGACCGCGACCTGTTCGGCGTCGCGGCGAACGATGAGCCGGAGCGGGCGGTCGGGGCTCGACTCGGCCAGCGCTTCGCGGGCCGCCCCGCGGCTGACGACGGGATGCTCGTTCACCTGGAGGACGACGTCGCCCTGGCGGAGCCCTCCCCGCTCGGCCGCGCCCCCCTCTCTCGATCGCCGCCACGATCGGCGCCGCCGAGGCCGGTGGCGTCGTCCGCCAGCGGCTCGCGGAGGAAGAAGCCGAAGAGCGCCGCCACCCGGTCTCCCGCCACTTCCTGGGGCATGACCACGAGGCGAACCGGCACGGGCCGGCGTCCCTCGCGACGCAGGACGACGAGGCGCACCTCGGTCTCGGGCGCGGCGGTGGCGATCAGCCGCTGGAGCAGGCGCGTCTCGGTGACCGGCCGCTCATTGAAGGCCACGACGACGTCGCCGTTGTGGAGCCCGGCGCGCGCGGCCGGCGTCTCGGCGAGCACGTCGACGATGAAGACGCCGAAGCCTTCCTTGATGCCGTGCTGCTTGCTGATCTCGTCCATCTCCTGCTCGGAGAGGTCGCGGATGCGCACGCCGAGCCACGCCCACGGCTTCTGCGCCGCCGCCTCCGCCACGCCGGCGAGGACGAGCAGCATCAGAACCACCCGGACCCAGCGGCTCACGTGCGCCCCTTGCGCAGCTCGTCGACGAGCGCGTCGAGCGCGATGGCCAGGCGGTTCAGCCGGAGATCGACCTCCGCCGTCTCGAGCAGCTCCTGCCGCACGTCCGCGCCCGGCAGCACGCCGGAGGCGATGCGGTCGGCGATGGTGCCCGGCGCCTGGTTCTCCGCGAACGCGGCGTCCAGGAAGTCGAGCCGGCCGGCCGAGGACGCCGAGCAGCGCGCGGCACGACGCGCGGATGCGCTCGATGAGCGGCGCCACGTCGGCCGCGGGGGCGACGTCCTCGATGCGCTCCACGACCACGAGCCGGTACAGCGTGTCGCTCGGCCGCTCCTGGAGCAGCCGCACACGCGCCGTCGCCCCGCAACACGAGATCGAAGCGCCCGTTCGCCAGACGCTCGCAGCTCACGATCTCCCCGACGCCGCCGACGCCGTACACGTCGGGCTTGCCGGCGTAGGACGCCTCGTAGCCCGGCCGCAGCCGGACCATGCAGATCTTGCGATCGCGCGCGAGCGCGTCCGCGATCATCGCGCGATAGCGCGCCTCGAAGATGTGCAGCGGGAGCAGCGTGCGCGGGAACAGCGTCACGTCCGGCAGCGGGAAGATCGGCACGGCGAACGTCGTCGCCACGGTCCTCAGCGAATCGTCGGCAGCGACGACAGCGGGCCCAGTTCCTCGAGCCGGCGCTCGACCGCGCGGGCGAGGTCGCGGAACGCGCGCGCCTGCGGAGAGTCCGGACGCCGCAGCGTGATCGGCGTGCCCTCGTCGCCGGCGATGCGCGTCTCCGGCTCGAGCGGGATGCGCGCGAGCAGCGGCACGCCGTACTCCTCGGAGATGCCGCGCGCCGCCGGCGTCGCCGAAGATCGGCGTGTCGTGACCGCAGTGCGGACAGTGGAAGGCGCTCATGTTCTCGACGACGCCGAGGATCGGCACGTTGAGCTTCTGGAACATGCCGAGGGCCTTGCGCACGTCGAGGAGGGCCACGTTCTGGGGCGTGGTCACCATCACCACGCCGCTCAGCGGCAGCACCTGCGAGAGCGAGAGCTGCGCGTCGCCCGGTGCCGGGCGGCATGTCGAACACGAGGTAGTCGAGCGCGCCCCAGCTCACGTCCTTCAGCATCTGCTGGATGAACGAATGGATCATGGGGCCGCGCCAGACGAGCGCCTCGCGCTCCTGCACGAGGAGCCCGATCGACATCATCTTGATGCCGTGGACCTCGACAGGGATGATCCGGTTCTCGAACATGCCGGGCTTCCCGCGCGCGCCGAGCATCATCGGCACGTCGGGGCCGTAGACGTCGGCGTCGATGATGCCCACCGTCGCGCCGCGTCGCGCGCAGGGCCGCCGCCAGGTTGACCGCGACCGTGGACTTGCCGACGCCGCCCTTCCCGGACGACACCGCGATGGTGTGACGGACCTCGGGGATCAGATCGGGCGACGGCGCCGGCCGTCCCGCGGGCGCGGCCGGCGCTTGCGGCGCGTGCGCGTGGCCGTGGCCGTGGTCGTGCGCGGGCGCGGCCCCGCCCCCCATGCGGACCTTGACGTCGCGGACACGCCGGCAGCTGGCCGACGAGCTTCGTCGCCATGCTGTGCAGGGTCACGCGGGACGCCGGGGACTGGCTCGTGAACGCGAGCGTGAAGGCGACGCGATCGCCCTCGATCGCGAGATCGCGCACGAGCCCGAGCGCGACGATGTCCTGCTGGGTCTGCGGATCCTTCACGCCGCGCAACGCGGCCAGCACGGCGTCCTGAGTCACCATGGCAGGCACTATACCGTGGACGTCGGTCGTCTGCCCGGCACCCCTCCCGTGAGCCTTGCATTGGCGGGCGCGATCCTGCTACAAGGATCAAGTGATCTCAGCCAGACGACTTTCGTAAGGTTCTCAGCCACTTCGCCAGCGGCGTGACCATCATCACCACCTGCGACAGCGGACGGGCGTCCCACCGGGCTGACCGCGAGCGCGTTCACGTCGGTGTCGCTCGATCCGCCGCTCATCCTGGTCTGCGTGGCGCACAAGTCGCAGAGCTATCCCGCGATGCTCGAGCGGGGCCGCTTCGCCGTGAACTTCCTGCGGAGCGGGCAGGAGGACATCTCGCGGCGCTTCGCCACCTCGCGCCTCGACAAGTTCGACGGCGTGCCCCACCGGATCACCGCGCTCGGGTTGCCCGTGCTCACCGAAGCGCTCGCGCACGTCGAATGCGTCACCGTGAACCGACACGTCGAGGGCGACCACACCGTCTTCATCGGCCGGGTCGAGGCCAGCGGCACCACGGACGTGCGCCCCTGCTCTATTTCCGTGGCAAGTACGAGCGTCTCGGAGGTTCGTGAACGCGTGAGTGTTCAGCCGATTCCCGCTCTCCCGTCCCCCGGTCGACGACGAAGTCAAGCAGGCGGTCCTCGCGGCCATCGATTCTCGCCAGTGGATCCTCGGGCCGGAGTGCCGCGAGTTCGAGCACGACCTCGCGCGCTACGTCGGCGTCAAGCACGCCGTGCTCACCAGCTCCGGGACGGCCGCGCTGTGGATGGCGTTCCGGGCGCTCGGCGTGAAGGCCGGCGACGAGATCCTCGTCCCGTCGCACACGGCGTTTCCGACCGTCGAGGCCATCTGCTTCGCCGAAGCGACGCCGGTGTTCGTGGACGTCGACGAGTGGTATGGCCTGGACGTCGCGGACGCCGCGGCCAAGGTCACGCCGCGCACCGTCGGCGTGGTGCCCGGTCCACATCTACGGGCAGCCCGTCGACGTCCACGCGGTCCGCGAGTTCACGGGGCGCTTCGGGCTCTGGAACATCGAGGACTGCTGCCAGGCGCACGGCGCCGCGTGGGACGGCAGGAAGGTCGGCAGCTTCGGCCGTGCGGCGGCGTTCTCCTTCTACCCGTCGAAGAACCTCACGGTGATGGGCGACGGCGGCGTGCTCGTCACCGACGACGACGAGATCGCGGCGCGCACGCGGCGCCTCCGCGATCACGGGCGGCTCAACAAGGACGTCCACTCCGAGATCGGCTTCAACCTCCGCTTCAACGAACTTCAGGCCGCCGTCGGACGCGTGCTCCTACGCCGGCTCGACGCGATGAACGACCGCCGCCGCGCCCTCGCCGCCCGGTACGATGCGGCGCTGGCGGGGCTGCCGCTCGAGCTGCCGGTCGAGCGGGCGCACGCGCGCCACGTCTATCATCTCTACGTCGTCCGCACCGAGCGCGCGCGACGCGCTCGCCGCGTGGCTCAAGGAGCGCGGCGTCCAGACCGGGATCCATTATCCGGTGCCGAGCCATCGTCAGCCGGCCGTGGAGGGTCTCGCCGCGCCGGCGCTGCCGCGGACGGAGCGCCTCGTGAGCGAGATCCTCACCTTGCCGATCTCCTCGGGTCATACCGAGGAGGAGATCGACCGGGTGGCGGCGGCGGTGCGCGCGTACTTCAAGGCCGTTGAGCGACCGGCCTCTCAGCGGTCCTCCAGCTCTACCCGAAGGCGGATTACTTCACCGGCGCAGCGATCCAGCTGCGCGAGCTCGCGCGCGGCCTCGCGGCGCGCGGCCACTCGGTCATCGATCGCCACGCCGCCCGGCCCGCACGGCGCACGCCTCGCGGGCGCCGGGGGTCGACCACGTCACGCTGCCGCTGCGCCGCGCCTGGGATCCGCGCGCGGCGTGGCGGCTGCGCCGGCTCGTCCGGACGCGCGCGGCATCGACGTCATCCACGCGCACAAGGGCCGCGCGCGCACGCTCGCGATCCTCGCCGGCCTCGTCGGGCCGCGGCCGCGGCTCGTGCTCAACCGCGGCGTGAGCTTCGTGCCCGGGCGCCTGAACCGCCTCGGCTACACGACACGGCGCGTGGACGCGATCGTCGCCGTGTGCCGCTCGATCAAGGACGACCTCGTTCGGCGTCGGCGTCCCGGCCGGCAAGATCGAGGTCATCTACTCCGGGCACCGACATCCAGCGCTTCCATCCCGGCGTGGACGGCACGCCGGTGCGCCGCGAGCTCGGCCTCGCGGCCGCGCACTTCGTGATCGTGCAGGTCGGCGTCCGGTCGTGGCGAGGCTGGAGCGACGTGCTCACCGCGATGCAACGCGTGGCGGCCGCGGCGCCGGACGCCCGCCTGCTCTTCCTCGGCGCGCCGCCGCCGGCCATCGCGCGGCTGTCCGATCAGCGCGCACGCGCTCGGCATCGGCGACCGCGTGCTCGTCGTGGGGCCGCGCGAGGACGTGCCGGGCGTGCTGGCGGCCGCCGACGTGGTCGTCGACGCCTCGTGGGCGGGGCTCGGCATCACCGGCTCGATCCGCGAAGCGCTCGCGAGCGAGCGCGCGGTCGTCGCGACGCGCCTGGCCGGGATGCCGGAGCTGGTGCTGGACGGCGAGACCGGGCTGCTCGTGCCGCCGCACGATCCCGGCCGCGATCGCCACCGCGCTCCTGCGCCTGCACGCCGACCCCACGTGGCGCCACGCAGCTCGCGCGCGCGGGCCGCAAGCGCGTGGAAGCCGACTTCTCGCTCGAGACCAAGGTGGAGGCGACCGAGCGGCTGTATCGTCGTCTCGTGGACCCGCGCGGATGAAGTCCGGCCGCCTCGTGCTCTATCGCCGCCTGTTCACCCACGTCCGGCCCTACGTGCCGGTGCTGGTGGTCGGCGGCCTCCTCGCGCTCGTCGTCGCCGCGATGGAAGGCTCCGTCGCGTGGCTGGTGAAGCCGGCCATGGACGACATCTTCCTCAAGCGCGATCTCGTCGCGCTTGCGCGTCGTCCCGCTGCTGCTGCTCGGCGCCTACATCGCGAAGGGGTTCGCGCGCTACGGGCAGTCGTACCTGATGGCGTCCGTCGGCGAGCGCGTGATCGCGCGCCTGCGCGCCGAGGTCTACGCGCACCTGCAGCGGATGCCGCTCGCCTACTTCGAGAGCCGCCACTCCGCGGAGCTGATGTCGCGGGTGGTCACCGACGTCAACCGCCTCGCGCGCCTGTCGTCGACCGTGATGGTCATGACGCTCCGCCAGGTGGCCATGATCATCGCGCTGGTGACGGTCATGCTGGTCGGGAGTGGCGGCTGGCGCTCATCGCGCTCGTGGTCTTTCCGTTCATCGGATTCGCGGTCCGGCAGATCGGCCGGCGCCTGTACCGCATCAACCGCCGCGCCCAGGAGAAGGTCGCCGAGCTGAACGTGCTGCTGCACGAGGTGTTCGCGGGCACCAAGATCGTCAAGGCGTTCGGGCGCGAGGGCCACGAGGGCGAGCGCTTCGCGCGCGTGAACCGGCGCCTGCTCGGCCTCGCGCTGAAGGACCAGCGCACCGATCAGCTCACCGAGCCGCTCATGGAAGTGCTGGCCGCGTTCGGCATCATGGGCGCGCTCTGGTACGGCGGGCACCGGGTCATCGCCGGGCACATGACGCCCGGCGACTTCTTCTCGTTCACGACCGCGCTCGCGCTGCTCTACGGGCCGGTGCGCCAGCTCTCGCGCATCGCCAACACCGTCCAGCAGTCGACCTCGTCGGTCGAGCGCGTGTTCGAGGTGCTCGACACGCCGCCCGCCATCGCCGATCGCCCGGGCGCCGTCACGCTGCCCGAGTTCCGCGACGCGATCGCGTTCGACCGGGTCGGCTTCCGCTACGGCGGCGCCGAGGAGTTCGCGCTGCGCGACGTCTCGCTGACGATCCGCAAGGGCGAGGTCGTCGCGTTCGTCGGCATGAGCGGCGCCGGCAAGTCGACCCTGCTCGACCTCCTGCCCCGCTTCTACGACGTGACCGAGGGCCGCCTCACCATCGACGGCCACGACGTGCGCGACGTGACCCAGAGCTCGCTGCGCGCGCAGCTCGGCGTGGTGACGCAGGGCACGTTCCTCTTCAGCGACACGATCCACTACAACATCGCGTACGGCCGTCCCGAGGCCACCGAGGAGGAGATCGCGCGCGCCGCGCGGCAGGCGCACGCCGAGGAGTTCATCGCGGCGTGCCCCGAGGGCTACCAGACGCTCGTGGGCGAGCGGGGCGTGCGGCTCTCGGGCGGCCAGCGCCAGCGCCTGGCGATCGCGCGCGCGTTCCTCAAGGACCCGCCGATCCTGATCCTCGACGAGGCGACGTCCGACCTCGACGCCGAGAGCGAGTTCATGGTGCAGCAGGCGCTCACCGACCTGATGCGCGGCCGCACCGTGCTCGTCATCGCGCACCGCCTCGCCACCGTCCGCAACGCCGACCGGATCGTGGTCGTGCACGGCGGGCGGATCGTGGAGATCGGGCGCCACGACGAGCTGATCGCGCGCGACGGCATGTATCGCCGGCTCCACGCGCTGCAGATGGAGGGGCTGACTGGCTGTGACATGGGGGATGCGAGGCGACCCAGCCCCCCGCGCTTCGCGGGGAAAGCCGTCGCTCCGCGACTGCCGACATGGGCATGACGCGGCCCCCCGCGCTCCGCGGCCCGGCAAAGCCGTGCCGCTCCGCGACTGCCGACACGTGTCGGACTCGTGCTCGCGGGCCTCGTGCTGGCGCTCACCGCCGCGGAGGCCGCGCTCCGTCTGCTGCCGTCGCCGGAGCGCAAGACGCACCTCGTCAGCGACCGCGTGCGCCATCATCGCCTGGTCGCGAACTGGCAAGGCACCGTGCAGGACGTCCCGTACCGCACCAACGCGCTCGGCCTGCGCGACCGCGATCTCGCGAGCCCGAAGCCGGCGGGCACGGTACGGGTGCTGATGCTCGGCGATTCGTTCACCGAGGGCGGCGGATTCGCGGACGCCGACACGATTCCGCGCCGGGTCGAGGTCGCGCTGCGCGTGAGCTGTCCCGGCGTGCAGGTGATCAACGCGGGCGTGGCCAGCTACTCGCCGATCCTCGAATATCTCCTGCTGAAGGAGATCGGCGCCGCGCTCGACCCCGACCTCGTCGTCCTCAACCTGGACATGACGGACGTGCACGACGATCTGATCCGCACCGCGCTGGCCGAGCTCGACGCCGACGGGCTGCCGACGCGCGTCCCGAGCCACCGGCGCCGGGAGACGGCGTTGCTCCTCCCACCCGCGCTCCCCGCGGCCGTCCGCCCCGCTCGAGGACGCGCTGAACCGGCTCGCGCTGTGGCAGGCGTTTCGGAAGTCGAAGACCGGCCGCCGGATCTTCGGCCCGTTGAACCTCGACGAGCCGGCGCTGCAGGCGCGCGATCTGATCGGCGACCTCCGCTATGACCGCCTGGCGATCACGCGGGACACGCCCGCCCGCGACGAGGCCCGCGCGTGGGACACCACCGCGCGGTATCTGGCGGGCATCCGGCGCGTCGCCGACGGGCTGCTCGGCGCGCTTCGTGGTCGTCGTCTATCCGCATGCCCACCAGGTCGCGCCGCACGAATCGCCGGGGAGCCGCGCGAGCTTCGGTCTCGGGTCCGGGCTCTACGCCTCCGACCGCCCCTTCCGCACCGTCGAAGCGATCGGGCAGCGCGAGGGGTTCGGGGTGATCTCGCTGGTCGAGACGTTTCGCCGTCGCGCGGACCCGGCGCGGCCGCTGTTCCGGGCGGACGACATCCATCACACGGTCGAGGGCGCGCATCTGATGGCGGAGGGCCTCGCGGCCGCGCTCCTCGAGCGCGCGCTGGTCCCGCGCTGCCCGCGATGAGCATCTGGGCGAGCACGGACCTCGCGCGCGCGTACGCCGACGTCCGGAGCGATCTCTCCGCGAGCATCCGGACCCTCTGGGGCGACGCGTTTCGTTCGGCGGTGCCGTCGGCGCCGCTCCGCCGGCTCCTCGACCTCGGATGCGGGACCGGGCGCTTCACGGCGCTGCTCGCGGACGTCTTCGGAGCCTCGACGATCGGCGTGGATGGCTCACCGGCGATGCTGCGCGAGCGGGTCACGATGCCGGGCGCGCCGACCGTCTTCGCGAGCGCGGACGCGACCGCGCTGCCCTTCCGCGCGGCCTCGATCGACCTCGCGCTGCTGTCGATGGTCTACCACCTGCTCTCCACCGCGGGGGTGGCGGACGCCGCGGTGGCCGAGCTCCGTCGCGTCGTACGCCCGCGGGGCTGGGTGCTCCTGCGCACGCCGTCCCTGGAGCTCATCGATCACATCTCGTGGCTCCCGTTCTTCCCGGGCGCGCGCGCCCTCGACGAGGCGCGCCTCCCCCGCGTCACCGGATCGTGACGACGTTCGAGCAGGCCGGCTTCACGCCCCACGCGCATCGAACGATCGAGCAGGAGTTCGCGCCGTCCCCGCTGCACGCGCTGGAGGCGGTCCGCCGGAGACCATTCTCGACGCTGCGACTCCTGCCCGATACGGCGTTCGAAGAGGGTCTCGCGCGTTACGAGGCCCACTGCCGCACGGCACCGCCGACCGCCGCTGATCGAGCCCCTCGACTTCTTCGTCTTCCAGCGCAGCTAGCCGGGGCTACTCCCGAAAGCGATTGACCAGCGGCAGGCGCCAGTCGCGGCCGAACGCGCGCGGCGTGATCTTCACGCCGATCGGGGCCCTGGCGGCGCTTGTACTCGTTGCGGTCCACCATGCGAGCCACCTTCGCGCGCGGTCGCGGGGTCGAAGCCGAGCGCGGCCAGCTCGCTCACGCTGCGGTCCTCTTCGACGTAGGCGCGCAGGATCGCGTCGAGCTCGGGGTACGGCGGCAGCGTGTCCTGGTCCTTCTGGTCCGGACGCAGCTCCGCGGACGGCGCGCGCGTGATGATGCTCTCGGGGATGACGGCGCGCCCGGCCCGCGCGTTGACGTGCCGCGAGAGCTCGTACACCAGCGTCTTCGGCACGTCCTTGATCACCGCGAAGCCGCCCGCCATGTCGCCGTAGAGCGTGCAGTAGCCGACGCCGATCTCGCTCTTGTTGCCGGTCGTCAGCACGAGCCAGCCGAACTTGTTCGAGAGCGCCATCAGCAGCGTGCCGCGGATGCGCGCCTGGATGTTCTCCTCGGTCACGTCCTCCGGGAAGCCCTTGAACGGCTCGCGCGAGCGCGCGCTTGAACGGCTTGAACACCCCGGTGATCGGCAGCTTCATGAACTCGATGCCGAGGTTCTTCGCGAGGCGCTGCGCGTCGCCGCGCGTGCCCGCCGACGAGTAGGGCGACGGCATGGTGACGCCGACGACGTTCTCCCGGCCGAGCGCCTCCACGGCGATGGCGGCGACGAGCGCGGAGTCGATGCCGCCCGAGAGCCCGATGACCACGCGCTTGAAGCCGCTCTTCTGCACGTAGTCGCGCGTCCCGAGCACGAGCGCCTGGAAGACCTCGTCGACGGCGCCGAGCGGCCGGCACGATCGACGGGCGTCAGCGCGGGCGTCGATCGTGGGCGCCGGCAGGGCCGGCAGCACGACGCGCGTCACGCGCTCGTCCGCGCCGAGCTTCTCCTGGCGGCGCCGCGCATCGCGGAGCCGCGCGTGGAAGACGGCGTCGAGATCGACGTCCGCCACCACGAAGTCCTCGGCGAACGCTCGCCCGCGCGCCACGCAGCTCGCGCGCGCTCGTCGAACATCACGCTGCCGCCGTCGAAGACGAGCTCGTCCTGGCCCGCCCACCATGTTCACGAACGCGACGCACACGAGGTCGTCGGCCGCGCGCGTGGCGAGCATCGTCTCGCGGTACTGCGCCTTGCCGGCGTGGAACGGCGAGCCGTTGATGCTGACGATCAGCTCGGCGCCGGCCAGCGCCTGCCGTCGCGTGGGGCCGCTCGGATACCAGATGTCCTCGCAGATGTTGACCGCGAACGTCACGTCGCCGCACGTGAACACCGGCGTCTCGGTGCCCGCCTGGAAGTAGCGGTTCTCGTCGAAGACGCCGTAGTTCGGCAGGTACTGCTTGTGATAGACGCCGACGCGCGCGCCGTCGTGGAGGATGGCCGCCGCGTTGAAGATGTCGTCGCGCTTGTCGACGAAGCCGACGACCGCCGTGAGCCCGCGCGAGGCGCCGGTGACCTGCTCGAGCGCGCGGCAGGTTCGCGTCGATGAACGCGCGCTTGAACAGCAGGTCTTCGGGCGGATAGCCGGGGATGGCGAGCTCGGGGAACGCGACGAGCCGGCACCCGAGCCGGCGCGCGTGCTCCATGCCCTCGACGATCTTCCTCACGTTGCCGTCGAGGTCCCCGACGGTGGGATTGATCTGCGCCAGACCGACCCGGAACCGTCTCACGGTCCACAGTTTAATGAGTACGATCCTCGCGATGCCCGCGAAGATTCCGTGGCTGCCGTCGGCGGTCCCCGCGGGCGCGACTCCCGAGCGTTGCCCTCGCTGCGGCCGCCGCGCGTTCATCCCGTGGATCGCTCCGCCGCGACGACCAGACGAAGCGGGTCCTCCGCACGTGGGTCTGCGCCGAGTGCCAGGTGACCGGAGGAGCGCCCGGAGCCGGACTGACGTCCCCTCCGGAGGTCGCGCGCGCTACGGCGCACTCCGCCTGCATCGCGCTCGCGGATCGCGGCGCGTGCAAACCCGCGCTCGAACGCGCAGACATTCACGCGGCGTGAGAGTCTCGTCACCTCGATGCCGTTGACATTCGATGAGCGGACTCGCGTGGCAGGACTCCACTGCACGTCTTCGGAGCGATGGGGGGTATCGGGGGGAGCAGCGCAGCGCTCCCCCTGATGTCAATCAATCAAGGGCGTTCAAGAAATCTATCAACTGCCGCAGCCGGCCGTAGCTAGCTCCGATTGAACGGCAGGATCAGCCTCGGCAGCTCCGGGTGCTCGTCCTGCTCCTGCGGGATCGGGGTCGGCGACTGTTCGATCGGGCCCTTCATGATGTCGTCGAAGCTCGTCTGCACCGCGCGCACCTGCTCGTCCGTGAGCGGGCGCTGGAGACGGAAGACCAGCTTCTCGCCGACGATGCGCGCGGAGTGGATAGAGGCGATAGAAGTGCGTGACGGCCCGCACGGCCGCCTCGGCGCTGTCGACGATCTGATAGAACGCCGAGTCGTTCGGGTCGACCAGCCGCCGCTCCACGAGCGTGGCCTGGACCCAGCGGTCCCAGATCCGCCAGTACGGCTTCGGCCCCGCCTCGACGAGCACGACGGGGACGATCGTGGCCTTGCCCGTCTGCATCAGCGTGAGCAGCTCGAACGACTCGTCCATCGTCCCGAAGCCGCCGGGGAAGAGCGTCACCGCGCTCGCTTCCTTCACGAGGAACAGCTTGCGCGTGAAGAAGTACTTGAACGTGATCAGCTTCGGGTCCGAGGCGATCCACGGGTTCGCCTCCTGCTCGAACGGGAGCCGGATGTTCAGCCCGAAGCTCTGCTCGCCGCCGGCGCCCTCCTGGGCGGCGCCCATGATCCCCGCGCCGGCCCCGGTCACGACCATCCAGCCCTCGCCGACCATCCGTCGCCCGAACTCGCGCGCCGCGACCGCGGCCTCGTCCGTGCCGGGGTGCGGGCGGAGCCGAAGACCGTCACCTTGCGGACGTCACGATACGGCGCGTAGACCTTGAACGCGTACCGCAGCTCCTTGAGCGTCGTGTTGGTGATCTTGAGGTCGGCCAGGCCGGCGCCGTCCTCGTGCATCTTGAGGACGGTGGTCAGGAGCTGCTGGTAGTAGAACCGCCGTTCCTGGGGAACGCCGGCTTCCTTGAGGAGCTCACCGATGAGGCGGTTGGAAGCCTCGTTCTGAAGTTGATACCGCCGAGGCTCGGGCACGATTGAAGTATAGCAACCCGGCGCCTCAGGGTCTCGCGGTCAACGTGAGTCCCGGTGACGATCAGCAGGCCTCCGACGGCCGTGAACGCCGTGAAGGGCGTCTCCCGAGCAGGACGACCCCGAGGATGGCCCCGGTGATCGGCTGCACGGTCAGGAAGATGGCCGCCCGCGGGCGCCGGGACGCGCTCGAGCGCCCAGTTCCAGACGAGGTACATGAGCGCGGTGATGACGACCGCGAGATAGAGGGTGCCGAGGACGGCCGACCCCGTCCAGGTGGGCCGCGCCCCTGTGCCCCACTCCCACGCCGCGAGCGGCACGAGCGACGCGGCGCCCCACAGGATCGACAGCGCGGTGACCGGGGTGGACGGGTGACGGCGCAGCACCTCGCGCCCGAACAGCGAGTAGGCGGCGTAGCCGAAGCCGGCCGCGATCAGCAGCAGGTCGCCGCGCCAGTGCGGCGCCACGTCCGCCGTGAGCCCCGGAACGCCGTTGACCACGACGACGACGGTGCCGGCGAGCGCGAGCGCCCCGCCGATCGCCTCGCGCCGGTGGAGGCGCTCGCCGAGCATGAGGGGCGACAGCGCCATGATCGCGAGCGGCTCGATGATGATCAGCAGCGCCGCGTTGGCCGCCGTCGAGCGGACGAGGCCCCAGTGCCCCAGCGCGAAGGCCGCGCCGAATCCGAACAGCCCCATGCCCGCGATGCGCCAGTGATCGGCGCGGGTCAGCGCCGCCCGGCGCAGCTCGCGGAGGGCGAGCGGAACGAGCACGAGGCTGCCGAGCGCACAGCGAAGGAAGGCGAGGATCGCGGGCGGCACGTCGTCGAGCGTGAACCGGGTGGCGACGTACGAGGTCGCGTAGACGAGGTTGGCGCCGATGAGCGCGAAGTCAGTTGACTGCCATCGCTTCACATCCGCCCGTGGGTCAGCCCCCATCATCCTCCGCGGGGCCGAGGAGCTTTTCGACGATCGCGCAGTCCATCCACGTGCCCTCGAGCTTGCCGTGACGCCGGTAGACGCCGACGACGCGGAAGCCGGCGCGCTCGTGCAGGCGGATGCTGGCGACGTTCTGCACGAAGATGCGCGAGACGAGCTTCCAGAAGCCGCGCTCCGCGTACGCGCGGAACAATGCCTCGAGCGCCGCGCGGCCCGCCCCGCTCCCGCGCGCCGCCCGATCGACGTAGACCGAGTGCTCGGCCACCCCCGCGTACGCCGGCCGGCTGCGATACGCGCCCGCCGACGCCCAGGCGATCACCTGCCCGTCACGCTCCACGACCACCGTGGGAAAGCGATCACCCTTCTCGGCGATCTGGGCCGCGATCTGCGCAGCCGTCCGCGGCTCGGTCTCGAAGGTGGCGATCCGCTCCTCGATGCCCTGGTTGTAGATGCGCGCGATCGCCTCGGCGTCCGCAGGGGTTGCGAGGCGCGCGCTCACGCGCCCAGGATCCGGAGGACGAGCCACGTCGCGGCCGCGATCGCGGCCGACGCCGGGATGGTGAGGATCCAGGCCCAGACGATCCGCCCGGCCACGCCCCAGCGCACGGCGGAGAGCCGCTGCAGCGAGCCCGACGCCGACGATCGCGCCGGTGATCGTGTGCGTGGTGCTGACCGGGATGCCCGCGATGCGCCGTGCCGATCAGCGTGATCGCGCCCGCCGTCTCCGCGCAGAAGCCGCCGACCGGGCGGAGCTTGGTGATCCGCATGCCCATGGTCTTGACGATCCGCCAGCCGCCGGACAGCGTGCCCGAGCGCGATCGCCGCGTGCGCCGCCAGGATCACCCAGAACGGCACGTGGAACTCGCGGCCCGATGATGCCCGGTGGTGAACAGCAGCACGGCGATGATGCCCATGGTCTTCTGCGCGTCGTTGGTGCCGTGGCCGAGGCTGTAGGCGGCGGCCGAGACGAGCTGCAGCCGCCGGAACAGCCAGTCGACGCGGCCGGGCGCTGCGCGTCCGGAAGATCCACACGGTCGCCAGCATCAGCGCCGAAGCCGAGCGACCAAGCCGATCAGCGGCGCGAGGACGATGAAGACGCCGATCTTGACGAGGCCGGCCAGCGATCGAGCGCCCCGAAGCCGGCCTTGACCACCGCCGCGCCGGCGAAGCCGCCGATGAGCGCGTGCGACGAGCTCGTGGGCAGGCCCCAGTACCAGGTGATGAGGTCCCAGACGATCGCGCCCACCAGCCCGGCGAGGATCACCGCACTGATCGACGACGCTCGGCTCGACCACGCCCTTGCCGATGGTCTTGGCGACGCTGCACGCCGAAGCCGAAGGCCGCCACGAAGTTGAAGAACGCCGCCCAGACCACGGCCTGCAGCGGGCGTGAGCACGCGGGTGGAGACGACGGTGGCGATCGAGTTGGCGGCGTCGTGGAAGCCGTTGATGAAGTCGAAGACGAGGGCGACGAGGACGATGAAGATGACGATGGTCAGCACGGGAGTGGGGACGGGCGGCTCACGCCATCTTGAGGATGATCCCTTCGATCGTGTTGGCCACGTCCTCGCAGCGGTCCGTGACGATCTCCATCGTCTCGTAGATCTCCTTCCACTTGATGACCTCGATGGGATCGCCCTGCTCCTGGAAGAGCGCGGCGAGACTGTCGCGCAGCAGGTTGTCCGCCGTGTTCTCCAGGCGGTTGACCTCCACGGCGTGCTCGTGGAAAGCGGGATCCATCGTGCGCAGGCACTTGAGGGCGTGATTCATGGCCGTGGCGGTCTTCACGATGACTTCCGCCATGGCCCGGCACGCGGAGGTCGGCTCCTTGATGCGGTACACCACCAGGCGCTCGGAGGCCGCCTCGATGTAGTCCAGCACGTCGTCGAGCCGGGTGGCGAGGTCGTGGATGTCCTCCCGGTCGATCGGCGTGATGAACGTGGTGTTCAGCCGCTTGACGATCTCGTGGGTGACCAGGTCGCCCGCGTGCTCCACTTCCTTGATGAGGTGCATCTTGGCGCGGGCGTCGGAGAAGTTGTGCACCATCTCGTGGAGGAGCGCCGCCGCCTTGCTGATGTGCTCCGACTGCTGGTCGAAGAGATCGAAGAACCGGACTTCGCGCGGGATCAGATTGAACATCGTGTCTCGTCGGCTGCGAGTGTAACGCAATCGTCACAGACGAGCCAGACGCCGTCAGTACTTTCGCAGGTCGGGCGCGCCTGTCCCGAGCGCGACGTCTCGGACAGCCCCCCACACGCCGTGCACCGCATCGCCCAGCGCGGGCGCCGTCTCGGCCAGGCAGCGGATGAGGATGCCCCGGCGTGGGAGCCGCCCCACCCCGCCGCGGACGCCGGCCACGATGCCCAGCGCGTCCGCGGCCGCGCGGGCGATCTTCTCGACCGGCACCGGCGTCACGACGGCGATCGTGGCGATGTACGGGGCGCCCTCGCAGAAGCCGAGCCCGGCCCAGCCCGGCTCGCCGCCGAGCACGAAGCGATCGTGGAGGACCCAGCCCTCGTCGTCCGTGATGTGCAGCGCGCTGTCGAGCACGCGGAACTGGAAGCGCTCGCCGCGCGCCACCCGGCCGACCGCGAACGCATCGGCGACGATCAGCGTGGCGTCCGTCGCCACGTGCGCGCGGAGGCACTGGCGGAAGGCGGCCCCCACGTGGGGGATCGTGTGGTCCGGCACCCACTCGAGGACGGCCCCGGGCGCGACCGAGAGGCTCACCTCCTGCACCGCGGCCGGACCGTCCGCGCGGTGGACCTTCGTGGCGGACGGCGTCGTGAGCAGCGCGTGCGCGCCCGCGCCCGCGCAGACGTCGATGCGCAGATGATCGCCGCCGAGCACGCAGCCGGTCGGGTTCAGGACCGAGACCACGAGGGCGTCGCGCCGGAGGCGCGCCTGTGTGTCCCGGAGGCGCGCCTGTGTGTCCCGGAGGCGCGCCTGTGTGTCCCGCGCCTGGACGTCGAGCGCGAGCGGCGTCATGACCTGCAGCGGGAGCGTGAAGCGGCAGCCGGCGAGCACCGTCGCCGCGCCGCGCCGCTCGAACCGCAGGCTCAGCGTGCCGTCGCGGCCGACGCGAGCAGGAGATCCGTGCGGATCCACTCCACCACGGCGTCCACGCCGACGCCGTCCCTCAGGTTGGTGAACACGAACGGACGCTCGCCGCGCTGGCGCCGCGCGTCGCGGTCCATCACCGCGAGGTCGGCGCCGACGTAGGGGGCGAGGTCGATCTTGTTGATCACGAGCAGGTCGGAACGGGTGATGCCGGGCCCGCCCTTGCGCGGGATCTTCTCGCCCTGTGCAACATCGATGACGTAGATGGTCGCGTCCACGAGCTCGGGGCTGAACGTGGCGGCGAGATTGTCACCACCACTCTCCACGATCAGGAGGTCGAGGTTCGGAAACCGCCCGGTGAGCTCGCTGATCGCTTCGAGGTTGACGGATGCGTCTTCTCTGATCGCGGTGTGCGGGCAGCCGCCCGTCTCCACCCCGAGCACGCGCAGCGGCGGCAACGCACCCCGCCGCACGAGGAACTCCGCATCTTCCTTCGTGTAGATGTCGTTGGTGATGACCGCCATGTCGACGTCGTCACGGAAGCGGAGGCACAGCGCTTCGGTCAGCGCCGTCTTGCCGGACCCGACGGGCCCGCCGATGCCGATCTTGAGGGGCTTGGGAATCACGAGCGGAACAACCTCATGTCGAGCTCCGCGTGGCGAAGGCCCGCGAGCTCGAGGCCGGGCGTGAAGCTCCACATGTCGTCGATGCCGGTGGTGGCCGCGGCCGCCGCGAGGGCGGCGATGCGCGGCCGGAGCCCTGCGAGCACGCGCTGTCCGTCCATCTGTCCCATGGGAAGCAGCCGGAGCGCGGCGTTCACGAGCATGGACGCCGTCGCGTAGAGAAAGGCGGCCGCCGCAGCCTCCGCGTCAATGCCGGTCCGCCCGGCGGCGGCCCCGAACACGACCGGATAGTGGCCGGGCGTCGCTCCGGATTCGACGCGCGCCGCGAGCGCGACGAGAAACGGATCCCCGTCCCACGCGGCCGCGACACGGAGCGTCTGCCGCCCCATCTGCCGGCTCGCGGCCGTGAACTCGGGCACGAACCGCATCGCATCGAGCCGAGCGTCGACATCGAGGCACGCGGACAGGTCGTCGGCCCGCGCCCGCCGGGCGACGTACGCCACCGCGACGGCGTCGGCCGGCCCCGCGCTGCCGTCGAGGTGGGCGCGCACGAACGCGTCGAGCCCGACGCGGTCCTTGACGGTCCCCTCCTGCGCGTAGGTCTCGAGCCCGAGCGAATGCGCGAACGCCCCCGCCGGAAACAGCCCGTCGGCGAGCTGCAACAGGGCCAGGAGCGCGACGGAGGCCTCAGTGGTCATGGCGATGCCCCGCGCCAAGTGGAACGAAGACGGCGCGATCGCGCGTCCACGGCACGCCGAGCCGTGACAGCAGCTGCTCCATGGCGATGTCATCGGGCACGAGCAGCCGATCCCCGTCGATGGCGAGGGTGAAGTGCCGATTCCCGACTTCGAACGCGACGCGCACCATCTCATCGCGCGAGCGCGGCGACACGCTCAGGACGGCTTCGATGGCCGCGTCGATGACGACGTAGTAGTCGGAACCGACGATGAAGGACGTGCCCGGCCTCGAGCACGCTCCCGGTGGGAAGCGCGAGCACGAGCTCGCGCCCTTTCTCGGTCTTGACGCGCCGCCGCCCCCACCTCCGCTCCTCGGCGGTCAGAACGAGGGAGTCGCGTTGCAGCGATGCAAGCTGCTCGTCGTGCACATGCACATGACTGCTGGTGATGACGGGCGGTCCTTCGCTCATCCGATGGTCGTCGATGCCCGTTCACGGGCGAGCCGGATCGGGAGCGCGGGCCGGGGGCCCTCGGGGTCCGGGTGCCCCGTTCCCCGCGCCGGATTCGGCACGAGCCCGGCCGTGCGATGGAAATAACGAGCGTCGGACCGCGCCAAACACTGTCGGGGGGCAGAGGACCCCGAGGGCCCCCGGCCCGCGCCCCCGATCCGCCTCGCCCGTAAGCGCGCGTGGCCAGCCATCAGAAGAGAAAGTACCGCTGAGCCATCGGCAGCACGCGTGCAGGCTCGCACGTGAGCAGCTCGCCGTCGGCGCGGACTTCATAGGTCTCGGCGTCGACGTCAATGCGCGGCAGCGCGCTGTTGTGGACCATGTCGCGCTTGGAGATGGTGCGACACCGGGAGACGGCGAGGGCGCGCCGGGAGAGTCCGAGCCGCCGCGGAACGCCGGCGTCGAGGGCCGCGCGCGAGAGAAAGGTGACGGCGGTGGTGCCGACGGCGCGTCCGTGGGCGGCGAACATCGGCCGGTAGAGGACGGGCTGCGGCGTGGGGATCGAGGCGTTGGGATCGCCCATGGCGGCCCAGGCGATGAAGCCGCTCTTGAGGACGAGCTCCGGCTTGACGCCGAAGAAGGCGGGCTTCCAGACGACCAGGTCGGCGAGCTTGCCGAGCTCGATCGAGCCGACGTGCTCGGCGAGCCCGTGCGTGATCGCGGGGTTGATCGTGTACTTCGCGACGTAGCGCTTCACGCGGAGGTTGTCGTCGCCCGGCGTCTCGCCCGGCAGCGGGCCGCGCTGACGCTTCATCTTGTCGGCCGTCTGCCACGTGCGGATGACGACCTCGCCGATCCGTCCCATCGCCTGCGAGTCCGACGACATCATGCTGATGGCGCCGAGGTCGTGGAGGACGTCCTCGGCGGCGATCGTCTCCGCGCGGATGCGCGACTCCGCGAACGCGAGGTCCTCCGGGATCTTCGGGTTGAGGTGGTGGCAGACCATCAGCATGTCGAGGTGCTCGTCCATCGTGTTCACGGTGAACGGCATCGTCGGGTTGGTCGACGACGGCAGACAGTTGGGCTCCCCGCACACCTTGATGATGTCGGGGGCGTGCCCGCCGCCGGCGCCTTCCGTGTGGTACGTGTGGATCGTCCGGCCCTTGAAGGCGCGGATCGAGTCCTCCACGAAGCCCGACTCGTTCAGCGTGTCGGTGTGGATCGCGATCTGGATGTCGAGCTCCTCCGCCACCCCGAGCGCGGTGTCGATCGCGGCGGGCGTCGTTCCCCAGTCCTCGTGCAGCTTCAGTCCGATCGCGCCCGCCAGGACCTGCTCGCGGAGAGGCTCCGGCGCGGACGCGTTGCCCTTGCCGAGGAACCCGAGGTTCACGGGAAACGCCTCGGCGGCCTCGAGCATGCGGTGGATGTTCCACTCGCCGGGCGAGCACGTCGTCGCGTTGGTCCCGGTGGCCGGCCCGGTGCCGCCGCCGAGGAGCGTGGTGAGCCCGGCGCTGATCGCGTCGCCGACGAGCTGCGGACAGATCATGTGGATGTGGCTGTCGAGGCCGCCCGCGGTGACGATGCGCCCCTCGCCCGCGATGACCTCGGTGGACGCGCCCACCACCATGGTCGGCGAGACGCCGGCCATGAGATCGGGATTGCCCGCCTTGCCGATGCCCACGATGCGGCCGTCGCGGAGGCCGATGTCCGCCTTCACGATGCCCCAGTGATCCACGATGAGCGCGTTGGTGATGACGCAGTCGAGCACGCCGTCCGCGCGCGTGGCCCGCGCCGACTGGCCCATGCCGTCGCGGATCACCTTGCCGCCGCCGAACTTCGCCTCCTCGCCCGCCACCGTGAGGTCGCGCTCGACGCGGATGAAGAGCTCGGTGTCCGCGAGCCGTACGCGGTCGCCCGTGGTGGGGCCGTAGAGGTCCGCGTACTGGCGGCGGCTGAGACGGAGCGTCACGACGGACGCTCCCACGCCGCCAGCCGCGCGAGCGCATCGTCCTTGGCGCCGCCCTCGGTGAGACCGTTCAGCCCGAACACCTTCCTGGCGCCCGCGAGCTCGACCAGCGTGACGCGCTTCTCGTCACCCGGCTCGAAGCGCACCGCGGTGCCCGCGGGCACGTTCAGGCGCATCCCGAACGCCTGCGCGCGATCGAACCTCAGGGCGCGATTGACCTCGAAGAAATGGAAGTGCGAGCCGACCTGGATCGGACGGTCGCCCGTGTTTGCCACCACGAGGTCGACGGTGGCGCGTCCCTCGTTGGCGACGATGTCGCCGTCGCCGAGCAGGTATTCACCGGGAATCACACGGCTCTCCTTTGGACATGGGGGCCCCATGACACAGGACCCCCAAACCCCCTCTGCACAGCCACGCTGACGCCGGCCGCGATCAGCAGCGTGCCGGCCACGCGGTTGGCAAGCGTCTGGAAGCGCGGGCGTGCGGCGACGGACGTGAGACGCCCCGCCAGCACGCCGTAGGCGAGGAGCACGAAGAACTCCAGCACCACGCTCGTCACGCCGAGGATCGCGACCTGCACGAGCACCGAGCCTCGCGGATCGATGAACTGCGGGAGCAGCGCGACGAAGAAGACGAGCGCCTTCGGGTTCGCGGCCTGCAGCACGAAGCCGTTCATCCAGGTCCGAACATGGGGGCCCCACGACTGAGGACCCCCAAACCCCCTCACGGGGCTGGTGGGCGCGCCGGCGCCGACGGCGAGGACCGCGGATTTCCCGAGGAACGCGCTGATCCCGAGCCACACGAGGTAGGCCGCGCCCAGCCAGCGGATCGCCGAGAAGACCTCGTACGACGCGAGGAGCACGGCGCCGAGCCCGGTGGCCGACAGCGCGAAGTAGCACGCGTTGCCGGTGAGGATGCCGAGGCTCGCGTAGACCGACGGCCCCGTCCCGCGCGTGAGCCCCTGGGACAACACGAGCAGGACCGCCGGTCCGGGGGTGATCGACAGCGCGGTCTCGGTGATCGCGAACAACGCCCAGGTCTCGAACGTCATCGGATGGGGTGGTGCACGGTGACGAGCTTGGTGCCGTCGGGGAACGTCCCCTCGACCTGCACCTCGTCCACCATCTCGGGGACGCCTTCCATGACGTCGTCCCGGTGAAGGATCGTGGCGCCGAACTCCATCAGCTCGGACACCGAACGCCCGTCACGAATGCCTTCCAGCAGCTCGGCGGTGATGAGCGCCACGGATTCCGGGTGATTCAGCTTGAGCCCGCGGCCGCGGCGCCGGCGGGCGACCTCCGCGGCCGTGAAGATGAGCAGCTTCTCCTGCTCACGCGGCGTCAGGTGCATGCGGTCTCCCCATCACAACGACAGGTGCTTCTTGACGGTCTCGAGGCGGAGCTCGCTCGTGACCCCGGACGCGACGACGGCGCCCTTCGCCATGATGACGTAGGCGTCCGCGAGCCGCTCGGCGAAATCCAGGTACTGCTCCACGAGCAGCACCGCCAGCCCCAGCTCGGTCGCGATGCGCCGGATCGCCGCCTCGATCTCGAGCACGATCGACGGCTGGATCCCCTCCGTCGGCTCGTCGAGCATCAGCACCTTCGGCCGCGTCAGCAGCGCGCGTCCGATCGCGAGCTGCTGCTGCTCGCCGCCGGACAGCACCCCGCCCTTGCGGCCGAGCAGGCGCGCGAGCGCCGGGAACAGGGCGAGCGCGTCGTCGATCCCGCCCGCGCGGCCGCAGCCGAGCAACGCCATGCGGAGGTTTTCCTCGACCGTGAGGTGCGGAAAGATCTCCCGGCCCTGCGGCACGTAGCCGATGCCGGCGCGCGCGCGCCGGTCGCTCGACCATCGCGTGATGTCGGTCCCGTCGAGCGTCACGCGGCCGCCGCGCACGGGCACGAGCCCCATGATGGCCTTCAGGAGCGTCGTCTTGCCGACGCCGTTCCGTCCCATCAGGCAGACGACGCTCTTGGCCGGCACCGCGAGGTCGACGCCCCACAGGACCTGCGACTCTCCGTAGGCCGCGTCGACCCGTTCAACGGCCAGCATGCTGGTCTCCGATCATTTCACCGCTCGCCTCAGACGCTCTTCGCCGCCGGCTTCGCGGCCGTCTTCGGCTCGCACTTCTTTCCGCTGACCCAGGTAGACCTCGAGCACGCGAGGATCGGACTGCACCTGGTCGACGGGACCTTCGCACAGCACGGTGCCCTGGTGGAGCACCGTGACCTTGCGCGCGATCTGGCGCACGAACTCCATGTCGTGCTCGATGACCAGCACCGAACGGTCGGCGGCGATCGACTGGAGCAGCTCGCCGGTGCGCGCGGTCTCCTCGTCGGTCAGCCCCGCCACCGGCTCGTCCACGAGGAGCAGCTCGGGATCCTGCGCGATCACCATCCCGATCTCGAGCCACTGCTTCTCCCCGTGCGAGAGCCTGCCCGCGAGCCAGTCCGCCTTGGCGCCGAGCCCGACGGTCTCCAGCGTGGTCTCGATGCGCGCGCGCTCTCCCGCCGCATCGCGCTCGAAGAGCGTCGCGAACACGCCCTTGCTCGCGCGCCGCAGGGACAGCTCCACGTTGTCGCGCACCGTGAGGTTGACGAAGACCGACGGCGTCTGGAACTTGCGTCCGATCCCGAGGGCCGCGATCTCGTTCTCGCGCTTGTGGAGCAGATCGGTGTGGTGCCCGAAGATCACCCGTCCCGCCACCGGCTTCACGCGGCCGGAGATCACGTCGAGCAGCGTGGTCTTGCCGGCGCCGTTCGGGCCGATGACGACGCGAAGCTCCTTCCGGTCCATGAAGAAGTTGAGCTTGCTCAGGGCCTTGAAGCCGTCGTAGTCGACGGTCACGTCCTCGCAGTAGATGATCGCGTCGGGCCTGGTCACGGCGCCGTCCGGATGGGGGACTGGGGTCTGTCGGGCCCTCGGGCTCGAAGCCCAGCGTGCCGTCGACGCGGGCGGACCGCTGCGGGCGGCGCACGCGGGCGTAGAGCCGTCCCACCGCGCCGAGCACGCCGTCGGGGAAGAAGAGCACGACGCCCATGAACAGCGCGCCGAGGAAGAGCAGCCACAGGTCCGGGTAGCTCGTGGTCAGCCAGCTCTGGATCCAGTTCACGCCGAACGCGCCCAGCCCGGCGCCCACCAGCGTGCCCGCGGCCGCCCGCGGCCACCCACACCACCATCTCGATGGACGGCAGCACGCCCATCTTCGCCGGCGTGATGATGCCGACCTGCGGCGCGTACAGCGCTCCCGCGACGCCGGCCAGCACCGCCGAGACCACGAAGACGAAGAGCTTGTAGTTCGCGGGGGCGTAGCCCGAGAACAGCACGCGCGTCTCGCTGTCGCGGATGGCGACCAGCACCTTTCCCGCCCGCGTGCGCGTGATCCACCGGCACAGCAGGTACGCGCCGACCAGCGCGAGCGCGGTGGTGATGTAGAGGCCGCGCTGCGTGGACGCCTGGTTCAGCCGGAAGCCGAAGACGGTCTTGAAGTCCGCCAGGCCGTTGGTGCCGCCGAGATTCATCTCGTTGCGGTTGAACACGAGCCAGGCGGAGAGCGCGAGCGCCTGCGTGATGATCGAGAAGTAGACGCCGCGGATCCGGCTGCGGAAGGCGAGGAAGCCGAAGGCCAGCCCCACGAGCGCGGGCACCGCGATGATGGCGACGAGCGTGAAGGCCGCGCTGTGGAACGGCCGCCAGAAGAACGGCAGCGTCTTCACCTGGTTCCACACCATGAAGTCGGGCAGCGCGTTCTGGTAGACGCTCTGGGTGCCGATCTCGAGCATCAGGTGCATGCCCATCGCGTACGCGCCGAGCCCGAAGAACACGCCGTGGCCGAGGCTGAGCACGCCCGCGTACCCCCAGAGGAGGTCGAGTCCGAGGGCGAGGATGGCGTAGGTCAGGAACTTCCCGAAGAGGTTCAGCGTGAAGTTGGAGACGTGGAACGGCGACGACGGCGGCAGCGCGTTGAGGGCCGGCAGCACCACCACGAGCACCACGGCGACGATCAGGAGCGCGATCGTCTCAGGCTTCCGCATTGCGCCCCCGCGGCGCGAAGAGGCCCGCCGGCCGCCGCTGCAGGAAGAGGATGACCGCGATCAGGATGGCCACCTTGGCGAATACGGCGCCGAGCGCGGGCTCGATGCCCTTGTTGAGACCGCCGATGCCCGCGGCCGCGAGGATCGTGCCCGCCAGCTTGCCCACCCCGCCCGTGACGACGACCATGAACGAGTCGACGATGTAGTTCTGCCCGAGCGACGGGCCGACGTTCCCGATCTGCGTGAGCGCACACCCCGCGAGTCCGGCGAGGCCGGCGCCCAGCCCGAACGTGAGCGCATCCACGGCGCCCGCGCGCACGCCGAGACACGCGCTCATCGCGCGGTTCTGGGTCACGGCCCGGATCGTGAGCCCGCGGTTCGTGCGGAACAGCAGCCAGTACATCCCGGCCACGCTGACGGCCGCGAGCGCGATGATGAAGAGCCGATTGAACGGCAGCGCGAGCCCGGTCATCAGCACGAAGCCGCCGGAGAGCCAGCGCGGCGACGACACGTCGACGTTGGCGGCGCCGAACCAGAGCCTGAGGCCCTGCTGGATGATCAGCGAGGCGCCCCAGGTCAGGAGCAGCGTCTCGAGCGGCCGGCCGTAGAGCCGCCGGATCACCCCGCGCTCGAGCACCACCCCGACCACCGCCGCCACGACGAACGACACGGGCAGCGCGACGAGGAAGTAGGCGTCGAACCACTCGGGCCACCGGGCGCGGAACACGTTCTGCACGACGAACGTGCTGTAGGCGCCGAGCGCCATGAGCTCGCCGTGCGCCATGTTGATGACGCCCATCAGCCCGAAGACGATCGCGAGCCCGACCGACATCAGCAGCAGGATCGACGCCAGGGAGGCGCCCTGGAACACCGTCTCGACCGTGCGCACCAGGAGGCTCCACCGCTCGATCTGCCGGATCGCGACCGCCGCGGCGTCGCGCTCCGCGGGCGAGGCGGCGTCGTCGGTCGCCAGCTTCTGGAGCGCGGGCACGGCGTCGAAGGAGCGGAGGGCGCCGAGCGCCTGGGCGGCGAGCACGCGGACGGCGGGATCGCCGTGCGCGAGGCGGATGAGCGCGAGCGCCTCCCGGAGCGCATGGCGCACGCGCGTGTTCGTCTCCTTCGCGATCGCCGCTTCGACCACCGGGGCCGCGCCCGCGTCGGCCTGGTGGCCGAGCTTCACGGCGGCGCCGCGACGCGTTTCCGAATCGGGACTGGCGAGCTGTTCGCGCGTCTCGTCGGCGTCGAGGAACGGTTTGATGACGATGCGCAGACGCCGGTCGGCGGCGATCTCGGTGAGACTCGCGAGGGGCACCGCGCCGAGCGGCTTCCGGTCGTAGGCGGTGGCGATCTCGATCACGTCCTGATCGCCCTTGGTGGACTTGGTACCGCCGACCACGACCTCGACGGCCTTGTCCTTTCCGCGCGCGTAGACGTTGCCGTCGCGGAGGGCCCCGAGGAACTCGATCCACTTCGGGTCGCGGGTGCCGCCCAGCGCGGTGACCGCCGCTTCGCGCTTGTCCGCGTCGTCGACCGCGAGGTCGGCGAGCGCCTTCAGCGCGTCGGGAGACTGCGCGTGGCCCGCCGCCGGAGCGGCGAGCCACGCGATGACCAACAGCAGAAGCAGTCGCTTCATCAGGCCTTCTTCTGGTACGTCCCCTGGTGCTTGACCCAGTCACAGCCCTTGTCCGGGCTCGTGTACTTGCTCCACGGCTCCGGCTCGACGTTGGTCTTGGTGCGCGAGATGATCTTGAACTGCCCGTTCTTGAGGATCTCGCCGATGAGCACGGGGCGGTACGTGTGGTGGTTGTTCTCGTGCATCTTGATGGTGCCGACCGGCGCCGCGAACGTCTGGCCGTACACGGCCTTGCGGACCGCGTCGACCTCGAAGCTCTTGGCCTTCTCGACGGCCTGCTTCCAGATGTAGACCCCGAAGTACGCGGCCTCCATCGGGTCGTCCGTCACGCGCTTGTCGCCGCCGGGCAGGTTGGTCTTCTTCGCGTAGTCCTTGAACGCCTTGACGAACTTCGTGTTCGCGGGCGACTCGACCGACTGGAAGTAGTTCCACGCCGCGAGATGGCCGACGAGTGCTGCCGTGTCCATGCCGCGCAGCTCGTCCTCCGCCACGCTGTACGCCATGATCGGCGCGTTCTCCGAGCGGAGGCCCTGGTTGCCGAACTCCTTGTAGAAGGGCACGTTCGAGTCACCGTTGATCGTGGAGAGCACGCACGCGCCGCCGCCGGACGCGAAGCGTTTGATCTTGCCGACGATCGTCTGGTAGTCCTGGTGGCTGAAGGGGGTGTACTCCTCCTCGATGTTCGCGGCCGGCACGCCCTTGGCGAGCAGGAACGCGCGGAGGATCTTGTTGGCCGTGCGCGGGAACACGTAGTCCGTGCCGAGCAGGTAGAACTTCTTGTAGCTCCCGCCCTCCTTCGACATGAGGTACTCGGCGCCGGGAATGAGCTGCTGGTTCGGCGTCGCCCCGGTGTAGAAGACGTTCTTCGAGCACTCCTCGCCTTCATACTGCACGGGATAGAAGAGCAGACCGTTGTTGTTCTCGAACACGGGCAGCACGGACTTGCGGCTGACCGACGTCCAGCAGCCGAACGTGACGGCGACCTTGTCCTGGAGCAGGAGCTGCTTCGCCTTCTCCGCGAACAGGTCCCAGTTCGACGCGGGATCGACGACGACGGGCTGGATCTTCCGGCCCATGACGCCGCCCTTGGCGTTGATCTCCTCCACCGCCATCAGCACGACGTCCCGCAGCGAGACTTCGCTGATGGCCATCGTGCCCGAGAGCGAGTGGAGGACGCCGATCTTCACCGGCTCCTTGCTCTGGGCGCTGAGGAAGCCGGGCAGACCGACGCCCGCGGCGACGCCGGCGCCGGCCGCGAGGGTGCCCTTCAGGAAACTGCGACGAGAGACTGTGGACATGCGAGCTCCTTTCGGCGGACAGGGTTGGATGAGGAGAAGGGGGTTTGGGGGTCCTCCAGTTGTGGGGCCCCCATGTCCAACGTCGGCGACGTCACTGTCGCGCTCACGCTATGGACCTCGTTGTCCACGATCGATTCTGACCTCGCGTTCAGGAAGGTTGTGCGGATCCCGACGTGACGGTGTCGGAGACGAGGACAGCGCGGGCGATGTCCACCATCGGGCGTCGGGAATCCATGGCCGCGCGGCGGAGGCGCTGGAACGCTTGCTCCTCCGTCAGCGCGTGGCGCGCCATCAGCCGGCCTTTGGCGCGCTCGATCACCTTGCGATCTTCGAGGGTCTGCTTGAGCTCCTGCGTCTCGCGGAACCGCGCCACCGCCAGGTCGAGGGCGGGCGCCAGCTCGGCGGGACGAAGAGGCTTGAGGAGATACGCCATCACGCCCGCCTCACGGGCGCGCTCGGTCAGCTTGTCGTCGGTATGGCTCGTGAACAGCACCACGGGGCAGCCGGCCTTCGCCGTGACGTCGCTCGCGACGGCGACGCCGTCGCCATCGGGAAGACCGACGGCGAAGATGGCCACGTGCGGACGCGTGCGCTGGATGAGGGCCAGGGCATCGGCGGCGCGATACGCCTCGCCGGCCACTTCCCCGCCCGCGGCCCAGATGGCGGCGCGCAGCGCAGCGCGCGAGCGCTCATGGTCATCGAGGATCGCGACTTTCCAGCGGGGATCACCTTTCATGCGCGCTCGTCAAGGCAAGCCGGGTGCCACACGCCTTCCCTACGAAATCAGCGGCTTCGGTGATGGTCGCCCTCGCGATCCTGCTCAGGGCACGGGCAGCGCCGCGACCGCTGCCCACACGAGCGGCATCGGGCGCGGTGAGCGTTCGGCACTCGCCGGAGGGCGGACTTCATGTCCGCCCGAAGGCGGGGGGCTTGGGGGGCGCCCGGAGCCCCCCATGGTGGTAGTAGCGCAGCAGCGGCTGCTCCAGCCGCGCGCGCCGCTCCGGGTACCAGTGGAGCGCCATCATGTACGCCAGATCACCGGTGGCGATGCCGATCCGCCAGCCGGCCCAGTCGATGAGCCGGACCGTCTCCGCGGCATCGTGCGGAATGAGCGCGTTCCACACGTGGGCGTCGCCGTGCACGATCGTGAGATGCCGGCGAGACCGGTAGCGCCCCAGGAGCCGCGGCATCGCGTCGAGGAACCGGGAGATGCGCTCGGCGCGCTCGGGGCTGAGCCGATCACCGACCATCGCGCGGAAGCTCGCCCAGCTCTCGGCGAGGCGCGTGCGGTACTGGTCGAACTCGGCGTCGGTCGTGAACCGGCCGATCGAGACGCCGAGCGCGTCATGATCCCACCACGCGGCGTGGAATCGCGCGTACGCGTCGAGGAGCTGCTCGCAGTGGTCCCGCGTGGGCGGCAGCGGCCAGTCGGTGAGGACACGGTGGGTCGAGGACAGGTCTTCGAGGAGCACGTCGGTGAGCTCACCGCCGTCGCTGCACACGACGTCGAAGCATTGCGGGAGGAGCGCGCCGGGGCTCAGCGGCGCGACGGTGGTGTAGAACGCCGCCTCCCGCCGTCCCTGGTCGACGAATGACACCGCGCCGTCCGTCCGCGGGGCCTTCAGGAGCACGTGAGCCGGCGCGCCCGCCGCGTCACCGGCGTACTCCAGACGCCACCGCCGCAACGTCGAGATCAGGGTCGTTCGCGGGCTCTCTTCGACGACCGCGACGACACGCCCGCCCCCGGGCAATCGCCCCGCGCGCACGAGCAGCTCCGTCACGTGGTCCGGCGCGAACGAGGAAGGCGCCGTCGCCGTCCCTCCTGCGAGGATCGGGGGAGCGGCGAGACGCTCCCCCCGGATGTCTCAGTACGTGAACGCGATACCGAGCGAGCCGATGAACTCGGTGCCGTCGCCGCGGTTGGCGGCCTTGAGGTTCTCACCGAGGAACAGTCCCTGGAGGCTCGCCTTGAGCTGCCAGGCGCCGAAGCTGGGGGGAATGAAGGCGAGCGGGACGGCCAGGTTCGCGCCCATGGAGAAGTACCCGAACGTGTCGTCGCCGCCGCCGACGCCGATCCGCTCGTAGTAGTCGCTCAGGCTCAGCCCGAGCGTGAGCGGAAACGTGAGCGTCAACGGATAGGATGATTTCTCGAAGAGGGTCAGGCCGGGGGCCAACCCCACCTGCATGTACACGCCCTCGTTCCGGCCCGCATCGGCCTGGCCGTGCGTCTCGAACGCGATGAGGATGCTGGGATTCAGCGCGAAGGGGCCGAGCAGCTTGCTGTCGTTGTAGCTCAATCCGAGCGCGATCTCCTGCACCGTGTTGAAGAAGCCGTTCGGGCTCGTGTACGCGGTGTAGGTCACCCCGAAGGTGAGGTCCTTGAAGAAGGTCGCCGAGAGGCCGGCGATGGCGTCGGCCTCGTACCAGTTGTGCGGGTCTCCGACCAGCGCCTTGTCGCCCGTGGGCCCCCAGTGGAGGCTGTTCCAGATGCCGGTCGTGAAGGTCAGGCCGGTCAGCACACCCTCGTCCGCCTCGTAGAGCTTGATGTTGAGGTTGAGGTAGGGCTGCATGATCGTGTCTTCGGTTTCCTGCACGATCCCGCGGAAGTAGTAGTCCGTGGGGAAGTCGATCCCGCCCGAGATCGAGATCCGGCCCGTGTTCGGGGGCGGCGGGGTTGTCGGCGCTGGCGTCGGCGCCGGGGTCTGCGCCGCCGCTGGCGAGAGCGCCGTCATCATCACGACGGCCGCCACTGCCGCGGCACGGCTCGAGTACAGCATGACGCCCAGGATCCTACGACCGGTCATGGCTCTCTCCTCTTCACGCTGCGGTCAACTGCCATGGCGGTTGGACGACGCTGTCCCCGCGGTCAACGTGAGCGGCAGTCTATCACCGCCTCAGATCCGTTCCGTAGCAGTTGTCACGGTCACCGTCCGGGCTCAGGCGCCATGGTTCCGACCATCCTCGCCCCCGCGGGCATGTGGACGGCCGTCGATGGGCCCTGAATCTCCGGATACCCGTGGCCGCCCATCTCGGGCACGTCCAGCCCCTCGATCTCCACCTCCGGCTGAGACGCGGATGCCCATCACCGCGTCCATGACCTTGAAGAACACCCACGTCACCGGAAGGATGAAGGCGGCGCACGTCAGCGTGCCGACGATCTGCGCCGCGAACTGGCTGGCGTCGCCGTAGAAGAGGCCGCGCACCCCGCCCGCCACGCCGTTGAGACCGTCGCCGTACGTGCCGTCGGCGAACAGGCCCAGACTGACGCACGCCCCACGCGCCGTTGACCCCGTGGACCGCGATGGCGCCGACGGGATCGTCGACCTTCATGCGACCGCTCGACGAAGAGCACGGCCAGGCACACGAGCACGCCGGCGACGAGACCGATCACGAACGCCCAGAAGCTCGACACGAACGCGCAGGGCGCGGTGATCGCCACCAGCCCGGCGAGCATGCCGTTGCTCATCATGGTGGGATCGGGCTTCCGTACGCGCGCCCACATGTAGAGCATCGCCGCCAGCGCGCCCGCCGCCGACGGCGAGCATCGTGTTCACGGCGACCACGGCGATGCGGAGGTCGGTGCCGGCCAGCGTGCTGCCCGGCATTGAACCCGAACCAGCCGAACGCGAGGATGAAGCGTGCCGAGCGATCGCCATCGGGATGTTGTGTCCGGGGATCGGATTCGGCGTGCCGTCCTTGGTTGTACTTGCCGATGCGCGGCCCGAGCACGAGGCGCCGGCGAGCGCGGTCACGCCGCCCACCATGTGCACGACCGACGAGCCGGCGAAGTCCACGTGCCCGTGACCGAGCCCGAAGTTCTTGCCGAGCGTCGAGAGCCAGCCGCCGCCCCAGACCCAGTTGCCGAAGAGCGGGTAGATGATCATCGACGATGAAGAAGCCGAACACGACGAAGGAGCGAGAACTTCCACCGCTCGGCCATCGCGCCGGTGGGAATCGTGGCGGCGGTGTCCATGAACACCATCTGGAACAGGAACAGCGCGAACACCGCCACGTCGTACGTGGAGCCGGCCAGGAAGAAGCCCTTCATCCCGAAGAGGCCGAACTCCTTGCCGAACAGCGTGATCGATGAACTCGCTGTCGAGCAGCGCCGCGTGCCGCCCAGCGTCGCGAGGCCGCCGACGCCGCCCATCTGCAGCGCGAAGCCGCATGATCCAGAAGCCGATCATGCCGATCCCGTAGACCATGAAGTTCATCATCATGGTGTGCGCGACGTTCTTCGCGCGCGTGAAGCCCGGTCTCGACCAGCGCGAAGCCCGCCTGCATGAACATGACGAGGAAGCCGGCGATGAGCGTCCACATCATGTTGATCGAGACCTTGTTGTGGCCGGCGGTCTCGGCGACTTCCTCGAGCGTGGGCTTCCCCGCCGTCTTCGCCGTGACGTCGGCGAGGCCGCCCGTGGCGGTTCCGGCCGGGTCAGGCTTCGACGGGGGCGGCGCCGGCGCGGCGGCGGGCGGCGGGCGTCGCTGGCTTGTCCTGTGCGAACCCCCATCCTGCCACCGCGAGCAGGATGCCCAGCGCGAGTGTGATGGCCGCCGCGCGCAACGTGCGGCCCGACGACTTGGTCGGGTTGCCCTCAGTCATCTCCCGTCTCCCTCGAGTTCCAGATGTGGGCCTCGGGCGGCAGTGACCGAGCGATGCGACACCCGTGTCGACGCGGAAGGCAGGAGGCAAGGGTCATGCCGACCCCGCGTCGAGCAAACATCAAGCAGCGCGCGTCGTTACGATCGCGTCTCGTTCCTCGCCGTTGCCGGATTCGCGGGCACTCGCCCGTGTCCGCCTCTTTCGCGCGCATCCCGCGCACGCAATTCCACGTGGAGCCGTGGTCAGCAGAACAGGCGATTCGCACACGCAACGCGCGATGCTCGCTGTTTCGAGAGCCATCAAGGACGACGGTCTCGACCGCGGACGCGCGCCACATTTCGATCGATGAGAAGGCGCGTGAGATCAGGAGGAGCGTCGTCGGAGCGATGGGGGGTGTCGGGGGGAGCGCGCAGCGCTCCCCCCGACGTCGATCAATCTCCGGACGGTCGCGCGCAGCACGCGCGCCGCCCGTTCACCGGCTAGATATCGTAGTACAGCGCGAACTCCCACGGATGCGGCCGCAGCCGCACCGCATCGACCTCGTTCTTCCGCTTGTACTCGATCCACGTCTCGATGACGTCGGGCGTGAACACGTCGCCCTTGAGCAGCCAGTCGTGCGACTTCTCGAGGTTGTCGAGCACGATGTCGAGGGCGCCGGGGAGCTGCTTGATCTTCTTCTGCTCGGCGGGCGGCAGCTCGTAGAGGTCCTTGTCCATCGGCTTGCCCGGATCGATCTTGTTGGCGATGCCGTCGAGCCCCGCCATCACGCACGCCGCGAACGAGAGGTACGGGTTGCAGGTCGGGTCCGGCGTGCGGAACTCGATGCGCTTGGCGCCTTCCGACTTCGAGTACATCGGGATGCGGATGGCGGCCGAGCGGTTGCGCTGGCTGTACACGAGGTTGATCGGCGCCTCGTAGCCCGGGCACCAGCCGCTTGTAGCTGTTGGTCGACGGCGCGATCAGCGCGAGGAGCGCCGGCGCGTGCTTCAGGATGCCGCCGATGTAGTACATGGCAGGTCTTCGAGATGTCGGCGTAGCCGCCGCGCTCGTAGAAGAGGTTCTTGCCGCCCTTCCAGAGCGACTGGTGGGTGTGCATGCCCGAGCCGTTGTCCTGGAAGAGCGGCTTCGGCATGAACGTGGCGGTCTTGCCCCACTTCTTCGCGGTGTTCTTCGCGCAGTACTTGTACCAGAGGACCTTGTCCGCCATCTTCGTCAGCGTGTCGAAGCGCATGTCGATCTCGGTCTGACCGCCGGTCGCCACTTCGTGATGATGCACTTCGACGCGGATGCCGACGCTCTCGAGCGCCAGCACCATGTCCGACCGGATGTCCTGGAACTGGTCCATGGGCGGCACCGGGAAGTAGCCCTGCTTGTAGCGGGGCTTGTAGCCGAGGTTCGGCTGGTCCGGCGTGCCCTCCTTGCCGGTGTTCCACGCGCCGGCCTGCGAGTCGATGAAGTAGTAGCCCGCGTTGTAGGTCTGGTCGAAGCGGATCGAGTCGAAGAAGAAGAACTCGAGCTCGGGGCCGATGTAGATCGGTGTCCGCGATGCCGGTCTTCTTGACGTAGGCCTCGGCCTTCTGGGCGATGTAGCGCGGGTCGCGCGAGTACCACTTGCCGGTCACCGGGTCCTTGACGTTGCAGATCAGGACCATCGTCGGGACGGCGGTGAACGGATCCATCTGCGCGCGTGCTCGGGTCGGGGATCAGCAGCATGTCGGACTCGTCGATCGACTGGAATCCGCGGATCGACGAGCCGTCGAAGCCGAGGCCATCCTCGAAGATGTCTTCCCTCAGCTCCGACACGGGAATCGAGAAGTGCTGCCAGAGGCCGGGGAGGTCGATGAAGCGCAGGTCGATGATCCTGGCTCCCTTCTCCTTGGCCATCTTGAGGACGTCTTTGGGGGTCATCGCGGAACTCCTTCTCCTTTGAAGATGTCGTACGAGCGCAGCAGAGCGGCGGAGCCGGCCCCGCCGGCCCCGCCTACCCTAGTCAACGAGCCTCCCGAAATCAAGCCTTCCACTAGTGCGCAGGGCGCGGTTTGGCCTCCGACGCGCGCATCGCATCCGCGAACGCGCCGCCGCCCGAGGCGTACTCCGTGTACGAGCCGGAGCCGCCCACGTACGCGGTCTCCGAGTGCTGGGACAGGTCGAGGCCCGCCATCTCGTCCTCGTCGGTCACGCGCAGCCCCATCAGCGCGTCGACCACCTTGAGGATGATCGCCGTGAGGACCATGGCCAGCACGATGGACGCGACGACCGCCACGATCTGCGTCCACAGCTGACCCGGGTTGCCGTAGAAGAGGCCGTCGCCGCCCGCGTCGTTCACGGTCTTGGTGGCGAAGAGGCCCGTCGCCAGCGCGCCCCAGGTGCCGCCGACGAAGTGCACGCCGACCACGTCGAGCGAATCGTCGTAGCCGAGCTTCGCCTTGAAGTTGCACGCGCTGTAGCAGACGAAGCCCGCGATGGCGCCGATGAGGATCGACGCCACGGGGCCGACGAACCCCGCGGCCGGCGTGATGGCGACCAGGCCCGCCACCGCGCCCGACGCCGCGCCGAGCACGGTCGGCTTGCCGCGCGCCATCCACTCCGTGAACATCCACCCGAGCGCGGCGGCCGCGGCCGCCGTGTTCGTGGCGAGGAACGCGCTGGCCGCGAGCGCGTTCGCCTCGAGCGCGCTGCCCGCGTTGAACCCGAACCAGCCGAACCAGAGGAGCGCCGCCCCCATCACCGTCATCGGAAGGTTGTGCGGCTGCATCGGCTGGTGGCCGTACCCCTTGCGCTTGCCGAGCATGATCGCGCAGACCAGGGCGGAAGCGCCGGACGAGATGTGCACGACGGTGCCGCCCGCGAAGTCCAGCGCGCCCATCTTCTTGAGCCAGCCGCCGTCGCCCCACACCCAGTGCGCGAGCGGGTCGTAGACGAACGTCGCCCAGAGCACCGTGAAGAGGAGGAACGCGGAGAACTTCATCCGCTCGGCGAACGCGCCGGTGATGAGCGCGGGCGTGATGATCGCGAACATCATCTGGAAGAGCATGAAGGCCTGGTGCGGGATCGTCTTCGAGTACGCGTCGAAGGGCTCGCCGCCGACGCCGCGCAGGCCGATCCACTCGAGCCCGCCGATGATGCCGCCCTTGTCGGGCCCGAACGCGAGGCTGTAGCCCCAGAGCACCCACTGCACGGAGATCAGCGCCATGATGATGAAGCTCTGCATCAGCGTGCCGAGCGCGTTCTTCGAGCGGACCATGCCGCCGTAGAAGAGCGCGAGTCCCGGCGCCGTCATCATGAGCACGAGCGCCGACGACGTGAGGACCCAGGCCGTGTCGCCCTTGTCGATCTTCGACGCCGGGGCGGGCGCGGCCGGCGCGGCCGCCGCGGGGGGCGCCCCTGCCGCGGGCGCAGGTGCGGGAGCGGCCGGGGCGGCGGGCGCCGCCGGCGTGGCCGGCGCTTGCGCGAGGACGACGGACGCCGTCGCGCCGAGGACGACCAGGGCCACGAGGGCAAGAGTCAAGCGCTTCATCGTTGAAGTCCTCCTGGCTGACAACCTCACGTTCGCGAATCGCATCCTAGATCGCGCTTTCGTCACGCTCGCCGGTGCGGATCCGGATGGCGGAGTCGACCGGCTGAATGAAGATCTTGCCGTCGCCGATGTTGCCGGTCTTCGCGGCCTGGGTCATGACCTCCGCGACCTTGTCGAGCAGGTGGTCGGGGACCACCACCTCGACCTTGATCTTCGGGAGGAAGTCGACCGTGTACTCGCCGCCGCGGTACAGCTCGGTGTGGCCCTTCTGACGTCCGAAGCCCCGGACCTCGGACACCGTCATGCCGACGACGCCGATGGAGGTGAGCGCCTCCTTCACGTCGTCGAGCTTGAACGGCTTGATGATGGCCTCGATCTTTTTCATCGCACGTTCCTCCCCGGCGCTCCGGATAGCAACGGATATGCCGTACCTGGACGGGCCGAAAGGCCAATGAAATACGAAGCGTTATCACTCCGTCGGCGACCCGGCTTCTTGCTCACGAAAAAGGCACCTGCCGTCTCGCTGCCGCTCGTTTCGAGCGGTCCGGCGACCAGCTCGGCGGGCGCAGTCCCGCCGCGGGGAGTTCTACGAGCGGCGCTGCGGGATGTTGTGCTTCCGCATCTTGGAGTAGAGCGTGGGGCGGCGAAGTCCGAGGAGGGCGGCCGCGGCCTGCTTGTTCCACCGCGTGGAATCGAGGGCCTTCAGGATCGAGGCGCGCTCGATGTCCTCCAGGGAGCCGGACGGCACCTCGGACGGCGCGATCGTGCCTTCGTCGCCTTCGCTCGCGCCGTGCTGGAGCGTCTCCGGCAGGTCGGCGATCGTGATGTCGCGCGAGCGCGCGATGAGCACCGCGCGCTCGATCGCGTGCTGCAGCTCGCGCACGTTGCCGGGCCACGAGTACGCAAGGAGCCGGCGGTACGTCTCCGGCTCGATCTCGTCGACCTGGCGCTGGTGCTTCGTGCGGTAGTGCTCGAGGAAGGCCTGGACCAGGATCGGGATGTCGTCGCGACGCTCGCGCAGCGGCGGCACCTGGATCGTCACCGTGTTGATGCGGAAGTAGAGGTCGCGGCGCAGGTGGCCTTCCTTCAGCGCCACCTCGGGCGGGCGGTTCGTGGAGGAGATCAGGCGGAAGTCCACGGGGACCGACCGCGCGCCACCGAGCCGCCGCACCACGCGCTCCTCGAGGACCCGCAGGAGCTTCGCCTGCAGATCGACCGGCATCTCGGTGATCTCGTCGAGGAGGAGCGAGCCCTGGTGCGCCTCTTCGAGGAGCCCGACCTTGTCGGTGGTGGCCCCCGTGAACGCGCCCTTCGTGTGGCCGAAGAGCTCCGACTCGATGAGGTCCTTGGGCAGCGCGGCGCAGTTGATCTTGATCCAGGGCCCGTCCTTGCGCCGGCTCCGCTCGTGGAGCGCGTTGGCGATGAGCTCCTTGCCGGTCCCGCTCTCGCCCACGATGAGGACGTTGGCGTCCGTGTCCGCCACGGAGACGATGGTCTCCATCACCCGCTGCATCGACGGCGCCTTGCCGAGGATCTGGCTGTCGGCCGTCTGCTCGAGGAGCCGGCGGCGCAGCTCCGCGTTCTCGGCGACGAGCTTGCGCCGGTCCAGCGCGTGCCCGACGAGCCCGATCAGCTCGTCCGGGTCGAACGGCTTCTCCAGCACGTAGAACGCGCCCGCGCCCTTGGTCGCTTCCATCGCCTTGCGCACCGAGCCGTACGCGGTGACGATCACGACCTCGACGTTGGGATCGCGCTTCTTCAGCTCCCGCGTGAGCGTGAGGCCGTCGCCGTCCGGCAGCATGAGATCGACGATGGCCGCATGCACGTCCGCCTGCCCGACGACCGACAGCGCGGTGGCGACGCTGCCCGCGATCCGCACCGAATAGCCTTCGGACTCGAGCGTGAGCCTGAGCCCGTCGGCGATGCTCACCTCGTCATCCACCACCAGCACGGTACCGCCGTTCTTCACTGAGCGAATTCCTCCTGCTCGCCGTCCGGCGGCACGAAGTCGATCGGCAGGCGCACGATGACGCGCGTCCCCTGCCCCACCTCGCTATTGATGGTGAGCTGCCCGCCGTGGCGGGTGATGACCGAGCGCGCGAGCGCCATGCCGAGCCCGGTGCCTTCCGGCTTCGTGGTGAAGAAGAGATCGAAGACCCGCGCGAGCGTGGCCTCGCTCATGCCGGAGCCGGTGTCGTCCAGCGTCACCGTGATCGTGCGCGCCGCGGGCGCCCAGCTGGTGGTCGCCGTGAGCCGGCCGCCGGGCCCCAGCGACTCCAGCCCGTTGAGGATCAGGTTGAGGAGGGCCTTGCGCAGCTCGCGGGCGTCGACCGGCGCCTCGGGACACGCGGGATCGTGGACGCTCGTCACCTCGATGTCGTCGCGGGCCACCTTGGCCTTCGCGAACGTGATGCATTCCTCGAGGAGCGCGCCGAGATCGGTGGGCGTGCGCTTGAGCTCCGGCGTCCGCCCGAACGCGGTGATCTCGCTGACGACCGCGGCCAGGTTGTCGACGGTGCTCGTGATCTTGCGCGCGAGGTCCGCGCCGTCCCCGTCCGCGTTGCGCTCGAGCCGCTGCTCGAGGTGGCGCGCGTAGAGCCGGAGGCCCGCGAGCGGATTCTTCAGCTCGTGCGCGACCTGCGTCGCCATGCGGCCGAGCGCGGCGAGCGCGCCGCTGCGGAGCCGCTCGTGCTCGTGCGTGGTGCGGATCGCGACCGCCGCCTGCGACGAGAAGAGCGCGAGCAGCTCCAGGTCGTCCTCGTTCGGCTCGACCCGCGAGGGCGTCTCGATCACGAGCGCGCCCGTGGGCCCGCGCTCGGCGAGGAGCGGCGCCGCCACCACCACGTGTCCGTCCGCGGTCGCGCGGGTCACGGGGCCGTTCTTCTCCATCGAGCGCGTGGCCGCCTCCTGCAGCGTGTCCCACGATGCGGCGGGCGGGCCCGCGCTGGCGGCGCGGAACGAGGTGCCCGTCGACGTTCTGGAAGACGATGCAGCGCTCGGCCTCGGTCGTCTCGACCGCGGCCTGCGCCACGGACTCCAGCACCCGCTCCATGCTCCCGGACGAGGCGAGCGTCTCGCCGACCCGGAGGAGCCGCTCGCGGTCGCGGGCCCAGCGCCGGCTGGCGAGGGCGCGCGCGATCTTGGCGCGCAGCTCGTCCTTCACGAACGGCTTGGTCAGGTAGTCGAAGGCGCCGCGCTGCACCGCCTCCACGGCGGTCTCGATGGTCGCGTGGGCGGTCATGATCAGCACGGGGAGCCGCGGCTGCCGCTCGTGCAGCTGCTCCATGAGCGCGATGCCGTCGATCGGGCCCATGCGCAGGTCGACGAGCGCGAGGTCGCAGCGCCATCCCGCGGTGGTCTGGATCGCGAACTGGGCGTCGGTGGTGGCCTCCACGTCGAAGCCCATGGCCATGAGGCGCATCTCGAGCACCTCGAGAATCGCGCGATCGTCGTCGACGATGAGGACCTTGCGTTTCACCGGCGTCGGCGCTCCATCTTCAGATCGGTGCGTTTCAGGGTTTCGAGGTCCTCGCGGAGGCGGGCGGCTTCCGCCTGGCGGGCCGTCAGCTCCTGGCGCAGGCGCGTCATCTCGGCGTCATGGGCGGGGCCACGCTCGCGCAGCGCCGCGAGCTGCGACGCGGACGGCGATCAGGTCGGCCACGATGGTGCGCACGACGCGCACGTGCGGGGCGCGGTCGTCCTCGGGATAGCGCGCGAGGAAGGCGTCGTACGCGGCGAGGGCGGCGGGATAGTCGCTGGCGAGGGCGTGGGCGTCGGCGGCCGCCAGCGCGCGCGTCGCCTCCCGCGCGCCCGGCGCCCTCCTTCGAGAACAGGCCGTCGCGCGAGAACAGCCCGTCGCCCGAGACAGTACGAGCACCCGCCGGCGGCGACGGCGACGAGCACGAGCGCCGGCCCGAGACGTCTCACCGGGTGTCGTTCCCACGCGGCAGGAGCACGGTGAACCGGCTGCCCTTACCCTCCTGGGACTCCACGGTGATGCGGCCGTGGTGCGCTTCGACGGCGCTGCGGGCAATCGCGAGCCCGAGGCCGGTGCCCGTCGGATCCTGATGGGCCTGGCGGTACCACTCGAAGATGTACGGCAGGGCCGTGGCCGGAATGCCGCGCCCCGTGTCCTCGACCTGGATCTCCACTTCCGTGTCGGCATCCACGAGCCGCACCACGACGCGGCCGCCGCTCGGCGTGAAGCGCACCGCGTTGGCGATGAGGTTGACGACGACCTGCATCAGGCGGTCCTCGTCGCCCATCACCACGAACCAGCCGCCGATCCGCTCGCGCTCGAGCACCACGCCGGTCTCGTCGGCGCGCGGCCGCAGCTCGTCCACGGCGCGCTCCACCAGACGCTCGAGGTCGACGCGGTCGTGACGGATGGGCTGCATCCCCGCGCGGAGACGCGAAAGCTCCAGGATCTGGTTGACGAGCCGCAGCAGCCGGTCCGAGCTCGACGCGACGATGGAGACGAGGCGGATCTGCTTCGGATTGAGCGGGCCCGGGATCCCGTCGCCCAGCAGATGGGCCGCCTCGCGGACCGAGGTGAGCGGCGAGCGGAGCTCGTGCGAGATCGTCGCGAAGAACTCTTCCTTCATCTCGTCGACGCGACGCAGGCGCGCCGTCATCGCGTTGAACGCCTCCGCCAGCTTCGCGATCTCGTCGTCGCCCTCGACCGCGATGGGTTCCGAGACCCCACCCGCCCCCACCTGCTGCGTCGCCGTCGCCAGCACCCTGAGCGAGCGCGTGAGGCGATACGCGACCCACGCCGCGCTCGCCAGCCCGAGCAGGATCGCCGCGCCGAGCGCCCCGAGCACCCAGCCCCACGTCCGCTGCTCGAGATACGTCGCGTCGGCCTGGGCGGCCATCACGGAGGCGTGGCGCGCCTTCGCCCACGCCTCGACGCCGGCGTCCATGCGGTCGATCAGGTCGCGCGCTTGCCCTTCGGCGAGCCGCAGCGCTGCATCGCGCTGGCCTGCACGGAGGAGCTGGTGCTCGCGCGCCACCACGCGTCGGTAGGCCTCGAAGTGCTCGAGCACCTCCTCGAGCACCTTCTTGACGCGCGGCGAGGCGCGATAGCCGTGCAGGCGTCTCGAGGTCCTCCCGCGTGCGCGCGGCCCGTTCCTCCCAGAGGGCGGCGAAGCTCGGATCGCGCAGCACGAGATAGCGCGACTCGATGCGCGCCAGCGACTGCAGGCTGTCGCGCACGGAGACCGTGATCCCGAGCGCGGGGACGGCCTGGGTGACGACCTCACGGTTCGCGGACACGAGCCGGTTGATCGCGTGGAGGCTCAGCGCGCTCACCCCGCCCAGCACCACGATGCCGAGCGCCCCCGCGAGGAAGATCTTGGACGCGAGTCTCATGCGCCGTACACGTTCACGCCCCGGGTCTCCCGCACGAGCAGACTCAGCAGTGCGGCAACGGTGACGAACCCTGCGCAGGCGGCGAACGCGGCGCGGTACGCCTCGATCGGATAGGCGCGGGCGCCGCGCGACCATCGCCCCCGCCCAGCGCGCATCAAGGAGGGCACCGAGCGGGGCCTGGGTCAGCGCGGCGCCGAGGAATCCGCCCAGGTTCACGACGGCCACGGCGACGCCGGCCAGATGAGGCGGATTGACCTCGCGCCCGATGGGCCAGGTGAGCACGAAGGCTGCGCTGAAGATCCCCATGGTAAAGAAGAGGACGAACACGCCCCAGAGCGGCAGCGACCCCAGTGTCAGCACCCACGCGACCCAGAGCCCTGCCAGGCCGGACGTCAGCATTGTATAGGGCGCCTTTCGGCGGTGCACCAGCCGGTCCGAGACCCAGCCCGTCACGGGCGCAGACACCAAGAGAGCGAGCGACGGCGCGCTGGCGAGGACGGCAGCCTCCGTCGTTGACACTCCGTAGATGTCCCGCAGGCACGGAACCGCCCATAACAGTAGGTTGCCCAGCGCCGAATAGAGAAAGAAAAACGTCAGAAAGGGCGGCCACGTGTGCGGATTTTGTAGAACTTGCCACGTCCCCCGCATCACGTCGCCGAGACGGGCCTCCGGGGTCGCCCTTCCGGACGTTCCGGGCACCGGATGATCGCGGACCGTCCAGGCGCAAAGGGCCGCCGCGGCGAGCGTCACGAAGCCCACGAGACCGAACGCCATCCGCCACCCCAGGGATGAGACCAGCCAGGCGAGCGGCAGCGCCGAGGTCAGCGACCCCAGGATGCCCACGGTGGCGCTCAGCGCGGACAGGGTGCCGAACCGTGACGGCGGAAACCAGACGCTGGCGACCTTGAGCAGCCCGATGAAGGTGACGGTGGCCCCGGTCCCGACGAGGACACGCCCGGCGAACAAGAGCCACGTGGTGGTGGCGAGCGCCATCGCGAGGGTTCCGATCCCCATCACGACCCCACCGGCCGCGACCACCCGCCGGACGCCGTAGGCGTCGATGAAGACACCCCCGGGGATCATGAACCCCGCGTACGCGTAGAAGTACGTGGACGCGAGGAGGCCGATCAGGGCACCGGTCGCCCCGAAGGTCTGCATCAGGTCCTTGGCGATGACCCCGGGCGCGGCGCGATGGAAGAAGGCGATCAGGAACAGCACCGCGGGGACCCCCCACATGAACCAGGGTCGATGGACACGCTTTACTGTGCGTCCCCGGGCCCGAGCGGGCGGGGCGGAGCCCCGGGAGCCCGCGAGTTCAATCGATGCGTCCACACCGCCAGGATCGACAGGGCGGCCGGCGTGATGCCCGGCACGCGCGAGGCCTGCCCGAGGGACCGTGGCCGCACCTCGCCCAGGCGCTGGCGGACCTCCGTCGAGAGTCCGGGCACCGTGGCGTAGTCGAGCGAGTCCGGGAGGGCCACGTTCTCGCTCGCCTTGAACCGGGCGATCTCCCCGCGCATGCGGCGGATGTACCCGTCGTACTTCACGGCGATCTCGACCTGGCGGGCCAGGTCGGGATCGCGGATCGCGTCCGGATCCTCCCCCGAGACGTGCGCGTAGGTGGTCTCGGGACGGCTCAGGAGCTGGAAGAGCGGCACGCCGTCGCGACGGCGTCCACGCAGCCGCTCGATCTCGCCGTCGATGCGCGCGCCGCGCGTCTCCACTGCCCGCAGCCGCTCGGCGCTCACGAGCCCGAGCCGGGCTCCGTGCGCGGCGAGCCGCAGGTCGGCGTTGTCCTCGCGCAGCAGCAGCCGGTACTCGGCGCGCGAGGTGAACATCCGGTACGGCTCGACGGTCCCGCGCGTGACGAGGTCGTCGACGAGCACGGCGAGGTAGCACTCGGAGCGGTCCGGCAGGAACGGCTCGCGGTCCCGCACGGCGCACGCCGCGTTCGCGCCCGCCCACAGCCCGAGCGCGGCGGCCTCCTCGTAGCCCGGTCGTGCCGTTCACCTGCCCCGCGAGCCAGAGGCCGGGCACGTCGCGGCACTCGAGGGTCGGCCGCATCTGCGTGGGCGGGACGAAGTCGTACTCGATCGCGTAGCCGGGCCGCATGATCTCCGCGCGCGCGAGGCCGGGAATCGACCGTACGAGCCGCTCCTGGACGTCCACCGGCAGACAGGTGGAGATCCCGTTCGGCGTAGACCTCTTCGGTGTCGAGGCCGTCCGGCTCGAGGATCACCTGGTGACGGTCGCGGTCCGCGAAGCGGACCACCTTGTCCTCGATCGAGGGGCAGTAGCGCACCCCGGTCGCGTCGATGACGCCGGAGTAGAGCGGCGAGCGATCGAGGTTCTCGCGAATGATCGTGTGCGTCTCGGGCGTCGTGTAGGTGACGTGGCACGCCACCTGGGGCAGCGGCAGCCGCGTCGGTCGCCCAGTGGAACGGCCACGGCCGCTCGTCGCCCCACTGCTCGACCAGTCCCGCGTAGTCGATGCTGGAGCGGCGCAGCCGCGGCGACGTGCCGGTCTTCAGGCGGCCGAGCGTGAGACCGAGCGCGCGGAGCGCGTCCGAGAGATCGTCGGCGGCGAACTCGCCCGCGCGTCCCGCGCGCTGCTGTGCGCCGCCGACGTGAATGAGCCCGCGGAGGAAGGTGCCGGCGGTGACGACGACCGCGCGCGCCTCGTAGCGCACGCCCGTCTGGTCCTCGACGCCGGCCACGCGGCCGCCGGTCGACGAGGAACCGTCGCGCCTGGCCCTGGCGCACGTCGAGCCTCGGCTCGGCCTCGACCGTCTGCTTCATCGCGCCGCGATAGCGCGCGCGATCGCATTGCGCGCGCGTCGAGCGCACGGCGGGCCCGCGGGAGGCGTTGAGCGTCTTCACCTGGATCGCCGCGCGGTCGGTGGTGCGGCCCATCTCGCCGCCGAGCGCATCGATCTCGCGGACGAGGTGGCCCTTCGCGGTGCCGCCGATCGCGGGATTGCACGACATCTGCGCGATGGCGTCGAGGCTCATGGTGAGCAGCAGCGTGCGGCACCCCATGCGCGCGGACGCGAGCGCGGCTTCACAGCCCGCGTGCCCGGCGCCGACGACGACGACATCCCACGAACGACATGGCGACACTCTGGCAGAGGGACGGCGCGTTGCAAAGCCCCAGGGAGTCGCCTACCATGAGCGGGACTTTCAGCGGCTCCTCAATTCCCGGAGGATTTCTTGGAGTTCGGCTTCTCGCTTCCCGGCCGCGGCCCGCTCGCGACTCCGGAGCAGATCCTCAAGCTCGCGACGCGCGCCGACGCCCTGCGCTACACGTCGGTGTTCGTCACCGACCACGTCGTGCTGCCGGCCTCGCAGGCGCGCTCCGTGTATCCGTACGCGAGCTCGGGACGCTTGCCGGGCGGCGCGAACCAGGACTACCTCGATCCGCTCGCGCTCCTCGGATGGCTCGCGCACGCGACGAAGAAGATCCGCCTCGGCACGAGCGTCCTCGTGGTGCCGTACCGCAACCCGCTCGTCACCGCGAAGATCCTCGCGACGATCGATCGCCTGTCCAACGGCCGGCTGATCCTCGGGGCCGGCGTGGGCTGGCTGCGCGAGGAGTTCGAGGCGGTCGCGGCGCCGCCCTTCGAGGAGCGGGGCGCCGTCACCGACGAGTACATCGCGCTGATGCGGGCGACGTGGACGAGCGACCCCGTGTCGTTCGACGGCCGCTACTACCGTGTGAAGGACGTGCACGCGCTCCCGAAGCCCACCCAGCGCGCGGGCATCCCCGTGTGGATCGGCGGCCACACCGACGCGGCCGTGAAGCGCGCCGCGACGCTCGGTGACGGCTGGCATCCGATCGCGCTGCGCCCGCCCGGCCTCCTGTTCCCCGACGAGTACGGCCAGCGCGCCGGCCAGATCCGCGCGTGGGCGAAGGAAGCCAAGCGCGACCCGAACGCGATCACGCTGAGCGTCCGCGTGCCGATGGAGGTGCGCTCGTCCCGCGCGAAGGCGCCCGCCGGCGACCGGCCGTTCTTCCAGGGCACCGCCGCGGAGGTCCTCGGCGACATCCAGGCGTACGCGCGCCACGGCGTGAGCCACTTCGTGTTCGATCCGGTCAGCCCCGACCTGAAGGCGTTGCTCGCGAACATGGATCGTTTCGCCAACGAGGTGCGTCCCAAAGTCGCGGGCTCCCGGGCGCTCAAGCGCCCGCCCGCTCGGGTGGCGAAATCGAGCGGAGCGAGGCAGCGGAGCGGGCGGGCGGAGCCCGGGAGCCCGCGACTCAAATGATCTCCCACGACGAGGCGAAGAGGCTCATCGAGACGCCGGCGGACGGGCTGCCGGAGCTGATCGCGCGCGCCGGCGCGGCGCGGCTGCTGCAAGCCGGTCACGTTCTCGAAGAAGGTCTTCGTGCCGCTGACCACGCTGTGCCGCGACTACTGCGGCTACTGCACCTTCCGTCGCGATCCCGGCGAGGCCGGCGCGCACACGATGTCGCCCGAGGAGGTCGTGGCGCTCGCGCAGGCGGGCGCGCGGCTCGGCGCGAAGGAAGCGCTGTTCTCGCTCGGCGACAAGCCGGAGGCGCTCTTTCCCTCCCACCGCGAGTTCCTCAAGCGCCACGGGCACCGCACCACGCTGAGCTACCTCCGCGCCATGTGCGCGCTGACCCTTGCCGAGTCGTCGCTGCTGCCGCACGCGAACCCGGGCCTCATGAGCGAGCGCGATCTCGCGGCCCTGCGCGAGGTCAACGTCAGCATGGGCATCATGCTCGAGACCGTGTCCGAGCGGCTGCTCGGTCCCGGGCCAGGCGCACGACCGCGCGCCCGACAAGGTGCCGGCGCGGCGCCTCAAGACCATCGCGCTCGCCGGCAAGCTCAACATCCCCTTCACCACCGGCATCCTCATCGGCATCGGCGAGACGCTCGCCGAGCGCGTGGACGCGCTGGCCGCCATCCGGGACCTCGCCGAGCGCTACGGCCACGTGCAGGAAGTCATCATCCAGAACTTCCGCGCGAAGGCGCGCATCCCGATGCGCGACGCGCCCGAGCCGTCGTTCGACGATCTCGTCCGGACGGTGGCGGTCGCGCGCCTGATGCTGCCCGACACGGTGGCCGTGCAAGCGCCGCCGAACCTCTCGCCCGACGTCTACCCGCGGCTGCTCGCCGCCGGGCTCGACGACTGGGGCGGGATCTCGCCGCTGACCCTGGACCACATCAACCCCGAAAAACCGTGGCCGCTGATCCGCGATCTGCGGCGCGCGACCGAAGCCGAGGGCTACGCGTTCCGGGAGCGTCTGGCGATCTACCCCGCCTACGCCTCCCGCGCGGAGTTCCTCGACGAGTCGTTGCGCGCACGCGTCGCCGCGCTTGCCGACGCGGACGGCCTCGTGAAGGAGTCGCATGAGCACTGGCGCCGCTGGTAGCCTCGCCGCCGTTCTCGACGGAGCCACACCCGGGGTCCGCGCGATCCTCGATCGCGTCCTCGACGATCACGAGCTGAGCCTCGACGACGCGCTCGCGCTCTCGGAGACCCGCGGCCGCGATCTCAAGGCCCTCACCCTCGCCGCCGACGAGCTCCGCCGCCGCCAGGCGGGCGAGATCGTGACGTTCGTCGTGAACAGGAACGTCAACTTCACCAACGTCTGCATCAAGCACTGCGGCTTCTGCGCGTTCAGCCGCGACCATCGCGAGGAAGAGGGCTACTTCCTGCCGATCGAGGAGGTCGTGCGGCGCTCCCGCGAGGCGGCCGAGCTCGGCGCGACCGAGATCTGCATCCAGGCCGGACTGCCGCCCAAGCTCGACGGGCGCTTCTACATCGACCTGACGCGCGCCGTGAAAGCCGCGCTGCCCGACATCCACCTGCACGCGTTCTCGCCGGAAGAAGTCCTCTATGGGTCGGTGCGCTCGGGCCTGCCGATCAAGGAGTACCTCGGCGAGCTGAAGGCGGCGGGCCTCGGCACGCTGCCCGGCACCTCGGCGGAGATCCTCATCCAGGACATCCGGGACCTGATCGCGCGCGGACGGATCACCGTCGACCAGTGGGTGGAGGTCATCACCACCGCGCACGCGCTGGGGATCCGCACGACGTCCACCATCATGTACGGCCACGTGGAGACGCCCGCGCACTGGGTCCGGCACATGGCGCTGCTGCGGTCGATCCAGAAGGACACCGGCGGCTTCACCGAGTTCGTGCCGCTCTCGCTGATCCACTCCGAGGCCCCGATGTACGCCAAGGAGCTGGTCAAGGGCGTGCGGCCGGGCGCCACCGGGGTCGAGGTCGTGCGCATGCACGCGCTCGCGCGGCTGATGCTCGGGCCGGTCCTCCGCAACATCCAGGCGTCGTGGGTGAAGGAAGGCCCGAAGCTGGTGCAGCTCCTGCTCGACGCGGGCGCCAACGATCTCGGCGGCACGCTCATCAACGAGTCGATCTCGACGTCCGCGGGGGCCTCGTATGGGCAGCTCGTCTCGCCCGCCGAGCTCCGGCGTCTCGTCCGGGACGCGGGACGCATCCCGGCGCAGCGCGACACGCTCTACAACCTCCTTCATGTCTACGAGGAGGGGGACGATCCCGACTCGGCGCTCGATCACGTGCAGGATGCGGAGACCCGCTTCGGTTCCTATCGTCGGTTGATCGCGTCGGGCGAGTTCCGCTTCACTGCGCGATAGCGACGCCCGCATGTTTGTGGTATCAATTCTCTCCGCGATCCACCCACTACCCCGTCGTCCCTGGAGGAACCTGTGGCGAAAATGATGAGCAAGTCGCAGACGATGACCCACCTGGCCCAGAAGACCGGCCTCAACAAGAAGCAAGTCGTCGGGCTCTTCGACGAGATGTTCACGCTGGCCACCAAGGAAGCGAAGAACGGCTTCGTCCTCCCGGGCTTCGGCAAGCTCGTCCTGGCGAACCGCAAGGCGCGCATCGGCCGCAATCCGCAGACCGGCGAGCCCATCAAGATCCCGGCGAAGCGCGTGTGCAAGTTCCGCCTCGCGAAGCAGATGAAGGACGCGGTGCTTGGCAAGAAGTAGCGGAGGCCGCCGCCGTCCCGGGGCCGCGCGCGCGACAGCGTCGCCCGCGGCCGGGAGCACGGCGGCGCCGGGCGGGACGGCGTCACTGGAAGACGCCACCCGACCCAGGGTCTGGCAGGAGCTGAATCTCCATCCCCTCGCCGACGCGACGGACGCACGGCCGTTGTTCGACTTCGCGGCGATGCCGTGGCCCGACCCTTCGGGCGTCGCGTTCGGCTGGGGTGCCACCTCGACCGGCGGCGGCGCGCTCGTCGCGGCTGTCCTCGCCGAGCGCGCCGGTCGCGCCACCATGCTGCACGGTCCGCTCGTGACGCTCGACGCCGAGAGCGCCATTGTTCCTTTCGACCTCGCCTCCCAGCTCGTGGCCGCGGCGCTCGGCCATGCCGTTGCCCTCGGCGCCGACACGGCGTTCACCCGGCCGCAGGGGCTCGACCGCGTGTGGATCCGCTTCGGCTTCATTCCGGTGCCGGAGGCGGCGCTGCCGGCGGCGTTCGCCGGCCGCGAGGGCGTCGGGCTCTATGGCTGGCGCGGCGGCAGTGCCCTGTGGACCTTCCGCAACGTCGACGGAGAGAGCGCGGCGTGAAGGTCACCGCCCTCGCGGGCGGCACCGGCGCCGCGAAGCTGCTCCGCGGCCTCGTGCGCGTCGTCGATCCGGGTGAGGTCACGGTCATCGGCAACACGGGCGACGACACCGAGGTCTGGGGGTTGCATGTGTCGCCCGATCTCGACACGGTGACCTACGCGCTCGGCGGGCGTCTGGACGTCACCCGGGGCTGGGGCCTCGCCGACGAGACGTTCCACTGCCTCGACGCGATGGCGACGTTCGGCGCCGACACGTGGTTCAACCTCGGCGATCGCGACCTCGCCACGCATCTCGTCCGGACCCGCGCGCTGCGCGCCGGCCGCACGCTCTCGGACGTCACCGCCGAGCTGGCCCGGCGGCTCGGCGTGACCGCGCGCATCCTGCCGATGAGCGACGATCCCGTGCGCACGCGGATCGAGACCACCGACCGGTGGCTCGACTTCCAGGAGTACTTCGTGCGCGAGAAGGCGCAGCCGCCCGTGCGCGCCGTCGCGTACGCCGGTGCGGAGCGCGCGCGGCCCGCCCCGGGCGTGGTGGACGCGATCCGCGACGCCGACCTCGTGGTCGTGTGCCCCTCGAACCCCGTCACGTCGGTGGGCCCGATCCTCGCGGTGCCGGGGATCACCGAGGCGCTCCGCGCCAGCCGCCACGTGATCGGCGTGAGTCCGATCATCGGCGGCGCGCCCGTCAGCGGTCCCGCCGGCCCCCTGATGCGCGCGCGCGGCCTGGACGTGTCGGCCGCGGGCGTGGCCGCGGCCTACGCGCCGTGGCTGCGCACGCTCGTGGTGGACGCGCGCGACCGCGAGGCCGAGGCCGCCGTCGCCGCCCGCGGCGTGCGCGCCGTCGTGACGGACACGCTGATGACGGACCGCGCGACCGAGATCGCGCTCGCCCGCGTGATCGTCGAAGGTGAGCGGGCGGGCACGGGAGCGGGCGGGCGGAGCCCGGGAGCCCGCGAGTTCAAATGAAAGTTCTGGCGGTGCCGGTCAAGGACCTCGTCAACGCCAAGCAGCGCCTCGTGCCGGTGCTCGCGCCGGATGAGCGGCGCGCGCTGGCGGCGGCCATGCTGGAGGACGTCCTCGCCGCGGTCGCGGCCGCGCAGCTCGACGCGGTCTGGGTGGTCACGCGCGACGACGCGGTGAGCGCCGTCGCGCGCCGCTTCGGCGCGACCGTCGTGTCGGAGGCGGAGAATCGCGGCCACACCGCCGCCGTCGCGGCGGCGCAGACCCGCGCGCAGTCCGCGGGCGCCACGGTCTTCGCCACGATCCCGGGCGACGTGCCGTGCGTCACCGCCGCCGAGGTGGACACGCTCGTCGGCGCCGCCGACCCCGCGCCCGCGGCGGTCTTCGCGGCCTCGCGCTCGGGGCTCGGAACCAACGGGGTGGCGCTCGCACCGGCGGACGCGCTCGCGCTCAGGTTCGGCGAGCCCTCGTTCGACAACCACGTCGCGGCCGCGCGGGCGCGAGGGCTCGTCCCGCGCATCGTGCCGCTGCCCGGCCTCTCGCTCGACATCGACGACGCCGACGACCTCGCCGCGCTGCTCGCCGAGGGCCACGCGACACGGAGCGCGCGCCTGGTCGCCACCTGGAACGTCGCCGCGCGGCTCGCGGACGCGGGCTCGCGCGCGAACGCCCGCTCGCGTTAGGCTCTGTCCATGCCTCCCGCGCCGCCTCGCTACGAGGTCATCGGCGTCATCGGTCTCGGCGAGTTCCATCCCGGCGACGACGTCGCGACACTGGTCGTGGAGGCGGCGGCCGCCCAGGGCACACCGATCGCGACGCACGACGTGCTGGTGATCGGCCAGAAGGTGATCTCGAAAGCCGAGGGGCGGCTGCTGCGTCTCTCGGAGGTGGAACCCTCGCCCGCCACCCGGCGCATCGCGGAGAACCTCGGCCGGGACCCGCGGCTGCTCGAGGTCATCCTCCGCGAATCGCGGCGCGTGGTGCGGATGGACAAGGGCGTGATCATCACGGAGACCCATCACGGCTGGATCTGCGCCAACTCCGGCGTGGACCAGTCGAACGTCGATCCCGACACCGTCGCGCTGTTGCCCGAGGACTCCGACCGCTCGGCGCGCGCGTTCCGCGAGCGCGTCCTGGCCCTCACCGGCGCCGAGGTGGCGGTGATCATCGCGGACACGTTCGGGCGGCCGTGGCGCGAGGGACTGACGAACGTGGCGATCGGTCTCGACGGGATCGCGCCGCTGCGGGACTACATCGGCGCGCCGGATTCCGCCGGGCGCCCGCTCCAGGCCACGATCCTCGCCGTCGCGGACGAGCTCGCGAGCGCGGCCGAGATCGTGATGGGCAAGCTGGATCGGATCCCCGCCGCCATCGTGCGCGGGCTCCGGTTCGAGACGGGCGACGCCGGCTCGAAGCCGCTGCTGCGCGATCCGGCGCGCGATCTCTTTCGCTGAATCCCGGGCCCGCGACGGGCCCTATTCCTTCGAGCACACGGGAGCCATATGAACATCGCGATCCTGGGCGGCACGGGCAAGGAAGGCGCGGGACTGGGCGCGCGCTGGGCGCTGGCGGGCCACTCGATCATCATCGGCTCGCGCGACGAGGAGCGGGCGCGCGCGAAGGCCGCCGAGATGCGGGACAAGACCAAGAAGCTCGCGGTGATCGGCCATTCGAACCTGGACGCCGCGCGCCTCGGCGAGGTCATCGTCCTCGCGCTCCCGCACCTCGGCCTCGACACCACGCTGCCGCCCCTGCGCGAGGCGTGCGCCGGCAAGGTCGTCGTGAGCACGGTGGTCCCGCTGACGTTCGGCGGCCCGCGCCTCTTCACGCCCCCGGCGATCGGCTCGGCCGCGGAGGAGGTGCAGCAGCTCCTCCCCGACGCGAAGGTGGTCGCCGCCTTCCATCACATCGCGGCGCACGAGCTGTCGGAGACCGATCACCCGATCGAGTGCGACCTGCTCACCTGCGGCGGCGACGCCGACGCCAAGGGCGTGGTCGCGGCGCTCGGCACGGCGATGGGCCTGCGAACGCTCGACGTCGGCGCGCTCACGAACGCGGGCCCGATCGAAGGCATCACCGCGATCCTGGCCACGATCAACCGCCGCTACAAGCTGAAGAACTCGGGGATCAAAATCACCGGCCTCTAGACCTCGGAGGGGGGCTTCGCCCCCTTCCGACGGTCGGCGGGGGCCTGCGCGCGCACCCCTCCGATACCTCCCCCAGCATCAGGATTGCGCGGGCGAAGCCCGCGCTCGGATCCGCTGACCACACGGTTTGGATCCGCGAATCACGTCGTGGCTCTGCTGCTCGATGTTTTTGATTTTCGGCGATCGGGCGTACGGCGCGAGGTGCGTCGGCGGCGGAGGCGGTTCCGCACTGGGGGGTGTCGGGGGGAGTCGTGGACTCCCCCGACCTTGAAAAACCCGACTCCCCCTGACTTCAATCAATGCCCGCGCGAGACGAACAGTCCCAGGTACATGATCACCAGCGCCAAGATCAGGACGGCGCGGTCGAGCCAGGCAATAGCACCCAAGATTCTCGAGGGGTCATCCTCGCTCTCCCTCCTCGTCGCGCGGACCAGGTGCGGGACGTGCGCGAAGTCGCGCTGGGCGGCGAGCGCGACCGCCGCGAGCACCAGCATGAACTTGCCGGCGAGCGCGAGGCCCGCCCCGCTCTGCATCACCGTCTCCAGCGAGCCGAGACGCGTCACGTTGTAGAAGCCGGTCAGCACGACCACCGACACCGCGGTCCACGTCACCGGACGCGCGCGGCGCGCCGCGTCCGCGAAGAGCGCGCGCGTCTCCGCGGCGCGCGAGCGGCGCCAGGACGTGCGCCTGCCACGCGACGCCCCCGATCCAGATCACGACGCCGAGGACGTGCAGCCAGATCGGGACCAGCGCCATCAGGGATCGCGCCTCTTCACGGCCCGCCGTCAGAGACTCGTCAACTGATGAATCACGCGCCCGACGTCGCCCATGTCCTTGAAGATGAGGTCGGGGCGGCAGTCGGCCAGCTCGTCGTACGGGTAGAAGCCGGTGGCGACGGCCACCGCGCGCGCGCCACACGCGCGGGCGCAGTCGACGTCGAGCGGCGTGTCGCCGATGATGACGACCCGTTCGAACGGAAACGCGTGCCCGAGGAGCGCGTTCGCCCGCTCGCACGCGATCGCGGGCAGAGAGCGCCGGTCCGCGTGGTCGGAACCATAGGCGCCCACGCGAAACAGCGGCCAGAGTCCCGTCGACGCCAGCTTGATGCGCGCCCCTTCCCTCACGTTGCCGGTGAGCAGGCCCACCACCACGTCGTCGCGCGACGGCGAGCGTCCGCACCAGGTCCGGCACCCCGGGCAGGATCTGCACGCGCTGACCGTCGCCGATGACATCGGCCAGCTCGCGGACGTACGCGGCGAAGCACGCCTCGGTTCGCGCGGCGATCACGTCGGCGCCGAAGCCCGCCGCGCCCATGAGCGCGTGGAGGATGCTGAGATCCGTCCGGCCGCGGAAGTCGAAGCCCGCCTCCGCGGGGCCGACGGTCCCGAAGACCTCGAGGAGCGCCGTGTTGAACGCCGCGCGACCGGCGCCGCGCGCCGTCACCAGGGTGCCGTCGATGTCGAAGAGGAGCAGTCGCATGCGACTAGCCGGAGGCGAGGCGTCGCAGGCGGTTCACGACCGCCGGCAGCACGTCGACGATCGCGTCCACCTCCACCGCGGTCGTCCAGCGTCCCGCCGTGAAGCAGAGCGAGCCCTCGGCGGCGGCCGGATCACACCCGATCGCGCGCAGCACGTGCGACGGCTCGCCGGTGAGCGCGCTGCACGCGGAGCCTGACGAGCGCGGCGATGCCGCGGAGGTCGAGGTCCATCAGCATCGCGTCGGCCTTCACGCTCGGGATCACGACGCTCGCGTGGTGCGGCAAGCGGGCGGCCCCGCGCGCCCCGGTCAGTCGCGCCTCGGGGATCGCGGTCAGGAGCCCTTCCAGCAGTCGATCGCGGAGCGCGCCGAGCCGCACGCTCTCGGCGCCCCGTTCGACGCGCGCGAGCTCCGCGGCCACGCCCATGCCCACGACGGCCGGGAGGTTCTCCGTCCCCGCGCGATAGCCGCCTTCCTGCGCCCCGCCCACGATCAGCGGCGCGAGCCGCGTGTTCGGTCGCACCCAGAGCGCCCCCGCGCCGGGAGGGCCGCACAGGTCGTTCGAGGAGAGCGACAGGAGGTCGATGCCGCACTCGTCCACCGTCGAGACCCAGGCGGCCCACGGCGCCGACGCCGTCGACGTGGAAGGCCACGTTGCGCTGCCGGAGGAGACGCCCGATCTCAAGCGTCGGCTGGATGGTGCCGATCTCCAGATTGGCGGCCTGCACGGAGACGAGGACCGTCTCGTCGGTCAAGGCCCGGGCGACGGCGTCGGGATCGACGCGCCCGTCGGCATCGACGGCCACGTAGGTGACGCGCCACCCGCGCTTCTCGAGCTCGCGGCAGGAATAGAGGACCGACACGTGCTCGGCGACGGACGTGACGACGTGACGGCCGTTCGCGAGCGCGGCGAATCCCTTGACGGCCAGATTGTTGGCCTCGGTGGCCGACGCGGTGAAGATCACGCCGGCCGGCGCGCCGCCGACGAGGCGGGCGATCTTGGCGCGGGCGCCGTCGAGCGAGGTGCGGGCTTCGAGCCCGAGCGAATGGGCGGCGGACGGGTTGCCGGCCCCTCCCTCGAGGAAGGGCCGCATGACCGCGACCACCCGGGGATCGACCGGGGCAAAGTTGGCGTAGTCGAGGTAGGCGCGGGTCGGGCCGACCGCGCCCGAGCTATCGGGTCTTGCGGATGACGAACCGGTAGATCGCGCCATTCCGGTCGATCTCGAGGAGCTCGTGGCCGGTCTTGGCGGACCAGCTGCGCATGTCGGGTTCGGAGGCCGGATCGTCGGAGACCATCTCCAGGATCTGGCCGATACGGAGGGCCTTCATGGCTTCACGCGTCTTGAGAATCGGCATGGGGCAAAACAGCCCGAGACAATCGATTTTCGCGTCGATGACTTCGCTCATGTGGCGAAGAATTCTGACATTGACACCCCATAGCGGCAACTAGAATATGCCTGTCATGTCTCGCGCAGGACATCCCCCCACCTGTCACTGGTAGGGCGGAGGCTGAAGCACAAGGTTCAGCTCGCCATCGCCCTGTCGGGCGTCCTGCCCCTCCTCGTGCTGGCCTACGTGGTCCACGGGTTCGTCCTGCCGGGCCTGCGGAACGGCGACCCCGTCGCGATCTTCGGCCTCCAGGGCCTGATCATCTGCACCATGCTCGGGATGATCGCCGGCGCCTGGGTGATCTACGACCTCGGCCGGACGGTCGCCGCCATGGCCGATGCGATGGCGAGCCAGCGGCTCGACGGCCTCGGGGACCGGCGAGACGAGGTCGGCGCCCTCATGAAGTCGTTCGGGCACATGCTCCAGACCGTCGAACAGCAGGCGACGGAAATCAACGCCTTCGCCTCGAAGCTCGACGCCGCGTACAAGGAGCTCGAGTCCACCAACCTGCGGCTCAAGGAATACTCGTTCAAGGACGAGGTGACCGGCCTCTACAACCGGCGCTTCTTCACCATGAGGCTCGACGAGGAGCTCGCACGCTACCGCCGCTTCAACCACCCCGCGTCGGTCGTGCTCCTGGACCTCGACGGCTTCAAGGCCGTGAACGACGACCTCGGCCATGCGGTCGGCGACGAGACCCTGCGCGACATCGCCCAGATCCTCCAGAAGCACTCCCGCGGCATCAACGTGGTCTCGCGGTACGGAGGCGACGAGTTCGCGATCCTGCTCGTGGAGACGTCGAAGGCGGGCGCCCGGCTCTACGCCGACCGCATCCGCCAGGTGATCGGCGCGTTCCCGTTCTCGCATGGCAAGCAGATCACCGCGAGCCTGGGCGTGGCGAGCGTGCCCGACGACGAGGCCGGAACGGCCGAGGATCTCTTCCGCGCGGCCGATGAAGCGCTCTACGCCGCCAAACGCGCGGGGAAGAATCAGGTGGCGGTCATCGATCACCCCGAAAAGGAAGCCCCGTGGAGCAGTCCCGAAACATCCTGATCGTCGACGACGACTGGCAGGTGCGCGAAGTCCTGCACGAGATCTTCCTCTCGGCCGGCTACACGTGCCAGGTGGCGGGTGACGGCCGCGAAGGTCTCGGGCTGTTCCGGGCGACGTTCCCGCCGCTGACGGTCACCGACCTCAAGATGCCGGTCATGGACGGGATCGCGCTCCTGCAGTCCATCCGCGAGGCGGATCCCGACGCCGCGGTGATCGTGCTGACGGGCGCCGCCGACGTGAAGACCGCGATCGAGAGCCTGAAGCTGGGCGCGCACGACTTCATCATGAAGCCCGTCAACGTCGACGAGCTGCTCATCGCCGCCGACCGCGCGATCGAGCGTCGGCAGCTGCTCATCGAGCGGCGCGAGTACCAGGCGCTGCTCGAGCGGCGGGTGGAAGAGGCGACGCGCAGTCTCGAGCAGGCCTACACGCAGACGCTCGAAGCGCTCGGCGCGGCGCTCGACAGCCGGGACGTGGGCACCGAATCGCACTCGCGCCGCGTGCACGGGTACTCGCTCGCGCTGGCGCGCGAGCATGGCATGGCGCCGGACGCGCTCGCGGACCTCGCGCACGGCGTGCTCCTGCACGACATCGGCAAGATCGGCATCCCGGACGCCATCCTGCTCAAGCCGGGCCCGCTCACTGCGGAGGAGTGGACGGTGATGCGCTCGCATCCGGAGATCGGCAAGCGGCTCATCGAGAAGATCCCCTTCCTGCACGGCGCCATGCCCGTCGTCTGGTGTCACCACGAGAAGTGGGACGGGAGCGGCTACCCGCGCGGCCTGGCCGGGGAGGAGATCCCGCTCAACGCGCGCATCTTCATGGTGGTCGACGCCTTCGACGCGATGACGTTCGACCGGCCGTACTCGAAGGCGATCCCGTTCGACGCCGCGATCACCGAGATCAAGCGGTGCGCGGGCACGCACTTCGATCCGCGCGTGGTCGAGTCCTTCCTGCGCGTGCCGCAGCCCCTCCTCGAGGAGATCCGGCGCCGGAGCATCGAGTAACGGTGAAGATCACCGCCGTCCGCGCGACCTGGCTCCAGGCGCGCATCCCGCCCGAGCGCGCGCACGTCAGCGACTTCGGCCGCAACGACTCGTTCAACACCTGCCTGGTCGAGATCGACACCGACGCGGGGCTCACCGGCCTCGGCGAGGCGAAGGTCGGCGTCGGCAACCTCGGGAACTACGCGGCCGTGGTCGAGCTCATCCGCCGTGACCTCGGGCCCGCCGTGATCGGGCGCGACCCGAGCGACATCACCGCGATCTGGGACACGCTCTACAGCGGCTCGCGCGCCCACTACGGCGCGCGCGAGGGCCGGCTGTTCCCGACCGTCGGGCGGCGCGGCATCACCGTGGCGGCCATCAGCGGCATCGACATCGCGCTGTGGGACCTCGCGGGCCAGGCCCTCGGCGTGCCGGTGTGGCGGCTCCTCGGCGGCAGGTATCGGGATCGGGTGCCCGCGTACGCGAGCGGCGGCTGGGCTCCCGTCGGCGGCATCGGCACGCAGCTCGCGCAGTACGTGGAGCGCGGGCACCGCGCCGTGAAGATGCGCGTGGGCCTTCAGGACACGAGCGTGGACGATTCCGCGGCGCGCGTGCGCGAGGTGCGCGACACCCTCGGCCCGGGGATCGGCATCATGGTGGACGCGCACGGGACGTGGAGCGTGCGCGACGCGCTGCGCTTCGCGCGCAAGGTCGAGGCGTGCGATCTCGGATGGTTCGAGGAGCCGGTCTCCGCGGACAATCTCGCCGGCCTCGCGGAGGTCCGGCGCGCGACCGACATCCCGATCGCCACCGGCGAGAACGAGCAGACGCGCTTCGGCTTCCGCGACCTGATCGCGGCGGGCGCGGTCGACATCCTGCAGCCCGACCTCGCGATCGCCGGCGGTCTCACCGAGTGCCAGCGCATCTGCGCCCTCGCCGCCGCCCACGAGCTGACCGTGGCGCCCCATCTCTGGGGCGGCGCGATCCTGTTCGCGAGCGGCCTGCACCTGTGCGTGGCCACGCCGTGCGCCACGACGGTCGAGTTCAGCCGCGGCGAGAACCCGCTCCTCCACGAGCTGGTGGAAGAGCCGTTCGCGCTGAAGGACGGGTACGTCCTCGCCCCGGAGCGCCCCGGGCTCGGACTGACGCTCCGCCGCGATTTCGTCCGCGCGATCGCGGTCGGATAGTGACATGGGGGCCGAGACGGTCCCCCGACCACCTCGCTGCCGCTAGCGCCCTCCCGACACTTCCCCGGCGACGACGGGCACGCGCCCGCGCCGCACGAGGCGCACGACGAACGGTCCGACGAACACCGCGACCGCGACGAGGAGGATCGTGGCCGTCAGCGGACGCGCGACCAGCTCGAAGACGCTGCCCTGCGTGAGGAACAGCGCCTGCCGCAGCGTCTTCTCCATCATCGGGCCGAGCACGAGCCCGACCACGAGCGGCGACGGATCGACGTTGATCTTGCGCAGGCCGTAGCCGAACAGGCCGAAGAGCGCGAGCACCCAGAGGTCGAGGTAGCTGTTGTTGAGGCTGAAGGCGCCGAGGAGGCAGAGGAGCAGCACGAGCGTCGCGAGCACGTGCTGCGGCAGGCGCAGCACGCTCACGAAGATCCCGACGAGCGGCAGGTTCAGGATCAGCAGCATGAGGTTGCCGATGTACATGCTCGCGATGAAGCCCCAGAAGACCTCCGGGCGCTGACTGATCAACAGCGGCCCGGGCTGGAGCCCGTGGATCACGAGCGCGCCGAGCAGGATCGCGGTGGCCGGCGAGAACGGGATGCCGAGCGAGAGCAGCGGCACCATGGCGCCCGCCGTCGCGGCATTGTTCGCCGCCTCCGGTCCCGCGACGCCCGCGACCATGCCCGTGCCGAACCGCTCGGGCGTCTTCGACACCTTCTTCTCGATCGTGTACGAGATGAACGTCGAGAGCACCGCCGCCGGCCCCGGCACGAGCCCCGTCAGGAAGCCCACCACGGAGCCGCGCGCGATCGGCGCCGCGGACTGCCGCCACTCCTCGCGCGTCGGCAACAGCTCGCGCAGCTTCACGGTGGCGATCTGCGTCCGCCGGATCCCCTCCTCCGCGAGCAAGAGCACTTCGGCCACGCCGTAGAGACCCATGATGACCGGGACGAGATCGACGCCCTGCGCGAGCTGCACCGATCCGAAGGTGAAGCGGCGCAGCGCGGAGATCGAATCCATGCCGACGGTGCCGATCGCGAGACCGATCGCGACCATGACGAACGCGTGCACGACCGAGCCGCCGCTGAGCCGGGACAGGAGGAGCAGGCCCCCGAAGGTGATCGCGAAGTACTCGGGGGGCCCGAAGCGCACGGCGAGGTCGGCGAGCCAGTTCGCCGCCAGCATGATGCCCACCACGCCGATGGTGCCGGCGACGAAGGAGGCCACGGCCGCGATGGCCAGCGCCGCGCCCGCGCGACCGCGGCGCGTCATCTGGTAGCCGTCGAGCAGCGTCACGACCGAGCCCGCTTCGCCGGGCACGTTCACGAGGATCGACGTGGTCGAGCCCCCGTACATCGCGCCGTAGTAGATGCCCGCCAGCATGATCAGCGCGGTGGCCGGGTGCAGCGCGAACGTCGACGGCAGCAGGAGCGCCATCGCGCCCACGGGCCCGATGCCCGGCAGGATCCCGACGAGCGTGCCCACCAGCACGCCGACGAAGCAGGCGACGAGGTTCGTCGGCGTCAGCGCGACCGTGAACCCGTAGATCAGCCCGTCGAGTGGGCCCATCGGCACCTCATCGGCGTCACCACGGCCCGCGCGGCAGCGGCACGTCGAGCAGTCCTGCGAACAAGAAGTGGGAGGCGAGCGCGCTCACGACACCCAGCACGATCGCGGAGGCCCAGCGGCTGCCGAGTCCCCGGAGCGCGGCGATGGTGAAGGCGCACGCCGCGATCGGATAGCCGACCCACGGCATCACGACACAGAAGCCGGCGACGGCGACGATCGTGGTCAGCACCCGCCGGCGCTGCGCGGGCGCCTCGGGATCGGCCACGGCGACCTCGCGCACCACACGCGGCGCCCGGAACGCCTGGATCGTCGCGATCAGCGCGACCAGGCAGGCGAAGAGGGCGACGGCGGTGGGATAGAACCCGGCGCCGGGCTTCGCCGCCGTGCCGAACGGCAGCCGGGAGGCCTGGAGGAGATAGAAGCCGGCGGCCACCAGGATGACCGCCGGCAGGATGCGATCGACCATCGAGCCCTGCGACACTAGCGCTTCAGCATGCCCAGCTTCTGGAGAAGCTCGCGGTGCTCCTTGTACTCGCGGTGCAGATCCTGCCGGCACTTCTCGCCGGTCTTGTAGTCGAGGTCGACGCCGCGCGCCTTCATCAGGGCCACGAACGCGGGCTCCTCGAGGGCGGCCTTCGCGGCGTCGTGGATGTACTTCAGCACCGCCGGCGGCGTGCCCTTCGGCGCGGTGTACGCGAACCACGTGCCCGCCGCGTCGCCGAGGCCCGCTTCCTTGCCGGTCGGCGCTTCCGGGAAATACGCGTGGCGCTGCGGGCTCGCGACCGCGAGCACGCGGAGCTTCTTGGCGTCGACGAGCGGCTTCACCTCGCCGGGCTGCGCCATCGCGGCGTCGATGTGACCGCCCAGCAGCGCCGGGCTCGTCTCCCCCCATCCCGAGAACGGCACGTGCGTGAACTTGAAGCCGCCGGGGACGGCCCATCGCTCCAGGGTCAGGTGGCTGATGGTCCCCTCGCCGGGCGTGCCGACACGCACCTTGCCGGGATTCGCCTTCGCGGCCGCGACGAACTCCTGGATCGTCTTGTACGGCGAGTCCGCCTTCACCGTGAGCAGCGTGTAGAAGGCGATCGTGCCCATGATGAGCTCGTAGTCGTCGGGCGTCTTGTACGGCAGCTCGTTGAGCTGAGGGTGAATCACGAGCGTGGAGTTCGGAGCGAGGATGATCGTGTAGCCGTCGGGCTTGGCCTGCACGACCTCGGCGAGACCGACCGAGCCCCCGCCGCCGGGCCGATTCAGGACCGCCACGCCCTTCGGGAACTTCTTCTTCATCGACTCCGCCATCGGGCGCGCCACGATGTCGACCATGCCGCTGGCCGGATAGGCGACGACGATGGTGAGCGGCCGCTCCGGGTATTCCGCCGCCGCCGGGACGACAGCGCCGAGGAGCAGCAGGGCCAGGACCAGGACACGAAGCATGGGGCCTCCCTTTCGCCGAACAGGTCTGGCCAGACTATAAGACATGGGGGGCCCGAGACGGGCCCCCCATGTCCCCCACGCTCCGCGGCCCGGCGGAGCCGTGCCGCTCCGCGACCGCCGCCCGGACGCCGAATGGACGGGGCTACGTTCGCAGCGACTGCTCGAGGGACGCGACTTTCGCGAACGCGCCGGCGAGATCGTCCTGCGAGAGCCCGCGCTCGGTGGCGCTGTGCAGGACCGCGCTGAGCTTCTCGAGCTCGCTCCGCAGCGCGGCGCCGTCGGTGACGCCGAACTGCTCGATCGCCGCCCATCGCGTGTCGACGGCGCCCTCGAGCGCCCGCACGAGGGCCGCGCGTGTCTCGTCGGCGCGCTCCGGGTCGATGCCGCCGAGGTGCAGCGCGTGGAACAACGGCTCGACGGCGCCGTCGAAGTTCCTCACCTCGCAGCGTCGCAGGCCGACTTTCGTGTATCCCCACCACAGCCGGCGCTCGAACTCCTCGCGCCGCTCGTCGGCGACGGCGCCCTCGGGCAGCGCGGCCGCGAGCCGCTCCGCGCGCTCGAGCGTCTCGAGCGCCTCCCCGTCTTTCCCGTCCTGCACGCTGCGGATCGCCTGCGCGGTGAGCTGGCCGATCTCGGCGCTCGACGCGGCCGTGAGCTGCTCGCAGAGGCGCTCGCGCCACGCCGCGGGCATCGCCTGGTCCGCCAGCGTCTCGGCGACGAGCCTGCGCGCTTCCTCGCCGTCGCCGTTCGCGCCCACGCCCCCGACGATGCGTTCGCACGCGGTCGACAGCGCGTCGCGGACCGCGGCGAGCGTGCTCGCGAGCGTCTCGTGGTCCGGCACCACGCTCAGCGCGTCGTCGAGCGCGACGACCCACCCGCGAAGATCGCGCACGCGCCCGATCTCCGCGTCACCGTCCATCGGTTCCGGCGCGCCGTCCGCACCGTCGCCGACGAGCGCGACCAGATGACCGATGTACGTGTCCCGCAGCGACGGCTCGGCGTCGTGGACCGCGGCCAGGAAGGCGTCCCGCGCGCCGTCGCGATCGCCGAGGTGCTGCTTGGAGAGCCCGACGAGATCGTGGAGCGCGGCGGCCTCGTGCGGGCGATCGCACACCGACGCCATGCGCGCGCGCACCTGCAGCGCGGCGGAGCCGAGCGACACCACTTCCTTGAAGCGCCCGTCGGTGTACATGCCGAGGCAGGTCTCGATCGGCAGCACGCGCTGCGCCCGCGAGGGGATCGACGGACGCCGCTTCGGACGCCGCTCCGGTTCCGCGTTCGCCTCGAGCGCCACGACCGGCTCGAGCGCGCGCGGAGGCTCCTCCGCCAGGCCCGTGTCCGTCGTGCTGACACCCGGCGACTCGCTGGCCGGCGCCGCCGCGACGATCGGCTCGTCCGTCTCGACGGATGGCGACGGAACGATCGCGGGCGCGGGCGCTTCATCCTCGACGACGCTCGGCGCGCTCACGAACGGCGACGTCATGCGCGCCGACGGCGCGAGACGTTCGCCGCGGGCGCGACGGCGCGGCGTCGACGGCCACACCAGCTCCACCACCCCGAGCACGAGAAGGCCTGCCGCGACGAGCGTCGCGAGGAGCATGAGCGCTTCTTCTGTCAGCATGCCTCCATTGAAACCGCGTTTGCCGCTGGGACCAAACAAATGCAGAGGTCACCGCACCGCGTCAACCGTTGCTATCATGGCGCGGGAGGATCTGCGCATGCGGCGAGTGGCCGTCATCGGCGTCGGCGTCACGAAGTTCGGCAAGCACGAACGAACCTCCGGCGAGCTCTTCGCCGAGGCGGCGGTGGACGCCCTGGCGGACGCGGAGCTGGGGCCGGGCGCGGTGCAGGCGCTCTACTACGGCAACGTCGTGGGCGGCGAGACGGAGCATCAGCTCCACACCGGCCCCCAGGCCGCGTCGATCCTCGGCATCCCGACCATCCCCACCACGCGCTTCGAGACGGCGTGCGCGAGCTCGCACGCGGCCTTCCGTCACGCGGTCATGGAGATCGCCGCCGGCGTCTCGGACATCGTGATGGTCGGGGGCGGCGAGCGCGTGCTCAACGTGCCCACCGCGGACTCGACCGAGTACTTCGCGTACGCGTCGGACGCGAGCTGGGAGCAGCCGCTCGGCCTCACGTTCCCGGGCGTCTTCGCGCTGGTCGCGCGCGCGCACATGGCGAAGCACGGGACCACCGAGGAGCAGATGGCCGCGGTGGCCGTGAAGAACCACCGGCACGGTGCCTTGAACCCGAAGGCGCAGTTCCAGAAGGAGATCACGCTCGAGACGGTGATGAAGAGCGCGTACATCGCCGATCCGCTCAAGCTCTACGACTGCTGCCCGTTCACCGACGGCGGCGCCGCGCTCGTGCTCGCGTCCGAAGAGATCGCGCGCACCCGCCCCCGCGCCGTGTGGGTGCTGGGCACGGCCGCCGCGTCGGACTCGATGCTCCTCGGCGACAAGAAGGACCTCTCGCGCGTGATGGCCACCGAGCGCGCCGCGAAGGCCGCCTACCAGCAGGCCGGCAAGAGCCCGGCGGACGTGGACGTCGTCGAGCTGCACGACTGCTTCACCATCGCCGAGATCGTGGCCACCGAGGGCCTCGGGCTCTTCGAGCCGGGAACGGGCGGGATCGCGGCGGAGCGCGGATGGACCAGCCTCGGCGGCAAGGTGCCGGTCAACACGTCGGGCGGCCTCAAGGCGAAGGGCCATCCGATCGGCGCCACCGGCGCCGCCCAGATCGCCGAGATCGTCACGCAGCTTCGCGGCGAAGCGGGCCGCCGCCAGGTCGAGCGCGCTCGGACCGGCCTCACCCACACCCTCGGCGGAAATACCGCCACGGTCCTCGTGAGCGTGTTCGGCCGTGAGTGAGGCCGTGATCACGCTGAAGGGGTTCTTCGAGCACGTCCGGGAAGGCCGGCTCACGGGCATCCGGTGCGGGGGCTGCAGCGAGGTCGCCATCCCGCCGAAGGAGTTCTGCGCGAACTGCGGCAAGCGGGAGTGGCAGCCGGTGCCCCTGTCCGGCGACGGCACCCTGGCCAGCTACACGATCATCCGGGTCGCCCCCGCGCGGCACGCGGCGGACGCGCCCTACGCCGTCGGGGTCGTCAAGTTGAAGGAGGGGGCTTCGATCTTCGGCCGGATCGTCGGGGTCCCCTTCGAGAAGCTCGCCGTGGGTCTCCCCCTCCGCTTCCGCCCGATCGTCGTGAAGGACCAGACGTCGATCGGCTTCGCGCCCTAGTCCGACCCCGCCGCACCGGCGCGCCGCCTGCCCTGTCGTGGTGGATCCGGTCCCCGGACCGACACAGCGCGCGCCCGAAAAAGAGTCGTGGTCGACCGGAATGCGGACATGGATCACCCGCGATTCGGAGACGCGGCGCGCACGCCTTCTCTCACGCTGATCGGGCCCACCGCCTATGCCGCGAAAAGGTTGCAGATTGTCCCGGCATTCCTGTTAGCGACGGATTTTTGCGGTCTTTGGCACGGGTCGTGCGGAGGTAACTCTTGCAAGTAGAGCTATGCACACTCACACTCTCGGCGGAGTGCGTCCGCAACGCCTGCTTGCCACGCTCGCCGCCCTGCTGCTGGCGCCGATGCTCTCGGCCGAGCCAGCGCACGCCACCGTCCAGTATTCCGACGACATGGCCATGCGCTTCGAGGCCAACCAGGGCCAGCTCGAGGCCGGGATCGACTACGTCTCCCGGGGCCGAGGGTATCAGGTCTTCCTCACCAAGCCCGGGGCCACGATCGTCCTGCAGACACCCCCGCCCCGGCGTGACGGACTGTCGCGCGCACCAAAGGTGGGAGCGGGGGAGGCCGAGCGGGCGCGGACCGTGGTCCGGATGAGCCTCCTGGGCGCCCGGACCGAGCCGCGCGCCGTCGCCGACCACCCGGCGGGGACGGCGAACTACCTGCTCGGCAACGACCCGACACGCTGGCGGACGGTCCCGAGCTGGGCGCGGGTCCGCTACGAGAACGTGTACCCGGGCATCGACCTCGTCTACTACGGCAACCAGCGCCGCCTCGAGTACGACTTCGTCGTGCGCCCCGGCGCCGACCCGAGCGCGATTCGCCTGGCCCTGACGGGTTCCGTCGACGGGAATCCCCGGCCTCTGTTCCACAAGGACGGCGACGGCAGCATCGTGCTGCGCGCGCAGTCCGGCGAGATCCGTCTGCGACGGCCCTACCTCTACCAGCAGGTCGGCGGTGAGCGCCGGCCGGTGTCGGGCTCGTACGTCGTCCACACCTCGCCGGGCGGACGGCCGGGCGAGGTGCGCGCCGAGGTCGGCTTCACGCTGGGCGCCTACGACCCGGCGCTTCCCCTGGTCATCGATCCCATCGTCGACTATTCGACGTACCTCGGCGGCAGCGCCAACGATGCGGCCCTCGCGCTGGCCGTGGATGCGGCCGGGAACGCCTACGTGGCCGGCTACACCGAGTCGCTCGACTTCCCGGCCGATCCGGCGCAGCGCCGGGCCGGCACCGAGGCCTTCGTGGCCAAGATCGACGCGGCCGGCGGCACGCTCGTCTACTCGACGTACCTGGGCGGGAGCGGCAGCGACGGCGCGACCGGCATCGCGGTCGACGCGAGCGGCGCCGCCTACGTGACGGGCTACACCGCGTCGACGGACTTCCCCGTCGTGAACGGGTACCAGGGTGACCAGGGGGGGATGGACGCGTTCATCGCCCGCCTGACCCCGAGCGGCAGCGGCCTCGCGTACTCGACCTATCTCGGCGGCGGCGCGGATGACGCGGCCCTGGCGATCGGCGATCGACGGAACCGGCAACGCCTACGTCACCGGCTGGACCGCCTCCACGGACTTCCCCCGCGTCAACTCGATCCACGGTGACCGGCCGGCACGGACGCGTTCGTGGCGAGGGTGAACACCGGCGCGTCGGGCGCGGCGTCGCTCGTCTATTCGACCTACCTGGGCGGCGGAGCGCGACGAGGAAGGCCACGCGATCGCCGTCGATGCCGTCGGGCAAGGCCTACGTCGCCGGCTGGACGGACTCGACGAACTTCCCGAAGGTGAACGCCTACCAGGGCGACCGCGCCGGACGCGACGGGTTCGTGGCCGTCTTCCCGCCCAGCGGCGCGCCGCTCCTGTACTCGACGTATCTCGGCGGCAACGGGAACGATCAGGCGTTCGGCATCGCCGTGGATGGCGCGGGCCGCGCGTACGTCACGGGGACCACCGATTCGACGAACTTCCCGGTCCTCGGCGCGTTCCAGCCGTCGCTGGCGGGGCTGGCGGACGCCTTCCTCGCCGTCATCGATCCGGCCGGCGTCGCCGCCGGCACCCTGGCGAGCGCCACCTACCTGGGCGGCAGCGGGAACGACGTCGGCCATGCGGTCGCCATCGATTCGCAGGGTCGCGCGCTCGTCGCCGGGGTCACGACCTCGACGGACTTCCCGACGCGCAACCCGCTCCACGGGCCGCGTGGCGGCACCGACGCGTTCGTCGCCAGGCTCGATCCGTTCACGGCGGGCGCGGCCGCGCTCACCTTCTCGTCGTACCTGGGCGGCAGCGACGATGACATGGCGCACGCCATCGCCGTGGACGCCGGCAACGCCGCGTACGTGGCCGGCGTCACCAAGTCGCCGAACTTCCCCGCGGTCGGCGGCGTCGCCGGCACCGCGGTCGGCCTCGAGGACGGCTTCCTCACCAAGCTCAGCGCCCTCGACACGGCCGGTCCCGATCTGACGGTGACGTCGGTCTCCACGACGTCGGCGACCGCCGCGGCCGGAGAGACGATCACGATCGAGGACGTCACGGCCAACCAGGGCGAGGCGCCGGCGCCCGCCACCATCACGAAGTTCTACCTCTCGACGGACCAGACGCTCGACCCGGCCGACGTGACGCTCGGTGAGCGCAACGTCGCGGCGATCCCCGAAGGCGAGACCAGCACCGGGACGACCACCGTCACGATCCCCGCGACGACCGCGCCCGGGCGCTACTACGTCATCGCGAAGGCCGACGCCGGCAGCGCCGTCTGGGAAAGCGACGAAGAGAACAACACGAAGGTCACGGCCTCCATCGCCATCGGTCCCGACCTGACGGTTCCGGCCGGTGCTCGCCCCCGCCACCGGTGGCGCGGGGACGAGCATCGTCGTGGGCAACACCGTGAAGAACGAGGGGACCGGCGCGGCCGCCGCGACCACGGCGCGATTCCATCTCTCGAGCGACACCATGCTCGACGCCGGCGACACGCTGCTCGGAAACCGCGCCGTCCCGGCGCTCGCGCCGGGCGCGATCAGCATCGAGTCCACGTCGCTGTCCCTGCCCGCCACCCTCGCCACCGGCAAGTACTACGTCATCGTCACCGTCGACGACGACAACGCGGTCCCCGAGGCCGACGAGGGCAACAACAAGGGCGTCTCGGGCGCCATGGCCGTGGGCCCGGACCTGGTCGTGTCCTCCATCACGACCCCGTCGGCGGTGGCGCCGGGCGCGGCCATGACGGTGACCGACCGGACCAACAACCAGGGCGGGGGCCCGGCCGGCGCGTCGACGACGACCTTCTACCTCTCGACGGACACGACCCTCGATCCGGCGGACGTCGTGCTCGGGACCCGCGCCGTCCCGGCGCTCGCCGCCGGCGCCAACAGCCTGGGATCGTCCAGCCTGACCGTCCCCGCGACCGTGTCGGGGCAGTTCTACGTCCTCGCCAAGGCGAACGCCGACGGAGCGGTCGTCGAGACGGACACGGCCAACAACGTCCGCGTCTCCGACGTCATCCGGGTCGGCGCCGATCTGGTCGTCACGCACCTGACCGTCCCGGGGACGGCGGGCGCGGGGCTCACGTTCAGCGTGAGCGACACCGTGCGCAACGAAGGCACCGTGGCGGCCGGCGCCTCGACGACGAAGTTCTTCCTCTCGGTCGACGCCGTCCTCGACGCCGGTGACGTCCTGCTCGGCAACCGCGCCGTCCCGGGCCTCGCCGCGGGCGCCCAGAGCACCGGCCACGACGACCCTGACCGTGCCCGCCAACACGGCCGTCGGGCCGCTACTTCGTGATCGCGAAGGCGGACGCCGACAACGTCGTGCTCGAGATGTTCGAGGACAACAACACGAAGGCGGAAGCCGTCCAGGTCGGTCCCGACCTCGTGATCACGGTCGTCTCCGCGCCGGCTCGCGTGGGCGTCGGCCCGGCCTTCATCACGGTCACCGACACGACCCGGAACCGCGGCGGCGGCGCCGCGGCCGCTTCGACCACCCGCTTCTACCTGTCGCAGAACACCGTCCTCGACGCGTCGGACACGCTGCTGGGGAGTCGGGAGGCGCCCGCGCTGGCGCCCGGCGCCAGCAGCGATGCGACGACGTCGCTCACCGTGCCGGCCGGGACGACCGCCGGGGAACTACTACATCCTGGCCGTCGCCGACGCGGCCACCGCGGTCCCGGAGACCGACGAGACCAACAACGTCACCGTCTCGCAGGGTGAAGATCGGGTCCGACCTCGTCGGTCGATGCGCTGACGGCGCCGGTGACGGTGACCCCGGGCACCTCGATCGTGCTCACCGACATCGATCATCAACTACGAAGGGCCCGGCCGGTCCCTCGACGGTGAAGTTCTTCCTCTCGAGCGACGCGACGCTGGATCCCGGCGGACGTGCTGCTCGGGAGCCGCGCGGTGCCGGCGCTCGGCTTCCTCGAGACGAGCACCGCGACCACGAGCGTGACGCTGCCGCCGGGCCTGGCCGGCGGGACGCACTACATCATCGCGCAGGCCGACGCCGACAACGCCGTGGCCGGAGCTGAACGAGACCAACAACGTGCGCGTGCGACAGGTCATGGTCGGCGCGGACATGGTCGTCTGGCTCGACCTGGCCGGGACGTCGACGTCGGGCACCCCGGGCCAGACCATCACGGTCACCGACTACACCCGGAACCAGAGCGCGGTGCCGGCGCCGGCCTCCACGACGCGGTTCTTCCTCTCGACGAACACCACGCTCGAGCCCACGGACATCGTCCTCGGGAGCCGCGCGGTCCCCGCCCTCGATCCGGGCGCGACGAGCTCGATGGCGAACACGCTCACCCTCCCGCTCGGCCTCGGCGGCGACGTACTACGTCATCGCGCAAGGCCGACGCCGACGGCGCGGTGACGGATTCGAACCCGAGCAACAACGTGAGCGCGCCGGTCGCGCTGGTCATCGGGACCGACCTGGTCGCGTGGGTCGAGCTGCCGGCGGGCTCGGACGCGCGCGGCGCCGGGCGGGACCATCACGGTCATCAGCACGACGAAGAACGAGAGCACGGCGCCCGCGCCCGCCTCGACCACCACGTTGTACCTGTCCCAGGACCAGACCCTGGACGCCACGGACGTCGTGCTCGGCACGCGCGCGGTGCCGCCGCTGGCGCCCGGGCGCCACGGACACCGGGTCGACGAACGTCACGCTCCCGACGACGCTGACCGGCGGCACCTACTACGTCATCGGCAAGGCCGATGGTCCCGGCGTCATCGCCGAGACCAACGAGACCAACAACGCCATGGGCCCGCGCCCGCGCCGTCCTCGTCGGCGCCGACATGGTCGTCACGCTCGATGTCCCCGGCTCCTACTGCGGCGGTCTCGGTCGGGGCGACGATCACCGTGACGGACATCACGCGCAACAACAGTCCGGTCTCGGCCGTGGCCTCGACGACGAAGTTCTATCTCTCGGCCGATACCACGCTCGACGCCGGCGACCTCGTGCTCGGCAGCGCGCCGTGCCCCGCCCTGGCGCGCGTTCACGGAACACAGCGTCCAGACGGCGTTGACGCTCCCCGCCGGGCTCGGCGGCACGTTCTACGTGATCGCCCAGACCGACGCCGACAACGTCGTCGCCGAGGTCAACAAGACCAACAACACGGCGGTGTCGGCGGCGATCAAGATCGGCCCCGACCTCATCGTCTCGCTCGACGTTCCCGCGGCGGCCTTCGCCATGGGTGGCGGCGGCACCGTGAACATCACCAACGTGGTCCGCAACAACAGCGCGGTCCCGGCGCCGGCCTCCACCGTGCGGTTCTACCTCTCGACCGACGCCGTGCTCGACGCGGGCGATGTGACGCTCGGGACCCGGGCGGTGCCGGCCCTCGCCCCGTCCACGGACCATAGCGCCCAGACCCCGGTGACGTTGCCGGCCGGGCTCGTCGGCACGTTCTACGTCATCGCGCTAGGCCAACGGCGACAACACCGTGGTCGAGGTCAACGACGACCAACAACACGTCGGTGTCGTCGCGCGCTCACGGTCGGGGATCGACCTGGTCGCGTGGGTCGAGCTGCGCGTCGGGCTCGGGGCGCGCGGCGCCGGGCGGGACCATCACGGTCATCAGACACGACGAAGAACGAGAGCACGGCGCCCGCGCCCGCCTCCACCACCACGCTGTACCTGTCCCAGGACCAGACCCTGGACGCCAGCGGACGTCGTGCTCGGCACGCGCGCGGTGCCGGCGCTGGCCCCGGGCGCCACCGATTCCGGCTCGACGAACGTCACGCTCCCGACCACGCTGACCGGCGGCACCTACTACGTCATCGGCAAGGCCGATGGTCCCGGCGTCATCGCCGAGACCAACGAGACCAACAACGCCATGGGTCCGGCCCGCGCCGTCCTCGTCGGCGCCGACATGGTCGTCACCCTCGACGTCCCCGGCGCCTACTCGGCGGTCTCCGTCGGGCGCGACGATCACCGTGATGGACATCACGCGCAACAACAGTCCCGGCCTCGGCCGTGGCCTCGACGACGAAGTTCTATCTCTCGGCCGATACCGTGCTCGACGCCGGCGACCTCGTGCTCGGCACGTCGCGCCGTCCCCGCCCTGGCCGCGTTCACGGAACACAGCGCCCAGACGGCGTTGACGCTCCCCGCCGGGCTCGGCGGCATCGTTCTACGTGATCGCCCAGACCGACGCCGACAACGTCGTGGCCGAGGTCGACAAGACCAACAACACGGCGGTGTCCGCGGCGATCAAGATCGGCCCCGACTTGATCATCGCCATCGACCTTCCGGCGTCCGCCTCGCTCGTCGCGTGCCGGGCGCCACCATCACGGTCACCGACGTGACCCGCGAACAACAGCGCGGTTCCGGCGCCGGCCTCCACCGTACGGTTCTACCTCTCGCCGGACCCCGTGCTCGACGCCGGCGACACGCATCCTCGGCGCCCGCGTCGTCCCGGCGCTCGCGGCGTACACGGAGAGCAGCGTCCAGACGTCGCTCACGCTGCCGGCCACCCTGCGCGGCACCATCTACCTGATCGCCAAGGCCGACGCCGACGGCGCCGTCGTCGAGGTCAACGAGACCAACAACGTCTCGGCGCCCAAGGCCATCACCATGGGCACGGACCTGACGGTCTTCGTCGACCTCCCCGCGGCCGCGTCCACGCGGCGCCCGGCGGCGCCGTCACCGTGACGGACGTCACCCGCAACGTCAGCACCGTCGCCCGCGCCCGCCTCGGTCACGCGCTTCTATCTCTCGACGGACACGGTGCTCGACGCGACCGACGTGGTCCTGCGCGAGCCGGTCGGTCCCCGCGCTCGCGCCGGCGGACGGAGAGCACGGCGGTCACGACGCTCACGCTGCCCGCCGGGCTGAGCGGCGTGTTCTACGTCATCGCCAAGGCCGACGCCGACAACGCCGTCGTCGAGGTCGACGAGACGCAACAACGTGAACGTGTCGGTGCCGATCAACGTCGGCACCGACCTCACGGTGTTCGTCGATCTGCCCGCAGCCGCGGTCGACCGGCGTCGGCGGCACGATCACCGTGACGGACGTCACGCGCAACGGCAGCACCGTCCCGGCGCCCGCCTCCGATCACCCGCTTCTATCTCTCGACCGACCCGGTGCTCGATGCGGGCGACCTCGTCCTGGGCAGCCGGCGCGGTGCCCGCGCTCGCGCCGTCCGCGCAGAGCACGGCGGTCAGACGCGCTCACGCTGCCCGCCGGGCTGAGCGGCGTCGTACTACGTCATCGCCAAGGCCGACGCCGACAACGCCGTCGTCGAGAGTCAACGAGAGCAACAACGTCGCGGTGCCGGGGCCATCACCGTCGGCGCGGACCTGGTCGTGTCGGCCTCGACGTCCCCGGCGGCGCGGCGCTCGGCGCGCCGGCGGCACGACCTTCACCGTGACGGACGTCACGCGGAACGCGAGCGCCGGTCCCCGCGCCCGCCTCGGTCACGCGCTTCTATCTGTCGAGCGGACCACCGTGCTCGACGCGGGCGACGTCGTCCTCGGCAGCCGGGCGGTGCCCGCGCTCGGGCCGTACACCGAGAGCTCCGCCGTGACGGCGCTGACGCTGCCGGCCGGACTCGGTGCGGCACCTACTACGTCATCGCCCGGGCCGACGCCGACAACGCGGTCGCCGGAGGTCAACGAGACCAACAACGTCTGCGTCTGCTCCCGGGCGCTGTCGTCGGGCACGGACCTGGTGGTCTTCCTCGATGTGCCCGCGGCGTCGCTCCAGGCGCGGCCGGCGCCACATCAACGTCACGGACGTCACCCGGAACGGCAGCCCCGTCCCGGCGCCCGCCTCGGTCACTCGCTTCTATCTCTCGAGCGGACAGGCGTGCTCGACGCGAGCGACCTCGTCCTGGGCAGTCGGGCGGTGCCCGCGCTCGCGCCGTCCACCGAGAGCACGGCCGTCACGTCGCTCACGCTGCCGACCGGACTGATCGGTGGCGCGTACTACGTGATCGCCAGGGCCGACGCCGACAACGCGGTGATCGGAGACGAACGAGACCAACAACGTGTTCGTCTTCGACCAGCCGATCAACCTCGGCGCCGACCTGTCCGTCTCCCTCGACCTGGCCGGCGCGTCGTCCGCCGTCGCGGCCGGTGCCACGATCACGCTGCGCGATTACACGAGGAACGACGGGCACGGGGACCGGCTCCCGCGTCCACGGTTCTCTTCTACCTGTCGCGCGACACCGTCCTCGACGCGGCGACACGCTGATCGGGAGCCGCGCCGTGCCGTCGCTCGGCGCCGGGTGACGCAGAGCGCCGGCACGAACCTGCTCACGCTCCCGACCGGCATCGCCGGGTATCTACTACGTCCTCGCCAAGGCCGACGGCGCCGGCGTGGTGTCGGAGCTGAACGAGTCCAACAACGTGCACCGCGACCACGCCCATCGAGATCGGCCCGGATCTCGTCATCACCGGCGTCTCGGCTCCGGCCAAGGTCGGGTCCGGGGCCACCGTCTATATCAGCGACACCACGAAGAACCGGGGCGCCGGGAGCGCGGGCGCGTCGACCACGCGGTTCTTCCTGTCGGCGGACGGTGTCCTCGACGCCGGCGACCTCCAGCTCGGCGCGCGCACGGTCCAGGCGCTGACGCCGCTGGCGTACCAGTCGGGCACCACGACGGTCGTGATTCCGTCGCTCCCGGCTGGCCGCTACTGGCTGATCGCCCTGGCCGACGGCCTGGACCAGGTCGCCGAGTCCCAGGAAGGCAACAACGTGTGGGTGCAGGTGCTCGACGTGCTCCCCGACCTCACCGTCCCGACGATCACGGCGCCGTCGAAGGCCTATCCCGGCTCGGTCATCACGGTCGGCGATAGCACCGTCAACTCGGGCGCCGCGGCGCCCGCCTCGACGACCGGGATCTTCCTCTCGGCGAACACCGGGCTCGACGCCGGCGATCTCCTGCTCGGCGTGCGGGACGTTCCGCCGCTCGGCACCGGGGCCACGAGCACCGGCGAAGTGGCCGTGACCCTGCCGATCGACCTCGTGGCGGGCACGTACTACCTCATCGCGGTGGCCGACGCCGCCGGCGCGGTGGAGGAGGTCAACGAAGGCAACAACACCCGCTACAAGAGCCTGACGATCGGTCCGGACCTCACCGTGCCCCAGCTCACGGTCCCGTCGTCGGCCGCCGCCGGCACGACCATCGTCGTCAACGAGACGACCAAGAATCTCGGCTCCGCCGCCGTGGCGTCGACGACCTACTACTACTTGTCCACCGACGCCACCGTCGGCGCCGGCGACACGTTGCTGGGAAGCCGGACGGTTCCGCCGCTCGGGGTCAACGAGACGAGCGCCGCATCCGTGAGCCTCACCATCCCCGCTGCCACTGTCCCGGGCACCTACTACGTCATCGCCCAGAGCGACGGCGACGGCGCAGTGATCGAACTGGTTGAAACGAACAATCTGAAGTCTCGGACGATCAGCATCACCCCCTGAGCGTCGCCGTCCGTCGGCGCGGCCGAGTCCCGGAGTGGGACAGTCCCTTCCCGTCCACCCACGCACGTACCTTACCGCACACACCGCGTGGCAAGGGTCCGACCTACTATGTCATAACTATCTGAAAACATGAACATATTAGACTATATCGCCGGGAGGATCGAGGCCATCGATCCCGAGGCCCGCGCGACCCGTTCGCGGACGTTGAGGTCCGATTTTAGGAGGTTCTCGTTCGTTTTCGGTTCCCGGCTTCGCCGAGATTTTGGAGGACGAAACCCAGGTTCGCGAACTCCCCGCATCATCAATTCTGAGGGGCCGCCTCGTTTTCGCCTCTGATTTCGTTCGCTTGACTCCTCCACCGCCTGCGACTCACGAGTGGAAATCGCCTGCACTGTGAAAGTGGCACGGCGGTTGTACCTATTGCCATCCCGTTGAACGAAATGATGACCAATCTACCAAGCGACCTCAATGGAGCCACCGAGACCCACACGATGAGACAAGGGCCATTCGAATTGCTGCTCGGTGACATGACGCCAGCAAACGGCAACGGCATCAGCAACGGCAGCGGCACGAGCGCCAGCGGGCCCAGCACCACCACCACCACCCCCCCGACCGAGGGATGGGTGCCCCGCACGCTCGACCACGACCGCGCCTTCGTCAACAGCATCCGGATGCTCGCGGTCAAGAAGATGATCGACCGCGTCGCGCCGACCGACGCCACCGTGCTCGTGTGGGGCGAGAGCGGCGTGGGCAAGGAGATGGTCGCGCGGGCCCTGCACCAGAAGTCCCCCCGGCGCGACCGCCCGTTCATCAAGGTGAACTCGCGCCGCGCTGCCGCTCGAGCTGCTCGAGAGCGAGCTGTTCGGCTACGAGCGGGGCGCCTTCACGGGGGCCCACCGCCAGAAGCCCGGGAAGTTCGAGCTGGCGAACATGGGGACCATCTTCCTCGACGAGATCGGCGAGATGCCGCCCCCGCTCCAGGCCAAGCTCCTCCAGGTGCTGCAGGACCGGGAGTTCGCGCGGCTCGGCAGCCGGCAGGACATCCGGGTCGACGTCCGGGTCATCACCGCGACGAACAAGGACCTCGGCAAGCTCGTCGAGAGCGGCAGCTTCCGCCAGGACCTCTACTACCGCCTCAACGTGGTGAACATCCACGTGCCGCCGCTCCGTGAGCGCCGGGAAGAGATCCCGATCCTGATGGATCATTTCCTCGAGCGCTACGCGCAGCAGTACGAGCGGCCCGCGTCAGAAGATCTCGGCGGGCACGATGCGGCTCTTCATGAACTACAACTGGCCCGGGAACATCCGGGAGCTCGAGAACGTCATGAAGCGCATCGTGCTCCTCGGCACCGAGGAGCCCGTGCAGGACCTGGTCGTCCGCCCGGCGCCCGTGGCCGAGCCGCCCGCCACGCTCCGTCGCACGGCCCCCGCCGCGGCCGCCGTCCCGGACAGCCCCCCGACGCTCAAGCAGATCGCCCGCAAGGCCGCGCTCGAGGCGGAGCGGGCCGCGCTCAAGGAAGTGCTCGACCTCGTCCACTGGAACCGGCTGGAAGCGGCCCGCCGCCTGAAGGTGAGCTCGAAGACCCTCCGCCGAAAGATTCAAGAGTGCGGATTGTGGGACTGAGCTGATGTGCGGCATCGTCGGCTACGTCGGGCCGCGACGGGCGTTCCCTGTCATCGCCGAGGGTCTCGGCCGCCTCGAGTACCGCGGCTATGACTCCGCCGGGATCGCGCTGCTCGTGGACGGCAAGCTCGCGCTGCGGCGCACGGTGGGCCGCGTGCACGGCCTCTGGGCGGAGAACTGGGGCGAGGCCCTCACGGGCTCGATCGGCATCGGCCACACGCGCTGGGCGACCCATGGCCGCCCGGCCGTCGAGAACGCGCACCCGCACGTCGACTGCAGCGGCCGCGTCGCCGTGGTTCACAACGGCATCATCGAGAACCACGCGGAGCTCCGGGCGAAGCTCGTGGCCCAGGGCCACGTCTTCCGCTCCGAGACGGACACCGAAGTGATCGCCCATCTGATCGAGGAGCACATGGGCGGCGATCAGGAGACCGTCATCCGGAAGGTGTCCGAGCACCTGCGCGGCGACTACGCCACTCGCGATCGTGTCCGAGGACTTCCCCGGCACCATCACGGCGCTGCGCCACGGCAGCCCCCCGCTCGTGATCGGCGTCGGTCCGGACGGCGAGCACTACCTGGCCTCCGACGCGCTCGCCCTGGCCTCGTACACCCGCGAGCTCATGATCCTCGAGAGCGGCGAGATGGCGATCATCGCGCGCGACGTGATCACCACGCTGCGCGTCGCCGACGGACGCCCGGTGTCCCGGCGCCCCGTGCGCATCCCGTGGGACGTCGAGGACGTCGATCACGCGGGTCATCCCGACTTCATGCACAAGGAGATTCACGAACAGCCGTCCGCCCTGCGGCGGACGCTGAGCCGGCGTGGATTCCTCGAACCCGCCGGCCTCACGCTCGACGGCGTTCCGATGAGCGACCAGCGGTGGCAGGACGTCCAGCGTGTGGTGGTGGTCGCGTGCGGCACCTCGTATCACGCGGGCCTGATTGCGCGCCGCTTTTTCGAGAGTCTGGCGCGCATTCCGGTCGATATCGACATTGCCTCTGAGTTCCGGTACCGAGATCTGCTGCTCGGGCCTGAGGACGTGTGCATCTTCGTCAGTCAGTCCGGCGAGACGGCTGACACTCTCGGCGCGCTCCATGCCGCTCGCGCCCAAGGCGCACGCGTGCTGGGAGTCTGTAACGTCCCAGGCTCGTCATTGACTCGTGACGCCGACGCCGTCGTGATGACCGCGACGGGGCCCGAGATCGGCGTCGCCTCGACCAAGGCGTTCACCGCGCAGGTGGTGGCGCTCCTTCTGATCGCGCTCCGCGCCGCCCGTGCCCGCGGCACCGTGACCGCGGAGCACGCGCGGACGCTCCTCGGCGAGCTGGCGACGCTGCCGGCGCGCGTGGAGGAGCTCCTCGGCCGCGAGGAGCAGGTCGCCGCGCTGGCCCGCCGCTTCCAGGCCCATCGCGACTTCTTCTTCCTCGGCCGCGGCATCCACTACCCCGTGGCCCTCGAGGGCGCGCTCAAGCTGAAGGAGATCGCCTACGTGCGCGCGGAGGCCTTTCCTGCCGGCGAGATGAAGCACGGTCCGCTCGCCCTCATCGACGAGACCACGGTCACGGTGGCGCTCGCCCCGGCCGGCCCCACGCACGAGAAGATGCTCTCGACCATCCAGGAAGTGAAGGCGCGGGACGGGCAGGTCATCGCGGTGGCGACCGAGGGGGACGACACGATCACGTCGCTCGCCGATCACGTCCTCCGGGTGCCGGCCACCTCGGATCTGCTCATGCCTTGCGTCCTTGCCATTCCTTTGCAGCTGCTCGCCTATCACATGGCCGTGATCAACGGCCGCGACGTCGATCGCCCTCGCAATCTCGCGAAAAGCGTGACGGTGGAGTAACCGAGGTGACATTGACCGCACGAATCGCATCTGGAACGGCCCGTATCGGCGTGATCGGGCTCGGCTACGTCGGCCTCGTGGAGGCCATGGAGTTCGCCCGCGCGGGCTTCACCGTGACCGGCTTCGACATCGACGAAGAGCGTGTGCGCAAGGTCCGCGCCGGCTCCTCGTACCTCGTCGACATCTCGGACGAGGACCTCACCCGCGAGGTCGCGTCCGGCCGGCTGCAGGCGACCGGCGACACCACGCTCCTGTCGCAGATGGACGCGGTGCTGATCTGCGTGCCGACGCCGCTGAGCAAGACGAAGGCGCCCGACCTCTCGTACATCGTGAGCGCGGTCGACGCGATCCGGCAGCACCTGCGCGCGGACCAGCTGATCGTCCTCGAGAGCACGACCTATCCCGGGACGACGTCCGAGGTCGTCCTGGCCGCGCTGGAGTCGACGGGGCTCGTGGTGGGCCGCGATTTCCACCTCTGCTTCTCGCCGGAGCGCATCAATCCCGGCGACAGCGTGTTCTCGGTGTCCCGGATCCCCCGGATCGTGGGCGGGATCACGCCGGCCTGTGCGGAGACCGCCGCGCACCTCTACCGGCGGATCGCCCCCGAGGTCGTGGTCGTGTCGTCGACCGAGGCGGCGGAGATGGTGAAGCTGCTCGAGAACAGCTTCCGTGCCGTGAACATCGGCCTCGTCAACGAGCTCGCGCTCATGTGCCGGTCCTTCGGGCTGAACGTGTGGGAGATCGTCGACGCCGCGGCCACGAAGCCGTTCGGCTTCATGCCGTTCTATCCGGGGCCGGGACTCGGCGGCCACTGCATCCCGATCGATCCGCTCTACCTGTCGTGGAGGGCGCGCGTGAAGGGCTTCGAGCCGCGGTTCATCGACCTCGCGCACCAGGTGAACAGCGCGATGCCGCGGACGGTCGTCTCGGTCGTCATCGACGCGCTGAACACGCACCGCAAGAGCCTCAACGGCTCCACGGTGCTGGTCCTCGGGGTCGCCTACAAGCGGGACGTCAACGACGTGCGCGAGTCCCCGTCGCTCGAGATCATTCACGAGCTGGAGACGCGCGGCGCCCACGTCCTCTACCACGATCCCTACGTGGACCGGGTGACCGTGAACGGTCACACGCTGTCCTCGATGCCGCTGTCCGCCGAGACGCTCGGCGGCGCCGACTGCGTCCTGATCGCCACCGACCACCAGGTCGTCGACTACAAGCGCGTCGTGGAACTGGCCCAGGTCGTCGTCGACACCCGCAACGCGACGGCGAGCCTCGTGCAGCTCCGCGACAAGGTGGTGCGCCTGTGAGCGTGACCCCGGCGATGCTGCATGCGCGCCAGCCGGTGCCCCTGCCGCCCGAGGGCGCCGAGCGCGGTCAGGCGTGGTACGCCGTCTACACGAAACCGCGCCGCGAGGCGCAGGCGCAGTGGCACCTCGAGCGCAAGGGCGTCGAGGTGTTCTTCCCCAAGCTGCAGCTGCCGCCGTACGCGGCGGGACGGCAGCCGGTGGTGCCGCTGTTCCCGGGCTACATCTTCGTGCACGTCGCGCTCCCGCATGGGTTCTACGACGTGATCTGGGCGCCCGGGGTGAGCCGCTTCGTCGGGTTCAACGACGGCATCGCGCCACTCAGCGACGACGTGGTGGCGTTCATGAAGTCCCACGCCAACTCCGAGGGCGTGCTCGTCGCGCGCTCGAACCTGCGCGTGGGGCAGGAAGTCGAGATCACCGGCGGTCCGTTCGCCGGGGTGCTGGGTCTCATCCAGCGTCCGCCTGATGCGAAGGGCCGCATCAAGATCCTGATGCAGCTCCTCACGCGGCGCTCGGTGATGGTCGACGTGCCGGTCCGCTACGTGAGGACCAGCTGGAGCGTTTGACACCGCGATAGTGCGGTGACATAGAGTCGGGGTTCCGGCGGCAGAGTCCGCCAGGGACCTTCGGATCATGACGGCCGATGGCCGTCATGGTCTCCGGCTCGGCGAATATCGGTCGTGCCGGCGAGGTGACGTCGACCTCGAAGGGCGGAGCCACGGGCTCCGGCCGGCACCCCCGCGGGTGAGAGCGGATGGGCGGAGCCATCGGTAGCGAGCGCGACTCGACGTACGAAGCGCGAAAGGGTATGGGCGGAGGATTGGTGATGAAGACATTGAGGTTCCTGGCGCTCCTGAGTGTGGTGGCGGTCGCGGCGGCGGCCTGCGGCAGGCCGGTGGTCAACATCCCGGCCCTGACGGCCCAGGACGTCGCCCCGCTGACCAAGATGGCGAACTTCCCGCACGAGATCTACCGCATCGAGGCGGGCGACACGGTGCAGATCAAGTACGTGTACCACGCGGAGATGGCCCAGGAAGACGTCGTGCGGCCCGACGGCAAGATCACCGTCAAGCTGATCGGCGAGATGGTGGTCGCGGGCCTGACGACGACCGAGCTCGAGAAGCAGATCGTCAAGCGGGCGTCCGATCAGATCAAGGACCCCGAGGTGGTCATCAGCATCGCGAAGTTCAGCGAGAAGCAGGTCTTCGTCGGTGGTGAGGTCGGCCGGCCGGGCACCCTCCTGTACCGGAGGGGACTGACGCCGCTGCAGGCCGTCATCGCCGCCGGCGGCTTCAAGGACACCGCCAGCGTCGACAGCGTGGTCCTGGTCCGACTGGGTCCCGACAACACCGAGGTCATCTCGCGGAAGCTCAACCTCGAGGAAGTCGTCGTGGACGGAACGAAGGAGCTCGTGTACCTGGCGCCGAACGACATCGTGTTCGTGCCCCGGAGCTCGATCGCCGACGCCAACCTCTGGGTGCGCCAGCACATCACCGACCTGATCCCGTTCATGCGCGGTATCGGGGCCAGCGCGCCGATTCCCTTCTGAGGCACGGTCCAAGCCACACGCGACGGCGGACAGCCAACCATGTACACGAAATACTTCGAGCTTCGTGAGAAGCCGTTCAACGTCACACCGGACCCGCGGTTCTTCTACATGAACCCGGTGTATCGGGAGTCGTATGCCAACCTGCTGACCGGGATCCAGGAGCGCAAGGGATTCGTGGTCATGACGGGCGAAGTCGGCACGGGCAAGACGACGATGCTCCGGCTCCTGATGAAGAACCTCGAGGCCAACGTCCGCTTCGCGTACTTCTACAACACGACCCTGAGCTTCGAAGAGCTGCTGACGTACGCCTGCGAAGAGCTGGGGTTGAAGATCCCCAAGGGCGGCCGGCTCAGGAAGATCCAGACGCTGAACGAGTTCCTCATCGAGCAGCTCCGGCGGGGCGGCACCGCCGCCCTGCTGATCGACGAAGCGCAGCACCTCACCGAGCACGTGCTGGAGAGCCTGCGCCTCCTGTCGAACCTCGAGACCGGCACGGAGAAGCTGCTGCAGATCGTGCTGGTCGGCCAGCCGGAGCTGGAGGCGAAGCTCGCGCAGCCGAGCCTGCGCCAGCTCAAGCAGCGGGTCGCGCTGGTGTGTTCCCTCGACCGGCTCAAGGACCGCGAGGTCAAGCCCTACATCCAGTTCCGGCTCGAGAGCGTGGGCTGTGAGCGGAAGGACCTGTTCCACCCGGCGGCGATCGAGCGCATCGCGTTCCACTCGGGCGGCATCCCGCGCCTCATCAACATCATCTGCGACAACGCGTTGACCATCGCGTACGCCAGCTCCGAACGTCGCGTCTCGCGCGAGATGATCGAGGAGGTCGCGACGGACCTCCGGCTCACTGCCGACGGTGCCGGTTGTCGAGCCGGCGCCGGTTGTCGCGCCGGTTGTCGCGCCGGTTGTCCCTCCGGTTGTCGCGCCGCCGGTCGCGCCGGTCGTCGCCCCGGCTGCGGTGCCGATCCAGGCCGCGCCTGCTCCACCAGCCGCGAGGTTCGCCGCCGAGGCGACCGCCGTTGCCGCCGTTCCGGACGAGCCGGCCGTTCGCCCCACCGCCCCCACGTCCCTGCCCGCATATCGGGCTGACGCTCCGGCGGAACCCCGGGTACGCCGAAACCCTGTATGGATGGTCGCGGCGCTCGCGCTGGTCGTCGCCGGCGGGGCCGCGGTCTGGCAGGCCGATCAGCTGGCCGGCATCGGCACCGCCGCGTGGCAGCAGACACGTTCCGTCTCCATCGCCACCGCCGTCCACGCCACCACGGCGTGGGACGCCGTGAGGTCCCGCGTGACGAGCTTCGCCGCGGCGCCTGCGCGTCCACCCGCGCAGCTGTCCGAGCCGAGCCGTCCGGCCGCACCCGTTGCCGAGGCGCCGGCGGAACCGACCCATGCCCGAAAAGCGCCGGCTTCTCCCGAGCCCGTCGTGGACGCCGTCGCAACCCAGTGGGCGGCCAAGCCCGCGCAGGCCGCGTCGTACGAGAAGGAGCGACGCGTGCCGGAGGCGATCCCGGTCAGCCTCCCGCCCCGAGAGAGTGCGGTCGTCATCCAGCGCGGTGGCACCGTGTCGAGTCTCGCGTATCAGGCCTACGGGCGATACGACATGCTCGCCATCGATCTCATCAAGGAGCTCAATCCTCACATCGACGATCTGGACTGGATCCGCCCTGGTGAGCGCCTGGCGCTGCCCCCCCTGACGGCCGAGACCCTGATCCGGTCCCAGGCGGAAGGCGGCTTTCGGATCGTACTGGCGTCGTTCCTCAGTTCCGCAGCGGCCGACAGGCTCGGCGAGCAGGTGAAGCGGCGGGGGTTCGAGCCGCGCATCATGCGCCGGCAGGTGACGCGGCGGCTCACGCTGTATCGGGTCGAGATCGCGGATGTGACCAGCCGACACGCCGCCGAGCAGGCGTGGAAGGTTGCGGTGGCGAATTGCTTGGTCTTTATCGAGGACACGCCGTGCGGTGGGACACGCAATGAGGACAAGCCATGAGTAAGAGCTACAAAGCGCTGCAGAAGGCCGAAGCGGAACGCAGAGGGATCAACGGGAGCCTCGTTCCGGATCCCGTGGTGACGCCGCACCGCAACGGACGCCGCGCGCCGGCGCACGGCTCCGAGTTCGATCTCGCGCACCTCGATCCCCGGATCGAGGAGGAGTACCAGAAGCTGCGCGGCAACCTGTTCGCGCGCCCGGGGAAGGACCCTCTGCGCACCGTGATGGTCGTCGGCAGCGCGCACGGCGAGGGCGCCACGACGACCTGCTCGATCCTGGCCACGCTGCTGGCCAAGACCGGGGCCGGTGAGGTCGCGCTGGTGGACGCGAATCTCAGGACCCCGTCCCTGCACAACGTCTTTGCGCTGGACGAGACGAAGCGCGGGCTGTCGGATCTGATCACCAACGGCTTCCGGCCGAAGGACCTCGTCCAGCCCACGACGATCCCGAACCTCTTCGTGATCTCGGCGGGTCGCCCGATGCCCAGCCCGTCGTCGATCTACCAGGAGCCGCTCGCGGGCTTGCTGGCCGATCTCAAGACCGACTTTCGCTACGTCATGCTCGATACGTCGCCGGTCACCGACTACTCCGACGCCTCGTTCCTGGCGCCGAAGGTCGACGGCATCGTCCTGGTCATCCGCTCCGAGTCCACCAGGATCGACACGGCGATCAAGACCAAGCGGCAGCTCGAATGGGCGGGCGGCCACGTCATCGGAACGGTGCTCAACGGGAGACGCTCGTACATCCCGTTGATGATCCAGCGTTTCCTGTAGTTCAGGAGGGCATATGCTTTCTCTGCCGCCGCACGAAAACGCGGACCGGTACCCGCAGCTCGAGCTCGTTCCGAAGATCCTCAACGTCTTCTTCAAGTGGAAGTGGCTCATCCTGCTCTGCGCCTTCGTCGTCGCCGTCCCGGCGGCCGTGGTGACCTTCATGAAGTCACCGCAGTACCAGGTGTCGACGCGGATCATGATCAAGAACGCGCGGACGCAGCTGGCCATGAACCTGTCGCCCAACGCCGAGCGGGTGGTGACGTGGCCGGTCACGCTGCAGGTCCTCAACTCCGAGATCCAGATCCTGAAGAGCCAGGACCTGATCCTGGCCGCCATCAAGGACTCGGACTACCCGTTGCTGGAGCCCGGCCAGGACGACACGCCGGTCACCAGGGAGCGGGCGATCCAGGCGCTCCGCATGAAGATGAACTTCACCCCGGTCCCCGACTCGAACGTGATCGAGGCGAGCATGCAGGCGCCGGATGCGGCGGCGGCCACGCGGTTCCTCAATGCGCTGACCGCGCTGTATCTGAAGAAGCACGCGAGCCTGCACGCCGGCGGTGACAACACGGCGCAGTTCTTCGAGCAGCAGGTCACGTTCCACCGCGCACGGCTCGAGGCGGCCAGCCGGGAGCTCTCGGACTACCAGGAGAAGGGGAACATCCTCGACATCAGCCAGGAGAGATGGAGCTCAACCTGCAGAAGCTGCTGTCGATGGAAGGGTACGCTCAAGGAGCTCGCGGCCGAGATCGAGAGCATGGCCAAGGAGGCCTCCGCCCTCGAGCAGCAGATCAAGGACCAGCCGGACGAGATCACCCGGGAGCGGCAGGTCATCGTCAATCCCGAAGTGACCGCGATGCGGACGAAGCTGGTCGACCTCGAGCGCCAGCGCGACGAGCTGCTCCAGCGCTACACGCCGAAGAGCCGCTTCGTGATGGACAAGGAAGCCGAGCTCGTCACGCTGCGAAAAGCCATCCAGGAGCGCGAGCAGAACGTCGTGGGCGGCACGGTGGTCGCCCAGAATCGGCTGAAGGACGCCCTGGTCCAGCAGCTCCTCCAGAAGCGGGCCAGCCACGACGCGGCCGTGGCCAAGCGGCGCGCGCTCGCGCAGGAGAAGAAGTCGTACGAGGCCCGGCTGGACATCCTCAAGGATCGTCGTTCGATCTCGGCCGTCTCCGCGCCGACTTCGATCTGGCCCGCGACACCTACCTGATGTACGAGAAGAAGGCGGAGGAGGCGCGCGTGTCGCGCGCCATGGACGATCAGAAGATCGTCAACGCGAGCATCGTGCAGGAAGCGATGCAGCCGGTCCTCGCGCAGCCGCGAGGCCTCCTCCTGATCGCCGCGGCGTCCGGGATGGGCGGCCTCGTGCTCGGCATCGCCGTCGCCTTCATGCTCGAGTTCTTCAACCTGACCGTCAAGGACGAGCAGGACGTCGAGCGGTTCCTCCAGGTGCCGGTGCTGGCGACGATCCGGCACTTCTGAGCCACGGGTCTCGACTTCACGCAATGTATTCAACCACCGCCACTCGAAGTCTGTCGCTCACTCCCCCGATGCAGGCCGCCGGGCTGCTGGCGCTGGGCGCCGCGTCCGGTCTGGTGGCCTGGATGGGCGACCCGATCCTGGTGCCCGTGGTGGCCGTCGCCCTGATCGGAGCAGCGGTCCTCCTCCGCTGGCCCCACGTCGGCATCCTGTTGATGTTCGCCATGACCCTGTTCAAGCCCGAGGCGTTGCAGGGCGGCCTCAGCATCAACGCCGCGATCGCGGCGGCGCTGGTGCCGTCGCTCTTCCTCGACCTGCTCGTCCGCCGGCGCTTCGATCTGCTGCGCTCGAGCCAGCTCCGGATCTTCATCCTGATCAGCGCGATCGTGACCGTGAACTGGTACCTGTGGGGCCGCGTGGAGGCTCCGTCCTATCTGGCGGACCTCGACCAGAGCACCCGGACGATGATCCGCTTTGGCTTCCACTTCGTGTTCCTGACACTCCTGATCGCGTTCATCCGCACCCGCGGGCAGGTCCTCGCGCTCACGGGCTTGTTCCTCGCGAGCGTGTTCTGGACGCTGCCCGGCGCGATCTCCCGCTCGTACGCCCCGCCGGTCAGCGGGCACAGCGCGGAAGCGATGCGCGCGATGGCCGTGTCCGGCGTGCAAGCGGCCGAGAACGCGAACCGCCTGGCCTTTCTCGCCCTCATGGGCATCTCGCTCGTATGGTTCTGGGTCCGCGACTCGCGCAGCCCTCTCGTCCGCATCGCGGGGATGGGCACCGTGATGGTGCTCGTGCTGACCGTGTTCCTCTCCGGTTCGCGGAGCGGGCTGCTCAACCTCGGTCTCCTGCTGGTCCTGCTGCTGACACGGACGCGGCTCAAGCCAGGCCACATCGTCGCGATCGTGCTGATGATGGTCGCGTGCGTCGCCATCGCCGCGCTGTTCGTGCCTCAGCCCATTCTCGACCGTATCCTCTCGTTTGGCGTGAGCAGTGACGAGGGGCGGATGAAGGGGGTCACCGAGTCGACCAAGGGGCGCGTGGTCGCCCTCCAGTCCGCGCTCACGTTGTTCAGCCAGAATCCGTTCATGGGCGTCGGGGTCGGGAACTATCGCTGGATGACGGCGCTCGAGACGACGTTCACCGGAGCGGCGCACAACGCGTATGTCCTCATCCTCGCGGAAGGCGGCATCGTCCTGCTCGGCGCGTACCTGCTCTTGTTCTGGGTGACCTTCCGGAATCTCAAATGGGCCGCGGCCCGGGCCGTGGCCCTGCCGCACATTCGACTCGACTGGCTGATCCAGGCGACCCGCGTGAACCTGATTCTGCTCCTCGCGTTCTCGCTGTTCGCGGAAGCGTGGAAGGAGTTCTACTTCCTCCTGATCCTGGCCACCCCGGCCATCCTGACGCAGATCTACCGCCGCGGATCGTCGGACGCGTGAGCGCCGTCCCGATCCTGTACGTGATCCCCCGCATGTCGATCGGCGGGGCACAGCGGCACCTCGTCGAGGTGCTACGGCGCTTGGACCGGACACGGTTCGAGCCCCTGCTCTGTTGCCTCGCCACGGATCGCGGCGACGCCTTCGATCTGCTCGACGAGGTGCGCGCGCTGGGCGTCCCGGTCCTCGACGCGGGCCTGCGCGATGCGAGCAATGCGCTCGCCCGCCCGCACACGTTCCGCCAGGTCGTTCGGATCGCGGCCGAGCTCCGCCGCCGGCGGGTGAAGGTGGTCCACAGCTACCTGTTCCACGCCAACTGGTTCGGCACGCTGGCCGGCCGGCTGGCCGGCGTGCCCGTGGTGATCGTCAGCAAGCGGAGCATGGACGTGTACCCACGCGCGCGCGAGCGCTGGGCGTGCCGGCTGACCAATCGCCTCGCCCACCGCGTGACCGCGGTGGCGGAAGCGGTGCGCGAGCACGTGCACCGTGAAGAAGGGTGTCCGCTGGAGAAGGTCGTGGTCATCCCGAACGGGGTGAACATCGAACAGCTCCCGGAACTCTCGGCCGTCGACTGCCGCCGAGCTGCTGGGGCCAGGCGCGAACGGCAAGGTGGTCGGCACCATCACGCGGCTGGTGTGGAAGCGCGGCCACGAAGAGCTGCTCGAGGCGGCCGCGCTCGTCGCGCGCGGCGAGCCGACCGCGCGCCTCCTCGTGGTGGGCGATGGCCCGCTCCGGTCCACGCTCGAGCAGAAGGTGAAGGAGCTGGGCCTGAACGGGACGGTGCGATTCCTCGGGGCGGTCCCCCGGGCCGCGCGGCTCCTGCCGCACTTCAACATCTTCGTGCTCTCGTCGGTGTGGGAAGGGATGTCGAACGGGCTGCTCGAGGCGATGGCCGCAGGTCGGCCCGTCGTCGCGACGCGCGTGGGGGGCAACCCCGAAGTGGTCGTGGACGGCGTGAGCGGGTTGCTGGTCCCCCCGCGCGACCCGCAGGCGATGGCGGACGCGGTGCTGCGATTGCTCCGCGAGCCGGAGCTGGCGCGGCGCATGGGCGAGGCCGCGAGCCGCCGCGTCGAGAAGGAGTTCTCGCTCCCCCGTATGGTCCACAGAATGGAATCGCTCTACGACGAGATGCTCGCGCCGAGGGCCGCATGAAGCTCGCGTACGTCCTCGGCACGTTCCCCGCGCTCACCGAGACGTTCATCCTCGGGGAGATCGAGGCGCTGGAAGCCGTCGGGCACGAGCCCGCGCTGTTCTCGCTGCGACGGCCCCGCGGCCAGTTCGATCGGACCCAGGGGGCGCACCTGGTGTCCCGCACGCAGTACGGCGGGTCATGGTGGAGCCGCGACCTGTGGCGCGCCAACCGTCGCCGCGTTTCGCCGGACGCCCGGCCGCTACCTGCGCGCGCTGGCGGCGGTGGTGACCGGCACGGCGCTGAACCCGGTCTACTGCGCGAAGTCGCTCGCCCTCTTCCCGACCGCGGTGGCGTTCGCGGAGCGGATGCGCGAGATCGGCGTCGAGCACGTGCATGCGCACTGGGCCAACTACCCGACGACGGCGGCGTACGTCATCGCGCGCCTGCTCGACATTCCGTACAGCTTCACCGCGCACGTGTACGACGCCACGCTGATCCGCTCGCTCATGCGCGAGAAGGTGCGGCGCGCGGCGTTCGTGGTCACGTGCAACGAGTGGATCGCGCGGCAGCTCTCGACGATGGTGCCCGAGAGCCGGTCGAAGGTCATGGTCAACTATCACGGCGCGACGCTCGAGCGGTTCGTCCCCAACGGGTACGTCCGCGAGCAGGAGCCGCTGCACATCGTGTCCTGCGGGAGCCTGTTCCCGCGCAAGGGCTTCCCGGTGCTGCTCGAGGCGTGCCGCCGGCTGCGCGACCGCGGCTGGAAGTTCGACTGCACCATCGTCGGCGAGGGCCCGCTGCGGGCGCGGCTCGAGCGGTTCATCGCCCGGCACGAGCTGGGCGATTTCGTGCGTCTGGTGGGCGGACGGCCGCAGAAGGAGGTCATCGGCTACTACCGGGCGGCGGACCTCTTCGTGCTGCCGTGCATCACCGACTATCTCGGCTGGGACGACATCGCGAGCGATCCCGTCAAGCTGCTCGAGGTCGGGCCGGCGATTCCATTCCGGCCGATCACCGACGGCATCCCGAACGTCCTGGTCGAGGCGATGGCGATGCGGCTGCCCGTCATTTCCACCCGCGTGGCCGGCGTGCCCGAGCTGATCCGCGACGAGGACAACGGGCTGCTCGTGCCGGAGAAGGACGCCGAGGCGCTCACCGTGGCGATCGAGCGGCTGCTCGCCGATCCGGTGCTGCGCCAGTACCTGGGCGACCGCGGCCGCGAGACCGTGCTGCGCGACTTCGATCGCGCCAAGAACATTCGCGAGCTGGTCACGGTGTTCTCGAGCGGCCCGTCGGGCTCCGCCCGCGCGACGCGCCAGGCGCCCGCCTCCCGCTATGCCCGATCGTAACGGCGGCGGCGCGCCGACGGTCTCGGTGATCCTCCCGCTCCGCAACGAGCGAGGCTCGGTCGAGTCCTGCCTGTCCGCGGTGCTCGGCCAGGACTACCCGGCCGATCGGATCGAGGTCGTCGTGGTCGACGGCGGGTCGAGCGATGGGTCGACCGACGTCGTGGAGGCGCTGGCGCGCACGGACGCGCGGATCAGGCTGCTGCACAGCCCGGCAGGGACCATCCCGGCCGGATTGAACGTCGGGATTCGCGCGGCGCGGGGCGACGTGATCGCCCGGGTGGATGCGCGCGCCCTCCTGGCCCCGGACTACATCCGCACCGCGGTCGGCCTGCTCGAGGCGACGGGCGCGGCGAACGTGGGCGGGCCGGTCCGCAGCGTGACCCGCACGACCGTCGGTCACGCGCTGGCGCTGGCGTGGTCCTCGCGCTTCGGGCTGGGCGGCGCCGCCGCGCGCTACGGTGACACGACCGAGCACTGGACCGACACCGTGTACCTCGGCGTGTTCCCGCGCCAGGTGCTCGAGGCGAGCGGGCTGTACGACGAAGCGATCCTCCAGGACGAGGACACGGAGCTGAACTACCGCATCCGGGCCGGCGGCGGTCGCATCTTGATGTCGCCCCGGCTCCGGTCGACGTACCTGAACCAGCCCACACTCGGGCGCATCGCCAGGAAGAACTTCCAGTTCGGCTGGTCGAAGGCGCTCGTCTGGCGCAAACACCCCCGCATGATCCAGATCAGACACCTGATTCCTCCCGCGTTCGTCGGCGCCCTGCTGCTCGGGCTGCCGCTCGGTGCCCTGCACCCGGCGCTGCTCGCTGCTCTGGGCGAGCGTGGCCGTCACGTACGCGCTCGTCTGCCTGGCGGTCACCGTCGCTCATCTGGTCCAGTCGCGGCGCGGCGCCGCGTTGCTGCTCCCCCTGATCTTCCCGCTCCTCCACTTCTCCTGGGGCTCCGGGTTCCTCTGGGGCGCCTTGCACGCGTTGCCGCGGGGAGGAGCGCGATGAGCGCCGAGGGGATGGCGAAGTTCTTCGAGGCGCTCGGGCACAAGGTGATCCGGACCCCGAGCACGTACTGGTACGACGTCTTCCGGCGGTTCTACCTGAGCTTCCCCCACTCCCGCATGCTGGATCTCCCGGACGACGAGCTGTCGCAGGTCTTCCGGCACCTGCCGGCCGGCGTCCGGTACTTCGCGCCTCCGTCGGCGCCCGGCCGCGCCGAGCTACGCGCTCGTGATCCGCGACCGCGGCTACGACCTGGACCGGCTCAGCAGCAACACGCGGAGCAAGGTCCGCCGCGGCCTCGCGCGCTGCCAGGTGGAGCGGTTGACGCCGGCGTACGTGCGGGCGCACGGCCGCGAGATCAACGACGACACGCTCCGGCGAACCCGGATGCAGGACCGGTATCCGTGGGACGTCTACTGGAACGCCGTCGAGCAGTCGTCGGACTGCGTCGAGGTGTGGGGCGCCACGATCGACGGGACGCTGGTCGCCTACCTGGTGGGCGTGCGCGCGGATCGCGGCTGCGAGCTCCTCATCGCCCGCTCGCACAGCGAGTGGCTGAAGTACTACCCGAACAACGCGCTCCTCTTCACGGTCGTGCGGGACCTGCTGGCGCGGCCCGACGTGGACGAGGTGTTCTTCGGCGTGGAATCGCTCGACGACGCGGCCGAGGGCACGGAGCTCTTCAAGCTCAGCATGGGGTTCACGAAGTCGCCGATCCGCCAGCGCATCGTGCTGCATCCGCTGCTGCGGCCGGCGCTCCGGAGCACGCTGGTCGTGCGGGCGCTCGCCGCGCTGTCGCAGCGGCGACCGGACAACGAGCTCCTGCGCAAGCTGCACGGGCTCGCGGTCTTCTCGGCGCCCACACCGACGCCGGAGCCCGTCCCCTCGCCGCCGGTGGCGCGCTGATGCACGACACGCTCGCCGTCGTCGGCCCCGACAACCTGGCGGCCCTCGGGGTCTGTCGCGGCCTCGGGATCCACGGCATCCGTTGCGCGGTCCTCTCGTGGGACCGTACGGCGCCGGCGCAGTACTCGCGGTACGCGGAGCGCGTCCCCTGCCCGCCCATGACGGACGAGGCGGGCTTCGTCGCGTTCCTGGTCGAGTTCGGCCGGCGCCAGGCGCGTCCGCCCGTCCTCTTCCTGACCGACGACTCGTCGCTCGTGATCGCGCAGCGGCACCATGCGCGACTCGAGGGTCTCTACCGGTTCCCGCAGGGCCCGTGGCCCGTCGTCCACGACCTCATGCTCAAGGATTCGCTCTACCGCTCGCTGGAGGGCATCGTCCCGATGCCACGTACGGCCTTCCCGGGCGACGAGGCCGACCTCGCGGCCGCCGCGGAGGTCGGTCTCCCGGCGGTCGTGAAACCGTTGCTCCGGTGCCTGCCGCAGTCGGCCCCGGCCGGGCAGGCATCGTTCGAGAAGATCTTCGGTGAGAAGGCGGTGCGCGTGCGCACGCGTGACGAGCTGGGCCGCGCCGTGCGCGAGTCGCGCCGGCACGGCTTCCAGGTGATCGTCCAGGAAGAGATCCAGGGGCCGATCTCGGCGCTGGCCTCGGTGGGTCTGTACGCATCCGGCGATGGGATCAGCGCGGCCTTCACGTCCCGGAAGCTCAGCCAGGTGCCGCCCGACTTCGGTGACGGGCTGGTCGTGCGGGCCGCGCGGGTGCCGGAGATCCTTCCTCTGGCACAGCGGATCGTCCGCCACGTCGGCTTCCGTGGCCTCGCCGACATCGAGTTCAAGCTCCATCCGACGACCGGCGAGTACTGCCTGCTCGACATCAACCCGCGCCCCTGGCTCTGGATCAACCTGCCGACGGCCTGCGGCGTCAACCTGGCGTACGCCGCGTACCGCGACGCGGTCGGGTTGCCGCTCGACCGGACGGCGTTCGTGCAACGCGACTTCGAGACGCGATGGGTCTCGGCCCGCGGACTCGCCGTGGCCCTCGTGCGCTCCGTCATGAGCGGGCGCCCGCTCGAGCACCTCCGCACGTTGGCGGGACAGCTGCGCGGTCGCCGCGTCGGCCCGCTGTACGCGCGCCGCGACCCGCTCTTCCGCATGTTCCTGAATCCCATCTACTGGTGGGCGTCCTTCCGCCAGTCGGTCCACGGAGTCTGGCGGCTGCACGGCGCCCCGGGGTCGTCCCAGGGGGGGCCGTTGCCCCGAGGGAGTCGCGATGAAAGGCCTGCTGGATCTGATGGCCCGCCTCGTCCCGTCGAACGCGTTGCGCATCAAGCTCCAACGCGCCAAGGGCGTGAAGATCGGGCAGAACGTGTACCTGGGCTACGACACGCACATCGACACGGCGTACCCGCACCTGGTCGAGATCGAGGATTTCGCGCGCGTCGCCATCGGCGCCGTGGTCCTCGCGCACTCCCGGCCCGCCGACGCCTGGATGAAGCACCTGGGCGAGCAGAAGGCGCCGGTGCGGATCAAGCGCCACGCCGCGGTCTACGCGGGCGCGATCCTCACGCCCGGCGTGACGGTGGGCGAGTACGCGATCGTCAAGGAAGGCGCGGTGGTCGTCGAGGACGTCCCGCCGTACACGGTGGTGGCCGGCGTCCCCGCGCGCGTGATCGAGACACTACCGAAAGAGAGGGCAATGGACGGCGCACGCGTCCACCCGCCGTGATTCGCGGCGACCGTCCACGGCTGTGAACCACGACGCACCCCCTTCCGGCGGTGCGCCTCTCCTGTCACCCGTTCGCATTAAGGGCACACACCTTATGACCATTGCCAACGCCTCACCTGACGACCTCGCAAGCCGGACCCGCAGCACACTCCTGCCGTTCTACCAGGCGTGGATCGACGAGAGCGAGATCGACGAGGTGGTCGACACCCTTCGGTCCGGCTGGCTGACGATGGGCCCGAAGACCGTTCGGTTCGAGGAAGCCTTCGCCGGCTTCGTCGGGGCGCGCCACGCCGTCTCGGTCAACTCGTGCACGGCCGCGCTTCACCTGGCGCTGGACGTCGCCGGGATCGGACCGGGCGACGAGGTCATCACCAGCACCTACACGTTCACCTCCACCGCCGCGGTCATCCTGCACCTGGACGCGGTCCCCGTGCTCGTGGACGTGCAGCCCGGGCACGTTCAACATGGATCCCGAAGACGTGGCGCGAAAGATCACGCCACGCACGAAGGCCATCATCCCGGTGCACATGGCGGGCGTGCCGTGCGACATGGACGCCATCAAGCAGCTCGCCGACAGGCACGGGCTCATCATCATCGAGGACGCCGCGCACGCGCTGCCGACGCTCTACCGCGGCCGCACGATCGGCACCATCGGCGACCTCACCTGCTTCAGCTTCTACGCGACGAAGAACCTGACGACGGGCGAAGGCGGCATGGTGACGACGAACCGCGAGGAATACGTCGACCGCCTGAAGACCCGGCGCTTGCACGGCATCAGCCGCGACGCCTGGAAGCGGTACACGGCGGACGGCTCGTGGTTCTACGAGGTCGACTACCCGGGCTTCAAGTACAACATGACGGATCTCAACGCGTCGCTGGGGCTGCAGCAGCTCCGCAAGCTCAAGATGTTCCACGAGCTGCGGACCCGGTACGCCGCGCTCTTCACCCAGGGCCTGTCGGGCGTGCCGGGCGTGATCGTGCCGGACGTGCCGAGCGACGTGGAGTCGGCCTGGCACCTGTACATCATGCGGGTCGATCAGCAGGCGTTGACGATCGACCGCGCCGCGTTCATCCAGGAGCTGAAGCGGGAGAACATCGCGACCAGCGTCCACTTCATCCCGCTGCACATCCATCCGTATTACCGGAACACGTTCAAGTACCGTCCGGAAGACTTCCCGAACGCGCTCCATGCCTACGAGGGCGCGATTTCCCTGCCGCTGTACCCGCGGATGTCGGAAGGGGACGTCTGGGACGTGGTCGCCGCGGTGCGCCGGATCGCGGGCGCGCACCAGGCGGCAGGGAGGCGAGCATGAGCAAGCGAGCCTGTGATCTGCTCGTCGCCGGCATCGCCCTGCTGGGGACCTGGCCGGTCTTCCTGGTCGTCGCGCTGCTGATCAAGCTCGACTCGCGAGGCCCGGTGTTCTACCGCCAGGTCCGCGTCGGGCGCGACGGCACACCGTTCCGGATCTTCAAGTTCCGGACGATGGTGGACAACGCGTATGCGCTCGGTCCCAAGCTCACCCAGAAGCGCGATCCGCGCATCACCCGGGTCGGCCTGTTGCTGCGCTGGCTCAAGCTGGACGAGATTCCCCAGCTGCTGAACGTCCTCATCGGCGACATGACCCTGGTGGGGCCGCGGCCGGAGGATCCCCATTTCGTCAGCCTGTACACGGCCGCGCAGCGCGAAGTGCTCAGCGTGCGGCCGGGCATCGTCGGGCCGAGCCAGATCCTGGGCCGCGACGAGCTCGAGATGTATCCCGAGGGTGCCGACACCGAGACGTATTACGTCGAGCACATCCTGCCGCAGAAGCTCGCCACCGACCTGGCCTACGTCCGTCAAGCCAGCCTGACGCACGACCTCGGGCTCCTCGTGCGCGGGGTGACGGCGACGGTGGTGGGGGCCATCAAGCCTCGCTACCTGCGCGTCAATCGCCAGAAGGTGATGTTCGCCGCGGTGGATACGGCGTTGAGCCTGGTGGCGTACTACCTGGCCTTCGGCCTCAAGTTCGACTGGACGATCGCGGAGGACGCCCCGCCGTACCTCCTGGCAGCGTCGACGCTGATCGTCGTGATCCGACCGCTGTGCTTCGCCTACTTCGGGCTCTACCAGAACATCCTGAAGTACCTCGGGACCATGGAGCTGATGGCCGTGGTCAAGGCGGTCTCCCTCGGGTCGGTCCTCATGGCGGCGGCCATGCAGCTGACCGGGTTCGGGCGCCATTCGCGAGCGGTGCTGGCCATCGACTGGATGCTGCTGATCGTGATCCTGTTCGGGTACCGGCTGTTCCTCCGGACGCGCAGCCACACCCGGACGTCGCAGGCCCGGACGCCGGCCCTCATCGTGGGCGCCGACGACGTGGGCGAGCAGCTGGCCCGCCAGCTCCTGCGGAATTCGGCGCTGCCGTTCGTGCCCGTCGGCTTCCTCGACAACGACCTGCACAAGCAGGGCGCGCTGATCCACGGCATCCAGGTCGTGGGCACCGTCAAGGATCTGCCGCGCGTCGCGCTCCTGAAGGCCGCGCGCATGGTGCTCATCTCATCGTCCCCCGAGTCCTCGAACGGGACTGTCCACGAGGCCGTGCAGCAGTGTCGCACCGCGCGGCTCGAATACCGCGTGCTCCCCACCCTGGACCACCTGCTGAATGGCGCCGCCGTCGCCGAGACCGCGCAGGTCGACGCCGGCACATCGAACGGCCACGAGCAACCCGTCGAGGTCGAGCGACGGCCGAAGGCGCCGGCCGAGCCCCCGATCGTGCTGGTCACCGGAGGCGCGGGCTACGTCGGGTCGTGGCTGGTCCGGAGGCTCATCGAGCGTGACTATCGCGTCCGGGTGCTCGACAGCTTCGTCTACGGCGATCAGGGCCTGCGTGACGTCCGGGACCATCCCCGGCTGGAGCTGATCGAAGGCGACATCCGGCACGTGGGCACGGTGACCCGCGCGGCGAAGGGCGCCGCGGGTGTCATCGCCCTTGCGGCCCTTGTCGGGGACCCCGCGTGCGAGCTGGATCCCGAGGAGACGGTGGGCATCAACTACGACTCCGTCCGAGTGCTCGCGGACGTGTGCCGCCGCCACGACGTGCCGCGGCTGGTGTTCGCGTCGTCCTGCAGCGTGTACGGCGCCAATTCCGAGCTCGTCCTCAACGAGGGATCGTGGCTCAACCCGGTCTCGCTCTACGCCCGCACCCGGATCATGTCCGAGGAGGCACTCCTGCGGGACGAGACCCTCGGGGTGGTCATCCTCCGGCTGGCCACGGTGTTCGGCCTCTCGTACCGGATGCGGTTCGATCTCGTCGTGAACACGCTGACCCTCCACGCGGTCGCCAACGGCTCGATGAGCGTCTTCGGCGGCAACCAGTGGCGGCCCAACCTCCACTGCCAGGACGCGGCGGACGCCTTCGTGGCGGCGTTCGAGGCCCCCGCCGAGAAGGTCAACCGCGGCATCTTCAACGTCGGCGCGAACGGGAACAACCACACGATCCTCGAGGTCGCCGAGAAGGTGCGGAAGTTCGTCCCGAACGCCCGAATGGAGATCAAGGGCGAGCAGGTCGACGCTCGTGACTACCGGGTGTCGTTCGACAAGATCCACCAGGTCATGGGCTTCAAGCCCCGCTTCACGGTCGACGACGGGATCCGCGAGATCGCGGATGCGCTGGCGAGCGGCCGGATCCGCAACCCGTTCGCCGACGTCTACAACAATTACCGACACCTCAAACAGCACGCGCGCACCCATCCCGTCCCGACCGCCGGTCGCGTGCCGGCCACTGCTGCCAGCTAAACGGAGGCCCTCTGTGAAAGACAGCCTGTACCCGAACGATCGGTGCGAGATCACGTCCGCCGGCCATCTGCTGTTCGACGGCGTCGATCTGGCGAAGATGGCGCGGGAGTACCCGACGCCGTTCTACCTGTTTTCCGAGCGCATTCTTCGCTCGAACTACGACACGCTGACGGCGGCGTTCGCCGACGTCCCCGGGTTCAAGACGTACTACTCGGTGAAGACGAACTACGAGAGCGGCGTGATGCGGACGCTGCGCGAGCTCGGCTCCGGAGCGGAGATCTCCGGCGCGCTCGACCTGGAGGCGACCCGGCGGGCGGGCTTCGCCCCCCGGGACGTGGTGTTCGACGGCCCCTGCAAGAGTGAGGAGGACCTGCGCCACGCCATCGATTTCGGCGTCCACACCATCAACGTGGAGTCGGAGATCGAGCTGATGATGATCGAGAACCTGGCGCGCCAGCGCGGCCGGGTCGTTCGCATCGGCGTCCGGATCGATCCCATCATCAAGAATCCCGTCTACGGCTCGCTCATCAGCACCTACAAGTCGAAGTTCGGCTTCCCGATCACGAGCTGCGATCACATCTTCGAGGCGGCGCGCCGCTGCAAGCACGTGGAGGTCGGGGGGCTGCACGCGCACATCGGCTCCCAGATCCTCAGCTCCCAGCTCTACGTGAAGAACCTCGACGTGCTGGCCGGTCTGGCCGCGCGCCTCGGGAAGGCCGGCTTCAACATCCGCGAGATCAACATCGGCGGCGGGTTCCCCGCCCAGAGCGTGCGGCACCTCCGCGTCTCGCGCCGCGTCCGTGGCGCCGGGCTGCTCGAGCGGATGGGCCTCCTGGAAGCGCCGCCGCCGGACATCACCGAGTTCGGCAGTACCATCGCCCGCGGCTGGAAGGAGATCCGGGCGCGGCACGGCATCAATCCCGCGCTGGTCACCGAGCCCGGCCGGTGCCTCGTCAGCAACGCCGGCCTCATCGTCGGCAAGGTGCGGAGGGTCAAGGGCTCGTGGGTCTTCAGCGACCTCAGCATCAACGACGTCCCGGAGAACCTCTTCTTCTCCGAGTTCCGCGTGTTCTACCCCGGCAAGGCCAGCGCGCCGCGCGCGATGCAGATGAACCTCAGCGGCCCGACGCTGGCGACCAACGACGTCATCATGTACGGCAAGGACGCGCCGGCGCTGGAGACCGGCGACACCATCGCCATCTTCGACACGGGCGCCTACTCGATCAGCCGGTCGACGCAGTTCACGCGCCCGCGTAGCGGCGCCTATTTCGTCACGACGGAAGGCGTGGTAGAAGCCATGCGGCGGCCCGAGACGATCGAAGACGTGATGCGCATGCAGGTCTGGGAACCGTCCGACGAGGTGGCGAGCCGCTGGGCGACCGTGGAGACCGCCATCGCAGAACAGCGGGCATGACGACGGCTCAGACCGCACCGGGCACCGGGAAGGATCTCACCTCCCCGGCGTACTGGGACGGAGTCTGGCAGCGAAAGGACGGCAGGTCCTGGGCGGACCTGAAGTGGGTGCATCAGAACTATCCGTGGTTCGCCCTCGATCGTCTCCTGCGGCGGACGCTCGTCGCGGGGCCCGGCGCTCGTTTTCTCGAGGTTGGTTGTGCGTCGGGTAAGTGGCTCACCTATTTCCACCGTACCTTCCGCTATGCGGTCACCGGGTGCGACTATTCGGCCACCGGTTGTGAGATCGCGCAGCAAAGCCTCGACGCCGCTGGGGTGCCGGGCACGGTGCTCAACCAGGATCTGTTCACCCTCGCCGGGACGTGGGACGTGGTCTTCTCGGCGGGGCTGATCGAGCACTTCGACCGGCCGGAGACCGTCCTGGCCAAGTTCGCGAAGCTCCTGCAGCCGGAGACCGGAATGTGGTCACCCTGGTCCCGAACCTCGCCGGCCTCAGCGGGCTCTACCACCGCCGCCTCAAGCCGGAGACGTTCGAGACCCACCGCCTGATCACCCCGAAGGACCTGATTGCATGGCACCGCGATCTCGGGTTCCGGCAGGTCGCGGTCGGGGCCTTCGGGTCGATCGTCCCCGCGCGCTTCCCTCGCGACAAATTGCGCCGGGAGCACCCAGGACTCCATCGACTGCTCTGGCCGCTGCTCGTGCGGCCCGCCACCGCCATCTCCAACCGCCTCTGCATCATGGCCACCCGGCGGCTAGGCTTCCAGGTCGAGAGCCCGCGCTTCTCACCCTACCTCTATGCCATCGCGCGCGACCCCCGAGGGAATGGTGACGCTCGCTCCGTCCGGAACACCGAACGCAACACGGCCTGAAACGAGGTTGGACGGAAGTCAGAGGAGTGGTGGTCATGACAAGAGTCGGCAGGATACTGCTGGGAGCGGTCGTACTGTCGATCTGCTTCGCCGGCCCGGCGCTGGCGTTGAGCTTCGGTGACGATAACTGCGCAGAGAACCCCTTCATCGTCGACACCGCGCTCAAGGCTCAGCGCGTCGCCAACGGTTACAACTGCCTGGCCGTGGATCTCACGATCAAGACGAGCCTGACCATCGTCGATCCGGTCCTTCCGATCACCGCCAAGACCATCACGGTGACCGGACCCGACGTTCTCAACCCTCTGAAGCGCGTCGAGATCATCAACAACGTCGCCGGCTCGGACATTCTCATGACGGCCCAGAACGGCGACATCGTCATCAACGAGGGCAGCATCAAGGCGCATCATCTGCTGAAGCTGGAGTGCAAGGGTCTCGTGCCGCTCTGCAAGATCACGGCGGACTCTTCCGACATCATCGCCGCCACGAGCTTCGTGACCCCCGGGACGGGCGGCGACGTGAAGATCCTCGCCCGGGGCGACGTCGACATCCGTCGTACCAACCTCCACGGCGGCGACCGCCTCGAGGTGAACTCGGCGCAAGGGTCGCTCACGCTCAAGTGCACGCCCGAGTTCGGCTGCAAGGACCCGGTCCTCCAGCCACCCTTCACGGTCAACACCCTCTGCCCGGGCGGGTTCCCGTGCACCGTGACCTTCAACACCCCGGCCGATCTTCAGGCCGTGTGCATCACCGGGCCCGAAGTGAAGTGCAACGGCGGCGGCGTCGAGAAGCGCTTCGAGGCCAAGTTCGACATCGACATCGCCGGCAGCAAGATCGACTCCATCGAGCACATGACGTTCGAGACGAGCGACGGCAACATCAAGGCCGCCGGGGCGATCCTGACCTCGACGGCCGACAACATCCGCATGGCGGTCAGCAAGGGCAGCATCGACATCTCCGGCGCGACCATCCTCACCCCGCTGGGGACGACCATCATCCTGGCGGAGTCCGCGTGCCCGGCGGCCCCGAACGTGTGCATCAACGCGCGCGAGGCCGATATCGAGGGCAAGGACATCGTCATGCGGGCAAAGAGCGTCGGCGGGGCCAAGGGCATCATCGACCTCTGCGGCGCGACGCTGGTCGATGCGGGGGCGGACTTCCCGTCCTTGAACGGCGACTCGCTGCCGCCGTACAGCGACCCGAGCGTCCTCGACAGCAGCGCGGACTGCCCGACGCCGCCCGGCGCAGCAACGATCAGCTGATCTGAACTCCGACCCCGGCCGGCGACGCCGCGATGGCGCGGCGTCGCCGGCCGGTTTTCTGCGCGCTGTCGGCCGGTGGGGCGCACCGGACGGCCTTCCGTGCGATCCCCCTCACCCAAACCGGAGGAAACTCCATGACGAGACATCGCGTCCGGTTCTTCATCGCTCTCGCGGCCCTGGTGCTGCCGCTCGCCCTCGGCACCCCAGCGCACGCCCTCAACTTCCTGGACGACAACTGCGCGGAGAACCCGTTCATCGTCGACACCCTGGCGGAGGCGCAGCGTGTCGCCAACGGGTACAACTGTCCGACGATGGACATGACGATCAAGACCAGCATCCCTGGCATCGTCGACCCGGTCCTTCCCATCACGGCCAAGAGCATCACCATCCTCGGCCCCGACGTGCTCGATCCGGCCAGCGGGCGCGTCCTGATCATCAACGACGTCGCCGGCTCCGACCTGATCCTCACGGCGATGGTCGGCAACATCGACGTCAAGGAGGCCAGCCTCAAGGCCCATCACCTGCTGAAGCTGGAGTGCAAGGGCCTCGTGCCGCTCTGCAAGATCCTCGGCGACCTCTCGGACTTCATCGCGGCCGCGAGCTTCGTCACGCCGACCAGCGGCGGTGACCTGAAGATCCTGGCCCGCGGCGATATCGACATCAGGCGCTCGACCGTCCACGGCGGCGATCGTCTGGAAGTCAACTCCGCTCAGGGCTCGCTCACGCTCCTCTGCCAGCCCGGCGTGGGCGGCTGCAAAGACCCGCTGGGCGCGCCGTTCGTGGTCAACCACGCTCTGCGGCAATCCGCCGGTCTTCCCCTGCCCGGTCATGTTCAACACTCCGGCAGACCTGAAGGCCGTCTGCATTCAGGCACCAGGCGTGAATTGCAACGGAGGCGCGGTCGAGAAGCGCTTCGAGGCCAAGTTCGACATCGACATCACCGGCAGCAAGATCGACTCGATCGAGCACATGACCTTCGAGACGACGGATGGCAGCATCAAGGCCGCCGGCGCCATCCTCACGTCGACGATCGACAACATCCGCATGCGTGGCCAAGAAGGGCACCATCGACCTCTCCCGGGCCACCATCCTCACCCCCAAGGGGTCGACGATCATGGTCGAATCGAGCCGGACCTGCCCGGCCCCGCCTGCCGTGTGCATCAACCTGCGCGAAGCCGACATCGACGGCGAAGACATCGTGATCCGGGCCAAGAGCGGCGTCGCGAAGGGCGTCATCGACCTGTGCGGCGCCACCTTCAACGACTCCGGCGCCGACTTCCCGACCATCAACGGCGACTCCACGCCGCCGTACAGCGACCCGAGCGTGCTCGACGAGCGCGGCGGAGTGCCCGGCGCCGCCCGGCGCCGGCGACCATCAGCTAGGGTCGAACGTCCGCGTTCTGTTCTCTCGCACCCCGGGCGGCCCGGCCGCCCGGGGTGCACTTCGACACCATGACCACGACTTCCAAGACCTCCACGACCTCTTCACGGCTCCGACAGCTGGCCAGCGACGCCGGACTCTACGTGGTGGGCTTCGCCCTCCGGCGCGCGCTGTCGGTCATCACCATGCCGGTGCTGACGCGGTACCTCTCCACGGCGGGGTACGGCGTCCTGGCCATCGTCGGCAGCATGCAGAACATGCTCGAGGTCTTCTACGAGATGGGCCTGGGGTCAGCGGCGACCCGGTTCTACTACGACGCCGACGACCCGAAGCAGCGCCGCCGGCTGTTCGCGACGCTGCTCGTGTTCTCGTCACTGGCCACGGCGGCCCTGACCGGCCTGCTCTTCCTGGTCGGCCCGATGCTGTGGGGCCTGGTGGGCGGCGAGATCCCGTTCTACCCCTACCTGGCGCTCACGCTCGGCGGGGTCTTCCTCGGCAACTTCGCCGTGCTTCCGCGCGTCCTGTTCCGCGTCTGCAACCAGGTCCCGACGTTCTTCCGACTCAGCCTGGCGCAGTCGGTGCTGACCGTCGCGCTGTCGCTCGTGTGCGTGATCTGGCTCGAGATGGGGCCGCTGGGGCCCGTCCTGGCCACGTTCGTGGTCGCCGCGCTGTTCACCGGCGTGTACCTGGCGTACCTCTGGCCGTGGGTGAAAGGGGCCGTCGACTGGCGGTGGCCCGCCGGGCCGTTCGGTTCGGCGCTCCCGGAGATTCCGCTCCGGTGGGGACGGTGGGCGCTGCGCGCCTCGGACCGCCTCATCCTGCGCCACTTCACGTCGCTGTCGACCGTCGCGTTCTACTCGGTGGGGACGTCCATCGCCAAGATGCCGTTCGACCTGGTCGGGAACGGCATCCACTGGGCGATCGTCCCGTTCTTCTACGCGACGGCCACCCAGGAATCCGAGAAGCGATCGACGACGCTGTTCGCGCGGATCGCCACCTACAACGTCCTGATCCTGGTCGCGCTCGGACTGGCGACCATCGTGTTCGCGCACGAGTTCATCACGATCCTGGCGTCGGCGCGGTACGCCGAGGCCGAGCAGGTGGTTCCGCTGGTCGTGGTCGGCGTCCCTGCTGGAGTGCAGCTTCTATATCCCCAGCAAGGGCCTCTACCTGAAGAACAAGACGGCCTGGCTGCTGCCGCTGTTCCTGATCCCGGCGGCGATCGACATCGGCCTCAACTTCGTGCTCGTGCCGGTCTACGGGATGCTGGGCGCCGCGTGGTCGATGTTCCTCGGGTACTCGGTGATGATCGCCCTGACGATGGTCAGTCTCCCAGCGCGTCTACCCGATCCCGTACGAGTACGGCCGGATCGTGAAGGTGCTCGCGGCGGGCCTGCTGGTCTGGGGCGTGAGCCTCGTGCTGCCGGAGACCGGAATGGTGGCGCGCATCGCTCGCCAAGATCGCGGTGCTCGCCCTCTATCCGATCCTTCTCTGGGCGATGGGCTTCTTCCAGGACACGGAGCTCTCGTGGCTCCGGACCCGGATGGCGGTCCTCCTGCCCTCGCAATCGAGCTGATCGCCATGACGGACGACGACATTCACCGGCGTGCTCGAGTCGCTGACGCGGGACTACCGCCTGTACTTTCCGGAACGGAGCACGTCGCCGGAAGTCCGGTCGGTGAAGCTCCTGCCGCGGCGGTTGTCGGACATCGCCCGCGCCGAGCTGGCGTTCGGCGGCGCGACGACCACGCTCTACATCAAGGTGCACAAGAAGCCGGGATCGCCCCCGGAGCGTGTTCGCGCCAAGGCACGGCTCGAGTTCGACACGCTCCGCGATCTCCACGACAAGTTCCGGACCGAGTCCGGATACTCCGTGGTGCGCCCGATCGCGTTCTTCGCCGACGACGTGGCGGTCGTGACCGAGGCCGGCAAGGGCGAGAACCTGTACGGGCTGATCAAGCGCGAGGCGGTCCGCTGGCACGGTCGAGCGGCCACCGAGCGTCTGGCGTCCCACTGCCGGGCCGCGGGCGCGTGGCTGCGGCGGTTCCAGGACCTGACGCGCCGGCCCGGCCTCGGCCCCCTGCCCGCGCCCGACATGCGGCGGCGTCTCGAGGCCGACCTTCGGGCCTGCGTGGCGATCGGGCTGTCGCAGGCCGTGGCGGAAGAGGTCGACGGGTTCATCCGCGCGAGGCTCCACGCGCTCGAGCGCTGCACGTACCCGGTGGTCGGCGTCCATCCCGACTTCCAGCCCGACAACGTGCTGCTCTCGGCGGACGGTATCACCGTGCTGGACTTCACCAGCTTCCACTACGGGACGCCGCACAGCGACGTGGCGCGCTTCCTGTCCTCGCTCGCGTTCTTCTCGAAGAGCCCCGCGTACGGGGCGGAGCGGATGCAGGAGCTGATGCGGGCCTTCATGAGCGGCTATGGCCGGAGCGTCGCGGATCTGAACCCCGCGCTCACCGCCTATGCTGCTGTGCTTCGTGCTGACCGCCGCCGCCAGCGTGGGATCGTGGCGCCGGCCGTGGCCGCTGAAGCCGTTGATGCAGCACCAGACCGTGCGCTATCTGACGCGCTGGTGCCGAACGATCGTGCGACAGGGAGAGTTTCGTCTTGCGGATTAGGCCTTCGATTCGACCGCTGCTCTGGGTGCTTGCAGCGGGAATGGTCGCCCGGCTCCTGTTCTTCTTCCTGTTCTCCGACCTCGAGCTCCGGATGGACGAGATCCAGTACCAGGAGATCGCCGTCAATCTCGTCGAGGGCCGCGGGTTCGCCATCGGGGATCGGCTGACGTCGTGGCGGCCACCGCTCTACTCCGCCGTGCTGGCGGGCCTGTACACGGTCACCGGGACGACCGACCCGACGGTCGCGCGGGCGTTCCAGGCGGTCCTGAGCCTGCTGACGGCCGTGCTGGCCTACGGCATCGCGCGCCGGCTGTTCGGCATGCGGGCGGCGGTCGGCGCCGCCGCGCTGGTCGCGCTCTATCCGTCGTTCCTCTTCTACGGGAACCACATCCTCACCGAGATCCTGTTCACGTTCATGGTGACGCTCGCCGCGTGGTGCTTCGCGACCTACCTGCACCGGCCGGGTCTCGGCCGCGCGGCGGTGACCGGCGCGGCGCTCGCGCTGGCGGTGCTGACGCGGGACATCGTGTGGCCGATGGCGTTCGTCATGGCCGCCTTCGCCGTCTGGTTCCCGGCGATTCCCCGGCCGCGCCGTCTCGGCCACGCCGTCGCGCTGCTGCTGGTCTTCGTGGCGGTGCTGGCGCCCTGGGTGGTGCGGAACACGCGGGTGCAGGGGGTCTTCACCCTGATCTCCACGAACGGCGGCGTGGTCTTCATGGAAGGCAACTACGAGCACACGCCGCTCGACCGGTCCTGGCGCGCGCACGCGCTCGACTCCGATCTGAAGGTGCGCCGCCTGTTGCCGGCGCGACATCTCCGAGGGCGAGCGGCAACGCCTCGCGTTCCGGTACGGGGTGGCGTACATCCTCGAGCATCCCGGGCTCTCGGTGCAGCGTGCCCTGCTCAAGGCCGCCAACGTGTGGGGACTCGAGCGAGAGATCACCGGCGCGCTGCTCGCCGGCGGCTACGGCTCCGTGCCGAAGGCCGCCGTCATCGCCGCGACGGTCGCCATCACCGGCGTCTACGCGCTCACGGTGTTCGGCGCCGTCGTCGGCCTGTGCGCGGCGCTCTCCCGGCGTGGTCGGGGGCTGCCGGTGCACCTGTTCACGCTGCTGCTGGTCGTGTTCGTCACGGCGGCGCACGGGCTGGTGTTCGGCCACCCGCGCTACCACTTCCCCCTGATCCCGCTCCTCGCGCTCTATGCCGCGCGCACCTGGACCGGCTGGCCCAAGGCCTTGCCGCGCCGGACGCCCGCACTCGCGGCCGCGTCGGCCGTCGCCGCGTTGCTGATCGCCATCTGGGCTCGCGAAGTGTTCGTCATTGACCTTCACCGTTTCATCGGCAGCCTTTCAGGAGCCTGAACCCCATGCTCACTCGTCGCGTGATTCAAGACATCAAGGCGTCGGTCCGCAGCGGCCCCGCCGCCCCGTACATCGACCGCCTGCTCGTGTCCGTCCCTGCGATGTACCCGCTGCTGCGGTACGAGAGCCAGCTGTCCGCCGCCCAGCTCGAAGTCCTGCTCCGCCTGCTCGACGCCGACGTGCCCGGAGACATCGTCGAATGCGGCGTCTACCGCGGCGGACACGACGGCGCTGATGGCGAGGCACCTGCAGAAGCGGGGCGTCGAAGAAGACCATCCATGCGCTCGACTCGTTCAGCGGATTCAAGAGCGACTCGGTCGAGGCCGAGATCGAGCACGGCCTCGAAGCCGACGCGCGCGAAGCATTCAGAGGCACCTCGCCGGACTACCTCCGGCACAAGCTCAAGGCGCTGGGCCTGGCGCACATGGTCCGCGTGGTCCCCGGCTACTTCGAGGACACGCTGGCGGCGATCCCCGGGCCGTTCTCGCTGGCGCTCATCGACTGTGACCTCGATGGCCCCGTCGAGTACTGCCTGAACGTCCTCTGGGATCGCATGTCGCCGGGCGGCAGCCTGATCGTCGACGACTATGCGAACTCCGGCTATCCCGGCGCCCGGGTGGCCGCCGAGCGGTTCCTCAAGGGTCGCACCGACGCCGTCGCCACCCCCGAGGGGAACTTCCTCGTGCTTCGCAGGCGCACCGGGCGATGAAGACCGAGCTGAACCTCCGCGCGCTGCACACCGCCAACGGGCAGCGGGGCGCCGACGCCCATCGCGGAGCCGTCCGGGCGCTGGTGGACGCGCTGCGTCCGCGGCAATGGGTCAAGAACCTGCTGCTGCTGGCGCCGCTCCTCTTCTCCCACAACATCTTCGCGCTGCCGACGCTCGGCTGGTCGCTGGCGGCGTTCCTGCTGTTCTGCCTGATGAGCAGCGCCGTGTACCTGTTCAACGACGTCAACGATCGCGACGCGGATCGGCAGCATCCGCAGAAGCGCTACCGGCCCATCGCCGCCGGCGAGGTGTCGGTGGCGCTGGCGCTCGCCACCGCGGCCGTGCTGGCGGTCGCCGCCGTGGCCGGGGGCGTCCTCGTCGGGCCGCGCTTCGCGCTCATCGTGGCGGGCTACGGCGTGATGAACATCCTGTATTCCACGTGGCTCAAGCACCAGGTCATCCTCGACGTCTTCGTCCTCGCGGCGGGCTTCGTCCTCCGGGCCGTGGCCGGCGCGCTCGCCATCGACGTCGTCATGAGCGACTGGCTCCTGATCTGCACCACGCTGCTCGCGCTCTTCCTGGGGCTCTGCAAGCGTCGTCACGAGTGCATCGCGCTCGGGACCGAGCGCGCGGGGCGCCGGTACGTCCTCGGGCAGTACGAACCCGCAGCTCCTCGACATGATGATCGGGATCGTCACGGCCTCCACGGTGATGAGCTACGCGCTCTACACCGTCAGCCAGGAGACCGTGCTGAAGTTCGGCGGCAAGGGGCTGCTGCTCACGGTGCCGTTCGTGCTGTACGGGATCTTCCGCTACCTTTATCTCGTGTACCAGCAGGGCCAGGGAGGCGACCCCACGCAGAACCTCCTCGGCGACCGGGCCACTCTCGTCAACCTGTGCTTGTGGGCGCTGGCCGTCGCGGTCGTGATCTACCGGCCGTGACCGGACCCGCCAAGGACATCAACGGATGAGCATTCAGACGTGCGATCGTGACCGGTGCTGGCTGGCGTTGTCGATCGGGACGGCGTCCGTCTTCCCGCGTGGCGCCGGCCGCCGCTCAGGAGGCCGCCCCGGCTGCCGGGAAGCTTCGTCGGAAGTTCGACATCGAGAAGGCGCCGTTCCGGGGTCCGGTCGACGCGCCGGTCACGATCGTCGAGTTCTCCGACTTCGAGTGCCCGTTCTCGGCGCAGAGCGCCCGGACCATGCGGCGCCTGCTCGAGCTGTATCCGACCCAGGTGCGCTGGGTGTCGAAGCAGTTCCCGCTGAAGTTCCACAAGAAGGCGCCCCTCGCCCACGAGGCCGCGCTGGCCGCGGGCGAGCAGGGACGGTTCTTCGAGATGTACCAGCTCATCTACCAGAATCAGGACCAAGCTCGAGCGCGAGGATCTCGACGGGTACGCGCGGGAGCTGGGCCTGGACATGGCGCGCTTCGCGGAAGCGCTCGACGACCGCAACCTCCGTCGGCCGCGTGGTCAGCGACATCCTGGAGGCCCGCCGCCTGGGCGTGTTCGCCACCCCGACGTTGTTCGTGAACGGCCACCGCATCATGGGCGCGAAGGTCGCTGCCGGAGCTGCGCGCCCTCGTCGAGTACGCAGCTCCGCGGCCGGCAGCGGCGGCGCCGCGACCTACCGGTAAGTAACGACCAGGACGGCCGCCTTCGTCGATCCGGGCCGGCTCTCGAAGGCGCCCACGTTCCGGGTGCCGACCGACCCGTTGTCGGCGACGAAGATCGTCAGGCTGTTGCCCGGACGCCAGTCGGCCTGACGCGACGATCTCCTGGACGACCGCGCCGAGCTCGGGGCTCGGGTGAACTCCTCGCGCGGCCAGGGCGCCGGGCGATCGTCCACGAAGGCCCGGGTCTTCGAGCGGCGCGGAGAGATCGCCGTCGGTCCGAGCCCAGGGGCGCCGAATTCGCGGACCGCTCGCCGAGGTAGCGCAGGGTGATGTGCTTGCTGGTGTTGCTCAAGGGAACCAGGTAGAGCACCGCCGAGCGGATGACGGCCCCGCGCGGGATGCCGACACCGGCGAACCGGAACGCGGTGATGCCGTCGCTCCCCACGGGAAGCACGGACGTCGTCGTCTTCAGGCCGCCGAGTGATCCTCGCGTCCGTCATCGGCGGCGGATCCGACCGGCCACATCATGGTCACCTCGCCGGAGCCGGGCGCCGGAGCGGGACCGGGCGGACGGAGCCGGCGGCGCGGCGCAGGAGTCGGAACGGGAGCGGGCGCCTCCACCGTCAGGCGGACGACGATGGTGCGGGGCGGGCTGCCGAAGGTCGGCGCGTCGACGACGACGCTGCCTTCGTACGAGCCCGGCGCCAGTCCGAACGGAGCGACGGAGATCTTCAAGTTCCCCGGCGTGACGCCGCGGCCGGGCGTCGCACGCAACCAGGAACCACCGCGGGTCGTGGAGACCGTGGCGTCCCAGTTCAGCGCCGCGAGCGGGCTCGCGCCGACCTTGAGGCTGATCGGCGCCGGGTCCGGCGCCCCGGTGACCGCCGCGAACGAGAGGCTCATGGCGTCCACGGTCAGCGTCGGCGTCGAGCCGGGCGCGCAGCCGTTCACGGCGACACGGGACAGCGTGAGCCGGTCGAGATCGTCGAGCGGACGGACACCGGCGCGCTTCAGGACGGCGTCGGCGGCCGAGCAGGCATCGGTCGTGTCCACGGGCGGCGCCGCGAACGGCACCTTCTCGGTCCCGACGCGGTCGATCTTGGCCCCGTCGGCGGCCACGTTGCCGGCGACGTAGGCGCGCGCGGAGACGACGTCGATCGCGTCGTCGGACGAGCCGTAGTAGTTGTTGACGACGTTGACCCACGGCCCGTACCAGATGAGCGTCCCGTAGCCGATCCAGTTGGCGATGACGTTGTTCCGCATGTCGACGGTCGTCTCCGTGGCCTTCACGGAGGTGTCCTCTTCCATGCGGACCTGCGGGTTCCGGCTGCCGCTCTCGACGAAGACGTTGTGATGGAGCGTGATCCGCGTGGCGCCGTACTTGATGAGCATGTTCTTCACGTTGCCCGACAGCACGCTCCAGGCGACGGTGACGTCGCGGGCGTTCCCGGTGATGTCGAGGTTGCCGTCGCCCGAGCTGTCGACCGACACGTACTCGATCAGCACGTTGTACGCCGCCGCGATCTGGAGGCCGTCCGCCGCCGCGTCGCGGACGCGCAGCCCGCGCACGATGACGTCGTGCGCGTTGCGCGTGCCTCGAACGGCCAGCCCGCGGTTGCGCAGCGTGATGCCGGGCTTCGGCGCGGAGAAGCCGTCGATGGTGACGAAGGGTCCGGAGACGGCCAGGTAGCTGGACAGGACAGATGTCGCCGGCGACGTCGAACACGATGGTCCGGTTCCCGCCGCCGCTCAGCGCGGCGCGGAAGCTACCGGGACCCGAGTCGTTGAGATTCGTGACCCGGACGACCGGCTTCCCTGCACCGCCCGGCGTCGCGGCGCCGAAGCCCTGCGGGGCCTGAGCGCCGGCGGGCGCGGTCTGGAGGAATGCTGCAACACACATCGCCATGACGGACAGCATGGTGCGGGGGAAAGTCATTCTGGATCTCCCGTGTCCCACGGTGTGTCTGGCACTGCATCGGTTGCGCGGCAGTCGTCACGAAGGATGACCACGTTCGAGCAAGCGCCGTTCCACACGCGCCGCGTCCGCGGCGCGACGCGAAGATCACTGTAGTCGTCGAGAGTTACACGGCGGTCGCACGTCGTCGCCGAACGTCGGAGCGCTTCCGCACGTCACGGACACGACGCGGGTGACAGCCGGCGATCAGATCAGCGATACAGCATTGGCACGCAAGGAGAACATCACGATGCGAGTCGGTTGGGCTGCATGTTTCGTCGTTGGAGGTCTCTCGGGAGCCCTCCTGGGCGCGCTCGCCGGTCTGGTCGAGTACGCGCTCCTGCTCCGCGCCGGAGCCTTCGCCGCCGGCGTCGGCGGCAGCGCCTGGAAGATCGTCGTTCCGTATGCGCTCGTGGGCATCATGATCGGCCTGGCGATGGGCCTCGCCCACGCATGCGTCGCCGCGCTGCGGCGCTCGCCGGGCAGAACCGCCGGGAATCTTCTGGCGGCGGTGGTGGGACTCTGGCTCCTCCTCTACCTGGGGGTCGGCGCCACGTACGCGCTCGGCGCGCCGCTCTTCAAGCTGTCGAACGTGGCCGCGTACCTGGGCTCCGTGATCGTCGCGGCGCTCGTGATGCTGGGGGCGGCCGGCGGCTCGGCCTCTGGATGGCTCCGCTCGATCGTGCGGGCCACTTCCGTCGCATGCAGGTGACGCTCGCGATCGTGCTCGCGGCCGTCCTGGCCCTCACGCCGTTCCTGCCGGACTCCTCGCACGGCACCAAGATCGGCGCGGTCGAGGCGAACACCGGCGCGGGCGGGCCCCGGCCGAACATCGTGTTCATCCTCATCGACACGCTGCGGGCCGACCATCTGCCGATCTACGGGTACTCGCGGCAGACGGCGCCTCGGCTGAGCGCGCTGGCCCAGCAGGCGACGACGTTCACGCAGATGTACGCGCAGTCCAGCTCGACGCGGCCGTCGGTGGCCACGCTGTTCACCTCGCTCTACCCGTCGACCCACCAGGTCCACTACGAGCGGGACTTCATCCCGGACTCGCTGACGCTGATGGCCGAAGTCCTTCGCGCCGGCGGCTATCGCACCTTCGGCGCGTCCTCGAACGCGAACGTCTCCCCGACGTTCGGCTACTCGCAGGGCTTCGAGGAGTTCCGGGTGTGGAAGACGGAGAGCCCCTTCCGGCTGACCCTGCTCGGCCGGACGGCGGAGGACGCGCTCGGACCGCACACGCTCGGCCAGCTGCTCCAGGAGCGGACCGACATCGTGCCGCAGGCGAGCGCGATCACCGACATGACCCTCGACTGGGTCGGCCGGCACGCGTCCGAGCGGATGTTCCTCTACGTCCACTACATCGATCCGCACGACCCCTACCGGCCGCCGCCGCCGTTCGACCAGACGTTCGACTACACCAAGCAGCCGCAGCGGCGAGCCGGCGGGGTGGATCCCGTGACGCTCCTGGGTCCGAACCGGAACGCCGAGCAGGTCGCCCGGACCCTCGACCAGTACGACGGCGAGATCCTGTACACGGACGGCGAGATGGGCCGGCTGCTCGATCGCCTCGAGGCGATGGGGGTCCTGAAGGACGCGATCGTGATCGTCACCGCGGATCACGGCGAGGAGTTCTACGAGCACGGCAAGAACAGCCACGGCCGCTCGACCTACGAGGAAGTGCTGCGCGTGCCGTTCCTCGTCCAGTGGCCCGGGAAGGTCCCCGCGGGCCGCGCCTACGAGGCGACGGCAGGCCTGATCGACGTCATGCCGACCCTCCTCGATCTCGTCGGCCTCGAAACGCCGGCGGGGCTGCAGGGCGTCAGCCTGGCCGCCGGCCTCACGGGCCGCGCCGCGCCGACGCCGCGCCGGATCTTCGCGCAGGTGAACCAGGACACGTTCGCCATGGAGATGGTCCGGGAGGGCAACGAGAAGCTCGTCCGTCACACGCGCGGTCCCCTCGCCGGGCGCCACGAGCTGTACGACCTCGAGCGCGATCCGCTCGAGCGCGCGGACCAGGCCGCGCGTGCCTCGGCCCGCGTGGCCGCTCTCGGACAGTACCTGGACGCGCTGCATGCCGTGAGCGTGCACGCCGCCGCCCGCGTCCCCGCGGCACGGCTGAAGAAGCTCGATCCGTCGACCGAGAAGGCGCTGCGGTCGCTCGGATACATCAAATAGTGGAGGATTCGTGATGCCGACCCCGTCCCCTCGGGGTTTCACCATCTGGTTCACCGGCCTGCCGAGCTCGGGCAAGAGCACCCTCGCCCGTCGACTCGAGCAGGAGCTGCTCGCCCGCGGCCGTTCCGTGGAGGTCCTCGACGGCGACGAGGTCCGGCTGCGCCTGACCAAAGGGCTGGGCTTCTCCAAGGAAGACCGCGACGAGAACATCCGCCGGATCGCGTTCGTGGCGAAGCTGCTGGGTCGGAGCGGCGCGGTCGCGATCACGGCCACCATCTCGCCGTACCGGGACATCCGCGAGGAGATCCGCGGCGAGATCGAGCATTTCGTGGAGATCTACGTCGACTGCCCGATCGAGAAGTGCGTCGAGCGCGACGTCAAGGGGCTCTACAAGAAGGCGCTGGCGGGCGAGATCAAGAACTTCACCGGGATCTCGGATCCCTACGAGCCGCCGGTGTCGCCGGAGATCACCATCCGGAGCTCGGAGGAGAGCGAGGAGGCGAGCCTCGCGAAGATCATCGACGGGCTGATGAAGCTCGGGTACCTCGCGCCGGCGGAGAGCCCCGCGCTCACGGCGGTCCCGCTGCCGAACCACCTGGTCGAGCACGCGTTCGTCAAGTAGACGGGTTGTGCGGCGCCACGGGAGCAGCCCGCGGCGCCCGTCGATCTCATTACCCGGAGGAACGATGAAAGTCGCTGTGATCGGATTGGACTGTGCCACACCCCAGCTGGTGTTCGACCGCTTCCACGAGGAGCTCCCGAACATCTCGCGCCTGATGCGTGAGGGTTCGTACGGAGACCTCGAGAGCACGCATCCGCCCATTACGGTCCCCGCCTGGTCCGCCATGATGTCCAGCCGCGACCCGGGGGAGCTGGGGTTCTATGGATTCCGCAACCGTCGCGACTATTCCTATCAGGGCTATCGCCTCGCCAACGGGCTGGCGGTGGACATGCCGCGGGTGTGGGACTACCTCGGGCAACAGGGGCTCCGCTCCGTGCTGCTCGGCGTGCCCCAGACCTATCCGCCGCGGAAGATGGTCGGACAGAGCGTCGGCTGCTTCCTCACGCCGTCGACGAGCGAGACGTACACCTACCCGCCGTCGCTCAAGGACGAGATCGAGAACGTGTGCGGCGGCTACATCCTGGACGTGGACGACTTCCGCACCGAGGACAAGCAGCGCATCGCGGACCAGATCTTCGAGATGACGCGCCGCCGCTTCAAGGTGGCGAAGCACCTCGTGAACAAGCGCGAGTGGGAATACTTCATGATGGTCGAGATGGGGATCGACCGGATCCATCACGGCTTCTGGAAGTACTTCGATCCCTCGCACCCGAAGTTCGAGCCCGGCAACCCCTACGAGCACCTCATCCGCGAGTACTACAAGTACGTCGACAGCGAGGTCGGCGAGATGCTGTCGCTCTTCGACCGGGACACCGCGGTGATGCTGGTGTCCGACCACGGCGCCAAGAGCATGGTCGGCGGCATCTGCGTCAACGAGTGGCTCATGAAGCACGGCTACCTGCGCCTCAAGCAGGTCCCGTCGGTCCCGACGCCGTTCTCGAAGGTGGAGATCGACTGGGAGCACACGACGGCGTGGGCGGACGGCGGCTACTACGCGCGGCTGTTCCTCAACGTGCGCGGCCGCGAGCCCCAGGGTCAGGTCGCGCCGGGCGACTACGAGCGGGTCCGCGAGCGCCTCATGGACGAGATCGCGGCCATCGAGGACCCGTCCGGCAAGAACATCGGCTCGGTCGCGCTCCGGCCGCAGGAGCTCTACAAGGTGCAGCGCGGCGTGCCGCCGGATCTGATCGTGTACTTCGGCAACCTGGACTGGCGGTCCGTCGGCTCGGTCGGCTACGGCTCGATCTACACGTTCGAGAACGACACCGGCCCGGACGACGCCAACCATGCGCAGCACGGGATCTTCGCCATGCGCGTCCCCGGACGCGTCGACACCGGCCGTCGCCTGGACGGACTCCGTCTGTACGACGTGGCCCCGACGATCCTGGATCTCTACGGCATGCAGGTCCCGCCCGAGATGCAGGGCCGGGTCATCCGGTAACCGAGGCGTGACCATGTCTCTTCGTCTGCCGCTCCTCCTCGGTCCCCTGCTGCTCCTGCTCGGCGCCACCGGGGCCGAGGCCTACATCGGCCCCGGCGCCGGGTTCGCGGTCCTGTCGTCGTTCCTGGTGATGCTGCTGTCGTTCGCCATGGCGCTCGCGTCGATCGTCGTGTGGCCGATCCGCTTCTTCATCCGGTGGCTCCGCAACCGAGGCCGCCCGAGGGGCGCCGTCGACAAGGTCGTGATCGTGGGCCTCGATGGGCTGGACCCGGGCCTCGCGGACAAGTTCATGAAGGAGGGGAAGCTCCCCAACCTCTCGCGCCTGGCCGCGCAGGGGTCCTTCTCGCCGCTGGCGGTGAGCTACCCGTCGATCTCCCCCGCGGCATGGTCGTCGTTCATGACGGGCGTGGACTGCTCGTACCACAACATCTTCGACTTCCTCGGGCGCGACCCGCGGAACTACCGGCCCGTGCTGACGTCGGCGGAGATCAAGGGCCCGCGCACGATCTCGGTGGGGCGGTGGCGCATCCCGGTGGGCCGGGGCCGGGTGAAGCTGCTGCGCAAGAGCAAGCCCTTCTGGAGTCTCCTGGGCGAGCACGGGATCTTCAGCACGATCATCCGGGTCCCGATCACGTTCCCGCCGGAGAAGTTCTACGGGGTGTGCCTGTCCGGGATGTGCGCGCCCGACCTGCGCGGCAGCCAGGGCACGTTCACCCACTACACGACGCGGCAGCAGCAGGCGACCGAGAAGGAAGGCGGCATGACGGTCCGCGTCGACCGCCGAAGGCGGCGTCATCCGCACGGTGCTCTCCGGGCCGGCGGACGAGATGCACGCCGGCGGCACGTACCTCACCACGCCGATGGTGATCAAGATCAACGAGGCTCGCCAGCGCGCCGAGCTCACCGTGTCGGGTCAGAAGGTGACGCTGGAGCCGGAAGGCTACTCGCCCTGGGTGCCGGTCACGTTCAGGGCCGCGCCCGGCATGAAGGTGCACGGCATCTGCCGGTTCTATCTGAACCGGATCGCTCCGGACTTCGACCTCTACGTCACGCCGATCCAGATCGACCCGGAGAACCCCGCGCTGCCGGTGGCCTCGCCGACGGCGTACTCGGTCTACCTGTCGAAGCTCCTCGGGCGCTACGGCACGCTCGGCCTGGCCGAGGACACCTGGGCGCTCAACGAGGGCGTCATCAACGAGGACGCGTTCCTCGAGCAGGCCTGGTTCTACTTCGAGGAGCGGCGGCAGATGCTGATGTCCGCGCTCGACAAGACGCGCCGCGGGCACGGTCGTCTGCGTGTTCGACACGCCCGACCGCATCCAGCACATGTTCTTCCGCACCCTCGAGGACGATCATCCGGCCAACGCGGGCCGCGAGACGGCGCGCTACCGCGGCGTCATCGAGGACGTGTACAAGCGCATGGACGTCCTCGTCGGCGAGGTGATGGATCGCCTCGACGACAAGGCCGTCCTGATGGTGATGTCCGACCACGGCTTCGCCTCGTTCCGGCGCGGCGTGAACATCAACACGCTGGCTGCTCCAGAACGGCTACCTGGCGCTCAAGGACGGCCACACCACCAGCGGCGCCTGGTTCCCGCACATCGACTGGTCGCGCACGCGGGCCTACTGCATGGGCCTGACCGGTCTGTTCATCAACCGCAAGGGCCGCGAGGGCGAAGGCATCGTCGGCGAAGGCGAGGAGCTGAAGGCGCTGAAGCAGGAGCTGACGACCAAGCTGACCGGCCTGATGGACGACGCAGTGCAGCGAGGTGGCCATCCGGGAGGCCATCGACGCCTCCGAGCGTTTCTCCGGGCCCGTATCTCGACAACGGCCCGGACATCCTCCTCGGGCTACAACGCCGGCTACCGGACGTCGTGGGACTGCGCGACCGGCTCGGTCACGACCCAGGTGTTCGAGGACAACACGAAGCGGTGGAGCGGCGATCACTGCATCGATCCGTCGCTCGTGCCCGGCATCTTCTTCAGCAACCGGTCCATCAACGGCCAGCGCCCGGACATCCGGGACATCGCGCCCACGGTCCTGGCGCTGTTCGGCGTCCCCGTCCCGCGCTTCATGCGGGGGGCGCAGCTCCTGAAGGAGAAGCCCATGGACGGGACGAAGCCCCAGAACGGGGCGGGAGTCGGTCGCCGGGTCAAGCAGGCGGCCACGCAGGTGACGGGCGCGCTGCTCCTCGCCCTCGGCGCCCTCCTCGGACCGGTCATCGCGCCGCCGAGTGTGGACGCCGGCGTGTCGCGCGTCACCTCGGTGGCCGTGGGGAGCCCTGCCCACGCCATCGCGCTGGACGGTCAGTTCGCGTACGTGGCGCACGGACACCGGCCTCACCATCCTCGACATCTCCAATCCGGTCGCGCCCGTCGTCCGCGGGTCGACGAAGATCGTCGGCTCCGGGCATAGCCTCGGCGTGGCCGTGAAGAATGGGTTCGCGTACCTGGCCGCGCAGGCCGCGGGACTTCAAGTCATCGACGTCCGCAATCCTGCCGCACCCGTCGGTCGTCGCCGTCCTGAAGCCGGGCGGGTCCCTCTGGGACGTGGCCATCAAGGACAACGTCGCCTACGTGGTGAGCTTCGCCGGCGAGATGCACGTCATCAACATCGCGGTGCCGACGAAACCCGTGAAGGTCAAGACGATCGGCCTGCTGGCCTGGGCCAGCGCGGGGAGCGACGCCGCGAACCTCACGAAGCTGCGGGCGCACGTCACGTCCGGGCAACGCCAAGGCGACCGGCGTGTCGGTCTCCGGGAACCATCTCTTCGCGGTCGACTGGAACTACGGCCGCCTCTACTACTACGACGTCACGACCGCCACGAACCCGGTCTTCCGGGGCACGCACTACGCGCCCTACCTGCTGCGCGTGGTCGGCGATGCCGAGCGCGGCGTGGTCTACATGCTCAGCGCCTACGGGCGCACGTCGGGGCTCTACACCGTCCCGATCTCGATCCTGTCGCCCATGCTGTCCACGCGACACGAGACCTGCGCGGTCTGCGGGTACCTGAAGTCCACCGGGAACATCGATCAGGGCGGTGTGGGCGCGGTGGTGGGAGGGCGGTACGCCTTCTTCGCCGGCGGCAAAGGGGCGGGCGGCGAGGTCCATGTCGTCGACACCACCGACGCGGACACGCTCGTCGACGCCGCCTCCACGACGATTGGCACGCACAACGTCAAGCTCGCCGAGACCATGGGTCTGCAGGCGCGCGGCGACATTCTCTATCTCGCGGCCGGAGCCACCGGCGTCCAGGTGCTGACGTTCCCTGGACTCTCGGATTGAGCGGATTCCCCGCGTCTTTCACGAATTAAGGACGACATGAACAGTCGACGAACGTTTCTCAAGAACTCGCTCCTCGCGCTTCCCGCGCTCGCCCTGCCCGCGGGGTGCTCGGTCAATCGGCCGGCCGCGTCCGGCCGCAAGGTGATCGTGATCGGCTTCGACGGGATGGACCCCGTCATCCTCCAGCGCATGGTCCGCGCAGGGCAGATGCCGAACTTCGCCCGCGTCCTCGAGCGCGGCGACTTCCGCCCGCTGGGGACGACCAACCCGCCGCTCAGCCCGGTGGCGTGGGCGACGTTCACGACCGGCGTGAACCCCGGCGGCCACGGCATCTTCGACTTCGTCCACCGCGATCCGGAGACGATGACGCCGTACCTGTCGACGACGCGGGCGGAAGCGCCCGGCCAGACGATCAAGCTCGGCGACTGGGTGATCCCGCTGTCGTCGGGGAAGATCCGCCTGCTGCGGGAGGGCAAGCCGTTCTGGCAGACCCTCGAGGAGCGGGGGATCCCCACGAGGATCGTGCATGCGCCCGGCCAACTTCCCGGCCGAAGGCGCGGGCCACCAGCTCTCCGGCATGGGCACCCCGGACCTGCAGGGCACCTATGGCGTGTACTCGTACTTCACGAACGACCCCTCGGTGAAGGCCGGCGCCCAGTCCGGCGGTGAAGTCTTCCAGGTGCAGATGACGGGATCATCGCGTGCGCGCGCAGCTGCTCGGGCCGCGGAACACCTTCAAGGCCGACGCGCCGCAGAGCGCCGCCGACTTCACCGTGTTCGTCGATCCCGTCGAACGCCGTGGCCAAGATCGCGCTCCAGGACCAGTCGGTGCTGCTCAAGAAGGGCGAGTGGAGCGGGTGGATGCCCGTGCGCTTCGACCTGGTGCCGTACATGCAGTCCGTGAGCGGCATCGTCCGGTTCTACGTCAAGGAGACGCATCCGCACCTCAAGCTCTACGCGAGCCCGGTGAACATCGATCCGGCCAACCCGGCGCTGCCGATCTCGACGCCGCACGACTACGCGCACGATCTGTCGTGCGAGCTCGGGTCCTTCTACACGCAGGGCATGGCGCACGACA
>CAVPPZ010000022.1:0-77570 GCA_963707305.1 uncultured Candidatus Rokubacteria bacterium
TTGTAACTGGTTGAGCGTATTGCTGCTCAGATCTCGGCGGCGCGCCGCTCAACGTCAGCCTCTTCCTCGCGCTCGCCGCGGCCGCCGTCTACTACCTGATCTGGCGCACCAAGCTCGGCTACGAGATCCGCACCGTCGGGCTCAACCCGACGGCCGCGGTCTATGCCGGCATCCGGCCTAGCGCATCATCATCGTCACCATGCTGATCTCCGGCGCGCTCGCCGGCCTGATGGCGTCAACGAGATCATGGGCGTCCAGCACCGCCTGCTGCTCGAGTTCGTGCGGCGGCGCCGGCTTCGTCGGCATCGCGGTGGCGCTGATGGGCCGCTCGCATCCGGTCGGCATCGTGCTGGCCGCGCTGCTGTTCGGCATGCTCTACCAGGGCGGCGCCGAGCTCGCCTTCGAGATGCCCGCGATCACGCGCGACATGATCGTGGTGATCCAGGGCCTGGTCATCCTGTTCACCGGCGCGCTCGAGCACATGTTCCGGCCCATGGCTCGCGCGGCTCTTCGCTTGCTGTCACGCCGCGCGCGAGCGGCGGACGCGCGATGGATGACGCCTGACTGGATTCTGACGATCCTGCTCGCTCTCGACTCGACGCTGCGCGCTGGCGACGCCGCTGATCCTCGCCTGCCTCGCCGGCCTCTACTCCGAGCGCGTCCGGCATCATCGACATCGGGCTCGAGGGCAAGATGCTGGTCCGCCGCCTTCGCCGCCGGCGCGGTCGCCGGCGCTGACCGGCTCGGCCTGGCTCGGCGCTTGTCGCGGCGATCGTCGTCTCGCGTCGCTCTTGGCGCTGCTGCACGGCTTCGCCTCGATCACCCATCGCGGCAACCAGGTCGTCTCCGGCGTCGCCATCAACATCCTGGCCGTCGGGCTCACCGTCGTGCTCGGCAACGCCTGGTTCAGCGAGGGCGGCCAGACGCCGCCGCTGCCGACCGAGCGCGCGCTTCATGCCGATCAACCTGCCCGGCGCCGACGCGCTGCAGCGACATGCCCGATCATCGGCCCGCTCTATGCCGACCTGATCTCGGGCCACAACCTCCTGGTCTACGTCGCCTTCCTCGCCGTGCCGCTCACCGGCTGGGTGCTGTACCGCACGCGCTTCGGCCTGCGGCTGCGCGCCGTCGGCGAGAATCCCGCCGCGGTCGACACCGCCGGCATCTCGGTGACGTGGCTGCGCTACCGCGCGGTGCATGATCGCCGGCGTCTTCTGCGGCATCGCCGGCGCCTATCTCGTCGATCGCGCAGACCGCCGGCTTCAGCCGCGACATGACGGCGGGCCAGGGCTTCATCGCGCTGGCCGCGCTGATCTTCGCCAAGTGGCGGCCCTGGCCGGCGCTCGGCGCCTGCCTGCTGTTCGGCTTCCTCGACGCGGTCGCCATCCGCCTGCAGGGCGTGACGCTGCCGGTCATCGGCGAGGTGCCGGTGCAGTTCATCCAGGCGCTGCCCTACGTGCTGACCGTCGTCCTGCTGGCCGGCTTCATCGGCAAGGCGATCCCGCCCAAGGCCAGCGGCGTGCCCTACGTGAAGGAGCGCTGATGGCGCATGCCGCCGATCTGTTCGAGGCGGCGCGGCCGGCGATGGCCGAAGGCCTATGCGCCCTATTCGAACTTTCCCGTCGGCGCGGCGATCCGCGACCGAGGACGGCAGGATCTACGCCGGCTGCAACGTCGAGAACGCCGCCTATCCGCAAGGCAGGTGCGCCGAGACCACGGCGCATCGCCGCGATGGTCATGGCGCGGCGAGCGGCAAGATCGCCGAGGTCGCCGTGATCGGCGGCGACGATGGCCGCGTGATCACGCCCTGCGGCGGCTGCCGCCAGCACCTGCGCGAATTCGCCGGACCGCGACACGCTCGTCCATCTGTGCGACCCCGACGGGCATCGTCGGACGGTGACGCTCGGCGAACTGCTGCCGCAGCTTTCGGCTCGGATGACGATCCATGAGACGTGCGAACGGAATGCGCCGCGCTGATCCGCGCGCGGACGCCGGCTTCACGCCGACGGTCGGCATCGTGCTCGGCTCCGGCCTCGGCGGCTTCGCCGACGAGGTCGAGGACGCCGTCGCGCATTCCCTATGCCGAGCTTGCCCGGCTTTCCGCAGCCCGGCGTCTCGGGCCATGCCGGGAGCTCGTCGCTCGGCCGCATCGGCGGCACGCCGGTCGCGCGTGCTGGCCGGCCGCGCGCACTACTACGAGCACGGCACGCGCCGACGCGATGCGCGCCGGCGCTGCGAGACGCTGAAGGCGCTCGGCGTCGAGCACGCTGTCCTCACCAACGCCGCCGGCAGCCTGCGCGCAGGACATGCCGCCCGGCGCGGTCATGCTGATCACCGACCACATCAATTTCTCCGGCGCCAACCCGCTGATCGGCGAGCCGGCGACGAGCGCTTCGTCGACCTGACCGACGCCTATGACCCGGCACTGCGCGCGCGCGCTCGAGGCCGCGGCGACGGACCGGGCAGTCGCGCTGCACGAGGGCGTCTACATGTGGTTCTCCGGCCCGAGCTTCGAGACGCCGGCCGAGATCCGCATGGCGCGCGTGCTCGGGCGCCGACGCGGTCGGCATGTCGACGGTGCCGGAGGTGATCCTGGCGCGCTTCCTCGGCCTGCGCGTCGCGGCGCTTCTCCGTCATCACCAATCTCGCCGCCGGCATGACCGGCGACGAGCTGTCGCATGCACGAGACCAAGGACGATGGCGCCGCGCGGCGGCCGACGAAGCTGACGCGCGAGTCCTGAAGCGCATGCTGGCTGCCATGGCCGAGGCGGCGCTGACGCGCATGCAGCTGCATGCTGCCGCAGGAGATCATCCGCAGGAAGCGCGACGGCGGCGCGCTCGCGCGCCGACGAGATCGCGCTTCATGGTCGACGGCCTGACCGACGGCTCGGTCACCGAGGGCCAGGTCGCCGCCTTCGCCATGGCGGTGTTCTTCCGCGGCATGGCGACGGACGAGCGCGTGGCGCTGACGCTCGCCATGCGCGATTCCGGCGCACGTGCTCGACTGGTCGGACCTCGCCGGGCCCGGTGCTCGACAAGCATTCGACCGGCGGCGTCGGCGACAAGGTCTCGCTGATGCTGGCGCCGATCGCTCGCCGCCTGCGGCGCGCTTCGTGCCGATGATCTCCGGCCGCGGCCTCGGCCACACCGGCGGCACGCTCGACAAGCTCGACTCCATCCCCGGCTACCGCACCGCAGCCCGACATCGACGCTGTTCCGCAAGGTGGTCGCGCGAGGTCGGCTGCGCCATCATCGGCCAGACCGCCGACCTCGCGCCGGCCGACAGGCGCCTCTACGCCATCCGCGACGTGACCGGCGACGGTCGAGTCGATCGCCGCTGATCACCGCCTCGATCCTGTCGAAGAAGCTCGCCGCCGGCCTCGCAGGCGCTGGTGCTCGACGTGAAGACCGGCACCGGCGCCTTCATGGCGACGCTGCGACGACGCGCGCGCGCTGGCCGAGAGCCTCGTCGACGGTCGCCAACGGCGCCGGCCTGCCGACCACGCGCGCTGATCACCGACATGAACGAGCCGCTCGCCTCGGCCGCCGGCAACGCGCTCGAGGTGCCGAACGCCGTCGACTTCCTGACCGGCGACGCAGCGCGACCCGCGGCTCTGACGAGGTGACGCGTGGCGCTCGGCGCCGAGATGCTGGTGCTCGGCCGGCCTCGCCGACGACCGCCGACGAGGCGCCGCGCAAGCTCGCGACGGCCCTCGACGAGCGGCGCGCGCGGCGGAGCGCTTCGGCCGCATGGTGGCGGCGCTCGGCGGCCCGGCCGATTTCCTCGAGCGGCCGGACGCAGCATCTGCCGCGCGGCGCCGGTCGATCGCGCGCGGTCGCGCCGGAGCGCGAGCGGCTTCGTCGCGCGCCATCGACACCCGCGCGCATCGGCCTCGCCGTGGTCGAGCTCGGCGGCGGCCGGCGCGCGCGCCGAGCGATCCGATCGACCACGCCGTCGGCCTCGAGCGCGCTCGCCGGGCATCGGCGACGAAGTCGGCGCCGGACGCGCCGCTCGCCATCGTCCATGCCGCGCGACGACGGCCAGCGCCGACGCCGCCGCCGAGGCGCGTCGCGCGCCGCCTACAGCATCGGCGACGCGCCGCCGGCCGCCGCACCCGCTCATGCGCGCATCGGCGCCGGAGGATCGCCTGATGCCGCGCGCCATCCTCCTCGTCCTCGATTCGGTCGGCATCGGCGGCGCGCCCGATGCCGCCGCCTTCGGCGACGCCGGCGCCAACACGCTCGGCCACATCGCCGCAGGCCTGCGCGGCGGGCGCGGCCGACGCGACGGGCGCGCTCCGGACCGCTGCGGCTGCCGCACCTGGCCGCGCTCGGCCTCGGCGCGGCGCCGCAGCCGCCACCGGCGTCGAGCTGCCCGGCTTCGCGCGATCGACGCCCGGCGGCGTCTGGGGCTGCGGCGAGCGAGGTCTCCAGCGGCAAGGACACGCCGTCCGGCCATTGGGAGATCGCCGGCGTGCCGGTGCCCTTCGACTGGGGCTATTTCCCGCAGCACCGTCCCGACCTTCCCGACCGCGCTCACCGACGCGCTGATCGACGCAGCGCCGAGCTGCCCGGCATCCTCGGCAACAGCCACGCCTCCGGCACCGACGATCATCGAGCGACTTCGGCGAGGAGCACATCCGGACCGGCAAGCCGATCTTCTACACCTCCGCCGACTCGCGTGCTCCAGATCGCCGCGCACGAAGACGCATTTCGGCCTCGAGCGGCTCTACGAGGTCTGCCGCATCGCCGCCGAGCTCGTGCGATCCGCTGCAACATCGGCCGCGTGATCGCGCGGCCCTTCGTCGGCGAGACGCGCGGCGACCTTCGAGCGCACCGGCAACCGCCAGGACTTCGCCATCCCGCCGCCCGAGCCGACGCTGCTCGACCGCGTCGTGGCGCGGCCGGCGGCACGTCTATCGCCATCGGCAAGATCGGCGACATCTTCGCCCATCGCGGCGTCACCGACGGTGCTCAAGGCGCACGGACAACATGGCGCTGTTCGACGCGCACGCTCGACGCGCATGCGACAGGCGCCGCGACGGCGACCTCGTCTTCGCCAACTTCGTCGACTTCGACACGCTCTACGGCCATCGCCGCGACGTCGCCGGCTACGCCGCGGGCGCTGGAAGCCTTCGACGCCCGCCTGCCCGGAGCTGCTCGCCGCGCTGCGCCCCGGCGATCTGCGTGATCCTGACCGCCGACCACGGCAACGACCCGACCTGGCGCGGCACCGACCACACGCGCGAGCACGTGCCGGTGCTCGCCTTCGGCCCGAAGATCGATGGCCGCGACGCCGGCCATCTGCGCACGTATGCCGACGTGGCGCAGACAATCGCCGCCCATCTCGCGCTGCCGCCGATGCAGGCCGGCGTGAGCTTCATGTGAGATGGATAACGGGCGGCAGGCTTTCGTGTCGGCTCAGTCCTCGCTGATCGCCGCGCGAAATGCACCCTCCAGCATGGTGCGGCATTCCTCCGCCTGGCGCCGCGCGCTCTCTTCGCCCCAGCGGCGAGAGATTTCGCGCAGGTCGCGGATGGCGACATCGACGGCGGTAAGAAGATCTATCGGGGGATCGGGTTCCGGCACGGATACTCGCGGGCGGAATGGAATCACATCAGCCAAGGTGTACTCTTCCCGGCAAATCACTGTTACGAACGAAGCGTCACTCAATCCGAAAATGGTTATTCGCAGATTACCGTTACGGCGAGCGAAAGCATATCCGCTTCAAATCTTGCTTGCAGCCTCAAGCCCAGGTTAACGACGAAATCTTAACACGGGCGCTATGTCGCAGCCGCTGGCGGCATTTCGGAACAGAGGGAATCCGACGCTTGCCATGGCACTTTCGAGCGCTGCCGCACATAACGCCCTCATCGCCTTCCATCGCTTCGGCCTCGGCGCGAAGCCGGGAGGCCCGACGCACATTGGCGCCGATCCGCGCGGCGCGCTGCGCGCCGAGCTGAACGCCGCCGGCATCGCCCTCATCAACGACTCGAAGCTGCCGACCTACGCGAAGGCCTGCATCGAATTCCTCGAACGGTTTCGAGCGCGCAGAGAAGGTGCGATTGCTGGAGATCGACGCCCGCATCGACAAGCACATGAGCGTGCCGATCGGCTTCGTCGAGCGCCTCGTCATCTTCTGGAGCAACCACTTCTCGATGACGGTCCACAAGTCCGACGCGGTGCGCGGCTTGATCGGGCAGCTGGAGCGGGACGTCATCCGCAAGAACGTGCTCGGCAAGTTCTCCGACATGCTCGTCGGCGTGATGCGGCATCCGGCGATGCTCTCGTATCTCGATAACGTCAATTCGATCGGGCCGAACTCCCCGGCCGGAAAGTCGTGGGGGGTCGGCTTCAACGAGAACTTGGCGCGCGAGGCGATGGAGCTGCACACGGTCGGCAGCGGCGGTGGCTATACGGAGGACGACGTCACCGCCTTTGCCAGGATCCTCACCGGCTGGTCGTATGTGCGCGACTGGGAGGCCGACCGGCACTACAACGGCGGCACGCAGGCGAACCGTGGACGTTTCATCTATCGCTGGAATTGGCATGAGCCGGGGACAATCCGGTTCCGCGGGAAGGACTACGCACCTGAAGGCATGATGCAGGGTCTGCGCGCGCTGCTCGACCTTGCAAGAAGCTCCGCCACTGCCGAGCACATCGCATTCAAGCTGGTGCGCCATTTCATCACCGACGAGCCGACGCCGGCGCTTGTCGATCCGCTCAAGCAGAAATTCATCGAGACGGGCGGCGATCTGAAGGCGGTGGCGCTGGCGCTGCTGGATTTTCCCGGAGGCATGGTCGGCGCCGCTCACCAAGATCCGCACACCCTATGAGCTCGCCATCGCGCAGTTCCGCGCCCTCGGCTTCCGCTACAACGCCGGCAACTTCTGGGGGCTGTCGGAAACCCTCAGGCTGCTCCGACAGCCACTATGGGAGTCGCGGTCGCCGGAAGGCTATCCCGACGACACGCCGTACTGGCTCGACCCCGATGGCATGACCGTCCGCCTCGACACCGCGCTCCTGTCCGCCGATCTTTACGGGGAGCGCTTCAAAGGCAACCCTGCCGCACTTATGGCGTGAGCATCTTCGACCGGGCGTCCGACGTACGCGAACGCATTTTCGACGGGATGCGAGGCGACCTGGAGCTTGCCGGCCTTGGCGATCTCCGCGAAGTCCTTCGGCGGCAGGTCGAACGAGATGTCGGCGTCGCCGCGCTCGAGCAGCGCGCGCCGGTTGCCGGCCGACGGCACCTCGCGCACGATCACGCGCGAGCTTCGGCAGCGGGCCGGACTTCCAGTCGTCGAAGCGCGCGTAGATCGTTTCCTGGCCCGGTTTCCACGACTCGAGCTTGTACGCGCCGCCGCCCGCGTCGTTGTTCTTGAGCCACTCCATCGCCCACGGATCGCTGGCGGTGGCGTTCTTCTTCGCGAGCGTGGCGTTGATGACGACCGGCACCGGCACCGCCATGTCCGGCATGGTCAGCTTGTCCTTGCGGAGGAACTTCACGCGGAAGGTGAGTCGTCGACAGCTTCGAACTGCTCCGGCTTCTCGAGCGATCCGGCCTTCATCTGGAAGGTGGGAAAGCCGCCGACCGTCACCGCGCGGTCGTACGACCACTTCACGTCCTTCGCGGTGACCGGGGTCCCGTCGTGGAACTTGGCGTCCTTCCGCAGCTTGAAGGTGACCGACATGCCGTCCGGCGCGACCGTCCAGCTCTCCGCCAGCTCCGGCTTCAGCACGTTGTAGTCGTACATCTTCGAGCCGTCCGGCAGCGTCTTCACGCCGTACGTCATCAGGCGGTCGTAGAGGTTCCACGACGCCTGATAGGCGGGGCGATTCGCGCCCACGCCGTGGATGTCCATGCTGTTCGGCCCGGACTCGGTGACGACCAGCAAGGTCTCGGTGCGGCTCTGCGCACTCACGGTCGCCGCGGGGGCGATCGTCGTGAGCAGCGACAGCGCCAGGATGCTCAGCGCGCGTTCCATGGGGTCTCCTTTGGCCGGAGGCTCACTTCGCTCGAAGGCGGCGGGCAAAGCGTGTGCCGAAGCGGGGCCGCCACGAAATCGCCACGTTGCGGTGGCGTCATCGCGTTGCGGATGCCTACGCGACGAGCAATCCGGAGCGCGCTGCCTGCGCATCTTGCGCGGCGGTGAGAGGGGCTGCCGCGCGCGACTCGGCCCGGGTGTGCCGCGCCGGCGACGCTTCCGCCTGTAACGACGAAGGTTTTGGCGCGCGGCGGCACGGCGCCTGGTGCGCTCGCCGGCGGCACAGGGCTTGCTCCGGGATGCGCCGACGCCAACGACGACGCCGTCGCCGGCGTCACCGCTGGCAAGGGCGCCCGCGACGCGCGAGGCGCCCTTCGTCTGTCGGGCGCCTCCCCAATCCTGATCGAACGCAGCGAGGCACCGGTGCGGGCGTCGCCCGCGGTGTCCTCGACGCCATGGAGGCGCCGGTGGGGGACGGACGAGCGGGTACAGACGAGCGAGTCGAGCACGCGGTGTTCGGCGGCGAGGTGGGCCGCCGGCAGTTCATCGCGCGCGTGGGCGCGGCGACGGCGGCGCCGCGCTCGCCTCGGTCTTCCCGATGGGCGCCGCCAAGGCGCTCGCCCAGGACAAGGTCGGGCCGCTCGAGAAGAAGGACCTGAAGGTCGGCTTCATCCCGATCACGTGCGCGACGCCGATCATCATGGCCGAGCCCATGGGCTTCTACAAGAAGCACGGGCTCAACGTGCAGGTCTTCAAGGCGTCGAGCTGGGCGATGATCCGCGATCTCTCGATCAACGGCGAGACCGACGCCACGCACATGCTGTCGCCGATGCCGCTGGCCATCACGCATGGGCGTCGGCTCGCAGTCGGTGCCGTACGTGATGCCGGCCGTCGAGAACATCAACGGCCAGGCGATCACGCTCGCCAACAAGCACAAGGGCGTCAAGACGCGCGGCCGACATGAAGGGCTTCAAGTTCGGCGTGCCGTTCGACTACTCGATGCACAACTTCCTGCTGCGCTACGTGCTGGCGGAGGCGCGGCGTCGATCCCGACAAGGACGTGCAGATCCGCGCGGTGCCGCCGCCGGAGATGGTGGCCAACCTGCGCGCGGGCAACCTCGACGGCTACCTCGGCCCCGATCCGTTCAACCAGCGCGCGGTGTTCGAGGAGGTCGGCTTCATCTGGATGCTCTCGAAGGACATCTGGCCGGGGCACCCGTGCTGCGCGTTCGCGGCCAAGCGCGAGTTCGCCGAGAAAGCGCCGAACACGTTCAGGCGCGCTCCTGAACGCGATCGTCGACGCCACCGAGTACGCGCACGACAAGGCGAACCGCAAGGAGATCGCCGCCGCCATCGCCCCGCGCAACTTCCTCAACCAGCCGGTGGAGGTGCTCGAGCAGATCCTGACGGGCGTGTACCCCGACGGGCTCGGCAACACGAAGAACGTGCCCGACCGCATCGACTTCGATCCGTTCCCGTACCACTCGATGGCGGTGTGGATCCTGACGCAGATGAAGCGCTGGGGCTACGTCAAGGGCGACGTGGACTACAAGAAGGTCGCGGCGGAGGTGTTCCTCGCCGACCGCGTGCCGCGACGCGCTGCGCGGCCTCGGCTACAAGGCGCCCGAGGCGAACGTCGGTGAAGCACACGTTCGTCCTCGGCAAGACGAAGGTCTTCGATCCCGACAAGCCCGACGACTACCTGCAAGTCGTTCGCGATCAAGCGGGTCGTGAGCCGTGCGGCCGGGATCGCGCGCGCGTCGGTCTGCTACTCCGTGCTGCTCGCCGTGGTCTTCCTCGGCGTCTGGCAGGCGTCGGTGGCCGGCAACAAGCCGGGGCAAGGGGCTGCCCGGGCCCGCCGGCGGTGGCGCGCACCGCCGTCGGAGATGCTCGTCGAACCCGTTCTACGACAACGGGCCCGAACGACAAGGGCATCGGGCTCCAGCTCGGCTCGAGCCTCGGGCCGGCTCGCCGTCGGCTACCTGGCGGCCTCGGTGGTCGCGATCTTGCTCGGCGTGGTCGCTCGGGCTCTCGCCCACGCTCTACCGCGCGGTCAATCCGTACATCCAGATCCTGAAGCCGATCTCGCCGCTCGCGTGGATGCCGCTCTTCCTCTACACGCATCAAGGACTCGGGCTAGGCGGCGGTGCTCGTGATCTTCATGTCGTCGCTCTGGCCGACCCTCGCCAACACGGCCTTCGGGGTGGCCTCGATCAAGCAAGGACTACCTGAACGTCGCGGCCATCCTGCAGCTGTCGTGGCCGCGCCGCCTCTTCACCGGTGATCCTGCCCGCGGCGGCGCCGGCGATCGTGGCGGGGCTCCGCATCTCGATCGGCAGCGCGTGGGTGGCCATCGTGGCCGCCGAGATGCTGATCGGCGGCACCGGCGTCGGCTACTTCGTGTGGAACGAGTGGAACAACCTCGCAGCTCACCAGCGTGATCTTCGCCATCCTCGCCATCGGCCTCATCGGCGTGCTGCTCGACGCCGGCCTCGGGCGGCTGTCGCGCAGCGCTCGCCTACGCGGACTAGACGCGACTGGCCTTCCTCGAGATCGACCACGTCACGCAAGACGTTCCCGGCGCCGGAGGGGCGCGGGCGAGGTCGTGCGTCTTCCGCGACGTCGCCTTCGGCGCTCGCGCGAGGGCGAGTTCCTCACGATGGTCGGCCACTCGGGCTGCGGCAAGTCGCACGCTGCTCAACATCATCGCCGGGCTCGAGCAGCCGTCGCGAGGGCGGCGTGGTGCTGGAGGGGCGCGAGATCAGCGGCCCCGGCATCGACCGCATGGTGGTCTTCCAGAACTTCTCGCTGATGCCGTGGATGACGGTGTTCGAGAACGTGCGGCTGGCGGTGCGCGCGGCGCATCCCGACGTGGTCCGCGCGCGCGAGGTCGACGGCGTGGGTGCAGCGCTACGTCGACATGGTCGGGCTCACGCGGCGCCGAGAAGAAGCGGCCCGGCCGCGCTCTCGGGCGGCATGCGGCAGCGCGTGGGCCTCGCGCGCGCGTTCTCGACGCGAGCCGAAGGTGCTGCTGCTCGACGAGCCGTTCGCCCAGATCGACGCGCTCACCCGCGGGGTCATCCAGGACGAGCTGGTCCGGATGTGGACGGCCAGCCGCAACACCGTCTTCATGGTCACGCACGACGTCGACGAGGCGATCCTGCTCTCGGACCGCATCGCGCTGATGACGAGCGGGCCCGACGCGCGGCTGGCCGAGATCGTCGAGGTCAAGATCCCGCGGCCGCGCGCGCCGCGCGGAGCTGATCGACGACCCGGAGTACCTGCGCCTGCGGACCCACATCCTGCACTTCCTCGTGGAGCGGTCGCCGGCACCTCGCAGGAGCAGGCGCGCGGCCAGACGGCCGAGCGCACGCCCTGGGCGGGCCATCGGGCCCGCACATCATGAAAGGAGGCGATCATGGACCGAGCAGCGGCACTGCAGACGATCCGCAGCGCGCGCGCAGGCGCGCGGGCGTCAGCTACGACGACCTCGGCAAGGCCATCGGCACCAAGGACGCGACGTACATCGCGGCGGCGCTGCACGGCCAGCACCGGCTGCAACGCCGACGAGGCGAAGAAGCTGGCCGCGGCCGTCGGCGTGGACGTCGGAGACGGCGATGGTCGACGACCGCCATGCCGCTGCGCACCGACTTCCCGCTGACGACGGATCCGTTCAAGTACCGGCTGATGGAGCTGGTCGGCGTCTACGGCGACGCGCTCCGCGAGCGCTGCCAAGGAGCTGTTCGGCGACGGCATCCTCTCGGCGATCGACTGCATGGTGAAGCTCGAGAAGAAGGGCGAGCGCGGCGTCCTCACGATCGACGCGAAGTTCCTGCACTACAAGGAGTTCTAGAGACCTCGGAGGGGGGCTTCGCCCCCCTCCCGACGGCCCGGGGTTGCCACGCTGACCAGTTCTGGTCATAGTAGGACCATGAAGCAGGTTCGTATCGCCGAGCTGAAAGCCCGACTCAGCGAGTACCTCCGTGCCGTGCGGCGTGGCGAGACCGTGGCGGTGCTCGACCGCGACACCCCGATCGCCCACATCGTCCCGGTGCGCGACCGGCCGAAGCTCACGATCCGCAAGCCGGCGCCTGGGACGCCACCGCCGAATCGGGTCAAGCTCCCGAAGCCGCTGAAGCTCGACATCGACATCGTGGACCTGCTTCTCGAGGAGCGTCAGAGGTCGCGTTGATCGCCTATGTCGACGCGTCGGTGCTCCTTCGCATGACGCTGGGTCAACCGAACGCCCTCCCGGAGTGGCCGACCGTTGAGCGCGGCGTGGCCAGCGCCCTCGTCAGGGCAGAGAGCCTCAGGACGCTGGATCGTCTCCGCCTGAGCGCGCGGTTGTCCGACGCCGAGATCGCGAGCCGCCGGGCCGCGGTGCTGGCGCTCATCGACACCTTCGATATCGTCCAGATCGATGCGATCGTCCTCGATCGTGCCTCCCAGCCGATGCCCACCGAGCTCGGAACCCTCGACGCGATCCACCTCGCCACGGCCCTCCTCTGGCGGGAAATGACCGACGCGGATCTCGTGATGGCGACGCACGACGCGGCGCTGGCGCTCGGCGCCGTGCCCACGGCCTCGCGGTCGTCGGTGTCCCGCGGTCCTGATGGCCACGACGCGATTGGGATCGCTCGGCCGCTGGCGGCGCAACGCCGTCCGGCGCATGGTGGCGTCCCGCGAGGCCACGCTCGACGTTCGTGGCGCGATTGCCCGAGCGCGAGATCACGCGGCCGAAGACGCTGGACCAGTGGTCCGTGAAGGACGTGCTCGGCCATCTGCTGAGCTGCGACGAGGAGACGGTGCGTCGCTTCCGAGCTCATCGCGCGTGGCAAGGCCGACCGCATCCAGTGGTTCGAGAGCATGGCGCACGCGGACCGCTTCAACGCCCGCACCGTCGCGCGAACGCGAAAGCTCGGCCTCCGCGCGATCCTCGCCCGCATGGGGCGCGTGCGCGCCGATCTGATCACGCGCTTCGAAGCGCTCCCCGAGCAAGCGTTGGCCGATCCATCGCACGCGTACCCGATGACGGAGTGGCTCCCAGCTCCCGGCTGGGCCCACGAGCGCGACCACCTCGCGGAAGTGCGAGCGTGGTGGAGCTCGCTTCGCGCCGAGGGCCGCCCCACGTAAGCGCTCCGAGCGCCGGCTTCGCCGGCGCAATCCTGTCCTGCGGGGAGGCTAGTACAGGTGGCAGGCCACCATGTGATCGGGCGCCATGTCCTGCTCCTTCGGCTCGATCTCCGAGCACTGGGGCATGGCGAACGGGCAGCGCGGGTGGAAGCGGCAGCCCGACGGCGGATTGATGGGCGAGGGGACTTCGCCCTGCAGCACGATCTCCTCGCGCACGATGTCCGGATGCGCGGGGAGCGCCGCCGAGAAGAGCGCCTTCGTGTACGGGTGCAGCGGGTTCTTGAACAGCTCCTTCGTCTTCGCGCGCTCGACGATCTTGCCGAGGTACATGACCGCGACCTCGTTGGCCATGTAGCGCGTCGTGGCCAGGTGGTGCGCGATCAGGAGGTAGCTCACGTTGAACTGCCGCTGGAGATCGACGAGCAGGTTCATGATCTGCGCGCGGATCGACACGTCGAGCGCGGAGACCGGCTCGTCCAGGATGATCAGCTTGGGCTTCGACACCAGCGCGCTCGCCACCGCGATGCGCTGGCGCTGCCCGCCGCTGAACTCGTGCGGGTAGAGGCTCGCCTGCTGCGGGCGAAGGCCGACGGCCTCGAGCGTCTCCGCGACGCGCTGCTTCACGACCTGCGACGCCATCCCGCCGTTGATCACGAGCGGCTCGGCCACGATCTCGCGCACCCGCATGCGCGGGCTCAGCGACGACCAGGGATCCTGGAACACCGCCTGGACCATCGTCCGGTACTGCTTCAGCGCGGCGCCGCTCAGCGTATGGATGTCGTGGCCGTCGACGAGCACCTGGCCCGCGGTCGGCTCCTCGAGCCGGAGGATGAGCTTCGCGGTCGTGGTCTTGCCGCAGCCGGACTCGCCGACGATCGCGAGCGTCTCCCCCTGGGGCACCGAGAAGCTGATGCCGTCGACCGCCTTCACCCAGCCGAGGATCCTGGTCCAGACCAGCCCCTGCGTCACCGGGAAATGCTTCTGCAGATTCTGGACGCGGAGGACGGGCGTGCCGGTCATTTCGCGAGCCAGCACGCGGCGGTGTGGCCCTCCGACACCCGGACGGCCGGCGGGTACTCGCGCCGGCAGCGATCCTCGGCGAACTGACATCGCGGGGCGAACCGGCACCCCACCGGCAGGTCCCACAGGGCGGGCGGCTGGCCGCCGATCGAGTAGAGCCGCTCGACGTCCTCGTCCATGCTCGGCACGGAGCTCAGCAGCGCCTGCGTGTACGGATGCGACGGGCGGTTGAAGATGTCGCGCACCGGCCCGCTCTCGACGACGCGGCCCGCGTACATCACCATCACGCGGTCGCACATCTTCGCGACGATGCCGAAGTCGTGCGTGATGAAGATCAGGGCGAGGTTGGTCGCTTCCTGGATCTCCCGGAGCAGGCGGAGGTACTGCGCCTGGATGGTCACGTCGAGCGAGGTGGTCGGCTCGTCGGCGATGATGACCTTCGGCTCGCACGAGATCGCGATGGCGCCGACCACGCGCTGCTTCATGCCGCCGCTCATCTGGTGCGGGTAGTCGTCCACGCGCCGCTCGGGCGCCGCCACGCGGACCTGCTTCAGCCCGTCGATGGCGCGCCGCACGAGACTCTTGTGGCCGTCGTCGTGGTGGATCTGGATCGCTTCGATGAGCTGGTTGCCGATGGAGAACACGGGGTTGAGCGAGGTCTGCGGGTCCTGCAGGATCATCGAGATGCGCCGGCCGCGGAGCCGGCGCATCTCGCGCTCGGACTTCGGCGACGAGGTCCTCGCCCTGCGAGCTTGATCGACCCCTTGACGATGCGGGCGACGGGCCGCGGCAAGAGCTTCAGCAGCGACAGCGCCGTCATCGTCTTGCCGCACCCCGACTCGCCCACGATGCCGAGCGCCTCACCCTCGCGGAGCGAGAAGCTCACCCCGTCGACGGCCTTCACCACCCCGAACCGCGTGAAGCAGTAGGTGTGAAGGTCGTCGACTTCGAGGATGACGTCGCCGATCGTCCTCGGCACTATTTCCCTGCGGCCTTGATCATGTGGAAGTGCGTCGAGCGCCCGGCCCCGAGACCGGGATAGACCCACTCGCCCACCACCTTCGGGTTCGCCATCACCTCGTTGTTGAACCAGAACAGCGGGATGTCGGCGTACTCCTCGAAGAAGTGGTCGGCGAGCGCCCTTGCGCGATCTGCTGCCGCTCCTTCGGATCGACGGCCTTGGTCCACGCATCGTAGGCCTTGTCGACGAACTCGTTCTCGTAGTGGTGGTTCGGGCTCTTGCTGAAGCAGCAGGTGCGCAGCCACTCCTCGGACGGCCGCCACGAGATGATGTTCGGCCAGATGCAGCACCCGATCGCCTTCTTGCGGAACATGTCCCGCACCTTGGCCCAGTCGAGCACCTCGATCTCGGCCTCGATGCCGACTTCCTTGTAGTAGATGCCGAGCGCCTCGGCGACCTGCGGGCCCTCGGACTCGCCGGGCTCCGTGAAGGCGAGGATCTTCATCTTGAGCTGGCCGGGGCCGTAGCCCGCTTCCTTCAGCAGCGCCTTCGCCTTGGCCGGATCGTAGCCGTACATCTGGTCGAACTTCTTCGCCCACTCGGGGTTGAAGCCTTCGGACTTCTCCGACCAGCCGGTGACGTAGGTGAGCGTGCCCTTGCCGGCGAACACCGTGTTGAGCAGCTCCTTGCGATTGATCGCCCGGTTGAGGGCCTCGCGCACCTTCTTCTTCGTCCACGGCACGTCGGCCTTGAAGTCCTTGTCGTTCGGGAGGTAGTACTGGCCGCCCATGTAGACCGTCATCCAGTCGACGGGGTACGTCGACGAGAAGATCTTCATGCCTCGCTTCGATCGCGTCCTTCTGGAGCTCGCGGGGCAGGTCGGCGATGTGGGCCTCGCCGGACAGGAGCATCGCCAGGCGCGTGGCCTCCTCGCGGACGATCCTGAACTCCAGCTGCTTGAACGCCGGCTTCTCACCCTTCCAGTGGTTGTCGTTCCGCTCGAAGGTGATCCCGATGCCCTGCTGCCGGCGTGACGTAGCGATACGAGCCGGTGCCCGCGGGCCGCTTGTCGAACCCGGCCTCGCCTTCCTTGTCCCACTGCGCCTTGCTGACGATGCGGAAATCGCCCGCGCGCGACACGGCGTACGGCATGGTCGTGGAGGGGCGCTTCATGCGGATCACGACCTGGTGGTCGTTGACGACGTCGATCTTCTCGACGTTGCGCCAGAACGGACCGAGGGTCACCTTCGCTTCGGGCTTCACCAGCAGCGAATGGGAGTGGACGACGTCCTTGGCGGTGAAGGGGCCGTAGCCGTAGTGGAACTGGACGCCCTTGCGGAGGTGGAAGGTCCACTCCGTGAAGTCCTTGTTCGCGGACCACTTCTCCGCGAGGCGCGGCGTGTATTCACCGGTCTTCGGATCGACCTCGAGCAGCGTCTCGAGGAACGGGTCGTACTGGAGATGGTCGGGGCGCGCGACCATCCAGAACCGGTTGGTGTCCTCGAACCCGGCCGACGCGAACACGAGCTTCTGGACGGGCTGCGCCGACGCCACGACCGGCGTGATCGCCAGCGTGAATGCCAGGCGCCACGACGAGCCACAGCGCCTTGCGCTTCATGCATCCTCGGAGGGTCATGCCTGCTCTCCGCGGGGCCCGGATGACCGGGCGCCAAAGCTGCGGGGCCGTTGGGCCATGTGCGGGTCTACACGTTCTTCGAGCTTCGGGTCGAGGTGGTCTCTGAGCCAGTCGCCCAGGAGGTTCAGGGCGAGCACCGTCAGCATGATCGCGAGTCCGGGGAACATCGAGACCCACCAGGCGCTGACGATCAGCTCGCGACCGTCCGCGACCATCAGGCCCCAGGCGGGCGTGGGTCGGGGCAGGCCCGCCCCGAGGAAGCTGAGCGCCGACTCGAGCAAGATGACGTAGCCCACCTGCAGGGTGGCGAGGACGATCAGGGAGTTGATGACGTTGGGGAAGAGGTACTTCACCATGATCCGCGTGTGCGAGGCGCCCGCCACGCGCGCCCGCGCGATGAAATCGCGCTCCTTGATGGTCAACGTCTCCCCGCGGACGAGGCGCGCGTAGCGCGCCCAGAGGAGGACCACCAGGACGGTGACGACCGTGCCGAAGCTCGGGCCCACCGCCGCGACGAGGACGAGCGCCAGGAGGATCGTGGGAAGCGACAGTGAGATGTCGACGAGTCGCATGAGGACCCCGTCGACGCGCCCGCCGAAGTAGCCCGAGATCAATCCGAGACCGGTCCCGAGGATGCCGCCGACGAAGATCGCCACCGCCGAGACCGCGAGCGACACGCGCGCGCCGTAGATCATGCGGCTCAGGATGTCGCGCCCGAGCTTGTCCGTGCCGAGCGGGTACTCGATGCTGCCGCCCTCCATCCACACGGGCGCCTTCAGCCGCTTGGACAGCGAGCCCTTGAGCGGATCGTGGGGCGCGACCTGCGGCGCGAGGAGCGGCCGGAATGACCAGGAGGAACGTGAGGATGAAGAGCGGCACGAGGGGGTAGCGCCGCGCCTGCCGCATCGCGTGCGCGACTCTCGGCGCTGCGTACCACGGGAGTGTTCGGACGGTCACGGTCGCCATTGGCGCGGCCTCCGTTCAGTCAGCGTTCCGGCTATCGAAGGCGGATACGCGGATCCAGGTACGCATAGAGGATGTCCACCAGCAGGTTCGTCAGGATGAAGATCCCGGCGAAGACGATCACCACTGCCTGCACGACCTGGAAGTCCCGGGCCCGCACGGCGTCGATGACCAGCAGGCCGGTGCCCGGCCACGAGAAGACGCTCTCAGTCACCACGGAGCCCGTCATGAGCACGCCCGCGATGATCGCGAAGAAGGTCAGCGGGGCGATGGCGGCGTTGCGCAGGCAGTGCTTCCACACCACCTTCCACTCCGCGAGCCCCTTGATGCGCGTGAGCTTCACGAACTCGCTGTCCAGGACTTCCAGCATCGACGAGCGGACGAGCCGCATGATCGCGGCGACCTGGAACCAGCCGAGGGTGATCGCGGGCAGGATCATGTACTGGATGCCACCGCGGCCCGAGGTCGGGAACCAGCCGAGGTGGACGGCGAAGATCCACATCAGGACGATGCCGAGCCAGAAGCCGGGGAGGGACTGGCCGAGCAGGGCGATGATCTTCGCCGCGCTGTCCCAGACCGTGCCCTTCTTCACCGCGGACATGACGCCGATGGGGAGCGCGATCAGCACGCTGACCAGCAGGGCGAAGCCGGCGAGCTGCAGGGTCGCCGGCAGCCGCTCCCAGACCAGGTCCATCGCGGAGCGGCCGGGCCACTTCCACGACGTGCCGAAATCACCCTTCAGCGGCGCGACCGACGAAGATGAGGTACTGGGTGTACAGCGGCTGGTCCAGCCCCCAGTACTTCGAGACGCGGTCGTAGTCCTCCTGGGTGGCCTCCATCGGCAGCATGACGTCGAGCGGGTTGCCCGAGAACCGGGCCAGCGTGAACACAACGAGGCTCATGACCCAGATGGCCAACAGGCTCTGCAGGACACGGCGAGCGATGTATCTCTGCATGGCGCGTGCTCCGTGGCCGGTGACGGTACCCTGAGTCGCGCCGGGGAGCAAGGCTCATTGCGGCGAAGACTCCGGGGAGGCCCCGACCTCACGCCTGGTCCGTCATCTCCTCGCGGAGGCCGGGCTTGTGGATCTTGCCGGTCGGCGTGCGCGGAAACTCCTCGGCCTTGCGGAAGACGAGCCGCGCCGGGACCTTGTAGCTGGCGAGCCGCTCGCGGCAGAAGGCGATGAGCGCGTCGGCGTCGGCGGTCGCGCCCGCGTGCAGCTCGAGCGGCCGCGGCCACGACCTCGCCCTTGTCGCGATCGGGAACGCCGACCACGTACGCCTGCTTCACGTCGGGATGCTGCGAGCAGCACCTCCTCGACCTCGAGCGGCGCGACGTTGATGCCGCCCGTCTTGATCATCTCCTTCAGCCGCCCGCGGAAGCGCACGCGCCCGTCGTCGCCGATCGAGCCCGAGATCGCCGGTGAGGAAGTACCCGTCGCGTCGAAGGCCGCGCGCGTCAGCTCCGGCGCGCGGTAGTAGCCCGGCGTGACGTGGCCGCGCACGCGCAGCTCGCCCACCTCGCCCGGCGGCAGCGGCCGTCCGCGTCTCGGGATCGCACCACGCGGATCTCCATCCCGGGCAGCGGCAGGCCCTGGGTGTGCAGGCGGAGCGGGAGCGGGTCGTGGGCGTCGGTGACCGCGCAGTTGCCGTACGTCTCGGTCGAGCCGTAGACGTTGCAGAGCTCGCGCGCGCCGACCGCCTCCATCGTCATCTCGATGTCCTCGGGCAGGCCGATGGTGAGGCCCGGTCCGCATGGCGCCGAGCGCGCGGCGCGCGCGATCGGGATGCTCGAGCATCGCGCGCGCCATGTTGGCCATGCCGTAGTAGACGCTGCACCGCTCGCGCTCGAGCAGCTCCAGCGCCTCGCCCGGCTCGAAGCTCTCCTGCAGCACGACGCAGCCGCCGTGGGTCAGGATCGCGGGCAGCGCGTTCGCCGAGCCGAACGACCAGAAGAGCGGGACGGCGAGCCACAGCCGATCGGCGGCGGTGAGGTGCTGGCGCTCGCCGATGTCGAAGCCGTTCTCGATGACGCCGCCGTGCGCGAGCGTCACGCCCTTCGGCGTCGCCGTCGAGCCCGACGTGTAGAGGATGAAGCACACGTCGTCGGGCGTCGACCGCCCGCTGCGCCGCCGCCAGCGCCGCGCTCGACGCCCGCGGCCGCGCGCGCGCCAGAAGATCGTCCAGACGGAAGACGCCGTCGTGGCGCCGCTCGTCGACGCACGACCACGGTGCGCAGCTCGCGGCAGTCGCTCGCTCGCGAGCGCGCCGGGCGCGCTGCGGCCAGCTCCGGGACAGAGCGTCGTGGAGCGCGGCGAGGTAGGCGCGGCCGCGAAAGGCCTCGACGGTGACGAGCGCCGCGGCCGCGGAGTGCTCGAGCGTCCAGGCGAGCTCGCGCGGCGTCGAGAACGTGCTGATGGCCGGCCACGATGCCGCCGATCTTGGCGGTGGCGAGCGCGGTGACGATCCACTCGGGGCGGTTCGGCAGCAGGACGGCGACGCGATCGCCGCGCGTCACGCCGACCGCGAGCAGCGCGCGCGCGAACTCGTCGACCCGCGCGCGCAGCGCGCGCGTAGGTGAGTCGCTCGTCGCGGAAGACGACGGCCTCGGCGTGCGGCCGCGCCGCGGCCATCTCGTCGAGGAGCGCCGCCGAGCGTGCGGCTGCCGCGGGTCGCACGTGTCCGGTCAGTACCGCGGCGGGCGCTTCTCGCGGAACGCGGCGACGCCCTCGGTGAAGTGCGGGCTCGCGCGCACCTCGTCGCCGAGCTCCTGCTCGAGCGCCTCGCGGGCGCGGGCGTGCTCGGCGATCGTCGCGCTGATCTGCCGCTTCACCGCCTGCACGGCGGTCGGGCTGTTGGCGGCGATCGTCTCCGCCGTCTCGAGCGCCCACGGCATGAGCTCGGCCGCGGGCACCACGCGGTTGATCGAGCCCGAGGCGCGCCGCCTCGGCCGCGTCGATGAGCCGTCCCGTGAGCAGGAGATCCATCGCGTGGACGTAGCCGATCTGCTGGATCAGCTTGATCGTGGCGCCGCCGAACGGATAGATCGACCACTTCACCTCCGGCAGGCCGAAGCGCGCGTGCGGCGCCGCCGCGCGGATGTCGGTGGCGAGCAGCAGCTCGACGCCGCCGCCGGCGCAGTCGCCGTTGACGGCGGCGACGATCGGCTTCGAGTACGCGTCGGTCTTCAGCAGCGCGTGGCTGACGATCCGCGCCGTCTCCGGCGACGCCGAGAGATCGCCGCTGATGTCGGCGCCGACGCTGAAGGCGCGCTCGCCGGCGCCGGTCAGCACGATGCAGCGGCAGTCGTCGCGCTCGAGCTCGTCCCACAGCCGGCCGAGCTCGGCCAGCATCGCGCGCGTCATGGCGTTGAGGCGCGGCTGGTTGTCGATGGTCACGACGACGACGTGCGGCCCGTGTCGCGCGAGGCGGATCTCCATCAGCGGCGACTCCGTGACGCACGACGACCTTGCCGTGCGCCTTGCGGTCGGTGAGGAGGCGGATGGCCTCCACGCTCCGCTCGAGCGGCAGGCGATGGCTGATGCAGGGGCGCAGCTTGCCCTCCGCGTACCAGCGCATCAGCTCGTCGACGGAGCGCCGCAGCTTGTCCGGCGCGTGCCAGCGGAAGTAGCGCAGCGACGAGCCGAGCGCGGCGCGGTGCTTCACGAGCAGCCGGTTGGCCGGGATCTGCGGCACGCCGGCCACGAAGCCGACGAGGAGGATGCGGCCGCCCCAGCCGAGCGACGACAGCGCGGCGTCGAAGAGATCGCCGCCGACGGGATCGAAGCACACGTCGGCGCCCTTGTCGTCCGTCAGCGCCATCACGCGCTCGGTGAGCTTCTCGGTCGCGTAGTTGATGAGGTCGTCCGCGCCGCGCTCGCGGGCGACCGCGAGCTTCTCGGCCGTGCTCGCGGCCGCGATCACGCGCGCGCCCATCGCCTTGCCGATCTCGACGGCGGTGAGCCCGACGCCGCCGGCCGCGCCGAGCACCAGCAGCGTCTCGCCGGCCTCGAGGCGGCCCTGCCAGCGGAGCGCGACGTGGCTCGAGATGTACGCGACCGGAAACGCGCCCGCTTCGTCGAAGCTCATGCCGGCGGGAATGGCGAACGTCTCCGCCTCCGGTGCCACCGCCATCTCGGCGAGCCCGCCGTAGGCAAGGATCGCCATCACGCGGTCGCCCGCGGCGAAGCGCGTGACGTCCGGACCGCACGCGGCGACGATGCCGGCGGTCTCCAGGCCCGGGCTGAACGGCAGCGGCGGCTTCGTCTGGTAGTGGCCGGCCACCATGATCGCGTCGGCGTAGTTCACCGCCGTCGCCTTCACGGCGATCAGCACCTCGCCCGGGCCCGGGACGGGCGCCGGCACGTCGGCGAGCGTCAGATCGTCGATCGGTCCCCACTCGCGGCAGAGCACGGCTCGCATGACCAGCGGAGCATAACCCCCGCGCGAGGTTTCCCGGCACGCCGACCGGATCCCGGGGTATAGTCCCAGGACCGAATCCCGAACGTGGTTCCGCATTCGGGGGCGTGTGGGGGCTTGGGGGTCCTGTGGTGTGGGGCCCCCATGTTCAAGGAGGCCCGGTGAATCGAGCGAAGAAGGCGGCGCCCCTCGCGAACGGCGCCCGGCATCGCGCGACCGATCGCGTGATCGACATCCTCGAGGTCACGGCGGCCAGCCGGGACGGCGTGCCGCTCAAGGACCTCAGCCTGCGCGTCGAGACGCCGAAGAGCAGCCTGCTCCCGCTTCTTCGCACGCTGTCCGCGCGCGGCTACCTCGAGCAGGGACGCGCCGGCGAATACCGGCTCGGCCGCCGCGCGGTCGAGCTGGCGGTGCGGTCGCAGGGGCACCGGGACCTCGTCGAGGTCGCGCGGCCCGCGCTCGCCGCGCTCATGCGCCGCACCGGCGAGTCCGCGTTCCTCACCACGCTCGCCGCGGACGCGACGGCCGTCGTCTTCATGGACGTGGTCGAGAGCGAGGAGCTCATCCGCTACACGGTGAACGTCGGGCAGCGAAGCCCACTCCACGCCACCGCGAACGGCAAGGCGATCCTCGCCGTGCTGCCGGAGGCGGAGCGAGAGGAGATCCTCCGGACGCTCCCGTTGAAGCGGTACACGGACCGCACCCTGACCGCGCTGCCGGCCCTGCGTGCCTCGCTGGAGGAGGTGCGCGCCGCCGGCGTCTGCGTGAGCGTCGACGAGATCGTGCGCGGCGCGGCGGGCATCGCGGCGCCGGTGTACGACCGTGACGGGCGCGTGGCCGGCGCGTGCGCCGTCGGCGGCCCCACGGATCGGATGCGGCCACGGATGCGGCAGCTCGTGGCCGACGTGAAGGCCACCGCGCGCGAGATCACGACCCTGCTCGGAGGATAGGCATGCACGACCTCATCATCGAAGACGCGCGGATCGTCGACGGCACGGGCGGCCCCTCGCGCCACGGCAGCGTGGCCGTGAAGGACGGACGCATCGTCGAGGTCGGCGGCGCCGCCGGGCAGGCCGCCCGCGAGCGGATCAGCGCGGGCGGGCGCGTCGTCGCGCCGGGCTTCATCGATCCGCACACGCACTACGACGCGCAGGTGGCGTGGGACCCGCTGCTCACGTCCTCGTCGTGGCACGGCGTGACCACCGTGGTGACCGGCAACTGCGGCGTCGGCGTGGCGCCGTGCCGGCCCGACGCGCGCGAGATCCTCATGGGCGACCTCGTCAACGTCGAGGCGATCCCGCTCGACGTCATGCGCACGGGCATCGACTGGACGTGGGAGTCGCTTCCCGCAGTGGATGGACGCGCTCGCGCCGCCGCGCCGCTCGGCATCAACGTGGCGCCGCTCGTGCCGCTCACGCCGCTGCGCCACTACGTGCTCGGGGAGGCGTCGTTCGACCGCGCGGCGACCGCGGACGAGACGGCCGCGCATGGGCGCGGCTGCTCGACGACGCGCTCGCCGCGGGCGCGTTCGGATTCTCGACCACGGTCCTGGCCAATCACGTGGGCGATCAGGGCCGTCCGCTCGCCTGTCGCCGCGCGAGCCCCGACGAGCTGCGCGCGCTGGCGGGCGTGCTGCGCCGGCGCGGGCGCGGCGCGATCGAGATCGCGCTCACCGCGCTGTCCGATCGCGTCAGCGACGAGGAGCTGAGCACGCTCACGCTGCTGGTGGAGGAGAGCCGGCGGCCGGTGACGTTCCTCGCGATCTTCGCGCGGCCGGGCAAGGCGCCGGGCAGCCACGAGGAAGCGCTCACGCGCGTCGCGCATCTCCTCGGGCGCGACCGCGCGGTGCCGCAGGTGTCGTGCCGCCCGCTGCGCGTGCAGTTCACGCTGAAGAACCCGTTCATCTTCGCGACCATGACCCCGTGGGCGCAGGCGTTCAACCGCACGCCCGCCGAGCAGACCGCGCTCTACCGGAGCGAGAGCCTTCCGGACCGAGTGGAAGGCGGAGCTGGAGCGCCGCCGCTGCCGCGGCCTGTGGCCGCGCATCACGATCCGCGACGCGGCGTCGCCGGCCGTCGCGGCGCTCGCGGGTCAGTCGATCGCGGACATCGCAGCCGCTCGCGGAGGTCGACCCGCCCGACGCGTTCCTCGACATCGCGCTCGAGGACGGGCTGGAGACGCTGTTCGACTTCCCGGTCTTCAACCAGGATCCCGACGCCGTGCGTCCGCTCGTCACCGACCCGCGCTTCCTCATCGGGCTCTCGGACGGCGGCGCGCACGTCGACCAGCTCTGCGACGTCGGGTACGCGACCTATCTCCTCGGCAAGTGGGTGCGGCAGTGGGAGGCGCTCACGCTCGAGCGCGCGGTGCACCGGCTGACCGGCGAGGTGGCCGACTTCTTCGGAATCCCGGATCGCGGTCGTCTCACGGTCGGCGCGGCGGCGGATCTCGTGGTCTTCGATCCGGCCACGGTGGACGACTGCGCGCCGGAGTACGTGCACGACCTGCCGAACGGCGCCAAGCGGCTCATCGCGCGGGCGCGCGGCGTCGACGCGACGGTCGTCGCCGGCAAGGTCGTCTACAAGGATGGCGAACCCACAGGGGCGCGGCCGGGTACCGTGCTGCGCGGAGGACGCTGAGCGTGTCGAAGCCGATCATCTCCGCCGACTCGCACATCACCGAGCCGCCCGGCACCTACATCGACCGGATCGACAAGCGGTTCCGCGATCGCGCGCCGCGCCTCGTCAACGATCCGCAGCGCGGCGACCTCTTCGTCATCGAGGGGCTGAGCAAGCCGATCCCGATGGGCCTCGTGGCCGCCGCGGGCAAGCGCGCGGAGGACCTGACGATGTTCGGCGCGCGCTTCGAGGACCTGCATCGCGGCGGGTGGGACCCCGAGGCGCGGCTCGCGGACCAGGAGCGCGACGGCGTGGCGGCCGAGATCCTCTACCCGACCGTCGGCATGATGCTGTGCAACCATCCGGACTTCGACTTCAAGCACGCGTGCTTCGAGGCCTACAACGAGTGGATCGCGGGCTACGCCGCCGCGCATCCGGATCGTCTGTTCGGCGTCGGGCAGACGGCGATGCGCTCGGTGGAGGAGGGGATCCGTGATCTGCAGCGGATCAAGGCGCTCGGCCTGCGCGGCGTGATGATGCCCGGCAATCCCGCCGTCGCCGACTACGACGATCCGATCTACGATCCGTTCTGGGAGGCGGCGGTCGACCTCGGCTTGCCGCTGTCGTTCCACATCCTCACGAGCACGCAGCGATAGCTTCAAGACGCGCGGGCCCAAGCTGAACGCGTTCATGTCGATCATCCGCGGCTGCCAGGACATCATCGGGCATGTTCATCTTCGGCGGCGTGTTCGAGCGCCATCCGAAGCTGAAGCTCGTCTGCGTCGAGGCCGACGCCGGCTGGGCGCCGCACTTCATGTACCGCATGGACCACGCGTACGAGCGGCACCGCTACTGGCTCACGGGCAGCTCGATCACGCGGATGCCGAGCGAGTACTTCCGCGAGCACGTCTACATGACGTTCCAGGACGACTGGACGGCCTTCCAGGTGAAGGACCTCTGCAACGTCCGCCGCCTGATGTGGGCGAACGACTTCCCGCACAGCGACTCGACGTGGCCGCACTCGCAGGAGCTCCTGGCCAAGCACGCCGCGCACCTCACGGACGAGGAGCGTGACCTCGTGCTCCACGACAACGTCGCCGAGCTCTACCGGCTGGAGATCTAGACGATGAAGATCAGCGCGTTCCACCTGATGCCGCATCGCGAGCTCCCGGACGACTTCGAGAAGCGCTATCCCTCGGTCTGGGTCACGCCGCCGTGGTGGGAGCTGGCCGACGCGAGCCGCGTCGGGCAGTACTACAACTGGACGCTCGACGAGCTCACCTTCGCCGCGCGCGCCGGGTTCGACGGGGTGTGCACGAACGAGCATCACCAGAACGCGTACGGCTTCATGCCGAGCCCGAACCTCATGGGCAGCGTGCTCGCGCGGGCCACGCAGGGCTCGAACGTGGCGATCGTGCAGATGGGCGCGACGATGCCGACGTCGAACCCGCCGATCCGCGTGGCCGAGGAATACGCGATGCTCGATTGCATCAGCGGCGGCCGCCTCGTGGCGGGCCTGCCGCTCGGCAGCCCGATGGACGTGAACCTGTGCTACGGGATCACGCCCATGGAGCATCGCGAGCGCTACCGCGAGGCGTTCGCCCTCACGATGAAGGCCTGGCAAGCGAAGGAGATCTTCGCGTGGAACGGGCGCTACTTCCAGCTCGCGAACGTGAACCTCTGGCCGCGCCCGATCCAGCAGCCGCACCCGCCGGTGTGGGTGCCGGGCTCCGGCAGCATCAGCACCTTCGACTTCGCCGTCGACAACGACGTCTGCTACTGCTTCCTGAGCTACTCGGGGGCGAAGGCCGCGAAGTCGATGATGGACAAGTACTGGACGGTGGTGACGAGCAAGGGGAAGGAAGCGAATCCGTATCGCGCGGGGTTCCTGCAGCTCGTCGTGGTCGCGGACACCGACGCGGCCGCGGAGCAGAAGTACGCGCGGCACGTCGAGTACTTCTATCACAAGTGCATGCACTGGCCGGCGCAGTACGGGGCGCCTCCCGGCAACCAGGACTATCGCAGCCTGGAAGCGACCGTGTCGAACCCCGTGCGGCGCGTGGAAGATCCGAAGGGTTTGCGCTATCGCGACTTCGTCGAGAAGGGCTACGTGATCGCGGGCAGCGTGGCGACCGTGCGCGACCGCCTCGAGGAAGAGGTCGTGAAGGGCCTGCGCGTCGGCAACCTCATGGTGCTCCTGCAGATCGGGTCGATGCCGCACGAGCTCACGCTCGAGAACATGGACCTCTTCGCCCGGAAGGTGCTGCCGGGCCTGCGCGGTCACTGGGACGACGAGGGCTACGTGAACCACTGGTGGCCCGAGAAGCTGCGGGGCACGAAGGCGCCGGCGGCGGCAGCCGCGGCGGCCGTGGCGGCGGGCGGCGAATGACGCAGGAACGGACCGTCGCCGTCTGGCAGGACACGATCAAGCTCCGCGTGCTCTCCGGCGGGCAGTGGCCCCGCGCTCGTCTTCTTCCACGGGCCGTGGGGACTCACGTGGGATCCGTTCCTCGAGGCGCTCGCGCGCGACTTCACCGTGCACGCGCCGGAGCACCCGGGCACGACGCCGGGCGCGCCGGACGACATCTATCAGCTCGACGGGCTGTGGGACCTCGTCCTCTGCTACGACGAGCTGCTCGACGCGCTCGGGCTCGAGCAGGCGGTGCTCGTCGGGCACTCGTTCGGCGGCATGGTCGCGTGCGAGGTCGCCGCCGCGTCCGCGCGGCGGGCGCGACGGCTCGTGCTCATCGACCCGATCGGCCTCTGGCGCGACAGCGATCCCGTCGTCAACTGGATGATGCTGGACCCCGCGGAGATGCGCCGCCGCATCTTCCACGATCCCGACAGCGACGCCGCGAAGCGGCTCTTCGACGAGCTCCCCCGCGGCGCGGCTGCGCCTGACGTGGGCGATGGGCGACCACGGGGAAATTCATCTGGCCGATCCCGGACAAGGGGTTGAAGAAGCGCATCCACCGCGTGAAGGCGCCGGCGCTGCTCGTGTGGGGGACGCACGACCAGCTCGTCCCTCCGGTCTATGCGGACGAGTTCGCGCGACGCCTGCCCGGCGCGCGCCGGGAGACGGTGGACGGGGCCGCCCACGCGCCGAATTTCGAGCAGCCGGAGACGGTGGCGCGCCTGGTGCGCGAGTTCGCCAAGACGTAGGTCGCTGATCGGGACGCTGACCGAGTACACGAGCTACGCGGACGCCCACCGGCACGTCTCGTCCGCGGCGCTGTGGGCGCTGTTCGACGGCGATCGCGACCGCCTGAACATCGCCCACGAATGCGTCGATCGCCACGTCGGCCCCGGGCGCGTCGCGGTGCGCGTCGCGCACGCGGACGGCGGCGACGAGACGATCACGTTCGAAGTGCTCTCCACGTGGTCGGCGCGCTTCGCGCACTGGCTGGCGGCGCGCGGGATCGCTCCGGGCGACCGTGTCGCCATCATGCTCGAGCCGTCGCTCGCGTTCTACACGGCGCTCTTCGGCGCGATCAAGCGCGGCGCGATCGCCGTGCCGCTGTTCACGCTCTTCGGTCCCGAGGGCGTCCGGCTCCGCGTCGAGGACTGCACGCCGCGCCTGCTCGTCACCACCGCCGAGAAGGCGGCGACCGCGCGCGGCATCGCCGGGCTGGAGGTCGTGGTGGTCGGACAGCGGGTTCTGGGCCGCGCTGGCGCTCCATCCGCCGTCCTATGCCTTGACGAGCCAGGCGGACGACCTCGCGGTCTTCCAGTACACCTCGGGCACGACGCGCGAGCTGCCGGAGGCGGTGCGCCACACGCACCGCGCGATCGTCGTGCTGATGATCGCCGCGCTCTACGGGACCGGCATCCGGCCGGGCGATCGGTTCTTCTGTCCCTCGTCACCGGCGTGGGGCCACGGGCTCTGGCACGGCACGCTGGCGCCGCTCGCGCTGGGCGTCACCACCGGCACGATGGCCGGCAAGTTCGATCCCGTGCGGCTGCTGCGCGCGCTCGAGGACTACGAGATCACGAACGTCGCCGCCGCGGCCACGCACTACCGGATGATGAAGACGTCCGGTGACGCCGCGAACCATCGCTACCGCGATCACCGCAAGCTCTCGTTCACCGGCGAGCCGATGGACAGCGCGACCCGCGTCTTCGTCGAGGACACCTTCGGCGTGCCCGTGTGCAGCATGTACGGCACCACGGAGGTCGGCGTGATCCTGGCCGACTATCCAGGCGCGCCGGACTACGTGGTGAAGCCGGGCGCGCTCGGCAAGCCCGTGCCGGGCGTGCGCGTCGAGGTGCAGGACGCCGACGGGCGGCCCAGCGCGCCGAACGAGATCGGCGAGATCAAGGTGTGGCGGCGGGAGCATGGTTCGCGACGAAGGATCGCGGCTTCGTGGACGAGGACGGCTACTTCCACCACGCCGGCCGCGCCGACGACGTGATCATCTCCGCCGGCTGGACGATGAGCGCGGTCGAGATCGAGGACGTGCTGCTCGAGCACCCCGACGTCCGCGAGGCGGCGGTGATCGGGGTCGGCGACACGCTGCGCGGCCAGGTGGTGAAGGCCTTCATCGTCAGCCCGCGTCCGGGCGACGAGGCGTTCGCGCGCGAGCTTCAAGATTACACGCGCACGCGGCTGAGCCAGCACGAGTATCCGCGCCAGGTCGCGTTCGTGACCGCGCTCCCGAAGACGCCCGCGGGCAAGGTGAACCGCAAGACCCTCCGGGAGGCCGAGGCTGCTCATGTCCGGTGAGAAGACGTCGCTCTTCCCCAAGATCACCGACCGCGCGGTGGACGATTTGCGGCGGCGCATCGGCGTGAAGATCACCGACACGCTGGAGCCGTGGTGTCACGAGGCCTCGCGCGACGGCATCCGTCACTACGCCCACGGGATCGGCGACGACAACCCGCTCTGGTGCGACCCCGACTACGCCGCGCGGACGAAGTGGGGCGGCATCCTCGCGCCGCCGAGCTTCCTCTTCGCCACGAGCCGGATCATCTCCGGCTACGTCGGCGGTCTCCCCGGCGTGCACGCGATGTGGGCGGGCGCTTCCTTCACGTGGTTCCTGCCGGTGCGGCGCAACGACACGATCACGACCGAGGCGTGGCTGAAGGACCTGGTCGAGCACCAGACGACGTTCGCGGGACGCGCGATCCAGCAGATCTACCACGTGGACTTCCACAACCAGCACGGCGAGCAGGTGGCATCCGCCGAGAGCTGGTGCTTCCGGACCGACCGGGACATCGCGCGCGAGGAAGGGACGAAGTACGCCGACGTGAAGAAGAAGCCGCCGAAGCGGTACAGCGAGGCGGAGCTGGCCGAACACTTCACGCTGTACGCGGACGAGGACGTGCGCGGGGAGCGTCCGCGGCACTGGGCCGACGTGCGCGAGGGCCAGCGCCTCCCGACGATGGCGAAGGGGCCGATGACGGTGACCGGCTTCATCGCCTACGCGCAGGGCTGGGGCGGGCTGTACATCCGCGCCAACAAGCTCGCGTGGAAGCAGGTCCATCGCCACCCGGGGCTCGGCATCAAGAACCGGTTCGGGATTCCGGACTGTCCCGAGCGCGTGCACTGGGAGCAGGAGTTCGCGACGATGGTGGGCGCGCCGGGCGCCTACGACTACGGCCCGGAGCGTTGCTCCTGGCTCACGCATCACCTCACCAACTGGATGGGCGACGACGGGTTCCTCCGCCGCGCTCACTGCAAGATCCGCCGTCACAACCCCGAGGGCGACACGCTGCGCATCGACGGCACCGTGACGCGCAAGTTCGTCGAGGACGGCCGGCACCTGGTGGAGATCGCGCAGGAGGCGCGCAACCAGGACGGCGAGCTCTCGGTGGTCGGTGGCGGCGTCGTGGAGCTTCCGGAATGAGCGAGCGAACGCTTCGAGGCCGCGTGGCCGTCGCGGGGATCGGCGAGACCACCTACTACAAGCACGGCAAGTCGCCCGACGCCGAGTTCAAGCTGGCGCTGCAGGCCATCCTGCGCGCGTGCGAGGACGCCGGGATCGGGCCGCGCGAGATCGACGGGTTCGCGTCGTACTCCAACGATCGCAACGATCCCTCGCGCATCGCCGCCGCGCTCGGCCTGCCCGAGCTGCGCTTCTCCAACATGCAATGGGGCGGGGGCGGCGGCGGCGGGGCCGCGGCCATCGGCAACGCCGCCGCCGCCGTCGCGACCGGGATGGCGGACTGCGTGGTGGTGTTCCGCGCGCTCGCGCAGGGACAGTTCGCGCGGTTCGGCCTCGGCGGCCAGACGCCGACCGTGTCCGGCGAGCAGGCGTTCACGTTTCCCTACGGCATGATGTCGCCCGGGCAGCGCTACGCGATGCGCGCGATGCGCTTCATGCACGAGCACGGGATCGGCCGCGAGCCGCTGCGCGCGATCGCGATGGCGTCGTACCACCACGCGCAGGCGAACCCGCGCGCGGTCATGCACGGGCGTCCGCTCACCGAGGAGATGTACGACGCCTCGCGGTGGATCGTCGAGCCGTTCCGGCTCTTCGACTGCTGCCTGGAGAACGACGGCGCCGCCGCGCTCGTCCTCGTGCCGGCGGAGCGCGCGCGCGACCTGCGGCAGCCTCCGGTCTACGTCCTCGGCGCGGCGCAGGGCTCGGAGCACCGGAACGCGGCGCCCGTGCACAACGCGCCGCTCTATGGCACGTCCAGCTTCACCACGGTCGCGCCGCACCTCTACGCGATGGCGGGCGTGGGGCCCGGTGACGTCGACGTCGTCCAGAGCTACGAGAACTTCACGGGCGGCGTGCTCATGAGCCTCGTGGAGCACGGGCTCTTCCGCGCCGACGAAGCCATGGAGGTCTGCACGCTCGACAACCTGCTCGCGCCGAAGGGCCGTCTGCCGCTGAACACGAGCGGCGGCAACCTCGCGGAGTGCTACATGCACGGCCTCGAGCTGCAGCTCGAAGCGGTGCGCCAGCTCCGCGGCCAGTCGACGAACCAGGTGCCAGACGCCGAGGTGGCGATGGTGTGCGCCGGGCCGATGGTCACGCCCGTGTCGAGCGCGATCTTCGGGACTGGATCGACGATCTAGATGGGGACTCAGGGCGTCCCCCAAGCCCCTCGCTCCGCGTCCCGGCGAAGCCGTGACGCTCCGCGACCGTGCGACGTACCTGCCCGAAGGGCTGCCCCGGCCGGTGCCCGAGCCCGACGGCCTCAGCGCGCCGTACTGGGAAGGCACGCGGCGCGGAGAGCTGCGCGTGCAACGCTGCCGTGCGTGCCGCGCCTGGCAATGGGGCCCCGAGTGGATCTGCCACGCGTGTCTCTCGTTCGACCTCGGATGGGAGACCGTCGAGGGCCGCGGGCAGATCTATAGCTGGGAGCGCGTGTGGCATCCGGTCCACCCGGCGCTCAAGGAGGCGGGGACCTACATCGTCGTCCTTGTCGAGCTTCCGCACGCCGGCAACATCCGCATGATCGGTAACCTGCTGGGGGATCCGCACCAGGAGATTCGCATTGGCGCGCCCGTGGAGGCCGTCTTCGAGCCGCACGCAGGCGCCCAAGGGTATTCGCTCGTTCACTGGAGGACCGCATGAGCACCGACATCACCGTCAACGCGCCGAACCGCTGGCGTCTCGAGACGCCGGGCCACGCCGGCTGGCCGCGCACCGCGCGGCCCGGGGCGCCGAACAAGTACCTGATGATCTCCGCCGACTGCCACGCGAACGAGCCGGCGACGCTCTGGGCCGAGCGCATCGACGCGCAGTACCGCCACCGCATTCCGCGCGTCGAGACCGATGCCAACGGTGTCCAGTGGCGGATCTGCGAAGGGCTACCGTCCGGATCGGCTGCGGCTCAGCGAGCTGGAGGGCGAGGACCAGGTCCGCGCGAAGGCGGGCGCGGATCCGCAGGATCGCCTGCGCGATCACGCGCGGGACGGCATCGACGGGGAGGCGATCTTCCCGAACAAGGGCCTCGCGATGTGGGCGACGCCCGATCCGGTCTTCGCGCAGGCGCAGTGCCGTGTGTGGAACGAGTGGGCGTGGGAGACGTTCGGGTCGTACGTCGACCGGCTGTCGCCCGCGGCGGCGCTGGCCACCGGCGACCTCGAGGGCTCGATCAAGGAAGTGCAGCGGGTCGCGAAGGTGGGCTTCCGCTTCCTCACGCTGCCCTGCAAGCCGATCTGGGGCGGCCACGACGTCGAGCACGTGAACTACAACCTGCCGGTGTTCGATCCGCTGTGGGCCGCCATCCAGGACGCGGACCTCGGCATCACGTTCCACGTCTCGACCGGACGCGATCCGCGCGCCGCGCGCGGCAACGGAGGCGCGGTCGTCAACTACGTCTCGCACTCCCTGTCGCCGACCATCGAGCCCGTCGCGAACCTCTGCGCCTCCGGCGTCTTCGAGCGGTTCCCGAAGCTCCGGTTCGCGACGATCGAGGCGGGCATCGGCTGGATCCCGTGGCTGCTCACGGCGATGGACGAGGCGTACCTGAAGCATCACTTCTGGGTGCGGCCGAAGCTCGAGAAGCTGCCGAGCGAGTACTTCCGGCTGCACGGCTTCGCGTCGTTCCAGGAGGACAAGCCCGGCCTCGACCTCGCGGAGCGGTACGCGCTCGTCGACACCCTCATGTGGGGCAACGACTATCCGCATCACGAGGGCACGTGGCCGCACTCGGCGGAGGCGATCGAGCGGACGATGAGCGGGCTGAGCGATGCGTCGCGGGCGAAGATCCTCGGGGCGAACGCGGCGCGGTTCTTCGGATTCCGTGAGCTGAGCGTCTGACGGTGGCGCGCTGAGAACGCTGAGGGGCGCGCTCACGTGCGTGCTGATCGTCCTCGCGGCGGCGTCCGCGGCCGCGCAGGCGCCCCTGGACGACAAGCCGCTCGACGCTCCGTACGCGCCGACGCCCGAGCGCGTGGTCGCGACGATGCTCGAGATGGCGGGTGTCACGCGGAACGACGTGCTGTACGACCTGGGCTCCGGGGACGGCCGCATCGTGATCACCGCGGCCACACGGTTCGGCGCGGCGGGCGTCGGCATCGATCTCAACCCGAAGCGCATCCGCGACGCGGAGGTGAACGCGCGCGACGCGGGCGCGGCCCACCTCGTGGATTTCGTGCTCGGGGACATCTTCGACGCCGATCTGAGTCCCGCCACCGTCGTGACGCTCTACCTGCTGCCGGACGTCAACCGGCGCCTGCTCCCGAAGCTCCTGAGCGAGCTGCGACCCGGCACGCGCATCGTGTCGCACAACTACGGCCTCGGCGACTGGCCCCCCACGCGTCACCGGACCATCGAGGTCCGCGGAACGAAGCACGAGGTGTACCTCTGGATCGTCCCGACGCCGGGGAGCCCGTCGCCGTAGGCGCGGCGATCGGACGATGGAGTCCGAGGTGAACGGGTGGCCGCCACGGTACGACGCGACGTACCGGCCGCCGAACGACGGGGAGTACTGGCGTCCCGACGATGAGTGCGCGCCGCCGGCGCAGCGCGACGCGCTGATCCTCGCCAAGCTCCGCGCGCAGATCGCGTGGGCGTGGGAGAAGAGCGCGTTCTACCGGCGGAAGTGGCAGGCGGCGGGCGTGGGACCGCAGACGCTGGGGACGCTCGCCGATCTCGCGCGCTTTCCGGTCGTGCACAAGCACGAGCTGCGCGCGGCGCAGGAGGCGAGCCCGCCGTTCGGCGACTACCTCTGCATCGAGCCGCACGAGGTCGCGCACGTGCACGGCACGAGCGGGACCACGGGGCGCCCGACCGTGTTCGGGATCGGGCGCGACGACTGGCCGCGCATCGCCGAGGCGCACGCCCGCATCCTGTGGGGCGCGGGCCTGCGTCCCCGCGACACCGTGCTGATCTGCTCCTTCTTCAGCCTCTACATGGGCTCGTGGGGGATGCTGATCGGCGCCGAGCGGCTCGGCGCGACGGTGTTTCCGTTCGGCGCGGGCGCCGCGGGGCAGACGCTCATGGCGGTGCAGTGGGCGCGTGAGCTCAAGCCCAGCGCGTTCTACGGCACGCCGTCGTACGCGCTGCACTTCGCGGAGACCGCGCGCCGCGAAGGCGTCGAGCCGAAGGATCTCGGCATCCGCCTCCTGCTCTTCTCCGGCGAGCCGGGCGCGGGCATTCCCTCCACGAAGCGCCTGATCGAGGACACGTTCGGCGGCGCGTGCATCGACCTGGGGAGCATGGCGGAGATGAGCCCGTGGATGACGAACGGCGAATGCCGCCACCGGACCGGGATGCATCTCTGGCAGGATCTCGTCTACACGCAGGTGTGCGATCCCGCGACGTTCCAGCCGGTGCCGTACGGCGCGGAAGGCACGCCGGTCTACACGCACCTCGAGCGCACGTCGCAACCGATGATCCGCCTCGTGTCCGGCGACCTCGCGCGCTGGACCGACGAGCCGTGCCCGTGCGGGCGCACGTACCCGCGCCTGCCGGAGGGACTCTACGGGCGCATCGACGACATGTTCATCGTGCGCGGCGAGAACATCTATCCGAGCGCGATCGAGGACACGCTGCGCGCCATCGACGGCTTCGGCGGTGAGTTCCAGGTGATCGTCTCGCGCACGGAGACGATGGACGACCTGCTCGTGCGCGCGGAGTACGCGGCCTCGCACGCGGCGCCCGCGCGGCAGGCGGCGCTCGGCGCCCTGATGCGCGAGCGGCTGCGCGCGCGGCTCGGCGTGCATCCGAAGGTCGAGCTCGTGCCCGAGGGCGGACTTCCGCGCACGGAGTTCAAGGCGCGCCGGGTCATCGACGATCGCGACCAGTACCGCGCGCGGCGTCGCGTTTCTGACGCGGAGCGCTGACGCGCGCTGACGCACGGATCGTGCCGGGATGACGTGCCGCGCGGGCACGAAAAGCGACACGAAGTGACAGTTCCTCGCGACGTCGAAACCTCCGAGGAATCGTTTGCACGGCGGCGTATATTCCCCGTGCTGATGGAACCGCGCCGACTCCGCAGGACGACGTTGTTCGCCGCGACCGCGCTCGTGCTCGCGTGTTCACCCGCGCACGCCGGCGCGCCGAGCGACCGTCTGCGCGAGTTCTTCGCGAAGGTCAACGCGATCCTCGCCGATCCGACCACCGAGGACCGGCCGCTGGAGCGCGTGGTGCGCGTGCGCCGGCTCGTCAACGACATCGCCGACGTGCACTCGGCCGCGGCCCGCGCGCTCGGCGTGGAGTGGGACCGTCGCACGGCGGCCGAGCGCGACGAGTTCGTCGCGATCTTCACGGAGCTGCTCGAGCGCGCGTACGTCGGCCGGCTGGCGGGCGCGGTGGGCGCGTCGGGCAGCGTGGTGATGACGTACGGCGACGAGGTCCGCACCGGCGACGAAGCGAAGGTGACGACGTCGCTCAGCGGGGTCGCCCATGACCTGCGCGTCGATTTCGTGATGACCGTGCGCGGCGGCCGCTGGCGCGTGCGCGACATCGTGATCGACGGCGTCAGCACGGTGGAGAACTACCGCGCCCAGTTCTCGCGCGTCCTCCACCAGGAGTCCTACCCCGGCCTGGTGCGCCAGCTGCGCGACAAGCTCGGGGGCGAGGGCCGGATGTTCGCGCGATGGGTCCGCCCCGCGCCGTCCGGGCCCATCGAGTACGAGATTCCTTTCGGTGTGGCGCCGCGGGACACCGCTCCGCCGTCGGTCGCGACCGCGCCGTCGAAGGTCCGCCAGCCCGCCTCGGACCCCGTGCGCGTCGCGACGCCCCGCGCCGCCCCCGCGTGAGCGCCGCCCACCGCCCGCGCCTGCCGTGGAGAGCGTGGCACGCCCGGCGCCGCGGCCGAGAGAGGGGGTGTCACGCAAAGCGGTCGCGCCGGAGCCGGCCCCGACGTCCGCGTCGATCGCGACGACGACGCCGGCGTTCGGGAATCAACCCGACGTCGTGCAGACCATCCTGGGTGCGCTCGTGCTCGGGATCGTGGGCGCCGCCGCCGCGGCCGTGCTTCGTCGACGGACCGGCGACACCTCGAAGCGCGGCCCGATGCAGGTACTCTGGGGTCCGGATGCAGACGATCGCCCTCGCCACGTGCGCGACCTGGCCGGATCTGAGCGCGAGCGACGCGTGTCTCGCAACGGCGCTTCGCACGCGAGGGTGGGACCCGCGGACCGCGGCCTGGAACAGTGAGTTCGCGCCCTTCGCGGGCGCGACGGCCGTCGTCGTCCGGGCCACGTGGGACTATCACGAGACGCCGGACGCCTATCTCGCGTGGCTCGATCGCCTCGACCCGCGTCGCACGTTCAACGCGCCGGATCTGATCCGCTGGAACCTCGCCAAGACCTACGTGCTCGAGCTCGGCCGTCGCGGCGCGCCGGTCCCGCGATCCGTCGCCGCTGACGCGAATCCGGCCGCGATCGCCGATGCGCTCGACGCGCTCGGGGTGCGCGACGCGGTCATCAAGCCGCTGATCGGCGCCAGCGGCGCCGGCGTCGAGCGCGTGGCCCGCGGCGAGGAGTCCGCCGCCCTCGCGCGCGCCCGCGCGCTGAAGCCGACCGCCCGCGTGCTCGTGCAGGAGTTCCTGCCGGGGATCGCGGACGGCGAGCTCGCCGGCGTGTTCTTCGACGGCGTCTTCTCGCATGGGCTCCGTCGCGTTCCAGCATCGGGCGAGTTCCGCATCAACTCGCGGTACGGCGGGCGGATGGAGGCGACGCCGCTCCGGCCTGCGATCGTCGCGCAGATGCGCGAGGTCCTCGCGCTGCTGCCGGAGCGCCCGCTCTATGCGCGCATCGACGGCGTCGCCGACGGCGAGCGCTTCGTGGTGATGGAGGTCGAGGTCAACGAGCCCGGACTCGGGATGGATCTCGCACCCGGATCGGGCGACCGCTTCGCCGAGGCGCTGCTCGCCCGCCTCTGAGATCGGGCCGTATAATCGCCCCGTGAACTCCGCTGATCTCGAGCGCGTGGCGCGCACGCACGGCATTCGCCTGCTGCTGCAATTCGGATCGACGGTGACGGGGCGCACGCATGCGAAGAGCGATGTCGACGTGGCCGCGCTCCTCGAGCACCCGGACCAGACACTCGACGAGCACGCGACGATGCTCCACGACCTCCAGGTCCTGTTCCAGGACCGAGAGCTCGACCTCGCAATCCTGAACCACGCCGATCCCCTGTTCCTCAAGCAGGTCATGGATACGGCCCGGCTGCTCTACGGAACCGACATGGACCTGCGCCGTCTCCAGCTCCTGGCGTTCAAGCGCTACCAGGATCACCGGAAGTACCTCGAGCTGGAGCGCCGCTTCGTCTCCGACGCGGTACGCGGTCCGGTCGGCCGTGGTTGATCGCGAGCTCGTCACCCGCAAGCTCGCGATGATCGTGGACGACCTGCGCGCGGTGACGCCGCTCGCGATGAAGCCGCTCGACGACTACCTCGCCAGCCTCACCGATGAGGTGCTGGCCGAGCGGTACCTGGAACGGATGATCGGCCGCATGATCGACGTCAACTATCACCTCGTCACGGACGCCGGCCACGCGCCGCCCCGCGACTACTACGAGTCGTTCACCCAGCTCGCCAAGCTCGGCGTCTTGCCGGCCGCGTTTGCCTCGCAGATCGCGGCGTGCGCCGGCCTCCGGAACCGGATCGTGCACGAGTACGACGACATCGATCCTCGACGTGTCTACGAAGGATTGCAGGCGGCGGTGCGGGACATCCCGGAGTACCTCCGCCGCGTTCACCAGCACGTCGAGGCGTCGGGGTAGCGCGTGGGCGAGACGCGCGTCGACCTGCTCCATCTCCTCGAAGACCTGCGCGATGCGTATCCGGGTCCCACCGAAGAGACGGTCCTCACCGAGATCGTCGCCAACGCGCTCGACTCCGGCGCCTCGACGATCACGGTCACGACCGATGCGGCCGCACCGGCGCTCACGATCGTCGACGACGGCGCCGGCATGCGACGGCGGGAGCTCGGCGCGCTTTCACGACATCGCGTCGAGCACGAAGACGCGGGGCGCGGGCATCGGCTTCGCGGGCGTCGGCATCAAGATCGCGCTGCTCGTCTGCGTGGAGGTCGTGACCGAGACGCGGCGCGGCAAGCATCACGTCGCCTCCACGTGGGGACTGGCGTCGCGTCACAAGGCGCCGTGGCGATGGATGCCGCCCGCCGGCCTCGTGGTGACGCGCGGGACCGCGGTCCGCCTCGTGCCTGCCAACGCGCTCTCGCCGCTGCTCGATCCCGGCTTCATCGAGGGCGCGCTGCGCCGCAACTTCGAGCCGCTCTTCGATCCCGCGCTCGGCACGATCCTCGCGCGAGCACTACCCGCCGCGGCATCACGTTCGCTGCTCAACGGGCGCGCTCTGACCGGCGAAGGCAGCGCAGGCTCCGGAGACGGCGCCCATCGCCATCCGCATGGGCCGCCGCCGCAAGCCTGCGGCGTCCGGGTATCTGTATCGCGATCACGGTGCCACTCCCCGAGGATCTCCGTGGCCTGGCGGTCAGCACGCTCGGCAAGGTCATCAAGCGTGGCTGGGACTGGCTCGGCGTCGCGCCGTCGACGCCGGATCGCGTCGGCGGGCTGATCGAGGTGCCGGCGCTCGCGGAGTGCCTCACGCTGAACAAGGCCGACTTCATCCGGGCGGGTCGGCAAGGCGCGATCTACCTGGCGTATCGCAAGGCGATCCAGGAAGCGGTGGCGCACCAGCTCGCGCAGTGGGGCCAGGCCGGCGAGCCGGACGAGCGGGCTCGGCGGCGCGCCGCGCGTCCCGTCGAGCGCGACCTGGAAGCGGTGCTCGAGGACCTCGCGGACGATTTTCCGCTGCTCGCGAGCCTCGTCGAGCAGCGGACCGGCGGCCAGCGACAACTGCGCGTCGGGGCCGCCGCCAACGGAGCCGCCCACGGCGCTCTCACCTGGCGATCTGCACGCGGTGGTCGCCGAATCCGGGCCGAGCGAGTCTCCGGCGTCGCAGGCGCCGCCTCACGCCGCGCCCGGTCGCGTCGAGAGCCAGGGAACGTGCCGAACCGGTCGCCGTGCCCCGCGAGCCGGTGACGGCCCAGTGCCGCGTCGGCGCCGTTCGCGCGGCGGCGCGCACGCTACGGCCTGACCATCCAGTTCGAGCGGCGCGAGGGCGACCCCGAGCTGGCGCATCTCGTCGAGTCCACGGTGTGGGTGAACGAGGCGCACCCGGCGTACCGGCGGGCGGTGGATTCTCGCTCGGAGGGCTACCACGTCGCGGTCGCCGTGGCTCTGGCGCTCGCGCCGCTCGCGGTCGATCCCGCGAAGGAGCACGCGTTCATCACCGCGTTTCTCGCGCGGTGGGGCGCGGCCGTCGCGCGACGAAAGATCCGCCGGCGTCAGCCCGCGTAGCGCGTCCTACCGGATCTCCGCCTTCAGGACCGCGCGGGCGCGGACGGTGATCAGCCCCGGCTCGATCGGCGTCGGAACGTCGGCGCGCCTCGCCATCGTCGCCTCGAACCGCGGCACGGGGCGATCGATGTCGAGCGTGCGCACCTCCACGATCGCGGCCCAAGCCGCTTGCCGAGCGCGTCCGCCATCGCGGCGGCGCGACGCTGCGCGTCCTGCACCGCGAGCCGCAGCGCCTGCGTCTCGGCCGCGCGGGGGTCCGCGAGGCTGAACGCGATGCCGCCCGAGACGTTGGCGCCCGCCTTGACGCCCGCGTCGAGCGCACGGCCGATCGACGCCGGGTCCTTCGTCTTCACCTGCACGGTGTTGTTCGCGCGATAGCCGGTGATCCGCGGCTGCTCGGGGCTCTTGTAGTCCATGAGCGGCGTGAGCGACACCGCCCGCGTGGCGACGTCGGGCGGCGTGAAGCCGGCCTGCGCGAGGGCGGCGAGCACGGCCGTCATCGCACGCGCGTTGTCGTCCAGCGCCTGCTTCGCCGTGGGCGCGTCCGTCGTCACGCCGAGCGAGAGCATCGCCTGGTCGGGGGCGAGGCTGATCTCGCCTTCGCCCGTCGTCTCCACCGTGGATCCGGCCGCCGCCGGCGTCGCCAGGGCCAGAACGGCGAGCAGCACGAGGACGGCGGCGGGCTGGGCCACGCTAGAGACCGTACAGCGCCCGCGCGTTGTCGCAGAGGATGCGGCGGCGCGACGCGTCCGGGACGTCCTTGAAATTTGCCGCGATCGACCGCTGCGACTCGGGCCACGTGCTGTCCGGGTGCGGGTAGTCGGACGCCCACATGACGCGGTCGTCGCCGACGACGTCGAGCAGGCGCAGACCCGCGTAGTCGATCTGGAACGTCGCCCACACCTGGCGGCGCAGGTAGGCGCTGGGAGACATCGTCAGCGGCAAGCCACCGCGCTGACGCCAGAATTCTTCCGCGTCGACGAAGCGCTGCCACGAGTCGTCGAAGCGTTCGTGGATGTACGGCAGCCACCCGATGCCGGTTTCCGCGAGCACGATGCGCAGGCCCGGATGCCGTTCGAGCGCACCGGAGAAGACGACCGCCGCCAGGGGCTCATCCATCTGCAACGTGGACACCGCGACGCGCACGCCCATGTTCCCGGGGTGCGCCATCTTCGGGCCGCTCATCGCGACCGTGCGCAGGCCGCCCCCGAGGTGGAACCCGAGCGGGATGCCCGTCTCGGCCGCCGCCGCCCACAGCGGCTCCCACGCGTCGTCCCACAACGGCGTCTCGACGCTCGCGGCGAGGAACATCCCCGTGCGCAGACCGAGCGACTTCAGGTGGTGGACTTCCTCGGCGGCGTCTTTCGGCTCGTTGACCGGGACGAGCCCGGCGCCGATGAGCCGCGCGGGCGCGGTCGCGCAGAACTCCGCGAGCCATTCGTTGTACGCGCGGTAGCACACGCGCCGCAGCTCCGGATCCTTGATCAGGAGCGGCACGATCGGGCCGTACATCACGGTGGCGTCGACCCCGTCGCGGTCCATGTCGGCGAGCCGCAATGCCGTGGTGGTGGGTCGCAGCACGCCGGGCTCGAGCACGCCGCCCTTGTCGAGCGCGCTCCGGCGCCCACCCAGGGCCCCGGATGCGCCCTTGCGGCCGCCCCACGAATCCCAGCGATCGTCCCCGCACACCCAGTACGGTCCGTCGGCGGTGTCGACAACTCTGGGCGCGCGCTCGCGCCAGGCGGCGGGGACGCGCGTCTGCCAGAGGTCCTTCGGCAGCCACTGCATGTCGATGTGGTCGTCGGCGGAGATGATCCGGTAGTCCATGACGTCTCCCGACCGTTGGGTCATCGCGAAATGGTGAGCCGCTCGCGGCCGTAGTGGTCCTCGTCCAGCCACGGCTTGCCCTCGGCGAAGCGCGTGGAACGGAACGGTGTCAGATCGATCAGCTTCGGCGTGCCGTGCACGATCCACTCGGCCAGGCAGCGGCCGATGGCCGGCGACGTCTTGAACGACGTGCCGGAGTCGCCGACCATCCCGAAGAGGCCGGGCACCGAGGGGAACTGATCGATGATCGGACGCCCGTCGTCGCTCATCATGATCATGCCGGCCCAGCCGCCGCGCATGGTCGCGTCCGCGAAGGCCGGCAGGCGCGCGGCGAGCGTCGTGCGCGCATCGTGCACGAACTGGGGATCGACGCCCTCGTCGTAGCGCTCCGGGTCGGCGCCGCTGCGCCCCAGCTCGACGCCGATGAGCGTCGCGTTGACGCCTTCGGGCCGCATCCACGAGTGATGGACGGCGTCGATGACCACCGGATGACGATGGGTCCAGCCGGGCGGCCAGCGGAAGATCGAGATCTGGATCCGAAATGGCGTCAGGGGCAGGTCGAGGCCGAGCGGTCGGAGAAGTGGCGTGGCCCATGCCCCGGGAACCAGGACGACGGTCGGCGCGAGAATCCGCTCTCTCTCTGTTTCCACGCCGGCCACGCGCCCGTTCTCCACGAGCACGCGCGTGACCTTCGTTCCGGTCTCCACCGTCACGCCGAGGCGCTGGGCGGCGGCGGCGAAGCCGAACGCGGTCGCGTTCGGATCGGCGAAGCCCGAGCTCTTCTCGTAGGCGGCGCCGCCCACGTCGTCGATGACCACGCCGGGCAGGAGCTCGCGGAGCTCCTTGTCGTCGATCACGCGCGTGTCGATGCCGAGCTTCTGCTGGCGCGCGACGTTCTTCCCGAGCGCCTCGCGGTGCTCGTGCTTCACGAGCTGCACGAAGCCCACCGGCGACCAGCCGCAGTCGCCGCCCACGACGTTGGCGAAGTCCTGGAACACCTTGAGGCTCTCGAGGGCCATGCGCGACTCGGTGTCGTTCGTGTAGTGCATCCGCACGAGCGAGCCCGACTTCCCGGTGGCGCCGGCGGCGATCTGGCGGCGCTCGAGCAGCACCACGTTCTTCACGCCGAGCTTCGCGAGGTGGAACGCGGTGCTGGTGCCGTTGGCCCCGCCGCCGACGACGATGACGTCCGCCGTCCGCGGCACGCTAGGCTCCGAACCGCGGGACGAACGCGTCGCCCTTCGCATCCACCCGGCAGACGAACGGCGCGCCGAAGTGCGTCGGCAGGAGCAGCGCGCCGTTGCCGGCACAGTGCTCCAGCACCTTGCGGCGGCTCGTGCGCGCGTTCACCGCGTCCTCGCACGCGAAGCTGTTCCACTCGGGATGGAAGACCTGGATCGCCTGGTGGAGGATGTCGCCGCAGAACACGGCGCGCGCGTCCCGGGAGCGCAGCGTGATGAACATCGTGCCCGGCGTGTGCCCCGGCGCCGGCTCGAGCGTGAGGTGCTCGTCCACCGGGTGCGTGCCCTCCACGAAGTCGACGAGGCCCGCGGTCGCGACCGGCGCCACGCTGTCCTGGAACGCCAGGGCGTTGCCCGGCTGCTTCACGGGATCCACCGACTTGAAGTGCTCGAAGTCCAGGCGGTTGAACAGGTAGCGCGCGTTCGGAAACGTCGGCACCCACCGGCCGTTGTCGAGTCGCGTGTTCCAGCCGACGTGGTCGTTGTGGAGGTGCGTGCACATCACCGCGTCGACCTGCTCGGGGCGCGCGCCGGCCTTGGCGAGACGGTCGAGCCACGGGGTCTTCATGAGGTGCCACATCGGACGGTTCGGGCGGGACTTGTCGTTGCCCACGCACGCGTCGATGAGGATCGTGCGGCCGCCGGCCTGCACCAGCCAGCTGTGGATGCTGAGCTTCAGCTTGCCGCTGGCCGGATCGTAGTGGCCGGGCAGCATCCAGTCGCGATGCTGCTCGACGATCTCCGGGCGCCACTCCTTGAAGAACATCGTGGCGTCGAAGTTCGGCTCGTACGACTCCTCGATCCGGGTCACCGTCGCGCCGCCGATCGTGAACGTCTCCACTGGGCTCTCCTCCGGTTCAAGCGGTGCCCCACTATACCCAGAGCCGCGGTGTCTTGACACACGGCGGCATACCGCCCTATAACCCGGATACTTTCCGTCGGTCCACGCCGGCCCGACCGCAGCCGTTCCATCAGAAGCAGGGAGGATCCCAGCATGACGCACATCACCAGGCGTGACGTCCTCAAGGGCATCGCGGCTGTCGGTGCCGCGGGCGCCGTCGCTCCGATCGCCGGGCCCGCCGCCGCGCAGACGACCCAGAAGAAAGAGCTCGCCGTGGCCCAGGGCGGGGACATCGCCTTCTTCGACCCGCACATGAGCACGTCCGCGAACGACATCCGCATCTCGTTCAACGTGTTCGACAACCTCGTCTCCCGGCACCCGGACCAGAAGCTCTATCCGGGGCTCGCGACCGAGTGGAAGCTCGAGGGGCAGACGACGTGGCGCTTCAAGCTCCGCCCGGGCGTGAAATGGCACAACGGCGATCCGTTCACCTCCGCCGACGTCAAGTACAGCCTCGAGCGCACCCTCGATCCGGCGGCGAAGACGCGCGTCAGCACCGTCTTCACCACCATCGACCGCATCGAGACGCCTGACGCGACGACCGTCCTGATCCACACCAAGAAACCGGATCCGAACCTGGCCGCGCGTCTGGCGTTCTACGGCGGCCAGATCGTGCCCGAGAAATACCTCAAGAGCGTCGGCGCGGAGGCCTTCAACCTGAAGCCCGTCGGCACCGGCCCCGTGAAGTTCGGCTCGTGGACGAAGGACGACAAGGCCGTGCTCGAGGCCAACGCCGACTACTGGGGCGGCAAGCCGGAATTCGACCGGATGATCTTCCGCGCCATCCCCGAGACGGCGCCGCGCATCGCGTCGCTGCTCAAGGGCGAGGTGGACGTCATCACGCAGCTGCCCCCCGACCACGGCGAGCGCGTGGCCGGCAATGCGTCCACGCGCGTGGCCGGCGCGCTCTACGCCGGGCTCTACGTGCTCGCGGTGAACTCGAAGGTGAAGCCGCTCGACAACCCCCTCGTGAAGCAGGCCCTGGCGCTCGGGGTCGACCGCGACGCGATCGTCAAGGAGCTCTGGCGCGGCCGCGGGATCGTGCCCAACAGCATGATCGCCAAGGGCGACAACCACTTCGACGCGTCGCTGCCGGCGCTCAAGTACGACGCCAAGGAAGCGCGCGAGCGCCTGAAGAAGGCCGGCTACAAGAACGAAGAGGTCATCATCGAGACGACCGTGGGCTACATGGCGAACGACAAGCCGATGGCGGAAGCCGTCGTCGGGATGTGGCGGGACATCGGCGTCAACGCGAAGGTCGAGGTGCTGGAGTACTCCGTCCGCGCGCAGAAGCTGCGGGACAAGTCGTTCAAGGGGATGTGGTGGTCGGATCCGACCTCGACGCTCGCGGATCCCGACGGGATGTTCTGGCGCCTGCTGGGCCCGGGCGGACCCCAGGACTACTGGCGGCACGCGGAGTTCGACGAGCTGGGCAACGCCGCCCGCTTCTCGATCGACGAGAAGTTCCGCGGCGAGGCGTACAAGAAGATGACGAGGATCTTCCTCGAGCATTTCCCGTGGATCCCCGTCATCCAGCCGTACGAGGACTACGGCCTCCAGAAGCACGTGGAGTGGACGCCGAATCCGAACCAGCAGTTCGAGATTCGCAAGTTCAACTTCAAGTTCCGACGCGCATGAACTCGGAGGGGGGCTTCGCCCCCCATCCTCTTCGGAGGGGGCCTCGACGGCCCCCTCCGAAGCCTCCCCCAAGGAATAGGATTGCGCCGGCGGAGCCGGCGCTCGGACATTGCTGACTTGATGCTGGCAGCGCTGCGGACGTCGCGGATTCTGATGCGCGCGTTCTTTTCGTTTCTTGGGACTCGGCTGATCCGGGCGTTCGTCGCGCTGTGGCTTGTCTCCACCGTCGTGTTCGTCGTGATGCGGCTCTCCGGCGATCCCGTTCCGCTCCTTCTTCCTCCCGATGCGCCGCGCAGCGAGATCTTCCGGGTGCGCGCCGAGCTCGGCCTCGACAAGCCGCTGATCGTGCAGTACGGCATCTTTCTCGGGAACGTCGTGCGCGGGGACTTCGGCCGCTCGATCCACTTCCGCCAGCCCGCGCTGGCGGTGGTCAGCGGCTATCTGCCGGCGAGCCTCGAGCTCGCGCTCACCGCCTTCGTGGTGGCCGCGCTCATCGCGGTGCCGGTCGGTCTCGTGTCGGCGATCCGCCGGAACACGCTGGTGGACCACGCGGTGATGGCGGTGGCGCTCGTGGGCCAGTCCGCGCCGACGTTCTTCCTCGGCATCTTCCTCATCCTGGTGCTGTCCCTGCAGGCGGGGTTGTTCCCGACGTCGGGGCGAGGTGACTGGCGTCATCTCGTGCTGCCCGCGCTGACGCTCGGGGCCTTCGCGATGGCGTCGATCGCCCGCCTCACGCGCTCCGCGGTGCTCGAGGTGTTGCGCATGGACTTCGTGCGCACCGCGCGTGCCAAGGGCCTGTCCGAGACGCTGGTGGTGGCGAAGCATACGCTGCGCAACGCGGCGCTGCCGATCATCACCATCACCGGGCTGCAGCTCGGGCAGCTCCTCGCCGGTGCGGTGGTGACGGAGACGGTCTTCGCGTGGCCGGGGATCGGGCGGCTCGCGATCCAGTCGATCTACAACCGCGACTATCCGGTCGTGCAGTGCACCGTGTTCCTCTCGGCGGCCGTGTTCGTCGCCATCAACTTCTTCATCGACGTCCTGTATGGCGTCCTCGATCCTCGTCTCCGCACGCGCTGAGGCGGCGCCGCGCCGGCGCCTGCCGTGGCTGGCGCTGGCGGCGCTCGCCTTCGTGGCCGCGCTGTTCGTGATGGCCGTGGCCGCCCCGCTGCTCGCGCCGCACGACCCCGAGCGCCAGTCGCTGCGGATGCGCCTCAAGCCGCCCACGATGGAAGCCGCCGACGGACGCGCGCATCCGTTCGGCACCGATCACCTCGGCCGGGACGTGCTGTCGCGCGTGATCTACGGCGCGCGGGTGTCGCTGCTCATCGGCTTCGCCGCGGTCGTGGTGGGGAGTCTCGTCGGCGCGAGCCTCGGCATCGTCGCGGGCTATCGCCGGGGCGCGTTCGACACCGTCATCATGACGGTCGCCGACGCGCAGCTCGCGTTCCCGTTCATCCTGCTCGCGATCGGGATCATCGCCGTCCTGGGCCCGAGCTTTCCCACGCTCGTCGTCGTGGTCGGGCTCTCGGGGTGGATGACCTACGCGCGGGTGCTGCGCGCGCAGGTGCTCGTCCTCCGCTCGCGGGAGTTCGTGGACGCGATCCACAGCCTCGGCGGCTCGACGCTCCGCATCATCCTGCGCCACATCCTGCCCAACGTGCTCTCGTCGCTGGTCGTGATCGCCACCCTCGAGCTCGCCCGGGCCATCGTCCTGGAGGCCACGCTGTCCTTCCTCGGCCTCGGGATCCAGCCCCCCACCCCCTCCTGGGGGGGCATGATCCACGAGGGACGGGAATACCTCGACTCCGCGTGGTGGATCTCGACGTTCCCCGGGCTGGTTTTGCTGCTCTCATCGCTAGTTGTGAGCCGCCTGGGTGACTGGCTCCGCGACGTCCTCGACCCGACCCTGCGCGGGGAATAGCAGGCCTCCGGAGGCCCTTTGCTAGACTGAAAAAACTCGCCCAGGAGGATCTTTGGCGGACCACGACCACGTCCAGGTCCTGCAGCAGCGGCTCGAATTCGAGCAGAAGCTCGTCGCGCTCGTCGACCGCATCCACGCCGCCAGGAGCCTCGACTCGATCTTCATCGAGTGCCGGGACGAGATGCTGGCCCTGTTCGATGCCGACCGGCTCACCCTCTACGCCGTCGACGCGGAGAAGAAGGAGATCTACTCCAAGTTCCTGGACCTCGACACGGTCCGGGAGATCCGCGTACCGATCAGCGAGAGCAGCCTCGCCGGGTTCGTGGTCGCGAATCGCCAGACGCTGAACGTCGCCGACGCGTACGACACGGCCGAGCTGGCCAGGATCTCCACGAAGCTCCGGTTCGACAGCTCGTTCGACAAGCGAACGGGCTTCCGCACCACCCAGGTCCTCGCGATGCCGATCCTCCACGAGAACCGCTCGGTGGTGGGCGCCATCCAGCTCCTCAACAAGAACCACGGCGCGCGCTTCACGAAGGACGACGAGGCGAATCTCGCCCGCATCGCCAAGACCCTGGGCATCGCCTTCCACAACCAGACCCAGCTCACGGCGCGACGGCCCAGCAAGTTCGAATATCTCCTCGCGCAGCATCGCGTGACCGCGGACGAGCTCAACGCCGCCATCGCCGAGGCGCGCGCCAAGCAGACGGACGTGGAGACGGTCCTGGTCGAGCAGTACAAGGTGCCGAAGAGCGAGATGGGCGCCTCGCTCAGCACGTTCTACCGCGTGCCGTTCCAGGAGTTCGACGAGCGGGTCGTCCCGCCGCCGGATCTCATGCACACCCTGAAGCTCGAGTACCTGAAGCGGAACCACTGGCTGCCGATCAAGCGCGAAGAGGACGGCAGCGTGCTCGTGCTGATCGACAACCCTCAGGACCTCGGCAAGGTCGACAGCATCAACCAGCTCCTGCCGCGCCAGCGCATCCGGTTCGCGGTCGGGCTGCGCAAGGACATCGCCACCTTCCTCGCGGCCGCGTCCGGGGACCTCGCGCCGAAGGACTCGATCAGCGATCTGATCGGCGAGCTCCGCACCGAGGACGCGCCCGAGAAGATCGAGGAAGCGATGGGCGGCGAGGTCGACGAGAACGACTCCACGGTCGTCCGGCTCGCCAACCAGGTCATCGTGGACGCGTACAAGGCGCGCGCGTCCGACATCCACGTCGAGCCGTACGGCGCGGCGAAGGACACGATGATCCGGTATCGCATCGACGGCCAGTGCATGGAGTACCAGAAGATCCCCGGCGCGTACCGGCGCGCCATCGTCGCGCGGCTGAAGATCATGTCGATGCTCGACATCGCGGAGCGGCGCAAGCCCCAGGACGGCAAGATCAAGTTCAAGCTGCCGGAGCGCGGGAGATCGAGCTGCGCGTGGCGACCATCCCCACCGCGGGCGGCAACGAGGACGTGGTCATGCGCATCCTCGCGGCCAGCGAGCCGCATCCCCATCGACAAGCTCGGCATGACGGACCGCAACCTGCGCGAGATCAAGCGCATCACGTCGAAGCCGTACGGCCTCATCCTCGTCGTGCGGCCCGACCGGCTCCGGCAAGACCACGACGCCTGCATTCGCGTGCTCGGCTACATCAATACGCGCGCAGCGCAAGATCTGGACGGCGGAGGACCCGATCGAGATCACGCAGACCGGCTTGCGACAGGTGCAGGTCCATCCGAAGATCGGCTGGACGTTCGCGGCCGCCATGCGCCGCTTCCTGCGCGCCGACCCCGACGTCATCATGGTCGGCGAGATGCGCGACGCGGAGACGGCCAAGGTCGGCATCGAGGCGTCGCTGACGGGCACCTGGTGCTCTCGACCTTGCACACCAACAGCGCGATGGAGATGCGTCATACGATTGCTCGACCTCGGCATCGATCCGTTCAACTTCGCCGACGCGCTGCTCGGGGTCCTGGCGCAGCGGCTCGTGCGGCGGGTCTGCGAGCAGTGCAAGGAGTCCTACCACCCGGACCGCGCGGAGTTCGACGAGCTCGCGTCGGCGTACGGCAAGGAAGAGTTCGAGAAGCTCGGCCACCGGTACGACGAGAAGTTCGTGCTCTACCGGGGCAAGGGCTGCGCGAACTGCAACAAGAGCGGCTACCGGGGGCGCGCGGGCATCCACGAGCTGATGATCGCCAGCGACGAGATCAAGCGCCTCATCCAGGCCAAGGCGCGCGTGCCCGACATGCTGGCGGCGGCGAAGACCGACGGCATGACCACCCTCGTGCAGGACGGCATCCTCAAGTCGCTGCAGGGCCTCACGGACTTCCGTCAGGTGAAGGCGGTCGCGATCAAGTAGCGCTCGGCGGAGGGGCGTTCAGCACCTCCCGGACCTTGCGCGCGAAGACCTCCGGGCTGAAGGGCTTCTCCACGAACGACGCGCCCAGGCCGCGCACGTCCGCCGCGTCGACGGCATACCCCGAGATGTACAAGACTCTCAGATGCGGATGGCTCGCCGCCACCTGCCGCGCGAGCTCAGGACCGGACATGTTCGGCATCACGACGTCGGTCACGAGGAGGTCGATCTCGTCGGCCCGTCGCGCCATGACATCGAGCGCCTCGGCGCCGTTCTCCGCTTCCAGCACCGCGTAGCCGTGGCGACGCAGGATGTCGCGCGCCACCAGCCGCACCTGCTCCTGGTCCTCCACGAGCAGCACCGTTTCCGTGCCCTGGAGCGGGCCTTCGAACGTGCGGCTGTGCGCGAAGCGTGCGGCGCCGCCCTCGGCGCGCGGGAAGAAGATCTCCACCGACGTGCCGCGTCCCGGCTTGCTGAACACCTCGATGAACGCGCCGTTCTGCTTCACCGCGCCGTAGACCACGGCGAGGCCGAGTCCCGCGCCCGGCTCCGGCGCGTTCGTCGAAAAGAACGGCTCGAAGAGATGCGCCTGCGTCTCCGCGTCCATGCCGACGCCGGTGTCGGTCACCGCGAGCATGACGTGCGGGCCGGGCCGGCTGTCGACGCGTGAGCGGCAGTACGCCTCGTCGAGGTCGATGTTGCCGGTCTCGAGCGTCAGCTGCCCGCCGTTCGGCATCGCCTGGCGCGCGTTGACGACCAGGTTCACGATGACCTGCTCGATCTGCGATGGATCGGCCTTCACCGCGCCGAGCGACGGCGCGAGGATCACGCGCACGGTGATGCGCTCGCCCACCACGCGCCGCAGCATCGCCTCCATGCCGTTCACGACGGCGTTGAGATCCAGCACCGCCGGCTGGAGCACCTGGCCCCGGCTGAAGACGAGGAGCTGCCGTGTCAGCGCCGCCGCGCGCGTGGCGGCCTCGAGGATCATCTCGGCTTCCTGGCGGCCCTCGTCGCCGGGCGGAAAGCGGTCGCGCAGGAAATGGGCGCGGTTCTGGACGACCGTCAGCAGGTTGTTGAAGTCGTGCGCGACGCCGCCCGCGAGCCGGCCGATGGCTTCCATGCGCTGCGCGCTGCGCACCTGCGTCCTCGAGCCGCGTGCGCTCGCGCCGCGCCTCCGCCTCGCGCAGCTCCCGCACGATCGCCGGGCCGAGCCGCGCGAGGTTGTCCTTCATGATGTAGTCGCGAGCGCCCGCGCGCATCGCGTCCGCGGCGGTCTCTTCGCCGATGGCGCCGGACACGATGATGAACGGCACGTCGAGTCCGCTGTCCTGCACGAGCGCCAGCGCCTCCGGTGCGCTGAACGCCGGCAAGTTGTGATCCGAGATGACGAGGTCCCAGGGGCCCCGCGCGAGCGCGGCGTTCAGCTCGGCGGCGGACTGCACGAGCTCGGTGCTCACCTCGTAGCCCGCGCGTCTCAGCTCGCGCAACAGCAGCTCGCCGTCGTCCCGCGAGTCCTCCACGAGCAGCAGACGTAACGGAGTGGCCACTAGGGCGCCGCCGGCTCCGCGGGGATGCGGTTCAGCCGGAACCAGTACCGGCCGAGCGCGCCCATCGCTTCGGTGAACTGCGTCGAATCCTCGGGCTTGCGGATGTAGCTGTTGGCGCCGAGCTGGTAGCTCTGCAGCAGGTCGCGCTCCTCGTCGGACGACGTCAGGATGACGACGGGCACCAGCCGCGTGCGCTCGTCCGCCCGCATCCGTCGCAGGACCTCGAGGCCGTCGACCCGCGGCATCTTGAGATCGAGCAGGACGACCCGGGGGAGGACACGCGCGTCGCGCCCGGCATGCTCGCCCCTGGCGAACAGGAAGTCGAGCGCCTGCACGCCGTCCCGCGCGATCACGACGTCATCCGGCGCGAGCACGCCCGCGCGCGTGAACACCCGCTGCATCAGCGCCACGTCGTCGGGGTTGTCGTCCACGAGCAACACGAACGGTCGCTCCATCGCCCCCCCCATCCTCACAGCACGAAGTAGAACGTCGCGCCGTGCTCGATGTCACCCTCGGCCCACACGCGTCCTCCGTGGCGCAGCACGATGCGCTGCACGGTGGCGAGGCCGATCCCGGTGCCCTCGAAGTCCTCCATCGTGTGGAGCCGCTGGAACGGGCGGAACAGCTTGTCGGCGTAGGCCATGTCGAATCCCGCGCCGTCGTCGCGGACGAAGTACGCGCGCTCGCCGTCGCGCTCGGTGGCCCCGACCTCGATGCGCGCGACCGCGTGCTTGCGCGTGAACTTCCACGCATTGCCGAGGAGGTTCTCGAGCAGCGCGCGCAGCAGCCCGGGATCCCCGTCGGCCACGAGGCCGTCCGCGATCACGGTCGTCACCTGGCGATCCGGGTGCGAGCGTTGCAGCTCGGCGAGCACCGTGCGCGCGAGCCCGCTCAGGTCGACGCGCACGCGATGGATCTCGCTGCGCGTGACGCGCGACAGGTTGAGGAGGTCCTCGATCAGCTGCGCCATGTGCCGGCTGCCCGCCCGGACGCGGTGCAGGTAGTGCTGGCCGGTCGTCGTCGAGCCGGTCGCTGTAGTCCTCGAGCAGCGCCAGGCTGAAGCCGTCGATCCCGCGCAGCGGCGCGCGGAGATCGTGCGAGACCGAGTAGCTGAAGGCCTCGAGCTCCTTGTTGGCCGCCTCGAGCTGCGCGGTGCGCTCGATCACGCGCTGCTCCAGCTCCGCGTTGAGGGCGCGGATCTCGGCGCGGCTGGCGGCGAGGGTGGCGGTCATCCCGTTGAACGTCTCGGTCAGGCGCCCGACCTCGTCGTGCGACTCGACGGGGATCTTGTGGTCGAGGTCACCGGCCGCCACGCGCACGGCGCCATCGCCGAGCGCCGCCAGCTCCTTGCGCAGGTGCTTCGAGACCACCAGGCCGAGCACCGTGCCGAGCCCGATGAAGACGAACGCGGCCGCGAGCATCACCCGGGTCAGCAGGCCCTTGGCCCAGCGCGCGGCCTCGCCGAGCGTGAAGGAGAAGTCGTCCTCCAGGAGGGTCAGGCGCTTGTCGATCGCCTCGACGTCGACCAGGATCTGCTCGACGCGTTCGGGCGTGATGCGCCCGCTCACGATGCCGTCCCGCAGCTCCTCGCCGCGCGCGATCATCTCGGCGATGGTGCTGTCCGCTTCGGTCCAGATGGCGACGGCCCGCTGGAAGTAGGTGACGTCGATGAGCCACCGGAACAGGCGGGCCATGATCCAGTGGTCCTCGGCATGGTTGCGTCCCTCGCCGAAGCCCCGGTACACGACGCGATAGTCCGGATCGGGCTTCTCGAGCTCCAGGCGCGCCTTCTTGTCTCCCAGCGGGACGCTGATCGCGCGGCGATAGCTCTGGTAGTCCGCCTCGTCCCGCGAGCGCGCGTACTTCGTCAGGGAGTACAGCGCGTGCTTCTGGCTCTTCGACCACAGGCCTTCGCCGCCCACGTACGCGCGGACGCCGGACAGGACTTCCATCCCCGCGTAGCCGATCGAGATCAACGCCACGATGATCAGCACGAAGATGGCGACGACGAGGTTGACCTTGATGGGGATCGGCAGGCTGAGCAAGCGGTGCACGGGCCGCCAGCGCAGAGCCATACCGAGCACATAACCGTAGCGGCGATGACGCTGTCAAGATTCCTCGCCGACCTTTACGTGCCGGAACGCCAGCCAGATCAGGACGTCGTAGACGATCTTCAGGCCACCGCCCAGAACGAAGGGTGCCGACAGCGCGACCGTCTGCATGACCCAGCCGGTGAGCGCCGGGGTGACCGCCTGCGCCACCGTGCGGGAGAGGTTGGTCAGGCTCGCCGCGGCCTCGCGCTCGTGGTCCGCCACCGCCGCCATGACGTAGGCCTGCCGGGTCGGCACGTCCATCTGCGACAGCAGCTGGCGCAGGAAGAGGAGCGCGACCGCGACGGCGGCGGTCGGCGCGGCGGCGATGGCGATGAGCGCGACGTTCGAGAGCAGATGCGAGACGACCATGGTCGGCAAGAGCCCGTACCGCGCCGCGACGCGGGCCGCGAGGAGGACCGAGATCGCCGTGATGATCTGCGCGACCCCGAAGACCAGGCCGAGCGTCTCCAGGTCGAGGCTGTACCGGCGATAGAGGTAGTAGCTCACCAGCGACTGGACCACGAAGCCACCCGCGAACGAGTCCAGCGCGAAGAGCGCCGCGAATCGCCGGATGAGCACTCGTACGGCCCCACTTCGGGCTTGACATTACTCGTCTTGTGTTGAGTAATTGAAGGCCCGGAAGGGGCTGGAGGTGCGGTGATGAACGCGGTCGATGTGGTGCTGCAGGACGAGTTGGGGCGGTTGATGGATCGGCTGGCGGCGTCGGTGCCCGGCGGCAGCCTGGAGATGACCAGCGCGGCGAACCCCACGCTGCGCGCCCGCCTGGACGACATGGAGATCTCGCTCGCGGTGGCCCGGGCGGCGCTCCTGGAGGACTACGGCCGCTGGCGACGCTCCCTGGACGACCTGGAGAACCTGTGGGCGCTGGCGAGCTGGGCGTCAGGACCGGCCGAACAGCCGGCCGAGTACGCCACGCCGCGCGCCGCGTGAGCTCTCGTACTCGGCGGTGAAGCGCTGGCGGATGGCGTCGAACCGTTGCCAGTAGTCGGGGAGGGCCTTGGCCCGCCCGACCTGGACGGCGAGGAGCCGCCCTTCCTCGTCGCCCTGGGCGACTTCGTTCGCGTCCGCGGGGATCTCGTCGCGAAGGCGCTCGAGCAGCGCGCGCACCGTCGCGGTGAACTCCTCGCGGTCGCGGACGTCGTCGGCCACCGGGAGCGGGGCGCCGATCGCGCGTCGCGCGGACACCATCGCGCCGAGACACGCGTGGTCCACGGCTTCTTCGAGCCGCTCGCGGAGCTCCGCGTCGATGAGGCTCAAGAGGTCGCGGGGCGCGCCGGGTGGGGTGCGGAACGGCATCAGGCGAGGATCTGGCGGAGGCCCTGCGCCAGCGGGAGCGGCGTGATGCCGAACGCCGTGTAGAACGGTCCGGGATCGCCGGTGTTGTCTTCCTCGAGCATCAGGAGCTGGTCCGGCGAGACCGGGAAGGAGGGCGTCCGGTGAAGCACGCGCGCCATCGGCCGCATGAGGCCCATGGGAAAGCGCGCGATCCGAACGGTGCGATGCATCGCGGCGCCGATCATCTGCAGGAGCTCGACCATCGACACCGCATCGGGGCCCGCCACGTCGTACGTCTGCTTCACCGACGTTTCGACCTTGACCGCGCGGGCGAATCCCTGAGCCACGTGCTCCACGCGCCACCGGCTGCAGGCGCTGCCGCCCGTCGCCGATCACCGGGACCACCGGAAGGCGGCGCACCATCTGCGACAGCATGGAGACGAGGCCGTCACCCGGTCCGAAGATCACCGACGGACGGAAGATCGTCCACGCCAGCCCGCTCGCGCGGACCGCTTCCTCCGCCGCCCACTTCGTCTGGTGATAGCGGGACCGCGCGTTGGCGCGCGTGCCCAGCGCGCTCATGTGCAGGTAGCGGCGCGCGCCCGCGCGCGCGGTGGCTTCGAGGACGTTGAGGGTGCCGAGGTGGTGCACCCGCTCGAAGGTGATCGCCCGGGTCTTGTGCTCGCGGATGATGCCGACGAGGTGGATGACGGTGTCGCAGCCCGCGATGTCGGCCTCGAGGGTGGCGGGCGGGTCGAGGATGTCGCCCTCGACGCGCTCGATCGCCTCGAACCCGTGGAGGTCCGCCTCCGACCCCCGCCGGACGAGGCACCGTACGACGTGCCCCTCGTGGCGCAGAGCCTGGATCACGGCCCGCCCCACGAACCCCGTGGCGCCCGTGACGAAGACCCGATGCATCGCCCACGTATCGTATCAAGGCCGCCACCGCAGGGTGCTAGGATCGGTGGTGTGACCCCGATGTCCGCCGTTCGGCGCGGCGTCCTCGCGCTGATCCTCCTCGCTCCCCCGGTCGCCCACGCGCAGCTCGACTTCTCCGCCGTCGACGAGGCCGTCCAGACGGCGACCGCGAGCGGGGAGATCCCCGGCGCCGTGGTGCTGATCGGACAGGACGACCGGATCCTGTACCACCGCGCCTTCGGCGCCCGCGCGCTCGTCCCCGCCACCGCTCCCGATGACGCAGGACACGATCTTCGACATCGCGTCGCTCACCAAGCCGCTCGGCACCACGCTCGCGGTGATGTCCCTGGTGGAGCGCGGCGCCGTCAAGCTCGACGCGCCGGTCGGCCGGTACCTCAAGGAGTTCCGCGCCAAGGCCTTCGACGGCGTGACCGTCCGGCGGCTCTTGACCCACAGCGCCGGGATGCCCGCGATCCCGAAGGAGCACGGGCGGAAACGGTCGGTCACCATCGCCACGCATCGCGGCGGAGCGCCTCGACTACCCGCCGGGCTCCGCGTTCCAGTACAGCGACACGGGCTTCATCCTGCTCGGCGAAGTGGTGCGCCGCGTCTCCGGCCAGCCCCTCGACGCGTATCTCGCGAAGGTCGTCTTCCGGCCGCTCGGCTTGCGCGATACGTCGTTCCACCCGAATGGCGGGCAGCAGGCGCGCGTCGCGCCGACCGAGTTCCACAACGGCCACATGCTGCGCGGCGAGGTGCACGATCCGCGCGCCCGCACCATGGGCGGCGTGGCCGGTCACGCCGGGATGTTCTCGACGTCGAGCGACGTCTCGCGCATCACCCGCATGCTCGTCAACGGCGGGACGCTGGAGGGCCATCGCATCCTGAAGGCGTCGACGGTGGAGCTGATGTGGACGCGCTCCTCGGAAGGGCGCGGCACCCGCGCGCTCGGCTGGGACATGACCTCGCAGTACGCGACCGTGTGGGCGCCGTTCTTTCCGCCCGGCTCGGTCGGCCACACGGGCTTCACCGGCACGTCGCGTGTGGATCGATCCGTCGACCCGTTCGTACCTGATCCTGCTCACGAACCGCGTGCACCCGAGCGGCGGGAGCAGCGCCGCCATCCGCGATCTCCGCAGCCGCGTGACGGCGCTCGCGAGCGCCACCTTGTTCCGCCCCGTGTTGCCCGTGCCGGCCGCGCTCGTGACGCCCGCCGCGCCTCCGACGTCGGCCGCGCCTGCGATGCCGATGGTGGCTCCACTGCCGATCGTGGCCCCACCGGCGTCTGCATCGCCGGCCGCCGAGGAGCCCGCCGGCTGCGCGACGCCGCCGACGGGGCGACGCCAACCCCGGCTGACTCGCCCACGGCGGCCGCTCCGGCCCCGGCTGACAGTGCGGTCCCGGTCGTCACTCCGGCTCCCGCCGCCACCCAGGGCCCGGCTGATGCTCCGGTCCCGGCCGGCACTGCCCCCACGGCCGCCAGTCCGGCCCCTGCGGTCGCGCCGCCCACGGCTGCCACTCCGCCCGCGGACACAGCCCCCGCAGCCGTCACTCCCGCCCGGTCGTCACGCCGCCCACGGCCGCGACTCCGCCCCTGGCCGACGCGCCGCTCCGGCCGCCACCCCGACCCCTCCCGTGGCGGTCAAGGTGAGATCGGGGCTCGACGTGCTCGCCGCGCAGGACTTCGCGATGCTGCGCGGCCACAACGTCGGTCTGATCACGAACCATACCGGCCTCGACATGCAGGGCCGCCGAGGCATCGACCTGCTCGCGGCCGCACGCGACGTCAATCTCCAGGCGATCTTCTCGCCCGAGCACGGGATCACGGGGATGGTGGACGCCGACGTGCCGCACGGGCGCGATCCGGCGACCGGGCGTCCCATCTGGAGCCTCTACGGGCCGACGCGCCGGCCGTCCGAACAGATGCTGCGCGGGCTCACGGCGATCGTCTTCGACGTGCAGGACGTCGGCACGCGCTACTACACGTACCTCGCCACCCTCCAGTACGCGATGGAGGAAGCGTCGAAGCTCGGCATCCCGGTGTTCGTCCTCGACCGGCCCAACCCGATCAACGGGGTCGTGGTCGAGGGACCGGTGCTGGATCCCGACCTCACGTCGTTCACGGGCCCGCACTCGATTCCGGTGCGGACGGGCCTGACGATCGGCGAGTACGCGCGCCTGGCGGCGGCCGAGCGAAAGATTCCCGTGCAGCTCACGGTGGTGCCGCTCGAGGGCTGGGAGCGTCACCGGTGGTACGACGAGACCGGGCTGCCGTGGGTCAACCCGTCGCCGAACATCCGCTCGCTGACGCAGGCGCTGCTCTACTCCGGGATCGGGCTCCTCGAGTCCACGAACCTCTCGGTCGGCCGGGGCACCGACACGCCGTTCGAGCTCATCGGCGCGCCTTTCATCGATCCCGTCTGGCTCGCCGACACGCTCAACAAGCTCCATCTGCCCGGCGTGCGCTTCGAGCCCGTCCGGTTCACGCCCACCGAGAACATCTACGCCAAGGTTCTCTGCGCCGGCGTCCGCTTCGTCGTCACCGACCGCGACGCCATACGCCCCGTCACCATCGCCCTCGCCATCGCCCGCGAGCTACGCCAACGCTACCGCAGCCAGTGGAAAGCCGAAAAAGTCCAACACCTCCTCGTCAACCGCCACACCATGTGGGCCTTCCTCCGCGGCGAACCACTTCCCCGATTGATCGCCTTCAGTGACGCCGACCGCCAGTCCTTCCTGAAACGCCGCGCGTCGTACCTCATCTACCGGTAGTCCTCCGTCAGAGCGCGCTCTCTCCATAGAACGCGCTGTTGAGGTTGGCGGACCGTAGCACGCGCTGTTGCGGGCCGCGGATAAGGGCCCATCTGCGTCGTTGGCTCCTCGCTCCTCCCTGCGACGTATAGGAATACGCCTCGGTCGTCGCTCGTCGCCGCCTAGCATCTGGACCCTTCTCCACGGCCCGGGATTCGGGTGTGGTCGAAGGACGAGCATCGCTTCGCTCGCTCGGACACGGCTCGCTCGCTTCGCTCGCTCGGTCGGACAGCACCGCGAACGGGAGCGAAGCTCAGCGCTCGGAGACCTTCAGGTCCTTCGGGAGGGAGAGCTTGAGCTTGTCGCGGGAGCCGGGGCGGATCGTCAGCGTGGTGGCGTCGCCGTCGCTGACGAAGCGGTCGGACGGGTTCTTCTCGAAGTGGCCGAGCCAGGACGCGAGGTCCTTCTCGACCGCCTGGATTCGTGGGAGCCGGAGCGGGTCGAAGTCTTCGCGAACGGCGACGGGGCGGCGCCGCCGGCCACCATCAGGATGCCGTCCGTTCGGTAGGTCGTGCCCTTCGCGCTGCCCTCCTGGACCCAGCGGAGCTCCTGCGGATAGACGCCGTGAGGGAGCGCCAGCGTGCGGAGCTGGTAGTCGGGCACGTGGCGCTGGACCCACACCTGGGCCTCGGCGACCTGCGCGCGGACCGTCGCCTCGTCGTACTTGCCGAGGTTGGCGTGCCAGAGCGTGTGGTTGCCGATCTCGTAGCCCTGCTTGACCAGGTACTGGAGCTTCTTGCCCTCGTGCTCGGGCTGGTCGAAGAGCTTGTTCGGGCGGCTCGCGCCCGGCAGCACGAAGAACGTGGCCGCGCGGCCGAAGTCCGGCTTCTCCTTGATGAACGGCCTCCAGGACGCCGACGCCGGACTTGGGATCGATCTCGACGCGTGCCGTTGTTCTCGACGTAGCGGAACTGGCCGGGCGAGGAGTCGTCGAAGGTGAGGACGACCGGCGTCGTGCCCGCCGGCACCGTGATCCGGCCGTCGAGGAGGTCGTTCAGGTTCTGCAGGCGGTAGCCGCGCGCGTAGAGCGTCTCGAGGTCGCGCCGGAAGTTCTCCGGCGTGCGCGTCCAGCGCTCCTCCGGGTAGTCGATCTTGTGGTACTCGAGGATCATGATCCGCCCGAGCTCGTTGGGCGGAAGCGCCTGCGCGCCGGCGGTGAAGGGAAGCAGCAGCAGCGCGGCGGCGGCGAGGGCGGCGCGCATCACTTGGCCGCGATCGTGCCTTTCCCGCGCAGCGCGGCGCCCGTGTAGTCGTTCTTCGGGTTCCACAGCATCCAGCCTGCGCCGCCCGCGTCGTCGGCGCCCTTGATCTGCGCCTTGACCTCGGTCACGCCGAAGATGCGCCGGTCGAACGCGTAGTCCTTGAAGTCCTGCAGCCACGGCCGGACGCGCACCACCGTGTGCGCCGAGCGCTTCTTCGTCAGGCGGACGCTCTCGTGGACCACCTGGTACGAGTTCTCGACGGGGTTGCGGTAGCCCGGGATGCCCTTGTGGTAGCCGGACGGATAGACCATCGGGCAGATGAAGTCGAGGTGCGGCGCCAGCTCCTCGATCCGCTGGCCGATGTCGGTGTCGTTCTCGTTGAACGCGGTGTAGCCGAAGACGTCGGCGGCCACGAAGGCGCCGAGGGGCCCGATCTGCTTGCGCGCGCGCTCCAGGAAGGCGGCGATGGTGGGCAGCCGCGTGTCCTTGTTGTTGGGCTTCGCGTACCTCGCGGCGGCCAGCTTGCCGTCGGTGGGGAAGCGCACGTAGTCGAACTGCACCTCGTCGAAGCCCTTCCGGATCGCTTCCTGCGCGATGGCGATGTTGTAGGCCCACGTCTCTTCGCGGAACGGATCGACCCACGCCAGGTTCTCGTTGTCGATCCACGGCTTGCCCGTGCGCGTGTCGATGATGGCCAGGTCCGGCCGGGCGCTCGCGAGCACGTTGTCCTTGAAGGTGACGATGCGCGCGATCGTGTAGACGCCGCGCGCCTTCAGCTCGGCCAGGATGTTGTCGAAGTCCTTGTAGACCGCGGGGCCCTGGGCGCCGATGGTGAGCGCCAGCGGCACCTCGGTCCTGTAGAGGATCCAGCCGCGGTCACCCTTCACGTCGATGACGACCGCGTTCAGCTCGGTCTTGTCCACGAGGTCGAACACGCGGGTGCGGATCGTGCGATCCATCACGCCGTAGTACGTCAGGTACGCGGCCTTGATGGCCTGGGTCTTCAGCACGACCTCGAGCGGCTCCGGCCGCGCGGTCAGCGAGACTTTCTCGTAGCCGGGGAGCTTGACGATCACGGGCCCGGTCGGCTTCGTCAGCGTGAACGAGCCGTCGCCGTCCGTGAAGATCTCCCGGCCGGCGTTCACCACCGACGCGCGTGCGAGTGGCTGCTTCTGCGCGTCCACCACGCGGCCGGTGACGCGCTCCGGCCACGTCGGGTCCGCGGCCTTCGGCGCCGCGGGCTCGACGGGAGCGGGAGCCGGCGCGTCGCCGGCGGTCGCGCTCGTCGACGCGCCATCCGGGGCGGAGGGCACGAGCGACGACGTCCGGACCATTGCCGAGCCCGGCGGCTGCGACTGACGCGCCTGCGCCTTCGGCGCCGGCGGCGCGAGCACCCCGTAGGCGACGACGGCCACGGCGACGGCGACGGAGAGGCTCAGGGCGATGCTGAGGACACGACGGTGCGGCATCACGCGGGCGAGTAGTTCGTGCATTCCCTGTGTCCGACGATAAGGGACGGCGCGAAGCGCGCCAAGAATTTTGTTTCACACTACAATTATCGGGCGATGGACCCATTACATTTTGCGTGCGCCTCGTCGTCAAGCCGTCGTTTCACCGTGAACGGTCTCGCGCTGCATGCCCTCGAATGGCCGAACGCCGGGCGCGCCCGGCCTCTGCTTCCTCCACGGAGGCTCCGCCCACAGCCACTGGTTCGACCGGGTCATCATGCCGTTTCTCGGGCGTTACCACATCATCGCGCTCGACCAGCGCGGCCACGGCGCGAGCGAGTGGCCGAAGCCGCCGGCCTACGCCACCGAGGATTTCGTGGCCGACCTGGTGGGCGTGATGGACGTCATGGGCTGGCCCCGCATGACCGTCGTGGGCCACTCCATGGGCGGCGCGAACGCCATGGGGCTCTCCGCCTGGCATCCCGAGCGGGTGGAGCGGCTGGTGATCGTCGACTCGCGGCCGTCGATCCCCGCCGAGCGGCTCGGCACGATGCACGCGCGCGGCGCGCACGCGCTGCGGACGCCCCGGCGTCATCCCACGCCCGAGGCGGCGGTGGCGTCGTTCCGGCTGCTCCCCCGGGAGACGAATGCCGACCCGGCGCTGCTGGCCCACGTCGCCCGCGCGGGCATCGCCGAGAAGGAGGGCGGCTGGAGCTACCGCTTCGACCCTGCCGCGAACGGCTCGCGGAAACCGGCCGACATGTGGCCGCACCTCTCGAGCATCAGGGCCCCCACGCTCGTCGTGCGCGCGGCGCTGAGCCCGGTGCTCACGGCCGAGATGACGGCGAGGATGCGCGACGCGATCCCGGACGTGCGGATCGTCGAGGTGCCGGACGCGTACCACCACGTGACGCTCGACCAGCCCGAGCGGCTCGTGCAGGCCGTCGAGGGGTTCTTGAAAAGCTAGACGGCGTGAACGACAAGGCGTTCCTGGTCCTGCTCGTCGCCGTCTCGCTGGCCTTCGCGTGGATCCTCTGGCCGCTCTCCGGGGCGATTCTCTGGGGAACGATCATCGCGATCCTCTTCGCCCCGTTGAACCGGCGGCTCTCGCTGTCCATGCGCCGGCGGCGCACCCTCGCCGCGCTCGCGACCCTGACGATCGTCGTGGTGATCGTGATCCTGCCGCTGGCGCTGATCGCCGCGCTGCTGGCCGACGAAGCGTCCGGCGTGTACGAGCGGCTCCGGTCCGGGGAATGGAACATCGGCCGCTCTTTCCAGCAGGTCTTCGACGCCTTGCCCGCCTGGGTGACCCACGTGCTGGCCCGCTTCGAGCTGACGAGCCTCGGTGCGGTGCAGGAGCAGCTGTCCGCGGGCTTGATGCGGGGCAGCCAGTTCCTCGCCACGCAGGCCCTCAGCATCGGTCAGAGCACGTTCGACTTCGTCGTCAACCTGTTCGTCATGCTCTACCTGCTGTTCTTCCTGCTGCGCGACGGTGACGAGCTGGTCGCGCGCATCAAGGCGGCGATTCCGCTGCGCGCCGAGCAGCAGCGCGCGCTCTTCCAGGAGTTCACGGTGGTCATCCGCGCCACCGTCAAGGGCAACATCGTCGTCGCCGCCGTGCAGGGCGCGCTCGGGGGCCTGATCTTCTGGCTGCTGGGGATCCACGCCCCACTCCTGTGGGCGGTGATCATGGCCGTGCTCTCCCTGCTGCCGGCGATCGGCGCCGCCCTGGTGTGGCTGCCGGTCGCCATCTACTTTCTGGCGACGGGCGCCGTGTGGCAGGGCATCGTGCTCGTCGCGTACGGGGTGCTCGTCATCGGCCTGGTCGACAACGTCCTGCGCCCGCTCCTGGTCGGCAAGGACACCCAGATGCCCGACTACCTCGTGCTGCTCTCGACGCTGGGCGGGATCGCCGTCTTCGGCGTCAACGGCTTCGTCATCGGGCCGGTGATCGCGGCGATGTTCATCGCCGCGTGGGACATCTTCTCGGCGTCGAAGGCGCGGCCTCAGCGGAAGGCGGCCGGAAACTCCCTGAGCCCCGAGAGCACGGCGAGCGGCGCCGCCTGGCCGAGCCCGCACAGGGACGCGAGCTGGATCACTTCCGACAGCGCCCCGACCTCCTGCGCGTCGACCGGTCCATCGAGCATCGCGAGGAGTCGCGCGGTCCCTTCGCGGCACGGCGTGCACTTGCCGCAGGATTCGCGCGTGTTGAAGCCGAGGAGCGTGCGCACCGCCTCGCGGACCGGGAGGCTGTCGTCCAGCGCGACGACCCCGCCCGTGCCCGGGTTCACCCGGCCGCGCGGGATCAGCGGCTCGTCGAAGTCGCGCGGCGGCACCACGCTCCCCGACGGGCCGCCGACCACGGCCGCGGCGAGCGCCCGGCCGCTCGCGGTGCCGCCGCCGATGCGTGTCGATGAGCGTCCGCAGCGTGCACCCGAACTCCATCTCGACGACGCCCGGCCGGCGCACGTGCCCCGAGATCCCGAACAGCTTGGTGCCGTGGCCGCCGCCGAGGCCCGCGAACCAGGCGCCGCCGCGCTCCACGATCGCCGGCACCGCGCAGAGCGTCTCGACGTTGTTGATGATCGTCGGCTTGCCGAAGAGGCCGGCTTCGGCCGGGAAGGGCGGCCGCGTGCGAGGCATGGCGCGCCGGCCTTCGATCGACTCGAGCAGCGCGGTCTCCTCGCCGAGCACGAAGCCGCCCAGGCCGCGCCGGAGCTCGATCTCCAGGCCGAAGCCGCTGCCGAGGATGGCGTCGCCGACGAGCCCCCACTCGCGCGCCTGCGCGGCGGCGCGCGCGAGACGCGCGGCGGCGAGATCCGCCTCGCCGTGGATGTAGAGGATCGCGCGCGAGGCGCCCACCGCGTACGCCGCGAGCAACACGCCTTCGAGGAGCCGGTGCGGGATCGCCTTCCATCAGGTGGCGATCCTTGAAGATGCCGGGCTCGCCTTCCTCGCCGTTGACGACCAGGAACTTCGGCGAGCCGGCGGCGTCGCGGCAGGTCGCGCCACTTCACGGCCGTCGGGAAGAACGCGCCGCCGCGTCCCGCGAGGCCCGCCGCGCGCACCTCTTCGATGACCCGCTCGGGATCGCCGGCATCGAGCGCGTCGGCGAACGTCGCGTACGTGCCGTGCCGGATCGCGTCGGCGATGTCGTTGGGATCCGCGACGACCGCACCGCTCGAGCAGCACGCGGCGCTGCACCGCGAGCATCGCGACCGCGGTCTCCGTCCGCGGGACCGGCGCGTTCGCGCCGAGCGCGTTCAGCAGCGTGCTCGACGCCTCGGCGCCCACGAGGCTCATCGGCAGGCGCGGCGCGCCGTCGCGCAGGACCTCGACGACCGGCGCCGCCCAGCAGAGGCCGTTGCAGCCGGCCGCCACCACGGTGAACGGCAGCCGGCGCTGCGCCACCTCGTCGCGGAGCGCGACGTACGTCTCGCCCGGCGCCGACGGCGAGGCCGCAGCTGCCGACACCGACCGCGAGCCGGCGGCCGGTGCGCCGGCGCTCGGCTTCGCGACGCAAGAGCGCGAAGCGCGCGGCCGGGCTCTCGGTCGCCCTGATCACCGGCGCGGGCAGGGGGTCGCTCGGCGGAGCCTCGGGCGGCGGAAGGGCGTCGAGCGCGGCGCCGAGGTCGGCGGCCGCGACGCGGCCGCGGCGCACGTGGTCGACCTCGATCACCGGCGCCACCGCGCACGTGAACGCGCAGTCCATCTCCTCGAGCGTCACGCCGCCGTCCGCCGACGTCTCGCCCGCGCGCACGCCGAGCCGGCTCTCGCACGCGCGCGACGAGATCGCGCCCGCCGAGCGCCGCGCACGCCACGCCCGTGCAGACGCGCACCAGCTTCTTGCCGGGCGCGTGAGACGCAGCTCCGGGATAGTGCGTCGCCACGCCCCACACCTCGCTCGCCGGCACCCGCAGATGCGCCGCCACCGCGTCGAGCGCCTCCGGCGACAGCCAGCCCTCCGCGTGCTGCACGTCGCGCAGCGCCGGCAGCAGCCACGTTCTCTCTCGGGTATCGCGTCAGGTCTCCGTGGATCATGGTCGGCGCGCAGCGTACCACGCGCGGTGTGACGGGTCGGGGTCGGGGGCTGGCGGGCGCGCGGGCGGCGCGGGCGGCGCGGCGTGGGCGGCGCGGCGCGGGCGGGGGCCCCAGGGGGGCTCTGGACCCCGACAGTGTTTGGCGCGGTCCTGCGCTGACATGTTTCCATCGCACGGGCGAGCACGTGCCGAACCCGGTGCGGGGGACGGTCCACCCGCCCCCCTGGGGCCCCCGCCCGCGCCACGCCGCCCACGCCGCGCCGTCCGCGCCGCCGCGCGCCCGCCAGCCCCCGACCCCGACCCGTCACACAGTCGCAGGGACATTGCCCTCCGAACGAGAGCCACGCAGAAGAGACGCGAACTCCGGACCGGCGCTTACGACCGTCGCGGTGTGGACGGCGATCGTGCCGAGACCTAGGCGGACGTAGTGCGCGTCGCGATAGCCCACGCTGCGCATGAGCGTCGCGAGCGCCCTTGGAGCCAGGAAGCGGTCCACCGAGTCCGGGAGGTACGTGTACGCCTGACGGTCGCGTGCGACGAGCGCGCCGATGGCGGGGACCACCGTGTGGAAGTAGAGACCGAAGAGCTGCGACCAGACCGGGATGGCCGGGCGGCGTGATCTCCAGCGTCACGACACGGCCGCCCGGCTTCGTCACCCGGCGCATCTCCTGGAGGCCGGCGGCGAGGTCTTCCAGGTTGCGCAGCAGGAAGGCCGACGTCACCGCGGCGAAGGCGGCGGTCGCGAACGGGAGTGCCAGCGCGTCGGCGCCGAGCAACGGGAGGCGCATCGCGCGCACGGCCGGCTTCTGCGCGGCCGCGTGCAGCATCGCCTCGGCGAAGTCGGCGCCGATCACCCGGCGCGCGGATCGAGCGCCTGGATGGCCAGCGCGAGGTCGCCGGTTCCGGTCGCGAGGTCGAGGACCGGGCCCGGGGGGCGGCGACCGCGGCGCGCGCGGCCACGGCTGCCGCCACGCGTGGTGGCGGCCGGCGGTCATCAGCGAGTTCATCAGATCGTAGCGGCCGGCGATCCGGGTGAACATCGCGCGGACCGCTTCCGACTTCGTGGCGGCGGCCGCCACTCGTCACAGGCCGGCGACGACCGCCACCAGGACGACCACCGCGATGTAGCCGTTGATGTTGAAGAACGCCACGTCGAGCTTCGAGAGGTCGCGCGGGCTCACGAGCGAGTGCTCGTAGATCAGCAGCCCGACCACCACGAGCCAGCCGACCCAGTAGAACGGGCCCAGCGCCGCGAGCGTGCCCAGGAGCGCGAGCGCGGCCGCGGTGAGCAGGTGGTTGATCCGCGCGACCCACAGCGCGGCCGGGATGCCGAAGCGCGCCGGCACCGAGTGCAGGCCGTGCGCGCGGTCGAACTCCACGTCCTGGCACGCGTAGATCAGGTCGAAGCCGGCGATCCACACCGTGAGCGCGAACCACAGGACGAGCGCGGGCGTGTCGAAGCGGCCCGTGACCGCGATCCACCCGCCCGCGGCCGCGATCCCGTCGGTGAATCCGAGGATCCAGTGCGACGTCCAGGTGAAGCGCTTCGTGTACGAGTAGCCGATGAGGAACAGCAGGGCAAGTGGCGACAGGATCAGGCAAAGCGGGTTCAGCATCGCCGCGGCGACGAACATCAGCGACGGCGCCCGCGGCGGCGAGCAGCTTCATCTCGCCGGCGCCGAGGACGCCGCGCGGGATGTGGCGGCCCGCGGTGCGCGGATTGCGCGCGTCGATGACCCGATCGACCACCCGGTTCGTGGCCATCGCGCACGTGCGCGCGCCGACCATCGCCGCCGTCACCCACGAGCACCGTCCAGCCGCCCGGCCAGCCGCGCGCGGCCAGGACCATCGCGATGTAGGCGAACGGAAGGGCGAAGACGGTGTGCTCGAACTTGATCGCGTCGACGACGTCGCGGACGCTTGCCGGGCTCAGAGCCCGTAGTCCTTCCAGCGGCGGCTGACGCGCTCGCGCATATCTTCAGTCATCACGATCTCGTCCGGCCACGCCTGCGCGACGTCGTCCAGCGGGCCCTTCTCGGTGGCGTCGATGCCGAGCTTGCCGCCGTAGCGGTGGCGGAGCGCCGCGTGGTCCAGATCGTCCATCGGGCCCTTCGAGGATCATCAGGTCGCGCTTGGGATCGATGTTGCCGGTGGCGCGCCACGCCACCTCGGAGAGGTCGTGGACGTTCACGTGGTCGCTCACCACGATGATCGTCTTGGCCAGCATCATCAGGCCCATGCCCCACAGCGCCAGCATCACCTTGCGCGCCTGGCCCGGGTAGCGCTTCTTGATCGAGACGATCACGAGGTTGTGGAAGACGCCCTCGGCCGGCATGTTCACGTCCACGATCTCCGGCAGCATCAGCTTCATGATCGGCAGGAACAGCCGCTCGGTCGCCTTGCCGAGCCAGTAGTCCTCCTGCGGCGGACGGCCGACGATCGTGGTCGGATAGATCGGCCGCGCGCGCCGCGTGACCGCGGTGAGGTGAAAGACCGGGTAGTCGCGCGCGAGCGAGTAGTAGCCCGTGTGATCGCCGAACGGGCCCTCGAGGCGCCGCTCAGCCGGATCGACGTAGCCCTCGAGAATGATTTCCGCTTCGGCCGGAACCTCGACGTCGATGGTGCGGCACTTCACCAGCTCCACCGGCGCGCCGCGAAGCCACCCCGCGAACACGACCTCGTCGACGCCCGGGGGCAGCGGCGCGGACGCCGCGTAGACCATGGCGGGATCACCGCCGAGGGCGACCGCGACTTCCATGCGCCGTCGCTGCGGCGCCTCCTCCGCCCGCCGGTGATGCTCGGCGCCGCCCTTGTGGATCTGCCAGTGCATGCCGAGCGTCCGATCGTCGAAGTACTGGAGCCGGTACATGCCGACGTTCCGCGCGCCGGTGACCGGATCACGCGTGAAGACGCCGGGCAGCGTGATGTAGCGGCCGCCGTCCTGCGGCCAGCACTTGCAGGATCGGCAGGCCGGCCAGCGACGGGCGCTCCGTCTCGACGATCTCCTGACACGGCGCCTGCGTCACCCGCCGCGGCGCCGCCTTGGCGACGTCGAACAGCGTGCCGAGCTTCTTCAACCGCTCCATGAAGGTGCCGGGCATGCGGAGGTCGAGCAGGCGCGCCACCCGCTCGCCGAGCTCGTCGAGACGCTCGACGCCGAGCGCCCAGGCCATGCGGTCGGGAGAGCCGAAGGCGTTGACCAGGACCGGCATGTTCGAGCCTTCGACGCGCTCGAACAGGAGCGCCACGTTGCGCGCAGCCGGACTCTTGGAGACGCGATCGACGATCTCCGTGATCTCGAGGTCCCACGACACCGGGGTCGAGATGCGGCGCAGGCGGTCGCGCTTCTCGAGGAGCGCCACGAACTCCGACAGGTCGCGGAAGGCCATCAGTCGGAGTAGAAGAGCGCCACGATCCAGCCGGCGAGGAGGGGCAGGGCGAGCGACGCGAGCACGCGGACACTCACGAAGCGCCACCCCATCAGCGGCGCTTCCCACGCGATGATCCGCTGCAGCCCGAAGAGCGACCACGCGGTCATGTAGGTGACGAGCGACGGCATCGCCGCGCCGGAGTTCGCGAGCGCGACCAGCAGCGGGACGCTGACCATCGGCCCGCCCGGGGTCAGCACGCCGGCGACCGTGGCGACGACGAGCCCCCGGAAACCGGCCTGCTGGCCGAAGTAGCGCGCCGACGACCTCCTGGGGCACGAGCACCTGCATGAGCCCGGCGAGGATCAGGGCGGGCACCAGCCGCGGCAGCACGAACCAGAGCAGGGACAGCCCGTTCTTGACCCCGAGCATCGGGAGCCCGGGGTCCTTCAGGTACGCGACGATGGCCAGCAGGATCGCGACGGCGGCGAGGACATAGGTGGAAGGATCGGTGAGACCTGAGCGCATGGCGTGCCGATTATGGCCCGCCGGATTCCCGATTTCTACGCGGACGCGGCCAGGCCGGGGCGGTGGAGGTAGTCGAGGATGCGGGTCCACTCCACCGGCTTGGTGAACACCACCTCGGCGCCCGCCTGCCGCGCTCGCGTGAGGTAGGGCTCGCCGTAGCCCGTGATCACGACCACCCGCGTTCCCTTGCGGGCCGAGGTGAGCAGCTGCTTGATCAGGACGTCGCCGGGGACGTCCGGGAGCCCAAGATCGCTCAGGATCACGTCGAAATGCTGGTGCGCGGCGGCGTCCGTCGCCTCGCGCCCGTTGGCGGCGGCGACCACCTGGGCGCCCTCCGCCCGCAGCAGCACCGTGAAGACCTCACGGATATCCGCCGCGTCTTCGACGACGAGGATGCGCATTCCCGACAACCCTATGGCCGGCATGACGCCGCTTTAACCTCAGGGAGTCATTGAGCAAGAGAAATGCCAGCGGGGCACAGCCCCCGGGGTTGTATGTTGGAAAGCAAATGCAGGCCGACGAGCGCGCGAACATCGTCGACAGCTTCGACGATGCGGTCGTTGTCACCGATGGCAGCCGCGTCGTCGTCGGCTGGAACGCGGCGATGGAGCGTCTCAGCGCCTGCGCCCGCGCCGACGCCCTCGGCCGCCCGATCGACGACGTCCTCGCCGCATTTCCGCAGGAAGCCTGGGTCCGCCCGCTCGAGCTCGCGCTGGCCGGCGCGCGCGGCCACGGGGCCGCCGTTCACATCAAGGCCGCGGGCGACGCCGGTGTCTGGATGGAGCCGCGCTGGGCGCCTCGCGCCGACGGCCCGCGGCGTCATGCTCCTGTGGCGCGACGTCACCGAGGAGCACAAGCGCGCCCTGTTCCTGCGCGCGCTCGAGACCGTCGGCCGCTCGCTCACCTCGTCGCTCGATCTCGACCAGGTCCTCGACACGATCGCCGAGAAGACGCGCGAGGTGATGGGCGCCGATTCCGCGATGGTGGCCACGTGGGATGCCGGCCGCGAGCGGCTGAGCGTCCTGCGCGCGACCGGACGCCTCACCGCCGACTACGCGCCGCGGCGGGATTCCGGTCGCCGGCGGACCCGTCAGCACGGCGGCGCGCGAAGGACGCGTGGTGGCCACCGACGACATCCTGGCGGATCCGCAGTGGGAGCTCGACTCCGTGCGGCGCCGGCACATCGCGCGCGAGGGCTTCAAGGCGGTGGCGGCGGCGCCGCTCGTCGTGAAGGGCGTCGTCCACGGCGCGCTCGCCGTCCACCAGTGGACCGCGCGCACGTTCTCCGACGACGAGATGGCGCTCCTGGCGCTGCTCGCCGAGCAGGCGGCGCTCGCGCTCGAGAACGCGCGCCTCTACGCCGAGGCCCGGCGGCGCGGCGATCGCCTGCGCGAGCTCGCGCAGCTCGAGCAGATGGTGGCCGCGTCCCTCGATCCCGACGCGGTGCTCCGCGCCATCGCCGAGGCCGCCGGCGCGTCTGCGTGGACGCGGACGTCGTCCAGGTGTGGACGGCCGACCACGCCGCCAGCGCGTGCTGCGTCTCCGCGCGTCCAGCGGCGCGTCCGCGCCGGCCGTCGATCCCGGAGACGATCCCGTTCGGCGACGGCATCACCGGCCGCGCCGCGGAGCTGCGCGAGGCCATCTACGTCGCGGACGTCACGCGCGAGCCGGGATCGCTGTCCGCGGAGTGGGCGCGCGCAGTCGGGGATCCAGCGCCTGCTCGCGGTGCCCATGCTGTCCGGCGACGATCTGCTCGGCGTGGTGACGGTGCGCTCGCGCAGCGATTCGCTCGCGAGCGACGAGGACCGCGCGCTCATCACGATGCTCGCCTCGCAGGCGGCGATGGCCGTGCAGAACGCGGGCGCGTACGCCGCCGCCGTCGCGCGCGGCGCGCGGCTGCAGGCGCTGGTGTCGCTGACGCGCTCGTTCACGGCCTCGCTCGACACGGCGGACGTCATCCGCCGCATCGTGGACGCGGCCGTCGTCGATGCGGCCGCGCGCGCTCGCGGCCGTCCACGTGCTCGACATCGAGCGCGGGCCGCTGCAGGTGACCGCGTCGCCGGAGATGTCGACGCTGCCGCTGGAGCGGGGGATGCACGCCGGGCTCCCCGGCCTCGTGACGACGCAGCGCCGGCCCGTGCTCGTCGCCCGGCCGCTCGACGAGCCCGCGCACGCTCGCGCCCGCGTGGTGGCGCGAGCGGCCGACCGCCTCGTACTACGGCGTGCCGATCATGGTGGGCGACACGCTCGTGGGCGTGCTCGACTACATCGTCCCCGAGGGCGTGCCCGATCGCGAGGAGCAGGAGGCGCTCAACCTGCTCGCCGCGCACGCCGGCGTCGCCATCCGCAACGCGTCGCTCTACCAGGCCGAGCACGTGCAGTCGACGCGCATCCGCGCGCTGGCCGCCGTCAACCAGCGCATCTCGAGCACGCTCGATCTCGACACGCTGCTGCGGACGATCATCGAGAGCGCGGCGCAGCTCACCGGCGTCCGCTTCGCGTCGTTCTGGCTGGCGGACGATCGCACGCGCACGCTCACGCTCACCGCGCACTCCGACGCGGAGCTCGTGGCCGCGACTTCCCCGTGCGCGTCGACGTCGTACGACGAGGGCTCGGTGGGCTGGGTCGCGCGGCACCAGGAGCCCGTCCTCGTCGAGGACGTGTTCGGCGACGAGTCGCATGCTGAGCCCCGACTGGTGGCGCCGGAACGGACTGCGCAGCTTCGCGGGATTCCCGGTCGTCGCGGACGGCGAGCTCCTGGCCGTGCTCGCGCTCTGTCACACGCAGCCGGTGACGCTCACGCCGAGCCTGCGCGACGTCGTCGACATGTTCCTCGCGCAGGCGGCGGTGGCGATCCGCAACGCGCGCCTCTATCGCGACGCGGGCCGCCGGCGCGACGTCGCGGAAGCGCTCGCGCGGCATCGGCCGCGCGCTCTCCTCCACGCTCGACGTCGACCGCATCGCGGCGCTCGTCCTGAACGGCACCGTCGAGCTGCTCGGCGCGCGCGGCGCGGACGTTCTACCGCTACGAGGCGAGCGACGACACGCTGCGCTCGGTGGTCTCGCACAGCACGGGCGGCGCGCCGGCGCCGCGCGCTGGTGCTCCGGCGGGGCGAGGGCGTCGCCGGCCGCGCGGTCTCGGAGCGCCGCGTCGTGGTGAGCGCCGACATCCTCAACGACCCCGACGTGATCGTGCCGCCCGACCTGCGCGCGGAGATCACGCGGCTCGGGCCATCGCGTGGCGATCGGCGTGCCGCTCCTCGGCACGCATGGGCCCGTGGGCGCCCTCGTGCTGGGCACGGAGCTCGGTCGCGAGTTCACGGCCGAGGAGATCCAGACGCTGCAGGCCTTCGGCGACCAGGCCGCGCTCGCGTTCGAGAACGCGCGCCTCTACGCGGAGAGCCAGCGCGAGCGCAGGGAAGCGACGGCGCTCGCGAGACACGGCGCGCAGCCTCGCGCTGAGCCTCGACGTCGACGAGGTGGGCGAGCGCATCGCGGAAGCGGTCATCCCCGTGTTCGACGCGCACGCGTCGTCGCTCTATCGCATCAGGCGCCGACGGGGCGCTCACCGCGGTCGCGCGCGGCGGCGCCGGGCGCGATGGGCTTCGACCGCGAACCTCGTGTGGCCGAAGGGCGCGGCGTGGCCGCGCGGTGCGTGGACGCCGAGCGGCCGGTCTGGACGCGGGACCTCTTCGCCGACGACTACGCGATGCCGACGGCGCTGCGCGAGGCCATCCTGGCCATCGGCAGCCGCGCGGTGCTCGCGGCCCCGCTCAACGTGAAGAGCCAGGTGGTCGGCGCGCTCGTGGTGGCGTACGCGGAGCCGCGCGACTTCGAGGAGCGCGAGGTCGCGCTGCTGCAGGCCTTCGCCGACCAGGCCGCGCTCGCGCTCGAGAACGCGCAGCTCTACGCGAGCGCCCGCGACAACCTCGCGCGCCTGCGCGAGACGCAGGCGCAGCTCGTGCAGGCCGCCAAGCTCGGCGCGCTCGGCCAGCTCGTCTCCGGCGTGGCGCACGAGCTGAACAACCCGCTGAGCGTGATCATCGGCTACGGCCAGCTCCTGCTCTCGCCGCGAGGTGCCGCCGCCGCTGCGCCGTCCCGTCGAGCTGATGGTGTCGCAGGGCGACCGCATGGCGAAGATCGTCCGCAACCTGCTCTACTTCGCGCGCCAGCGGCCGCCCGAGCGCACGCCGGTCGACCTGCAGGAGACGCTCGAGCAGACGCTCGCGCTGCGCCTCAACCAGCTCGCGCTCTCGGGCATCACGGTGCGCCGGAGTTCGCGCAGAGCCTGCCGAAGATCGCGGCGACGCCCAGCAGCTCGAGCAGGTGTTCCTGAACCTGCTGCTCAACGCCGAGCAGGCGATCCTCGGCGCGGGCCGCGACCGGCGAGTCATCGTGCGCACGCGCCGGGCGCCGACGGCCGACACGGTGGTCGCGCAGGTGGTCGACGACGGGCCGGGCATCGGCGCCGAGGATGCTCGTCGCGCGTCTTCGAGCCGTTCTTCACGACGAAGGAAGTCGGGCAGGGCACCGGGCTCGGGCTCTCGGTCTCGTACGGCATCGTGCAGGAGCACGGCGGCCGGCTGACGGTGGAGAGCCGCCCCGGCGAGACGATCTTCACGGTCGAGCTGCCCGTGCGGTCCGCCGGCGCCCGCGTCGGCAGCGCGCCGCGCCGCTGGTGCCGCCCGCGGCCGGCGGGCGTCTCGCGCTGGTGGTGGAGGACGAGCCGGCCGTGCTCGACCTGATCGTCACGCTGCTGAAGGAGTCCGGCTGGCAGGTGGACGTGGCCCCCGGCGGCCGACCGGGCCTCGAGCGCGTCAGGCGCGCCGCTACGATCTGATCGTCTCGGACATCCGCATGCCGGACGGCGACGGCGACGAGTTCTACCGCGAGGCGATCGCGCACGACGCCGCGCTGGCGCGGCGCTTCATCTTCATCACCGGCGACACGGCGAACCCCGACGCGTGGCGTTCCTCGAAGGACGCGCACGTGCCGGTGATCGAGAAGCCGTTCCCGCCGGCGCGTTCTCGACGCGGTGCGCGTGATTGCGTCGTTGACAGCGTCGCCGTCCCGCGCGTCGAAGTACGTCCCCATGACCAAGGCCGAGCTCGTCGCGCAGATGGCCAAGCCGCGCGGTCTCGAAGAGCCTCGGCCGATCGCGCGCTGCGACGCCTTCCTCGTGGCGTCTTCGAGTCGCTCCGCAACGGCGGGCGCGTGACGATCAGCGGCTTCGGCACCTTCTGCGTGACCAAGCGCGCCGCGCGCAACGGCCACAATCCGCGCACGGGCAAGGAGATCACGATCCCGTCCGCGAAGGTCCCGCGCTTCAAGCCGAGCCGCTCGCTGAAGGCCGATCGATGCCGCTGACGCGCTGTGGTATCGTGTGAACGCTGTCGGGCGTGTTGGTGGGGGATCGTCTAGGGGTAGGACACCAGGTTCTGGCCCTGGTAGCGGGGGTTCGAATCCTCCTCCCCCAGCCACTTCCTTCGCTAGGCCGGCCCCATCGTCTAGAGGCCCAGGACACGGCCCTCTCAAGGCTGAAACACGGGTTCGAATCCCGTTGGGGCCACCAACCACGAAGCCCGTTGTCTCTCCTCGTTCCTGCGCAGGACGCCGGGTGCTGCGTCGTCTCATTGCGGTAAGACGCTCATCACGCAGCCGCGTGTTCGCGCGGCGCGAGCGTTGCGAGGGGCGAGAGCATCGCGGCGGCGTTGCCGTGCAGGATCTTCTCGCGCGCGTCCTCGCCGATCTGCCGCCTCCGCGAGCGCCTTGCTGGTCCACTCGCAGCCGAACTCGGTGCCGTCGGTGCCGCACACGATGCGATCGGCGCCGTACAGGCGCACCGCGGCCTCGATCGCGCGCGGGCCGAACGAGTTGCAGTCCACGTACACCTTGCGAGCGGCGGAAGCGCGCCGACGGCAGCTCCTCCTTCGGCGTGTCGAGCAGGCAGCGGTGGTCCATGCGCTCGACCTCGTACGGGATGTTGCCGCCCAGGTTGTGGATGTGGATCATCGCGTCGGGGTAGGGCGCGAGGTAGTCGGTGAGGCACAGCGTCACCATCACCGACGACAGGCTCGCCTGCATGTCGAGCGTGCCGTTGCGGCGGCGCGCATTGTCGGTGTCCGCCGACACCTTGGGGAAGGTATCACCGGGCCGCGGGCCGTGGTGGATGAAGACCACGGCGCGATGCCGGTTGGCGACCTCGAGCAGCGGACGCATGGCCTCGGCGTCCTTGCGCGTGAGGAACGCGTTGCCCGGCACCTGGGCGCCGACGATGCCCGGCAGCCCCAGCGCGCGCTCGAACTCCGCGGCCGCGAGCTGACATGTCCACCAGCGGCAGCGCCGCGTAGGCGACGAAGCGGCCTCGTGCTCCTGGCAGAGCCGGGACACGCCGTCGTTGAAGCGCCGGCACAGCTGCAGGGAGACGTCGGGCGGCTGCGCCTCGATCCAGCAGAACGAGCCGAGCAGCGACAGCACGCTGGTACTCACGCCTTGACGGTCCATCCGGCCCAGGTGGAAGCCCACCTCGTCGAAGGCCTTAGCCACCGGCTCCTCGCCCATCCGGGTCTTGAGTACTTCGACGCCGTCCTGGTTGCGCAGGATGCGCGGTTCCGTCGTGCGCGCGCGCAGCGCGTCGGCGAGATCGGCGGGTCTCCAGTGGGCATGCATGTCGATCATGGATGTCTCCTCATCCGGCGGGTCAGAATGGTCGGCAATCTAGCACACAGGAAGGAGTGGTGTCATGGCGCAGCTCGTGTTTCTCCATGGACCCGGCGCGGGCGCCTGCGCCGACGCGTTCCACTATCAAGTCAGGCATTTCCCGAAGAGCGTCGCGCCGACCTTGCCCGGCCATCTCGAGGGGAGTCGGTGTCCGGATGTTGCGCGATACACGGAATGGGTGCGCGGCTGGCTGTGGGCGCAGGGGTTGAACGCGGACCTCGTGCTGGTCGGTTACACGCTGGGCGCGTCGATTGCGCTCCAATACGGCCTCGACTATCCGGACGAGGTGAAGGGCCTGGTGGTGATGACCGTCGCCGCGCGGCCCAAGACACGCGCCGCGGGCACATACGAGTTGCGCCTGCGCGCCGCGCGGAGGACCCGAAGGTCTACGACAGAGTGGCTGGCGTATCAGCGGCACGCCATGAAGCTCGTCGAACCCGGACTGCGCGAGCAGTCGCTGGAGCGCCACCGTCAGGTGGGGCCACTGTCCCAGTACCATGATTTGAAAGTGATCGATGCCTTCGACGTCCGCGATCGGCTCGCGACGCTTCAGCCCAGCCTCCTCATCCTTCGTGGCATGGACGATCCCACCAATCCGCCGGAGTACGAGAAGGAGATCGACGACGCCGTGCCCGGTTCACGGTACGTGAAACTGTCCGGCGCGGGGCACTTCCCGCCCACCGAGAATCCGGACACGGTCAACGCGCTGATCGAGGAGTTCGCGGCCACGCTGTGAGGACTCACACGGCGTGCCGGCCCTCCCCCGGATCGGGCCGGGAGAGGGCCGGGCGACTTCCGGTCACGGCGTGACGGTCACCGTGGTGCCGGAGGGCCGGCAGTTGTTGTCCTCGCTGGTCTCCGCCACCGCGTTCAACCCGTCGGCGCAGGCCAGGACGAAGTAGGTGTTCGCTGGAGTGGCCGCGGGGATCGTCACCACGACCGTCCCCAGGTGGACCGCGCCCGCCGCGAGCGCCGGGACGCTGCGCGCCGTTGCCATCTGCTTGTCGTCGGCGCTCTTCACGACATCCAGCGACAGGTAGTAGCGCACCTTCGACGATCCAGAGCCCACGGCTCCCACGTTCTGCGCGGTGTCGGTCACGGAGAACTTGCTGCCGCGCGCGGCGGTCGCCGGCGGGTTCGACACGGCGCCGACCACCAGGTCCGGCCGGGTCACCGTGAGGATGGCCGCGGAGGCCACGCAGTTGTTGGCCTCGTTGGTCTCCTCGACGACCGCGCGATCGTCGGCGCAGGCCAGCACGTAGTACGCACCGAGCGGCGCGGCGTCGGGGATGGTGACGGTCTCCGTTCCCGAGTTGACCGCCCCGACCGCCAGCGCGGGGACGCTGCGGGTACCGGTCAGAAGCGTGTCGCCCGCGTTCTTGACCGCGTCGAGCGACAGGTAGTAGCGCGTCGTCGATGAGCGCGACGGTGCGGTCCCGTCGTTCTGCACCGTGTCACTCACGGAGAACCTGGTGCCGGGCACCATCGCTCCGCCGATCCCATTCGGCGCCACGCCCATCTGCGTGAGGTTCGCCAGCGGCGCCACCGCCTGGACGGTGGCCGTGGCGATGACCTCGCCGGTCTTCGAGTTTTCCGACCACGCGCGCACGGTGAAATTCTTGGGGCCGGGCGAGGTTGCCCGGAACGTCCACGTGGCCGAGCGACTCAGCATCGGGACCAGGTTCCCGAGCGTGAAGCCGTCCAGGGGCGGGAAGTCCATGACCACGCCGTCGTGTCGCGTCGTCT
>CAVPPZ010000023.1:0-181763 GCA_963707305.1 uncultured Candidatus Rokubacteria bacterium
GGTCAGGATCTGCGCCCGCGTGTTCTTCGGCTCGGCCGTGTAGAGCGGATGGTCGGGCCGGAAATGGCGTTCGAAGCTCGCCTTCACCGTGTCCGCGTCCAGCGCCGTGCCGTCGTGGTACCGGACGCCCACGCGCAGCTTCATCGTGGCGAGGAGCCCGTCCGGTGACAGCGTCCACGACTCGGCGAGCGCCGGCTCCACACGCTGGCCGTCCCGCGTGAGGTTCACGAGCGTGTCGCAGACGAGCCACGCAGGGTGCAGGGCGACGTCCGTCGACATCTTCGCCGAGTCCAGCGTGTCCGGCTCGCCGTACAGGGCGTAGGTCAGCGTCTTGCCCGCGGCGTGGGCGGTGATCACCCACGTCGCGAGCACGACACCACCGAGAGCGAGAAAGGCGACGGCGCGTCCGAGCATCGGCCTCCCAGAGTCTACGGCCCGCTGCCGTCGCCGCAATACCATTTCAGATCACGGATCCGGGCGCCCTCGGCGAGCACGTCGGCGTACTCCGCGTTGAACTCGATGAGCATGGCGACGAGCTTCTTGAACCACGGCTGGGTCCGGTACTTGTAGAACCACGCGAGGTCGTCCTTGGCGGTCTGCATCGCCCAGGAGTGGCCGAGCGAACCGGGCCGTACGGTGCCGATCGACCCGACGAACGTCAAGAGGCGGTAGTTCCCCGTCCGCTCGATCTCCCCCTCGACCAGGTCCCACTTCGCGGTGTTCTCGGCGCCGACTCGCCACTGAAGGCTCTTGTAGTCGGGGTTCGCCAGGATCGTGCCCGCGGCCAGCGCCGAGCCCTCCTCGAGGAAGGTCTGCGCCGTGATCTGCGTCGTGCTCGGGAGGGAGGTGTGCTCCGTCAGCTTGACGCCGTTCAGGATGGAGTTCTTCAGCAGGTACGATGTGGCGGCCAGCTGCGAGCCGACCATCACGTCCCCTTCCTCGTCGCCGATCGGGGTGAGGGCGGTCAGCGTCGTGGTGTACGCGATGACGAAGTCCCAGCTCCACGAGGGCCCAGGCTGCGGGGACGGGAACAAGGTGTGGAAGTCCGTCTCGGCCGCCGCCGCCCGCGCCGGGTCCGCGTCGGGCTTCAGCAACCCCGAGACCTTCAGGTCGTACGACGACATCGTGGGCATGTCTGCCTCCTTTGTGCGCTGTCAGCGCGTGGACTTCGAGCCGGCTGCAATGGGCACTTCCGCGTGCTGCAGGAGATCCCTCATGGAGAACACGCCGTCGCGCGGGGCGCCGTGGATCCCCGCGCGGGGGCTCCACCGGGGCTCGGCACGCAGGTACGACGACGGATCGCCGCGCAAGAGACCGATGAAGACCTCGGCGACGATGCGTCCGCCCACGGGCCCCAGGATCCGGCCGCGACGGAGGGCTCGTGCTTCCTCGAGCACGTAGTACCAGAGGGGCGTTGCCTTCCTGAACACCTGGGCGAGACGCGCCGCATCCCTCGCGGTGCCGTCGCCGATCCGCACCGGATGCGCCCCCTCGCCGAGGATGTCCGCCGGGGCTGTCCGCATCGCGCGCGCGACGTCCTGTCCGGACGGCAGGCGGAACTGGTGGCCGCGCAGGAGGGTCCGCACGGGCAGGACCGCGAGCGCCGCGGGCGTGACGCCGGGCGGCGCGCCCTGGAGGGGCGCGGCCCCGGCCGGAAGGCGGCCGAGGGCCGGAGCGAGGAACGCGTCGAACGCGCGCGCGAACTGCGGTTGCCGGCGCGCGGGATTCTGGTGGCCTTCGAACGGGAAGAAGTGCGCCCACTCGATCTGGCGGCCGCGGGGTCGCGACCGGAAGCCGCGCAGGTCGGCGGGCTCCGCCTTCCTGTTCTGACCGGGATCGAAGAGCGCGACGATCCCGCTCTGGCCGTTCAGCGTGTACCCGTTCCGCACCATGCTGTGCCCGCACCGGTACGCGGCGGCGGTGAACTCGATGGGCATGAAACCACCCGGGAAGAGCGAGGACGACCCGCTCGAGAGGACCGCGTTGACCGCGTCGTCGCCCACGATCTTCGGCAGGAAATCGTGGAGCACGATCCACTGGTAGTGCCAGAGGACGATGGTGCGGACGGTCTCGAAGGCCCGCGGCGCTCCGGAGAGATCCCTCGCGACGCGATTGTGGTACTTCAGGAACGCGAGGTGGATCTGCGAGGTGATCAGGTTCTCGTCGTTGCGATGGTCGCCGATGCGCGCGATGCCCTGCTGCCGCGGCAGGTCGTCCTCGCCGGCGCCGTTCTTCCCGATCGTGAACCGTACGCCGTCCGGCTCGTACATGCCCGGGCTGGCCGCCGGTCCGCTCCCGTAGAGCGAGTCGAGGTCGAACCGCGGCGTGCGCGCGTTCCGTCGCTCGCCGGGATCGATCTGATCCACGAACGAGGGATTCGGATCCAGGGTCAGGTCGTGATCGATGAACTGTCCGAGGTAGGTGTAGCCGGCCGGGACTCCGAGGTTGTTCTCCACGTCGCCCGGCGCCTGCGATTCGAAGCGGTCCGCGACCATCGTCTGGCCGAGGCTGACGAGATCGCGAACGTCGGGCTGCTGCGCCTGCGCCGCGAACAGACGGCCGAAGCGGTCGTCCTGCATTGCCCTCCGCCGTGGGCAAAGGCCGAGCCAATCCTTCTCCACGAACGTCACGCGCGTCTCCGCGCGATTGCAGGCCACGGTCGACGCGCTCAATCTGCGACACGTGTCGACCGGATCGGTTCAGATTGAAACCTCCTCGCCATCCGTGAACTGGGCGATGCAGCGACGAGCGACGTGCTGGCGTGCAGAGCACGGCCGGCGCGCGCCGCGCACGGCTTGGCACGCGAGACGCACGATCGATCAGAGATGGCTCGCTGTTCATCCGGCCGCCACCGAGGTATATGGAGGGCCAGGCACGGAGACATATGGGCAGAGCTATCTTTGGGTGGTACCAGCAGTTGAGCCTGCGGGCGCGGTTCACCTTTCACATCACCGCGTCCACGCTGGTGCTCTTCGCCGGCCTCGTCCCGGCCGTGGTCTACGTGGAGCGCCGGGCGGTCCTCGGGGGCGCGTGGGACCGCGGGCTCCAGCTCACCAAGATCTTCGCGCACGCCAGCGTGCCGGGGCTCGTGGCCGACGACTTCCTCGTGGTGCGGCACGTGATCAATAGCGTCGCCAGCCAGCCCGACGTGCTCCGCGCGATGATCGTCGATCCGTCCGGGAGGATCCTGGCCCACAGCGACATCCGGCAGACCGGCCACATGCGGCCCGACGCCCTGGCCGCGCGCGCGCTTGCCATCCATCTCGCCCTGGGCGAGGAGACGATGGAGCACGGAGTGCCCGCGTACGAGTTCGCGGTGCCCGTCTACGTCCTCACGGAGCCACGCGCGGTCGCGCGCGTGTGGATCTCACTCGAGCGGGAGCTGGCCGAGATTCACTGGACACGCAACCTGATCGTCGGGCTCGGTGGGCTGGCGCTCGTCGCGGGCTTCGGGGTCGCCGCGTGGCAGGCGCACACGGTGACGCGCCCCCTCGCCGCGCTCGTTCAGGGGGCCCGGGACATCGCGGCGGGCGACCTGGCGAAGCGGATCGCGACCCATGGCGCCGCCGAGGTGGACCTGCTGGCCACCGCCTTCAATCGCATGGCGGAGTCGCTGGAGGCACGGATGGCGGAGCTCAGAGGCGCCCAGCACGAGGTGGTGCGCAAGACGCGCCTGGCGGCCATCGGAGAGATCGCCGCCGTCATGGCGCACGAGACACGCAATCCCCTGGGCGCCGTCAGCAACTGCGTGCAGATCCTGCGCAAGCACGCGGGCCTGGCTCCCGAGGACGCGGAGGTCCTCGATATCATCAAAGGGGAGACCGACCGCCTGACCACCATCGTGTCGGATTTTCTCGCGTACGGGCGGCCTCGGGCCCCGGTGTTTCAAGCGGTCGACGTCCATGACTGCATCGACGGCGCGCTTCGCCTGCTCCGGCGAGACGACCGGTGCACGCCGGGCATCGCGATCGAGCGCGAGTTCGCGGCATCGCCGGCCCTGGTCCGCGCGGACCCAAGCCAGCTCCGCCAGGTCTTCTGGAACGTCCTCCTCAACGCCGTGCAGGCCATGGGGGACGCCGGCGTCCTGAACGTCGCCACGTGCAGCGTGGACGGCTTCGTCCACGTGACGGTCCGCGACACCGGCCGCGGCATTTCGCCGTCCGAGATGTCACGCCTGTTCGAGCCCTTCCAGACGCGGCGTCCCGGCGGCATCGGGCTCGGGCTCGCCACCGTCCGGCGCATCGTCGACGACCACGGCGGCCGCGTGTCCCTCCACAGCGTGCCCGAGGTCGGGACGCGCGTCGTCATCGAGCTGCCCCATGCCGGATAGGATCCTCGTCGTCGACGACGAATCGGCGATGCGGCGGAGCCTCGCCATCATGCTGCGCCGGGAAGGGTACGCCGTCAGTGAAGAGGCGGACGGGCGCGCGGCCATCGCATCCCTCGCGCGCGAAACCGTCGATCTCATCATCACCGACCTGCGGATGGACGGCGTCTCGGGCCTCGACGTCCTCCGCCACGTGAAGCAGGCAAACCCCGGCGTCGAGGTCATCGTCATGACGGCCTACGGCACGATCGAGGCCGCCGTGGAGGCGATGCGCCACGGCGCGTTCGACTTCCTCACGAAGCCGTTCGAGATGGAGCCCGCGCTCCTGCGCGTCCGCAACGCCCTGGAGCGCAAGCACCTCCGGACCGAGGTGCATCGTCTCCGGGCGGAGGCGGCCAGCGTCTTCAGCCTCGACGCGATCGTCGGGCACAGCGAGGCGATCCGGCGGATCCTGGCGATCGTCCCGCGGGCCGCGCAGGCTGACAGCACGGTCCTGATCACGGGCGAGAGCGGAACGGGGAAGGAGCTGGTGGCGCGGGCGATCCACGGCACGAGCCGGCGCGTCGGCGGCCCCTTCGTGTCCGTGAGCTGCGCCGCGCTGCCGGACGAGCTGCTCGAGAACGAGCTGTTCGGCCACGTGAAAGGGGCGTTCACCGGCGCGGCCGTTGCCCGCAAGGGGCTCCTGGAGGAGGCGCAGGGAGGCACGTTCTTCCTCGACGAGGTGGGGGAGGCGTCGATGGAGATCCAGAAGAAGCTCCTCCGGGTGCTCGAAGAGCGCAGCCTGCGGCGGCTCGGCGACAATCGCTCGATCCCGCTCGACGTGCGGGTCGTGACGGCGACGAACCGCGACCTGCAGGAGGCCGTCGATGACAAGACGTTTCGCGAGGACCTCTATCACCGGCTCAACGTCATCCGCATCCACATGCCCCCGCTGCGCGAGCGGCCCGATGACATTCCGCTGCTCGCGCGCCACTTCCTCGCGCGTCATTCGAGCCGCCTGGGTCGCGACTTCTCCGGCTTCGTTCCCGCCGCGATGGACGCGCTGTCGAGCTACGCCTTCCCGGGCAACGTCCGCGAGCTGAGCGGCATGGTCGAGCAGGCGGTGGCCCTCGCGCCGGGCCCGCTCGTGGAGCTCTACGACCTGCCCGAGCGGCTCACCGCGCCACCGCGGGGCTCGTCACCTCCGCCTCCGCCTGCCGGACGCCCGAAGACGCTCGTGGATCTCGAGCGCGAGGCCATCCTCGAGCGTATCGAGGCGCGGGGCGCCGACCTCCACCTCGTCGCGCAGGATCTGGGGATCAGCCGCACGACGCTCTGGCGCCGTATGAAGGAGTACCGCATCGAGATCCGCCGCCTGGGGTTCACGCGTTGAACTGATCCACGCGATCTGAAACGCACGTTTCAGTTCCGCGGTCCCCCAGCGCGACGGGCGCCCGCCAATCGGGGCGTCGCGGCCCCGCCGGGCTTGGCCTGTCCCTTGCCTGACACCACGGGGTCCACGGCGCACCAGGGGGGGCAGGGATGCTGATCTCGGTCGTCAACCACACGAACGGGGAGCTGTCCGACGAGCAGGTGCAGGACGGCCTGCGTGCCGTCAATCGCCAGATCACCTTCGACTTCAAGCCCCACTGGCACCGGTCCGCCGAGCTGCGGCTCGATGGGCCCGCGGGCCGGGCGCCCGACGATACGTTCCTCCCGGAGCTGCGGGGGGACGCCGTCCTCTATCTGTGGAACAGCGTCGCCGTCGACGACGCGCTCCGCTACCACGAGAGGAACGCGGGCGGCCTCCCGTTCGGCGTCATCTTCGTCGAGCTGTCGGCGGCGCTCGACGAGCCGTGGACCGTCGCGCTCTCTCACGAAGCGCTCGAGCTCATCGGCGACCCGGACGCCAACCGCCTCGTGGCCGGTCCGCATCCGGGCGACCCGAACCACCAGGTGTTCCACTGGTACGAGGTGTGCGATGCCGTCCAGGACGACCGGTACCCGATCGACGGGATCTGGGTGTCCAACTTCCTCCTGCCGCTCTATTTCACGGCGACCGGCGAGGTGGGCGGGCGCAACGACTTCCTCGGACGGCTGCACAAGGGCCGGCCGCTGCCGTCGTTCGGCATCAACCCCGGGGGGTATGTCGGGTTCTACGACCCCTCGACCCGAGAGCACGAGAGGGTGTCCCGCAGCGGCGACGATCGCGCGCGCGCACGGCTGCAGGTCGAGAGCCGGGCGGGGCTGACACGCCGCTCGACGCGTCACACGCTCGGCACGTCCTTCCGGGACGCGCTGAGAGCGCTCGGCGAGCGGCGGGAGACGGTGCGGTCGTTGCGAGGGATGCGCCGCGCGGCCGACGTCCCCTTGAAGGAGAGCGTCGCCCTGCAGACGCTGGACCGGACACCGATGAGCCAGACGCGAGCGGCCGATGGCGGGACGGCTCGGCGCCCTCGCGTGCCCGGCCCGGTGTACTCTCTCGGCGCCGGGCTTCCGCCACGGGGCCCGTCCAAGGAGGCCGCATGTTCTTCGAGCTCCGGCAGTATCACGTCCATCCGGGACAGCAGAAGGCGTGGGTGAAGTGCATGGAAGAGGAGATCATCCCGTTCCAGACCAAGATGGGGATGGTGGTCCTCGGCAGCTTCGTCGGCGAGGAAGACGAGAGCGTGTACGTGTGGATCCGCCGCTTCGAGAACGAGGCGGAGCGCAAGCGCCTCTACGACGCGGTCTACCAGAGCGACTACTGGAAGAACGAGATCTCGCCGAGGGTCCCGACCATGATCGACCGTGAAAAGATCAAGGTCACGCGGATCACGGCCACGCCGCGCTCGGTGATTCAGTAGCCTCGCGCGGGCGGCGCGTCGCCGTCCGGCTGCATCGGTGGAGCGGGCTCGTCGCGGGCCCGCTCCTCCTCGTCCTCGCGCTGAGCGGCGATCGCTTGCGCGCTGCGCCGCGATCGGCAACACTCGCTTTCAGCCACGGAGGTATTCGCCATGAAGACGCCCCGGTGGATCTTGCTGCCCGCATTCCTCGTCGCGTTCGCGGCGTGCACGACCGAGGGGACGCGCTCCCAGGCCGGCCACGCGCCAGCAACGGCCGACGCGCGCCCCGTCCTCTACGACACGCTCGGGACCTACTCGTATCGGGTCACGACCTCGTCGCCCGCAGGCGCAGCGCTGGTTCGATCAGGGCCTGCGGCTCGTCTACGCCTTCAATCACCACGAGGCGCAGCGCGCGTTCCGCGAGGCCGCGCGGCTCGATCCCGCCTGCGCGATGTGCTTCTGGGGCGTCGCGATCACCGAGGGCGGCAACTACAACCACCCGACGGACGCGGAGCGCGAGAAGCGCGCGCTCGACCGCGGTGGAGGTCGCGCAGCAGCGGGCGGCGGGCGCGACGCCCGCGGAGCGCGCGATGATCCAGGCGCTCGCGAAGCGCCACACGGCTGACCCCGCCGCGAAGCGCGAGGCGCTCGACCGCGCCTACGCCGACGCGATGCGCGAGGTCGCCCGCCAGTTCCCGGATGACCTCGAAGCGGCGCACGTTCTTCGCCGACGCCGCGATGAACCTGCGCCCGTGGAACCTGTGGGCGCCGGACGGCACGCCGTACCCGGGCACCGAGGAGATCGTCCAGACGCTCGAGCGCGTGCTCGCGAAGAACCCCGACCATCCCGGCGCGCTGCACCTCTACATCCACGCGGTCGAGGCGAGCACGCAGCCCGGCCGCGCCGAGGCCGCCGCCGACCGTCTGCTGACGCTGATGCCCGGCGCCGGGCACATCGTCCACATGCCGTCGCACATCTACTGGCGCGTGGGACGGTACGCCGACGCGGTGGCGGTCGAACGACGGCGGCCGTGAAGGCGGACCGCGCCTACTTCAAGACCGCGCAGCCGAGCCAGATCTACCGCGGGCTCTACTATCCGCACAACATCGACTTCATCTGGCAGTCGGCCGGCATGCAGGGACGCAGCGCGAGACGCTCCGCGCCGCGCGCGAGCTTCGCGTCCAACGCGCCGCCCGGAGATGATCAAGGCGATGCCGGACATGGAGACGGCGCCGGTCGCGCCGATCATCTCGCTCGTGCGCTTCGGCCGGTGGGACGACGTGCTGCGCCAGCCCGCGCCGCCCGGCGAGTGGCCGTACACGCGCGGCGTGTGGCACTACGCGCGCGGCCTCGCGTTCAACGCGCAAGGGGCAGGCGGCGGAGGCGCGTCGCGAGCTGACGCGAGCTGGAAACGATCCTCGCGGCCGTGCCCGGCGACCGCACGGTCGCGTTCTTCTTCCGCGCGAAGAACGTTCTGCAGATGGCGGCCAACGTGCTGGCGGGCGAGATCGCGGCGAAGGCCGGCGACTTCGCGAGCGCCGAGCGTCTGCTCCGCGCCGCCGTGGCCGAGCAGGACACGCACTGGTTCACCGAGCCGCCGCCGTGGTACTTCCCGGTCCGTCAGGCGCTCGGCGCGGTCCTCCTGCAGGCCGGCCGCGCCGCGGATGCGGAACAGGTCTATCGCGAGGACCTCAAGCGCAACCCGGGCAACGGCTGGTCGCTCTTCGGCCTGGCGCAGAGCCCTGCGCGCACAGAACAAGACCGCGGAAGCGTCGAAGACGAGATGCCGACTTCCGGCGGGCGTGGTCCCGGGCCGACGTGACGCTGACAGCGTCGCGGTTCTAGTCACTTAGCGGCGCTTTGGCGATCTCCGTCGGCCAGCTCGGCGGCGCGCTTGCGGTCGAGCGGGCGGAGACGGTCGAGGACCCGGCGGGCGTCGTCGAGGCGGCCGAGCTTGACGTACGCCTCGCCGAGGTACTCCAGCGCCTCGGGGAACTTGGGGCGCAGACGGAGCGCGACGTCGTACGCGTCCAGCGACTCCTCGTAGCGTCCCATGTTCCGCAGCGCGTAGCCGAGCTCGTTCCACGCGTCCGCGTAGTCGGGACGGAGATCGACCGCGTGACGGAACGCCCCGACGGCCGCCGGCCAGTCCTTCGACACGCGCGCGCGGACCCCGCGGTTGTACTCGCTCTGCGCGCTCGTCTCGGCGGGCGACTGTCGCCGGCTCTCGACGGCGGGCGAGCTCGGCTCGGCCGTGACCGGGACGGGGGCTATCGCGAGGGCCACCGCGACCGACGAGCGTGGCGGCGACGTGCGGGTTCGCCATGGCCTGAGACATACGGCCCGCGTGGCGTCATGTCAAACCACCGCGCGCCCGGTGTAGTCTTGCGACGATGACCTTCTCGCCGGACACGCTGCGCGACCGCGTGGCGATCGTGACGGGCGCGAGCCAGGGGATCGGTCGCGCCATCGCGGTCGAGCTCGCGAAGGTCGGCGCCCACGTGGTCGTCACGAGCCGGCGCCGCGCGGCTCTCGAGGACGTGGCCGCGGCCGTCGAGGCCGAGGGCCGTCGCGCCCTCGCCGTGCCGTGCGACGTGGCCGACAGCGCGCAGGTCGACCGTCTCGTCGCGCAGACCCTCGACGCGTTCGGACGCATCGACATCCTCGTCAACAACGCGGCGTACCGGCTCCGTCACGCGTTCGAGGACCTGCCGCGCGCGGAGTGGGACGCCATGGTGGGCACGAACCTCACCGGCGTGTTCCTCCTCACGCAGACGGTGGGCCGCGTGATGATCCGCCAGCGCGCGGGCAAGATCATCAACGTCACCTCGACGGCGGGGCGCACCGGGGCGCGCGGCATGGCGGGGTACGCGGCCACGAAGGCCGGCGTCACCGTGCTCACGCAGAGCCTCGGCGCCGAGTGGGCGAAGCACGGCGTCCTCGTCAACGCGGTCGCGCCCGGGCCCACGGAGACCGAGGGGGTCTTGGAGATCTGGAAGACTCCGGCGATGATCGAGCGCGCGGCCCGCGAGGTGCCGCTGCAACGGCTGGGGCGGCCGGAAGAGATCGCGTGGGCCGTGATCTTCGTCGCGTCCGACCAGGCGAACTTCATGACGGGGGAGACCGTGTACGTGAGCGGCGGCCCCCGGATGGGCAACCGGGAGGACTAGACGACGTGGTGATTGACGCCACCCCTCGACGCCGCGCGCAAGCTGGCGCCCCAGATCCGCGCGGCGGCCGACGAGGCCGAGGCCCTGCGCGAGCTGCCGAAGCCGCTGTTCGACTCCATCTTCGATGCCGGTCTCATCCACATGGCGATCCCGCGCCGCGTCGGCGGCACCGAGATCGACCTGCCGACGTACGTGCAGGTGATCGAGGAGCTCGGAAGGCGGACGCGAGCACCGGATGGGTCGTGAACCAGCTCACCATCTTCGGCACGTACGCGTCGCGGATGCCGCACCGAGGTCGCGCGCGAGATCTGGATCGACACGCCGCGCGGCTGCGTCGCCAACACGCCCGCCGCGACGGCGAAGGCGATCGTCGTGCCCGGCGGCTACCGCGTGACCGGGCGGCAGGGCTTCAGCACCGGGTCGCGCAACTCCGCGTGGGTGGCGGCGCATTGCCAGGTCATCGAGAACGGGCAGGTGCGGCTGGAGAACGGCGCACGCCGGAGACGCGGTACCTCTTCGTGCCCGTCGCCGAAGCGGAGCTGCTCGACACGTGGAAGGTGCGCGGGATGCGCGCCACCGGCACGCACCACTTCGCGGTCAACGACGTCTTCGTGCCCGGGCACCGCACGGTGCTCTCCGCGACCGCGACGTTGCTCGACCCGGGGCCGCTCTACAAGATTCCGCGCACGCTCTGCTTCGCCTCCGGCGACGCGGCGGTGGCGCTCGGCATGGCGCGCTCGTGCCTCACGGCGTTCATGGAGCTGGCCGGCTCGAAGACGCCGCGCTCCACGCCGGGCCTGCTCCGCGAGCAGTCGATGACCCAGGTGGCGGTCGGCCAGGCGGAGGCCGCGCTGCGCACCGGCCGCGCGTTCCTGATGGAAGCGGTGCGCGACATCTGGACCGCCGCGCTCAACGACGCGGTGACGCTCGACGAGCGCGCGAACCTGCGGCTCGCCACCACGCACGGCATCCGCCTCGCCGCCCAGATCATCGACACCGTCTACGGCGCGTCCGGCGCCACCTCGGCGTACGAGGACAACCTGATCCAGCGTCACTTCCAGGACATCCACGTGATCACGCAGCACCTGCAGGGACGCCTGGCGCACTACGAGCTGGTGGGGCGCTACTGGCTCGGGCTCAGCATCGACCAGGCTCGGCTCTAGGGCCCCATGGAGGCAATCATGAGTGTCATCGAGTCCCCGCGGTCGTGGCCCGTCGAGACCCTCGCGCGCGTTCCGTACTGGGTCTATCAGGACGACGCGAACTACCGCTGCGAGATGCGCCGGATCTTCGAGGGGCCCGCCTGGAACTACGTCTGCCTCGAAGCCGAGCTCGCCGCGCCGGGAGACTTTCGCACGACGTTCGTCGGCGAGATGCCGGTGATCGTCGTCCGCGACGCGGACGGTCGCATCAACGCGTTCGAGAACCGGTGCGCGCATCGCGGCGCGCTGATCGCGCTGGACGACGCGGGCACGGCGAAGCGCTTCCAGTGCATCTATCACGCGTGGAGCTACGACCTGCAGGGCAACCTGCTCAGCGTCGCGTTCGAGAAGGGCGCCCAGGGGCGGGGTGGGATGCCGCCCTCGTTCTGCAAGGACGAGCACGGGCCGCGCAAGCTGCGGACGACCACGCTCAACGGCCTCGTCTTCGCGAGCCTCTCGGACGCGACCCCGGCCATCGAGGACTACCTCGGCGAGCAGGTCCTCGCGCGCGTGCGTCGCGTGTTGCGCAAGCCGGTGCGCGTGCTGGGCCGCACCGTGCAGGTGCTCCCCAACAACTGGAAGCTCTACGCGGAGAACGTGAAGGACACCTATCACGCCAGCCTGCTGCACGCCTTCCTCGGCACCTTCCGGCTCTCGCGGTTCACGCAGGCGGGCGGCGTGCTCGTGAGCCCGGACGGCGCGCACCACGCGAGCACGACCATCGATCGCGCCGAGGACCGGACCAGCACCGCCTACCGCGATCAGGGCATCCGCACGGAGCAGCAGGGGTACCGCCTCGAGGACCCGAGCCTGTTCGACGGCGTGGACGAGTTCGGCGACGGGATCAAGCTGCAGATCCTCACCGTGTTCCCGAACTTCGTCCTCCAGCAGATTCAGAACTCCCTCGCGGTGCGGCAGATCCTCCCGAAGGGTCTGGACTCGATGGAGCTGCACTGGACCTACCTCGGCTTCGAGGACGACACCCCCGAGATGCACCGGCGGCGCCTCAAGCAATCGAACCTCGTCGGCCCGGCCGGCTTCGTCTCGATGGAGGACGGCTGCGTGGGCGGCTTCGTGCAGCGCGGGGCCGCGGCCGCGCCTGACGCGCTCTCGGTCGTCAACATGGGCGGCGAGGAGGCGGAATCACAGGAGACGCGGGCGACCGAGGCGTCGGTGCGCGGCTTCTGGAAGGCCTATCGCCGCTACATGGGCTTCTGAGATGGGCACGATGGACCTCTCCACGACCAGCCTGCAGCCGCTGCTCGCCCAGCTCAACGCCGACTACGCGCGCGCGATCGACGACGACCGGCTCGAGGACTGGACGGACTTCTTCTCGGAGTCGTGCCTCTACACGATCACGTCGGCGGACAACTACCGGCAACGCCTGCCGATCGGACTGATGTACGCCGACTCCAAGGCGATGATCCGCGATCGCGTGACCGCCCTTCGTCGCGCGAACATCTACGAGCGCCAGACGTATCGCCACGTGGTGGGGCTGCCGGCGATCCTCGGCGAGGTCGACGGCGGAGTCCGCGCGGAGACGCCGTTCCTCGTGGTGCGGATCATGCGCGACGGCCGCATGGACCTCTTCGCGACCGGCCGCTACGTGGACGTGCTCGTGGAGGAGTCGGGCGCGCTGCGTTTCCGCGAGCGGATCGTGGTCTGCGATTCAAATCGCGTCGATACGCTGCTCGCGATCCCGCTCTAACATCGAGGGGGGCCTCGACGGCCCCCCTCGATGTCTACCGTGCGCCGAAGTCCGTGGACTCCGTGCCGTCCATCAGCTTCGCCTTGCGATCCAGGTCGGTGACGATCTTCTTGTCACCCTGTGCCGAATAGGCGGCCACGATCGGGTCGCCGGGAGCGACCCGATCGATCCAGCCCGCCTCGACCCACAGCCGCGTGCCGTCCTCGAGCACGATGGTCTGCCCCGGCTTGTCGACTTCCTTGATCTTCCCCTTGGCCATCATCTGTGCCGACACCGGCAGCGTCAGCGCGACCAGCACCGCGACCGCGAGCCCCACTGTCTTCCCCATCCGGGAGCCTCCTCGTGTAGTGAGTGACCGCCGGGAGAACGGCAAGGCGCGTGCCGAAGTGGAGCGTGCGTTTTCCGGCGAATTTCGGGGCCGCGCGATCGATGGGGCGCGCGGAGCTGGCGCGAACCGCCACAGCGTGTGGCAGTCGCGGAGCGACACGGCTTTGCCGGGTCGCGGAGCGGGGGGCTTGGGGGGCCCGTCTCGGGCCCCCCATGTCAACAGTCGTCGTCGGTGGCCTGGCGCTCGAGGATCCGGTAGAGGGTGCGGCGGTTGATCCCGAGGAGATCGGCGGCGCGCACCTTGTTGCCTCCGGTCTCGTCGAGCACCTTGAGGATGTACCAGCGCTTCACCTCGTCGAGCGTCATCCCCGTCGCCGGCAAGCGCGGCGCGGGGGCGGGCTCCTGGCGGACGTGGGGCGGCAGGTCCTCCGGCAGGAGCGCCTCGGACGAGGCGAGCGCCACCGCGCGCTCGATGGCGTGCTCGAGCTCGCGCACGTTGCCGGGCCACTGATAGCTCGTGAGCAGCGCCAGCGTGCCGGGCGCGAGGTGTTTCACCGAGCGCCCGGTCTCGTCCGCGAACTTCTCGAGGAAGTGCTGCGCGAGGAGCGGGATGTCCGTCGCCCGCTCGCGCAGGGGCGGCACCGCGATCGTGACGACGTTGAGGCGGTAGTAGAGATCGTCGCGGAACTCGCCGGTCGGCACGAGCGCGTGCAGGTCGCGGTTGGTGGCGGCGACGATGCGGACGTCGACCGGGATCGGCTCGTTGCCGCCGACGCGGCGGACGGCGCGCTCCTGCAGCACGCGCAGGAGCTTCGCCTGCAGCGGCGGCGTGAGCTCGCCGATCTCGTCGAGGAAGCAGGTGCCGCCGGCCGACGTCTCGAGCAGGCCGCGTCGCGCCGTGAGCGCGCCGGTGAACGCGCCGCGCTCGTGGCCGAACAGCTCGGACTCGAAGAGCGCCTCGGGCAGCGCCGCGCAGTCGACGGCGACGAACGGGTGGTCGGCGCGCGCGCTCGCGGCGTGGATCGCGCGCGCGACGAGCTCCTTGCCGGTGCCGGTCTCGCCCTGGATCAGCACGGTCGTGTCGAGGCTCGCCACGCGCGCGATCAGCGTGTAGATCTCCGCCATCTGGTGCGACTGGCCGACGAGATTGTCGCCGCGGCGCACGGACAGGGCGCGATCGGACGCCGCCTCCGGCAGGAGGCGCCGCGCCGCCAGCGTGCGGCGCACGACCACCTTGATCTCCTCCATGCGGAACGGCTTCGAGAGGTAGTCGGAGGCGCCCGCGTTCACGGCCTCGATGGCCGTGTCGATGGAGGCGAAGGCCGTGAGGATGACCACCGGCAGCCCGGGACGGACCGCGGCCAGCCGCTTCAGCACGCCGAGCCCGTCGAGGCCGGGCATGCGCAGGTCCACCAGCGCCGCGTCGAAGGGCTCCGCCTCGGCCAGGCGCACGCACTCCTCGCCGCTCGCCACCAGGGACACGCGATAGCCCTCGCGGCCCAGGGCTTCGCCGAGCAGCTCGCGCGCCACCTGGTCGTCGTCGGCCACCAGCAGCGACGCGCGCGTGCTCACGCGAGCCGCTCCACGCCCGGCAGGAACACGCGGAACGTGCTGCCGCGGCCTTCGTCGCTCTCGAGCTCGATGCGGCCCTTGTGCTCGCGCACGATCTCCGCGCTGATGAAGAGGCCGAGTCCCGCCCCGTACCCCGGCTCCTTCGTCGAGAAGAACGGGTCGAAGATCTGCGGGCGATCCGCGGCCGCGATCCCGTGGCCGGTGTCCGCGACGGCGATCTCCACCTCGCCCTGCGCGGCGAGATGCCGCGTCGTCACGCTGATGCGGCCCCCGCGCGGGGTGGCGTCGATCGCGTTGGTCAAGAGGTTCAGGATGACTTGCTGGAGGTGATCGCGGCGGCCCTGCACGGAGGGCAGCGCCGCCTCGGCGTGCACCTCGAGCGCGAGGCCCGCGCTCGTGACGGCCGGGCGCACGAGGTCGGCGGTGTCCCGCGCCAGCGACGCGAGATCGACGGGCGCCGACTCGCCCGGCGCCACGCGCGTGACGTCGAGGAGCCGCGCGATGATGTCGATGACGCGCGTCACCTGCGTCTCGATGATCGTGAGGCGGCGCTCGACGTCGTCGTTCACGGTGCCGGTCGCGAGATCCCGCCGCAACAGCTCGAGGTGCCCGGCCACCGAATGCAGCGGCGTGCCGACCTCGTGCGCCACCTCGGCCATCACCCGCCCCGACAGCGCGAGCCGCTCCGCCCGTCCGAGCCGCCGCTGCATGTCGGCCAGCTCGAGATAGCGGCGGTCGAGCTCGCCGGTGGCCTCGCCGATGCGCGTCTTGAGCTCGTCGTTGAACCGGCGGCTTCGCGTGGCCATCTCGTTGAAGTGCTTCGCGAGGATCCCGAACTCGTCGCCCCGCCGCACGGTGACCGAGGCCGGCACGCCGTCGTCGGCCCCGGCCGCGATCGCTTTCATGAAGGCGCGGATCGGGCGGTCCACCACGAGCTGGATCGACGCGCGCATCAGCACGCCCATGACGACGACCGAGACGGCGGTGAGCGTGAGCGCCCACCAGCGGATCCGCGACGCCAGCTCGTCGGCGCGCACGGGGGAGAACTGCACCGCGACGGCGCCGGCCACGGCCCCGTCGAGCGTGACCGGGGCCATGACCGCCCAGTGCCGCGCAGCACTCCCCGCCACCCGGCGCGAGACGATGCCGCCGTGGCGCACCTCGTCGCCGTCGGCGTCCGTGAACCGCAGCGGCGTGTCCGGCGCGTTGGTGGCGACGACCGTGGCGCCCTCCGGCGTGAACGCGAGCACGTCCATCTGCTGCACGCTCTTGCGGATCTCCATGAGCCGGCGGATGACCGGCTCCAGCGCCTGCGGGCTGCCGAGCTCCCGCCGGTGGCCGAGCGTCACCGCGATGTCGCGCGCGTACACGATCGCGCGCGTCTTGAGGTCCTCCTCGATCGCGCGCTGCGCGAGCGCGAGGTTGATCCACGTGAACCCGGACGAGACGACGAGGATGACCAGCGTGCCGAGGACGATGAGCTTGTGCCGGACGCGCATCAGCGCATCACCTCCGCGGCCATGCGGTCGCGCATCGCCGTGTCGGGCAGGGGGCCGAACGCCGCCTTGATGTTGTCGGCGAGATGCTCGGGGCGGCGCGTGGCCGGGATCACGCACGTCACCGCGGGATGCCCGAGGATCCACTTCAGGAAGATCTGCGCCCAGCTCTCGCACCCGACCTCGGCCGCCCAGGCGGGGAGCGGCCGCCCGCGGACCGACGCGAAGAGCCGGCCCTCGGTGAACGGCCGGTTGACGAGCACCGCGATCCCGCGCTCGCGCGCGAGCGGCAGGATGCGGCGCTCCGCGTCGCGCTCGCCCACCGAGTAGTTCACCTGCACGAAGTCGAGCGGCTCGGCGCGCAGGACGCGCTCGAGCTCGTCGAACGCGCTCGCGGTGTAGTGGGTCACGCCGACGTACCGGATGCGCCCGGCCTGCTTCCACTCGCGGAGCGTGGCGAGGTGGACGCGCCAGTCGAGCAGGTTGTGGATCTGCATCAGGTCGAGCGTCTTCGCGCGCAGCCGCCGGAGGGACTGCTCCATCTGCGCGATGCCGGCCTCGCGTCCGCTCGTCCACACCTTCGTCGCGAGCCACAGCCGGTCGGCGACGCCGACGTCCGCGGCGAGCTCGCCGACCACCGATTCCGCGTGGCCGTACATCGGGGACGAATCGACGACGCGGCCCGCCCGCGGCGACGAAGCGGCGCAGCACCTCGCGCAGCGGCTCGCGGTCGCTCGCCCCGCGGCCGACGTCGAACGTCTGCCAGGTGCCGAGGCCGACCGCGGGAATGGTCTCGCCGGTGGAGGGGATCGGGCGCATGAGCGGCGACGACGTCGCGCCCGCGCCCGAGGCGGCTCCCGCGGCACCGACGGTCATCAGCCGGAGCACCGCGCGTCGCGGGAGGAGTGGTGGCGGATCGTCATGCCTCATCGCCATTCGACACCCTGCAATACTACCCGCATCCGCAGCGACTCCTAGCGGAAGGCGGGCATCACTTCCTTCGCGAAGAGCTCCATCGACTTGAGCACGCGCGGGTGCTCGACGTCGCCGAACCAGAAGCTGCAGTTGAAGTGCGTGATGCCGACCAGCTCCTGGATGCGCTTGAGCTGGCGGATGCAGGTGTCCGGCGTGCCGATGACCAGGAAGCGGTCGAGGAGATCGTCGACGTCGGGCTCCTTCGGCATCGGGACGGCGATCGCGCGGCCGGCCTCGACGCGCTCCTGGTGGTTGCGCAGGCTCAGCGTCACGCGCATGTTCCAGCGCGCTTCCTCGGCGGCCGCGCGCGCGTCGGCGAGCGTGTCGGTGACGTAGACCGCGCGCTGCACGCCCACCTTCAGCGGCTGCGCCGGCTTGTTCTCCGCCACCAGGCGATCGAAGAGCTTCCGGAACTCCGCCATGCGCTCGATCGGCACGCCGAAGCCGCCGGTGAGCACGTTGAAGCCGCGGCGCACGGTGGCCTCGATCGACTCCGGGCTCTGCGCCGTCACCCAGATCGGCGGGTGCGGCTTCTGGACGGGCTGCGGGAAGATCGTCGTCTCGGGGATCTTGAAGAGCTTGCCGTCGTAGGTGAACGGCTCGCCCTTGAACGCCTTGAGGATGACGTCGACCGATTCCTCCCATCGCTGCCGGCTCGTGTCGAGCTCGAGCCCCAGCCGCTCGAACTCGTAGTGCTGGTAGCCGCGGCCGAGCCCGATGTCGACGCGCCCGCCCGCGAGCAGGTCGAGGGTGGCGATCTCCTCGGCGACGATCAGCGGGTGGTGCAGGGGCACCACGATGACCGCGGTGCCCACGCGCAGGCGCGTGGTCTTCGCCGCGATGTAGGTCGCGAGCTGCGCCGGACGCGAGAGATAGCCGTAGGTCGAGAAGTGGTGCTCGGCGAGCCACACGTTGCCGAAGCCGAGCCCCTCCGCGGCCTGCGCCATGTCGAGCGCGCGCGAGTAGATCTCCTGCGACGGGCGCGCGGACGGTGACTGCATCAGGAGGAACGTGCCGAAGTTGAGCATGTCTCTCTAACCTTTACGCACGCGGTACCACGGATGCGGCTGCCCGGGCACCTTCATGCGGAGCGTGTAGACCGAGGTGTTCGCGGTCAGGAACAGCGTCTTGAGGTCGGGCCCGCCGAACGCGATGTTGGCGGGATATTCCGGTGTCTTGATGATGCCGAGCAGCGTGCCGTCGGGCTCGAAGACCCACGTGCCGTCGGGGCCGGTGCAGTACACGCGGCCCTCGACGTCCACCTTCATGCCGTCGGGCACGCCGTTCTTGTCGCCGTCCGACGGCATCTCCGCGAAGACGCGCCGCCGCACCATGGTGCCGGCGGAGTCGAGCTCGAGCACGTGGATGTACTGCGCCCACCGCGTGTTGGCGACGTAGAGCCGCCGCTCGTCCGGCGAGAACGCGAGGCCGTTCGGATACTCGAAGTCGGCCACCATGCTGACGCTGCCGTCCGGCTTCACGCGATAGACGGCCGCGTGCGGCATCTCGCGCTGCTGCGAACGGCACGCGATAGCCCGGGATCGGTGAAGTAGAGGCTGCCGTCCGACTTGCAGACGACGTCGTTCGGACGGTTCAGGCGCTTGCCCTGCCACCGATCCATCAGGACTTCGCTCTTGCTCTTGGCGTCGGCGGACCACCGGGTCACGCGCCGGTTGCCGCCCTCGCAGATCACCACGCGGCCTTCGAGGTCGAACGTGGTGCCGTTGCTCTCGTTCGTGTTGTCGCGCACCAGCTCCGCCGGCCGGCCGGGGACGATGCGGTGCAGGTTGTTCTTCCGGATGTCGACGAAGTAGTAGAAGCCGTCCGGATTCCACAGCGGCCCTTCGGTGAAGGCGAACCCGGTCGCCAGCCGCTCCGCCTCGCGCGTCTCGAGCACCGCATCCAGCGCGTCAGCCATCTGAGCGCTCCTTCCTACTCTGCCTGCTTCCGGAGGCGATCCCAGAGGGCCCGCACTCCGATCTGGTCAGCCCAGTGCCGGATGTACGCCTCGTCGAGCTCCGGGCCAGTCACGCGAATGATGCCCAGAACGTCACGGAGGTGCACACCGGACTCGACCTGCTGATGATAGAGCAGCTTGTAGAGGATCACGTCTTCCGGCCGGGCAAAATACGCGTCGACGCCGGGCACCAACGGCAGTCGCTGGCGCCGGGCGAGTCGCGCGCGATCGTACGGCGTGTCGGGGTTCACGTAGACGTCGATCTTGAAGCCCGACGTCGGATGGATGATGTTGAACTGGTGAGTGGTGCGAATGGCTTCGCGACGCTGCCGGCTCGTCTGCGGAATACTCGCCCGACGGGAATCCGCTCAGGAATTCTGAAACGTGCTCGGCGCGAAGGTCGACGACCACGTCGATATCTCGCGTCAGACGAGGTTCCCCGTAGTACATCGACGCCTGGGAGCCGCCGATCATGTACGGAGCTCCCAGGCGCTCGAGGACGTCAACGAGGTGACGAAGCAGCTCGCGCTGAGTCATGCAGCATTCGGCGAGCGACGTTCTGCTGGATCTCTTCGGGCGACCATTCGGGATGCAGGGCAGCGAAATACGCCGCAAGGCGCTCGCGAACGAGCTCCGACGTCTCGTGGCGCGAGGGCGCAGGCGTTCCATGCCCGAGAGCCGGCGGAGCGCGCGGGCCACGTGCGGATCCACCGCCTCGACGCGGTCGGGATCAGCGCCGGTCACTGTTTCTTCAGCCGGACCTCTTCGAGAGGCGCCGACCACGGATACGGGTTGATGAGCAGCAGCGCGGGCTCGGCCACGCGCGGCCCGATGCCGCTCGGCCAGACGTACTCGTAGATCGGCGCGAGCCGCACCCGGTCGTGGATCATGTGCTGGATCTGGTGCAGCATCGCCTCGCGCTTCTTCCTGTCCGTCTCGACGGCCTGCTGCTTGTAGAGCGCGTCCATGTCGGGATAGCCGCCATAGGCGAACGCCCCGTCGCTCGGGATCACCTCCGACATGCGCGAGGCGGCGTTGCCGTACAGCGCGCTGGTACACATGCACACGCCCTTCAGCTTCTTCGTGCCGAGCGCCGTGTAGTAGGCCGCCCGCTCCATCGGCCGCATCTTCGTGCGGATTCCCACCGCCTGCAGATAGCCGACGATCGCTTCGCCCAGCGAGAAGTACGGCGGGAGCTGGTGGAACTCGCCGGCGTCGAACCCGTTCGGATAGCCGGCCTCCGCGAGGAGCTTCTTCGCGCGCGCCGGGTCGTACCGGTCGGGCTCGAGCGGCAACGCGAACTCGAAGGAGCGCGGGATGTAGTTGCCGGCGGGCTTCGACGCGCCCAGCGTCTCCGCCTCGCTCAGCGCCTGGCGGTCGAGCGCGAGGCTGGCCGCCTGTCGGACGCGCTTGTCGTGCCAGGGCGACTTCGGGTCCCACTGCTCGAGGAAGTCGAGGAAGAAGACCGCGATCCCTCCCGAGAAGGCGACCTTGAAGTTGGGGTCGCGCTTGAGCTCCTGGGCGTCCGGGACGTCGAGCAGATAGGCGATGTCGACTTCACCGCGCTTCAGCATCGCGAGCCGCGTGGTGGACTCCGGGATGCTCTTGAAGACCACGCGCTTCACCGACGGCATCTTGCGCCAGTAGCCCTCGAACGCCTCCAGGACGAGCTCGATGCCCGGCGTGTGGCTCACGAACTTGTAGGGGCCGAGGCCGATCGGGTGCTTCTTGAAGCCGTCGGGGCCGACCTGCTCCACGTACTTCTTCGGCACGACCCAGCCCGCGCCGGAGACGACGGTGCCGAAGAAGGACATGAAGTCCGGCCACGGCTCGTGCAGGTGGAAGCGCACGCGATAGGGCGACGGGGTCGTGACCTCCTTGACCTTGTCCTTGAGCACCTTCGAGCCCTTGGCGCGGGCGAAGCTGAACTTCACGTCCTCGGAGGTGAACGGATCGCCGTTGTGGAACTTCAGGCCCTCGCGCAGCTTGAACTCGTACGTGCGCCCGTCGGGGCTCAGCGTCCACGACTCGGCCAGGCTCGGCGTCATGAGGTTGCCGGGCATGGCCTTCACGAGCGCGTCGTGGATGCCGTAGAGGAACCAGAACGGCGTGAGCTGTCCCACCACCTCGCCGGGGTCGAAGTAGTTCGGCGAGATCGTGATGTAGAGCGCCCAGCGCATCTCGCCTTCCGGCTTGGCCTGGGCCGCCGCGTCGCCGGCGGCCAGCAGCGTGGCCGCGAGGGCGAGGCCGAGCGCGAACGCGCGGAGGTGCCTCACGCCTTCGCCTCCATCCGGCGCTCGCCCGCGTTCTTCGACGGCCCGATGAACTCCACCATGTTGCCGTCCGGGTCCTTCACGAACACCTGGCGCAGGCCCGTCGGGCCCGAGATCACGTCGCGGGTGGGGAGACCCAGCGCGCCGATCTTCGTCGCGGTCGCGTCGCAGTCGTCCGTCCACACCGCGAAGTGCGGATAGCGGGCGATGATCTGCTCGCGCTCGACGGCCGGCCGCACGAGCTGGTCGTTGAGGATGATGTGGAGCTGGAGGTCGCCCGCCGAGGCTGTACCAGATCCCGGGAAAGTCGAAGGCCGGCCGCGGGATCTCCTCGAAGCCGAGCAGCCCGGTGTAGAAGTCGCGCGTCTTCTGGATGTCGGTGACGGTGATGCTGACGTGGCTGATCTGCTTGAACAGGCTCATGGCGCCCCTCCCCGACGACGAGTGCCTGCATCGTACGACAGATTACAGGGCGGGGTTTCGGGCGCCCGCCGGAGAGCGGCCCCACGCCGCCCGGGCCCGGAAGGAATCCGGGCCCTCCGCGAGTGCCGCCTATGGGGACCTAATCGAAGATGATGCCGCCATCGACGTTGAACGACTGGCCGGTGATGTTCCGGGCGCCCGAGCCGGCGAGGAACACCGCGAGCGCGGCGATGTCGTGCGGCGAGTTCGGACGGCCGAGCGGGATGTTGTCGTTGCGCGTCTTCTCCATCTCCGCGACCGGCACGCCCGCCTCCTCCGCACGCTTCTCGAGGTTCGCCTGCGAGAGCGCGGTGACGGTCGTGCCCGGGCAGATCGCGTTCACGTTGATGTTGTGGCGGGCGAGCTGCACGGCGGCCAGGCGCGTGAGGCCGATGACGCCGCCCTTGCTCGCGGCGTAGATCGCGTTCGACGCGCCGGCGAAGCCCTTGCCCGCGATCGACGCGATGTTGATGATCACGCCGCTGCGCCGCGGGATCATCTCGCGCGCCACGCGCTGCAGGCAGAAGAACACGCCCTTGCCGTTCACGCGCATGATCCGTTCCCAGTCGTCCTCGGTGAGATCCATGATGTAGGCGCGACGGGTGACGCCCGCGTTGTTCACGAGGATGTCGATCCGGCCGAACGTGTCCATCACGCGGCGGACCATGGCGTCGATGCTCGCGAGGTCGCCCACGTCCGTCTTGATGAACACGCTCTTGCGGCCGAGGCCGCCCACGCCGGCACACGTGTCGCGCGCCGCGCCCTCGTCGATGTCGACGCACGCGACGTCCGCGCCCGCATCCGCGAGGGCCAGCGCGGTGGCGCTCCCGATGCCGTGTCCTGCTCCCGTGACGATCGCGACGCGGCCGGCCAGACTGAGACTCATGGTGTTCGCTCCTTGGAGATGGGGGCCCCGCAGCTGAGGACCCCCATACCCCCTCTGCTAAACTGCGGGCACATCATGCCTCGCTCCGGTCAATGACGACCTCCGCCCTTCAATTCGATCCGTCCGCTCCCGAGCCTCGGTATGCCTGGGTGATGCTCGTGATCGGCACCGCGCTCCTCGCGCTGAACCTCGGCGCGCTGTCGAGCCTCTCCGTGTTCCTCAAGCCCGTGTCCCAGCAGTTCGGCTGGTCACGCGGCGCGACCGCGTTCGCGTACACGAGCGCGGCCCTCACGATCGGCATCGCCGGCGTCCTGTGGGGCCGCCTCGCCGACCGGTACGGCACGCGCATGATCGTCATCTTCGGCGCCATCGCCCAGCCCACCGCGCTCACGCTGCTCGCGGGCACCGCCTCGCTGCCCCAGTTCTACGCGTTCTACATCGTACTCGCGGCGTGCGGCGTCGCGGCCGTCAACGTGCCGGTCATCGCCAACGTCGGCCTGTGGTTCAACCGCCGCAAGGGCACGGCGCTCGGCGTCCTGTCGGCCGGCGGTCCGCTGGGGCAGATCCTCGTCGCGTTCGTGGCGGGCCAGGTGATCGTGGCGTACGGCTGGCGGGCGGCGTACCTGACGCTCGCGGTCATCTATGCCGTCTTCTCGATCCCGCTCGCCTTCATGATCCGCACGCCGCCGGTCCTCGCCAGCGGGCGCGGCGGCACCAGCGCGCCCGTCGCCGGACGACCGTCATTGCCGACGCCGCTGGTCGTGGCGTGGCTCAGCGTCGCGACCATCTTCTGCTGCGCGACGATGTCGGTGCCGATCGTCCACACGATCGCCATGCTGACGGACCGCGGGATGCCGTACAACGAAGCGGTCAGCGTGTTCCTCGTCATGGTGGGCTCCGGGATGTTCGGCCGCATCCTGCTCGGCCGGGTCACAGACTATCTCGGCGGCCTGTGGTCGTACTTCTTCGCCTCCCTGCTGCAGACGGTGCTGGTCTTCTGGTTCATCAGGCTCGAATCGCTCCCCGTCCTGTACGTGCTCAGCGCGCTGTACGGCATCGGGTTCAGTGGCACCATGACGGCCGTGTGGGTGTGTCTCCGCGAGCTGGTGGAGCCGCGCGTGGCCGCGACGTCGCTGGCGGTCGTCGTGATGTTCGCGTGGCTCGGCATGGGATTCGGCGGCTGGCACGGCGGCCACGCGTTCGACGTGACGGGCAGCTACGACCGCGCGTATCTCGACGCGGTCGGCACCAGCGTCGTCAACCTCCTCGTGGTCGGCGCGCTCATCCGCCGCGTGTCGCGCGCGCGAGCGCTCCCGGTCGCCCAGCCCGCAGGCTGATGCACCAGCTCCTGTTCCTCGACCCCGGCCACTTCCACGCGACGCTGACGCTGCGGCAGCCGAATCCGCGCGTCGCCGACGAGATCGTCGTCTACGCGCCCGACGGCCCGGAGCGGCGCGACTTCCTGGCGCTCGTCGAGCGCTTCAACACGCGGGGGACGCGCTGGCGGGTCGACGTGGTGACGTGCGCGGACCCGCTCGAGCGGCTTGTCACCGACCGGCGCGGCGACGTCGTCGTGCTCGCCGGCAAGAACGGCGGCAAGGCGAGGACGATGCGCCGCCTGCACGACGCCGGCTTCCACGTGCTGGCGGACAAGCCCTGGCTGGTCGAGCCCGGCGATCTGCACGACATCCACGCGTGCCTCGCCGGCGAGCCCCTCGCGATCGAGATCATGACCGGACGCCACGACGTGCCCGCGCGGCTGCTCCAGCGTCTGTTCACCACGCCCGACGTCGTCGGCGAGCCGGCGGCGCTCGAGATGGGGAGCGTGCACCACCTCGAGAAGCTGGTGGACGGCACGCCGCTCCGGCGGCCGTGGTGGTTCTTCGACGTCCGCGTGCAGGGCCGCGGCATCGTCGACATCCCGACGCATCTCGTCGATCGCGCGCAGTGGCTGGTCGCCGGGACGCCGCGCCTCGTTTCCGCGCGCTCGTGGACGACACCGGTGCCCGGCGACGCGTTCCGCCGCATCACGGGCGAGTCGCGTTTCCCGCCGGAGCTCGCGCCGCTCGTCGAGGACGACGTCCTCGGCTACGAATGCAACGCGGAGCTGGCCTTCGAGATCGGCGGCGTCACGGTGAAGGCCGGCGCGCGCTGGGAGGTGGCGAGCGGATCCGACACCTCGTTACTCGTCGCGCGGGGCACGCGCGGCGAGGTCCGGCTCGAGCAGAGCGCACGCACCGACCACCGCCGCACGCTCACCGTCGATGCGCGTGATCGGCACGCCGTCGACGAGGTGATCCGTGCCTCGCAAGGCGAGTTCCCTGGTGTGCATGCGGAAGCCCGCGACGGACAGCTCGAGATCATCGTGCCGACCGGACTCGACGGCGGGCACGAGACGCACTTCCCGGTCGTGCTCGATCAGCTCCTGAAGGCGATCGACGACCACCACTGGCCCGCCGACGTGGCCGCGCGCACGCGCGCGAAGTACGCGGTGCTCGCGGCCGCGGCCGCCGCTACCGCAGCCCCGGCGCAATCTCCCCGATGAAGCGGTCGAGCGCCGGACGCAGATCCGCGGCCGGCGTGAACATGGTCACCAGGAACACCATGTCGGCGCCCGCGGCCCGGAGCTCGTGGAGCTGCTCGCGGATCTGCTCCGGCGTGCCCGCCAGGCAGGTGTCGCGCGGATCGGCCACGTGCGGGCCCATGCGCTTGCCGATGTTCTCCGCGAGCGCGTCGATCTCGCTCTTCTTGTCGGTGATGAGCAGCGACATGTTCGCCGCGCGCGTGACCGCCTTGGGATCGCGGCCGACCGCGGCGCAGTGCTCGTCGAGGATCGCGCCCTTCTTCGCCACGGTCTTCGGCCCGCCCCAGATGTTCCAGCGGTCCGCGTGCTTCGCGACGATGCGGAGCGTGACCTTCTCGCCGCCGCCCCCGATCATCAGCTCGGGGTGGGGCTGCTGGACGGGCTTGGGTTCCAGCGGCGCGTCCGACAGCTCGTAGTAGCGGCCCTTGTACGTGCTGCGGCGCTCCGTCCACAGCGACTTCATCACGTGACAGGCCTCGTCGAGCCGCTCCAGGCGCTCGCGCATCGTGTAGTAGGGGATGCCGTACGCCTCGTGCTCGTTCTCCTGCCAGCCCGAGCCCATCCCGAGGAGCAGGCGCCCGTTCGAGATGATGTCGACCTGCGCGGCCATCTTCGCGACCACGGCCGGATGCCGGTACGTGTTGCCGAGCACGATCGTGCCCACGCGCATGCGCGGGATCAGGGCCGCCAGCGCGCTCAGCGTGCTCCACGCTTCGAGCGTGGAGCCCTCGCGCTGGGGGTTGTTCGGCATGAAGTGATCCGTGACGCACGCGACGTCCCATCCCGTGGCGTCGAGGTGCTGCCAGAGGTCGCGCACGCCGGCCCACGTCTGATTGCCCATGCTCGTGAACAGACCGAATCGCATGTCGGGTCTCCTCGAGGGGCCATACTAACTTAGACTCTGCGGCAAGGACGACGGCCACGACGCGCTACCGCGCTTCGCTCTATCTGCTCCTCGCCCCGTACCTCACCGGCATCGGTGTGCTGGTGGCCGTCCCCGTCGCGCTCTCGGGCGCCCTCGCGTTCACCGCGTACGACGGTCTCTCGGCCCCCGCGTGGCGGGGCCTCGAGAACTTCCGCGAGGTCCTCGCCGATCCGCTCTTCCGCACGGCGGTCGAGAACTCGCTGACGTTCGTGGCGCTCACGGTCCCGCTGCGGGTGGTGATCGCGCTCGGCCTCGCGCTCTTGCTCAACCGCTCGCGCCGGGGCGTCGGCCTCTATCGCGTCGCCGTCTACGTGCCGACGGTGGTGCCGGGCGTGGCGTACGCGCTCGTGTGGCTGTGGATCTTCAATCCGCTCTACGGGCCGCTCAATCCGATGCTGGCGACGTTCGGATTGCCGACGCCGGCCTGGCTGGTCGACAGCCGGACGGCGCTGCCGGCGATCGCGATCACCGCGCTGTTCCAGATCGGCGAGGGCTTCGTCGTGCTCCTGGCGGGGCTCCGCGAGATCCCGGACGACTGCTACCAGGCCGCCTCCCTCGACGGCGCGGGCCGCCTCGCCGCGCTCCGTCACGTCACGCTGCCGCTGCTGGCGCCGTGGCTCCTGCTGCTCGCGATCCGCGACATCATCGTCACGGCGCAGAACACGTTCACGCCGGCGCTCGTCATGACCGGCGGCGGCCCGTACTACGCCACCCTGTTCGTCCCGCTGCTCATGTACGAGACCGTCTTCGACCGTCTGCGCTTCGGCCAGGGCGCGGCCATGACGGTGCTCCTGCTCGCGGTCGTCGGCGCGCTGATCGTGGTGACGTATCGCGCCGCCGGCGGCTGGGGCTACGAGGACGAGACATGATGCGCACTGTCGGCTTCCACGCGGTCGCCCTCGGGATCGCCGGCGCGTTCGTCGTGCCCGGACTCTGGGTGCTGGCCGCCTCGCTCCGCCAGCCCGGCCTGCCGCCACCGACGGCGATCGAGTGGCTCCCCGCGGCGGCGGCGTGGTCGAACTACGTCGAGATCTTCCGGATCCTGCCGCTCGGCCGCTACCTCGTGAACTCGCTGGTCATCGCGGGCCTCGCGGTGCCGCTCACGGTCCTCGTGGCCTCGTGGGCCGGTTTCGCGATGGCGCAGCTTCCGCCGCGGCCGCGGGCGCTGCTCCTCGCCCTCGCCGTGGTCGTGCGCATGGTGCCGCTGACCGCGGTGTGGCTCACGCGCTTCATCGTCCTGCGCGAGCTCGCGCTCGTGGACACGCTCGGCGCGCTGCTGGCGCCGGTGTGGATGGGCTCGAGCCCGTTCTTCGTGCTGATCTTCTACTGGACGTTCCGTCGCCAGCCGGTGGTCCTCACCGAGGCGGCGCGGCTCGAGGGCCTCGGCGCGTTCCGCATCTGGGCCGTCATCGCGATGCCGCTCGCGAAGCCGGCCATCGCGGCCGTCGGGTTGCTCACGTTCGTGCAGTACTGGAGCGACTTCATGAACCCCCTCCTGTACGTGAAGTCCGACGAGCGCTCGACCCTCGCGCTCGGCCTCCGCGTGCTGCAGCAGATGGACCCGACGAACTGGCCGTTGCTCATGGCGGGCGCGGTGGTCATGATGGTGCCGGTGCTCGCGCTCCTGTTCCTGACCCAGCACATGTTCTGGCGCCTCGCCGAACGGCGCGTCCTGCTCGGCGCGGCGGCTGGTCGCGGTGCTGCTCTCGCCCGCGCCGGCGGCCGCGCAGGGCCGGATCTCCTTCATGGTGTTCGGCGACGCGGCCGAGAAGGCGGCGTACGAGCGCCTGGTCGCCGAGTTCGCGCGGCGGACGCCGCAGGTGCACGTGACGCTCGTCCACATCCCGGGCCAGGGCGACTATCGCAAGCGCCTCGGCATCGACTTCGCCGCCGGCACGCCCGCCGACGTCATCCTGCTGAACTACCGCCGGTACGCCGCGTTCGCCGCCAAGGGCGCGCTCGAGCCGCTCGGTCCGTACCTCGCGCGCAGCGCCGTCATCAAGGAAGCCGATTTCTATGCGCAGGCGATCGAGCCCTTCCGCTGGCAGGGCGCGCTCACGTGCATTCCCCAGAATCTGTCGAGCCTGGTCGTCTACTACAACAAGAGCCTCTTCGAGCGCGCGGGCGTGCCGTGGCCGACCGACGACTGGACCTGGGACGATTTCCTGCGCGCGGCCCGCGCACTGACGCGTGACGCGCCCGGCGGCGGCCCGCGCCCGCAGCACGGCCTCGGCACCGAGGTGTCGATCTTCCGCCTCGCGCCGTTCGTGTGGCAGAACGGCGGCGAGCTGGTCGACCATCCGCTCGCGCCGACCCGGCTCGCGCTCGACACGCCGCGCGCCCGCGAGGCGGTGCAGTGGTTCGTCGACCTCCAGACCCAGCATCGCGTGGTGCCGGACGCCGTCGAGGAGAAGGGCGAGAGCAGCGAGAGCCGGTTCCTCAACGGACGGCTCGCGATGTTCCTCAACAGCCGGCGGGGCGTGCCGACGTACCGGACGATCACGAGCTTCGACTGGGACGTGGCGCCGTTGCCGCGCCATCGCCACCGCGCGGGGATCCTCCACGCCGACGCCTACTGTCTGCCGAAGGCGAGCCGCGACAAGGCGGCGGCGTGGGCGTTCATCGAGTTCGCCAACTCGCCCGACGGCCAGCGCACGATCGCGGCCTCCGGGCGGACGGTGCCGTCGCTGCGCGCGGTGGCGGAGTCCCCGGCGTTCCTCGATCCCGGCGCCAGGCCGCGCAACAGCCAGGTGTTCCTGCGCGAGATCCCGCACATTCACGCGGTGCCCGTGACGCCCGAGTGGGTGGACGTCGAGGAGCTCACGGGCGAGGAGCTGACGCGCGCCTACTACGGGCGCGCGAGCGTGGACGAGGTGATCGCGACGGCGACCCGGCGCGCCGCCGCGTTCTTCAAGCCGCGCTAGATCGCGCTCGATGAAACCCTCCGCGTTCGAGTACGTCGCCGTCAGGTCCGTCGCCCAGGCGGTCGCCGAGCTGGCGGCGCACGGTGACGACGCGAAGCTGCTCGCCGGCGGGCAGAGCTTGATGCCGATGCTGAACCTGCGCCTGGCCGCGCCCGCACGACTCGTCGACCTCAACCGCGTCGCGGCGCTTGCTTCCATTGAAGAGCGTGCGGGCGGTGTGGCCATCGGCGCGATGACGCGGCAGCGCGCGGTGGAGAAGAGCGCACTCGTCGCCGCGCGCGTCCCGTTGCTCGCCGACGCGCTGCCGTGGGTCGGCCATTCCGCCATCCGCAATCGCGGCACGCTCGGCGGCAGCCTCGCGCACGCCGATCCCGCCGCGGAGCTGCCCGCGGTCGCGCTGTGCCTGGACGCGCGATTCACCGTGCGCGCCGGGCGCAAGCGGCGGACGATCGAGGCGCGCGATTTCTTCACGGGCTACTTGACGACCGCGCTCGCGCCCTCGGAGCTGCTCATCGACGTGTGGTTTCCCGCGTTGCCGCGGGGCAGTGGGAGCGCCTGGATCGAAGTCGCGCGCCGGCACGGCGACTACGCGCTCACCGGGGTCGCGGCCGTGGTGACGCTGGACGGCGACGTGGTGCGCGAAGCGCGGCTCGCCCTCACCGGCGTCGACGCCGTGCCCCTCCGCGCGACCGCGGCCGAGCGGCTCCTCGCGGGCGCGCCGCTCTCCGCGGAGTCCATGGCCGCCGCCGCGGAGGAAGTGCGCCGACAGGTCGAGCCTCACACCGACATCCACGCCACCGCGGCGTATCGGCGGGACCTCGCGGGCGTGCTCACGGTCCGCGCGCTGACCCGCGCGGGCGAACGGGCGAGACGCGCGTGAGCGTCCTGCTCGAGGTCCGCGTGCGGGTCAACGGTCGCGAGCACACCGCGCAGGTGCCGGCGCGCCTGCTGCTTTCGGACTTCCTGCGCGGCCGGCTCGGACTCACCGGCACCCACGTCGGGTGCGAGCACGGCGTGTGCGGCGCCTGCACCGTCCTCCTCGACGGCACGCCGGTCCGTTCCTGCCTCATGCTGGCCGTCCAGGCGGACGGCGCCGAGATCACCACCGTCGAGGGCCTGGCGCCGGGGCCGGACACGCTGCATCCCGGTGCAGCAGGCGTTCCGGCAGGAGCACGGGCTGCAGTGCGGGTTCTGCACGCCGGGCTTCCTGATGACCGTGACGGCGTTCCTCCGCGAGCATCCGCGTCCCACCGACGACGAGATCCGGCGCGAGATCTCCGGCAACCTGTGCCGCTGCACCGGCTACCAGAACATCGTGCGGGCGGTGCGCCGCGCGAGCGAGCTCCTGGCGGGAGACGCGCCATGACCACGCGGCTGATCGGCACGCGCGTCCCGCGCACCGAGGACCCGCGGCTCCTCCGCGGGCTCGCGTGCTTCGTGGACGACGTGCACCTCCCGGGCGCGCTCCACGGCGCGTGCCTGCGCAGCCCGCACGCGCACGCGCGCATCCGCGCGATCGACACGGCCCGCGCTCGCGCGCTGCCCGGCGTCCACCTCGTCGCGACCGCGGCGGACCTCGGCGCGCTCAATCAGCCGGTGCCGCTGCTGATCCCGCATCCCGCGCTCACGCATCCGCGCACCCAGACGCCGCTGGCGCAGGACGAGGTGCACTACGTCGGCGAGACCGTCGCCTTCGTCGTGGCCGACGACCGGTACATCGCGGAGGACGCCGCCGCGCTGATCGACGTCGACTACGAGCCGCTGCCCGCGGTGGTCGGCCTGGACGCCGCGCGCGCCGCCGGCGCGCCGCGCGTGCACGCCGACGTGCCGGACAACCGCGCCGCGCGCTTCCCGCAGCGTGTCGGCGACGCCGACGCCGCCTTCGCGAACCCGGCGCTCGTCGTCCGCGAGCGCTTCGTCATCGAGCGGAGCTGCGGCAGCCCGATGGAGGGCCGCGGCGTGGCCGCCGAGCACGACCCGCGCAGCGGCGCGCTGAAGGTGTGGACGTCCACGCAGGCGCCGCTGCCCATCAAGAACGGGCTCGCGCGGATCTTCGGGCTGCCGGAGTTCCAGGTGGACGTCATCGCGCCCGACGTCGGCGGCGGCTTCGGCATCAAGATGATGCACCCTGGCCGGAGGAGATCCTGGTGCCGTGGGCGGCGCTCCGTCTCGGCCGGCCGGTGAAGTGGATCGAGGACCGCCGCGAGCACTTCATCTCCGCGAACCACGAGCGCGGGCAGATGCACGACGTCGAGGTCGCGTTCGACGACGAGGGCCGCATCCTCGCGCTCCACGACCGGTTCGTGCACGACAACGGCGCCTACACGCCGTACGGCATCGTCGTCCCGATCATCACCTCGACGCAGCTGCTCGGCCCGTACCGGCTGCCGCACTACGCCGTCGAGTTCGACGTGCTCTACACGAACACCGTGCTCGTGACGCCCTACCGCGGCGCCGGACGCCCGCACGGCGCGTTCGTGATGGAGCGCGTGATCAGCGCGATCGCGCGGGCGCTCGGCCTCGAGTCCGCCGAGGTGCGGCGCCGCAACTTCATCCAGCCGCACGAGTTCCCGTGCGACGACGGCCTCACGTTCCAGGACGGCGGCCCGACGAAGTACGACAGCGGCGACTATCCGGCCGGCCTCGAGATGGCGCTGGAGCGCGCGGGCTTCGCCGGCTTCCGCGCGCGGCAGGCGGAGGCGCGCGCGCACGGCCGCTACCTCGGGCTCGGCATCGGCGTGCTACGTCGAGGGCACCGGCATCGGCCCCTACGAGGGCGCGCACGTGCACGTGGAGCCGAGCGGCACCGTGCTCGTGGCGACGGGCGTGACCACGCAGGGCCAGGGCCACTACACGACGTTCGCGCAGATCGTCGCCGAGGTGCTCGGCTGCGATCCGCGCGCGGTGACCGTCGTCACCGGCGACACGCGCAGGTTCAACTGGGGCGCCGGGACCTACGCGAGCCGCGCGCTGGTGACGAGCGGCAACGCCATCGACGTCGCCGCGCGCAAGGTCCGCGACAAGGCGGTGCGGATCGCGGCGGAGCGCTCGAGGTGGCGCCGGAGGACCTCGAGATCGTCGACGGCGCGTCCGCGTGAAGGGCGCGCCCGGCAAGGAGCTGACGCTCGGCACGCTCGCCACGGTCGCGAATCCGATCCGCTACGCGTTCGGCAAGGACGCGTCGGACGCCGCGTTGCAGCTCGTGAAGCCGCGTGACGGCGCCGTGCTCGCCGACGGCGAGGAGCCCGGCCTGGAGGCGTTCGACTACTACTCGCCCGTGCAGTCGACGTTCGCGAGCGGCTGCACGTGGCCATCGTCGAGATCGACCCGGACACGGGCGAGGTGACGCATCCTGAACTATGTCGTGCAGCACGACTGCGGGACGATGGTGAACCCGATGGTGGTCGAGGGCCAGATCCACGGCGGCGTCGCCCAGGGGATCGGCGGCGCGCTGTACGAGCGGATCGTCTACGACGAGGCCGGCCAGCTGCTCACGACGACCTACATGGACTTCCTGCTCCCCACCGCGATGGAGATCCCGGAGATCGAGATCGACCACCTGCGAGACGCCGTCGCCGCTGAACCCGCTCGGCATCAAGGGCGCCGGCGAGGGCGGCGCGATCCCGGGGCCGGCGGTCATCGCCGAGGCCATCGAGGACGCGCTGGCGCCGTTCGGCATCCGGATCCGCGAGATGCCGCTCTCACCGAGCCGCATCCGCGAGCTGCTCGTCGCCGCCACGCGCTAGCGACTCCAGCGCGATTATAGGCACGGCGCCCCGCCTAGGTGTATACGGGGATTCGTGATCCTCAAGCCGTCCTCCGGGATCGGGGCCGCCTTCGGCCTCACGATCTTCCTCGGCGCCTTCCTCCTGTTCCAGATCCAGCTCCTGATCGGCAAGTACATCCTGCCGTGGTACGGCGGCGTCCCGATGGTGTGGACGATCTGTATGTTGTTTTTCCAGCTCGGGTTGCTCGCGGGCTACGCCTACGCCCACGTCATCGTGCGCCACCTCACGAAACCGCAGCAGCGGCTCGTGCATCTCCTGGTGATCGCGGTGTCGCTCGTCGGCGTGGGCATGTTCGTGACGCGCTGGGGCGTTCCGCTGCTCCCGGATGCCGCGTGGAAGCCCGCCGGCACCGAGGCGCCGGTCTGGCACATCGTCCGGCTGCTGGCCGTGTCCGTCGGCGCCCCGTTCTTCGTGGCCGCCACGACGGCGCCGCTCCTCCAGTCCTGGTTCGGCACGAGCTATCCGCGAAGCTCCCCGTACCGGCTGTACGCGTTGTCGAACCTCGGCTCGTTGCTCGCGTTGCTGACGTATCCCGCCGTCGTCGAGGTCTGGCTCCCGCTCCGCTCTCAGGCGTGGCTGTGGATCGCCGGATTCGTGGTCTTCGCGGCCGGCGTGATGATCTGTGCGTGGGCGAGCGCCTCGGGAGACCCGGGGAAGTCGCTCGTCCCGCGGAGCCTCGGCGCCGCGGCGCGTCGGGGCTTCTGGACGTCCCCGCCCACGAGCACCGGGGAAGACGCGCCGCCCCTCGCCGAGATCGCAAGCGCCGTCTGGTCTCTCGAGCGCCGCCGGGCCGTCGCCTCGCCGCGTGCGAGGGACTGGCTGCTCTGGCTCGCGCTGTCCGCCTGTCCGTCGGCGCTGCTGCTCGCGACGACGAACTACGTGAGCCAGGAAATCGCGGTCATCCCCTTCCTGTGGATCGTGCCCCTGAGCCTCTACCTGGCGTCGTGGGTGCTCACGTTCGACAGTGAGCGCTGGTACGCGCGCGGGGTGTGGGCGACGCTGCTGGCGCTCGGGCTGATGCTGAGCACGTTCGTGCTGGAGCGCGGCGTGTGGGCCCATCTGCTCCTGCAGATCGGCGTCGCCGCCGTCGCGCTGTTCGTGGCGTGCATGGTGTGTCACGGCGAGCTCGCGCGGACCAAGCCGCGCGCCGCCTTTCTGACGTCGTTCTACCTGGCGATCACGATCGGCGGCGCGATCGGCGGCGCCTTCGTGTCGCTCGCGGCCCCCGTGCTCTTTCCCGGGACGTGGGAGTATCCGCTGGCGCTCTGGCTGGTGGCGGCGCTCGCGCTCGTGACCTTTTTCCGCGATCGGCGCTCGCCGCTCCACGCGTGGCCGCTGTGGACCCTGCTGATCACCGCCGCGACCGCCGCCGGCGTCGCCACCCACGTGTTCGGTCATCGGCCGCCGTGGATGCCCGAGCTCACCGACGCGTGGCTGTTCGGGATCCCGGCGGGCGTCGCCGTCGTCGGGATCGTGCTGCACGCCCTGCTCCGCCGCTGGGACGCCCACGCGCCTCAAGTCGCGTCGCCGCTCGTGAGCGCGCTGGTCGCCGCCCTCGTCGCGGTCGGCCTCGTCGTGATCGGCGTGGCGCTCGGCCACGTGACGACGAGCGGACTCTCGCACACCGTCGAGCACTCGCGGAGCTTCTTCGGGATCCTGCACGTCGAGGCGGTCGATCCCGGCGGTGAGGGGCACGAGGTGCGACTCCGCCACGGCCGGATCGTGCACGGCAAGCAGTACCGGGCGCCCGATCTCCTCAGAGAGCCCACCGCGTACTACGGGCGCGACAGCGGCGTCGGCCTCGCGATCCTGAATCATCCGCGCCGCGCCTCCGGGCTTCGCATCGGCGTGATCGGCCTCGGCGTCGGGACGCTGGCGGCGTACGGCGAGGCCGGCGATACGCTCCGCTTCTACGAGCTGAACCCGCACGTGAGCCGGCTGGCCGGGCCCTCGGGGACGACGTTCACCTTCGTGCGGGACAGCAAGGCGAAGACGGAGATCGTGCCGGGCGACGCGCGGCTCTCGCTCGAGGCGGAGCTCGCGCGCGGGGAGCCGCAGCGCTTCGACGTGCTCGCGGTCGACGCGTTCTCGAGCGACGCGATCCCGGCGCACCTCCTCACGCGCGAGGCCGTCGGCGTCTACCTCATGCACATCGCCCGCGGCGGCGTCCTCGCCCTGCACATCACGAATCGCTACGTCGAGCTGAAGCCCGTGGTCCGGGGGCTCGCGAAGCAGTTCGGCCTCTCGTACGCGTTCGTCTCCGCGATCGACGGGCAGTGGACGTGGCAGAACGACTGGGCGCTGCTCGCCCGGGATCCGGCGTCGCTCGCCGTCCCGGCGATCGCCGACGTGAAGGACACCGAGCCGTCGAATCCGCCCGTCGTCCTGTGGACGGACGACTACAGCAACCTGCTGCGTCTCGTGCGCTGGTAGCCGCTCAGCGCCCGCGCGCCGCGAGGATCTCGCGCGCGGCGTTCAGGCCCGGGATCCCCATCACGCCGCCGCCGGGATGCGCGGCCGCGCCGCAGAGATAGAGGCCGCGGATCGGCGTGCGGTACCCCGTGTAGCCCGGCGCGGGACGGAACGAGAAGAGCTGCCCGAGCGTCATCGCGCCCTGGAAGATGTTCCCGCCGGTGAGATTGAACGTGCGCTCCAGGTCGAGCGGCGTCAGCACCTGGCGCGCCAGCACCGAGCGCTTGAAGTTCGGCGCGTACTGATCGAGCACGTCGAAGCAGCGATCCGCGAACGGCTCGCGCTGCTCGTCCCACGTGGTGCCGCGCAGCCGGTAGGGCGCGTACTGCACGAAGATCGACATGAGGTGCCGCCCCGGCGGCGCCACCGTCGGATCGACGACCGAGGGGATCGTGCACTCGAGCACCGGCGAGGCCGAGGGCCGGCCGTACTTCGCGTCGTCGTACGCGCGCTCGATGTAGTCCTGGTCGGGACAGATGTGGATCGTCCCGCGGTGCTGCGGGCCGGGCGTGACGCCGGGGAGCGCGCGGAAGTCCGGAAGCTCCGCGAGCGCGACGTTGATCTTGAGCGACGCGCTGTCGTAGCCGATCCGCTCGATCGCCTGGACGAAGTCGCCCGGCAGGTGGCGCGTCTCGACCAGCGTCAAGAACGTGATCCGCGCATCCGCGTTGCTCGCGACGACCGGCGCCAGGAACTCCTCGCCCGAGGCGAGCGCCACGCCGGTGACCCGCCCGTCGCGCACGAGGACGCGCGCGACCTCGGCGTCGCACCGGATCGTCGCGCCGAGGCTCCGCGCGGACGCGGCGAGCGCCTGGGTGAGTCCGCCCATGCCCCCGCGGACGTAGCCCCAGACGCCGCGCTTGCCGTCGGTCTCGCCCATCACGTGATGGAAGAGCACGTACGCGGTGCCCGGCATCGACGGGCTCGCCATCGCGCCGATGATCGCGTCGGTCGCGAGCGTCGCCTTGAGCTCTTCGGACTCGAACCAGCGATCGAGGATCGGGCGCGCGGCGCCCGTCAGGATCTCGATCGTCTCGCCGGCCGCCGCCTTGCCGAGCCGGCGGAACGCGCGCCCGAGCGTGAGCAGCGTCCTGAGATCGCGCAGGCGCGGCCGCCAGAGATCGGGCGGCGTCATGGTCAGCGTCGGCTCCACGAAGTCCGCGGCGCGCTCCAGCATGGCCTCGTACTGCGGGTAGCGCTCCGCGTCGTGCGCGCTGAACTTGGCGATCTCCTTGCGCGTGAGCTCCGCGTCGGGGCCCATCAGCAACGAGCGCCCGTCCGGGAACGGCGTGAACGACGACGGATCGCGGGGGAGCACCTGGTAGCCGAAGTCGCGCAGGCGGAGATCCTCGACGATCTCCTTGCGGAAGAGGCTGTTGACGTAGGCGGCGGTGGAGACCTTGAACCCGGGGAACGTCTCCTCGGTGACGCAAGCGCCGCCGACCAGGTGGCGGCGCTCGAGCACGAGGACGCGGCGGCCGGCGCGGGCGAGATAGCCCGCGGTCACCAGGCCGTTGTGGCCGGCGCCGACGACGATCGCGTCGAACCGGGAGGGTGACGTCGCCACCCTTCGATTATCGACCCTCGCGCGAGCTCGAGGGCAGTCGCTACCCGCGAAGGTCCATCGCGGATCCGCGGCGCGGATCTCGACCTCGGGCAGCTTCAGCTCGCGGCGGACGATGTTGGCGCCGAGGTTGATGGCGACGCTCTTGTAGAAGGCGATCCGGCGCGCGAGCCCCTCGCGCCCGAAGCCGCAGTCCGTGGCGAGGATCAGTCGCTCGGGCGGGACGTACTCCAGCGCGCGGCGGATCAGGTTCGCGACGAACTCGGGCGGCTCGACGGCCGCCGTCGAATGGTTGACGACGCCGATCGCGATCTTCTTGTCGGTGCGGTGGTGCTTGAGCAAGGGCAGATCGCGCCCGTTCGTCGACGCGCACTCGAGCGTGAGCACGTCGGCGTTCGTGGCGAGCAGGTACGGGAGCGAGCGCTCGTAGGACGGCCGCTCCCAGTGCAGCGGCTGCTGGTTCGGGTTGCCCCAGCACGTGTGGAGCCAGACCTCGCTCTGCACCCCCGCCATCTCGCGGTTGACGGCCTCGGTGAAGAACTCCATGTCCTTCTCGGTGGCCGTGCCGTTCGCGCCCGCGATGTGGTGCTGCGGCTCCTCGATCTGGATCACGCGACACCCGGCGGCGGCGACCGCCTTCAGCTCCGCGTTGAAGATGTCGGCGAGGGCCAGGATCAGATCGCGGTCGGACGCGTAGTGCTGGTTCACCAGCATCTTCGCCAGCGACTGCGCGGTGATGGCGCCGAACTTCACGGGACGCGTGCTGAGCCGCTGCGCGGTCTTGAACAGCGCGGCGTACTCGAGCCCGGCGTTGGCGACGGCGTCACCCACGATGGCCGGCTGATACGCCTCCATCACCTCGTGCAGGATGTGCCCGGGCGGCAGCCCGCGCCATCCACCGCCGGTCGAGCGGTCCACGTGGCCGGTGATGCCGCGCAGCCGCTCGATGACGTAGAAGAACCACGACTTGCCGCCGACGGTGAGGTCGAACCGCGAGTCGCCGTCGGTGACGATGTCGAGGCCGGCCATCTCCTGGTCGCGCACGAGGCAGGCCACGGCGTCGAGGTACTGCTCGCGGAAGCGCGAGTCGCCGAGCGCGTCCTTGAAGCCGCGGCCGCGCAGCTCCTCGGTGAACCAGTGCGGCCGGGGATACGAGCCGGTGATGGTCGTGGGCAGGATGCGGTCGCGCGTGGCGTCGAGCATGGCCTGGACTCTGCGGGCCGCGCCGCACGCTGTCAAGAGAGCGGGGCGCCGCGCGCCGTCCATCGCGGGCGCGAGAGGCGTCGCGGAGCGCGCGGTCTTACGCCGCGCGCGGGGGCCGGGGGGCGCATGTGATACTGTGCGCCCACGATTCCCAGTACGCCTCGCCGTGGAGGAACGCGATGATCCGGATGCGGCAGCTCGCGCGCGGTGGTGTCCTTGTCGGCCTCGTCCTCTTCGCCTTCGCCACCCTCGCCGTCGCGGCGCCGTCCGGGCCGCCGATCCGCATCGGCGGCACGCTCGCGCTCACCGGGCCGCTCGCGCCGACCGCGCTCCTGCACAAGATCGCCGGCGAGGTCTACATCGACGAGCTCAACAAGGGCAACGGCCTGCTCGGTCGCCCGGTGGAGTGGGTGCTGCTCGACGACCAGTCGAAGCCGGAGCTCGCACGCAGCCTCTACGAGAAGCTCATCACCGTCGACAAGGTCGACCTGATCATCGGGCCGTACGCCACGAGCGGCATCCTCGCCGCGATGGGCGTGGCGCAGCGCTACAACAAGGTCTTCGTGCACCACTCGTTCGGCATGCCGCACCTCGCGAAGTACGAGATGCACTTCCCGACCGCGGCCTTCGGGTTCGAGCCGCAGAAGACGGTGCCGACGACCGTGTTCGACGCGCTCGCGGCCACCTCGAAGCCGCCGAAGACGGTGGCGATCGTCACCAGCAAGTTCCCGTCCGCGCAGTACCAGTCGTCCGGCGCGAAGGAGGTCGCGGAGAAGCGCGGGCTCAAGGTGCCGCTCTATCTCGAGTACGAGTTCGGCACGCGTGACTGGGGCGCGCTCGCCGCGCGCGTCAAGGACGCCAACCCGGACTTCCTGTGGATCGGCGCGCTCGGCCTCGACGGCAACCAGCTCTTGGAGGCGATGAAGAAGCTCGACTACACGCCGCCGCGCCACTTCCACCTGTTCCCGGCGCCAGGGCCGATGGTGGCGGCGCCCGACGGCAAGCTCGCGCTGTCGGTGAGCGTGTTCGAGGAGCATCCGCCGTTCATGAACAACACGGGCGCGGCGAAGCTCATCCCGGTCTTCAAGGAGCGCGCGACCAAGGCGAACGTCCCCTACACGTCGGTCGAGACGCAGGTGGCCGGGTCGCTCGCGGCGTGGCAGGTGCTCGAGGCGGGGGTCACCGCCACCAAGAGCCTCGACGACAAGGCCATCGGGCAGTGGCTCCGGAAGAACCGCGTCGACACCATCATCGGCAAGCTGCGCTTCGACGGCCAGAACAACTACGGCGACGACCTCTTCAAGGTGAAGCAGGTGCAGGACGGCAAGTGGGTGATCGTGTGGCCGCGCGAGTTCGCGGCGCCCGGCGCTCGCCTCCTCCCGCCCTGATCGGGTAGCGCGCGATGCCGAGCGCCACGCTGCTCGGCCAGGCGGTCGTCTCCGGCCTCCTGGCGGGCGGTCTCTACGGGCTGCTCGCTCTCGGCCTGAGCCTCTCGTGGGGGCTCCTGCGGCTGGTGAACCTCACGCACTTCGCGCTGGCCCTGCTCGGCGCGTACCTCACGTACCAGCTCGGCCACGTCGCTCACTGGCCGCCGTGGCTCGCGGCCGCGGCCATCGTGCCGGCCTTCTTCGTGATCGGCGTCGGTCTCCACATGGTCTTCACCCGGTTTCGCGTGAGCGAGTTCACCTCGCTGCTCGTCACGTTCGGGCTCGCCGTGATCCTCGAGTCGGTGATCCAGTATTTCTGGACCGCGGACTACCGTCGCTACGAGACGCCGTGGGCGAACCGCTCCATCCGCGTCGGCCCGATGTTCGTGCCGCTCCTGGAGCTGTGCGCGTGCCTGACGGCCGCCGTGCTCGCGTTCTCGACGTGGGGGTGGCTGCGCTTCACGTACGCCGGCAAGGCGCTCCGCGCCGCGGCGGAAGACCCGGCGATCGCCGGCGCCTTCGGCGTGAACCATCGCCGCCAGGCGTTCGTGCTGTCGGGCGTGAGCGCGGCGTACGCCGGCGTGGCGGGCACGTTCATCGCGCTGATCTCGACGCTGGCGCCCGCGCAGATCTGGACGTGGCTCGGCGTGGTGTTCGCGGTGGTCATCATCGGCGGCCTCGGCAACCCGGTCGGCGCGCTGTTCGCGGGCTTCCTCATCGGGGTGAGCGAGTCGGTGACGATGGCCGTCGCCGCGCCCGCGTGGGCGCCGCTCGTGTCGTTCTCGATCCTCATCGCGATCCTCGTGCTCCGGCCGGAGCGCGTGTGAGCGATCGCCGGCGGCTCGTGATCGGCGTGCTCGGCGCCGGGCTCGTGCTGGGCACGCTGCCGCTGCTCGGGCTGCCCGCGTTCTACGAGTCGTTCCTCTACCTGGTGTTCTACTGGATCGCGCTCGCCACGAGCTGGAGCCTGCTGAGCGGCTACGCGGGGTACTTCAGCTTCGGCCACGGCGCGTTCTTCGGCGCCGGGATGTACACGACCACCACGCTCGCCGCCGCGTACGGCGTGCCGTTCCTCGCCACGCTGCCCGTGGCGGCGGCGGTGGCGGCGCTGCTGAGCGCGGGGATCGGCGCCGTCGTCTTCCGCGTGAAGCGGCTGCGCGGCGAGCTGTTCGGGCTGCTGACGCTCGCCATCACGTTCGTGCTCGCCACCATCGTCCTCAACACGCGGCTCGACGGCGGCCCGGGCGTGTACCTGAGCAACGTGCCGCTGCCGCGCCTCGTGGCGTCGCCCACGGGCACGTTCTACCTGCTCGCGCTCGCCCTGGCGCTCTTCACGGTGGCGGCGGCGTACGTGATCACGCGGTCGCGCCTGGGCCTCGGGCTGTTCGCCATCCACGACGACGAGGACGTGGCGGAGGTCGAGGGCGTGCCGACGTTCGCGTACAAGCTCGTGGCGTTCGCGCTCTCCGCGGGGATCGCGGGCGTGGCGGGCGGCATCCACGCGATGTACGTCAGCTACGTCACGGTCGGCGACACGTTCTCGATCACCGTGCCGCTCTACGTCGTGCTGATGAGCGTCCTCGGCGGCGCGCGCCACTGGCTGGGGCCGGCGGTGGGCGCCACGATCATCACGGTGTCGCTCTACACGTTCACGGGCGGCCAGCAGGCGATCATCGGCCGGGCGGTGGTCGCGCTCGTGCTGATCGTCGTCATCCTGTTGTTGCCCGCGGGCGTGGTGCCGACCGCCCTCGCGTGGTGGCGCGGCCGGCGGCGGACGGCGGTGAGTCGCCGCCGATCGCCGCGAGCGTGAGCCTCGGCGACGCCTCGCGCCCGTCGCTGCCGTCGATCGGGCGGCCGGAGTCCTCGAATGCGGCGACGTGTGGAAGGCGTTCGGCGGCATCCAGGCGCTCCGCGGGGTGAGTCTCACGGTGGCGCCGGGCGAGATCGTCGGTCTCGTGGGCCCGAACGGCTCCGGCAAGACCACGCTGATCCATCTCATCAGCGGGCACTACGCGCTCGATCGTGGACGCATCAGCCTCGGCGCGGACGTGCTGTCCGCGAGACCCGCGCACGAGATCGCCGGGCTCGGGATCTCCCGCACGTACCAGATCCCGCGACCGTTCGCGCACTTCACCGCGCTCGAGAACGTGGCGCTCGCCGCCACCTTCGGTGCGGCGCGGCGTCCGCCCGGCGAGGCGCGCGCGGACGCGCGGGAGTGGCTGGCGTTCACCGGCCTCGCGCGGCGCGCCGGCGCGCTCCCGCACGAGCTGAACCTCCACGAGCGGAAGTTCCTCGAGCTGGCGCGCGCGCTCGCGGGCCACCCGCGCGTGATCCTGCTCGACGAGGTGCTGTCCGGGCTCAACCCCACGGAGATCGCGAGCGCCGTCGGCGCTCCTCCACGAGATCCGCGCGCGCGGCGTGGCGATCCTGTTCGTGGAGCACGTCATGCGCGCGGTGGTCGAGCTCTGCGACCGGGTCGTCGTGCTGAACGAGGGCGAGGTCATCGCCACCGGCACGCCCGACGAGGCGATGCGCGCGCCGCGCGTGATCGACGTCTACCTGGGCAAGGCGCCTGTCGTTGCTTGAGGTGCGTCAGCTCGCCATTGCGTACGGCGACGCGCCGGCCGTCTGGGACGCGTCGCTCGACGTCGCGGACGGCGAGATCGTGTCGGTCATCGGCCCGAACGGGGCCGGCAAGAGCACGCTCGTGAACACCATCGCCGGCCTGCAGCGCGCGCGCTCGGGGCGTCTCCGCTTCGACGAGGTGGATCTTCTCCGCGTTCCGCCGCACCAGGTCTGCCGCCACGGCATCGCGCTGGTGCCGGAGGGCCGCCGGCTCTTCACGCGGATGTCGGTGGAGGAGAACCTGGACGTCGGCTGCTATCGCGACGGCGCCCGCCGGGAACGGGCGGCGACGCTCGAGCGCGTGTACGGGCTGTTTCCGATCCTGCGCGAGCGCCGCCGGCAGCTCGCCGGCTCGCTCTCGGGCGGCCAGCAGCAGATGGTGGCGATCGGCCGCGCGCTCATGGCGCGGCCGCGCCTCCTGCTGCTCGACGAGCCTTCGCTGGGCCTGGCGCCGGCCGTGGTCGACCAGATGTTCGAGATCATCCGCGCCATCCACGCCGAGGGAGTCGCGATCATGCTCGTCGAGCAGAACGTGGTCCGCGCGCTGCAGATCGCCGACCGCGCGTACGTGCTCGAGGAGGGACGCATCGTCGCCGAGGGGGTGCCGTCGGTCCTGCGCGAGCAGTCGCGCATCCGCGAGGCGTACCTCGGATTGCGGGAAGGCGGGCCGCGTTGACTTGCGCCGGGAGGCCCCCCTACCATCACTCCACGATCATTCGCAGGAGGGCAGGGCTATGGCCGTGATCAAGGTGAAGGAGCTGGCATTCGGACGGCTGCGGGCGCCGGACCTGGACCAGATGGAGGAGTTCCTGACGCACTTCGGCATGAGCCGCGCCGCGCGGACGCCGGACGCGCTCTACATGCGGGGGACGGACCCGCACCACTACCTGCACGTTACCGAGAAGGGGCAGCCCGCGTTCGTGGGTTTCGGGTATCGCGCGGCGAGCGACGCCGACCTGGATCGGCTGGCGAAGGCCACCGGGACATCGGTGGAAAGCATCGACGGGCCCGGGGGCGGAAAGCGCGTGCGGCTGCGCGAGCCCAACGGCTACCAGGTCGAGGTCGTGCACGGCATCCAGGAGCTGCCGCCGATCGCGGTGGAGCGCCAGCCGATGAACACCGGCTCGGAGCCGCTCAAGCGCCGCGAGCTGATGCGGCTGCCGAAGTCGCCGGCGCCGATCAAGCGGATCGGCCACGGCGTGTTCGGCACCCCGAAGGTGAAGGAAACCGTCCAGTGGTTCCGCGACACCCTCGGGTTCATCTGCTCGGACGACGTCTACGTGGGCGAGAAGGACAACATCATCGGCTCGTTCAACCGGACGGACTGCGGCGACGAGTACGTCGATCACCACGTGATGTTCGCGGTGATGAACGAGCGCGCCGGCATGAACCACATGTCGTTCGAGGTGCCGGACGTCGACGCGGTCTTCGCGGACCACGAGTACCTGGCGCGCCTCGGCAAGTACGACCACATGTGGGGCGTGGGCCGTCACCTGCTCGGCAGCCAGGTCTACGACTACTGGGCGGATCCGTGGGGCCGCGTGCACGAGCGCTGGGCCGACACCGACCGGCTCAACGCGCGGACGCCGGGCAACCTCATCTCCGCGCAGGACGGCCTCGTGAGCCAGTGGGGCGAGAACCCGCCGGAGCGATTCATCAAGCACGTCAGCTCAGTAACTCGGAGGGGGGCTCGCCCCCCTTCCGACGGTCGTTCAGCGGCTGCGCCGCTGTACGACCTGCCTCCCCCCAGGAGGATTCAGTCGGAGGGGGCCTCGACGGCCCCCTCCGAGACCTGCCCCCAGGAGGATTGCGCCGGCGGAGCCGGCGCTCGAACAGCGCGATGGCGAGAGAGAGGTCGCATGCAGATTCGGAACTGGCGGGCGAGCGCAGGGACGGTGTTCGAGATCGAGAAGCGTCCCGTCACCGCGTCGCGCGGGATGGTCGTGACCAATCATCCGCTCGCGTCGGCGGCGGGCGCGGAGATGCTCGCCGCCGGCGGCAACGCCATCGACGCTGCCGTCGCGGCGCTGTTCGCGCTCACCGTCGTCGAGCCGATGATGGTCGGCATCTTCGGCGCCGGGCACGCGCAGGTGTTCATGCCCGGGCGGCTGCACACCGTCATCGACGGGTATACGACGGCGCCTGCCGCGGCGCGGCCGGACATGTACCGGCCCATTTCCGACACGTGGCCGGACTACATGGAAGTCGACGGGCGCGAGAACACTCTCGGGCTCCGCGCGGTCGGTGTGCCCGGCACGCTCGCCACGTGGTGCGAGATGCTGGCACGCTTCGGCACGCTCGATCTCGCCACCGTCATGGCGCCGGCCATCCGTCACGCGGCCGACGGGTTTCGGGTGACCGGCTATCTGAGCGAGTGCATCGCCGAGACCGCGGCGGACCTCGCGCGATTTCCCGACAGCGCGCGCGTGTTCCTGCCCGGCGGGGCGCCGCTCGCGAAGGGCGATCGGCTGGTGCAGGCGGAGTACGCCGACACGCTGCGCACGATCGCTCGCGAGGGCGCAGCCGCGCTGTACGGCGGCGCGCTCGGCCGTCGCGTCGCCGAGCACATGGCGCGGCACGGCGGGCTCATCACGCTCGACGACCTCAGTCGCTACGCGCACGATCGAGCGCGTGCCCGTGCGCGGCACCTATCGCGGCTTCGAGATCGCGGGCTGTGCACCGCCGACGGGCGGGGGCATCCATCTGATCCAGATGCTGAACGTGCTGGAGGGCTTCGACGTCGCGGCGCTCGGCTACGGCACCGTCGACGGCATCCACCTGCTGGCCGAGGTGATGAAGATCGCGTTCGCCGACCGCAACGCCGCCACCGGCGATCCCGCGTTCGTCGACGTGCCGGTCGCCCGGCTCATCGCGAAGGACTACGCGGCCGCGCGCCGCGCCGGGATCGACATGGGCAAGGCAGGCGCGTACACCGCGGCGGTCGGCAGCGGCTCGCCGCACACGACGCACGTGACCGTGGCGGACGCCGACGGCAACGTGGTGGCCGCGACCCAGACGATCAACAACCTCTTCGGCTCGCGGGCGATGGCGCCCGGCACCGGGATGCTGCTCAACAACACGATGGCGCTCTTCGATCCGCATCCGGGGCACGCGCTCTCGGTGGCGCCGGGCAAGCGGATGACGAGCTCGATGGCGCCGACGATGGTGCTGCGCGACGGGCGCCCGCTCCTGGCGCTCGGCCTGCCGGGCGGCGTGCGCATCTTCACCTCGGTCGCGCAGGCGATCGTGAACCTGATCGACCACGGCATGTCGCTGCAGGAAGCGGTGGAAGCGCCGCGCGTCTGGACGCAGGGCCAGGAGCTGGAGGTCGAGGCGGCCGTGCCGGACGCCGTGCGCAGCGGACTCGCCGCGCGCGGCCATCGCGTGGTCGCGCGTCCCGCACGTGGCGGGCGGCATGGGCGCGATCCGGTTCGAGGACGACGGCGACGCTGCACCGGCGCCTCGTGCTGGCGCGCCGACGGCAGCCCGATCGGAATCGGCGGCGGTTACGCGCGCGAGGGCATTCGCTTCTGGCCCGACGCGCGTCGCGGGTAGCCTAGACAGGAGACCTTTCATGGCCATCATTCGTGTGTTCGCGGGCTCGGACGGACAGTCGCACTTCGAGGAACTGCACCCGAAACTCGAGTCGCGCGGCGACAAATCGGAGACCGCGGAGCTGATTCCGGGCAGCGGCATCGTCATTCGGCGCTTCGAGCCGACGCGCTCGAACCCCTGGCACCACGCGCCCGGACGCTACGCGGTGTTCACGCTCTCGGGTGCGGTCGACATCGAGATCGGCGACGGCACGGTGAAGCGGCTCGGTCCGGGCGACATCCTGATCGCCGAGGACCTCACCGGTCAGGGCCACGCCACGCGCGAGGTGGGACCGGAGCCGCGCGTGTCGATCTTCGTCCCGCTGCCCAAGTGATGGATCCCATCACGATCACGATCACGGATCTGGTCAAGGGCCCGATCGCGCCGCGCGCGAACGGGTCGGGGCCGAACACCCTGCACACGCGCGTCGCGGATGTCGTGAAGCAGATGGGCCCGGCGCCGTGGTCGCGCCGGATCATCGCCGACGAGCGGAATCTCGTGACGCTCATCGCGAGCGCGCCGGGCGGCGGCAACCGTCCGCACTGGCATCGCGAGTTCGACGAGTGGTGGGTCGTGCTGGCGGGCACGCTGGAGTGGGAGCTGACGGGCGGGCGTTGTCGTGCGCGCGCAGAAGGACGACATCGTGTGGGTCCCGCGCGGCACCGTGCATCACATCCGCAACGTGGGCGACGATCTCTCGCTCCGCCTCGCGGTGGCGATGCCGCCCGCGATGCACTACTTCAGCCCGTGCGAGCAGTGTGGCTATGACGACGACGGGGCCAAGGGAGTGGTGCGCGTAGACGTCGCTCTCCACCTCCTGGCCGGTCCGCTGTTGCTCGGCTAGTTCTCCTCGGCGCCGATGAGGCGATAGATGACGGCGCCGAGCACCGCGCCGACGATCGGCGCCACCCAGAACAGCCACAGCTGCGCGAGCGCCCAGCCGCCGACGAACACCGCGACGCCGGTGCTGCGCGCGGGGTTCACCGAGGTGTTGGTGACCGGGATGCTGATCAGGTGGATCAGCGTCAGGCACAGGCCGATGGCGATCGGCGCGAAGCCCTGCGGCGCGCGCTTGTCGGTCGCGCCGAGGATGACGAGCAGGAACATCATGGTCATGACGACTTCGGTGACCAGCGCCGCCAGCAGCGAGTAGCCGCCCGGCGAATGCGCGCCGTAGCCGTTCGAGGCGAAGCCCGCCGACGACGTCGAAGCCCGGCCTTGCCGCTGGCGATGAGGTAGAGGACGCCGCCCGGCGACGATGCCGCCCAGGACCTGCGCGACGATGTAGGGCAGCAGTTGGCTTGCCGGGAAAGCGGCCGCCGGCCCACAGGCCGATCGAGACCGCCGGATTGAGGTGGCAGCCGGAGATGTGCCCGATGGCGAAGGCCATGGTCAGCACGGTCAGGCCGAAGGCCAGCGACGACGCCGAGCAGGCCGATGCCCACGTCGGGAAACGCGGCGGCCAGCACCGCGCTGCCGCACCCGCCGAGAACCAGCCAGAACGTCCCGAAGAACTCCGCGCCGTACTTCTTCATGTCCTTCTCCCCCCGTTCTGAAGATTGTGCGCGGATCGACCCGGGCCCCGAGGATCGTGCGCAGCGGCCCTCACAGGAGCCGGTACGCGCTGAGCAGAACTGTCGCGACTTTCGTTCGGCGGTCGCCACGGCGATGGTTTTGTTCAGCCACTCCAGGTACGGCGCGCCCGTCTCGAAGCGCATGACCGTGCGGAAGAAGTAGGTCGCGGATCGACGTCCTCGCCGCGTGCCAGCGCGGCAAGGACGTGCTCGGACCGGTGACGGTAGCCCTGGCTCACCACTCGGACGACACCTCCCGCCTGCTCGTCAGCGCGTAGCGCGCCGTTGGGGTCGAGGACGTCGTCGGTCCGCACGATCTGCCAGTCGCCGCCGGGCAGCACCTCGCCCCCAGCCCGGGGCCTTCGAACGTGCCACCCAGGATGTCGACCACACGTCGCTCACCGACGGCCCCACGCCCATCGATACGAGGTCGCCCACGTCCACGGCGAGGCCCATGAGGAATTCGAAGCGAGGTGTCATCCGCGGAACTTCTCCGACCACTCATCGAGTCGGGCCGTCCGACTGCGGTTCGGGAAGCGCTTCACGCCGCGACGGCCGTCGCCCGCACAGTCTCAAGCACGGCGATCAGTTCGTCCACCTCTGCGCCGCTGAACAGCCCGTCCGGCCCCTGCGGCGTGAGGTCCGTGAACGGCGACTCGTAGAGCCGCGCCGCCTCCATCACGCCGTGCTCGGTCAGGTGGTTCACGATCAGGTTGACGAACTCGATCTGGTTCGCGCTGAGCGTCTTCCCGGCGAGGAAACCCGCCAGCGCTTCCTTGGCCGCCTCGCGGTCCAGGCCGACCAGCGAGCGCACGAAGAGCCCGAGGCCCTGCGACTCCGTCTTGGCGCGCGCTGATGTCCTCCGGCCGCGCCGACGCCGCTCTCGGCGAGCATGCGCTCCAGCTCGGCCAGGTCGGCCGCCGTCAGCGGCCTTGTTCATCCGCAGCTTGTGGATCGCGACGTGATCCTGATGCGCGCGCAGGAACGCCTGCGCCTTCGCCCGGAACTTCGCGAAGTCCGTGCCCTCGCCGAAGCCGGGCAGAGTCGACCGCCGTCTCGCCGCCCATCTCATCCTCGAAGTCGGTGTAGATGGGCTTGCGCTTCTGCTTCTCGATGAGCTTGACGAGATCGCGCAGGCGCCGGCGCACCACTTCGAGCATCGGGACCGTCACGTCCTGCCACCACTCGTCGGTCTGCACGTCCTGGATCAGCGCCATCTGCTCCCGCACCATCGGGATGGCCGACTTCTCCTCCAGCAGTCCGGCGATCTCCTTGACCTGATCGCGCAGGCGCTCGAAGCCCGGCTCCGAGCGCAGCATCGCCAGCTGCAGGTTGAGCATCAGCAGATCGAACCGCTTCGCCTCCTCGCCCTCCGGGTCGAGCTCCGACGGCAAGTCCCGCGACCTCGTGCGACAAGCTCCGACAGCGCCTCCGGCGACAGCACCGCCCAGGCCTCGGGCTTGGCGTACTTCTCGACGACGCGGCGCCGCGGCCGAACGACGAAGTTGTCGAGGTTCATCGCCGCCACTTCGCGGTGCAGCAGCTCGCCGATCGCGCGGCGCACCTCGGCCTCGGTCTTCGGATCGCCGTAGGTCGGCGGCGGGCTCCCTGACCGACCGCCGCGCTCGGCGCCGTGAGCCGCTTGTCCAGCTCGCCGATCAGCTCGAGCCGCGCCTTGAACAGCCGCTTGCCGAGCGACTCGCCCAGCGCGCCCTCGGTCGTCTCGGGGTTCTGGCTGAAGTACTCCAGGTTCTGGCAGTAGTCGAAGAGGTAGAAGAACTCCTTGTGCTTTCCCGGCCCGAACAGGTCCGGGCACAGGCGCGTGCCCGCGGCCGAGCATCTGCCAGAACTTGGTCTTCGAGCGCACCAGCTTGAAGAACACCAGGTTCACGACCTCGGGGATGTCGATGCCGGTGTCGAGCATGTCCACCGAGATGGCGATGTGCGGCGCCTTGTCCTTGTTCGAGAAGTTGTCGATCAGGCTCTGCGCGTACTCGGTCTTGAAGGTGATGACGCGCGCGAACTCGCCCTTGTAGTGCGGGTAGTTGGCGTTGAAGCGCTCGGCGATGAAGTCGGCGTGCTCCTGGTTCTTGGCGAAGAGGATCGTCTTGCCCAGCCGGTCGCCGCCCGCGACCGTCGAGGCCGCGCGTCATCAGGTGCTCCAGCACCTTGTCCACGGTGTCCTTGTTGAACAGCCACTTGTTGACCGCCTCGGCCTCGACGCGGTCGGGCACGTCGCCTTCCTCGTCCCACTCCAGCGCGTCCCACTGGTCCTTGTCCTCTTCCGACAGCTCGTCGTACTTGATCCCCTCGCGCTGGAACTTGAGCGGCACCGACACGGCCTTCGGCGGCACGAGAAAGCCGTCGCGCACCGCCTCCTCGAGCGAGTAGGCGTCGGTCGGCACGCCGTTCTCGAGGTCGAACAGGCTGTAGGTGTTGCGGTCCACCTCGTCCTTGGGCGTGGCCGTGAGCCCGACCAGCAGCGAATCGAAGTAGTCGAAGATGGCGCGGTACTTCTGGAACACCGAGCGGTGCGCCTCGTCGATGATCGACCAGATCGAAGTGCCCGACGCCGAAGCGGCGCTGGCCGTCCCGCGTCTCGTCGATCAGCCCCATCATCGTCGGATAGGTCGAGACGAAGACGCGCCCCTCGGCGTCCTTCTCGGTGACCAGGTTCACCGGCGACGCGTCGGGCAGGTGCCGCTTGAAGGCGTTCACCGCCTGGTTGACCAGCGCCACGCGGTCGGCCAGGAACAGCACGCGCTTGACCCAGTTGCAGCGCATCAGCAGGTCGCAGAGCGCGATCACCGTGCGGGTCTTGCCCGCGCCGGTGGCCATCACCAGCAGCGCCTTGCGGTCGTGGTCGCGCTCGAAGGCCTCGGCGATGCGCCGGATGCCGCGCGTCTGGTAGTAGCGCTCGACGATGGCCGGGTTGATCTCGGCCGCCGGCCAGCGGCTTGCGGCTGCCGCGGCGCTGGATGAGCGAGCTCCAGCTCCGCCTTCTTGTAGAAGCCCTGCACCGCGCGCGGCGGGTAGTTCGCGTCGTCCCACAGCCAGTGCTCGTAGCCGTTGGAGTAGAAGATCACCGGCCGCTGGCCGAACTGCTGCTCCAGGCAGTCGGCGTAGAGCTTGGCCTGCTGCTGGCCGACGCGCGCGTCGCGCCGGGTGCGCTTGGCTTCGACCAGCCCCAGCGGCTTGCCGTCGTCGCCCCAGAGCACGTAGTCGACGAAGCCCTTGCCCTGGTTGTTGGGCATGCCGCTGACTTCGAACTCGCGGTCCCGCGGCTGATCGAGCGGCCAGCCGGCTTCCTTGAGCAGCAGGTCGATGAAGTAGTCGCGGGTCTCGGCTTCGGAGTAGTCGTGCGTGTCCGGCTGCGCGGCGGCCGCCTGCTTGGCCTCGGCCACCTCGGCGCGCAGGCGCTTCAGCTCCTCGTCGAGCGCGGTCTTGTCGGCCAGCAGCGCCGCGAGCTTCTCGTCGCGCTCGCGCAGCGCCGCTTCGAGCTGCTGCAACTGCTCGGCCGTCTGCTGCGGCGCCGGCGCCGCCTTGGGCAGCGCGCCGGCATCGAAGGCGAGCCCCGGCGCCGGGCGCTCGGCGCGGCCGTAGGTGCGGGCGAGCCAGTAGGCGACGTGGAACAGCTCGCGCACGGCGACCAGCGCGTCGTCCGTCGGGATCGCGCGGTGGCCGTGCACGGCGCGGTTGCCGAGCGTGTTGATCACCCGCGCCTTGCTGAACACCGCCTCGCCCGCCGCCTGCTTGAAGCTCGGCTCGTGGATCAGCGCGGAGAGGTTGTCCTGGTAGGGGAGCCTGCAGCGCGGCGTCGTGCTTGTACGCCCACGCCACCGCCAGCTCCAGCGCGCGCCGGGCGTAGAAGCAGGCCGTGCGCGGGTCGGCGTGCACCGCCGCCTCGGCCTTGACGGCGGCCTCGAACACCGCCGGCCATTCGCGCTGGAGGAAGGCGAACTGGCTCACGCTCTCGGCTCGGTGACGTCCACGTCGAGCAGTCGGGGCACGAACCTATTATGGCCGGGGAGGGCGGACGTTGTGTGGTCTCGGCTCCTCAGGCTGATCTAGCCGCGGTGGCCCGGGGATGAAGGACCGCGATCGCGTAGCCCACGTCGAGGCGCTCTCCCAGCCACTCCACCCGTGCGGTCTGCGGGTCGATGTCGAGCCCGCGCTCGGCGTTGGCATCGAGCAGGGCCTCGATCGGATCGTCAGGCACCAGCGGCGTCGGCGGGACGTCGTTCAGCACGCGTCCATCAGGGCGCCGGAACTCCCACTCGCTGCCGGCCTGTCGGGAGATGCGATAGCCGTCTTCGTGCACCGTGCGGTGATGCCGTCGGCACAGCAGAACGAGATTGGAAAGCATGGTGGGGCCGCCGGCGGCCCAATGCCGGACGTGGTGGCCTTCGGCGACCCGGATGGCGCAGCCGGGAAGCGGCAGCCCTGATCCCGATGCTGGAGCGCACGCCGCAAGGCCGGCGGAACCGTGCGAGTGCGCGCGCCGATCTCCACCACGCGTCCGTCGTCGTCGTGCCGCATGACGACCCGGCTCGCATCGCACGCGAGGCGCTGAGACGTTTCTGCGGGAACGCGTACCCCGTCCTCGAGGACCGACTGGCCAGCCTGCTCGGGATCGGCGAGGACGGCGGCGTCGACGTGGACGACGACCTGATAACGCTCGCCGGGCGTGCCCGGATCGATCCCGTGGTGGAGCGCGGTCTCGGCGAGGAGCGTGAGGGCGTCCGCCCCTTGCTGCTCCAAGGTCGGCACGTCCTGCGCGGGGTCGGTCGCGTGCACCTCGGCGCGACTCCGCTGGTAGAGGGTCTCGCGGGCGGCTTCGAGGGCGCGGAGGAACAGGGCGCCCGCCTCCGGCGCGAGGCGCCCGTGGATTCGCATCATGCCGTCGTCGTCGTAGGAGACGTGCAGAGCGCGGCCCTTGTGGTGCCGGACGCCGGCCTCAGCTTCGGCCTGCCGGTCGACGTAGCGCCAGCCGCGCACGATGCGCTCGACGTGGACGGCGGTGCCGGCACGGGCCACCTTCAGGAGTCGCTCTTCCGTCTCTGGCGTGGCCACGCGAGTGACGGCGCGCACCTTGGAGTAGGAGATCTCGCCGCGGGCGAGGGCCTCCGCGAGGCGCGGCAGGGTGCCGAGAGCGCGGGCGACGCGGACGCGCTCGCGCGCCGCGCCCTTGTCGAGCCCGACGCGCCAGCTCAGCCAGTCGGCGCAGGAGCGGAACCCGTTGCTCCAGCCTTCGCGCGCGTCGAAATCGCGGATGAGGTCGAGCAGGCGGGCGGTGGCGGCGTCGAGGTGGGCGGACAGTTCGGCGATCTCGTCGCCCAGCCGTTCCAGTGCCGCGACGTGTTCGGGGGTGGGAAGGATCTCTTGAGACTGGATCTCCATGGCGCGTCTCCCTCTCGGTTCCACGACTCTAACCCCCGATTTCGGAGGCGCCTGGGAGGCGCGAGGAGAGACGTTTGCGACGCGATCCGCGACTTTTTCGATCGCGGGATCAGGGCGCTCTGGCTGCCTCCGGCGGCCCTCTAGGGCCGCGTTTTGGCCGCCACGCGCGACAAACGACCGCTACACGCGGAGAAGTCGTCAAGCGGAAATTCGTTGCAAGCGAGCCTCAGATACTCGCGGAGCCCAGACCGTGCACGTCGCGTAGCTGTCGCGCTACAGTGGCTCCGCGGAAGCCCCGATCCTGGAGCGAGGCGAAGAGCGAATCGAGTTCGGCGAGTGAGGCGCATGCGCCGACTTAGGCCTTCAACGGCTCCATCGCGGCGCGAACTCTTGCTGAAGCTAGGCGGATGGAAGCGCGATTGGGAGGTTCTGCGTGCATCGGACATATTGGCCTGAAGCCGGGCCTGTCGGTTCTGCACCTCCCGACGCTGCTTGGCGTAGAACGGAGGAGTTGATGGTGACGCGCACGTGTCCAACGAGGAGACCACTCACAGCCGAATCGAAGCTCGGATGATGAGCTCTGACGCGATGAGTTCGGTGGTGCACTCGATCGCATCGAGCGCCACAGCGCATCCGACCGAGTTGTCGTGTACCTTCGGCGAAGAGCAGATCGTCCTGCGGACTCAGCTCGGGAGCGCTCGACGTCGGCTCGAGTCGCTCGATCGCCTTGACGGTTCACTCACATCAAGGTGACGATGCCGCGATAGTACGATTCGCCCCCGGAACGGCCTGGAGTACAGGACCAGCGTCGCGATGATCGTGCTCCGCGCATCGATCGATCTTGCAGGCCACCCCTTCGGATTCGTGACAGGGTCGCCGAACATGTCGCAGAAGATGGCCCGAGTCAGGCCATCCAGCTTGCGCGAGTGTCGGGGCGGCGGTTCGCCGAGTACGTCGACCGGTCCAGATAGCTCTGCGATCCGCCGCTGATCGGAGTCGCGGGGAGAGCGGCGCGACCGCTTGGCCCGCAGGCGTCCGCTCTGTCCAAGATTGCGCGATCCGCTGCTGGCTCAACGAGGGGCGGCATGCCGTCCCAGGGCGCTCGATCATCACCGCGAGCTTCTCGCAGGGCCAGAGGCGTTGCGATTTGAGCGCGTCGCGCCAGCGCTGAAGTTCACCCACGCCCAGCCTTCGCGCTAGAACCCCCCGAGCTGGCCGAACTGCTCCTGGAGCACATACGCCGTGTAGAGCCGCCGGTTCGCCGCGAGCAGCTTCTTCAGGCTGTGGCGACCGTCGCGGGAGAGGTTCTCCCAGCGGGAGAGCAGGGTGTAGCGCTGGCCCTTGATGAACGTGCGGTCCTGGCCGGAGAGTCGTCGGTACTCGCTGCGCCGGACCTCGTCGACGGCGTCGCCGAGGTGGCGCAGGATGTGGAACTTGTCGAAGACGATGCGGGCCTGAGGCGCGTTGCGCTCGAGCGAGTTGCGGAACGGCCGCCACATGTCCATCACCGCGAGCTGGAGGCGGCCGGTCTTCTTCGCGCCCAGCGCGGCAAAGAACTGGTCGAAGTCCTCTTCGCGACGCCCGTGCCCGCCGAACCAGATGGGCCGCGCCCGCTCCAGGTCGCTGACGACAATGCGGTACTCATGCCCTTTGCGAATGGCGATCTCGTCCACGCCAATCGCCCGCGGCGCCGGCGTGCGCTCGGGCCAGCTGCTGCTGCATGTAGAGCTCGTCGAGGTCCTTCACCGTGCTGTGGTGCAGGTGCTCGATCTCGGCCACCGCCTTGTTGGGCATGTCGCGACAGAGCTTGCCGACGTGCAGGGCGAAGCGCTGCGTGTAGCGCGGATTCTTCGCCAGCCAGTCGAGCTGCTCGACGAACACAGCGCGGCACCGTGGGCACCACACGCGCCAGCGCTCGAACTCGAGGTAGATCCGCCAGTCGGCGGCCCCAAGGTCGCGGACGCGGACGGTGCGCCGATCATAGCGGCCTCGGCACCGATGGCCGCAGCACGAGCACCGCGCCGTTTTTTTCGGCGTCGGGGGCGCACGGGCGAACGCGGTCTGCTCGAGAGCACTTCAGGACCGTCTTCGACGGGGAGGTTCATCCCAGCATCCCCTCCAGCTCCTTCATCCCCCGCTGGATCTCCTCCTCCAGCTTCGCGAGGTCGGCGAGGATCTCCTTCGGCGCGCGGTGCTCGACCTCCTCGTGCACGACTTCCTTGTAGCGGTTGAGCGAGAGGTCGTAGCCCTGCGCGGCGATGTCGGCCTTCGGCACGCAGAAGCTCTGCGCGGTGCGCGGGCGCTCGCGCTCGGCTGCCGTCGCGCTCGGCCCAGCGCGCCAGCACGTCGGGCAGGTTGTTCTTCGCGTGCTCCTCGGCGCGCGAGCGCGGTGCGCGGCACCGGCCCGAGCTTGTCCTCCGGCAGCAGCGGCGTGCGCTTGTCGTCGAGGCTCCAGCCGTCGGCCTCGACGTCGTAGAACCAGACGTGGTCGGTGCCGCCGGAGTTGGTCTTGGTGAAGAGCAGGATCGCGGTCGACACGCCCGCGTAGGGCTTGAACACGCCGCCGGGCAGCGAGACCACGGCGTCGAGCTTCTGCTCCTCGACCAGCATGCGGCGCAGCTCCTTGTGCGCCTTGCTGGAGCCGAACAGCACGCCGTCCGGCACGATCACCGCGGCGCGGCCGCCGGGCTTCAGCAGGCGCAGGAACAGCGCGAGGAAGAGCAGCTCGGTCTTCTTGGTCTTGACGATCTGCAGCAGGTCCTTGGCGGTGTTCTCGTAGTCGAGGCTGCCGGCGAAGGGCGGATTGGCCAGCACCAGCGTGTACTTCTCCTCCTCGCCCGCGTGGTCCTGCGCCAGCGAGTCGCGGTAGCGGATGTCCGGGTTCTCCACGCCGTGCAGCAGCATGTTCATGCTGCCGATGCGCAGCATCGTGTTGTCGAAGTCGAAGCCGTGGAACATCCGCTGGTGGAAGTGCTCGCGCAGCTTCGCGTCGTGCAGGATGCTCGGGTGGCGCTCGCGCAGGTACTCGCCCGCCGCGACCAGGAAGCCCGCCGTGCCGCAGGCCGGGTCGCAGATGACGTCGGTCGGCTGCGGCGCGGTCATCTCCACCATCAGCCGGATGATGTGGCGCGGCGTGCGGAACTGGCCGTTCTGCCCGGCGGTGGCGATCTTGCCGAGCATGTACTCGTAGAGGTCGCCCTTGGTGTCGCGGTCCTCCATCGGCACGTCGTCGAGCAGGTCCACCACCTTGGCCAGCAGCGCCGGCGTCGGGATGGTGAAGCGCGCGTCCTTCATGTGGTGCGCGTAGGTGGAGTCGTCGCCGCCCAGCGTGCGCAGGAACGGGAAGACGTGCTCGCCGACGACGGCGTACATCTCCGCCGGGCGCGAAGTGCTTGAAGCGCGACCAGCGCAGGTCCTCGTAGGGTCGGCCCTTGGCGATCCTTGCCCTCGGGGAAGATCCGGCGCTCCATCGGCTTCTTCAGCCGGGCGGACTTGTTCTCCTCGAGCGTGTGCAGGTCGTCCAGCCGGCGCAGGAAGAGCAGGTAGGTGATCTGCTCGATGACCTCGAGCGGGTTGGAGATGCCGCCGGACCAGAAGGCGTTCCAGATCTGGTCGATCTGGCTCTTGATGTCGCCGGTGATCATGCGGCTCGCGTCTAGTCGTACACCGTATCGAGGTAGTGCGCCGGATCGACCCGCGCCTCGATGACCGTCGGGCGGTCGACGGCGAGCGCGTTCTCCAGCGCCTTCTTCAATCCCTCCACGCTCCGTACGCCGACCGCCGGCACGCCGAAGTAGTGCGCCGGCGTGTCGAGCGCATCGTCCCGGCCGGTCTCGGTGCCGTACACCTCGAGCTTCCGGCGCAGCTGCTTCACCTGGATCAGCGACAGCCACGCGTCGTCGAGCACCACGATCGGTAGCGCCAGGCCCAGGCGCCGCGCGACGGCGACCTCGCCGCACGTCATCTGGAAGCAGCCGTCGCCGACGATCGCCACGACCGGGCGCTCGGGATACGCCAGCTTGGCCGCGATGGCCGCCGGGATGCCGAAGCCCATCGACGACCAGCCGTTGGTGATCAGGAACGTCCGCGGCGCGTACACCGGCCACTGGCTCGCGATCTGGTGCGTGTGCGCCCCGACGTCGAACGCGAGGACGCCGTTGCGCGGCAACACGGCGCGCACGACGTCGATGGCCTGGTGAGGCGCGAATCCGTCCACCGGCGGGCGCAGCGATGCGCTGGAAGTGCTCGGCGTGTGCCCGGGCGACGTCGGGCGGCCACTCGACGTCGCCCCGCCGCCCCGCGGACGAGACGCTCGAGCGAGCGGTCGAGGTCGCCGACGACCTCGTGGGCGATGACGACGCGCGGATCGGCATCGACCGGATCGACGTCCACCGACAGCAGCGGCACGTCGCCGATCCAGGCCTCGTATTCCACCTCGACCACGTCGTAGCCGAGCGCGACCACGAGGTCGGCGCCGCGGATGAAGTCGCGCTGCACCTGGCGGCGCGCGCGCTCGATGCAGCCGAGCGACAGCGGGTGGCGCTCGTCGATGAGGCCCTTCGCCATCGTCGTGGTCGCGAAGGGAAGGCGGTGGCGCTCGATCAGCGCGCTCAGCAGCCCGACGTTCCGGAGTCGCATCGCCGATGCGCCGATCACGGCCACGGGCCGCCGGGCCTTCCGGAGCAGCGTCGCCGCGACGCTCGATCGCGGCCTCGGGCGCTGGCGGAGCGCGACGCGGCGCCGGCATCGCCGGCACGTCCTCGGTCGCCGGCGCCATCGCCACGTCCTCGGGCAGGTCGAGATGGACGGGCCCCGTCGGCTCGCTCAGCGCGACCGCGAGCGCCTCCGCGAGCACCGACGCCACGCGACCGCGCCGCAGCGGCAGCGTCGCCTTCGTGATCGGACGGAAGAGCGCGTGGTGATCGATCGCCATCTGGATGCGGCGGCCGATCTGCGCGGTCGGGATGTTGCAGGTGATCGCGATCATCGGCGAGCGGTCGAGATAGGCGCTCCCCACGCCCGTCGCGAGGTTCGTGGCGCCGGGGCCGAGCGTGGCGATGCAGAGGCCGGGCACCCCGGTGAGACGTCCGGAGACGTCCGCGGCGAAGGACGCCGAGCCCTCGTGCGCGGTGAGCACGAACGGCAACCCTTCCGTCCGCATCGCGTCCATCAGCGGCAGCACGTTGCCGCTCGGAATGCCGAAGCCGTGGCGGATGCCGGCCGCCCGCAGCGTGCGGACGATCAGCTCGGCGTTGGTCACGTGCGACGCACGGCCGGCGGCTCCGTCCATCCGCGCGCCGCCCGCATCGCCGCCCGTCGGGCGGTCGTCGCGGGTTCGTCCACCTCGACGCTCTCGCCGACGAACACCACGCCGTAGTCCTCGTACGCCGCGCCCCGGCTCACGAACTCGTTACGCACGTCACGCGCCACGCGCGCGGGTTCACGCTCGAGGGGATCGCCCCAGCCGCCGGGCCCCGCCGACTCGGTACTGAGCACGTCGCCGCGCTTCATGTTCATCGTGAACTTGCCGGGCAGCTCGCGGTTCTCCGTCCCCGGGTTCAGCACGTTGCGCGACGGGCGGCCTGGCGTGCCGCCGAACAGACCGTACGGGCGGAAGTCGTGACGATCGGCACGCACCTGGAGCACGGCTTCCGCCTCCAGCAGCTTGTAGTCGCGGCGGATCGACGCGCCGCCGCGATACCGGCCGGGGCCGCCGACGTCCTGGATGAACTCCGTGCAGAGGATCTGCAGCGGCTGCTCGGCCTCGGTGATCTCCACCGGCGGCAGCGACATGTTCGCCATGAGGTTCGCGTTGCCGTCGAGGCCGTCCGCCCACGCGCGGCCGCCCCACGCCGAGCAGATGAACTCCACGAAGATGAACGGCTTGCGATCGGCGTCGTAGCCGCCGATCGAGATGCCGGTGTTGCCCCCCTCGGACGCCGCGATCGAGCGCTTCGGCAGCATCTGCGCGAGCGCGCCGAAGCACGTGTCGATCATCCGGAAGCCGGTGAGCCCGCGCGCCGCCGACGCCGCCGGCAGCACGCCGTTGGCGATCGTGCCGGGCGGCGCGATCACGTCGATCGCGCGATAGAACCCCGCGTTGCACGGCACGTCGTAGGGCAGCACGGACTTCAGCGCGGTGTAGGTGGCCGCCTTCGTGAACGAGTGCGTGTTGGTGATGGCGCCCTTCGGCTGCGGGGAGGTGCCCGTCCAGTCCGCGACGAGCGTGTCCCCGCGCTTGCGGAACGTCACGAAGAGCCGGATCGGCTTGCCGTAGTCGACGCCGTCGTCGTCGATCCAGTCCTCGAACGACCACTCGCCGTCGGGAAGCTCGGTGAGGATCGCGCGGGTCAGCCGCTCGGTGTGATCGAGCACGTCCTCCATGTACGCCTGCACCTGCTTCACGCCGTGGCGGTGGAGGAGGCGGAGGAACGCCTCCTCCGCGATGTGACAGGCGGCGAGCTGCGCCCGGAGGTCGCCGAACACGCGGTTCGGGACGCGGACGTTCTTCTCGAAGATCCGGAAGAGCGTCTCGTTCGGCTCGCCCTGGTCGTACATCTTCACGGGCGGGATGCGCAGCCCTTCCTGGTAGATCTCCGTCGAGTCGGAGGCGTTCGAGCCCGCCACGCGGCCGCCCATGTCGGTCTGGTGGCAGATCGTGGCCGCGAACGCCACGCGCTGGCCCTCGAAGAAGATCGGCTTCAGCACGAACACGTCGGGGATGTGCATGCCGCCTTCGAACGGATCGTTCAGGCAGTAGATGTCGCCGGGCTTCATGCGGTCGCCGTAGCGCGCGATCGTGGCCGCGAGCGCGTCGGGGAACGAGCTGAGGTGCGCGGGCAGCGTGAGGCCCTGGGCCACCGTGCGGCCGTCGCCGTCGCAGAACGCGGTCGAGTAGTCCATGTTGTCGCGCAGCACGCCGGAGTACGCCGTGCGCAGGATGGTCAGCGCCATCTCGTCGGCGATCGACAGCAGCGTGTTGCGGAACAGCTCGAAGCCGATCGGGTCGCGCGGCGCGTCCATCTCAGATCACCTCTCCGGTCGCGTCGGAGGTCAAGCTCGATGACGATGTTGCCGTGCGCGTCGATGCTCGCCCGCGCGCCGGGCGGGATCACGCACGTCGCGTCGTACTCCTCGACGATCGCCGGGCCTTCGCGCGGCGCCGCGAGATCGGGCCGGTCGATGATCGGGGTCTCGCGCCAGCCGAGATCGGGGCCGAAGTACACGCGTCGCGTGCCTCCCGCGCGGCCGGGGCCGCTGCGGTCCACCCGCAACGCGTCCGGCACCCGCGGCCGGTCCGGGATACCGAGGCCCACCACGCGCAGGCTCACGATCTCGACGGGCTCGTCCTCGCCGGCGCGGTGGCCGTACGTCCGCTCGTGCTCGCGCCCGAACGCGGCCGCGATCCCGGCGAGCGTCGTCGCGTCCACCGGCCCGTCACCGACGGGCACCGTGAGCTCGAACGACTGACCTTCGTAGCGGCAATCGGCGGAGCGGCGGATCCGGATCGCGTCGTCACGGAAGCCATCGGCCGCGAGCTGCGCGCGCGCCTCCGCCTCGATCCGCGCGAAGATTCCGCCGAGCTCCGCCGGCTCGCACGCGCCGCACGAGCCGCCGCCACGTGCGCACGTAGTGGTGCTCGACGTCGGCGAAGAGGAGACCGAAGGACGAGAAGAGGCCGGGCGCGGGCGGGACCACGATGCGGCGCATCTCGAGCTGCCGCGCCATGCCGGCGGCGAACAGCGGCCCGTTGCCGCCGAACGCGAACAGCGCGTACTCGCGCGGGTCGCGCCCACGCTCGCTGGAGACGGCGCGGATCGCCCGCATCATGTTCGACGCCGCGATGACGTGCGCGCCGTACGCGGCCTCGGCGAGCGGCAGGCCCATCCGCCGCGCCACCTTCGCCTCGAAGATCTCGTGCGCGCGCGCCGCGTTGAGCCTCACCGCGCCGCCCGCGAGCTGGCCCGGATTGAGGTAGCCGAGGATCACGTTCGCGTCGGTCACGGTCGGCTCGGTGCCGCCGAGGTCGTAACAGAGCGGGCCGGGGAAGGCGCCCGCGCTCTGCGGGCCCACCTGCAGGCCGCCGCCCGGATCGATCCACACGAGCGACCCGCCGCCCGCGCCCACCTCGGCGAGATCGATCGCGGGTACACGCAGGAGATAGCCGGCGCCGGTGAGCAGCCGCGAGCCGTGCATGATCCCGCCGCCCACCTGGTACTCGGTGGCGCGGCTGACCTCGCCGTCGTCGACGATCGACGCCTTCGCGGTGGTGCCGCCCATGTCGAACGTCACGAGCTTGCCGAGCCCGATCTTCCTGGACAGGACCTGCGCGCCCACGACGCCGGCGGCGGGGCCGGACTCGATGATGTGCACGGGCCTCGCGCCCGCCGCCTCGTCGGTCATCAGCCCGCCGTTCGACTGCATGATCATCAACGGCGCCTTCGCGCCGACGCGATCGAGGCCGGCGCGGAGCGTGCGGAGGTAGCGGCGCACGATCGGCATCACGTACGCGTTGATGACGGTCGTCGACGTGCGCTCGTACTCGCGGATCTCCGGGAGCACCTCCGCGCTCACGGACAGCGTGAGGTCGGGCGCCTTCCGGCGCACGATCTCCGCGATCTGTTCCTCGTGCGCGGGATTGGCGTAGGAGTTGAGGAGACACACCGCGAGCGCCTCGATCTTCTCCGCGAGCAGACGGTCGAGCACGCGCTCGACCTCGGCGGGATCGAGCGGCGTCTGGATCGCGCCGTGCGCGTCCACGCGCTCGCTCACTTCCAGCCGCAGGAATCGCTCGACGAGGGTCGGCGGCTTCTCCCACGTGAGGTCGTAGAGCTTCGGCATCCGGATGCGCCGGATCTCCAGGACGTCGCGGAAGCCCTTGGTGGTGATGAGACCGGTGCGGGCGCCCTTCAGCTCCAGGATCGCGTTGGAGGCCACCGTGGTGCCGTGCAGGACCTCGGCGAGATCGTGCCCGGCCAGCCCGGTCTCCCGGAAGACCTCGCCGAGCCCCTCGACGATGGCCCGGGCGTAGTCGTCGACGCTCGACGACACCTTCCGGGTATGGATGCGCCCCCCGGCGTCGAGCAGCACGATGTCGGTGAAGGTGCCGCCGATGTCGACGCCGACGCGAAAGCGCGCGGCCCTGTCCACGTTGCGAGGGAGGGACACCGTGCAGGGAGACTCGCCCGCTCCCGCGCGCCTGTCAAGGCGGGTGGCTACGTTCTAGAGCTCGGCCGGTAGAACGGCACGCGGGCGTCCTCGTCGAGCCAGCCGTCGTAGAAGCGCTGGACGACGGGGAAGACCTCGCGCGACAGGCGGCGGCGGCCCTCCTCCTCGGGCGTGAGCGGGCGCGCGGAGCGACGCCGCGAGCTCGGCGAGCGCCGCCTCCTTGTCGATCCGGGTGAAGCGTCCGTCGCGCAGGACGACCTCGCCCGCCACCATGACGAGCGCGACGCCCGACGTCTTGGCGCGGTGCACGACCGCGTCGACCACCGCCGTGTCGGGATCGAGATACGGATGCGCGATCTGCGGCCACGACAGCAGCACGAGGTCGGCGGCCTTGCCCGGGCTCGAGCGTGCCGATGCGGCCGGCATAGGGCGTCGTGGCGGCGCCGTCCTCCGTCGCCATCCGCAAGCACCTGCGGGCAGGTCGGCACGACGTCGTCCATGCCGGGGACGCGGTGCAGGCGCAGCACCAGGCGCATCTCCTGCAGCATGTCGCGGTCGTCGTTGATGCCGGCCTCGTCGAGGCCGATGCGCGACGCTGCACGCCGCGCGCCGCCCAGTGGTTGAGCGGGCCGACGCCGCTCCGCAGCCGCAGGTTGGAGCTGGCGTTGTGGCAGATCATGGTGCCGGTCTGCGCGACGAGGTCGATGTCGGCCTCGTCGAGCCACACGCCGTGCCCGAGCGTGAGGCTGGGGCCCGGCCACGCCGAGGCTCGACGAGGTGCTGGAAGGCGGTGCCGCCGGTGCGGCGGCGCGCGTACTCCTTCTGGTACGCGGTCTCGACGAGGTGCATGTGCATGCCGACCTGGTACTTGGCCGACCAGTCGCGCAGCGCGCGCAGCGCCTCGTCCGAGCACCAGTGGAGGTTGGCCGGCGCGAGCTGGACGCGCGCCCGCGCGCGCGTGTTGCGGCCGCACTTCTCCCACAGGTCGGTGAAGATGCCGTGGTGGTCCTCGATCGGGATGGCCTGGCGCGCAGGTAGGCGAGGAGCTCGTCCGGCCACCGGCGCCGGGAAGCGCGCGGCGAAGGCCTCGTCGGCCTCGTAGGCGAGCCGGTTCTGGTCGCGGAGCGCGTACGAGTACGACACGCGCATGCCGATGTCGTCGTAGGCCTTGAGGACGCGGTCCGCCACCTCGATGACCTTCGCGGCCGGCCCGATGCGCCAGCCGTGCAGGTGCTGCACGGTCGTGATGCCGGACTCGAGCATCTCGAAGGCGGAGTAGAGCGTGTCGAGGTAGGGATCGACGGCGCGCGCGGCCATGCGGCTCGCGAACCACAGCTCGAGCGGGTAGTCGGGCGAGCCGAGCTGGAACGGGCGTGAGCCCGACGTGGTGATGGCCGTTGACGAAGCCGGGCACCACCACGTGATCGGGCGAGCCCGAGCACCTCGTCGGGACGATGCCGCGCGGCGAGGTCGGCGTAGGGCCCGACCTCCACGATGACGCCGTCGCGCTGGAAGACGGCGCCGTCGGGGATGACCTCGGCCTCGGTGCGGCTCGTGACCTTCGCGACGACGTACTTGCCGCGGATCAGCGACGATGCCATGGCGGCGCTCCTTCACTTGATGCGCGTGTCGAGCATCTCCACGAGCTCCTGCTCCTCGAAGGCGCGCGCCACCTCGGCGCGCAGCCGCTCGATGAAGTGCGCGCGATAGCGCTCGAACTCGGCGCCGATCACGCTGCGCGGCCGCGGCATGTCGATCGGCACGCTGTCGAGCACGCGTGCCGGGCCGGGCCGTGAGCACCACCACGCGATCGGCGAGGTACACGGCCTCGTCGATGTGGTGGGTGACGAAGACCACCGTCTTGCCCGAGCCCGCCAGATGTCGAGCAGGAACGACTGCATCTGGTAGCGGGTCTGCACGTCGAGGGCGGCGAACGGCTCGTCCATCAGGAGGATGTCCGCACCCACGCAGAGCGCCCGCGCGATCGCCACCCGCTGCTGCATGCCGCCCGACAGCTCGTGCGGATGCTTCGCCGCGAAGTCGCGCAGGCCGACCTGGCGGAGGAACTCGTCGGCGCGCGCCGGCGCTCGCTCCGCGCGCGACGCCCTGGAGCTTGAGCCCGAAGGCGACGTTGTCGCGCGCCGAGAGCCACGGGATAGAGCGACGGCTGCTGGAAGATCAGCGAGCGGTTGACGTGGGGCCGGCGATCGGCTGGCCGTCGTGGAGGAGCTCGGCCGGCCGTCGGCGCGCTCGAGCCCGGCGAGGAGCTTGAGGAGCGTGCTCTTGCCGCAGCCGCTCGGGCCGATGACGACGACGAACTCGCCCGGCCGCACGTCGAGGTCGATGTCGGCGAGCGCGGGGACCTCGCGATCGGTTCCCGTCGTTCCAGACCTTGCTCACGCCCGAACAGGTCAGCGTGCCGGCGGGCAGCGTCCCCACGCGTCACAGCTCGGTCGCCCGGCGCCACCAGAGGACGCGGCGCTGGACCTGGCCGAAGGCGGCGTCGAGCAGGTAGCCGACGAGGCCGATCATGGCCATCCCGAGGAAGGTGAGGTTCATGTTCATCATCTGCCGGCCGACCATCACGATGGCGCCGAGCCCGGTGTTCACGCCCGACCATCTCCGCCGCCAGCACGCCCATCCACGCGCCGAAGAGGTTCATGCGCACGAGATCGAAGAGCGCCGGGATGGTGGCCGGCAGGACCACGTGGACCATGACCTGGAGCCGGCGCGCGCCGAGCACGCGCGCGGCGTCGAGGTAGACCGGGTCGACGTTGGTCATCGCCTTCACGGTCGCGAGCGTGAGCGTGAAGTAGATGCCGACGAACACGACGAAGATCGCCGACCAGTCGCCGATGCCGAAGGCCACGATCGCGAGCGGGAATCCACGCGACGGGCGCGATCGGCGCGAGGAGCGTGACCGTCGGCAGCGTGAGCTTGCGCACGACGCCGAAGTAGAACGCGAGCGTGCCGGTGAGGACGCCGGCGACGAAGGCGAGGAACAGCCCGACCAGCACGCGCTGCACGCTCGCGACGATGGCGGTGAGCGCGACGAAGTGCGCGCCCGTCCGCTCGACGCCCGACCGCGGGCATGAGGAACTGGGCCTGGTTGCGGATCTCGCCGATGAACTCGTGCGGCGGCGGCAGGATGACCGGGTTGATCAGGTTGAAGGCCGCCGCGGCCTCCCACGCGGCGACGACCAGCCCGAGCGACAGCACCCACCAGACAGCGGCGTGCGCCGCCTCGCGCAGGCGCCGCCACGGACGGCGGCGCGCCGCGCGCGCGGGCGACGGGCGCGAGCCCGCGAGGCCGGCAGGGACGCCCGGCTCGGCCTCGACCCGGCCGATCACGCCGACTTCACCTTCACCTTCTTGTACAGCTCGGGGTTCTCCGAGATCACCTCCTCGAGCAGCTTGAAGTTCACGAAGCCCTGATCGGGATCCTTCGAGATGTAGTTCAGCTCCTTCATGCTCTGCGCGCGCCCGAACATGAACTCCTTCTTGTTGCGGATGTCGACGCCCGGGCGGCTGGGCCTTGGCGGCGGCGAGGAGGCTCGTCATGTCGGTCTTGTAGTACTTGCCGATGGTGGTCTTCGCCGCCTCCTCGAAGTTCTGCTCGATCTCGACCTCCGACTCGAAGAAGACGCGGATCACGTCCTTGACCACCTTCGGCTCCTTGTCGATCAGCTCCTTGCGCGCGATGAGCACGCAGTCGGGATAGCCCTGTGCCGTACATGTCGACGCCGTCGCCGAGGACGTGGCCCTTCGTCGCCATCAGCCCGCGCGTGGCGTACGGCTCGATCGCGCTCATCACGTCGAGCTGTCCCGCGATGAACGCGTTCGTCAGCTCCACGCTGTTGCCGAGGTACTGCATCTTGATGTCCTTGTAGGTCATGCCCTGCTTCTTCAGGTAGTCGTACACGAGGATGTCGAGCGTGTCGGCCTGGAACGTGCCGACCCGCTTGCCGCGCATGTCGGCGAAGGTCTTGATGCCCGGCTGGCCGACCATGATGAGCCCCTGCGTGCCGCTGCCCGCCACGACCGCGAAGGTCGGCGAGCGCGTGTACGCGGCGATGGCGTTCGTGTAGGGGATCACGCCCATCTCGACCTTGCCCGTGGCGAGCTGGATGGCCTGGTCGCCGGCCCAGCCCGGAGAGCACGACGTTGCTCTCGATCGCGTACTTCGCGAAGAAGTTCTTCTCCGCCGCGTAGAAGAGCGGCATGTTGCAGAGCCCGGTGCCGTGGGAGAACTTGATCTCCCGCTTGGCCCTGCGCCCAGGCCCGGCGACGCCGCACGCCGCGCACGCGGCGACGCCGAAGCTGAGGCTCCTTCCAAGGAATCTGCGTCGACTCAATCCGCTCTGCGCCATGGCGCCCCTCCTTGTCGAGGACGGCGCAGAGGAGCAACGGATGTGCCGCGCCTCGCGGCGGCGGCGTGAGCGCCGCGCGTTCGTAGCACAACCGCGGGGAAGTGCGTTCCGCCTCGACGCTTCGTGACGAGTTGATCGGACCTGGTCCGGATTGATAGGACCGGATCGGACCGTGCGTGGCGCGATGCCTCCGCAACCATCACCGCGCGACGTGCTGCGTAGTCGCGAGGCATTCCCGCGTGCTGGCGCACGACAAGGTTGGCGTTCATCGTGATCCCCACGCTCATCTACCAGGCGGCGATCGTCACGCTGCAATGGCCCACGGCGGCCACGGTGGCGCTCATCCTCCTCGTCGTGGCGCTCGCGGTCGTGTGGGCCGGGATGACGATCGCCCGGCGCTGGCGTCCCGGCGCCGCGCATGCGTGAGCGGCGCCTCGACGATCACGGCGCGCGGGTGCGGGCGCGCATCGGAAACGCCGCGTTCTGGGGCGTGGTGTGGGCCGTCGCGCTCGCGTCACTCGCCTACCTGCTGCTGCCCACCTTCATCATCGTGGCCGCGGCGTTCACGAGCACGGAGTACCTCGCGTTTCCTCCCCAGGGCCTCTCGCTGCGCTGGTTCCGCGCCTTGTGGGGGATGGAGGCGGTCCGCGCGGCGGCCGGTCGTAGCCTGCTGGTCGCGACCGCGGCGACCGCGGTGGCGGTCGTGCTCGGCGTCGCCGCGGCGTTCCCGCTCGTCCGCGGGCGCTTCCCCGGGCGCGAGGCCGTCGCCGCGCTGCTGATGTCCCCGCTCATCCTGCCGACCCTCGTCTACGGGCTGGCGGCGCTCGTCTTCGTGTCGGCGCTCGGCCTGTCGCTCTCGGTCCCGGTGCTCGTGCTGAGCCACGTGGCCGTGATCCTCCCCTACGTCACGCGCACGACCATGGCCAGCCTCGCGCTGCTCGACCCGCAGCTCGAGGAGGCCGCGCGCAGTCTGGGCGCGAACGTCGTGCAGACCTTCCTCCGGATCGTGCTGCCGAACCTCCTGCCCGGCATCTCGACCGGCGCCGCCTTCGCCTTCATCAGCTCCTTCGACAACCTCACGGTGTCGCTGTTCCTCGCCGGCCCCCGCGTGGAGACGCTGCCCATCCGGCTCTTCGCGATGATCGAGTTCAGCCTCGATCCCGGCGTGGCCGCGATCTCCGCCGCCCTCGTGCTCATCACGCTCGTGGTCGTCTTGGTGGCGCACTGGACGCTCGGCCTCACGCGCGTGGCGCGGCTGTGATGGCGGCGCCCGTTCCCGACCTGCAGCTCCGCGGTCTCGGCAAGCGCTACGGCGCGGTCACGGCGGTCGACGACGTGTCCCTCGACGTGGCGCCCGGCGAGCTCGTGACCCTGCTCGGCCCGTCGGGGTGCGGCAAGACGACGCTGCTGAAGACCATCGCGGGCTTCCTCGATCCGAGCGCGGGCCAGGTGATCCTCCGCCAGACGGTCGTGAACGGCGTGCCGCCGCACCTGCGCGACATCGGCATCGTGTTCCAGCACTACGCGCTGTTCCCGCACATGACCGTGGCCGAGAACATCGCTTTCGGGTTGCGCATGCGGAAGGTGGGGCGGCGCGAGCGCGCGCGCGCGGTGGACGAGATGCTCCAGCTCGTCAAGCTGCCCGGCTTCGGCGCCCGCTATCCGCAGGCCCTGTCCGGCGGCCAGCAACAGCGGGTGGCGCTCGCGCGGGTCCTCGCGATCCGGCCCGTCCTCCTGCTGCTCGACGAGCCGTTCGGCGCCCTCGACAAGAAGCTGCGCGTCGAGCTGCAGATCGAGGTGAAGCAGCTCGTCGTGTCGCTCGGCATGACGACGATCTTCGTCACGCACGATCAAGAGGAGGCGATCCGGATGTCGGACCGGATCGCGGTGATGCGGCAGGGGCGGATCGTCCAGTGCGACACCCCGGACGCGGTGTACGACCGGCCCGCCAGCCTCTTCGTCGCCGACTTCATCGGCAGCGCCAACCTCGTCGACGCCCAGGTGATGAGCGCGCATCACGGTGGCGTCCGCGTCCACGTCGCCGGCGCCGAGCTCCCGCTCGGCGGCGACGTGGCGGACTTCGCGGGACCGGAAGTCGTCCTCGTGGTGCGTCCAGAGAACCTCGAGCTCACCCCGGGGGCCGGCACGTGGAAGGGGCGCGTGAGCTTCGCGCTCCATGCCGGACCGACGATGGAATACGAGGTGGTCCTGCCCGGTGGCCAGCGCCTGCGCGTGAGCCAGCCCCGCATGGGACGTGGTGGCACGGTGCGCCCGTGGCAGGTGGGCGACGAGGCCGCCGTCTCGATCGTGGAGCCGGCCGCCTGCCGCATCTTTCCGCCCGCCGCCTGACTGCCGGCGCTCAAGTCGGCCGCCCCTCCCGCCGATGGAGAGGACGGAGGATCAAACCCTTGCGGTTTTGCTTCTCGAAGGCACGGCGTCGCGTGGAGGCGGACAAGGCGCAGCGGCCCCTCGCTGCTCCCCAACCGGCTGCGCGGCGGGACGGGACGACGGGCGGAGCGATACCGCCGCGTCCCTCCGTTGCCGGGCTCAGCGAATCCGACCTCGTCACCCTCTATAGCGTTGGCGCCGTCCGCGCGCTCGCAGCCGGAGACTGCCTGGTGCCCGGGCAGGGCGCGACGGATGCCACCTACTTCGTGGTCGAAGGCCCGCTGGAGATCCGCGCGGTGCAGGGCGGCGTCCTCGGCGTGGTCGGGCGCGGGGAGTGTTTCGACGTCGTGACCGAGGGCGGCGCGCTCCCGTACACCGTCATCGCGCGCGACGCGGCCAGCGTCGTCCATCTCACGCCGTTCGGGTTCGATCTCCTGCCGCCACCGACCCAGCGCGCGCTCGGCCGTCTCGCGATCGCGTCGGCGGCGCGGCGCTTCGATGCGATGGCCGCCCTGTACGGCAACGTGGTCAACCGCAACGCGCGCCTCCTCACGAACGTGAAGGACGGCGCGGGCCGCGCCAAGCGCCTCCTCGCGGCGCCCCAGCTCCGCGCGGCCCTGGCCGAGATCCCCGCGCTCCCCGTGCACGCGACCGAGATCGCGTCGAAGCTCCTGGACGACCGCACGCGCGCGGACGACGTCGTGGAGTCGATCAAGAACGATCCCGCGCTCGCGAGCCTGGTCCTGAAGCGCGTCAACTCCCCGTACTACGGCCTCGAGACGAAGGTCTCCGACCACTATCGCGCGCTGCTGCTGCTCGGGACGGCGAGCGTCTACCAGCTGATCCTGGAATCCGCCGTCGAGAGCGTGATTCCCGACCGGCCGGAGTCGCGCGCGATCCAGGAGCGCGCCTCGCTGATCTCCGTGCTCGCGTACGAGATCGCGCTCGTCTCGGGGCAGGTGAATCCGCTCCTCGCGTCGACGATCGGCCTGCTCCACAACATCGGCGAGAGCCTCGCGCTGCTCATCCGTGAGCGGAAACCCGAAGTGGCGGAGCTCGTGGCGTGCGTCGAGTCACCCGCGCTCGGGGCCGCCGTGCTCGCCGGGTGGGGGTTGCCCGCACGCGTCCACGAAGTGGTGGCGCGCCAGGACTACGCGCAGGTGTTGCTCCCGGCCGAGCTGGAGGTGCACGCCGCGGAGACCTCCGTGCTCTATCTCGCACGGGTCTGTCACGACGTGCTGCTCGGAGGCGCCACGCCGCCCGCCCACGCCGATGCCTACATGGCGAAGCTGGGCCTGCGCGGGGAGACGAGCTGCGCCCGCTTCTGCCGCGAGACCCTCGCGCCCGCGCTCGCGAAGAAGGCGGAGTCTCTTCCCGCCGGCGTGCGCGCCGCGCCTCACCGCCGGCGAAAAGTAACGGCAGTCGCGGAGCGGCACGGCTCCGCCGGGCCGCGGAGCGTTGGGGGCTTGGGGGGCCCGTCTCGGGCCCCCCATCTCAACGGAAGTTCGGCATCACCTCTCGGGCGAAGAGCTCCATCGAGCGGCGGATCTTGTCCTGCTCGAGCCCGCCGAAGTTCATCCAGCAGAGGACGTGCCCGACGCCGGCGGCGCGCATCGCTTCGATCTTGCGCGTGACCGTGTCCGGCGAGCCGAACGCGACCGTCTCGCGCACCAGGTCGTCCCAGCTCACGGTCGCGAGCCGCTCGGCGAGCTGGCGGAAGTGCGGCTGCAAGCTCGGGTGCGCGTCCTCGATCCGCTCGGGGATGACGAAGCGCCGGAAGGACTCCTGGTACCACATCTCGGCGTCCTTGGCCTCTTCCTGCGCCTTCGCGTCCGTGGCGGCGACGTAGATCTGGCGCGAGATCCCCCAGTTCTGGAGGAGCGCCTTGATCTCGTCCTCGGTGCGGCCGTTCTTGTGGAGGGCGGCGACGTACGAGTCACGGTGCGCGCCGATCTGCTGCTCGGCGTTGCCGCGGAGCACGGAGTTCAGCATCGGCCAGCCGCGCGCGGCCGTGCCCTCGATGCTCTCCTTGCTGCCGCACACCTGAAAGAGCGGCGGGTGCGGCTTCTGCAGCGGCTTGGGCTGGACGTGCGCGTCCACCACCGTGAAGAACCGGCCGCGGTACGTGAAGCTCTCCTCGGTCCACGCCTGCGTGATGATGTCGACCGCTTCCTCGAAGCGATCGCGGTTCTCCTGCTGCGGCACGTTGTAGCCGCGGAACTCGGCGGGCCGGTTGCCGCGGCCCACGCCGACGTCGAGGCGGCCACCGGAGATCACGTCCACGAGCGCGAGCTGCTCCGCGAGGCGCAGCGGGTGGTGGAACGGCAGGATCGCGGCGGCGAGGCCGATGCGGACACGCCGGGTGCGCGAGGCGGCGGCGCGGGCGAGGGTGCCGGGATCGACCGCGAGGCCGTAGTCGATGAAGTGGTGCTCGGTCAGCCAGATCCGATCGAAGCCGAGCTCTTCGGTCCAGTCCATCTGCTGGAGCTCGCGATGCACGACCTCGGCATGGGTGAGTCCGGGCGCCGCCTGAAAGAAGAAGAAGGTCCCAAAGCGCACGGTCAGCTCCTCATTCCGGCGAGATATTCGAGGGTGGTAATCACGGCCGCCAGATCTTCCCCTCCCGCGTCCGGCCGCCGAGGTGGCCGTGCAGAGCTGATGGGCGACGCTGGTGAGGGGCAACGGGACGCCGAGACGCTTGCCCTCCTCGAGCATGAGCGCGAAGTCCTTCAGGTAGAGGTCGAGGCGAATGTGCGGCGGAAATTCGTGACGCACCATCAAAGGGCCCCGCGTCTCCATGGCGCTCGAGCGCACTGGACTTTGCTTCAGCGCCTCCAAGAGTGTTGCCGGCTCGACGCCCGCCTTCGCGCCCAGCACCAGCGCCTCCGCGAGCGCGATCGCGCTCATCCCGCCGATGAGATTGGCGGCCAGCTTGGCCACCGCGCCGGCGCCGATTGCGCCGACGTGGACGGTCTTCCCGGCGATCGCGTCGAACACCGGCGTGCACGTCGCCACGAGCGCCGCGTCGCCACCGACCAGGATGGTGCCGCCGCCCTTCATGACCGCCGTGCTGGTGCCGCTGATGGGGGTCTCGAGGAACTGAAAGCCGCGGCGCGCGGCCTCCTCGCCGAGCCGTGTGTTGAGCGCCGGGCTGACCGTGCTCATCTGCATCAGGATCGCGGTCTTCGGCGCCGTCGCGAGGAGGCCCTCCGGGCCGAGCCAGACGGTTTCGACGACGGCGGGCGTGGTGAGGATGGTGAAGACCGCGTCGGCGCCGGCCACGGCGTCCTTGACGCTCTTCGCGGCGCGGAGCCCGCTCGCGGCCATCGCGTCCAGCTGCTCCGGGCGCGTGTCGTAGCCGGTGACCTCGAAGCCCCGCGCGAGCAGGCGGGAGGCCACCGCGCTGCCGAGGAGACCGACGCCGACGATGCCAATGCGCTTCATGGGCCTCGGGATTATAGCCACAGTCGGCGGGCCACGCCGCGCATGTCCATCTCGAACTCGATGTCCTTGACCGGCGGACCGCTCAGGTGCCAGTGCACTCCGTGGATCGCCGCCGGGCCCACCTGGCGGAGGATGACGTCGGCCAGGTACGACTCGATCGGGAACTTCGTGTAGACGTTGATGGCGGTGACGTCGGGCCAGTCGGCGCCGAGGCCATGGAGACGATCGCGCATGACCCCCATCACGAACGCGGCTTTCTCGCGCATCGCGTCCGGCGAGGTCTCCCGGTAGCGCACGAGACCCTGCGCGTCCAGGGTGCGGGCGCGCGTCTCGCCCGAGCCCGCCACCACGAACGTCGGCGCGTCCGGGCCGCCCGGCGCCGTGTAGGCGAAGCCGTAGAGGGACGGCTCCGCGGGCGCGCCGACGACCGGGGCCACGTTGGTGCGCGCGATCGGGTTCTCGCCGTCGAGCAGGATCTCCCACTGGCCGAGTAGCGCCCGATAGCCGGCATTGAAGGTGTCGAAGCCCTCGCCGGTCAGGGGCTCGGCGATGCGCAGCTCGATCGCGCACAGCGCCTGCCGCGGCCGCCCTTCGGCGCTGAGATGCGCGTCGATCAGCTCGAAGCCCTTTCGCCACGGCAGCGGCCGCCGCAGCGTGGCGTGGATCACCTGGAAGCCTGCGTCGGCCACCGCTCCCGATGAGAACGGCGCGATGCCCGGAAGGTAGCGGTAGTTTCCCTTCTCGCACGGTCGCAGCATGGGAGCCTCCTCACGCACCATGGAGCGGCGATGCTGTCAAAGCCAGGTTTGTTACGGACGGCTGCTGACATGCCACAGACCATGCCATGAAATCGTGGCAAGCACCAGCGCTCGCATGCCGCGGAGTGCTTCGTCCGCGATCGAGCGCCTCGAGATCAGCCCCGGGCAAGGATCGTGATGCCGCGATCGCGCAGCATGATGCTCGCGGAGTCGCCGGGCTTCAGGGGCGGGTGCCCGTCGCGATCGACCGCGAACAGCTCCCCGAGCTCGGTGACCAGCGTGTACTCGATCACCGCACCGAGATACGTGGCTCGCACCACCGTGGCCGCGATGGGACCCGCTCCCGGCGGTTCGACGACGATCGCTTCGGGACGGATCGCCACGACGACGGGGCCGATTGGCTGCTCACGGTGCGGAAGCCGCAGGCGAAGCGCGCCGAGCGCGACGATACCCATCGCGCCGTCGCATGCATCGAGACGGCCATGCACGCGGTTGGCGTCGCCGAGGAAGCTCGCGACGAACGCGCTCCGCGGCGCCTCGTAGATCTCCCGCGGCGTGCCCGCCTGGGCGACCGTGCCGTGCTGCATCACGATGATGCGGTCGGACACGGCCATCGCTTCACTCTGGTCGTGCGTGACGTAGACCACGGTGAGTCCCAGCCGCTGCTGCAGGTCGCGAATCTCCTCGCGCACGTGGCGGCGCAGCGCGGTGTCCAGGCCCGAGAGCGGCTCGTCGAACAGCAGCACCGCGGGCTCGAGCACGAGCGCACGGGCCAGGACGACGCGCTGGTGCTGACCGGCGGAGAGCTCCGACGGCAGGCGACCGCCGAGACCGTCGAGACCCACGCGGGAGAGCACGGCCCGCGCACGGTCGCCGGCTTCCGTCTCGGAAAGACCGGAGGCCCCCACGCCGTAGCTCACGTTCTCCAGCACGGTCATGTGCCGGAACAGCGCCGTGGCCGGCGACAGCATCGCGACGCCGCGCTGGGCCGGTGCCAGCGCGCTGACCTCGGCGTCACCGATGAGGATGTCGCCCGCGGTCGGGAAGTCGAGCCCCGCGATCAGGCGCAGCGTGGTCGTCTTGCCGCAGCCGGACGGGCCGAGGAGCGTCACCAGCGTGTGCGGATCGATCGTCACGCTGAGATCGTCGACCGCGCGCACGCCGCCGAAGTGCTTGCTGACGTGTCGCAGCTCGACCCGGGCGGAGCCGATCGAGGCTCGGCCCATCGGCGGTCAGGCGTCCGGACGCGAGCGGCCCAGGTGGGTGCCGGCGGCCCGGATCTCGGCGATATCGTAGGGGGGCGAGACGAGCAGGATCAGTCGCTCGACGCCGACGCGCTCGAGCATCTGGCGGGCGCGCGAGTCGGGCTCGAGCCAGCGCTTCTCGAGCCCCGCGAAGACCGTCATGACGAAGCCCGCCGGATCGCGGCCCGACGCGCGGTGCTCGTCGCGCGCGACCCGCGCGAGATCGGCGAGCTGCGGATGGAACGCCTGCGTGTTGAAGCCGTCGCCGTGTCGCCCCGCGATGCCCGCCATCCGCGGCCCGAATCCGCCCACGATGATCGGGGGCGGGGGCTCGGGGCGAAGGAATCCCTTCTCGCCCGACCAGAGACGGCGCATCAGCGTGATCGCGTCGACCACGCGCTGCGCGCGCACCGCGTCCGCGTCGACGCGGGCGCCGATGGCTTGCTGCTCCACGGCGTACGGGGTGCGCCGGCTCCCGCCGGCGCCGATGCCGAGCAGGAGCCGGCCGCCGGACACCTGCTGGAGCGTCGCCGCCATGTTCGCGAGCACGCCGGGCGGACGGTTCGCGACGTTCAGCACGAGCGGCCCCAGCATGAGGCGGCGCGTGGCTTCGGCGAGCGCCGTCAGCGTCGTCCACGCTTCGGGCACGCCGGGGCCGCCGTCGTCGTCGGGATCGCGCAGGTGGTCCCACGTCCACAGCCCGTCGAACCCGGCCTCTTCGGCGGCGACGGCGGCCGCCCGCATGTCCGCGTAGCGCGCGCTCATCGGGATCAGGAGCAGGTCGGTCTTCATCCTGACCTGCTTTCTATCATGCGAGGCATAATCCCGGCCGGGAGGAACGTGCCATGGCCGAGGATCTCGTGCTCTATGCCGTCGACGGCCGCGTCGGCGTCGTGACGCTGAACCGCCCCGACAAGCTCAACGCGATCAGCCTCGATCTCAAGCGCGCGCTCGTCGCGCGCCTCACGGAGGCGGATCGCGATCCCGCCACCACCGTGGTCGTGCTGCGCGCGAACGGCCGGAGCTTCAGCGCCGGCTACGACATCAGCCCGAACCCCGCGCGCGCCGCGCGCAAGGGCAACGCGCTGGCGTGGCACGAGTCGCTCACCGACGACGTCGCGCTCGAGATGACGCCCTGGGACATGACGAAGCCCGTGATCGCGTCGATCCAGGGCCACTGTCTCGGCGGCGGCTGCGAGCTGGCGATGATGTGCGACCTCGCCGTGGCGTCGGACGACGCGCTCTTCGGCGAGCCGGAGATCCGCTTCTCGAACGTCGGCCCCGCGCTGGTGCTCCCGTTCGTGATCGGCCAGAAGCGCGCCCGCGAGATCCTCTACTTCGGCGACCCGATCGACGCGCGCACCGCGCTCCAGTGGGGCATGGTCAACCGCGTGGTGCCGCGGGCGGAGCTGGAAGCGGCGACGATGAAGTTCGCGCGCCGTCTGTCGCTCATCTCGCCCGAATCCCTCGTCGCGACCAAGCGCGCGCTCGGGCGCGGCGCGGACGCCGCCGGCTTCCGCAACGCGATCCGCGCGGGCCTCGACGTTCTCGCGCCGCTCTACGCGGCCACGACCGACGTCGGCAAGCGCTTCGACGAGATCCGCGAGAAGGACGGGCTCGTCGCCGCGCTGCGCTGGCGGGCCGCCCAGTTCGCGGAGTAGCCGGCCGGAGCGCGGCTACTCCGCCAGGCGGATGCCCTCGCCGACCGCCACGAGGGCGACGCCGGCGCCGATCGGGGCGTCGCCGCGCCTCGAGACGGCCGTGAGCCAGGCCTGCAGCGCGTGCGCGTCGTTCAGGCTGAACGTCGCGACGCGGAAGTTCAGCAGGGCGGGCCGTTCCTCGGCCAGGGCCACCGCGGCCTGGAGCTGCTCCCGGATGGCGGGCTGGAGCGCGACGCCAGACGGATAGGGCTCGTAGTCGAGCAACTCGGTCCACACGCGCTCGGGGAAACGCACCGACACTTTCGTCATGCGGCCCAGTGTACGTCAGAGGGGCTCCCGGTGAAGCCCGCGCCGAGCCCCCCGTGCTACGCGCGCTTTTCGAAGAGGAGCGTCTGCTCGCAGCTTCCGAACGGGCCGTCGACGTCCGAGAGCACCCCCCTGGCGACGCCGGTGCCGCCGTCGCCGACGCGCGTTTCGGCCGACAGCAGGATCCACGGGGCGCGCGGGACGCGCCAGAGCACGAGCGTCAGGTCCGCGTTGATGAAGGTCCACACGCGCAGATCGACGACCGCGGAGATGCCGCTCGCGAGATCGGCGGCGGACGTGGCGTGCACCAGCGGCGAGTTCTCCTCACCGCCGATCAGCGGACGTTCGAGATGGAACCATGCGGCGGCCGGGCCGGGCTTCAGCAGATCCCCCTCGACGACCCGCGTGTCGACGCCCGTGAAGAACGGGCTCCACGCGCGCACCTGAGGCGGGACCGGCCGCCCGGCGTCCGGGCCGAGCGCGGGCGGGGTCATCGGCGCCGTGGGCGGCGTCAAGGCCGGGTCGGTCTTCAGGAACACCGCCGTGCAGCGGGCGACCGGCCGGTCGCGCTGCGCGAGCGACGCTTCGACCGTGCGCGCCTTCGTGCCCTCGCGCAACACCGTGACGCTCGGCGTGATCCGTTCGCGCGTGACCGGGCGCCAGAGATCGAAGCTGAGCCGCGCGAGCCGCATCCCGGGGGGTGCGTTCGCTTCGAGCACGCGCGTCAGCAGCGCGCCGTACGCGCTCGCCTGCAGCGTGTCGGGCGACCAGGGGCCCACCGCCCACTCCGTCGGCTGGAAGGTTCCGTGCTCGGCGAGGAAGAGGCAGGGCTCGGCCATGGGCAGTAGAATGCCTCGCTGCGAGGGCAAAGTCATGGGAGGGGGATCTGATGGCTGCTGAATTCGGCGTGGTGCTGCCCACGCGCGAGCTGGTGATGTCCGGACGTCCCGACACGGCGCCGATGCTCACGATCGCCGAGCGCGCGGAGGCCGCCGGCCTGGATTCGGTCTGGATCGGTGACTCGCTCACCGCGCGGCCCCGCCACGAGCCGCTCACGCTGCTGGCCGCCGTCGCCGCGCGCACGCGTCGCGTGCGCCTCGGTCCGGCGGTCCTCCTTCCCGCGCTGCGCAGCCCCGTCGTGCTCGCGCACGCGGTGGCCACGCTGGACCGCATCGCGGAAGGCCGCCTGATCCTCGGCCTCGGCTTCGCCGCCGACAACCCGCCGATCCGGCGCGAGTTCGCGGCGGCCGGCGTGCCGTTCGAGCGTCGCATCGGCCGCTTCCTGGAGATGGTCGAGATCTGCCGCGCGCTGTGGTCGCGCGATCACGTGAGCTTCAGCGGCAAGCACTTCACGCTGGACGACGTCACCATGGAGCCGAAGCCGCATCGGCCGGGCGGTCCGCCGATCTGGATCGGCGGCAGCGGGCCGACGGCGCTGCGGGAAGCGGCGCGCTTCGACGCGTGGTTCCCGACGGGGCCGAACGCGCGGGTCTTCGCCGAGCAATTCCCGGCGATCCAGGCGGCCGCCCGCGCCGCGGGCCGCGCGCCGGACGCGGTGACGGGCGCGGCGTATCTCACGCTCGCCCTCGACAGCGACGCGGCCGCCGCCGATCGTCGCATGAACGAGTACCTCGAGAGCTACTACGGCGTGCCGGCGGCGGCGATGCGCGCGAGGCAGGCGACCTTCGCGGGATCGGTCGAGGGCGCCACCGAGTGGATCCAGGGCTGGATCGACGCGGGTGGACGGCACTTCGCGCTGCGCTTCGCCGGCGGCGACCAGCTCGCGCAGATCGACATCGTCGCGTCGAAGATCCTGCCCCGGCTGAAGCGGTCGTGAGCGCGCCGGACCTGCAACCGCTGCTCGCGCCGCGATCGATCGCGATCGTGGGCGCCTCGACGAGCAACCCGTACGCGAGCCGCCTCCTCGAGAACCTCGGCCACGGCGGCTTCACGGGCCGGCTCTATCTGATCAACCCGCGGCAGGCGTCGATCGGCGCGCTCGCGTGTCATCCCTCGATCGAGGCGCTCCCCGAGGTGCCGGACCTCGCGGTGCTCGTGGTCCCGCAGCGCGCGGTGCTCGACGTGCTCGACGCGTGCGGCCGCCGGGGCATTCGCGCAGCGTTGATCATCAGCGCGGGCTTCGGCGAAGCCGGCGACGCCGGGCGCGCGGCGCAGGCCGACATCCGCCGGATCGCGCAGGCGCACGGCATGGTCGTGTGCGGCCCGAACTGTCTCGGCATCGCGAACACGCTGGCGCCGGCGATGGTGCACTCGTACACGGGGCTGCCGGTGCCGCGCGGCAACCTCGCGCTGGTCTCCCAGAGCGGCGCGATGGCGTTTGCCTCGGTGCTGTCGCCCGCGTGCGACCGCGGCGTGGGGTTCGGGATCGTGGTGTCGAGCGGCAACGAGGCCGTCATCGACACCCCGGAGTACATGCGGCACTTCGTGCGCGATCCGGAGATCCGCGTGATCGGCAGCCTGCTCGAAGGGCTCCAGCCCGGGCGCGGGCGCGCGTTCCTCGACGTCGCCGCCGAGGCCGCCGACGCCGGCAAGCCGATCCTCGTGTGCAAGGTCGGCCGCTCGGAGGTCGGCGCGCGGCAAGTCGTCTCGCACACGGGGTCGATGACGGGCTCGGACGCCGTCTACGACACCGCCTTCGCGCAGGCCGGCGTGATCCGCGTGCCCGATCCCGACGATCTGTTCGAGATCGCCTCCGCGTTCTCGCGCTGTCCCGCGCCCACGGGGGAGGGCATCGCGATCCTCAGCACGTCCGGCGGGCTCGGCGTGGTGCTCGCCGACAAGTGTGGCGTCCACGGCCTCGAGCTGCCGCCGCTGTCGCCGGAGACCGCGCAAGCGCTGGCGGGCGGCGAGTTCTTCCTGGTCGTCGGCGATCTCGGCAACCCGCTCGACATCCGCGGGCAGGGCGCGCAGAGCCTGCCGACGCTGCTCGACCTCTTCATCCGCGACGAGCGCTACCACATCATCACCGTCGCGCTCGGCCTCCCGGCGGTCGGCGACCGCGCGATGAAGATCGCGCGTGACCTGATCGACATCGCGGGCAAGACGGACAAGCCCCTGATCGTGCTCTGGATGGGCTCGCGGCTCGATCCCGACGGCAAGGCGTCCGATGCGGACGGCTTCCGGACCCTCGAGCGCAGCCGCGTCCCGATCTTCTCGTCGCCCGACAAGTGCTTCCGGGCGATGCACGCACTCGTCGAGTACCAGCGGTTCCAGCGTCGCCGCGCGGCGGCGACCCGCGACAGCGCGCTGCCCGGCGTCGACACGGCCGCGGCGCGCGCGTTCCTCGAGGGCAAGCGCGGCGTGCTGGACGAGGTCGACGCCCGCCGTCTCCTCCGCTGCTACGGCATCGCCGCGCCACGCGAAGCCTTCGCCGAAGACGCCGATGCCGCGGCGCGCACCGCGGACAAGATCGGCTATCCCGTCGCCGTGAAGCTCGTGTCCGCCGACGTGACGCACAAGACCGAGGCGGGCGCGGTGACGCTCGGCGTGCGCGACGAGCGCGCGCTGCGCGAGGCGTGCGCGAAGATGCGCGCGGCCGTCGACCGGCAGCGGCCGGGCGTGCGCGTGCGCGGCCTCCTGGTGCAGGAGATGGTCGACGACGGGCGCGAGATGATCGTCGGCTCGAGCACCGATCCACAGTTCGGCCCCGTCGTGACGTGCGGGCTGGGCGGGGTCCTGGTCGAGGTGCTGCGCGACGTGCAGCGTGCCGTGCCGCCGTTCGGCGCCGACGAGGCGCGCGCGATGATCGCGAAGCTCGCGGGCGCCGCGACCCTCGGCGCCTTCCGCGGCCGCGCCGCCGCGAACATCGACGCCGCCGTGGACGTCATCCGGCGCGTCGGTCAGCTCGCGCTGGATCTTCAAGACCTGGTGTCGGAAGTGGAGATCAACCCCTTGATGGTGACGCCGACGGGCGCGGTCGCGGTGGACGCGGTCGTGGCCCTGCGGCCGCCGGGAGCCCCGTCATGACGGTCACGCCGGCGCGCCGCTCCGCGCTCATCCTGCCGATCAACGTGCCGAAGTTCGTCGAGCGCGCGCACCTCCGCGACGCGGACGCGATCGTCCTCGACCTGGAGGACGCGGTGCCGCCGGCGGAGAAGGTGGCGGCGCGGAAGCTCATTCCCGAAGCGTTGCGCATGGTCGCGCGCGGCGGCGGTGAAGTGGCCGTGCGCGTGAACAACGAGCCGGAGCTGCTCGCGGACGACATCGACGCCGCGGTGCAGCCGGGGCTCGACAGCATCGCGTTTCCGAAGGCGGAGTCCGCCGAGCAGATCCGCGCGGTGGTGGCGCGCATCGAGGCGCTGGAGGCGCAGCGCGGGATCCCGAAGGGCCACGTGCGCTTGAGCCTGGCCGTCGAGACGCCGCGCGGGCTGCTCGCCGCGCGCGAGATCGCCGGCGCGAGCGACCGCATCGCGACCATGAGCGTCGGCGTCGAGGACTACTGCCTGGAGCTCGGTGTGGAGCCGTCGCCCGACGGGATGGAGCTGCTCTACGCGGTCTCGACGATCGTCACGATCTGCAAGGCGACGGGCATCACGCCCACCGGTCTCGTCGGGAGCATCGCGGGCTTCCGCGACATCGCGACCTTCGAGGGCGCGGCGCAGCGCGCGCGGCAGCTCGGCTGTCTCGGCGCCGGCTGCATCCATCCCGACCAGGTGGTGGTCCTCAATCGCGTGTTCTCGCCGGACCCCGCGAAGGTGGCGTACGCGGAGCAGGTGGTCGCCGCGTTCGAGGAGGGCGTGCGGCGGGGCACCGCGTCGGTGAACGTGGACGGCAAGATGGTCGACGTCCCGGTCTACAAGCGCGCGCTCGTCATCATGAACCGCGCGCGGGCGGTGGCCGAGACCGAGCGCCGCAAGGCCGAAGCATTGGCGCGGGAGCCGTGAGGCGGGAGCCGTCGGCAGCGTTTGGGGGGCTTGGGGGGCGCCAGGAGCCCCCCAAACTCAATCAAAGATGAACGAGCTTTCCGAGCGCGACGCCCGGGGCGAGATCGCCACCATCTACGACGAGATCCGCCGCTTCTGCGGCGTGCCGTACGTCTCGTCGATGCAGCGCCATCTCGCGACGCGTCCCGGCTGGCTCGAGTGGGTCTGGGCGGCGCTGCGTCCGGTCTTCGTGAGCGGACGCGCGCAGACGGCGGCGTGGCGCGCGGCCGAGGACGTTGCCGGCGTGCGGCTGCTCGCCGATCTCGCGCGACGCGCTCCGCGTGTGGGGCGTCGATGGCGGCGGCGAGGCTGCGATCCGCGCGGTGTGCGACAGCTTCATCCGCGCGAGCCCCACGAACCTCGTGCTCTCCGGCTTGCTGCGCCGGCTGCTCGCGGGCGATCGACCGAGCGGGCGCGGCGCGTCGGATCCGTCGTGGACGCCGCCGCGTCCGCTGCCGTCGCTGCCCGCACTGGTGGACATCGACCGCGCTGCCGCCGGCCGAGCGGGGCGTGTTGCTGTCGCTCGGCACGCCGGTCGACGGCCAGCCGTTCGTCCCCGGGCTCTATCGCATGCTGGCGCAGTGGCCGCGCTTCATCGCCCACGTCGCCACCGTGTTGCAGCCGCACTTCCACGATGCCGAGACACGCGTCGTCTGTCAGCGCGTCCTGAGCGCGATCGACGCCGAGATCCCCGGCGTGTTCGCGGCGCTGCCGCCGCTCCAGGACCGGCCTCCGGCGCCGCCGAAGGAGGAGTTCCCCGCGGTGCTGTCGGCGCTCGACGCGTACCGCAAGACGAGCCCGGAGATGATCGTGTTCAGCCGGGCGATCCGGGACGCGCTCCCGGCGTGACCGGTGATGCTGGAGCCTACCGCGCGGGCCGGCGGCGGCGCGGCCGTATCCGCCGCGCATGCCGCTCCAGGAACAGCGCGACCGCGGCCTTGCTCACCGAGCCGTCGGCAACGCCCAGCACGAGGTCGGCGAGCTCATCCGGGTCGGCGTCGATCTCATGACCGTTCAGGTCCAGGAACGCGATCGCCGCGGCGAGCCCCGCGCGCTCTTGTTGCCGTCGACGAAGGGATGGTTCTTGACGAGGTGAAAGAGGTATGCGGCCGCCATCTCGCTCAGGCTTCCGTGGAGGAACTGGCCACCGAACGTGGCCGAAGGAACGGCCAGGGCGGACTCGAGGAGTCCCAGATCACGCAGTCCGAGGCTCCCACCGTAGCGGGCGATGCGGCTTGCGTGCAGGGCGAGGGCATCCTCGAGTGTGAGGAACGAGACCTTCACTCAGCGAGGCGCTTGAACGTCCGACCGTAGCGCCGGTCGGCCTTCTCCATGATCTTCGCCAGCCGGGCGGCGCGTGACCGGCGCCGGACAGGGGCGATGACGATGACGTGACCGTCCGTCGTGACCTCGAGCGGCGTGTCCCCGTCGATGTTGGCCCGCTCGAGCAGGGGGCGATCGAGGACCAGGGCGAAGCTGTTTCCCGTCTTCGTGAGCTTCTTTCGCATGCCGCCCTCCGTACGGACATGCTAGCACTTCGTACGGACGGCGCTCCGCCTCGGCCGGAAGCCCGGCCGATACGGCGCCGCCCCAGTTGACGGCGGCCCACGTCCCGGGCGTTAATGCACGTCATGAAACTGACCGTCGAGTTCCCCAGCGTCTCGTATCGCGAAGGCCCCGACGCCGTCCGGAAGTTCGCGCGTGCCGTCGAGGAGATCGGCTACGACCACATCGACGTGTTCGACCACGTCGTGATGGGCTACCCGATCGACGGCCGCCCGCCCGGGCCGTACACGGCGACCATGCCGATCCTCGAAGCGCTCATGCTGCTGTCGCACATCGCGGCCGTGACCTCGCGCGTGACCATGGGCACCGAGGTGCTCGTGCTGCCGCAGCGGCATCCCACGCTCGTCGCCAAGCAGGTCAGCACGCTCGACACGCTGTCGGGCGGCCGCGTGCGCCTCGCGGTCGGCGTCGGCTGGCAGAAGTCGGAGTACGAGGCGCTCGGCGAGGACTTCCACACGCGCGGCAAGCGCATGGACGAGGCGATCCGGCTCCTGCGCGCGTGGTGGAGCGAGCCGCAGGTGGACTTCGCCGGTCCGCACTATCCGATGACCGCGATGGCGATGGAGCCGAAGCCGCCGCAGGGCGCGGCCCTGCCGATCTGGATCGGCGGCATGTCCGAGCGCGCGTGGCGCCGGGTGGGTGAGCTGGGCGACGGCTGGACGGCGAGCCAGATCAGCGAGGCAGCGAGCGCGCGGCGGGCCATCGACGCGATCCACCGCGCGGCGGAGGCGGCCGGACGCGATCCGTCGAAGATCGGCCTGCAGAGCATGGTGGCCTCGCCGCCGAAGGACGCCGCCGGCAAGCGCTTCTACGCGGAGCACGACCAGGTCGTCCGCCGCGTGGTCGAGCTCAAGGCGATGGGCTTCGGCTGGGTGGCGCTGAACGCGACGGCGATCTTCCAGGCCGGCGCGCGGTCGGTCGACGCGATGATCGCCGAGCTCGGCGCGCTGCACGGCAAGATCCGCGCGGCGGTCGGTTAGAGGAGAGAGACGTGGCGCTGACATTCCGGACGCTGCATCCGACGTTCGTGGCCGAGGTGAGCCGCGTCGATCTGCGCCAGGTGCACGACCCGGCGACGCTCGCGGAGATCCGCGCGGGGATGGACGAGCACGCGATCCTCGTGTTCCGCGACCAGCCGTTCACCGACGAGGAACAGATCGCGTTCGCGCAGCGGCTCGACGGCCACCTGCACACGCGCACCGGCAGCGCCGCGCTCGGCAAGAACCGGCTCGGCGACGAGGCGGTGGCCGACATCTCCAACGTCGGCAACGACGGCGAGCTGATGAAGGTGGGCGACCGGCGTCGGGCCTACGTGCTGGGCAACCGGCTCTGGCACACCGATGCGTCGTTCGTCGATCCGCCCGGCCGGTACTCGATGCTGTCCGCGAAGGTGATCCCGTCCGTGGCCGCCGACACCGAGTTCGCCGACATGCGGACGGCGTACGACACGCTGCCGGACGCGGTGAAGGCGCAGATCGACGGGCTCCAGGCCCATCACTCGGTCACGCACTCGCGCTGGCTGCTCGGCGTCGAGTTCTCGGTCGAGGAGCACGCGAAGCTCCCGGGCGCCGTGCACCCGGTCGTCCGCACGTTCCCGTCCGGTCGCCGGTCGCTCTACGTCGCGTCGCATGCCTCCCGGATCATCGACTGGCCCGTCCCCGAGGGGCGCCTGCTCCTGCAGGATCTGATGGAGCACGCCACGCGTCCGGAGCGCGTGTACCGGCACTCGTGGCGCGTCGGCGATCTCGTGATCTGGGACAACCGCGCCACGATGCACCGCGCGTGTCCGTTCGACGACCAGGCGCACCGCCGCGAGCTTCGCCGGGTCACGACGCTCGATGTGCCGGAGTCGATCGCGGTCGCGCGCGCGGGGTAACCGGGCTCGGTGCCGCGTCAGTGATTGGCCCGCCCTTGCGTGCGTGAATGGCCGTTTACGCCAGCGCGGAGGGCGCATAGCGTAGCCACGTGATCGCTCACCGCGGCAAGCTCATGGCCACGCTCTTCGCCGCGCAGGTCTGCGCGAGCTCCGGCCACTCGATGTCGCTCGCGGTCGGCTCGATCATGGCGGCGACGATCACCGGATCCAACACGTGGTCCGGGCTGCCGGTGGCGGTGGGGTCGCTCGGCGCCGCGCTGGCGAGCTGGCCGCTCGCGCGGCTGATGGCGCGCTCGGGCCGCCGGCCGGGCCTGGCGCTCGGGTACACGATCTCCGTCGTGGGCGCCGCGCTGGGCGTGATCGGGGTGATGATCCGCAGCTTCCCGATGCTGCTGGTCGGCATGACGCTCTTCGGCGCCGCGCAGACCTCGAACCTCCTCGCGCGCTACGCCGCCGCCGACGTCAGCCCCGGCGCGCAGCGCGGCCGCGCGATGGGCCTCATCGTGTGGGGGTCCGCGCTCGGCTCGATCCTCGGCCCCAACCTCATGGCGCCCGCGCTCGTCATCGGCACGCTGGTCGGCGTCTCCGCGACGGCCAGCGCGTTCCTCATCAGCGTCGCCGGCTACGCGGTCGCGGCGCTCCTCGTGCAGGCGTTCCTTCGTCCCGATCCGCTCGCCGTCGCCCGCGAGCTCGAGCGCGCGACGGCGAGCGGCGCGCCCCCCGCCGCCCCGCGCTCGCTGCGCGAGGCGCTGGCGGACGTGCGCGTGCAGATCGCGTTCGCGACGCTGGCCATCAACCAGTTCGTGATGATCGCGACCACGTCCACCTCGCCCGTCTACCTGCACGACCAGGGGCACAGCGTGCAGACGATCGGCGTCGCGGTGTCGCTCCACCTCGGCGGCATGTACGTGACGTCGCCGCTCTCCGGCTGGCTGAGCGACCGGTTCGGACGATTGCCGATGATCGTGCTCGGCGCGCTCGTGCTGATCGGCGCCGTGGTCGTCGCGGGCCTGGCGCCCGGGAGCTGGCGCGCCGTCGTGATCCTCGCGCTGTTCGTCAACGGCGTCGGCTGGAACCTCGCGTTCGTCGCCGGCAGCGCGCTCCTGACCGACGCGCTGTCGCCCGCCGAGCGCGCGTCGATTCAGGGCTTCGCCGACCTCGTGCTCGGCCTGATGGGCGCGGTCGGCTCCACGGCGGGAGGCATGATCCTCGGCGTGTGGGGCTTCGCGATCCTCAACGCGGTCGGCGCCGTCATGGTGCTCGGTCCGCTCGCCGCGACGCTCGTGCGGCGCCCGGTCGTCAGCGCTCGCCCGTCCCCGTCCTGATCGCGGGCGGTGTGAGGGCGCCCGCGCCCGCCTACGCGACGTGCGCGACCGGTGCGGCGGCGTCGGCCTTCGGCCCGAGGCCGCAGTCGACGATCTTGTAGAGCAGCGCCTTGTAGCTGATCTGCAGGAGGCGCGCGGCCTTCACCCGGTTCCAGTGGACGCGCTCGAGCGTCTCCGCGATGACGATCCGCTCGGCATCGCGGGCCGCCTGGCGCGCGATCGCCTTCAGATCGAGCCGGCTCTCGTCGCCGCCCGTGGCCACACCGACCTTCGCCGGGACGACGGGACTCGCCGCCTGCGCGGCCTCAGCGAGATCACGCCGGATCTGGTCCGTGCTTCCCATGACGACCGCACGCTTGACGAGGTTCTCGAGCTCCCGGATGTTGCCCGGCCACGCGTGGTCGACGAGCAGCTGCAGGGTCGACGCAGAGACGTCGACGGCGCGTCCGTACTGAGCGTTCGCCCTCCGCAGGAAGTGGTCGACCAGGGTGGGGATCTCGTCACGCCGCTCGCGCAGGGGTGGGATGCGGATCTCGACGACGTTGAGCCGATAGTAGAGGTCTTCCCGGAAGCGCCCGGCCCGGATCTCCTGCTCGAGGTCGCGGTTGGTCGCCGCCAGCACGCGGACGTCGGTCTGGAGGATCCGTTCGCCGCCCACCCGCGCGAACTCGCCGTCCTGCAGGATGTGGAGCAGCTTCGCCTGGAGACGGAACGGCACCTCGCCGATCTCGTCGAGCATGAGCGTGCCCCTGGCGGCCTGCTCGAACTTGCCGGGCTTGTCGCGATACGCCCCCGTGAACGCGCCGCGCTGGTGACCGAACAGCTCCGACTCCAGCAGCTCCTCGGGAAGGGCCGCGCAGTTGACCTTGAGGAACGACTTGTCCACTCGCGGCGAGGCTTGATGAATGGCGCGCGCGACGACTTCCTTGCCGACGCCGCTTTCCCCCGTCAGCAACACGGCGGCGTTCGTGGACCCGACCTTCGCCACGAGCTCGCGAACGGCGAGCATCCGCGGACTCGTACACAAATCGAGCTGGCTCATCAGGGCCTCTTTCCGGAATCGGGAATGTGCATCGGCGGGTACCGTGTGCAGGGTTCACGCCAGATCGGTCCCCGCGAGGACTTCATGATTTTCGGGACGTTGGGCGGACGAGAGAAAAGTTTCAGAGCCGAGGTTGAACGATCTACACGAACGCTCACGTAAAACCTACACGGCGCGTAGGACCGACGGACCGTGAGTCCCCCGCGTCGCCAGCTTCAGGGCCGGATCGCGTGCGTCGACGGGCCCGGCCGGCGGAGCGGCGCGGCGAGGTTCGCGAACTCGCAGAGCAGGGGGCGCGTGTCGCGCGGGTCCACGATCTCCTCGATCCAGAACGTCTCCGCGGAGCGGAACGGGGACCGCAGCTTGTTGAGTCGGTCCTCGATCTCCGCCATCTTCGCCTTCGGATCCGCCGCCGCGTCGAGATCGGCGCGATACGCGGCCTCGATGCCGCCTTCGAGCGGCAACGAGCCCCAGCGGCCCGACGGCCACGCGTAGCGCATGCAGTAGCGGCTCTGGTTGCGGTGCGCCGCGCCCGCCACGCCGAACGAGTTGCGCACGATGACCGCGCACCACGGGATGGTCGTCTGCCACATCGCGGACATCACGCGTACGCCTTCCTTGATCGTGCCCGCCTTCTCGGCGTCGAGGCCGATGAGGAACCCCGGGCAGTCCACGAGGTACGCCACGGGGAGATGGAACGTCTGCGCGATGTCGATGAAGCGCTCCACCTTGCGGCACGTGTCGGCCGGCCACGCGCCGCCGTAGAAGTACGGGTCGCTGGCCATGATCGCCACCGGCCAGCCGTCCAGGCGCGCGTAGCCGGTGATGACCGAGCGGCCGTAGAGCGGCGCCACCTCGAAGAACGAGCCCTGGTCCACGACGGCCTCGACGATGCGACGCATGCGGTACGGCTTGCGCGGATCGCGCGGGATCGCGTCGAAGAGCCAGGGATCGCGGCGCTGGGGATCGTCGTGGCGCGAGCCGCGCGGCGGCAGATCGTCGATCGACGACGGCATGTAGGAGAGGAAGCGGCGCGCGCGCGCGAACGCCTCTTCCTCGGTGTCGACGGCGTCGTCCACGGAGCCGGCCTTGAGCGAGATCTCCCAGCCGCCCAGCTCGTTCTTCGTCAGCTTCTGGCCGAGGCGCGCCACCACGGGCGGGCCCGCGACGAACAGCGCCGAGATCTCTTTCACCATCACCGAGTAGTGCGCGGCGGCGAGGTGCGCGGCGCCGAGGCCGGCCACCGAGCCGAGGCCGAGCGCCACGCGCGGGATCGTGCCGATGTTGTTGACGACCCACTCCCAGCCGTCCACGCCCGGCACGTTCGCGCGCCCGGTCGTCTCGATGGTCTTCACCGAGCCGCCGCCGCCCGAGCCCTCGACGATGCGGATCAGCGGAAGGCGCAGGTCGTGCGCCATCCGCTCGCACTGGTTGTGCTTGCCCTTGATGGTCGCGTCGGCCGAGCCCCCGCGCACGGTGAAGTCGTCGCCGCCGATCACCACGGGTCGGCCGTCGATCTCGGCCCTCCCGAACACGAAGTTCGAGGGTGTCAGCTTCACGAGGTCGTTGTTCGCGTCGTACACCGCGCTGCCGGCGATCTTGCCGATCTCGTGAAAGGTGCTCGGGTCCGTGAGCTTCGTGATGCGCTCGCGGATGGTGAGGCGCCCACCGTCGTGCTGGCGCTTGACGCGCTCGGGGCCGCCGAGCTCCTCGGCGAACGCCTCGCGCCGCCGCAGATCGTCCATCTCGGGTTGCCAGGTCATTGGGCGCGATCTCCCCGCGGGTTCGGCGTGATGTGACCGCAGCGGCCGCAGGTGCGGCGCGCCTCGGAGCCGTAGAACTCCTCGTAGGCGCGCGACACCGGGTCCTCGCGGTAGTCGGCCACGTGCTTCACGCTCTGGTGGAGCTGGGCGCCGCATTGCTCGCAGAACCACGTGAAGCGATCCTCTTCCCCGCTGCGGCGCTTGCGCTCGAGGACGAGGACGAACGACTCCGGCGAGAACCGCGGCGAGTGCGGCGTCCCCGCCGGGCAGTAGACGATCTCGCCCTCGCGGACGACCGCCACCTTCTCGTCGCCGTCGGGCGTGCGGTAGTGCAGGTGCATGTCGCCCTTGATCATGTACATGACTTCGTCGCTGGGGTCGCTGTGGAACTCGCTGCGGAACTCGCGGCCGCGCGCGACGAACGCGATGCTGTCCGGGGCCTGCCAGAGGACGGTGTTCGGCCGCCCGGAGCCACGGATCGTGGTCATGACCTGGCCGAGGTTGACGGCCTTCAGCTCATCCATCGCTTTTCCCAATCGCGCCAATGGTGCGGAGCCGGTCGATTTCTCGCTCGTCGAGCCCGAGCCGCTCGCGCAGGACGTCGGCGGTGTGCTGGCCGAGCAGGGGCGCGCCCGTGCGGACGGCGCCCGGCGTCTCCGACAGCTTCACCGCGGGCCCGACCACGCGCGTCTTGCCGGCGGTCGGATGCTCGACCTCGACGAGCGCGTTGCGCGCGGACACTTGCGGGTGCGCGACGACCGTGTCGATGGTGTTGATCGCGCCCATCGGGATGCCCGCGGGCACGAGGATCGACTCCCACTCCTCGTAGCTCCTGGTCAGGAAGATCTCCTGCAACCGCGTGATGAGCGACTCCCGGTTCTTGCCGCGCGCGGCGTTGTTGTGCCAGCGCGGATCGTCCCTCATCTCCGGCGCGCCGATGAGCGGGCAGAAGTCCTTCCAGAGCTTCTCGCTGCCGACGGCGAGGGCCAGGTCCTTCGTCCTGGTGCGGAACGTCTGGTACGGCAGCAGCGCCTTGTACGCCGTGCCCATCGGGGCCGGCACCTGACCGTCGGCGATGTACGCGCACACCATCGTCTGCAGCAGCGAGAGCTGGCCTTCGAGCATCGAGACGTCCACGTGCTGACCCTGGCCGGTGCGCGCCCGCGCGTGCAGCGCGGTCATGATCCCGTACGCCGCGTACATCCCCGCGGTCATGTCCGCGATGGACACGCCGGCGCGGACGCCGCGTCCGCCTTCCTCGCCGGTGACGCTCATCATCCCGCTCTCGGCCTGGAGGATGAGGTCGAGCGCGGCGCGGTCGCGATACGGTCCGGTCTGGCCGAAGCCCGAGATCGAGCAGTAGATGATGCGCGGGTTGCGCGCGCGCCGCCGCCGCGTAGCCGAGGCCGAGCTTGTCGATGACGCCCACGCGGTAGTTCTCCAGCACCACGTCGGCGCGCTCCACGAGCTTGAAGAAGAGCTCCTTGCCCTCGGCGTGCTTGAAGTCGATCACCACGCTCTGCTTGTTGCGATGGAGGCCGACGACGTAGGACGGCTCGCTGCCGTAGAACGGCGGACCCCACGCGCGCGCGATGTCGCCGGTGGGCGGCTCGATCTTGATGATGCGCGCCCCGAAGTCCCCGAGCATGGTGGAGGCGAACGGCCCGGCGAGCGCGTGCGAGAGGTCGAGGACGGTGATGTCGTCGAGGGGCAGCATGCTCACGCCGCGTTCACGGCGGACCGGATCTCCCTCGTCAGCACCTCGAGCGCCTCGAGCATCTCGGTCAGGCTGTCGCGGCGGATGTCGACCATGACGTGCGTGAGCCCCATCCGCTTGTAGGCGCCGAGCAGGTCGACGAGCTCCTGCTTCGTGTCCTTCAGCGAGCCCTTGCTGCCCACGCGCATCGAGAGCTCGATGCTCTCGAACGGCCGCTTCGCGGCGTCCGCGGCCGCTCGGAGCTTGTCGAGGCTGACGCGGAGCTGATCCGGCTGCAGGTACGTGGCGTGCCACCCGTCGCCGTAGGTCGACGACGCGCCGGAAGGCGCCCGGGCTGTTGCCGCCGACCCAGATCGGCGGGTGCGGCTTCTGCACGGGCTTCGGCTGGAAGCCGACGTCGCCGAAGCGGAAGAACTCGCCCGTCGAACGTCGGATGGTCCGACGTCCACAGCGTCTTGAAGACCTTCAAGATCTCGTCGGCGTGGCGCCCGCGCTGCTTGAAGGGCACGCCGAGGATCGTCAGCTCCTCTTCCCACCACCCCACGCCGACGCCGCAGATCAGCCGCCCGTTCGAGAGCGCGTCGATCGTCGTGAGCATCTTCGCCATGACGACGGGGTGGCGGTGGCCGAGGATGAAGACCGACGATCCGAGCCGCGCGCGCTCGGTCGCCATCGCGGCGGCCGCGAGCACGGCGACGGGCTCGAGATACGGCGTGTCCGGCGCGTGCGGGAAGCGGCCGCCGGGATAGTCGCCGCTCTTCGTCCGCGGGAACACCACGTGATCGCTCACCCACAGCGAGGGAACGTTCCGCCGCTCCGCCTCCTGGCAGAAGCGCAGCAGCGCCTCGCGCGTCGCGAGCGGACCCTGGGTCGGAAGATGACAGCCGATGTCCATGCTAGATCTCCGAGTAGCCGGTGCCGCGCGTCGTCACACCGCGGCCCTTCGCCTCGGTGATCCAGCCGAACTCCTTCAGGATCTGCTGGCTGTACGTCACGCGTCCGCTGACCTTGTCGACGGGCTCGGTCGCGAGCAGCAGCGCCGCCTGCGCCATGAGGTGCGGCGGTTCGCCCTTCGGATCGTCGAGGCTCGCGACGAGCTTGTGATGCACGGTGCCCGGCGTGGGCACGACCTGCGACGGCGCGAGCGACGTCACGCTGATCCCGTGCTGATAGACCTCGGACGCGAGGCCCTGCGTGAAGCGCTCGAGCGCCGCCTTCTCCGCGCCGTAGCACGTGCCGCCGCGCGCCGCGGCGGCGGGATCGGTGTACGGCCCGCGGCCGGGGCCGATGGCGGAGCCCGACGAGATGTTCACGATCGCGCCGCTCCTGCGCGGGATCATGTCGGCGAGCACGAGCTGGCTCAGGTAGAACGGCGCGTGCAGGTTCACCTGCCACGAGCGGATCCACTTGTTGAGCGGGTAGTCCTTGATCGGGATGTAGTAGGTGAGCGCGGCGTTGTTGACGAGCACGTCGACGGGGCCGCAGAGCGTGCGCGCGGTCTCGATCAGCGTCTCGCACTCCGCGGGCTCGGCGATGTTGGCGGCGACCGCGTGCGCCTCGCCGCCCGCCGCGCGGATCTCCGCCACCGTCGTCTCGAGCGCGCCCGCGAACGGATGATCGCCCTCGCGCAGCGTGCGGGCCGCGCACACGACGCGGCCGCCTTCCGCCGCGAAGAGGCGCGCGATCTCCGCGCCGATGCCGCGGCTCGCGCCCGTGACGACGACGACCTTGTCTTTCAACCGCGCCATGAGGACCTCCGCTGAAGGGCCCTCGCAGCCGCTGGCCGCGACGGGCAGTATACTCGCTCGCCGGGGGTGCCTCGCATGGCGGAGAAACCGGCGGTGAGCCTGGTCGCAGTGCCAGGACGGCGGCGCGCGACACTCGATCTCGCGCAGCGGCTCGAGCGTGAGGGCTTCACCGGCATCTACTGTCCGAGCCCGGGCGACGGCCTCGCGCTCTGCGAGGCGCTCGCGGTCACCACGCGCGAGATCCCGTTCGGCACCAGCATCGCCAACATCTACACGCGGCACCCGTCCGAGTACGCGCAGACGGCGGCCGTCGTCCACGAGCTGTCGGGCGGGCGCTTCCGCTTCGGCATCGGCGTGAGTCACGGGCCCGCGCACGAGCGGCTCGGCATCCGTCCCGGCAAGCCGCTCGACGACATCCGGAAGTTCGTCGGCCGACCTCCGCGCCGCCGACAAGCAGGTGGGCGGGCTCCCGCCGCTCACGCTCGCCACGCTGCGGCGGCGCATGGTGGAGCTGTCCGCGGAGATCGCGCAGGGCGCGGTGTGGGCCAACGCCGCGCGCTCGCACATGGCGGAGTCGCTGAAGCACCTCCCGGAGACCGCGCGGCGCGATCCGAAGTTCTTCATCGGCGACATGGTGCCGACCTGCATCGACGACGACGTCGCGGCCGCGGCCGCCGTCAACCGGCGCACGCTCACGAGCTACGTCAAGCTGCCGAACTACCAGAACTACTGGATCGAGGCGGGCTACGAGGACGAGATGCGCGCGGTGCGCGCCGCGATCGCGCGCGGGGACGACGACGCGCGTGCGCGCGGCGATGTCCGACCGCTGGCTCAACGACGTGACGCTCTTCGGCCCCGCGTCGAAGGTGCGCGACGGCGTCGAAGCGTGGCGCGCGACGGGGGTGAAGACGGTCATCGTCGTGCCGTCCTCGGCGCGAGGCAACCAGATGGTTGCGTTCGATCAGCTGATCGCCGCGTTCCGAGTGATCCTGGGCGACGGCGGACGCCCTATATGGGAGGACTGGGCTCCCCGACACCCCGGTGCTCCCGAATCCGCCGGCGCCGCGCTCGGACGCCGACAGCTCCTCCACCTCGACCAGCTCCACGGTCTCCACGGCCTGCACCACGAGCTGCGCGATGCGCTCGCCGCGCTCGACGGTGACGGAGGTGCTCGGATCGTGGTTGATGAGCAGCACCTGCACTTCGCCGCGATACCCGGCGTCGATCAGCCCCGGCGCGTTGAGCACCGTGACGCCGTGGCGGAGCGCGAGACCCGAGCGGGGAAGGACGAAACCGGCGAAGCCCGGCGGGATCGCGATCGCCAGTCCGGTGGGGACGGTGGCGCGCGCCCCCGGCGCGATCACGACCCGCGCGGCGGCGTGAAGGTCGAGTCCCGCGTCCGCCGCGCGCGCGTAGCGCGGGAGCGGGAGGTCGGGATCGAGCCGCTTCACGGAGATGCGCAAGGGAGTCGGCACTGGTCTTGGTGCGCGGATTCTAGCAAAGTGGGGCGGTGACCGACCGCCCCGCGGCCCTCGCCGGCGTCACCGTGCTCGACCTCGCCACGTTCCTCGCGGCGCCCGTCTGCGCGACGTTGCTCGGCGAGTTCGGCGCCGAGGTGATCAAGGTGGAGCAGCCGGGCGTGGGCGACGACCTGCGGCGCCTCGGCCGTCCGGCTGACGGGAGCAACTCCTACTGGTGGCTCGTCGAGGCGCGCAACAAGAAGTCGATCACGTGCAACCTGCGCGATCCCGAGGGGCAGGCGCTGATCCGCGGTCTCGTCGGCGGCTCGGCGATCGTCACCGAGAACTTCCGCCCGGGCACCCTCGAGCGGTGGAACCTCGGATGGGACGCGCTGTCGGCCGTCCGGCCCTCGCTGGTCATGGTGCGCGTGTCCGCGTACGGGCAGACCGGACCGTACCGCGATCGTCCCGGCTTCGGGCGCATCGCCGGGGCCGTCGGCGGCCTCTCCTATCTGTCGGGCTATCCCGATCGTCCGCCCGTGTCGCCGGGCACGCCGACCGTGCCCGACTACCTCGCGGGCGTGTTCGCGGCCGTCGGCGCGCTGGTCGCGCTGCGCCACGCGGAGCGCAGCGGGCAGGGGCAGGTGGTGGACGTCGGTCTCTACGAGCCGGTGCTCCGGATTCTCGACGATGCGATCCCCGTGTACGGCAGCACCGGGCACGTGCGCGAGCGCATCGGCTCCGGCACCGAGAGCGCGGTTCCGCACAATCACTACCGCGCGCGCGACGGCCGCTTCATCGCGGTCGCGTGCACGAACGATCGGATGTTCGCGCGCCTGCTCCGTGCGCTCGGTCGCGACGAGCTCGCGAGCGATCCACGCATGGCCACGACCGCGGCGCGCCTCGCTCATCGCGAGGAGGTCGATGCGCTCGTGGGCGCGTGGGTCGGCGCGCGTGACGCCGAGGCCGCGCTCGCCGCGCTGGCCGCCGAGGAGGTGCCGTCGTCGCTCGTGAAGAGCGTGCGGGACCTCTTCGAGGACGCGCAGGTGCGCGAGCGCGGAAACATCCTGTCGATCGCCACGCCGGTGCTGGAATCGCTGTCGATGCCGGGTGTGGTGCCGAGGCTCACGCTGACGCCGGGGACCGTGCGCCACGCGGGGCCGCCGACGCCCGGACAGGACAACGAGGAGATCTACGGAAGCCGGCTGGGCCTGTCGACGGCGGAGCTCGCGCGGCTCCGCGAGAGAAGAACGTCATTTGACGCCGGCGCGCTTGCCGTCCTGCTGGACGGCGGCCTCGGCGAGCCGCTTCAGCACTTCCATGGTGAGCTGCGGTCGGTTGCGGATCAGCCAGTCGAGGCGCTCGTGCTTGAGGACGATGAGCTCGGTGGGGCTCATCGCCACCATGTCGGCCGAGCGGGGCGCGTTGCGGAAGAGCGCGTATTCGCCGATCAGCTCGCCCTCGCCGAACTTCGCCAGAACGCGCGAGACGCCGTCGAATGTCCGGCGGACCTCGACCGTGCCGGAGTGGATGACGAAGGCCTCGCCGTGCGCGTCGTCGCCCTCGCGCGCGATGACGTCGTTCGTCGCGAACTTCCGGCGCTCCACGTCGCCCAGCGTCAGGTTCTTGTAGATCTCGAGCCCGATGGACGGCATGGACGACTTCGCCTCCACCGGCAAGCGCGCGTTCGTCCAGCCACCCAGCCCGCCCTTGAGGATGCGGGCGTCGTACCCCCGCTTGCGGAGGACCTGGATGACCGCGGCACTCGTCGCCTCGTCCGGCGTGGTGTCGTACGCGACGACGATCTGCCGCGGCTCGGCCGGGATCTCGAACTGCTCGGTCTTCAGGATCGAATCGGGATCGATGCGGACCGACGCCGGGAGCTTGAGCGGGCTCGTCTCGTAGTCGGTGCGCGTGCGCACGTCGAGGAGCATCGGGTTGAGGCCGCGCTCGATGAAGCCGATCACCTGCGTGGGCGCGACGCGGAAGCGGTTCTTCCACCACTTGCGCCCCCACATCCCGCCGTACCCGCCGACGCTCACGAGCGTGACGGCGAGGGTGACCCACGCCCACGGGAAGGGGCGGGGCGGCGGATTCTTCACCTTCTCGTCCGCCTCCTTGATCGCGCGCATGACGTCGGGCAGCTTCGGATGGAGCTTGTTCGCCTCGTTGAACTTCGCGAGCGCGGCGGAGTATCGCTCCTTCGCCATGGCGTCGAGCCCGGCGAACCATGCCTCGTTGAACTTGCTCTGCCCCGGCTTCGTGACCTCCGTGTCCCGCAGGAACTTCAGCACGTCCCGCGCGGGGATCAGGAAGTTGAAGCCTTGCACGACCGCGCCCTGGGACGACATCGAGATGAACGTGAGCACGCCCAGCACGGTGGAATCGTCGCCGACCGCCGGGCCGCCGCTGTTGCCGTGCGCGGCCGAGGCGTCCGTCTGGACGAGGTCCTGGCCGATCGCGTCCTGCTTGTCGATGCCGGAGACGGCGCCGTTCGTGACCGTCGCCTCGATGGACGCGGACTGATTCAGGAGCTCGTGCGAGAGCACGACGCCCGGGAAGCCGAGGATGTGGACGGCGTCGCCCACCTTCGCATCGCGGGTCGCGATCGAGAGCGCGGGATACGTGCCCTCGGCGACGCGCAGCAGCGCGAGGTCTCGGCCCGAGTCCTTGAGGGGCTGCCCGAGGCCGTCGAGCAGCAGGGGGGCGGAGAACTTCTTCACCTCTGCAGGCAGCTTCACGCCGTTGGACAGCGAGACCGTCACCTGGGGCGTCGCGCTGACCTGGGCGCTGGCGAGGCCCTTGTCGCTGGCGTCGCGGCGGATCTGCTCCTCGACGACCGGGTTCTGGCCCTTCATGAGGCCGCGCTGGCGCAGGGCGGGCTCCACGCAGGCCTTGTCGATCGCCGTCTTCTTGATCTCGTGGGTGACCCAGGCGGGCATGCGGTAGGCGGGGTCCACGACGTGGGCGTTCGTGATGACCCAGCCCCGGCCGTCGATGAACCAGCCCGTGCCGGTCTCGACGAAGGGCGCCGGCCTGATGGTGACGGGCCCGGCGCCGCAACTCAGCGTCACTTCAGCGTCGATGCGCGCGGTGACCAACGCGACCCCGGGCTTGGCGCGCAGGATGGCTTCCTGCAGGGTCAGGGCTCCCGCGGGGCCCGGCGCCAGGAGCGCCGCGCCTACGAGGAGGCTCACCGCCCATGACGATTTCATGAACGGAAAGCTACCATTTTTCGCCGCCAGGGTCGCGTTTGGCGGCGCGCCGCGGCGGCGGCGCGTCAGGCCGCGAGTGGGCGCGCGGTGGACAGCTGTCGGCGCAGCGAGGCGTTCTCGTGCTCGAGCCGCCGCACGAGGCTCAGCAGACGATCGATCTCGTCAAGCGCGCCATCCCGCGCGCCTCTCGGCTCGGACTCGGCACGCTCCGGCTCGGCCATGTGCATCCCCCTTCACTGTCGACGATGTCCTGACGCTGATGGAAGGGTTGCAATCGCCGAACCAGCCCGCCCCCTCACGACTTCGCCAGGTACCCGGCGATGGCGCGACCCTCGCGCTGGCCCAGGGCCACCGCGATCCGGAGCTGCTCCAGGTACTGCGCCAGCGTCTTGCCGCCGAGGTCGATCTTCCGGCTCGTGAAGAACTCGTTCACGGCGCGCTCCAGGTCCGGCGTCGCGAGGCCGATCACGCCCTCGGCCATGCGGCGCAGCCCGTGCTTCGGATACAGCCGATCCATCGCGTCCCACTGCGCCGTCACGAAGCGCCACGCCTGCTCGCGCGCGTGCACGGTCATGAGCAGCGTCCGATTCACGAACGGCGCGTCCTGCGTGCGGATCTCGCCGTCGATGGTGCGCGCGAGCGTCTCGTCGATCAGCGCGGCATGCCGGAAGCCGGCCAGCGCGTACAGGTAGCGCTGCTCCTCCTGCGGGGTCGTGGCGCGCGCGGAACCGCTCCAGGAACTCGCGGTAGCGCGCATCGTCGCCGGTGAACGCGAGGATCGCGATGAGAGCGGGCAGGACGTTGGCGTCGACCTCCGCCGCCTTCCGCTCGTGCGCCGCGTAGAGCTCCGCCGCGCGTGTCTGCGTGGCGGGATCGTTGCCGAGCGTGCCGAGCGCGCGCAGGAGGTCGCTGCGGAGCTGGCGCGTCAGCTCGTCCTCTCCCGGGCGCGGCGCCCAGCCCAGGTCGGAGACGGCCGGCGTCAGGCGATCCCGCACCAGGGCCTCGAGTCCCGGCCGCTCGGCCGGGGTGATGACCCGGTTCAGCGCGGCGAGCGAGCCGAGGATGGCCGACCACACGTTGCGATCGCGCTCGCCGCGGAAGCGCGCCGTGAGCTCGAGGTACTCGGTGACCGGCGTGAGGCCGGCCATGGCGGCGGCCCACGTATCGTTCACCAGGTTGAAGCGCTCGATCGGCTCCAGGCGATCGAGCCGCGTCACGAGCGCCTCCACGAGCTCGGGCGCGTAGCGGACGCGATAGAAGCCGTGACCGCCGGCGTTCGCGAGGGCGGCGGTGAACCCCGCGGGGACCTTCACGCGCTGCTCCGCGCCGTCGAGGAGCACGCGGCGCATGTCGCTCTTGCCGCCGGCATCGATGCGCAGCTGGACGGGAACCTTCCAGAGCTGCGGGTTCGGCGGGGTGGACGACCCGCCGCCCTGCAATGGCGCGGGCAGGTAGGTGAACCGCTGTTGCGCGATCACGAGATCGTCGCCCTCGCGGCGCAGGCTCACCAGCGGATAGCCGGGGCTGAAGATCCACGCGTCCATGACGGCGGGGATGGGCTCGCGCGACGCCCGGCCCAGCGCCGACCACAGGTCGCCGGTGTCCGCGTTGGCGAGGCGGTGCGTTCGGAGGTAGTCGCGCACGCCCTCGCGGAAGATCTCGTTGCCGAGGTACTGCTCGAGCATCCGCAGCACCGACGCGCCCTTCTCGTAGGTGAGCACGTCGAACATCGCGTCGGCCTCGCGCGGGGCGTTCACCGGGAACTCGATGGGGCGGGTGGCATGCAGCCCGTCGACCACGAACGCGGCGGCGCGCGAGACGCCGAACGACGTCCACCGGCGCCATTCGGGCTTCCAGTCGTCGACCGCGAGCATCTCCATGAACGTGGCGAAGGCCTCGTTGAGCCAGATGCCGTTCCACCAGCTCATGGTGACGAGGTCGCCGAACCACATGTGCGCGTTCTCGTGCGCCACCACGTCGGCCACGCGCTCGAGCTCCGCGTGCGTCGCCTGGGCTTCGTCGACGAGCAGCGCGGTCTCGCGGAACGTGATCGCGCCGAGGTTCTCCATCGCGCCCGCGGCGAAGTCGGGGATCGCGAGCAGGTCGAGCTTGTCGCCGGGATAGGGCAGACCGTAGTAGTTCTCGAAGAACCGCAGCGACGCGGCGCCGATGCTCTGGCCGAAGGCGGCGAGCCGCTTCTTGCCTGGCACGCACCACACGCGCAGCGGGGTGGTCCCCACCATGACCGGGTCGGTCGCCTCGAGCTCGCCCACCACGTACGCGACGAGGTAGGTCGACATCGTGATCGTGTCGGCGAAGGTCACCACCTTCTTGCCGCGCTCGACGCGCTCCGACACGATCTTGGTGTTGGAGACCGCGGTGAGCGCGGGATCGATCACGAGCGTGGAGGCGAAGACGGCCTTGAAGTCCGGCTCGTCCCAGCAGGGAAACGCGCGCCGCGCGTCGGTCGCCTCGAACTGCGTGGCCGCGAGCACGCGGGGCACGCCCGCCGGGTCCTTGTACGTGCTGCGGTAGAAGCCGCGCAGCTTGTCGTTGAGCGTGCCGGTGAACTCGAGCCGGAGGCGCCACTCGCCCGGCGCGATCGGCGCCGGAAACGTGAGGCGATAGCGTTCGTGCTCCGTCTCGGCGCTCGCGGAGCCGCGCTGCGAGTCGCCCCGCGCGTTCTCGATGCTCGCGCTGGTGATGGTGAGCTCGACGGCGTTGAGCCAGATGTCGGTGACGGGCTCGGTCACCGTGACGGCCACGGTTTCGACGCCCGTGAAGACGAACGTGGTCAGGTCCGGCTCGAGACGGATGTCGTAGCGAGACGGAACGACGGTACGGGGCAGGCGGTACGGATTCACGTCGGCCTCCGGCGAGGAGATGAGATGCGCCCGTACTGTACCTGCCCCGCGCGAGCTATGCCACCGCTTCGCCCTCGATCATCCGCCGGAAGCGGGGACCGGGTAAGCTAGGCGCGTGCTTCGTGCTCTCGCCCTCGCGGTCGTGCTCTCGAGCGTCGTCGCCGTTGGTCACGCCGATACGCGCTCGGTCGAGACGTTCATCGCACGGCACTGGCGCGCACCGCTCGCGGCGCAGGGCGCGCCGCCCGCGCGCTTTTCCGCCATCGAAGCATCGCTCGCTCCCGACGCGTGCGGCTCCTGTCATCCCGCGCAGCTCGCCGATTGGCGCACGAGCATTCACGCGCAATCGATGGGGCCGGGGATCGCCGGACAGCTCGTGGAGATGTTCGCCACCGCGCCCGCCGACGCGCTCGGGTGCCTGACGTGCCACGCGCCGCTCGCGGAGCAGCGTCCGCTCGTCCGCGAGTCCGGCGGACACGTGCAGAATCCGGCGTTCGACGCGGCGCTGCAGCCGCGCGGCCTCGTGTGTGCGGGCTGCCACGTCCGCGCGCACGAACGCTTCGGACCGCCGCGTCGCGACGGCTCGCTGACCACCGCCGCGCCCCGTGAGTCGCTGCCGCACAACGGCGTGACCCGGACGCCGGCCTTCCTCGCCTCCGAGTTCTGCCGCGGATGCCATCAGTTCGCGAGCAACGGCTTCGCGATCAACGGGAAGCTGCTCGAGAACACCTACGAAGAATGGCGGACGAGCCGTTTCGCGCGCGAGGGCGTGCAGTGCCAGGACTGCCACATGCCCGAGCGCCGCCATCTGTGGCGGGGCATCCACGACCTCGACATGGTACGGAGCGGATTGACGGTGACCGCGCGCGGGAGCGAACGGCCCGCCCGCGCCGGAGAGCTGGTCAGCGCGAGCCTGGCGGTCGAAAGCACGCGCGTCGGCCACGCCTTCCCGACGTACGTCACCCCGCGCGTCGTGCTCCGAGGGGAGCTGATCGACGCCGCCGGCGCCGCCGTGGAGGGGACCCGGCGAGAACACGTGATCGCTCGCGAGGTGGCGCTCGACCTGTCGCGCGAGATTCGCGATACGCGCCTTCGTCCCGGCGGACGCGCGCGCCTCGACTATCGCGTGCGCGCGCAGCGTGCCGGGCTCCGCGTCCGACTCAGCGTCGTCGTGGAGCCCGACGCGTTCTACACCGCGTTCTTCGAGACGTTGCTGGAGAATGGCGCGGGTCGCGGCGAGGCCCAGATCCGCGAGGCGCTCGCCGCGTCCCGGCGGTCGGTGTTCACCCTGTTCGTCAAGGAGTTCCCCGCGACATGAGCGTGACGCCCACGCGCTGGTCCGAGGCCCGCGCGCGCCGCGGGATGGCTGCCGCTCCGCACGCGCTCGCCGCCGCGCACGGCGCGCGATGTGATCCGCGAGGGCGGCAACGCGCTGGATGCAGCCGTCGCCGGCGTGGCGGACCTCGCGGCCGTGTACCCCCACATGAACGGCATCGGTGGCGACAGCTTCTGGCTGATCTACGACGCGCACGCGCGCGCCGTCGTCGCGCTCAACGCCGCCGGACGCGCCGCGGTGGCGGCAAACCTGGAGGGGTACCGCACGCGCTTCGGCGGTCGGATGCCGACGCGAGGCGGTCCCGCGGCGCTCACGGTGCCGGGCACCGTCTCCGGCTGGTGGGCGGTTCATCGCTACAGCACGGAGCGCCTCGGTTCGCGCATCACGTGGCGCCGGCTGCTCGCCCCGGCCCTCGCGCACGCGGGCGACGGTGTCCCGCTCTCCGAAGGCCAGCGACGGACGGCGATCGCGGCCGGGCCGCTCTTCGAGAAGGCGGCGCCACCGGAAGTCCAGCGCACGTTGTGGCCGATCTATCACCCGGCGCAGCTCGCGAGCGGACGTCTCGTCCAGCCGGATCTCGCCGCCACGCTGGAGGCGCTCTCGCAGGGGCGGTGCGACGGAGCTGTATGGCGGCGACCTCGGGCGGCGCGTCGTCGCCGCGGCGGCCGCGGCCGGGAGCCCGCTCCGTCTCGACGATCTCACGCGGCATCGCGCCGAATGGGTCGAGCCGCTGCGCATGCCCTACCGCGGCGGCGTGGCGGTGAGCTTCCCTCCCCCGACGCAGGGCTTCGCGGCGCTGGCGATCCTCGGCCTCCTCGAAGGCTTCGACGTCGCGAGCCTGGAGGAGGACGCCTACGTCCACCTGGTCGTCGAAGCGACGAAGCTCGCGTTCGAGGACCGCGACCGGTATCTGGCCGACCCGGTGCACGTCGACGTTCCGGTGGCCCGGTGTCTCGATCCCGGCTATCTGGGTCGCCGCCGGCGGGAGATCGATCCCGCTCGGGCACGGCCGCTCCCGGGTCCGGAGAGCGCGGGAGACACGGTCGCGCTGGTCACCGCCGACGACCGGGGTAACGCCGTCTGCGTGATCCAGAGCCTCTACCACGAGTACGGCTCGGGGGTGGTGGCCGCCGGGACCGGCATCATCCTGCAGAACCGGGGCGCCTTCTTCTCTCTGGATCCCCACCATCCGAACTGTCTGGCTCCCGGCAAGCAGACCGCCCACACCCTCATCCCCTCGATGTACCTGGTCGATGGTTCGCCACGGTGGGTGTACGGGACCATGGGCGGGGAGGGGCAGCCCCAGACCCAGGCGGCACTCGTCACGAGACTAGTGGATCGGGGTCACACCTTGCAGGCCGCGGTGGAAGCACCCCGGTGGTTGCTGGGCCGCACCTGGGGAGATGACACCAGAGCGTTACGGGTGGAGTCCCGCTTCGACCCGGCGCTCGCACAGGCGCTGACTGACCGGGGCCACGACGTCAAAATTGTCGAGTCGTGGAGCGACCTTATGGGGCATGCCCAAGCCATAGGCATGGGCTCTGAGCTGACCGGCGCATCCGACCCGCGAGCGGACGGAGCAGCGGCCGGTACGTAGCTCGACAGTCGAGAGGCTCTGCCCGAAACTTAGGGCTTGAAAAACTTTTCACGTCCGTTGAAAATTCTGGAACACCCCCCGTTCGGACCGGCACTCCCGCCGGGCGTAGCGCTGACGAAAGAGGAACGCTTCCCGTGGAGACCCGCCGAGGTACACGCACCATCGCGACCATGCTGGCGCTCGTCATGGGCGCCACTCTGATAGCCGTCCCGGTGAGCCCGACGGCTGCGAGTCCCCGTGAGTCGACGACCCTTGCCGTGGCCCCGACGTCTCGACCGGAAGCCCCGTTCGGCCGGCTGGCCCCGGCGGCCGTCCCGGACCTGAGCAAGCACCGGCTGCAGTTCGAGGCCAACGTCGGGCAGGGCCCCGCCGATGTCCGGTACTTCACCCGAGTGGGGGACAGCCGGCTCCTGATGACCGACGCGGGCGCCGTCCTCGACCTCCGCGCCCCGGACGCCCGGGGGAAGGTGCAGTCCCGCTATTCGGCCCGGGCCGTACCCTCCCGGACCGAGCGAGTGAGCGCGCTCCTGAAGGGTCTCCAGCGGCAGCGCACGAAGGGTGTGGTGCGCATGGAGCTGGTCGATAGCGCCCCGGTCCAGCCCGTCGCCGAAGAGCGGCTGCCCGGCGTCGTCCACTACTTCGTCGGTCGCGATCCCCGCCACTGGCACACCAACGTCCCCACGTTCGGCCGCGTCCGGTATCGCGACGCCTACCCCGGGATCGACGTCGTCTTCTACGGCAACGGACGGAACTTCGAATACGACTTCGTGCTCGCGCCCGGCGCCGATCCGCGGCGCATCCGGCTGGCGTTCCACGGCGTCGATGCGCAGCAGCTCTCGGCGACCGGCGACCTGCTCCTCACGGTCGAGGGGCAGACGATCCGGCATCGCCGTCCGCAGGTGTACCAGGACGTGGCTGGTGTCCGCCGCCCGGTCCCGGGCCGCTACGTCATGGCAGCCGGGGGCGTCGTCCGTTTCGAGGTCGGCTCCTATCTGGCCAGCGTGCCCCTCGTGATCGACCCCCTCGTCGACCTGGGGAACGGCGACGAAGGCCTCTCGTTCGCCGCGGTGGGGGATGCCTCCGGGAACACGTACGTGACCGGTGTGACGTCGAGCCCGCTGCCGGACCCGGTGCCCGGAACGTATCTCTGCTCGAGCCCTTTCCTGGCGGACATCGCGACCGACGCCTTCGTGGTGAAGCTGGACCCCGGCAACGGCCTCCTCTGGAAGGCGATTCTCGGCGGACGCAACGGTGCGGACGCGGATTGCTCGGGCACGGCCGGGCTCGCGCTCGCGCTCGACGCGGCCGGCAACAACGTCTTCGTGACGGGGGCGACGAACTCCTCGCACTTGGTGATCACCGATGGTCTGAACGTGGCCGGCACGCCCACCGCGTTCCAGACTGGTCTGGCCGATGAGTTCTGCCTCGTCAATGCCGGCGGGTTCTATCAGGGAAGCGGCGACGGATTCGTCGCCAAGCTCTCGGCGGCGGGCGCCCTGCAGTACTCCACGTATCTCGGCGGCAACCTGTTCGACTTCGCCCAGGCGATCACGGTCGACAGCGCCGGCAACGCCCTCGTCACGGGAGGCTCGCAGTCCCAGGCCGTGACCCAGATCACGGCCACGGAGTTCGCCAACCTGCCCACGCCCGACTCGGGGCCGAGCTGCGCCACGCAGCTGAACGCCACGCCGGTCGCGTTCGATCCCGGCACGGGAGCCCCGACCACGTACTCGGTCGTTCCGACCCGTCCGGTCTTCCCGGCCGTCTACACGACGCCCACCAATATCGTCAACACGTCGCAAGCGGGCGGTGGCTACAGCGACATCTTTGTCGCCCGGCTCAACACGACAGGAAGCGTGGTGAGCTTCATGACGCTGCAGGGCGGCGCGGGCGACGACGCCGGCGTCGGCATCGTCGTCAATAGCCTCAACGAGGTGGTCGTGACCGGCGACACCTATTCGGTCGAGGACGGGCAGGCGCGCGGCCTCAACGGCCCCGGGACCGGGACGCCCATCGCCGAGATGCGGCTGCCGTTCACGTCGCCGGACATCGAATACGGGTTCACGCAGTGCCCGACCCCGGTGAGCGTGCACTTCAAGGGCGCGACCTTCAGCAACCCGACGGCGACGCCGCCGGTCGTCAATCCGCTCGGCCCGAAGATCCAGCCCGGGCCGTCGTGTACGGACCTCGTGAGCGGCGTGCTGTCCAAGTACAACGCCACCTCCGGCGCGCCGACCGCCGCGTACGTCGTCGGCGGGACGGACGTGGACACCGCGGTCGGCCTCGCGATCGATGGGGCCAACAACGTGTACCTCACCGGACAGACGATGTCGGGCAACTTCCCCCTCTATCAGCCCGTCGTCGTGTCGACGCCGAGCGGCGTGGTGAGTGATCCGTCCGTCCAGCTCGTCTCGCCGGATGCGGCGGCGCCGCCGTTGCCGGTCGCGGCCGGGTACGTCGTGAAGGTGACGCTGCCGACGCCGGGGCAGCCGGCGACGCAGACCACGCTCGGCTACTCGAGCCCGCTCGGTGGGACCAGTGGCGATACGCTGCCGACCGGCATCGCCGTCACGCCGGCCGGGGCCGTGTTCCTCTCGGGCACGACGACCGCCGTCGACAACGCCGTGATCCCGGCCGCGGCCGTCGACCCGTCCACGGGCGAGGCGGCGATCACGGCCTACCTGCTGCAGATTCCGGTTCCGGCGGCGCCGAACGCGGCCCCGGCGGTGACCACGGACAACCAGATCTCGCTGGGCCTCGTCGATCCGAACGCGATTCCCCCTGCGCTGACGATCTCGACCGACGTGGACGGCAACGTCGTGATCGCGGGCGCGCCGGCCGCGGATGGCGGCACCTCGCTCGGGGCGAAGATCACCGCCACCATCCCGACGACGATCGACGTGAAACCGCGGGCGAAGAAGAACGAGATCAACCTGAAGACCCGCACCGTGCAGGTCGCCATCCACTCGACCCCGACGTTCGACGCGCCGGCCCGGATCGACCGGTCGACGATCACGTTCGGGAAGACCGGCGACGAGGACAGCCTCCTCTGGGCCGGCAGCATCGCAAGGACGACGTCCCCGCGTGCAAGGAGTTCCGCCGCAAGCGCTACGAGAACGACCTGAAGCAGCACGCGAAGAACCCGGAGCGCGAGGTGCGGCTGCCCTACCTGGTCTGCGTGTTCAAGGTCGGTGACGCCGACTTCGCGATTGGCGACAAGGTCGCGACGCTCAAGGCGAAGACAAAAGCGGGCGCGGATGTCGTCGCCACCGATGCCATCGTGGTCAAGGGTTCGAAGAAGAACGACCGGGATCGGGACCGTGATCGGGATTGGGACCGGGACCGCGACGACGACGACAGGGACTGCGAAGACGACGATTGAGATGGGGGGCCCGAGACGGGCCCCCCATGCCCCCCGCGCCTCCGGGCGAACGTGAGTTCGCCCTCCGGCGAGTGCCGAGACGAGCCCGCGCCTCCGGGCGAACGTGAAGTTCGCCCTCCGGAGGCGAGTGGCGGCTTGTAAGATGCGCAAGATGATCGGTTCCGCTCAGTCGATGCTCTGCACTGCGGATCGGGACCGCCCGGAGTGGTTTCCCCTGTACGTCGACGTCCTTCGCGATTGCCTTGCCGAGGGCCTCGCCGTTCACCTCCCTGTGTCCGGCACCAGCATGCGGCCGACGATCGACGGCGGCGCCACGCTCGTCGTGGACGGCGCCGGGCCGATCGCGATCCGTCCGGGCGATATCGTCGTGTACGAGGATGCCGGGCACGTGATCTGTCATCGCGTGCTGTGGCGCCGGCGAACGCCGCGCGGCTATGAGCTGCTGACGAAGGGCGACGGCGTGGCGCTCCCACCAGTCTGGGTGCCGGAGGGAGCACTCATCGGCCGCGTGGCGGCGATCGAGAGCCGCGGTGTTCGCCGGCGACTCGACGAACCCGGTGAGCGCGTGCGCACGCTCGCGATGATCGGGCGCGCCTGGGCCATCCTCCTCGGACGGCGGCTCACGCGCGCGGTCCGCGACCTCACGATGCCGGCGCGCGCCGCGTGACGGCGCCGTGGCGCCTCGACGCGGCCACGTTCGAGGTCGCGGGCCTGGCGTGCCGGGTCGAGTGCGCGTACGCCAAGCCGATCCTGTGGGTGAACGAGCTGCACCCGGCATTCCGCTCCACGCGTGATCCGGACGTCTCCGTCACGTTCCGCTACGAGGACGAGTACTGGGCGCGCGACCTGCCCTGGATCGCTCCCGATCGACTTGTCGACACGCCGGTGTTCGTGGAGCGCGCGGGCGGTGCGCTGCTCCGGAGCGCCTACTACGACGCCGAGATCGATGCCGGGCGCCGTCGCGTGCTCGTACGCGTGGCGAGCGGTTTCGGGGTGGGCGGTGTCCTCCGAGCGCTCTACGCGGTCCTGCTCCCGCGCCGTGGCGCGTGCCTGGCGCGGGCGTCGATCCTGCCGGCCGATGACGCGGCCGTCCTCGTGTGCGACGACGCCGACGATGGCGTGGTCGCCCTCGTCGACCGGGGTCGCGGCGTGGACGTGGAGCCGACTCCGTTCCATCAGGGCACCACGCCGCTTCGTGAGCGCGGGCGGCGCGTGGTGGCCGTCGATCTCGGCCAGGCCTCGCTGCGGGTCGACGCTGCCGCGAAGGTCCTCTCGCGCGTGGTCACCATCGATCACTCGGCGGAGACGCTCGATCGCGTGCTCGACATCGTCACCCGGCTCGTGGCCGGGCTGCCCGTCATGGGCCACGTGGGAGTCGCCGGTGCCGCGCGCTGACCGCGGACTTCGGGTGGAAGTCGCGGGGACGGTGTTCGAGGTGTCGGACCTCGATGCCGCGGGGCGTGCGTGGGTCGAGCACCGGTACGCGCCGTTCCTCACCGACCGCGCGCCGGACGTGCATCTCGCGGCGCGCGTCCTGTCCGAGATGCCGGCGGACGACGCCGCCGAGGCGACGATCGAAACGGATGACGACGAGGTTCGGCTCGGCCTCGGCGCCTATCGCATCGAGGGCGATCTCACGGCCGGGCGGCTGCGCCTGGTGGCGCCGCCGCTGCCCACCGTGCTGAGTCCGGCGGCCTTCCGGTTCCTGTGCGCGGTCGTCGTCCTGCGCGAGGGCGGCGTGATGCTGCACGCGGCCGCGGTGGTGCACGGCGGCGGCGCCCGCGTCTTCTGCGGCCCATCCGAGAGCGGCAAGACGACCGTGGCGCAGCTCGCGGGCGAGCGCGCGGTCCTCAGCGACGAGTCGGTCGTCCTGCGTCCGGGCGCGGACGGGTACCGCGCGTGCGCGACGCCGTTCTTCGGCGAGGCGGGGCCCGTGGCGACGCAGAGCAGCGGCGAGGCGCCGCTCACGGCGATCTACTTCCTGCGCAAGAGCGGCGGGTTCGCGCATCGCCGCCTCACGCGGCGCGAGGCGGTGCAGCGCGCGTTCTCGCAGGTGTTCCTGCCGAAAGGCCTCCCCGCCGTCGCCGAGGCGATGCTCGCGAACCTCGACGCGATCACGGCGGCCGTGCCCTCCTTCGAGCTGGAGTTCGCCGCCCGCGGTGAACTCTGGAGCTATCTCGATGCCGTCGCCTGACCGGTATCCACGGCGCCGCCGGGTGCCGTGGCGCACCCTCGACACCGAAGCGCTCGTCGTCGACGTGGGCGCGGGCACGCTCTACCCGCTGAACAGCGTGGCGGCTCGCATCTGGGCGCTGTGCGACGGCGCCCGCTCGGTCGACGAGATCGTGCGGACGCTGGCGAGCGAGTTCGACGCGGACGAGGATCGTATCCGGCGCGACGCCGAGCGGTTCATCGACGACCTGACGACGGCCCGCCTGGTGGAGATCGGCGCGGGGCCCGTGGCGGCCGAAGGGGACGCCTGAGCCATGTTCATCGACGGGTGCTCACAGAACGGCGGACTCGGCGAGGGCTCGGCGATGCAGCTCATCGCCGTGAAGGCGGAGCAGCGGCGGACGCCGCTCAACATGCATCTCGAGCTCACCTATCGCTGCAACGAGCAGTGCGTGCACTGCTACTGCGTGGTCGAGCACGGGCGCGAGGCCGAAGTCGCGCGGCGCGAGCTGACCTACGACGAGATCGTGCGGCTCCTCGACGAGCTGGCGGCGATGGGCACCTTCTACGTGACGTTCTCCGGGGGCGAGGTGCTCGTCCGCCGTGACTTCTTCGACATCGTCGAGCAGGCGCGCCGGCGGGGCTTCGCCTACCGCGTGTACACGAACGGCATCGGCCTCACCGAGGACCGTGCGCGCCGCCTGGCCGCGCTCGAGCCGCTCACCGTGGAGCTCTCGATCTTCTCCGCCGATGCGGCCGTGCACGACGCGATCACGCGCGTGCCCGGCTCGTTCGCGCGGCTGATGGCCGCCGTCCACCGCCTCAAGGCCCACGGCGCCCGCGTCTATCTGAAGACCGTCGTGATGAAGCAGAACGTGACCCACCTGCCGGCCGTCCGCGCGCTGGCCCGCGACCTCGACGTCGCGAGCCATACCTTCACCTGCGAGGTGAGCCCGCGCATCGACGGCGACATCCACGGGCCGTCCCGCTACCAGCTCTCGGAAGACGAGCTCGTGGAGCTCTACGCGAACGACACCCTCCTCAAGGAAGCGCACGAGGACGTGTTCAGCGGCTCGCCGGCGGAGATCGCGCGCATGCGCACCACGTGCGGGCCCGCGGTGAACGGCGGGTGCATCGATCCCTACGGGACCGTGTTCCCGTGCGTCGCGTTCCGCGTGCCGATGGGCAACGTGCGCGAGAAGCCCTTCCGCGAGATCTGGGAAGGGCCGCCGCCCGCGATTCGCGACCTGCTCGCCGTGGAGCACTTCGCCGATCTCCCGGAGTGCAGCTCGTGCGAGCTGATCGGCTTCTGCACGCGCTGCCACGGCGACAACCTCCTCGAGCGCGGCGGCGACTGGAAGGCCTGTCATCCACGCGCGCGGTCGATGGCGTCCGCGAGGGCGCGCGTCTACAGCATTCTTCCGAAGTCGGGGAAAGGAGCCTGAGCATGGAGCACGAGTCGCGCGCCGACGGCAAGCGGCCCTACGTGACCCCGGTGCTCGCGGGCCAGGATCTCTTCGGCGCCGAGGCCTCGGCCACGGCGTGCTGCCGCGCCACCACCGGGGCCTGCAGCACCAGCACCCGCAACGCGCTCCGGATGACCATCGACGGCTCGAAGAGGCAGACGAGCACCAACTCGTGACCCCGGCCTGATGCGGCTCACCGGCGACGGGCTCTTCGCGGTCGACGTCGGCCGGCCGCTCACCTCGGCCGTGTTCGCGACGCTCCTCGCGCGCGGCCAGCCCTTCGCGATCAAGGCGGACTACCGCGAGGTCCCGCCCCCGATCGAAGAGCTCGACCTCGTGCACCTCCGTCCGGACGTGTCCGGCAATGCCGCGCCCGGCACGCTCGTCCTGGCCGCCCTCGACGACGAAGGGGGCTTCGAGTTCACGTGGACGCCGCCGCGCGGGGCTCGCGCGATGGCCCGCGTGATCGCGGTCGAGCGTCCCGGCCGCGTCGTCCGGCTCGAGACGCGCCGCTGGCGCCTGATCGGCCGCGCGCTGGCCGCGAGTCCCACGATCGCGACGGCGTTCGACTCCGCGCGCTCGCTCGCCGTGCGCGTCGTGCGCCCGATGCCCCCCGGCCGCGCGCCACTCACGATGCCGTCGCCCGAGGAGGTCGTCGCGGGCGTACGCGCGAAGTGGGGCGCGCCGGCGGAGGTCCGCCGTCTGGCGGCCGAGGCCGATCCCGCGCTGGAGGCCTGGGAGAAGGACATCTTCGATCGGCTCGTCGCACCCGGTGCGCGCGTGCTCATCGTCGGCTGCGGCGGCGGCCGCGAGTCGCTCGCGCTCGCCGAGCGCGGGTTCCGTGTCACGGGCATCGACTTCGTGCCGGCGCTGGTGGACGCGGCGCGGCGGCGCGCGGTCGAGGCAGGGATCGCGGTCACCTTCGAGGCGACGACCGTCGAAGAGCTGGCGCCGCGCCGGCCGGCCGGCTTCGACGCGATCCTCGCGACCACGCCGGTCTACGAGCAGACGCCCGGTCGCGAGCGGCGTGTTGCGTTCCTGCGCGCGCTCGGCCGGTTGACGGCGCCGGACGGGCTCGTCGTGCTGTGCGCGACCTGGTACCCGGACCGCGGTCCCCGCCGCGCGATCATCGACGGCGCGCGCTGGCTCCTCGGCCGGCTCGGTGTGCGCGGGGCCGCGGAGCCTGGCGACCGCTTCACCTATCACGTGAGCATCGCGAGCCATCACGGGACCGCGTGCTTCTATCACCGGTTCCAGCGTCCACAAGAAATCGCACGTGAGATCCGTGCGGCGGGCCTCACCGGCGAGCCGCATCCCGAAGGTCCCTGGCTCTTGCGGGCGGGGCCCGCCTGTTCATGAACGACGGCGATCTCGTCCTCGCGCTCGTGCGAGGCGAGCGCGTCGCCGTGAGGGATGGTGCGGCGTGGGAGCGGCTGCGGGCCCTGGCGGAGGAAGAAGGCGTCGCGCCACTGCTCCACGCGCGGCTCGAGACCGATGCCGACGTCGCCGCCCGCGTGCCGCGGGGCGTGCGCGCCCGCCTCCGCCAGGCGTACGACCGCACCTGGGGGCGGAACGCCGTGCTGGCGACGCGGTGGGGCGAGATCGTCGCGACGCTCGAGTCCGCGGGCATCCGCGCGCTGGCGCTGAAGGGCATCGCGCTGCTGGATCGCGCCTACGCGGATCCGGGACTGCGCCCGATGGCGGACCTCGACGTCCTCGTCCGCGACGACGAGTTCGACGCCGCGCGCGCGGCGCTGCTGGGTGCGGGGTGGGAGGCCGCCGACCTCGAGGGCGCCGCCGCGAGCGCGTATCGAGGCTATAGCCACCTCAAGCGCGGCGGCGCGGTCCTCGATCTCCATCGCGATCTCGCCGGCTATCCGCGCGTGATGGCGGTCCTCCGCGTGGATCACGGCGCCCTCTGGCGCCGGGCCCGCCCGCTGTCGCGCGGTGGATGGACGCTCTCGACGGAAGATCACCTCCTGCATCTCGCGCTGCACCTGGTCCTCGGCTCCGAGTTCGGCCGGCTGCTGAACTTCGTCGACGTCGCGCGCGTCGTCGCCGGCGCCGATGTGACGTGGGAGACCGTGCTCGACGAAGCGGCGCGCTGGCGCGTCCGTGGAGTCCTCGGGTACGTCCTGCGCGTGGCCGCGACCTCGCTCGGCGCGCCCGTCCCCGCGGAGGTGCTGACGCGGCTGGCGCCGTCGGGCGCCGCGCGCCTCGCGCCTCGCGTGCTCGGCACCTCCGGACCTCCGACGCTGATGCGGCGCCCCGGCGAGGCGCGTCTCTACGTCGCCGAGACGCTCCTATGGATCGGCCGCGCTGGGTCGATGCGCGTCGCCGCGACGACGCTGTTTCCCCCGACGCCGTGGCTCCGCTTTCACTACGGCGTGCGGTCGCGGTGGCGCTCGGCGTGGCGAGGGCGCTCCACCCGTTGCGCGTCTGCGCGCGCGCCACGGGCCTCTCGGTCTAGCGACTCAGGGCGATCGCGACGAGGCCGCCGAAGATCGACGCGGCGCCGGCGATCCGGAGCCACGCCACGCGCTCGCCGAGGAACAGCACGCCCGCCGCCGTCGTCATCACGATGCCGGTCTCCCGCGCCGCCACGACGTAGGCCAGCGGCGCCTGCGTCATCGCCGCCAGCACGGCCGCGTACGCGCCGATCATGAGCGCGCCGATGACGAACGCGGGCTTCCATCGGCCGGGCGCCAGCGGCCAGCGCAGCGGCCCGCGCACGCGCAGGACGATCGCGAGCAGGAGCGCGTCGACCGCGAACACGAGCACCGCGTAGAGCGGCACCGGCACGCGCTGGACTCCGAGCTTGTTGATGATCGAGTAGCCGCAGATCGTGAGTCCGGTGAGCAGCGCGAGGCCGACGGCGCGCGTGCGATCGCCGGACGCCTGCGCGCCGAGCGCCGCCCGCTCGGGCAGGTGCGCGGCGACGATCCCGACGATGACGAGCACGATGCCCAGCAGGCCCGTCGCGGAGAGCGATTCGCCGAGGAGCACGACCGACAGCGGGACCACGATGAGCGCCGGCGTGCCGCGCGCGATCGGATAGACGAGCGAGAGATCTCCGGCCTGGTACGCGGCGGTGAGCGCGATCACGTACGCGGTCTCGAACACGCCGGAAAGGAGGATCAGGCCCCAGGCTTCCAGGGAGACGTCTCGCAGCGGGTACACGGCGAACACCGGCGACAGGAGGACCACGCCGACGATCAGGGCGCCGAGCGACACCTCGGCGCGATCCGACTGCGCCTTGAAGATCAGGTTCCAGGTCGTATGACAGGCGGCGGCCACGAGCATGAGGACGACGGCGGCAAGCGGCACGCGAGCGGCTAGAGCTCCTTCAGGCGCTTGACGAGCGAGTCGCCCTCCATGACCACGGCCCCGTCGCGGCCGCGCGTGGTACAGCGGACACGGATCAGCTGCTTGTCGGCCACGATCTCGATGATCTCGGTCTCCGTCACCACCGTGTCCCCGATGCGGACCGGCGCCGTGAACTTGACGGACGCGCCGAGCCAGATGATGGCGGCGCCGATGAGCCGTGTCTGGGACGCGGCCATGAAGCCGAAGGTGAGGGCGCCGTGCGCGACGCGCCCGCCGAAGCGCGTGCGCCGGCCGAACGCCTCGTCGAGATGGATCGCGTTGTCGTCGCCGGAGACGCGCGCGAACTCGACGACGTCGGCCTCGGTGACGGTGCGGACGTACTCGCAGCGCTCGCCGACACGGAAGCTCTCGAAGGGCCGGATGGTGGCGTTCACGCCGGTAGGGTAATACGCGCGCGCATCGCGGGGCTATACTTCGCCTCGATGCGCTGGTTGATCGACGGCTACAACGTCATCCGGCGTGATCCCGGCCTGCGCGGTACCGAGGCCGAGAGCCTCTCCGCCGGACGCGAGGCGCTGCTGCGGCGCCTGGCCGTGGTCGCGCGCGAGGGCAACGAGGTCTTCACGGTGGTGTTCGACGGGGCACGTCTCCGCGCCGACGATCTGCCGCGCCGCGCCGACCGGAGCCATCGAAGTGATGTTCTCGCGGCCGCCCGACACCGCGGACGACGTCCTGCGCCGGCTCGCCACGAAGTGGCGCGAGGCGGCGGTCGTGGTCAGCTCGGATCGCGCGGTGGAGACCGCCGCGCGGCGCGCGGGCGCCGTCGCGGTCCGCGTCGAAGACTTCCTCGCCGCGCTCGATCGCGACGCGGAGGACGAAGACGACGACGATGAGGATGATGATGTCGGTCCACGCGAGAAGCGCGGCAACCCGCGGCGCCAGTCGCGCGAGGAACGTGCCGCCCGCCGGGTTCTTCGCCGTCTCGCGCGTCGCGGCTGAGGAGAGGCATGCGGCGAGGCGTATCCATAAATTGACAGTGCGGCTTGCCGCGTGACACCGTGGCGGCGTGGCGCGGCTCGCCGCCCTTCTCTCGCTCCTGCTCTTCGCCTCGGTCGCGTCCGCCGACTCCCTCGACGGGGTCGTCGTGCGCGTGGTCGACGGTGACACCATCCATGTGCGCGTCGGCGACCGTGTGGAGAAGGTCCGGTACATCGGCGTGAACACGCCGGAGATCCACCATCCGAGCAAGGGCGAAGAGCCCGGGGGCCGTGAGGCGCTCGCCGTCAACCGAACGCTCGTCGAGCGCCGCACGGTGCGCCTCGAGACCGACGTGCAGTCGCGCGACCGGTACGGCCGGTTGCTGGCCTACGTGTGGGTGGGCGACGTCATGGTGAACGCGGAGCTGCTGCGCCGGGGGTACGCGCAGGTCATGACGGTGCCGCCGAACGTGCGTCATCAAGACCTGTTCGTGAAGCTGCAGCGCGACGCGCGCGAGAGCGAGCGCGGGCTCTGGCGGCGGCCCGAGAACGGCGCCGCCGCCCCGCGATCCACGCCCCGCTAGCGACTCCGTCCGGCGCGACGAGGTCCTTCAGCGCCTCGGTGGGATTTGCGCGTAATATGAACACAACTTACGACACTCGCCGCACTGCCGCGCGGGGAGGACTATGACGGTCAAGCAGGATTTCTCGCTCGACGCGAAATATCGCCAGGAAGAGGGGCTCATCTTCCTGTCGGGCATCCAGGCGCTCGTCCGCGTCCCGCTCGATCAGCACCGGGCGGACAAACGGCGCGGCCTCAATACGGCGACCCTCATCTCCGGCTATCGCGGCTCGCCGCTCGGCGGCTTCGACCTCACCCTGGAGCGCAATCCCGACCTCCTGCGTGAGCACAACGTCGTCTTCATCTCCGGCGTCAACGAGGACCTCGGCGCCACCGCCGTCTACGGCTCGCAGCTCGCCAACCTGTTCCCGAAGCCGAAGTACGACGGCGTGCTCGGCATGTGGTACGGCAAGGCGCCGGGCGTCGACCGCACGGGCGACATCTTCAAGCACGCCAACTACGCCGGGACGAGCCGGACGGGCGGGGTGCTCGCCCTCGCCGGCGACGATCCGCTCTCGAAGTCCTCCACGCTGCCGTCGCACTCGGAAGTCGCGCTGTTCGACGCGCTCTTTCCGGTGCTCTTCCCGGGCAACACGCAGGAGATCCTCGACTACGGGCGTCTCGGCTTCGAGCTGTCGCGGTACTCCGGGCTCTGGGTCGGTTTCAAGATCGTCACCAACGTCGCGGACGAGATCGGCACGGCCGACGTCTCGCCGAACCGGATCGTGATCGCGGACCCGGGCTTCGAGCTGGACGGCAAGCCGTGGGTGCAGAAGCAGAACCCGATGCTGCTGCCGCCGTGGGGCCTCGACACCGAGCGCGAGATCCACGTGGGGCGGCTCGAGGCCGCGAAGGCGTTCGCGAGAGCCCACACGCTGAACCGCATCACGGTGCCGACGCCGAACGCGTGGCTCGGCATCGCGGCGCCGGGCAAGGCCTACTACGACCTGCGCGAGGCGCTCCGCGAGCTGGGTCTCGATGACGAGGGGCTCCGCCGCCACGGCATCCGTCTGATGAAGATCGGCATGCTGTACCCGATGGAGCCGAGCATCGTGACGGAGTTCGCCCGGGGCCTCGAAGAGCTGCTCGTCGTCGAGGAGAAGCGCGCGTTCTGCGAGCTGTTCATCCGCGACGTCCTCTACAACCTGGCCGAGCGTCCGCGGATCGTCGGCAAGCACGATCTCGAAGGGCGGATGCTGGTCCCGCCGGACGCCGAGCTGGACGCGGACAGGATCGCGCAGATCGTCGCCAAGCGCCTCGAGCGGAAGCTCTCGCTTCCGTCGATCACCGCGCGCGTGGCGCTGCTGGAGGCGATGCGCGAGCGTCCCGCCCCGCTCTCGCTGGCGCGGCAGCCGTACTTCTGCTCGGGGTGCCCGCACAACCGCTCGACCCTGCTCCCCGAGGGCTCGATGGCGTCGGCCGGCATCGGCTGCCACGGCATGGCGCTCGGCATGGATCGCCGCACGTTCGGGATCACGCACATGGGCGGCGAGGGCGTGCAGTGGGTCGGCATCGCGCCGTTCACGGAGACGAAGCACCTCTTCCAGAACCTCGGTGACGGGACGTTCTTCCACTCGGGCTCGCTCGCCGTCCGGCAGGCGGTCGCTGCCGGCACCAACATCACGTTCAAGATCCTCTACAACTCCGCGGTGGCCATGACGGGCGGGCAGGACGCGGCCGGCGCCATGCCGGTGCCGGAGCTCACGCGCTGGCTGGACGCGGAGGGCGTGAAGAAGATCTTCGTGCTCGCGGACGACCCGGAGAAGTACCCGAAGGACACGCGCTGGGCGCCGGCCCTCGAGGTCTGGCATCGCGACCGCCTCGACGAGGCGCAGCGGATCCTGCGCGACACGCCGGGCGTCACCGCGCTGATCTACGACCAGCGGTGCGCGGCGGAGAAGCGCCGGCTGCGCAAGCGCGGCAAGCTCGAAGACCCGAACCTGCGCGTGTTCATCAACGAGGCGGTGTGCGAGGGCTGCGGCGACTGCGGCGTGAAGTCGAACTGCCTCAGCGTGCATCCGGTGGAGACCGAGTTCGGCCGCAAGACCCAGATCCACCAGTCGTCCTGCAACAAGGACTACTCGTGCCTGAACGGCGACTGCCCGTCGTTCCTGACCGTCGTGCCCCTCGGCGCGCCGAAGAAGAAGGACAAGCGCGTCTTCAAGGTGGACCGTCCGCTGCCGGAGCCGGCGCTCAAGGTCTCGCGCGACGCCAAGGTCTTCATGATGGGGATCGGCGGCACGGGCGTCGTCACCGTGAACCAGATCCTCGGGCACCGCGGCGCTGCTGGAAGGACGCCACGTGCTCGGTCTCGATCAGACGGGGCTCAGCCAGAAGGGCGGGCCGGTCGTGTCGCACCTGAAGCTCGGCGACACCGCCGTCGAGGAGTCCAACAAGGTCGGCGCCGGCGGCGCGGACTGCTACCTCGGCTTCGACATCCTCGTGGCGACGTCGCCGGTCAACCTCGATCACGCCAGCCCGGACCGCACGATCGCGGTCGTCTCGACCAGCCAGGTGCCGACCGGCGCGATGGTGACGTCCACGGACGTGCAGTTCCCGGAGTCGAACGGCCTGATCGCCGCGATCAATCGCTTCACGCGCAAGGACGAGAACGTCTACCTCGACGCGCTCGGACTCGCGCAGACGCTGTTCGACGACCACATGGCGTCGAACATGATCGTGCTCGGCGCCGCCTACCAGGCGGGCGCCGATCCCGGTCAGCGCGGCGGCGATCGAAGAGGCGATCGTCCTCAACGGCGTGTCGGTCTCGATGAACACGCACGCGTTCCGCGCCGGCCGGCTGGCCGTCGCCGATCCCGGATGGGTGGCCACGTTGAAGAAGGCGCGCGTGGGCGACGTCGCGGTGGCGCCGGTGCTGAGCGCCGAGGCCCGCGCGCTGGTCGATCGCGTGGGCGCCACGGGCGAGCTGCGGCGGCTGCTCGAGATCCGCGTGCCCGAGCTGATCGCCTACCAGGACGCGCGCTACGCCGGGCCGTACGTCGACTTCGTGAAGCGCGTCGCTCGACGCGGAGCGCCGCGGCGCGCCGGTGAGACGCGGCTGTCCGAGGCCGTCGCGCGCTACCTCTTCAAGCTGATGGCGTACAAGGACGAGTACGAGGTGGCGCGCCTGCACCTGCGCAACGACCTCGCCGGAGCGCTCGCCGACGAGTTCCCGGGCGGCGTGAAGGTGCAGTACAACCTCCACCCGCCGCTCCTCCGCGCGATGGGGCTGAAGAAGAAGATCAAGCTCGGGACGTGGTTCGACCCGGCGTTCAAGCTGCTCTACGCGATGCGCGGACTGCGTGGCGGCGCGCTGGATCTCTTCGGCCGCGCCGAAGTCCGCCGGGTGGAGCGCGCGCTGATCGACGAGTACCGCGCGCTGGTCGAGAAGGCCGTCGCCGGGCTCTCGCCCGAGAGCTACGACCGCGCGGTGAAGCTGGCGGCGCTTCCGGACGTGATCCGCGGCTACGAGGAGATCAAGCTGCGGAACGTGGCGAAGTTCCGCGAGCAGGTGAAGGCGCTGGGCTTCTAGCCAAGGCACCGCTTGTCTGCATCGCGTGAGGGTTGTTTCCTCGAACTGTTCGCCCTACTGAGCCCTTAATTGCGTCGAGCGTTATTAAGAGTTGCGCCCTAAAGCTTAGTAGCGGTCTGGCCTCTCGTGTCCGGCCTGGACGTGTCCTTGGCCAAGAAAGGGGCGGAGTGACGTGGCTCTCGGCGGTTGGACAACGATAGACGTCGCCCTGAAGAAGCTCGTGCGCTCGAAACACCTCCGCTTCCACGTCAACGCCGGCGAGCAGCTCGCGGATGATCTTCGCCTCGACGACGCTGAGTGTGTCGATCGACCGACCGCCGGCCGTGGTCTATGCGTTCGTCGCGGAGCCGACGAATCTCACGCAGTGGGCCGGCGGCCTCGCCCGGTCGGTGACGAGAGCCGGCGATGGGTGGGTCGTCGAGATGCCGCAGGGGTCCGTCGGCTTTCGGTTCGTGGCCCACAACGACCTCGGCGTGCTGGACCACATCGTGACCGTGGCGCCCGGCGTCGAGATCCTGAATCCGATGCGCGTCGTGGCGAACGGGTCGGGGAGCGAGGTGCTCTTCACGCTGTTCCAGCTGCCGGCCATGCTGGATCGCGAGTTCGCCGAGGATGCCGCGCTGGTCCAGCGGGATCTCGAGACGTTGAAGCGTGTCATGGAGGAACGGCGCTGATGGCGGGCCGACCACACTTGACCAGGGAGCAGAAACGCCAGGCCCGCGAGCTCGCGACCGCGGCCCGGGAAGCCGAGCTCTCCGAAGCGCTCCGCGAGCTGGACGAGCTGTTCTCGGACTGGAAGAAAGGCCACCTCGACGCCTTCCAGCTCTCCGACGCGATCCATCAGTTCCACGACGGCCAGGCGCGCGACCTGTTCAAGATGTACAACGGCCTGGCCCCCGAGGATCTCGCCGCGCGCGCCATCGCGCACGAGCTGGTTCCTCCCGCGACGATCCCCCGCGAGCTGCGGAGGGCCCTGGGCGAGTGGATCGAGGTCTGGCGCCGGCGCGAGTAGCCGTCTCGTCCGCATTTCGGCTATTTTCGGGGCCGGGAGAGCACACGATGAGCGTGACAGTCATCCGGGGGGGACGCGTGCTCGACGCCGCGTCGCATCGCGCAGAGCCGGCCGACGTGCTGGTGGACGGCGCCACGATCAAGGAGATCGGCCGGCCGGGGATGCCGGCGCCGGAGGGCGCGGTCTCGCTCGACGCGCGTGACCGGATGCTGATCCCGGGGCTGATCAACGCGCACACGCACGCGCACGGCGCGCTCGTCCGCGGGCTTGCCGGCGACCGCGTCCCGCTCGAGCTGCTGCTCAATCAGTCAGGCGTGCTCAACGGCAACCGCACGGTCGAGGACAAGTACCTCTCGGCGCAGCTCTCGGCCATCGAGATGGTCCGCAAGGGCTGCACGGCCTGCTACGACATGTTCGTCGAGTTCCCGGCGCCGAGCCTCGACGGCGTGCACGCGGTGGCGCGCGCGTACGGCGACGTCGGCATGCGCGCGGTCGTGGCCCCGATGATGGCCGACCGCACCTTCTACCAGGCGCTGCCCGGTCTCCTCGACGCGATCCCGCAGCCCGCCCGCGCGTCGGTCGAGGCGCTCCGCGCCACGCCGTACGAGACGAGCCTCGCGAGCTGTCGCGAAATCTTGAAGTCGTGGCCCTTCGACCGCGACCGCGTGCGGCCGGCGCTCGGCCCCACCATCCCCATGCACTGCAGCGAGGACTTCCTCCGCGCGTGCCGCGATCTCGCCCGCGACTACGACGTCGGGATCCAGATGCACGTCGCCGAGTCACGCGGGCAGGCGGTGAGTGGGGTGAAGAAGTACGGCAAGACGCTGACCGCGTACCTGGACGAGCTCGGGCTGCTCGGCCCGCGCTTCACCGCCGCGCACGGCGTGTGGCTCGACGGCGACGACATCAAGCGGCTCGCCGCCGCGGGCGGCAGCGTCGCCCACAATCCGCCGAGCAACATCCGGCTCGGCGCCGGCATCGCCGCCGCGCGCGAGATGCTGGATGCGGGCGTGCGCGTCGGCGTCGGCACCGACTCGCCGAGCTCGTCGGACACGCAGAACATGTTCGAGGCGATGCGGTGGGCGAGCTACCTCTCGCGGATCGCCACCCCCGACTACCGGCGATGGCTGAGCGCGGAGGACGCGTTCACGATGGCGACGCAGGGCAGCGCGAGCGTGCTCGGGATGGGCGATCAGATCGGCCGCCTCGCGCCCGGCTATCGCGCCGACATCGTGCTCCTCGACCTCAGGCGGCCCGACTTCGTCCCGCTGAACGACGCGCTGCTGCAGCTCGTCTTCAGCGAGGCGGGCGCCGGCGTCGACACCGTGATGATCGACGGACGCGTGGTGCTCGACCGCGGGCGGCTCGTCACCGTGGACGAGGAGAAGGTGCGGCACGCCGCGGAAGCGGCGGCCGCGCGCCTGAAGGAGGCGAATGCGGGGCTCGCGAGCGACGGCGCGCGGGCTCGAGGAGTTCGTGGGCGCGTTCTGCCTCGGACTCGCGCGCGAGCCCTACCCGATCGCCCGAGTCCTCAGCTAATCCCAGGCGCCTGGTCGCGCACGGCCGCGCTTGACGTCGGCGCGGCGCTTCTTTCCCGAGATGCGCGCCTCGCGTGACGTGGCGGTCGGGCGGGTGGCGCGACGATGCTTCGGGCGCACCAGCGCCGCCGCGATCAGCGCGCGCACCTTCTCGCGCGCGTCGTCCAGGTTCGCGGCCTGGCTGCGCGTGGCCTGGCTCGTGACGACGAGGCGGCCCTCCGCGTCGAGGCGGTGCGCCGCGAGACGGCGCGAGACGCTCGCGCGCGGGCTCCGGCAGGCCTTCGATCGCGCTGAGATCCACGCGCAGGTCGATCTTCGTCGCCACCTTGTTCACGTTCTGGCCGCCGGGGCCGGACGCGCGGCTCGCCTGCACGACGATCGCCCACGCGGGCACGCGAACCGCCCTCGTTGACGACGATCGGCTCGCTCATGACGACATTCTAGCTGGGGCAGCGATAATCAAGGAGATGACACCGATACCCATACCCAGGCTCGACGAGCGCCTGCGCCTCGGCGCCGTCGCGCGCGGCGAACGGCCCGCCGACCTCGTGCTGCGCGGCGGCTCGCTGCTGAACGTCTTCACCGGCGAGATCTATCCCGCGAACGTCGCGATCGCCGGCGAGCGCATCGCGTACGCGGGGACGCGCGAGGACATGATCGGGCCGCGCACGCGCGTGCTCGACGTCGCCGGCCGCGTGCTCGTCCCCGGGTACATCGATCCGCACGTCCATCCCGCCAACCTCGTGACGCCGTCGGCCTTCGCGCGTCACATCCTGCCGCTCGGCACGACCACCGTCGTCGCCGACACGCTGCAGTTCTGGCAGACCGGCGGCGCGCGGGCGGTGCGCGCGGTCGCTGACGCGCTCGCCCGCTCACCGCTGAAGTTCTTCTGGATGCTCCGCGTGCACGGCCAGGCGCGCGTGCGCGACGAGGCGCGGCAGTTTCCGCTGCGCGAGCTCGCGCGCACGCTCGCGCATCCGTGGGTGCTCGCGATCGGCGAGGTCACGCGATGGCCGGAGGCGCATCGCGGCGATCGCGAGCTGCTTCGCCGCCTGGACCTCGCACTCGCGCAGGGCCGGCGCGTGGAGGGACACACGGCCGGCGCCTCGGCGGAAAAGCTGCCCGGCCTCGCCGTCGCCGGGTTGACCTCCGACCACGAGCCGATCACCGCCAAGGAAGTGCTGGAACGGGCGCGGCAGGGGATCGCGGTGATGCTGCGCGAGTCCTCGTTGCGGCCCGATCTCTCGGAGCTCCTGGCGGCGGTGAAGGAAGCGCCCGCGCTCGTCTCGCGACTCATGCTGACCGCCGACGGGTCGATGCCGGCATTCGTCCGCGCGCACGGCTTCGTCGACAACCTGATCCGTCTCGCGATGGCGGGCGGTATCGCGCCGGTGGACGCGTATCGCATGGCCACGCTGAACCCGGCCACCTACTACGGGCTCGACGCGCACGTGGGATCGATCGCCCCCGGGCCGCTTCGCGGACGTGTGCGTGCTGCCGGATCTGGAGGAGCCGCGGCCGGCGATGGTGATCGCGCGCGGCCGCGTCGCGGGCGCCGACGGACGCCTCCGCACGACGGTGCCCGAGCCGCCGTGGGCGCGCATCTTCACCTCCGCGACCGCGCGGCTCGCGGGCCGCTGGCGCGCCACCGCGGACGACTTCGCGCTGCCGGCGCGGCCGACGTATCCCGTGATCCGTCTCGTGAGCGCCGTCATCAGCCGCCTCGAGGAACGGCCGCTCGCCCCGGGCGATCTCCATGCGGCGCTCGTCGATCGGGCGGGACGATGGATCGCGCCCGGGGCTCGTCGCGGGCTTCGCGGAGCGTCTGGACGGCCTCGCCACGACGATCACCACCGACTTCAACATCCTGGCGCTCGGACGAAGCCCCGCGGCGATGGCGCACGCGGTGAATCGGCTCAAGCAGCGCGGCGGCGGGATCGTGCTGGTGGACGGCGAGCGCGTCGCCTTCGAGCTGCCGCTGCCGATCGGCGGCCTCATGGCGCGCGCGCCGCTGGCCGAGGTGGCCGACCTCGAGGACGGGCTGCGCGCGGCGCTGGTCGCGCGCGGCTATGCGCATCACGAGCCGGTGTTCTCGCTGTTCTTCCTCGCCGCCGATTTCCTCCCGGCGGTGCGTCTGAGCCCGCTCGGCGTCTGGGACGTCAAGCGCGGTCGCGTGCTCCTCCCGGCGCGCCGCCGTTGAACACCATCTGCACCTAGTGCGCCGCCGCCGTCTCGCCCTCGCCGCGCTGCTGCTGGCCGCCGCGCTCGCGGTCGTCGCGTTTCCATTCCGGGCGACCTGGTGGGGCGGGCTGCTTGCTCGCGATGGGCGAGGCGGGCGTCGTCGGCGGCCTCGCGGACTGGTTCGCGGTCACCGCGCTCTTCCGCCACCCGCTCGGCCTGCCGATCCCGCACACGGCGATCATCCCGGCCAACTGGGAGCTGCTCGCGCGACGCGTCGGGACGATGGTGGGCGACCGCGTCCTCACCAAGACCTACGTCGTGGACGAGATCGGGCGGCTCGACCTCGCCGGCTCTCCTCGCGAACGGCCTCTCGCGCGTGACGCGCACGGACCTGGAAGCGGTGACGCGGACGATCGCGCGCTGGCTCGTCGTGGAGGTGAGCCCCGGCGCGACCGGCGAGATGCTGGCGCGCGCGCGCCGTCTCCTCGCCGACCAGCCGCTCGCGCCGGTGCTCGCGGACCTGCTCGAAGCCGCGCGCACGCATGCGTGGCACGAGCGCATGGTGGCCGCCGTCGCGAACGCGATCGGCGACGCGCTCGATCGGCCCGCGTTCCGCGCGACGATGGGCGACATCGTCGACGGGCTCCTGGAGCGCTATCGCGAGGGGATGGCGCCCGGCCCGCGCTTCCTGCTCGGCATGGCGCATCTCTTCGGCGTGGTGGATCGCGAACGGCTCGTGACGGCGCTGCAGACGGGCCTGCGCGAGGTGGCGACCGATCCGTCCCATCCGCTTCGGTCACGGATCGCCGAGGCCGTGGCGGAGCTCCCGTCGCGGCTCCGGACCGACGGCGCGCTCGCGGCGCGCGTGGAAGCGCTCAAGACCGAGGCGCTCGCGAGCCCCGCGGTCGCGCGGCTCCTCGAGGACGCCGCCGCCGCCGTGCGCCAGGCGCTGGCCGCGGATCTCGAGTCGCCGACCTCGGAAGTGGCGGGCTGGGTGGCCGACCGCCTCGACCGCGCGCGCCAGGCGCTGATCGACGACGCCACGCTGCGCGCCGAGCTCGACGCGTGGGTGAAGACCCGCGTGGTCGAGCTCGTCGAGCGCTATCACGGACGCCTCGCCGTCTTCATCGAGAACGGCGTGCGGGCGCTCGGCCCCGAGGGCGCCGTGCGCCTCATCGAGGAGCACGCGGGCGACGACCTCCAGTACATCCGCGTGAACGGCACCGTCGTGGGCGCCCTTGCAGGTGGTGCGATCCAGGGCGTCCATCACCTGTTGCGCCTCCTGTAAAGCCCGCTCGATTATCGGCTTCGGCGTTTCCACGCTACACTTCTCGGTATCAGCGCAGTCCATCCGTCGGGGGGAATCATGTCGCGTTTCCGGGCCATCGCCGTCCTTGCCGTGCTCTCGCTCGTCGTGGCCGCGCTGGTGGCCACGCCCGCGACCAGCCAGACGCCCAAGTCGGGCGGCGTGCTCACCGTCATGCAGCGCGAAGACCTGCCGCAGGGCTTCGCGATCCACGAAACGTCCACCATCTCCACGCGTGTGGCCGAGCATGCCGTGCTTCAACAACCTCGTGATCTTCGACCCGCTCAAGAAGACCGAGGCGGTGGAGACGGTGATCGGCGAGCTCGCCGAGAAGTGGTCGTGGCAGGACAACTACCGCAACCTCGTCTTCTTCCTCCGCAAGGGCGTGAAGTGGCACGACGGCCAGCCGTTCACGTCGAAGGACGTGAAGTACACCTTCGACATGCTGCGCGAGACGCCTGACGCCGCCGGCAAGCTGCGCATCAACCCGCGCAAGGACTGGTACGCCAACGTGGAGGCGGTGGAGGCGGCGGAAGCGCACACGGTGGTCTTCCGCCTGAAGAAGCCGCAGCCGTCGCTCCTGCTCATGCTCGCCTCGGGCTACACGCCGATCTACGCCGCGCACGTCCCCGCGGCCACCTATCGCACCGGGTGCGTCGGCACCGGGCCCTACAAGCTCAAGGAGTGGAAGAAGGCCGAGTACGTCGAGTACGTGAAGAACCCCGACTACTTCGTCAAGGGCCGGCCGTACCTCGACGGGCTCAAGTACATTCCGATTCCCGAGCGCGGCACGAAGTTCGCCGCGCTGCAGGCGGGGCGCCTCGACGTCGCCTTTCCCGGCGACGCCACCAAGACCATCGCGGAGCAGGTGACGAAGGCGGAGCCGCGCATCAAGGTCACCGTGGCCGGCCAGAACGTGAACGACAACCTCCTGCTCAACGTCACCAAGCCGCCCTTCAACAACGTGAAGGTGCGGCAGGCGTTCAGCCTCGCCATCGACCGGCGCGGCGTCGTGCAGTCGGTGCATCAGGGCGGCGCGGCCGTCGGCGCCTCCATGGCGCCGAAGCCCTTCGGCGTGTGGGGCATGATGGACAAGGACCTCGTCGCGCTCCCGGGCTACGGCAAGGCGGCCGACGAGAAGGCGAAGGCGAAGAAGCTGCTCGCCGAGGCCGGCTTCGGTCCGTCGAACCCGCTCAAGATGGAGATGGCGGTGCGGGCCATCCCGCAGTACCTCGACTTCGCGTCGTTCGTCATCAACGAGCTCAAGCAGGTGGGCGTCGAGGCCACGCTGAAGCAGGTGGAGACGGCGCAGTGGCATCCGCTCGCCACCCGCAAGGAGTTCCAGGCGGGGCCGAACCTCACCGGCATCGGCGTCGACGACCCCGACGCGAACTACTTCGAGAACTTCGCGTGCAACTCGCCGCGCAACTACGGCGGCTACTGCAACGAGCAGATCATGAAGATGATCGAGGCGCAGTCGCAGGAGCTCGACGCCAAGAAGCGCTTCGCCATGGTGGTCGAGATCCAGAAGAAGCTCGAGGAGGATGCGGGGCGCCCGACCGTGGCCTGGCGGCAGGACTACTACCTGCAGTGGCAGCACGTGAAGAATCTCATCCCGCACCAGTCGATCTACAACTGGGGCCGGATGCAGGAAGTCTGGCTGGATAGGTAGGAGCGCGCGTCTGCGCACGTACGTCGCCAAGCGGCTCGGCATCGCGCTGCTCACGCTGTTCGGGATGTCGGTCGTCATCTTCCTGATGCTCCGGCTCGCGCCGGGCAACATCGTCGACATCCTGTTCGCCACCGGCGGCTACGTCAGCGAGGTCGACAAGCAGGCGATCATGAAGGAGCTCGGCCTGGACCGGCCGATCTGGGTCCAGTACGTCGACTGGATCACGGCCATGGCCACCGGCGACCTCGGCAAGTCGTACCGGTACGACGTGCCGGCGTGGCAGGTGATCAAGCCGCTGATTCCCGTCACCATCGAGCTCGCCGTGCTGTCCACGATCATCTCGGTCCTCATCGGCGTGCCCACCGGGGTCGTCAGCGCCGTGCGCCAGGACACGCTGTTCGACTACGGTCTCAGGATCTTCTCGCTCGCCGGCCTCTCGATGCCCTCGTTCTGGCTCGGGATGGTCATCATCCTCGTGCTCGCGGCGTGGCTCGGGTGGATCCCGCCCGTCACGTACGTGCCGGTCGGCGAGAACTTCAAGATCCACGCGGTGCAGTTCCTGCTGCCCTCGCTCGCGGTCGGCTACCGCTCGTCCGCGCTGATCACGCGGATCACGCGCTCGGCCATGCTCGAGGTGCTGCGCGAGGACTACGTGCGCACCGCGTGGGCGAAGGGCCAGAGCCAGGGCGCGGTGGTCTGGCGCCACGCGCTCAAGAACGCCATGCTGCCCGTCGTCACCGTCATCGGCATCGAGTTCGCGTTCCTCATCGGCGGCCTCGTGGTGACGGAGACCGTCTTCAACCTGCCGGGCCTCGCGCGCTTCCTCGTGCAGGCGATCCTCTGGCGCGACTACCCGATCGTGCAGACGCTCGTGATGTTCATCGCCATCGTCGTCATCCTCTCGAACCTGTTCGTCGACCTCCTCTACGGCGTGCTCGACCCGCGCGTCCGGTACTCGGGCTGAGCGCGGCCGTGGCGACCGACGTCGCGACGATCCAGGTGGTGAGCCCGGCGCGGCCGGGGCTCCTCACGAACCTGGTGCGCTTCTGCCGCAAGAAGCCGCTGGGCGCGGCCGGCGGCGCGCTGATGCTCGTCATGGTGCTCACGGCGATCTTCGCGGATCCGCTGGCGACGCACGATCCGATCGCCACCGACGCGGCCGCCACGCTCGCGCAGCCGGGTGCGCTCCACTGGCTCGGCACCGACCACCTCGGCCGCGACATCTACAGCCGGATCGTGCACGGCACGCGGATCTCGCTGATCGTCGGCCTCCTGTCGACGATCCTCGGCTCCGTGTTCGGTGGTCTGATCGGCCTCGTCTCGGCGTACTTCGGCGGCAAGACCGACCTCATCACCCAGCGCGTCCTCGACATCCTGCAGGGCCTGCCGCTGCTCGTGCTGGCGCTCGTGATGTCCGCGGCCCTGGGGCCGTCGGTCGGCAACGTGGTCATCGCGATCTCCATTCCGATCCTGCCGCGCGCCGCGCGGGTCATCCGCGCCAGCGTGCTGTCGATCCGCGAGATGCAGTACATCGAAGCGGCCCGGGCGCTCGGCCTGGCGCACCTGCGCATCGCGTTCCGTCACGTGCTGCCGAACACCATCGGCCCGTTCATCGTGCTGAGCACCGCGCAGCTCGGCAGCGCGATCCTCGTGGAGGCGACGCTGTCCTTCCTCGGCCTCGGCGTGCCCGAGCCGTATCCGTCGTGGGGCCGCATGCTGTCGGTCTCGGCGGCCGAGTACGCGCAGAAGGCGCCGCACCTCGTCCTCTTCCCCGGCATCGCCATCAGCCTCGCGGTGTTCGGGTCGAACCTGCTGGGCGACGCGCTCCGCGACACGCTCGATCCGCGCCTCCGCGGCGCGCAGTAACCTCCATGGCGCGGCCGCACGCGTGACCCGGCTCGGTCCCGCGTCGCTGCTCGCGATCGCCTACATCGGCGGCGCCATCGGCATGTGGGGCACGTTCTACGACACCGCCTGGCACCGCACGCTGTCGCGGGACACGTTCTGGAGCGCTCCCCATCTCTTCATCTACGGCGGTGGTGGGATCGTGTGGGTTGCGGTCACCACCGCGCTCGTGCTCGCGACGCGCGGCCGGTTGCCGGACGTCGCGGGCCCGGTCTGGCGCGTCGGACCGCTGCGGCTGCCGTTCGGCTTCGCGCTCGCGGCGTTCGGCGTCCTCGTCGTGATCTTCGCGGCGCCGGTCGACATCTGGTTCCACGCGTTCTTCGGCAAGGACGTGATGATCTGGAGCCCGCCGCACATGCAAGCGCTCGTGGGCGGCATCGTGGCCGCGTCGGGATTGCTCTTCGCGGCGGCCGCCCAGCGCGGGCGCGGCGCGCTCCGACATCCCGTGCTCGCGTCGCTCGCCGTGCTGCTCCCCGCCGTCCACGTCATCCACCTCGCGCACTACGCGCTCGCGCACTACACGATGACGCCCTGGACCCGCACGCCGGACTTCTATCCGCTGCTCGTGGCCATCATGTTTCCGGCGGTGCTCGTCGCGCTCGCGCGGGCCGCGGGCCCCGCGTCACCCGTGCTGGCGAGCCTGCTCTTTCTCGGCGCGAGCGTGATCGTCGACCTCGTGCTCCTCGCGATCGGCTTCGCCCGCTACACGATCACCCCGGTGATCGCCGTGCCGGCCCTCGCCGTCGCGGCGGTCTATGCCCGCGGGGGCCGCGCGGTCGAGCGTGCGTGGCTCGCGGTGGTGGCGGGCCTCGCGTTCCTCGCGGTGTTCCTCGTGATCGAGGCGGCGTGGATGGCCTGGATCGTCGAGAAGCCGTGGCCGCTGCCGGCGCTCGTGCGCGGCATGCCGTCCGTCGCGCTCGCGACCGTCGCGAGCGGATTCGTCGGATGGGTGTGGGGCGGGTTCCTGCGCGCTCCGATGGCCGCCGGCGGCGCGGCGGACATCTTCGGCGGCCGCGGCCGTGCCCGTACGGCGGCGCTCGCCGCGCTCGGGTTGATCGTCGTGGCCGTCGTCACCGTCTATCGTCCGCAAATGTACGGTCCGCCGATGACGATTCCCGAGCTGGCGCTCGAGGCGTCCTCGCGCTTCCCGGTGCAGGAGGCCGTGTTCTGGGAAGCGATCCTCGACGACGATTTCGGCCAGGTGCCGCAGCTCCAGGCCTACAGCGAGGGCATCATCGACGGGATTCCGCTGCCGATCGGCCCCGGGTGGTGCGCGCGCGACGCCGCGCAGCTCGCGCGCGAGATCCCGCTCGTGCGGTTCACGATGTCCGTGAACGATGCGCCTCTCGATCTCTCGGTGTTCCCGCTCGTGCGCCAGACCCTGCACGACGGCCGCCACTGCGCGTGGGTGGGCGTGGTCTCGCGCGCGCAGCGCGCGAGCCGGAACCGCCTCGTCTACTCGATCGACCCGCTCGCGGGCGCGCCGGACACCGTGCGCGCGACGCGGGTGGAGCTGCGTGCGGTGTTCAAGGATCCTTGAAGTCGCGGGCTCCCGGGCTTCGCCCGCCCGCTCCGGTGGTGTATCCCACGTTGGACATTGACGGCGCGCGCGTCGCGACCGACGCTCGCGCATGGTCCTCAGCGACCTGCTCGCGGCGTGCGCCATCACCGGTGTCGTCCTCACCGCCACGTACACGCTCCTCGAGCAGGGGCTGCGCACGTACACCGTCGGCGCCGCGCGCGCCGAGAGCCAGCAAGCGGCGCGCGCCGCGCTCGTGCGCATGAGCGCGGAGATCCGCTACGCCGGACGTGGCGCGCGCCGCACCGGGGCCGCGATCGGCGTCGTGCATCCGTCGCAACTCGTCATCGAGTCGGATCTCGACGACGACGGCACCACCGCGGACCGTGGCGAGGTCATCACCTGGCACCTCGACGGGTCCATCCTGCGACGCAACGCGGGTGGGGGGGCCCAGCCCATCGCCAACGGTGTGCGCGCGCTCGAGATGCGGTACTTCGACGCCGCGGGCCGCGCCACCGCCCTCCCGGTGGAGGTCCGCGCGGTCGAGGTGTCCCTCGTCGTGGGGCCGGACGGCCCCGAATCCAGCCTCGCCCGGGGCGTTGCCACCCGGATCACCACCCGGGTCCGACTCCGGAACCGGTAGCCCGCCGGCCTCGATTTCCACCACCGGACGGGTGGCGGGTGGTATCCAAGCCCCACCGGTCGGACAGTGGGCTATGTAGAGGATTTTTCGTTCGAAATCCCGTTTTTTCCTATTGACACAGTTTGGGGCCGACTGTAAATTCGCCCAACAAGTGGGGGGAAGTGGGATGAAGTGGGTCCCAGCCCCACGATGACGACATGTTCAGAGGCCGCTACCAGCACACGATCGACCCGAAAGGGCGCCTCAGCGTCCCGGCGAAATACCGGAACGTCCTGGCGGAGTCCAGCGGCCAGACCCTGATCCTGGTCCCCAACGGCGAGGCCCTCGAGGTGCATCCGCTCGAGGAGTGGGAGCGGATCGAGAACCGGATCAACGAGAAGTCGATGTTCGACGCCGACCTCAAGAAGATCGGCCGCCTCTACGTGTCGCGGGCGAAGGAAGTGGAGCTGGACGGCGCGGGTCGGATCCTGCTGCCGCCCGACAGCCGCGAGCCCTGCGGGCTCGTGAAGGACGTGACGCTCGTCGGGGCGGGGCGGCGGTACTTCGAGATCTGGGATCGACGGCGGTTCGAGGAATACGAGCGCACCCACGGCGACGGGTTGCCGTCGGGGTTCGATCGGCTCGCGCAGCTCGGGGTGTAGCGGTTCACGTTCCGGCTCTCGTCGACGAGGTCGTGTTCCTGCTGCGACCGCGCGACGCGGGCTGGATCATCGATGGGACGGTGGGCATGGGAGGTCACGCGGAAGCGATGCTGAGCGCGACCAGCGACGCCACCCGTCTGCTCGGCCTGGACCGTGACCCCGAGGCGCTGCGGCGCGCGGGCGAGCGGCTCACGCCCTTCGGGGACCGCGTCCGCCTCACCCAGGCGAGCTTCCGCGACGTCGGCGATGTCGCGCGGGCGCAGGGCGTGATGAGCGCGCGCGCCATCCTGCTCGACCTCGGCGTCTCGTCGTATCAGATCGACGAGTCGGGGCGCGGCTTCACGTTCCAGGAGGACCAGCCGCTCGACATGCGGCTCGATCCCGGAGCGGAGGGCCCGGCGGCGGCGCTGGTGAACCGGCTGCCGGAGGCCGAGCTCGCGCGGATCCTGTTCGAGTACGGCGAAGAGGTGCACGCCCGGCGGATCGCACGCGAGATCGTGCGCCGCCGCCCGCTGGCGACGACCGGAGACCTCGTCGCGGCCGTGCGCGCCGCGGTGCCACGCAAGGCGTGGCCGCGCCGGCTGCACGTCGCCACGAAGACGTTCCAGGCCGTCCGCATGGCGGTCAATGACGAAACGGGGGCGCTCCGCCACGCGCTCCCCCAGGCCGCCGCGCTGCTCGACGCGGGCGCGCGGCTCGGGGTCATCTCCTTTCATTCAGGCGAAGACCGCATCGTGAAGCAGACGTTCCGCTCGCTGCGCACGGCAGGGTATGCCGAGCTGGAGCCGTCGCCCCTGACGCCCGGGGCCGACGAGGTGCGGGCCAATCCCCGCGCCCGGAGCGCGAAGCTACGAGTGCTGGAGCGGCTCCCGTGAAGACTCAACAGCGGTTGCATCGTGATCCCGACCTGAAGCTGCGGCGCTCGCTCGCCGTGGCGCTGCTCTGCTTCGCCGTGCTGGTCGTCGGGCTCCTCGTCGTCGTCGGCCTGCGCGTGCAGCAGGTGCACCTCGCGTATCAGCTCGACGCGCTCCGCGCCGAGCGCGTGCGCACGGAGGTCCTGCTGCGGCAGCTCGAGATCGAGGTGGCGACGCTCCGGTCGCCCGGCCGCGTGGAGACGCGCGCCCGCGAGCTCGGCATGGTGGTGCCCGCGCCCGAGCAGGTGCGCCTCGCCCGCGAATACGTGCCTGGTGGCGCCAGTGGCCTGGCTTCGGCGCGGCTCGTCTCGCCGAAGAACGCCATCAGGTGAAAGCAGTCGTTCCGTGACGTCCTCGGCCCTCCGGACGCGAGTCTTCATCCTGGCGGCGGTCCTCGCCGTCGCGTTCGGAGCCGTCGTGTCGCGGCTGGCCTTCCTGCAGGTCGTGCGTCACTCCGAGCTCGCCGGACTGGCCGAGCGCCAGTACTCGCGGACGATCACGCTCCACGCGCTCCGCGGCCCCATCGTCGACCGTCGCGGCGCGCCACTCGCCACCTCGTCGAACGCGGAGTCGCTGTTCGCCCAGCCGCGCGGGGTGGGGGATCCCGTCCGCGCGGCCGCGCGGCTGGCGCCGCTGCTCGCGCTGCCGGAGGCGGAGCTTCACGGGCTCCTCACCAGCACGAAATCGTTCGTCTGGCTCAAGCGCCGGCTCCCGCCCGCCGTGGCGGAACAGGTCCGCGCGCTGCGCGAGCCCGGCCTCGGCTTCGTGCCCGACGCGCTCCGTCTCTATCCCAACCGCGAGCTCGCCGCGCACGTGATCGGCTTCGAGGGCGAAGACGGCGGTCTCGAAGGCGTGGAGCGCTCCTCGGAGAAGGATCTCGCGGGAACACCGGGCCGCGCCATCGTCGGCCGCGATGCGCTCGGCCGAGAGGTCGCGACCCAGCAGGTGATCCAGAAGCCGGCGCCCGGCCAGGGCGTGATGCTGACGCTCGACACCACGATCCAGTACATCGCCGAGCGCGAGATCGACGCGGCCTACCGCCGGACCGGCAGCAAGGCGGCGATGGCCGTGGTGATGGACCCGAAGACCGGCGACGTGCTGGCGATCGCGATCCGGCCGACCTTCAACCCGAACACCTTCCTCGCCGCCCGGAAGGACGAGATCCGCAATCGCGCGGTCACGGATCCCTTCGAGCCCGGCTCCACGTTCAAGATCATCATGGCGGCCGCCGCGCTCGAGGAAGGCGTCGTCAAGCCGGACGACCGGATCTACGGCGAGAACGGCTCCATCACGATCGCCAGGACGACGATCAAGGACTGGAAGAAGCACGGGTGGATGACGTTCTCGGAAGTGCTGCAGCAGTCCTCGAACGTCGGGTCCATCAAGGTCGGCATGGCGATCGGCAAGGAGAGCTACCACCGCTACATGACGGCCTTCGGCTTCGGCGCGCCCACGGGGGTCGGGTTCGCCGGCGAGAGCCGGGGACTCCTGCGCGAGCCGAGCCGCTGGTCGGCGCTGTCGCTGCCGACGATGTCGATCGGGCAGGAGATCTCGGTGACGGCGCTCCAGCTCGTCGCCGCGTTCGGGGCGGTGGCGAACGACGGCGTGCTCATGCAGCCGCGCCTGGTCCGCGCGACGTTCGACGCCGAGGGGCGGGAGATCCGCCGAGTCGAGCCCAAGGCCGTGCGCCGGGTGATCTCGGAGGCCACGGCGCGGACGCTGATGCGGATCATGGTCCAGGTCGTGGATCACGGCACCGGGCACGCCGCCGTGATCCCGGGCTACGAGGTGGGCGGCAAGACGGGCACCGCGCAGAAGATGGATCCCGCGACCAAGCGCTACTCGCACGCGCCCGGCGTGCTGTCGTTCGTGGGCGTCGCGCCGGCGGACGATCCGCGCTTCGTCATGCTCGTGATGCTCGACGAGCCGAAGAACGAGAAGTGGGGCAGCGAGGCCGCGGCGCCGATCTTCTCGGCGATCGGCCGCGAGGCCCTGCGCTACCTGGAGGTCGCCCCGCGCGACTCCCAGCCCGTCCAGCTCGTAGCCATCTCGAGCGAAGCGAGGCAGCCGAGCGGGCGGGCGACAGCCCGGGAGCCCGCGAGTCCAACGGCGCAGCCGAGCGGGCGGGCGTCAGGCGACTCGAGCGAAGCGAGGCAGCCGAGCGGGCGGGCGATAGCCCGGGAGCCCGCGAGTCCAATGTCCACCATGCCCGACGTCCTCGGGAAACCCCTGCGCCAGGCGCTGGCCATGCTGGCCGCGCTGGGGGCCGACGTCGAGCTCGAGGGCAGCGGCGTCGTGGTGCAGCAGGTGCCGGCCGCGGGCGCGCCGATCACGGCGGGCAGCGCGATGCGCCTGACGCTCGCGCGGCCGGCGCTCGCGGGCGCCCGCGCCGCGACGCCGTCGGCTCGCGTCACCCCCGCGCTCGCGCTCGGCACGGTGACCCCGGTCCCCATCACGAAAGTCGGCGGGACCGAGTGACGCGTGAAATGCCGACCACGGACCTGCTCGACGCGCTGCCGATGAAGACGGTGAGCGGCACCGTGCCGCGCGCGGTCACCGGCATCGCCGACGACTCGCGCAAGGTCGGCCCCGGTGAATGCTTCGTCGCCGTCCCCGGCCTCCGTCAGGACGCGCGCCGCTTCGTCCCCGACGCGGTCGCGCGCGGCGCGGGACTCGTCGTCACCGAGGGGGCCGCGGTGCCGGGCATCGCGGTGGCCCAGGTCGTGGTGCCGTCCGCGCGCCAGGCGGTGGCCCTGCTCGGCGACGCCTGGCACGGGCATCCCTCGCGGACGATGGTCATGGTCGGGATCACCGGCACCAACGGCAAGACGACCACGTCGTATCTGATCGAGGCGTTGCTGCGCGCGCGCGGGCTCACGACCGGGGTGATCGGCACCATCCGCTACGTCGGCGGCTCGACGGCGATGGACGCCAGCCAGACGACGCCGGATGCGCTGCAGCTCGGCGCGCTGCTGGCGCGCATGCGGGACGACGGCGTGCGCGGGGTGGCGATGGAGGTCTCGTCCCACGCGCTCGCCCAGGCGCGCGCCGACGCGCTCGCGTTCGACGTCGCGGTGTTCACCAACCTCACCCAGGACCACCTCGACTTCCACGGGACGTTCGACGAGTACCGTCGCGCCAAGCGCCGCCTCTTCGAGCTGCTCGCGCGCTCCCCGAAGCCGCGGCGGACCGCGGTGGTGAACGTCGACGATCCCGCCGGGCCCGCGATGGTCGACGGGCTGCGACTCGAGGTCATCCGCTTCGGTCTCGGCGCGTCCGCGGACGTCCGCGCGCTCGAGCACGCCTCCGCGCTGGACGGCATTCGCATGACCGTGGCGACGCCGGCCGGGCGCCTCGCCATCACCTCGCCGTTGATCGGCGAGCACAACGTCATGAACCTCCTCGGCGCCATCGGCGTCGGGCTCGCCCTCGGGCTCCCGCCGGCGTCCATCGCCTCGACGCTGGCCGGCGTGGGCGCCGTGCCGGGGCGGTTCGAGCAGGTGAAGGCAGGGCAGCCGTTCCTCGTGGTCGTGGACTACGCGCACACGCCGGACGCGCTCGAGCGCGTGCTCACGACCGCGCGCAAGCTCACGCCGGGGCGCCTCGGCGTGGTCTTCGGGTGCGGCGGCGACCGCGATCGCGGCAAGCGGCCCCTCATGGGGGGCATCGCGGCGCGCCTCTGCCGACCAGGTCGTGGGTCACGTCCGACAACCCGCGCTCCGAGCGCCCGCCCGCGATCATCGAGGAGATCGTCGCCGGCATCCGGGAAACCGGGGCGGGCGCCGGGCGTTACGTCACCGAGCCCGACCGGCGGGCCGCGATCCGTGCCGCCCTCGCCTGGGGCCGGGCGCGGTGATACGGTGGTGATCGCAGGAAAGGGCCACGAAACGTACCAGATCGTCGGCGCCGACGTTCTCGCCTTCGACGACCGTGAAGTCGCCCGGCAGGTGCTCTCCGGTGGCTAGCCGCCGGCCGCCGCCGTTCATGGTGCAGGACATCGTCCGCGCGACGCAGGGCGCGCTGGTGGGCGGCGACCTCGCCGTGCCCGTCACCGGCGTGTCGATCGATTCGCGCTCGCTCGCCGTCGGCGAGGTGTTCTTCGCGATCAAGGGCCACCGCCTCGACGGCCACGCGTATCTCGCCGAGGCGGCGGGTCGCGGCGGCGCCTGCCTCGTCGTGCACGAGCTGCCCGACGAGGTGCCGCCGAACGTCCCGCTCGTGCTCGTGCAGGACACGACGAAGGCGCTCGGCCGTCTGGCCGCGTGGCATCGGGCGAAGTTCACGATCCCCGTGGTGGCGGTCACCGGATCGAACGGCAAGACGACCACGAAAGAGCTGGTCGCCGCGGTCCTCGGCACGCGATGGAACACGTTGCGGCCGGCCGGCAGCTTCAACAACCAGTGGGGGCTTCCGCTGACGTTGCTCGGGCTCGGGCCCGACCACGGCGCGCTCGTGGTGGAGCTCGGCACGAACCAGCCCGGCGAGATCGCCGAGCTCACCGCGCTCGCCGCGCCCACCGTCGGCGTCGTCACGGTCGTGGCGCCCGTGCACACCGAGTTCCTCGGATCGATCGAGGGCGTGCGCGAGGAGAAGGCGGGCCTCGTGCGCGGCCTGCCGGCCGACGGCGCGGCGGTGCTCAACGCCGACGATCCGCGCGTGGCGAGCATGGCGCGCGACACGCGCGCGCGCGTGGTGACGTTCGGCATGTCGGCCGCCGACGTGCGCACGGTCGGGGAGGTCACCGACAGCCCCGAGGGCCTCGCGTTCACGATCGAGCACGACGGCGCGCGGCAGCGCATCACGCTCCCCCTCAGCGGGCGGCACAACGTCACCAACGCGCTCGCGGCGGCCGGCGCGGGGATCGCGCTCGGCTTCACCCTCGCGGAGATCGCGACGGGACTCGCCGGCGCGCGACCCGTGAAGGGCCGCTGCGTGTGGCGGATGGCGGGCGAGGTCCGGCTCCTCGACGACACCTACAACGCCAACCCTCAGTCGGTCCGCGCGGCGCTCGACACGGTGGCCGCGCACCGCGATCGGGCACGGCTGGTCGTGGTGCTCGGCGACATGCTCGAGCTGGGGCCGGGCGTCGAGGAGGCGCACCGCGAGATCGGGCGCTACGCCGTGGACCCGACGGGCGCCTCGCTGATCGTCGGCATGGGACGCTACGCCGCCGCGCTCGTCGAGGGCGCGCGCGCGGCCGGCGCCGGCGAGGCGCGGCACACGGAGACGTTCGAGGACACGGTGGCCTTCCTCCTCAAGGAGCTGGTCCCCGGCGATCTCGTGCTGGTCAAGGGCTCGCGCGGCATGCGCATGGAGCGCATCGTCGACGCGCTGGTCGCGCGGCTCGCCCGCGCCGGGCAGGAGTGAGGGCGCCGCATGCTCTACTACTTCCTCGTCCCGCTGGCCAAGGACCACATCCTCTTCAACGTCTTCCGGTACCTGACGTTCCGGTCCTTCATGGCGCTGATCTCGGCGCTCGTGGTCTCGCTCGTGATCGGCCCCTGGATCATCGGGCGGCTTCGCGAAAAGCAGCACGGCGGCGAGACGATCCGCGAGGACACGCCGGAGCGCCACCGCGCGAAGAAGGGCACGCCGACGATGGGCGGGATCATCATCGTGGCCGCCATCGTCGTCTCCACGCTGCTGTGGGCGAACCTGGCCAACCGGTACGTGTGGGTCGTCGTGCTCGCCACGCTGGGCTTCGGGCTGATCGGCGTGTGGGACGATCTCGTCAAGCTGCGGACGCGCAAGGGCGTGTCGGCGCGCACGAAGTTCGGCCTGCAGATCCTGATCACGTTCGTCCTGCTGCAGATCGTGTTCTGGCAGCCGCCGCAGAACAGCTGGGCGCCGGTGCTCGCGATCCCGTTCCTCAAGGGCTGGCTGCTCGACCTCGGCTGGCTGTGGATCCCGTTCGCGATGCTCGTGATCGTGGGCGCGTCGAACGCGGTCAACCTGACCGACGGGCTCGACGGCCTCGCCATCGGTCCCGTCATCATGGCGGGCGGCGCGTTCGGGATCATCGCGTACCTCACGGGCAACTTCAAAGCGGCCGACTACCTGAAGATCGTCAACGTCAAGGGCGCCGGCGAGCTGACCGTGTTCTGCGCGGCGCTGATCGGCGCGGCCGTCGGCTTCCTCTGGTTCAACTGCCATCCGGCGCAGGTCTTCATGGGCGACGCGGGCTCGCTCGCCCTCGGCGGCGCCATCGGCATGCTGGCCGTGCTCACCAAGGCGGAGCTGCTGTTGCCGCTCATCGGCGGGCTCTACGTCGTGGAGGCCGGCTCCGTGATCATCCAGGTCGCGAGCTTCAAGCTCACGGGCAAGCGCGTGTTCCGCATGGCGCCCCTCCATCACCACTACGAGCTGGCGGGATGGTCGGAGCCGAAGATCGTCGTGCGCTTCTGGATCGTCTCCTTCGCGCTGGCCCTGCTCGCGCTGACGACGCTGAAGCTGAGGTGAAGACATCATGAAGCCGGGCGATCTGGTGGACGGCGCCTCCCGCGGCGACGCATTCCTCGCGGCGTTGAAGGGGACGCGGGTGGCGGTCATCAGCCTCGGACGACAGACGTCCGCCGCCGCGCGTCTGCTCCACGGCGCGGGGGCCCGCGTGCGTCTGGAGCCCGTGTTCACCACGGCCGATCTCACGGGCGAGGAGCTCGTCGTCGTGACCACCGCGGCGGCGCTCGAATCGTCCGCCGTCATCGAGGCCCGCGAGGCCGGCGTGGCCGTCCTGGGAGAGCTCGACCTCGCGTGGTGCGTGACCGAGGCGGACGTGCTTGCGGTCGCGGGCGGCGCCGCCGGCACGGCGGTGCGCTTCGCGCGCGCCATCCTCGCGCGCCAGGGCCGTCCGGTCGTCACCGCCGACAGCACCGACTTCGGTCCGCTCGCGGCCGCGCCCGGCGTCGGCGCGGCCGGGCTCGTGCTGGTCGAGCCGTCGCCCGCGCAGCTGGCCACCGCGCAGTGCTTCCGGCCGTGGGTCGCGGCGGTCCTCTCGGGATTCGGGGCGCCCGACGTCGTGCGCTCGCTGACCGCGCATCAGACGCCGCGCGACTGCGTGGTGCTCGACGCCGACGACACGGACGCGCGGGCGCTCGCCCGCGAGGCGCAAGGCCGCGTGCTCTGGTACAGCGCGTCCGGCGCCCTCGATCATGGGGTGAGGGGGTTTGGGGGTCCTGAGCCATGGGGCCCCCATGTGTACGTCGAGCGCGACCGCATCGCCGCGCGCCTCAACGGGCACGTCGAGGAGATCTGCCCGATCGTCGGACTGCCGCGCGGCGTGCTTCCGGCCGCGCTCGCCGCCGTCACGTGCGCATTGTGGGCCGGCATGGCGCCCGACATCGTCGGCGGCGCGCTCTCGGAGGGGCGGACCGCGCCCGTACGGGTGGCGATGTAGATGCCACGCAAGGTCTCGCCGGACTTCTGGCTCTTCGGCGTCGCGCTGATGCTGCTGTCCATCGGCGTGGTGATGGTCTATTCGGCGAGCGCCATCGTGGCCGCGGACCGCTTCCGCGACCCGTACTTCTTCCTGAAGCGCCAGGTGTTCTGGGCCGCCCTCGGCTGCGGCGCGCTGTGGCTGGCGCTGCGCACCGACTATCGCCGCCTCGAGAAGTTCGTGCTGCCGCTGCTCATCGGCGCCGGCGTGCTGCTGGTGCTCGTGCTCATCCCCGGCCTCGGCGTCTCGATCAACGGCTCGCGGCGCTGGCTCCGGCTCGGCCCGCTGTCGTTCCAGCCGGCGGAGCTCGCGAAGCTCGCGCTCGTCGTCTACCTCGCGTCGTTCCTCGCGCGCAAGCGGGAGGAGTTCGGCGACGTGTGGCGCGGGCTGGCGCCGCCGCTCGCGGTGGGCGCCATCCTGGCCGCCCTCGTGATGCTGCAGCCCGATCTCGGGAACGCGGTGACGCTGCTGGTCTTGACGGTCGGCATGCTGTTCCTGGCCGGAGCGAAGACGCGCTGGCTGGCCATGCTGGCCATTCCCGCGCTGCCGCTCGCCGCGCTCGCGGTGTGGATGGCGCCCTACCGGATGCGCCGGGTCTTCGCGTTCCTCGACCCGTGGCAGGACCCGCGGGGCAGCGGCTTCCAGATCATCCAGTCGTGGCTCGCGTTCGGCAGCGGGGGCGTGCTCGGTCGAGGGATCGGCGAGTCGCGGCAGAAGCTCTTCTACCTGCCGGAAGCGCACACCGACTTCGTCTTCGCCATCATCGGCGAGGAGCTCGGCCTCGTGGGCGCGACGCTGGTGGTGGTGCTGTTCGCGCTGCTGGTGTGGCGCGGCCTCCGCGTCGGCGTGCGCGCCGCGGAGCCCTTCGGCGCGTACCTCGCGCTGGGCATCACCGTGCTCGTCGCCACGCAGACGCTCGTGAACCTCGGCGTCGTCACCGGGATGCTGCCGACCAAGGGGCTCCCGCTGCCGTTCCTCTCGTTCGGCGGCTCCGCCCTGCTCATGACGATGCTGGCCACCGGGGTCCTCTTGAACATCTCGCAGGACGCCCGTGTATAAGCGCTACCGCCACATCCACTTCGTCGGCATCGGCGGCGCCGGCATGTCCGGCATCGCCGAGATCCTCGTGAACCTCGGCTACACGGTGTCCGGCTCCGACCAGAAGCGCTCGGAGACGATCGAGCGCCTGGAACGGCTGGGCGCGAAGGTGTTCATCGGCCACGAGGCGGCGAACGTCGAGGGCGCGCACGTGGTCGTCTACTCGTCCGCGGTGGCGCGCGACAACGTCGAGGTGGCCATCGCGCGCCGGCAGCAGATCCCCGTGATCCCGCGGGCGGAGATGCTCGCGGAGCTGATGCGGCTGAAGTACGGCATCGCGGTGGCCGGCACGCACGGCAAGACGACCACCACGTCGATGGTGGGCGCGGTCCTCGCCGAGGGGCGGCTCGACCCGACCATCGTGGTCGGCGGGCGCGTCCTGAGCCTCGGAACCAACGCGCGGCTCGGACAGGGGGACTACCTCGTGGCCGAGGCCGACGAGTCGGACGGCTCGTTCCTCAAGCTCACGCCCACCGTGGCCGTCGTCACCACGGTCGACGCCGAGCACCTCGACCACTACGGGACCCTCGACGCCGTGCGCGACGCGTTCGTCGCGTTCCTCAACAAGGTGCCGTTCTACGGCGCGGCCATCGTCTGCCTCGACGAGCCGAACGTGCAGCTGCTGTTGCCCCGGGTCGAGAAACGCGTGATCACCTACGGGCTCGAATCCGGCGCCGACCTCGTGGCGCGCCGGCTCCACCTCGCGGGCCTCACGAGCCGCTTCGAGGTCGTCCATCACGGGCAGACGCTCGGCGAGTGCACGCTCCGTGTGCCCGGTCGCCACAACGTGGCGAACGCGCTCGCCGCCGTCGCCGTGGGGCTCGACCTCGAGATTCCGTTCGTCACCATGCAGAAGGCGCTAGGCACGTTCGCGGGCGTCCAGCGCCGTTTCCAGGTCCGCGGCCACGCTGCCGGGGTGATGGTCGTCGACGACTACGGCCATCACCCCGCGGAGATCCGGGCGACTCTGGCCGCCGCCAAGGCCGGGTTCGACGGACGCATCGTCGCGGTGTTCCAGCCGCATCGCTACACACGGACGTTCCACCTGCGCGACGAGTTCGCCACCGCGTTCAACCAGGCGGACGTCCTCATGGTCTTGGACATCTATGCAGCGGGCGAAGCGCCCCTCGAGGGCGTGAGCGCCGCGGACCTGGCCGAGCGCATCCGCGCGCACGGTCATCGACACGTGACCTATCTCGGAGGCGATCGAGAGCAGGTGCTCGCTCACCTTTGCGAGATCACCCGGCCCGGCGACTTGGTGCTGACCTTGGGCGCCGGGGACGTGGGCCAGCTCGGACCCGCGCTGCTCGCGCGGATCGACGCCGGCTCCCATGGGAGAACGACATGCTAGGAGAGATCCGGGGTGAAGTCCGCTTCAAGGAGATGTTGAGCTTCCACACGTCGCTGCGGATCGGTGGCGCCGCCGACATCTTCGTGGTGCCGCAGGACGTCGACGACATCCGGCACGCCTTGCTCTTCGCGGAGCGCGAGCAGTTGCCGGTCGCCGTGGTGGGCGGCGGCAACAACCTGCTCGTGACCGATCGCGGCATTCGCGGCGTCGTGCTCAAGCTCGAGGGCTGTCTCGGGCGCGCGGAGTTCAACGGCGAGGAGGCGGTGGCGGGAGCGGGCGTGGGCTTGTCCGCGCTCATCCGCGAAGCGGCGGCCCTGAACCTCGGAGGCCTCGAGGCGCTCGTGGGCATTCCCGCCACCATCGGCGGCGCGCTGGCGATGAACGCCGGCACCGCCGACGGCTCGATCGGAGATTTCGTCAGCGCCGTCTACTTCCTGCACCCGGACGGAACGATCGGCGAGTGCAAGCCGGCGACCGGCGGCTTCTCCTACGACCAGTTCAGCTTTCCGAAGGGCGCGGTCCTGGTGGGGGCGCGGCTCAGGCTTTCGCGGCGTCCGCACGCCGAGATCCAGAAGGACATCAAGCAGCGGCTCAAGCTGAAGAAGCAGACGCAGCCGCTGGCTCTCGCCTCGGCGGGATGCGTGTGGAAGAACCCGCCCAACGAGGTGGCGGCGAAGCTGATCGAGCGCGTGGGCCTCAAGGGCAAGCGGCTCAATGGCGCGGAGATCTCGGCCAAGCATGCGAACTTCATCGTCAACCGCGGCCAGGCGAGCGCGGCGGACATCCTGACGCTCATGGAGCTCACACGCGAGCGCGTGCACGCGCAGCTCGGCATCACCCTGGAGGCGGAGATCCGGGTGATCGGTGAGTAGACTGCTCACCCCGCGCACCGGCGCGGGCCGGCTCTCGGATTTCGGCGAGCGCTCGGCCTTCGTCGGCGGGCAGCAGGTGGGACGCACGCGCCGCGTCCCGGGGAACGTGCACCCGCAGCCGAAGAGCTTCCGCCGCCTGGTGCGGCGCCTGCTCGTCGTGCTGCTGGTGCTCGCGGTCGTCGCGGGCCTCGTCGCCGCCGGCGCCTGGCTCGTGAAGTCCCCGCGCTTCGCCGTGCGGGCGGTCGACGTCCGGGGCACCCGGCACCTCACGGCCGAGCGGGTGCTGGCGGCGGCGCAGATCCCGCCCGGCCGCAGCGTCTTCCTCCTCGATCCGCGCGCGATCACGCGGGGCGTGGAGACGTTGCCGGAGGTCGAGCGCGCGGAGGTCATCCGCGAGCTGCCGAACCACGTCACGGTCGTCGTGGAAGAGCGCCGTCCCTTCACGCTCGTGCACGCGGGACGGCTGCACTGGATCGACGAGGGCGGCCACGTGCTCGGCCGCGCGACGCAGGCGGTGGCGCCGCCGGCGCCGGTGATCAGCGGGCTCTCCGAAGAGGAGCTGCTCAGCATGAAGGCCGTGCCGTACGGCAAGGCCCGCGACGCGATCCGCCTCATCCGGGCCCTGTTGCGGAGCGGCAGCGTGCTGGCCGGCGAGATCTCCGAGATCGATGTGAGCCACGCCGACGGGCCGGTCCTGTACACGGTCGGGGGCATCGAGGTGCGTCTCGGTCCCGACGAGTGGGAGGAACGCCTCGCGCGGCTCGAGGCGGTGCTGGCCCAGACGGACCGCGCGCGAGGGCGGCCTCCGCATGGTGGATCTGAGGTTCCGCGATCAAGTCGTGCTCCAGGGAGGGCGATAGCCATCAAGCGCACGCAAGACCTCATCGTCGGACTCGATGTCGGCACCACGAAGATCTGTGCGGTGATCGCGGAGCCGGCGGGCAGCGGGCGGATCCGGAATCCACGTGGTCGGGGTCGGCAGCGCGCCGTCGCGTGGGCTCCGGCGCGGCGTGGTCGTCAACATCGACTTCACGGTCGAGGCGATCAAGCAGGCGGTGGCGGAAGCCGAGCAGATGGCGGGCGTCGAAGTCGCGGGCGTCTACGCGGGCGTGGCGGGCGGCCACATCCGCGGGCTCAACAGCCGCGGCGTCGTGGCGGTGTCGAGTCGCGACCGCGAGGTGAGCGAGGCCGACGTCGACCGCGTGGTCGAGGCGGCGCGCGCGATCAACCTGCCCCAGGACCGCGAGGTCATCCACGTGCTGCCGCAGACCTTCACCGTGGACGACGGGGACGGCGTGCGTGAGCCCGATCGGCATGTCGGGCGTGCGGCTGGAAGTGGAGTGCCACATCGTGACCGGCGCCATCGCCTCGGTGCAGAACGTCGTGCGGTCGGTGAACCGGGCCGGCCTCGCGGTGCACGACATCGTGCTCGAGCCGCTCGCGTCGGCGGAGGCGGTGCTGTCCGCGGACGAGCAGGAGCTCGGCATCCTCCTCGTCGAGGTCGGCGGCGGCACCACGAACGTCGCGCTGTTCCGGGAGGGCGCCATCTGGCACACGGCGATCCTCCCGCTCGGCGGCGATCACATCACCAACGACATCGCGGTCGGGCTCCGCACGCCGGTGGCCGATGCGGAAGAGCTCAAGAAGCGCTACGGCTGCGCGCTCACCGCGCGGGTGCCCGCGCAGGAGACCGTCGACGTGCCGTCGGTCGGGGGCCGCAAGCCGCGCGAGCTCTCGCGGCAGGTGCTCTCCGAGATCATCCAGCCGCGCGTCGAGGAGATCTTTCGTCTCGTGGCGAAGGATCTCAAGCGAGCCGGTTTCGAGGACGCGGCGACCGCGGGCGTGGTCGTCACCGGCGGGACGTCGATCCTCGACGGCGTGCCGGAGGTGGCCGAGTCGGTGTTCGCGCTGCCCGTGCGGCGGGGGATGCCGGACGACGTCGGCGGCCTCTCCGACATCGTCCGCTCGCCGATCCATTCGACGGCGGTCGGACTCGCGCTCTACGGCGTGCGCCACACCCCCCGCGGGGCGAACGGCGGCGCGGACATGAACGTGGCGTCGGCCTTCAAGCGCGCCGCGTCGTGGCTGGCAGGAATGTTCTAGTCGAGGGGGGCCTCGACGGCCCCCCTCGAGACTCCCCCGAGGAGGATCGCGCCGGCAAAGCCGGCGCTCGGACACGGCCGAGGCGAGTACGCGAGCGGTGCGGTGGGGAACACGGCAGGCGAGGTTGCGGCCTGCCTGAGTAAGCGAGCGTGCGACGGGGAATCGGCAGGCGATGTTGCGGCCTGCCTGGGTAAGCGAGCGGTGCGATGGGGGGCTTGGGGGGCCATGTCGTGGCCCGCCCATGTCAAATGAAGGAGATCCGATGGAGAAGCGGCGGCCGCTGTTCGAGCTCGAGGAGCAGGAGCCGGTGGCGAAGATCAAGGTGATCGGACTCGGCGGCGGCGGCGGCAACGCGGTGAGCCGCATGATGTCGGCGAAGTTCACGGGCGTCGAGTTCATCGTCGGCAATACCGACATCCAGGCCCTGCGCGCCTCGCCGGCGCCCGTGAAGCTCCAGCTCGGCGCGAACCTGACGTCCGGGCTGGGCGCCGGATCGAATCCCGAGGTGGGCAGGAACGCGGCGCTCGAGGATCCCGAAGAGATCACGCGGTGCCTGAAGGGCGCCGACATGGTGTTCATCACCGCCGGGCTCGGCGGCGGCACCGGCACGGGGGCCGCGCCCGTCGTGGCCGCGCTCGCGAAGGACCTCGGCATCCTGACCGTCGCCGTGGTGACGAAGCCGTTCACGTTCGAGGGCAAGACCCGGCAGCGCCAGGCGGAGTTCGGCCTCGAAGCGCTGCGCCCGGTCGTCGACACGCTGATCACGATCCCGAACCAGCGGCTGCTGGCCGTCGTGGATCGCGGCACGCCCTTGATGGAAGCGTTCAAGGTCGCCGACACCGTCCTGCAGCAGGCGGTGCAGGGGATCTCGGACCTGATCCTCGTGCCCGGCCTGATCAACCTCGACTTCGCCGACGTGCGCACGATCATGCAGGGCATGGGCATGGCGATGATGGGCACCGGCATCGGGCACGGCGAGCATCGCGCGGTGGACGCGGCGCAGAAGGCGATCGCGAGCCCGCTCCTGGACGACACGTCGATCGACGGCGCGAAGGGCATCCTCATCAACTTCACGGGCGGCCTCGACATGTCGATCCACGAGGTCGAGGAAGCGGCCCGCATCGTCCACGAGGCCGCGCACGACGACGCGAACATCATCTTCGGCGCCGTCATCGATCCCGCGATGCACGACGAGCTGCGGATCACCGTCATCGCCACCGGCTTCACCGAGAAGAAGCTGGTGCTGCCCGGGGCCGCCGTTGCCGGCGAAGGTGCTGGACATGGCGCGCGCCGCGACGCGGCCCTCGCCGACGGGCGCCGGCGCGGGCGCCGGCGCGTGGCGTCGCCGCGCGACCGAAGCGCGCATCGAGGGCTTCGACCCGATCGACGATCCGAACGACGACCTCGACGTGCCGGCGTTTCTGCGACGGCAAGCGGATTAGTACCCGGAGGGGGATTTCATCCCCCTTCCGGCGGTCGTCGCGCGCCTGCGGCGCACTCCTCCCTGCCTCCCCCTGAGGAGGAGTGCGCGGGCGAAGCCCGCGCTCGAACGGCGCTTACTCGCGGCAAGACGCGCCGTTGAACTTGACGACTTTGGAGTCGCAGACGGCGCATGACGTGATCTTCGATCTTCCCACATCACTCTGGACATTGCCGGGATCATGACTTCCGATTTTGCGAATGACCGCTTCCTCGGGAGTGCGGTACTCTTGGTGGAGGGAGTTGAATAGGAGGCTGCAGATGGGGCAGGGCGACAAGGGCTTGACCATCACGATCATCTCGAGGGGACCCGGGGTCGAGACCATCGTGCAGAAGATCAAGATCGACAAGCCGTTCATGCTGCCGAAGCCCCTGCCCCGCGACCCCGAAGAACTAAGCTCTGATCGCGCACGGCGATCCGCAGACCCACTTCACGTTTTCCTCGCTCGTCGACGCGGGCGTTCCCCACCTCACCACCACGCGGCACTGTCCGGGCGTCACGGCCTCGCATCTCGTCAGCGGGCCGTTCAACGACGGCGCGACCGAGCTTCTGCGGAGCGTCGGGCTCGACTACGCCAGGCTCGCGTGGGCGAAGCAGGTGCACGGCAATACCGTCGCGCGCGTGGGTGAGAACGGCGGCCCGTTCCGGGACGGCGCGGACGTCCTCGTGACCTCGGCGCGCGGGGTCGGCCTCGCGATCTTCACGGCCGACTGCCTCGCGCTGACCTTGGTCGACGACGAAGCCGGTGCGCTCTCCGTCATGCACGCCGGATGGCGCGGGACCGTGCGTGACGTCCCGGGCACCGCGGTCGCGGCGCTGCGTGAGCTCGGCGCCCGCCCCGCGCGCATGCGCGCGACGATCGCGCCCTCCATCGGCCCGTGCTGCTACGAGGTCGATGAGCCGGTGACGCGCGAGCTCGGCGCCGCGTTTCCGGACCTCTGGGAGCGCTGGGTGACACCGGCGCGGCCGGGGCACGTGATGCTCGACCTCTGGGCGGCCAACGAGGACCTGCTGGCGCGCGCCGGGGTCGAGCGGGCGCGGATCGAGAACGCCCGCCTGTGCACCGCCTGTCGCCGCGACGTCCTCTACTCCTACCGCAAGGGCGATCGCGGCCGTCTCGTCACCGTGGCGGCCCTTCCATGACCGTACGAGCCGTAAGTATGCGCCGCCGCGTGCTAGAATCGCGTCCATGCACGACATCCGCGCGGGATTGATGCGCGTGCGCGAGCGCATCGCGGCGGCCGCCGAGCGCGCGGGCCGGCGCGCGGACGACGTCTTGCTCGTCGCCGTCTCCAAGACCGTCGAGGCCGAGCGCGTCAAGCTCGCGATCGACGCGGGCGTGGCCGCGCTCGGCGAGAACCGCGTGCAGGAAGCCAAGGCCAAGGTCGAAGTGCTCGGGCACCCGGTGCCGTGGCACCTCATCGGCCACCTCCAGAGCAACAAGGTGAAGGACGCCCTCGCGATCTTCGACGTCATCCAGTCGATCGACCGGCTCGAGATCGCGCGCGAGTGCGAGCGGCGCGCGGCCGGCGCCGGCCGCCCCGTCGACGTGCTGCTCGAGGTGAACGTGGCGAACGAGCCGACGAAGGGCGGGTTCGCCCCCGACGCGATCCCCGCCGCGCTCGACGCGGTGGCCGGCATGGCGCACCTCAAGGTGCGCGGCCTCATGGCGATCCCGCCCGATCGTGGAGCGCGCGGAGGAGTCGCGGCCGGCGTTCCGGGCCCTGCGCGCGCTCGCCGAGCGTCACGGCCTGGGCGACGTGTCGATGGGGATGAGCGGCGACTTCGAAGTCGCGGTCGAGGAAGGCGCCACCATCGTGCGCGTCGGCACCGCCATCTTCGGGCCGCGGCCCGCGCGGGGGACCGCATGAGCGTCAAGGGCAAGCGCATCGGCTTCCTCGGCTGCGGCAACATGGGCGAGGCGCTCGTCAAGGGCCTGGTCGAGGCCGAACGTCGTGAAGGCGGACGCGATCATGGCGGCCGACACGCGCCCCGATCGCCTCGCCGAGCTCGACCGCCGGTACGGCATCCGGGTCGCCAAGGACAACGTCGAGTGCGTGCGCGAGTGCGACGTGGTGCTGCTGGCCGTCAAGCCGCAGATCATGACGCCGGTCCTCCAGGAGATCGCGTCGTCGCTCTCGCGCCGCCAGCTCGTGATCTCGGTGGCGGCCGGCGTCTCCACCGCCACCATCCGCGCGGGCGTCGGCAAGGACATCCGCCTCATCCGCGTGATGCCCAACACGCCGGCGCTCGTGCTCGAGGGCGCCACCGCCATCGCCAAGGCGAAGAACCTCGAGCCCGGCGATCTCGAGACCGCGCAGGAGATCTTCGGCGCGGTCGGCAAGGTGGTCGTGCTCGACGAGGAGCTGATGGACGCGGTGACCGGGCTCTCCGGCTCCGGCCCCGCCTACGTCGCGGTGGTGATCGAGTCGCTCGCGGACGGCGGCGTGAAGATGGGGCTCGACCGCGCGACCGCGATGACGCTGGCCACGCAGACCGTGCTCGGCGCCGCCAAGCTGCTGCTCGAGACCGGCATGCATCCGGGCGCGCTGAAGGACATGGTGAGCTCGCCGGGCGGGACGTCGATCACCGGGATCGCGGCGCTGGAAGAGGGCGGCATCCGGACCACCTTCATCAAGGCGGTGGAGCGTGCGACGCTGCGGTCGCGCGAGCTGGGACGCGGCCCCGCCTGATGTTCGTCGCCGGCAACTTCGTGCTCTGCGCTCGCGCGCCTGCTCGAGCTGGCGATCACGGCCTACATCTGGATCATCATCGCGCGCGCGCTGATCTCGTGGGTCAGTCCCGACCCGTACAACCCGATCGTGCGCTTCCTGTATCGCGCGACCGAGCCGGTGCTGCGCCCGATCCGCCGCCGGCTGCCCGACCTCCGATGGGCCTCGATCTCTCGCCGATGGTGGTCATCCTCGTCCTGTAGTTTGCTCAGTCGGTTCCTGCGTCACCTCGCTGCGCGACCTGGCGCGTCAGCCTGAGGTAGTCGCCGGAGGTTTCGATGCGGATCAGCGCCCTCGACATCCGACAGCAACAGTTCACCGTCCGAATGTTCCGCGGTCTCGACCCCCAGGAGGTCGAGGCGTTCCTCGAGGACGTGGCCGAGGACTACGAGGCGGTGGTGAAGGAGAACGGCATCCTCAAGGAGCAGCTGGCCGCCCTCGAGGACCGTTCGCGCAACATCACCGAGCACGAGCGCACGCTGCAGGAGACCCTCGTCACCACGCACCGTCTCACCGAGGAGATGAAGCACTCGGCCAAGCGCGAGGCGGACATGATCGTGCGCGACGCCGAGCTGCGCGGGGAGAAGGTCACCGAGGAGCTGCGCGGCGAGGAAGCGCGGATCAAGCTGGAGCTGCAGTCGCTCAAGCGCATGCGCCGCCAGCTCCTCGAGGAGTTCCGCAGCACGCTCGCGCGCTACGACCGGCTCCTCTCCTCCGAGACGGTCGCGGAATCCGCCGATGGCGACCACACGGCCTGAGACCCTCGTGCGGCTGCGCGTGCAGCCGCGCGCCGCGCGCGATGAGATCGTGGGCTGGCAGGACGAGGCGCTGCGGGTGCGCGTGACCGCGCCTCCCGTGGAGGGCGAGGCGAACACCGCGGTGCGCCGGCTGGTCGCGCGCGCGCTCGGGGTGCCGCCGTCGAACGTCGCGCTGGTGCGTGGCGACCGGTCGCGGGACAAGGTGGTCCGCGTGGTCGGGCTCTCGCTCGCCGACGTCCGGACCCGTCTCGCCGCGCTCGTCAGCGCGGCCGTCCTGCTCGCGGGCCCGCTGACCGGCGTGGCCGTCGCCGGCTCCACGGCGACCGCACCTACAACTTCCGCCTCGACGCCGACACGGATCGCGGGCGCCCCTCGTTGAAGATCGAGATCTCTCCCGGCACGCTGTAATGATCGAGCCCGTTCGCTGGGCGCACGACCGCCTCGAGCTCCTCGACCAGACGCTGCTCCCCCTGCGCGAGGTCGTGCGCCACTACGCCCGCTGGGAGGACGTCGCCGACGCGATCCGCACGCTGGTCGTGCGCGGCGCGCCCGCGATCGGCGTCGCCGCCGCGTACGGGGTGGCGCTCGCCGCGCGCGAGAGCCACGCGAAGACCTTCGACGCGCTGCTCGGCGACCTCGAGACCGCCATCAAGGGCCTCGCCGCCACCCGCCCGACCGCCGTGAACCTCTTCTGGGCGCTCGACCGCATGCGCCGGACCGCGACCGCGCTCGCCGGCCAGGCGCCGGACGCCGTGCGCGCGCGGCTGCTCGCGGAGGCGGAGGCGATCCGCACGGAGGACATCGCCGCCAATCGCGCGATGGGCGTCCACGGCGTCGCGCTGGTGCCCGACCACGCGCGGATCCTCACGCACTGCAACGCCGGCGCGCTCGCCACCGCGGGCTACGGCACCGCGCTCGGCGTGATCCGCGCCGCGCACGAGCGGGGCAAGGTCGCGCTGGTCTGGGTGGACGAGACGCGGCCGGTCATGCAGGGCTCGCGGCTCACGGCGTGGGAGATGGTGCACGAGGGCATCCCGCACCGCCTGATCCCCGACGTCGCCGCCGGCTCGGTGATGGCGCGCGGCGAGGTGGACCTGGTGGTGACCGGCGCCGACCGCATCGCCGCCAACGGCGACACCGCCAACAAGATCGGCACGTACGGCGTGGCGGTGCTGGCGCGCCACCACGAGGTTCCGTTCTACGTGGCGGCGCCGTTCTCGACGATCGACGCGAGCCTCGCGACCGGCCGCGAGATCCCCATCGAGGAGCGCGACGCGGGCGAGGTGCGGCGCACGGCGAGCCAGCAGACCGCGCCCACGGACTCGCCGGTCTACAACCCCGCGTTCGACGTGACGCCGGCCGAGCTCATCACCGCCATCATCACCGAGCGCGGCGTCTTTCGCCCGCCGTATCGGTTCTAGGTGGACGCGCGGCAGTACCACGACGCCACCACGCACTCGCCGTACTCCGTCCGCACGAACGCGCATACGCTCGACTGGGACGTCAAGCCGTTCCCGTTCAAGGTCTACACCGAGGCGCCGGCGATCGAGCTGCCGCGAAGCTTCGATACGGTCGATGCCGACACGCTGGAAGCGATCGGCTCGACGCGAGACGACGCCACGCCGCTCGACCTCGAGCGGCTCGCGGCCCTCCTCTACCTGAGCGCGGGCGTCACCCGGAAGAAGGTCTATGGCCCCGGCGTCGAGGTGCTGTTCCGCGCCGCCGCGTCGACGGGCGCGCTGTACCAGACCGAGGTCTACGTGGCCGCCGGCGAGGTGAACGGGCTCGCGCCCGGGCTCTACCACTTCTGTCCCGGCGACTTCACGCTGCGACGGCTGCGCGACGTCGACGTGCGCGCGCCGCTCGCGCGCGGCGCGGCGGACGACGACCTCGCGCGCCGCGGCGCCGTGCTCGTCCTGACCGCGATCTACTGGCGCAACACGTGGAAGTACCAGGCGCGCGGCTTCCGCCACCTGTTCTGGGACTCGGGCACGATGCTCGCGAACGTGCTCGCGACCGGCCACGCCCTCGGCACGGCGCCGCGACTCGTGGTCGGCTTCGCCGACGACGAGGTCAACCACGTGCTCGGGATCGACACCGATCGCGAGACCGCGCTCGAGCTCGTCGGCGTGGGACCGCGCGGGGCGCCCGCCGCGGATCCGGGGACGCTGCCGCCGATCGCGCTCGCCACGATGCCGCTCTCGTCCTCGGAGGTCGACTATCCGCTGCTGCGCGACATGGTGCAGGTCTCGAAGCTGACGACGCCGGACGACGTGCGTCGCGTGGCGGGAGCGAGCGCGAGCGACCACCCGAGCGGGCGCGGGTGAGCCGCGAGGTCCATTCATTCCGCTTCCGGCGCCACGGACGCGCGCGGGACGCTCGCTGAGCGACACGATCCAGCGCCGCGGATCGACGCGACAGTTTTCGCACGCGTCGATCAGCGCGCTCGACTTCGCCACGACGCTCTGGGCGGCGACGCGGACCGTTCCCGCGGACGTCCCGTTCGGCCTGGTCGACCTGTTCCTGATCGTCAACGCCGTCGACGACGTCGCGCCCGGCGCCTACGTCTATCGCCCCGCCGAGCACGCGCTGGAGCTCATTCACGCGGGCGCGTTCCGCGACCGCGCCTCGTACCTCACGCTGGAGCAGCCGCTGGGTGGGGATGCCGCCGCGACCATCTTCTTCCTGGCGCCGATGGAAGCGATCCGCGCGCAGTGGGGCGACCGAGGGTACCGGGCCATCAACCTGGACGCGGGGATCGCCGGCGGCCGCGCGTACCTGGCGGCGTACGCGCAAGGGTTCGGCGCCTCGGGGCTGACGTTCTACGACCGGTTGGTGGTCGAGTTCTTCGCGCCGGCATCCGCCGGCATGGACGCGATCTTCGTCACGGCGCTGGGCCAGTCCGCCGCCCGCCGCGCCTCGCCGGTGATCGATCGGCTCTCACGTCCGGCGCGAGGAGTGACGCTATAGTGGTCGAATGAAGAAATATCAGCTCATGGCGCCCGGCCCGACGCCCGTGCCGAGCAACGTGCTGCTCGCCATGGCCCAGCCGATGATCCACCACCGCACGCCGGAGTACGAGGCGCTCTTCACCGAGGTCCGCGCCGGCCTGAAGAGGCTCTTCCAGACCACGCAGGAGGTCATCCCGCTCACGTCCTCCGGCACCGGCGCGCTCGAGGCCGCCGTGGTGAACACGCTGTCCGCGGGCGACACGGTCGCGGTCGTGCGCGCCGGCAAGTTCGGCGAGCGCTGGGTGGAGATCGCGCGCGCCTACGGCGTCAGCGTGATCGAGCTCACCGCGCCGTTCGGCGACACCGTGCCCGCGTCGCGGGTCGCGGAGACGCTGGCGAAGAACCCGGGCGTGAAGGCCGTGTTCACGCAGCACAGCGAGTCGTCCACCGGCGTGCTGCACGACGTGCGGAGCTACGCGGCCGTGACCGCGCGCCATCCCGCGATCCTCGTCGTCGACGCGGTGTCGAGCCTCGGCATCGCCGACCTCCCGATGGACGCCTGGGGCGTGGACGTCGTGGTGGCCGGCTCGCAGAAAGGCCTGATGCTCCCGCCCGGCCTCGCGTTCTGCGCGCTGTCGGAGAAGGCGTGGGCGGCGACGAAGACCTCGACGCTGCCGAAGTACTACTTCGACCTGCCCAAGGAGCGCGCGGCCAACGCGAAGAACGACGTGCGCTTCACGCCGGCCGTGGCGATCGTGGTCGGGCTGCGCGAGGTCTTCCGCATGCTCGAAGCGGAAGGCTATCCGAACGTGTTCCGCCGCCACGACCGCCTCGCGCGCGCGACGCGCGCCGGCGTCGAAGCGCTCGGGCTCGCGATGTTCGCGAAGGCCACGCCGAGCCCGGCGCTGACGGCGGTCGTCGCGCCCCGGGGCATCGACAGCGAGCGGATCGTGGCTGCCTACTCGCAGACGCACAACATCACGATCGCGGGCGGGCAGGGCGAGATGAAGGGCACGCTGTTCCGGCTCGGCCACATGGGCTACGCGGCGGAGTTCGACGTGATCGTCGCGCTGGCGGCGCTCGAGCAGGTGCTGGTCGAGCTGGGCGGTCGACTTCGGCGCCGGCATCCGCGGCGCCCAGAAGGTGTTCGCCGAGCGCTTCGGCGCCCGACGTCGTTCAGCGGCTCGCCGCTGTACGACCTGCCTCGCCAGGAAGGATTGCGCCGGCGGAGCCGGGCGGCGCTGAGCGCCTCGCACGATCGGGTCACGTACAATGCTCCGGTTGTGAGCGTGCTCAGGCTCTTCGTCCTCAGGCATGGCGAGACGGAGTCGTCGCGCGACCGGCGGTTCACCGGCGGCCGCGACGTCGCGCTGACGCCCGCCGGACAGCGGCAGGCCGAGGCCGCCGCGGCCGCGCTGGCGACGACCGGACTGCAGGCGGTGTACACGAGCCCGCTCGAGCGCACCCGCACGACGGCAGAGATCATCGCGAAGGCGTCCCGGGCGCCCGTGCACGTCGACGCGCGCTTGGTCGAGATGCGCTTCGGCGAATGGGAGGGGTGCACGTACCCCGAGGTGGCCGCGCGATTCCCCGAGCTATACGCCCGATGGCGGACCGACCCTCACGGGATCACGCCGCCCGGCGGCGAGACGCTCGCGGCGGTCGGCGCGCGCGTCGCGGAGGGCATCGCGGCGCTGCGGGCCGCGCATCCCGACGGGACGGTGGCGCTCGTCACGCACGCGATCGTCGTCCGCCTGATCGTGCTCGCCGCGCTCGGCCTCGACGCCGACCGCCTCTGGTCGGTGGACGCGTCGCCGGGCGGCTTGACGGAGATCGAGTACCGGCCGGACTGGGTCACCGTGCACCGGATGAACACGCGCTCGCACCTCGAGGGGGTGGCGGAGGCCGTCGTATGAGGCGGATGCCGACGCAGCTCCCGAAAGGCGCGCGCATCTACCTGCCCGACGAGGCGGCGCGCAAGCGGCACGTCGAGAGCGCGCTGCTCGGCATCTTCGAGCGCTGGGGCTATCGCGAGATCGTGACGCCGACGTTCGAGTACCTCGACGTGCTCTCGACGGGGACCGACGAGAACGTGCAGGAGACCATGTTCACGTTCGTCGACCGCGAGACGGGGCGCGTGCTCGCCCTGCGCGCGGACATCACGCCGCAGATCGCGCGCACGGTGGCGACGCGCATGCGGGACGAGCCGAAGCCGATCCGGCTCGCGTACGTGACGAACGTGTTCCGCTACGACGAGCCGCACGTCTCGCAGTACCGCGAGCTCTACCAGGCGGGCGTCGAGCTGCTCGGGCTCGAGAAGCCGGAGGCCGAGGTCGAGCTCATCGCGATGACGATGGAAGGCCTGCACGCGCTGGGCCTCCAGCGCTTCCAGGTGGACCTGTGCCATCTCGACTTCTTCCGCGGGCTGCTCGACGAGATCACGGGCGAAGACACCGCGCGCGAGCTCCGCGCCGCGCTGGCGCGGAAGGACACCGGCACCCTGGAGCGTCTGGTCGCCGCCGCCGCGCCGCCGTCGGCGGTGGGGGAGGCGCTGCTCGCGCTGCCGACGCTCGTGGGCGGCGAGGAGGTGCTCGACCGCGCGGCCTTGCTGGCGCGCAACGCGCGCTCGACGCGCGCGCTCGAGAACCTGACGGAGGTGTACCGGCTGCTCAAGATCTACGGCCTCGGCGAATCCGTGCTGCTCGACCTCGGCGAGGTGCGCGGCTTCGACTACTACTCGGGCCTCTACTTCGAGACCTACGTCTCGGGCTTCGGCGCGTCGATCGCGCGCGGCGGCCGCTACGACCACATGCTCGGCCGCTTCGGCTACGAGTGCCCGGCCGTGGGCTTTGCCTTCGACGTGGGCCGCGCGCTGAGCGTCATGGCGACGCAGGGCGTGGAGGTCGACGCTCGCGGGGCCCGACTTCTTCATCATCGACTTCACGCGCGAGAAGACCGCGGCCCTGTCGCTCGCCCGCCGTCTCCGCGACCGCGGCGCGTCGGTCTCGCGCGACATCGTGAGCCGCGCGCTGGCGGAGTCGCTCGCGTACGCGCGGGCGCATCGCGCGCGCGTGGCGCTGGTGGTCGGCGGCGAGGGGACCGCGCCCGGAGAGATGCGCGCGATCGAGCTCCCCGGCGGCGGGGAGCGTGTGCTGCAGGTCAGCGCCGTGCTCGAGACGCCCGAGCGCTATTTCGATTTCAGCACCAGGAGCTAGCCATGCCGAACATCGTGGTCGTCGGAACGCAGTGGGGTGACGAGGGCAAGGGCAAGGTCGTCGACATCCTCACCCCGCAGCTGAACGTGGTCGTCCGGTACGCGGGCGGCAACAACGCGGGGCACACGGTCGTGGTGGGGCGCGAGAAGTTCGTCCTGCACACGATCCCGTCGGGGATCCTCCACTCGGGATGCCGGTGCGTGATCGGCTGCGGCGTCGTGGTCGATCCCGGCTCGCTCATCGAGGAGATGGAGTCGCTCGTCCAGCGCGGCGTGACGCTCGACGGCAACCTGTTCATCTCCAAGAACGCGCACCTCATCATGCCGTACCACCCGGTGCTCGACCGCGCGTCGGAGGCGAAGCTGGGCGCGCGGCGGATCGGCACGACGGGCAAGGGCGTCGGCCCCGCCTACATCGACAAGGCCGGCCGCGTGGGCATCCGGATGGCGGACCTGCTCGACGAGCGGCTCCTGCGCCAGAAGCTCGAGGACAACCTCGCGATCAAGAACCGGATCCTGCGCGAGATCTACGACGTCCAGAGCTTCACGGTGGAAGAGATCCTCAACCCGTACCTGCGCTACGCGGGCTGGCTCGCCCCGTACATCACGGACACCGCCATGCTGCTGACGCGGTGGATCGAGGCCGGCTACCAGGTGCTCTTCGAGGGTGCGCAGGCCACGATGCTCGACATCGATCACGGCTCGTACCCGTACGTGACGTCCTCGAACACGACCGCCGGCGGCGCGGCCACCGGCACCGGCGTGCCGCCCACGCGCATCAACGGCGTGCTCGGCGTCGCCAAGGCCTACACCACCCGCGTGGGCGAGGGGCCGTTCCCGAGCGAGATGAAGGGCCAGCTCGCGGAGGACATCCGCGCGCGCGGCAACGAGTACGGCTCCACGACGGGCCGGCCGCGGCGCTGCGGCTGGGCGGACACGGTCGTGCTGCGCTACGCGGTGCGCATCAACGGCATCGACACGATCGCGCTCACCAAGCTCGACGTGCTCGACCAGTGCGAGACCGTGAAGATCTGCACGGGCTACCGCTATCGCGGCGACCTCATCGCCGAGTTCCCCGAGGACGAGACGTCGCTCGCGGAAGCCGAGCCCGTCTACGAGGAGCTCTCGGGCTGGATGACGCCGACCAGCCGCGCGAAGCACGAGAGCGATCTCCCCGCGAAGGCCCGGCAGTACCTGGACCGGCTCCAGGAGCTGGCGGGCGTGCCGTTCTGCATGATCTCGACGGGGCCACAGCGCGACGAGACGATCCTCTGCGACGACTCGCCGCTGCTGCGCTGGTTCCCGTCGGTGCGGTCCAGCCTGCTCTAGCACGCTCGGAAGGGGGGCTTCGCCCCCCGACCTGCCTCCCCCCAGGAAGGACCGAGTAGAATCCACCCCACGTTCGAGGCGTCGCCAGGATCGTCGCAGATGGTCCAACGCCAACGTCAGGGGGTTCGCCGTGACTGAGACGGGACATCGCGCAGACCCACCGATCGACAGCGAAATCGAGAAACTCGATCTCACGCCTGTGGCGAAGGCGGCGGCCTACGAGCTCAGGCGGTTGCACCCGGAGGTCGTCTTCACCAGCGGACGTCGCGACAAGGCCGCGCAGGCGCGGGCGATGGCGAGCAACGTCGCGAAGAAGCGGAAGTGGATCGTGGAGACCTATAGGGAATCCGCGGCCCGGGCGGCCTGCCAGACGTGGGTTGATGACCATCCCGCCGCGACCACCGAGGCGCAGATCCAGGAGGGACTGCTGAGCGTCTTCAACAGCCTGCCGGCCGACCAGCTCGGCGGGCTGAGCAAGCATCTTTCCGGCAACGCTTTCGACGTGCAGCCGCTCGTCGAGGGCGCCGACGCCGTCAAAGCCTCCATCCGCCGCCTCGAGGGTCTCGTCCTCTTCCTGGATCGGGAGGGCGGCCTCGTGCGATGGCACGCGGAGTTCCGGTGAGGCGCGCCCTCGCGTGCCTGATCGCCGTCCTGTCGCTCGCCGTCGCGGTGGGCGCGTCCGAGGCGGTGCCGTCATGCCCGGCGACGATCAGCGGGGTCGACCCGGGGCTGCAGCGCGTCTACGCCGAGTTCAAGCGAAGCATGGAATCGAGTCCGCTTGCGTGGCGTCTGGGGCGCCCGGTGTCATGTGAGGCGCGGGCGGACGGGAGCGCGATCCATCTCACGTATGCCTCCCCGACGGGCGCCAGACTCGAGGCGCATCGAGACCCGGCCATCGAGTTCACCGAGCAACGCCTGAGCGAGAAGGGGATGTCGACACCGGTCGCGGTGGCCCTGCTTCAGCGCACGGAACGATGGGCGTTCGGCGACAAGGGGTGCTCCATCGCCTGGACGCATCGTGCGGAGAGCGAAGCGACGCCGGGCGGCCGCGAGATCGTCTATCGCGGCCATGACTGCAACTGCCAGGCTCGCGTGCTGTATGTCGGACACGCCGTGACCGCGGTGATCTTCCGGAGCGCGTGCTAGGCCGAGCGGCCGCATCCCGCGAGGAGGCCAGGGAATGGCGAATCCAGTGCTCATCCTGCATGGGTGGAGTGACAGTGCCCGGTCGTTCGTTCCTCTCAAGGAGTGGCTGGTCCGGCAAGGGCGGCGGACGGAGGAAGTCTTCCTCGGCAACTACGAGTCGATGGAGGACCACGTCACCTTCGACGACCTCGCCGATGGCCTGCAGACGCGGCTCGACGCGCTGAAGCGGCAGGGGAAGATCACTCTCGCGCCGTTTTCCCTGGACGTCATCGTCCACTCCACGGGCGGGCCGGTCGTCCGGCACTGGCTGAACCATCACGTGCGGAACGCCTGCGGCGGAGATCGCGAACGGTGTCCGATCGGACGACTCATCATGCTCGCGCCGGCCAACTTCGGGTCGCGCCTCGCCGCGCAGGGGAAGACGGCGCTCGCCAAGGTGTTTCGCGGTGGCCTCTCCCACGGGTTCATGACCGGCCGGCGCATCCTGGAGGGGCTGGAGCTCGGCAGCCCGGTGCTCTGGCGGATGGCCGAGAACGACCTCTTCTGCGACGCCCCCGTGTATCCGGCCGGGGCCAAGGGGCCGTGGGTCTTCGTGTTCTCCGGCGTCAGGACCTACAGCGACCTGAAGGGCTTCGTCGCGAAGGGCGCCGCGGAAGATGGATCGGACGGCACCATCCGCGCGGCCGCGGCCGCGCTCGACAGCGTCCGGTTCCGGATCGACTACACGGAGCCGGCGGCGATCCGGGGCGAGGTCAAGACCGAGCGGACGATCGTCTCGGTGGAGCGCTCGAAGAGCAGGCCGGTGGCCTTCCGGCTGGTCGAGGGCGTCAACCACAGCGAGATCGTGCCCGAGAACGACGAGGCGCCGGTCCTCGGGCTCATCAAGAGCTGCCTCGAGATCGCCGACGTCGACGCCTACGAGAAGCTGCGCAAGGAGTTCGCGGAGGCGAACAAGGCGTTCTACAGCGGGCAAGCGGGGCTCCGGCTGGGCTCGGACGAGCGTGTCCACGCCTATCAGCAGTTCATCGTCCGCGTCCGCGACGACATGGGGAACGACGTGGACGACTACCGCCTCGACTTCCACGTGGTCGACGGCGAGATCGCGCGCAGCGCGTGGGACCCTCGGGACAAGGGCGATGCCGTCCTCGCCGGACTCAAGAGGTACCAGCGGCTCACCCAGCGGCTGAACGAAGAGGTCATCGTCGACGTCGTCCCGCACACGGTGAACCGCGCCTACCGCACGTTCTTCGTGAACCTCGACCACCTCGCGGCACTGCAGGCCGAGCTTCCGGCGGGCGCCTTCATCGGGCTGAATCTCGACGCGTCCGGGCCCACGGCGGACCTCAGCTACGACACGGATGGGCTGCGCTACCTCCCGGCGGTGGTCCAGCTCCCCGCCACTGACGGAACGATGCTGGACTTCTTCGCCGCGAACACGTCCACGCTCGTCGAGTTCGTGGTGCAGCGCGTGCCGAGCGACCGGATCTTCCGCGTCGACATCGCGGCGCTATGAGGGCGTCCCCGGTGTGACGGGCACGGCGCCGGTCGCGTAGAATCACAGCGACCGAGCCGTTAGCTCAGATGGAAGAGCACCTGACTTTTAATCAGGGGGTCCTGGGTTCGAGTCCCAGACGGCTCACCACTTTCCTCAGTGCTCTCTCAGGACGCCAGCACCTGAAAAGCGGCGAGGCACTGGTCGGACACGATCATCGGCGAGAAGAGGCGCGCCGAGCGTCCGCACGGGTCGACCAAGGCACCGGGATGGTAGTCGATCTCGCCCGCCGCCGCGTGCTCGACGTCACTGGTACCATGGCGGCGACCGCACACGGGTGACCTTCGCGCCTGGGAGGGACCGATGCCGAAACCTTTCATTCCCCTCACACTCACCCAGTTCCGCGAGATGCTCGCGCGCTTCCCGTTCACGCGCGCCGTCGACGTCGTCCACATGCACCACACGTGGCGGCCGAACCATGCCCAGTACCGGGGGCTCGAATCGATCGAGGCGATGCACGAGTTCCACACGCGCGAGCGCGGGTTCAGCGACATCGCCCAGCACATCACGATCGCGCCGGACGGGACGATCTGGACCGGCCGGAGCTGGAACATCTCGCCGGCGAGCGCCGTGGGGCACAACGGCAACCCGCGCGTCGGGCCCTTCATGTTCGAGATGATCGGCGACTTCGACACGGGGAAGGACCCCTTCGAGGACCCGCAGCGCGAGACGGTGCTGCAGGTGATCGTCGCCGTCCAGAAGAAGTTCGGGCTGCCCGCCGAGGCGCTGCGATTCCATCGCCAGATGTCGACGAAGACCTGCCCGGGCTCCGGCATCGACCTCGCGGGCATCGTCGAGCTCGTGCGCGCGCGGCACGCGGCGCCCGAAGGCTCCCGCGATCTCGCGGAAGCGCCGTTCAGCGCCGCGTACCGTGAAGATCCGCTGACGCGTGTCCAGCGCACTGCGGTCGAGCGCCGCCGTCGACGCCCTGCGCGCCGACTCCACGCCGGCCGAGTCGACGGTCGGAGCGGAGCTGCCGGAGTCCGATCAGGAGGTCGTGTTCACCGGCACCGGGCGGATGACGACGGCCGCGGCGCGGGGCGTCGAGGTCACCGCGGCGGATCTGATCGCGCTCCGTGCGCACGTCATCAACATGAGCCAGGGCGCCCTCACGCGCGGCGGCGAGTTCTTCACGCTTCCGGAAGACGTCGAGCGGATCTTCGGCGAGGACATGGAACGGGCGTTCAACGATCCGCAGAGCAGCGGCATGCCGCCGCGCGGGGCCGCCGAGCCGTTTCGCATCATGTTCTGGGCGCACGGCGGCTTGATCTCCGAGAGGAACGGTCTCGCCATCGCCCAGAAGCACGTGGCGTTCTGGAAGAGCAACGGCATCTACCCGATCTACTTCGTGTGGGAGACCGGCCTGCTCCAGACCATCGGCCACCTGCTGCGCGGTCTGGTGCCCGGGGCGGAGGAAGCCCGGGGTTTCTTCTCCGACAACGTCAGCGATCCGCTGATCGAGACGGCGGCGCGCGCCGCGGGCGGCGAGAAGATCTGGTCCGGGATGAAGCGCAACGCGGAGCTCTCCGCCACGCCGGCCGGCGGCGCCACCAAGACGGCCGCCGAGCTGAAGAAGTTCCTCGACCGCCATCCGCGCGCCGTCAACATCCACGCGGCCGGTCACAGCGCCGGCGCGATCTTCCAGGCGCATTTCCTGCCCGTGGCGCTGAGCGCCGGCGTGCCGGAGATCACGTCGCTCCACCTGCTGGCGCCCGCCATCCGCGTCGACACGTTCAAGCCGATCGGCTCGCTCCGGCCTCGTCGGCCACGCCGTCCGCGACGGCTCAACCTCTTCACGATGGTCAAGGAGCAGGAGCTGCGACGACAACGTGCGTGGCCATCTACCGGAAGTCGCTGCTCTACCTGATCCGCGACGCGCTCGAGAAGGAGGACGACGCGGAGATCCTCGGTCTCGAGGAGTGTCTGCGCCGCGATCGCGACCTGGTGCGGCTGTTCGGCCTCGCCGGCGCGCCGGCCCAGGGGGCGGAGGCGATCTCTCGCCGTCGTTCGCGTCCGACGGGCCGCACGCCACGCGGTCGACGACGCACGGCGGCTTCGACAACGACGCGCCGACCATGAACAGCGTCGCGCTCCGGATTCTCGGCCTCCAGACCAAGGCCCAGCTCAACCGGCCGTATCCCGAGGGTGAGGGACGTGCGCTCGCCGGCGATCCGTGGACGGTGCCGGAGGTCGAGGACCTCCGCCGCTCGTTCCTCTCCTCGGCGTTCGGCGGAGGCTGGTGGAAGCCCCCGGCGGCCCCGGCCCCGCCACCGCCGTCGCCTGGAGCGGTATCCGCCCCGGCTGTGATCAGCACGCCGGCCGGACGAGGCCGGCGACGTGCGCTGTGCATCGGCATCGATCGTTACCCGACGAGCCCGCTGGCCGGCTGCGTCAGGGATGCCCGGCTCTGGGCGAAGACGCTGGGCCGGTTCGGCTTCGAATCCGACCTGATGCTCGACGGCGACGCGACCTACGCGAACATCAGCGCCGCGCTCGAGCGTCTCATCCGCACGGCTCGATCCGGCGACGTGATCGTCTGGCAATACTCCGGGCACGGCACCCAGGTGCCTGATGTCAACGGCGACGAAGCCGGGGGCGACTCCGCGGGCCGGGACGAGGCGATCTGCCCGGTGGACCTCCAGACGGGACGGATGTTCGTCGACGACCAGATCGCGGCGCTGATCGATCAGCTTCCTGCGGGCGTGGCCTTCACGATGATCATGGACTGCTGTCACTCGGGCACCCTCAATCGGTTCGGCTTCGGGGAGCCTCCGGACGGATCCGCGCAGCGTGACGAGCGGGCACGGTTTCTCCCGCTCACCGACGATTTGAAGGCTCGCCTATCTGAAGTTTGCCCAGGAGACCGCGGGCGGACGCGGCACGGGGCGATCCCGCACGCGTGCCGCGATCCAGCAGACCAACGAGGTCCTGTTCACGGCCTGCTTGTCGACCGAGGTGGCGTGGGAAAGCAACGGCCAGGGAGAGTTCACGGTCCGCGCGACGCGCCTGCTCGAGGAGCGTGGGCTCGGCTTCACGAACGAGGAGTTCATCACCGCGGTCACGCGCGCGTTCGGAGCCAATCCACGGCAGACGCCGACGATCGCCTGCGCGGCCGGCCTGCGGACACGCGGGATGCTCACGCCGCTCGGCGAAGGCCCGTCGCGAGGGATCTTCGCGACGGAAGCGACGCAGGACGGCGGCGGAAGCCTGGGACAGGCGAACGGGTTTGGCCGCCTCGCCGACGCGCTCGAGACCGTCGCCCGGGAACTTCGACGGACCTGACGCGATGGCGGAGAACAAGCCGGAGGCCACCGCCGCGCTGGCGCAGACGCAGGCGCCCGGCGCGGCGGGAACGGGCTCGGCGACCTCGAGCTGGAGTTCGAGGTGTCTCGGCGGGTGACCGCGGTGGACGAGACGCGCCCGTACGAGCGTCGCTCCGGTGATCCGGTCTACCGCCCGCTGAAGATCTTCACGATGGACCCGAGCATCTCCCGGCTCGATGGCGCCATCGCCACCTTGAAGGTGCCGTACGAGACGCTGCGTCCCGGCCCGTGCGGCGCGGTGTTCGAGGTCGACAACGACGACGGGTTTCAACGGAATCAGCGCGTCGACCTGGACGACCCGCTGGTGGTCATGAACAGCGGGCTCGAGCCCACACCGTCGGACCCTCGCTTTCACCAGCAGATGGTCTACGCCGTGAGCAGCTCGGTGTACGCCACCTTCCGCACCGCGCTGGGCCGGCACATCACCTGGACGTTCCGGAGGACCGGGACCTCCGGCGCGAGCCGGCTGGTGCTCCGTCCCCACGCGATTCAGGGTGCGCCGAACGCGTTCTACGATCCCGACTCCGGCAGCATCCAGTTCGGGTACTTTCGCGCGGCCCCGACGGTGAGCGGCCGGAACCTGCCGGGGAGCTGGGTGTTCACGTGCCTGTCGCACGACATCGTCGCGCACGAGGTCACCCACGCGCTGCTCGACGGCCTGCGCGCCCACTTCACCGTGCCCACGAATCCCGACGTCCTGGGATTTCACGAGGCGCTCGCCGATCTCGTGGCGGTGTTCCAGCACTTCAGCTACCGGGAGGTGCTGGAGCACTCGATCGCCAGGGCGCGAGGGAATCTCCAGATCGCGCCGCTCCTGACGGAGCTGGCGTGGCAATTCAGCCAGACGCAGCCCGGGAGTCACTACGGCCAGACCCTGCGCAGCGCCGTCGACCGGCAGAAGTCCGGGGAGCCGCGCCGCCTCTACGGCGAGGACGCGGAACCCCACGCGCTCGGCTCGGTGCTCGTGGCCGCGATCTTCCAGGCGTTCACGACCGTCTACCAGCGCAAGACCCACCGGTTCATCCGCCTGGCGACCGGCGGCTCCGGCGTCCTCCCGGAAGGCGAGCTCTCGCCGCAGCTGATCGCGGTGCTCGCGGAGAAGGCCGCGCGCCTGGCGAGCCAGTTCCTGTCGATCTGCATCCGCGCCATCGACTACTGTCCGCCGGTCGACCTCCTCTTCGGCGAGTACCTCCGGGCGTTGATCACGGCCGACTACGCGCTCGTGCCGGACGATCCGTGGCTCTACCGCGAGGCGCTGGTCGACGCCTTCCGGACGTACGGGATCTTCCCCACGGACGTGCCGAACCTCTCGGAAGACGCGCTGCTGTGGCGCGCGCCCGAGGAAGGGCTGCCGCCGTGCCCCGAGCTGAATTTCGCGGCGCTGCGCTTCCGGGGCGATCCCTCCATGCCGGCGGGCGCGGACGAGCTGCGCCGGCAGGCGCGCGAGCTGGGCACGTTCATGACTGTCCCCCGGCCGCGCCTCGCTGTTCGGCCTGGTGACGCGCGCCGAGGCGGAGCGCGAGGGCCTCGACGTCACGCCGCCGGAGGTGCACTCGATCCGGGCGACCCGGCGCATCGGGCCGCAAGGGCAGATCGTGTTCGACCTCGTGGCGGAGGTCACCCAGACACGGCTCGTGCGCACCGACGGCGGCGTCTTTCGCTTCTACGGCGGGTCGACGATCATCCTGGATCCCGAGGGGCAGATCCGGTACGTCATCGTCAAGAACGTCAGGAGCACGAAGCGGGAGGAGCGGCAGCGCGAGTTCTTGCGGTCCTCCGTCGGGCGGCTCCTGTGGACGGGGCAGGGCGCCGAGACGACGCCCCGGCCACAGCTGTTCCGCTTTCTCCACCAGGCCCCCACGCAAGGTCTTGAGCATCTTCCCCCCGGCTGTGAATCATATCGCGTGAGAGGTCTTGAAGCTTCTTCACCCCGGCCAGATCGTTTTCCTGGTCATGAGCGAGAACGCGACCGACGAGGCCCACGGCTGATCTCGGCCTCGATCGGCATGGCCGTCCCGAGCCGGGGGAAGTCCTATGGCTACCTGGCCGAGCACGAGGGTATTCGGCCAGACCGAGAAGGACGCGGGCCGGTATACGGAAAGCCTGGCCGCCGAGATGCTGGCCATCAAGCTCGGCCGGAGCTTCGACGGACGGCCGCCCGGCGGAAGGACGTCCACACTACCGCCTTTCGGGAACGATGTCGGTAACGGCGACCAGCATTACCCAGACCGCCACGGGGAGCGAGGGCGTGGACGCTCCGGCCATCGCGGCCGCCGTTTTCGTGACCTGATCTAAAGGTCGAGGGGGTTGGGTTTCAGGATTTGAGATAGCTCTTTTCCTTCGGTCCTTCACTACTCTTCGGTCTTCTTCTGTCTCTTGTCCCGTAGAGCTTTTCCTTGATCTGCTTCTTGACCTCGTCGAGCGTTTTCAGCCGGCTGTCCTTCTTCTCCTCGAGCTTCAGCAGGTACCAGCCGTTCTTGGCTTCCACCCAGGCGGAGGTTTCGCCGGGTTTGAGCGCGGAGGCCGCCTGCTCGAGGGTCTTATCGAGCTCGCCCTTCTTGAACGTCCCGAGGTCCCCTTCGGATTCCTTGCCCGGGCCGTCGGAAAATTCCTTGGCCAGCGCGTTCAACGACTCCCCGGCCTTGAGCTTGTCGGAGACGAGGGTCCTCTTTTCCGCCAGGGCCTGGGGACTTTTTCCCTCCGGGCTCAGATAAACCGCCCGGAGGCGGTATTCCTCGGGCTCCACGAACTCGGCTGGGTGCTGCTTGTAGTAGTTCACGGTTTCGGCGTCGTCCAGCACGATGGCGCGGTCGATTTCGGTGTATCGAATGGCCTGCATCAGCATGTTGTCTTCGACCTGTTTCAGCCACTTGTTGTATTCCAGCCCCTGCTGTTGGATGGCCCGCCTCAGGTCGTCATCGGATTCGATGTTATTCTCTTTCTTGATGTTCTCGATGGTCTGCCGGACCTGGTCAGAGACGTTCAGGTTCTTCTCGTGGGCCACCTGCTTGAAGAGAAGGTCGGTGATCATCATGTTCAGGAGCTCTTTCTTGACGAATTCGATCTGTTTGTCGAGCTCCTCGCCCTTGAAGGCCGTCCTGAGCTGCAGGATGGTCGCGTCGTATTGCTCACGGAATTCGGTCAGGGTGATGACGTCTTCGTTGACCACGGCGACGATCTCTTCGACGACTTGGCCGGCGGCCAGCGACAAGAGGGCGGCGAGGCCCGCCGCGAGCAGGAGAGTTCGGTTTCTCATGAAATGTTCCTCTGGTAGGCGAAGGATAGCTTCTCGGGCGTCGTGCTCCAGTTCAACGACGCCTTGAGCTCCTCCAGGTGGGCGGAAAGGGCGTCCTGGATTTTCCGGTCGAGGATCTTGATCCGGATGGAAGGCGCCGCTTCAGGCTCGGAAAGCAGCTGCGGAGGGAACTTCTTGTCCACTCGAAAAATATGGTAACCGTAAGAGGATTCAAAAACGGGGCTCAGCCGTCCTTCTTCAAGGGCGAAGACGACCTTTTCCATCTCGAATGGCAGATCGCCGTTCCGGAAAACGCCCATTTCGCCCCCCTTGAAGGACTCCGGACCGGCCGATTCCTCCCGGGCCGCTTTCCGGAAGACCTCTTCCGGAGCATCCTTCAGCTTTCGGAGGAGGGATACGGCCCTGTCCTCGGTTTCCAGGAGGATTTGGCTGACCTTGATCCGTTCCGACAGAAGGAATTCCTTTTTATGCTCTTCGTAATAGGCTTTGATTTCCGCGTCTTCAGCCTTGAGGTCCTTGATGAAACCGTAGGTGTATTTCTCGATCAGCGGCCGGTCGAAAAGTCTCTCGTCGTTCCCGTTGGGGACGGGGTCGCCCGGCTCTCCGGATTGGGATTCCGAGGCCAGCTTGGTCAGATACTCCGTTTTCTCCTCGGAAGTGAGTGCCAGGCCCTGACGGCGGGCCGCGGCCAGTAAGAGATTCTCTTCCACGAATTTATCGAACAGGCGGCTGAGGGAAACGTCGGAAAGCTTGTTTTCGCCGGCGGTCGCCCGGACGTACCGGGCGAAATCATCGTCCGTAAGGGTCGAGTCTTCAACCCTCAAAACGATACGATCCGTGGCCTTGAGGGCGAGGCTGGAGGCCGGCGCGAATAGGATCGCCAGAGCGATGAGCGCGGTGCGAATGTCTCTCATCTTTTTTAAATTCAGGTCATTATAGTATATCCGTACAACTCCTTCAAGATACGGATGGTTTCATCGAGGAACGCCCTCTCCCCTGGGGAGCGCATGGCGATGGACATGATCCCCTCCGGGGACAGCCGCCCGGAACGGGCTTTGAGAAGGGAGGGAAGCCGGCTCAGATCGACGCCCGTCGTCGGGTCGAACTTGAAGACGATCCGGTCGCCGGCCCTGTCCAGGGTTTCGATCTTGAGCTTTCCCGCCAGGAACTTGATGACACCGTAATCAAAGAGGTTTTCGACGCTGGATGGGGGCTCCCCGAACCTATCACGGACTTCGGCTCGAATCCTATCGACTTCAACCAGGCTCTCGACCGAGGAAATTCTCTTATACAAGTTCAGCCTCAGGTTGACCTGGGGAAGGTATTCCTCGGGAACACGGATATCGACCTTGAGGTTGATTTCCGTCTTGGCCTCCTCGACCGGCTCTCCCTTGAGCTCCCGGATCGCCTGATCGAGCATGTTCATGAAGTAATCGTAGCCGACGGCGTCCATTGTCCCGCTCTGCCTGTGGCCGAGGAGATTCCCGGCCCCGCGGATCTCCAAGTCCTTGGCGGCCAGCCGGAAACCGGAGCCCAGGTCGGAAAACTCCTTGAGGGCCTTGAGCCGCTCCTTGGCCAGGGGCGTCAAGCCCACAAGCGGCGGAACAAGGAAATAGGCGAACGCCTGGCGCGAGGAGCGCCCGACGCGCCCCCGCAGCTGATAGAGCTGGGCCAATCCATACAAGATCCGCCCGGTCGACGATGAGGGTGTTGACGAGAGGGATATCGATCCCGTTTTCGATGATCGTGGTCGAAACAAGGACATTCGCGCGGCGGCCCGTAAAGTCGATCATCCGTTTCTCCAGGATCGGGCTCGACATCCGGCCGTGAATCGAAACGACCCTCGCCTGGGGCACCAGCTTCTCGACCAGATGGGCCACCTTGTCGATATCCTCGATCCGGTTGTGGATGTAATAGACCTGCCCGCCCCGGTTGAGCTCCTGCCGGATGGCGGAGGCGATGAGCTTGGCGCTGAACGGGGTCACGACCGTGTGGACGGACAAACGGTCCCGCGGGGGCGTTTCGATCAGGCTGATATCGCGGAGCCCGGTCAGGGCCATATTGAGGGTGCGGGGAATCGGGGTGGCCGTGAGGGTCAGGACGTCGATCGAAGCCCGGAGGCTCTTGATCTTCTCCTTGTGGCCCACGCCGAACCTCTGCTCTTCGTCGATGACGAGCAGTCCGAGGTCCTTGAAAAAAACGTCCTTGGACAATATCCGGTGCGTCCCGATCAGGATGTCGATAAAGCCTTTCTTGAGGTCGGAGAGAATGGCCTTCGGCTCGCTTCCCGTCTGAAGGCGGGTCAGGGCCTCGACGCGGACCGGGAAAAGGGCCATCCGGGCCCGGAATGTGTTCAGGTGCTGGCTGGCCAGGACCGTCGTGGGGCACAGGATGGCCACCTGCTTGCCGTCCATGACGGCTTTGAACGCGGCCCTCATGGCCACTTCCGTCTTGCCGTATCCGACGTCGCCGCAGAGAAGGCGGTCCATGGGGGTACCGGATTCCATGTCCGCTTCGATGTCGCTGATGGCCTTGACTTGGTCCTCGGTCTCCTCGTATTCGAAGATCTTTTCGAACTCCGACTCCCATTCTCCTTCGGGGCTGAAGGCAAACCCCTTGACGGATTTGCGCTTGGCATAGAGCTCCAGGAGTTCCTTGGCGATGGCCTCGGCCGCCTTCTTCGTCCGGGACTTGGTTTTCTGCCAGGTGTTCGTCCCCAGCTTGTCGAGGGGCGGAAGCTCCGGACCGGCCTTCGCGAATCTTCTGGACGAGGTTCAGGTTCTCGACGGGGACGAGGAGCTTGTCGTCGTCCCGGTACAGGATCTCTATGAACTCCCTGTTCTTCCCGTCGACGGCGACCCGCTGGAGCCCGCGGAAAGACCCCGATCCCGTAGTCCGTATGGACGACGTAATCGCCGATCGCCAGATCCTGGAACTGGGAGATGAACGGCCTTCGCGAGGCCCGGCTGACCAGGACTTTTTCCTCCGTGAAGAGATCGCGTTCGGCGAAAACGATGACCTTCTCTTTGGGATAGCTGAACCCTTCGTCCAGGTTCCCGAGCAGGAGGCTCACCTCGCCTCCGCGCGGAAGGGAGCCCGGGTCGTCGGATACGACCGCCGGGATATCGTTCTCGGCGAGGAGGGCGGCCAGGCGCTGGCGCGTGCCCTGGTTGACGAGGTAGATCGAACAGATCTCCCGCTCTTCCTGGAGCTTCTTGAGATATTCGAGGAAGAAAGGGAATCCTGTTGTTGAACTTGGGGACAGGCTGGAATCCGAAATTCACGGTGTCCCCGCGCTTCGGGGGATCCGATTTCGCTGAGATTGAGCGCCCGGTCCCGGACATATCGCCAGAGCGGGTCCGGGAAAGATCGCGTCCGGGGGCAGGACGAACGATCCGCTTTGCCGGAGGTCCTGATAGTGACCGGCCAGATCGACCGTCGGCTTCGGCCCACTCCCGGTCGATCTCGTCCGCGTCGTCCAGGATGAAGACCGCGTCCTCGAGATACCTGGTGGCGGGAACGAATCGTTCACCGGCCAGGAGGGCCAGGTAGACGAACGAGGGAAAGTCATTCCCCCCGCGGAGAAGGCGCGACTTTCTCCTCGAAGTCAGGCCGCGCGTCGCGGGACGCCCTTTCGCGGCCGCCAGCCAGGATTCGAGAAACTCGGGCGACCCCGGATACTCCCGGAGCGACGGAATCAGGACCCGGTCGAGCCGCTTGACGGATTTCTGGGTTCCCGTGTCGAACTCGCGGATCGACACGATCTTGTCCACGCCGAACTCGATTCTGACAGGCCCGGATTGGCGGGGCGGGAAGACGTCCACGATGCCTCCCCTCCGGGCGTACTCCCCCGGGAGAAGCGATGAGATCTTCCAGAGCAGTAGCCGAACGTCAAAAGGGCCTCGAGGAGATCGTCCCGGTCCCAGGTCTGTCCGACCTCGGGCATGAGAAACGAACGCTTCAAGTCCTCCGGCCCGGGGATCGGCTTAAGAAGCCCGAAGGGATTGGTCACCACGAGCCCGTTCCTTCCGAGGAGCGCGCCGTACAGGAAATCCATTCTCGAGGATATCGCCTCGAGCGCGGGCGGAATTTCGAGATACGGATCGTCGGCCAGGGGAGGAAGCGTCACCGCGGACAGCGGCGACCGGAGACGGTCCAGGAAAGAAACGGCAGCCCTCCTCGAGGGAGGCCAGCGAACGGGACGGGGGGCGGATACAGACCACGGGCCTCCGGAGGCCCACGGCCAGGGCCGCCAGGACAAGGGGCTTGGCCGCGTCGGTGACGCCGGAGATCAACGGTCCCGGCCCGGGTGCCGCCGCGGCCTTCAGGAACGCCTTGAACTCGGCCGTCCGGCCCAAAAAGCTCAGACTCATCGGGCCATTTTAGCCCTTTCCCTGGGATCCGTCTATTGAGCGACCGGCCGCTTCACCGAGACCGTCCGGCCGTCGTCAAGGAGGCATTGGAACTCCTCGGCGACCTCGTCGGTGCCCGCGGCGTATGTCCGTTTCCTTCCCGAAACCTGGAGGACGCGGTGCCGGATTCCGGAAATGGTCACGAAACGGGGAGTCTCTTCGCCTTTATACCCGGAATAATATTCGACCCCGTCGATCGTATCGGCGCCCATCTCAGGCTATTTTACCATGTTGCCCGGGCCGAACTCCGGATCTATAATGGATCGAGACCGAAGCCAGGAGGAGTTCATGCCGAAGGCCGCCTCAAAAGCCGCTGTTCTCGTGATTCTGGGCTTGTTCGCGCTCGCCGCCTTCTCCGCCGCCGCGGCTTTGGAGAGCCGGGAAACCCGGCTCACCGTTTTTTATCCCTCGACCGGAACCATCAGGGCCCTGGCCGCCCTGAAGCGATTGGGCTATCTCGAGGCCCCGGGGCTCGTCGTCACAGGGGTTTATCACGAAAAAGAGGCCACCCGATATGACGAATCGCGGAAATATGTCGCCGAAAACGGGATTTCGTGGTTCCGCTTTCATTCCGTATCTGCCGCGATCTCCGAAGCCGTTGTCTTCCGCCGGAACGATTGCACGCCGGAGTTCGAGAGGATATTCGCGGATTCCGACGGCATCGTGTTCTTCGGAGGGCCGGACATCCCGCCGTCCATCTTCGGGGAAAAAACGAGCCTCTTGACCGAGATCGAAGACCCCTTCAGGCACTACTTCGAACTCTCCGCCATTTTCCATCTTTTGGGCGGCTCCCAGGACAAGGCCTTCCCGGCCCTCCTCGAAAAGAGGCCGGCCTTCCCGGTGCTGGGCATATGCCTGGGCTGTCAGAGCCTGAATGTCGGGACCGGAGGCACTCTCATTCAGGATATCTGGTCCGAAGTTTATGGGAAATCCGATGTCGAGGACATCCTCGCCCTCGACCCCCAGGCGTGGCACAACAATCCGTATCCCAAGTTGTTTCCCGAGGGAGAACCTCATCGGCTACAACTTCCACAGGATCAAGCTCGACCCCGAAGGGCTCTTTTGCCTGGAAATGGGGTTCAAGGAAACCGACGAGCCGCGCGTCCTGAGCTCGCACCACCAGGCGCTCGACCGGCTGGGCTTCGGGCTCAGGCCCGTGGCGCTGTCGATCGACGGAAGGATCGTGGAGGCGGTCTGCCACGAGAGATACCCCGCGGTCCTCGGCGTCCAGTTCCATCCCGAGAATCCGAGGCTCTGGGAGGGCGACCGGGTTTATCGCCAGGCGCCCGGGGATGCGCTTTTCAGCTTCAAGGAACTCCTCGAGGACAGCCCGCCGAGCGCCGCCTTCAACCGGGCCGTCTGGGAATGGCTCAGCCGGAAGCTTCAGGCCCGCCGCGTTGAGGGGGCCCCTTGACCATTCCCTACTATTATTATAGGATATTGTTACGCCATTCGAAAGGAGACGACATGAAGCGCTTTCTCGTTCCTCGCGTGTCCCACTGCAAGAGCGGCTGCCACCGGGGCTCCTGAGCACGAGGGTAAAAGGCTCGATGCGCTCGAAGGCCCGCCTCTCCCCGTCCCGGATGCGGAGAAGCGGGCTTTCGTGTTTTTGGCCCCCGGGCGCCTGCCGCCCGGAATTGACAGCCTCCGGCCGCGTCGATAGAATGGGAGGGTGAAAACGCTCCGCCTTTCCCGGACACCCGGATCCGGCGGCCTGCGCGGCCGCCTCATCGGTGTCCTCAATCTTTTCAGCGGCCTGTAATCCGCCGCGGCGCCCCTCGATTTCCGCTTTTTCGGGCTACCCGGTGTTCACTCAGAAGGAGGCTTCATGAAAAAGATCGTCGTTCTCGGTTCCGGACTCGTCGGCGGCCCCATGGCCCTCGACCTCGCCCGGGACAGAAATTTTAAAGTGACCGCGGTCGATGTCAGCGCCCAGGCGCTGGCCCGCGTGAAAAAGGTCCGGGCATCACGACCATCCAGGAGGACCTGTCGGATGCCGCCGCGCTCAAGAAGATCCTCGCCCGCCAGGATATGGTCATCAGCGCCGTGCCTGGCCACATGGGATACCGGACGCTGAAGACGATGATCGAAGCCGGTCGGACCGTGATCGATATCGCCTTTTTCCCCGAGGACCCTTTTGACCTGGACGGTTTGGCCAAAAAGAAGCGGGTGACCGCGGTCGTCGATTGCGGCGTCGCGCCCGGCATGAGCAACATCCTGGCGGCCCATGCCCACGGGAAGCTCGACGAGACGACCTCGTCACGATCTATGTCGGCGGCCTGCCGAACGTCCGCGAATGGCCCTATGAATACAAAGCGGTCTTCTCGCCGGCGGACGTCATCGAGGAATACGTCCGGCCGGCGCGCTATGTCGAGAACGGGAAGATGGTCGTCCGGCCGGCCCTGTCCGACCCCGAGTTCATCAACTTCCCCGTGGTCGGGACGCTCGAGGCGTTCAACACGGACGGGCTGAGGACCCTGGCCAGAACGCTCGACGTGCCCAACATGAAGGAAAAGACCCTGCGCTACCCGGGCCACATCGAGAAGATGGCCGTCCTGCGGGAAACGGGATTTTTCGATTCCCAGGAGATCGAGATCCACGGCGTCCGGATCCGGCCGCTGGACTTCACGGCCAAGCTGCTGTTCCCCAAGTGGAAACTCCATGAGGGCGTTGACGCCGACGCCCGGCCCCTTGGTTGAACGGCTCGACGGTGATTTCGAGCACGATCGGGGCGAAGCGGCGGGGGGCGACGTGGCCGGTCGTTTCCCACACGCGACCCGCGTGCTCGACGCGCACGGCGAATGGCGCCGGCGCGGCGTCGCTGCACGTCGCCGGGTGATCCACGCCGACGCGGTAGCGACCCGGCGGCGGCGCTGTGAAGCGCACGGTCTCGACGCGCTCCCCGGGATCCGCGCAGGTGCGGTCGGCGTCGAGCGTGCCGCCGGCGCGCGTCGGCGTGTTTGCGAAGTAGGCCGTCTCCTCGCGCGGGTCGGTGACGTAGAGATCCAGGTCCGCGCCGGCGTCGAAGGCGAGCCGCACGACGAGCGCGCCGCCGTCGCTGGTCGCCGACGCGCGCAGCCGTTCGGCGAGCGACTGGGGCGTCGCGGGCGGCGTCGTCGCGCAGGCGAGCGCGCCGCACGCGGCGAGGCATCTCGCGACCGCGGCGATAGACTCGGCTGCGCGCATCGGAGGGCAGCATGAAGCAGCGTCGCCTGGGTCGCACGGGCCTGCGCGTTCCCGAGATCGGCCTCGGCACCATGACGTTCGGCTCGATGGCCGACGAGGCGACGAGCCTCGCGATCCTCGACAAGGCGCTTCGACGCCGGCCTCTACTTCCTCGACATCGCCGAGGTCTATCCCGTGCCGCCGGACCCGCAGTGGGCGGGGCGCAGCGAGTCGATCGTCGGCAGGTGGCTGCAGGGACGGCCGCCGCGACGCGGTGCTGCTCGCCACCAAGGTGGCCGGGCCGCGGCGGCGGCTGGTTCCAGGCGCCGGTGCGCGACGGCCACACCGCGCTCGACCGCCACTCGATCGAGCGCGCCTGCGAAGGCAGCCTGCGCCGGCTCGGCACCGACTACATCGACCTCTACCAGACGCACTGGCCCGACCCGGGCCTGCCGTACGAGGAGACGCTGGAGGCGCTCACGCGGCTCGTCGACGAGGGCAAGGTGCGCGCGGTCGGCTGCAGCAACGAGAGCGCCTACGGCCTCACCAAGAGCCTGTGGACCGTCGGACAAGCACGGGCTGCGCGCGCTACGAGACGATCCAGAACAACTTCAGCCTGCTGAACCGCCGCTTCGAGGACGAGCTCGCCGAAGTGTGCCGGCGCGAGCAGGTGAGCCTGCTCGCCTACAGCCCGCTCGCGGGCGGCGTGCTGTCGGGCAAGTACCAGGGCGGCGCGCTGGCCCGACGCCGCGCGCTTCACCTGCTACAAGCGACCGGACTCGCCGCGCACGCAGGCGATGACGAAGCGCTTCGTGAACGAGCGCACGCTCGCGGCGACCGCGCGCTTCGCAGCAGCTCGCCGGCCGACTGCGGGATGTCGCTGCGTCACCTTCGCGATCGCGTGGACGCTGACGCGCGACTTCCTCGGCTCGACGCTGATCGGCGCCACCGACGCCCGAGCAGCTCGACCCGACTCCTCGCCGCCGCCGACGCGAAGATCCCGCCCGAGGCGCTCGCCGAGGTCGACCAGATCTCGCGGGAGATCCGCTATCCGATGGGATGAGCGCGATGGACTGCGAGCCTGCTCTGTATCGCGCTCGCTCGGCCTGCCGGCTGCGGCCGCGCTCGCAGCATCTACCACGCGCGCGGCGTCGTCGAGGACGTGCAGCCCGAGACCGGCCAGGTCGTGATCGACGCACGAGGACATCCCGGGCCTGATGCCGGCGATGACGATGAACTTCGACGTGCGCCGACCCGGCGCTGCTCGACGACGCTCGCGCGCGGCCAGGCGATCGACTTCGAGGTCGAGTTCACCGGCAAGGCGTACGTCGTGACGCAGGCGACGGTGCGCGAGAGCGGCGTCGCGACGTCGGGCGGCGGGCAGCTCGGCGCGGCGTCGCGCCGCGTGGACGATCCCGCGCCGCCGTTCCAGCTCACCGACCAGGACGGCAACCCGAAGTCGCTCGCCGACTGGCGCGGCGCGTCGTGCTGCTCGACTTCATCTGGACGCGCTGTCCCGGGCCCGTGTCCGATCCTGACCGGCCTGCACGTCGACGTGCAGCGCAAGCTGCCGCCGGCGCTGCGCGCCCGGACGCACTTCGTGTCGATCTCGCTCGATCCGGTGCGCGACACGCCCGCGGTGCTGCGCGAGTACGCGACCAAGCGCGGCGCCGACCTCGCCGGCTGGTCGTTCCTCACCGGCGCCGCCGGACGCCGTCGACGCGGTGGTCAAGAGCTACGGCGTCGGCAGCGCGCAAGGCGCCGGACGGCGCAGATCGAGCACGTCGTCGTGACCTTCCTGATCGACGGCGACGGCCAGATCCGGCGCCGTTACCTCGGACTCGACGGCCACGAGCCGAGCGAGCTGCTGCGCGACATCGAACGCCTCGCCACGCCGTGAGCAGGCGCAGCGCCGATGCGATCGTGATCGGCGCGGGCGTGATCGGCTCGGCGATCGCGTGGTCGCTGGCGCGCGCCGGGCTCGCGGTCGTGGTGCTCGAGCGCGATGCGGTGGCGGCGCACGCGTCGCGCGTGGCGGCGGGCATGCTCGCGCCGTTCGCCGAGGCGCACGGCGCGGAGAAGTCGCTCCCGCTCGGCCGCGAGAGTCTCGAGCAGCTCGCGAGCGCCGTGGACGAGCTGCGCGAGCGCTCGGGCGTCGACACGAGGCTCGAGCGCTGCGGCATCCTGCGCGTGGCCTCCGACGCGCGCGCCGCCGCGTCGCTGCGCGCGCGCGCTGCCGAGCTCGCGGACTGCGGGATCGAGTGGCGGGACGGCGCGACGGCGCGCCGGCACGAGCCGGGTCTCGCGCCGGAGCGTCGCCGGCGCACTCTGGTCGCCGCGCGAGGGCCACGTGGACGCGGAGCGGCTCACGCGCGCCTACGCGCGCGCGGCGCAGTCGCTCGGCGCGCGCTTCGAGTGCGGCGCACCCGCGGTCGCGCTCGGCGCGACGCGGCGCACGGGTCGTCGGGGTGCGGACGCCGCGCGCCACGTGGTCGGCGGACTGGGTCGTGCTCGCGAGCGGACCCTGGGCGGGCGCGACCTCGCAGGTCGTGCCCGCGCTGCCGATCCGCGCCGGTGCGCGGCCAGCTCGTGGAGCTCGCGGGGCGTGGCGCTCCGCTCGATCGTCTGGGACGAGCGCGATCTACCTGGTGCCGCGGCCCGACGGCCGCGTGCTCGCCGGCGCGACCTCCGAGGAGAGCCGGCTTCGACTGCCGCGTGACGCGAGAGGCGAGCGACGGGCTGCAGCTGTCCGCTGCGCGACTCGTGCCCGCACTCGAAGGCGCGGCGCGGATCGACGGCGCGCGCGGGGCTGCGGCCGGCGTCACCGGACGGTTTACCGCTGCATCGGTCCCGGCGCGGAGGCGCCGAGGGCCTGCTGCTCGCCGTCGGCCACCATCGCAACGGCATCCTGCTCTCCGCCACGACGGCGGCGCTCGTCGCCGATCTCGTGCGCGGCGCGGCACTGCCGGAAGCGGCGCACGCGTTCCGTCCCGATCGCTTCGCTCGTGCTCGCCGATCGGGACAATGACGATCGGCTGTCGAGTGTCACCGCTCTTCTCATCAGTCGATTCCGATTCTCATGGTTGAAGCGCGGTGGTCCATTGGGAATAATGGCCGGCCTTCGCACGGGAGAGAGAGCCCGCATTGAAGAAGCTGACCGTGCGCGAGGCGGCGGCGCTTCTGAACGTCTCGGAGAAGAGCGTCTACCGCTGGATCAAGCAGGGTCTGCTCCCGGCCTATCGGATCAACGACCAGTATCGGATCAACCGCGCGGAGCTCCTCGAGTGGGCGACCGCGCAGAAGATCCACGTGTCGCCCGAGATCTTCGCCGAGCCGGAGAGCGAGGCGGAGCCGCCGCCGACGCTCGAGGACGCGCTGCGCGCGGGCGGCATCCACTACCGGATCGGCGGTCACGACAAGGCCTCGGTCCTTCGCGCCGTGGTCGACACCATGAAGCTGCCCGACGACGTCGATCGCGAGTTCCTCTATCAGGTGCTGCTCGCGCGCGAGGCGCTCGGATCGACGGGGATCGGAGACGGCATCGCGATCCCGCACGTGCGCAACCCGATCGTCCTGCACCTGTCGCGCCCGACGGTCACGCTTTGCTTCCTCGAGCGTCCCGTCGACTTCGGCGCCTTGGACGGTCAGCCGGTCAGCACGCTGTTCACGCTGATCAGCCCGACCGTCCGCGCGCACCTGCACCTCTTGTCGCGCCTCGCGTTCACCCTGCGCGACCCGCGGTTCAACGCGGCGGTCCGGACGCAGGCCTCCCGCGAGGAGATCTTCGAAGCGTTGCACGCGGCCGAGGCCGCGCTGAGCGCCTCCGTCTCGCCGCCGTGGCCAGACGCGGCAGCGAGTGATGCCGCCAGGAGGAGCCTCGCGATTGACGCGTGGGGGGAGCGAGCGAGTGAGCCTGGCCATGAGCGTCGTCGCGATCGGGCTGACGGCGCTGAGCGGACGTGCCGGGCCTCGCCTTCGGGCGTCGCTCGACCGCGGGCCAGGGGATCGCGAGCTTCCTGTCGATCATCGGCGCGCTGCCTGGGCTCGGGAGCCGCCGCTCGTCGCCCTCACGGAGGGCGCGGTCGAGACGTCGACGCTCGCGGGCGCCGCTGCCGAGCTCTCGCTCCATCTTCGGCTCGATCCGCTGGCCGCCTTCTTCCTGCTGCCGGTGTACGTGCTCGGCGCGGCGGGCACGCTCTACGGCGCCCGCTACTGGAGACAGGCCGAGCACCCGACGAACGGGCGCAAGCTGCGGCTGTGCTTCGGCCTGCTGGTCGCGTCCCTCGCCGGCGTCGTGCTCGCGGCCGACGGCGTCGCCTTCCTGCTCGCCTGGGAGATCATGGCGCTCTCGGCGTTCCTCCTCGTCACCACCGAGGACGAGCGGGCGGAGGTGCAGCAGGCCGGCTGGGTCTACCTCGTGGCGACGCACGCGGGCACGCTCGCCCTGTTCGCGCTGTTCGGCCTGCTGTGGGCGACCACCGGCTCGCTCGAGTTCCGCGCGCTTCCGGGCGGCGCGAGCCGGCCGGGTCGTCACCGGCCTCCTGTTCCTGCTCGCGCTCCTGGGCTTCGGCCTGAAGGCGGGGATCGTTCCCATGCACTTCTGGCTGCCCGCCGCGCACGCCGAGCGCGCCCTCTCACGTCTCTGCGCTGCTCTCCGGCGTGGTGCTCGAAGATGGGGATCTACGGGCTGCTGCGGATCCTGACGCTGCTGCCCGACGCCGCCGCCGGCCGTCGGGATGCTGCTGCTCGCAGTCGGCGCCGGCAGCGCCGTCTACGGCGTGCTCTTCGCGCTCGGCCAGCACGATCTGAAGCGCCTGCTCGCCTATCACAGCGTCGAGAACATCGGGATCATCGTGATGGGCCTCGGCCTGGCGCTGATCGGTGTCAGCGCGAAGCAGCCGGCCTGGGCCGCCCTCGGTCTGGCCGGCTGCCTCCTCCACGTCTGGAACCACGCGCTCTTCAAGGGGCTGCTCTTCCTGGCCGCCGGATCCGTGATCCACGGCGCCGGCACGCGCGAGATCGATCGCCTCGGCGGACTCGCCAGGCCGATGGCGCGCACCGCGTCGCTCTTCGCGATCGGCGCCGCGGCGATCTGCGGCCTGCCGCCGCTCAACGGCTTCGTGAGCGAGCTGCTGATCTACCTCGGCCTGCTGCGGGTCGGCGGGGACGGCATCGACGGCGCGTGGTCCGTGGCGCCGCTCGCCGTTCCGCTGCTCGCCATGGCCGGCGCGCTGGCGATCGCCTGCTTCGTGAAGGTGTTCGGGACGCGTGTTCCTCGGGCCGATGCGTTCCGAGCAGGCCGCGCGGGCGCACGAGTCGCCGCCGGCGATGCTCCTCGCGATGCTGCTGCTGGCGCTCGGCTGCATCGGGATCGGTGCGCTGCCCGTCCTCGTGATGCCGGTCGCTCGACCGCGTCGTACGGACCTGGATCCGACTGGACGCGCCGCCCCCTTCGCTCGCCGAGCTCGTGCCGTGGCACGCCGCTGATGGCGATGAACGCCGTGCTCGTCGTCGGCGTGCTCGGAGTCGCCCTGGCTCTGCGCCGCCGCTCCCGGCGGCGGACCCCGGCGCAGACGCGTGACGTGGGACTGCGGCTACGCGCGACCCGGCTCCGACGATGGCGTACACGGCGTCCTCGTTCGCGCAGATCCTCGTGGGTCTCTACGCCTGGCTGCTCCGGCCGCGCTCCGAGGGCGCCGTCCGCGAGGGAGCTGTTCCCGGCAGCCCGGAGCTTCCACACGTCCGTTCCCGAGCAGGTGCTGGAGGGCGTGCTGGCGCCGCTCTGGGCGGGATTCCGCCGCGGACGCTGATCCCGTTCCGGGCGCTCCAGCAGGGCCGCATCCAGCAGTACCTGATGTACGTCTTGCTGACGCTCTGCGTCCTGCTCGCGTCGCTGTTCCCGCTCGACGGATCCTGCTGCGGTTGCTCGGATGGTGACGCGACCGGCGCATGATCGACGTTGCGACGCTCCTCGTCCACTTCGCGCTGCTGCTGACGGCGCCGCCGCTCCTGCTCGGCGTGATCAACAAGACCAAGGCGTGGTTCGCGGGCAGGCGGGGCCCCCCGCTGCTCCAGGCGTACTACGACCTCTCCCGCTTGTTCCGCAAGGAGATGGTCTTCAGCCGGACCACCACCTGGGTGTTCCGCGCGGGGCCCGTGGTCGGCGTGAGCGCGCGTCCTGCTGGCGGGCTCGCTCGTTCCCTTCGGCGCCTTCGACGCTCCGGTCCGCTTCACGGGCGACCTCGTGCTGTTCGCCTACCTGATGGCCCTCGGTCGCTTCTTCACGACCGCGGCGGCGCTCGACACGGGCTCGGCCTTCGAGGGCATGGGCGCGGCGCGCGAGGTCTCGTTCGCCTGCCTGGCGGAGGCGGCGCTGTTCATGGCGTTCGTGGTGCTGGTTCGCTTCTCGGGCTCGCTGAGCCTGACGCCGATGTTCCACGCGCCGATGACGCGCTCCGCTGCACGGCCTCGCCGGCGGCGGCGCTCTTCCTCGTCGCCGTCGCCCTGTTCGTCGTGCTGCTCGCCGAGAATGCGCGGATTCCCGTCGACGATCCCAACACGCACCTCGAGCTCACGATGATCCACGAGGTGATGGTCCTCGATCACAGCGGGCCGCTCTTCGGTCTCGTGCTGTACGGCGCGGCGGTGAAGCTGTTCCTGTTGTCGGCCCTGCTCCTGCACCTGGTCCTGCCCTTCACGCTGGGCGATCCGCTGCTCGACTGGCTGCTCTTCGTCGCGGGCATCGGCGCGATCGCGCGTCGGGATCGGCGTCGTGGAGTCGGTCATGGCGAGGCTCCGGCTCCGCTACGTGCCCTCGCTGCTGATCGCGTCCGCGGTTCTGTGCGTCTTCGGCTTCGTCCTCACGCTGGCATGAGAGGGGATCCAATGCTCGAGGCTCTCGGCCGATCAATCTGCTCCTGGTCGGCGTCCTGCTGCTCAACCTGTTCATGCTGGGGACGAGCCGGATCCGCGCGCTGATCCAGGCGGCCGCGCTGCAGGGCGTGGTGCTCGGGCGTGATCCCGCTCCTGATCGGCGCGCACAGCGGCTGGAACACCGGCCTGATCGCGATCGCGACGGTCGTGCTCAAGGGCAGCGTGATCCCCCGGATGCTGCGCAGGGCGCTGCGCGAGGCCCAGATCAAGCGCGAGGTCGAGCCGCTGATCGGATTCGTGCCGACCATGCTGCTGGGCGCGCTCGGCACGCTGCTCTCGATCGCGTTCGCCTCGGGGCTTCCGCTCGAGCCGCAGCATCGGGAGCTGCTGATCGTGCCGGCTTCCTTCTCGACGGTGGTGACGGGCTTCCTGCTGCTCACGACCCGCATCAAGGCGATCACCCAGGCGATCGGATACCTCGTGCTCGAGAACGGGATCTTCATCTTCGGAATGCTGCTCGTCGAAGCCATGCCGTTCCTGGTCGAGATCGGGGTCCTGCTCGATCTGTTCGTCGGCATCTTCGTGGTGAGCATCATCATCCATCACATCAATCGCGAGTTCGCCTCCCTCGACACGCGCCGCCTGGCCTCGCTGAAGGAATGACCGGTTGCTGCTGCTCGCCCTGATCGCCGTGCCCGTGCTGGCTGCGGGAGTGGCCGCGGCGCTGCCGTCCGACCGCCGGCGTCCCTACGTGTTGCCGGCGGCGGCGGCGGTCCACCTGGCGCTGACCCTCGCCGCGATCGCCGGCTCGGAGTCCGAGCTCGTTCGGCGGCTGGCTCGCCCTCGATCCCGCCCGGACGGCTCGTGCTGCTGCTA
>CAVPPZ010000024.1:0-112381 GCA_963707305.1 uncultured Candidatus Rokubacteria bacterium
GCGCACGATCGGCCGGTGATTGGTGTTCAGGATGAGCTTGAACATCCAGATCAAACTCGGAAGTCTCGCCATTCGTTGAAGCGCGCTGAGACGCGATCTCCGCCCGTCAATTGTTTGATGAGCCCCTCATCGAAGCGCCGGCCTGCATTCGATTCCGAGGCGACGACGAGCCGAGCGCCCTTGAGTGCGGCAACGTCGTTCGGGATCGCGCCGCGCGGCTTGACCATGAGCGTTCCGCGCGCGTCGTACACGCGTAGTCGCCGAGCATCGCCTGGAGGATGGTCGCGAACGTGGTCTTGCCGTTGGCGCCGGTCCCGTAGTTCAACGCCATGACGTGCTCGATGATCTTGCCCGTGAGGATGTAGCCGACGAACCGCGCGAGGTAGGCGAGCAGCGCCGCGTCCCCGGCGAAGATCTGATTCAGGAAGGTGTGCCACCGCGGACATGCCGGCCTCGGGATCGAAGTCCACTGGGGCCAATTTCGTGATGAGTTGCATCGGGTCGTGGGGCAGGAGCTTGCCCGTCCGGAGGTCGATGGTCCCATTGTTGACGTTCAACAGCCACGGGTTCACGTCGAGCTGCTCGGGCGCGACCACTATCTCCGGCTCCGTCGAGGCGAGGATCAACATGGCCTTGATCCCGTGCGCGGTGTCCGTCTTCTGCGCGTGCTGTGAGAGGCTCTTCTTCGTGCCGGAGTCGGACGGGGCCATCGCGGCCTCGGCGTAGATCCCTTCGGCGGTCAGTTTGGCGAGCCGCACCGCGGCGCCGATGTCGTCAAGCGCCCATCGCTTGGCGTCCCCACACGAGCCATTTTTTAGCCTTGGCCAAATAGCGCGCCGTGGCGTAGTGATCGCGCACGAACCGTCGCGCGTTCCCTCCCTCGGTGTCGCGCGGAGGCTCAAGATCGCGAGGCGCTCTCCCGTGCGCGTGGCCGTTCATCCCGTGAAGCGCATCGACAACGTGAATCACGCGAGGCGTTCGGCAAGATCGTTGTGGATGATGCGCTCCAGGTCGGCCGCCTCTTCGAGCAGATCCCACGCGCGCGGATCGTGGGGCTCGAGCGTCGTAGCGAACTGCCGCGCACGATTGACCACGCCCAGGCCCTCGCGCTCCTCGTCGGCGGCCTCGATCCGCGATCAATTGCGGGCGCCATCCGGGCCGCAGCGCGCCGGGCCGACGCGATCACGTCGTGCCGCGCCTGGTCCAGTTGGCTGGAGCGGCCTCTGCCGCTTCATGCGCGGCCGCACCGGCAGCTCGACGCCGATGCGCCGCGCGAAATCAATTGCGCCCCCGCCGACGCCGCATCCGAAACAATGAAAGATCCCGGCGTCGAGGTCGAGGCTCAGGGACGCGGTGCGTTCTTCATGGAAGATGCACCGGACGCGCCCCCGCCGCTGCTCGCGGAGCGGCGCGAGATCGAGATGGCGCTGGAAAAGGGCACGCGCGAAGCGCGGGTAGTCCATGGTCGGGGTCGTCGCGTGCTTCACAACGCGCCCTTGGCCGCGACCGGATGCGGAAGTTCGAATTCGGATCTCCGCTCGCCGTGAAGTCGCACGCGCCGCGCCGCCGGGGTCATGCTGCGCCTCGGCCAACGGGTGTCCGTCGCGGTTCTCGACAGCGACGGAGAAACCGGAGAACGTCACGCTCGCGGAACCGGAGCGCGGCGCCGACCTTAGAGAGCGCTGGGAGCCCGTGGCGTTCGCGCCAACCGCGGGTGTAGATCGTGGCGACCGAGAGCCCTAAGACGTCAGCCGCACCTTGCGCGGTGAGTATCCGATCCGCCATGCCCTACCAGTACACGGTCTGATGGGGCCGAGCGCTTGCGAAGTATTCCGGTCAGGTCTTCGCGTGCCGCCCCTGAAGACGACGAAGTAGACGGGTGAGATTCGGAGCACGCCGTCGGCGTTCCTGGCGGTGCTTTAGCGCTTGGGACTGGAGCCGCTTGGCGTCCCGCCCGCTGGTTCCTTCGATGAGCGGTGGATAGATCACTTGGCGCAGGCGATCGAGCAGGACATACGGCTCGCCGATGCGTGGCCGCATGGCGGTGAGATGACGCGCGAGTTGGGAGAAGACGTCAACAACCCGAGGATCGGTGCGGCGGCCTCCACCAATAGCCTTGGGCCGGATCGCGTCGTTGTGGTGCAGCAGCGTGTACTCTTCGAGTGGAGTCACGAAATCCTTTTCGGCCTTGCGGGCGGCGTCGCGGTCTTTGGTCGCTTGGTCATTCAACGCCCGGAGGCCCGCGCGAATGCGGCCGCGCCAAGGCGCATGGCGTCGCAACGCGGCGGTAGCGAGCTCGGCGGGTCGAAGTGCGGCGAGCCGTATGTACTCAGGATCGGCGCCCGCGGCTTCCGCGTCGTGGACGACATCGGCCACCGCGGCCCACGTCACCGTCCGCGCGTCGAGCGTCTTCACCAGCGCCGCGTCCGGTTCCCGCTGGAGATCGCGGAGCGACTGAGTGCCGGCGGCGACTACTGCGTCCCAATCAATAGCGGATGAGATCGGCAAACGCGGCCTCAAGCGGTGCCCTCCCCACGAAGGCCCCCCACGAGGTTGAAGACGCGGGGGCCGGGCCGGCGTGGGGTGCGACTATTCGGACGCGGTTCACACCGCGTCCTAGCCCCCGCGTCAAGGATAGTCGCCGAGTTTGGCAACCGCTAGGCCGCAGTGGCCGTATCCGAGGTGGCCCGGCACGGCCAGCGCCCCGGACTGCGCTACCATTGGCGCCCATGTCGCCCGCCGTATGGCAACTCCGGTGGCTTCGTCTGTACCTAGTGGTGCGTGAACTACTGTCGGCGTCACCACGGCCCCGGAGAGGCCTGAAATCAAGGCCAGCATGAAACGTTTGCGCCGAAAGGCATCCCGCCAAAGCGGTGCGGAAAGGCTTACATGAAGCCATCCACTATCGTCACTGCACTACTCGCTGTCGTGCTTCACGCAGTTCCGACGGCCGCGGCCGATTCCATTGTCATAGAGGGTGTCGAGCTGGTCATCGGGATGGAGAAAGACAAGGCGATCGCGGAGTTGTCGAAACGGTTCAAGGTCTCTAGCCCCCCTAACGACAGCCACGACTCGTGGACGATCAGCCGACGGCGACTCGACGGCATTTTCGAAACCGCCGGTACCATCCGTCCGGACGGGGAAACTCATCAATGCCTCAAAGCGGTGGGCGCTTTCGAATGATGCCGAAACCTTCCGCGTTCTTGATGAGATCCTCGCAGCACTCGCGGAAGTGACGGCGAATGGCGCGCGACCCGCGCTAACCTACTTAGGGACTTTGCGCGAGCCAGGCGTCGACCTTCGCACCCTCGATCTCGTTGTCGGTGCGAAGCGCATCACGATCTTCGTATCTAGCAACCTGGGCGTCGGGGTATCCGGCGAAGCAGATCCAGGTCGACGAGGTTCTGCGTCCGTGACTACCCTTCCGAGCAACTCATGGCAGCTCCCATGGCTCCGTCTCCACTTGGTTGTGAGTGAGCTGCTGGCTACGCCGTTCAAATGGCAGTTGGCCGTTGATCCAGCGCGAACTGCATCGGTGCGCCGAGCTGCGCCGCGCGATGATTCAGGCCGGGTGGTTCAACTGAATGGCTAGGGGCCCGCCAAGAAGCAGGGAAGCTCATCTCAATTCAGTCGACGGGTCTGTGGCGGGTTGGTCAGCGCAATGCTGCGAGCGGGCGTATCCCGTCTACGCAGCCAACCCGACACGCCCCCCAGTAGCCGGCCCCCGAAGGAACCGTTGAGGCATCGGCTGCTGTCCTGATGGACAATCGTCTTCCCTCGCGAATCGCATGCTCAATCGTCTGATGTTTTTCGAGGATGCTGGATTGACCACCAACGTGTCGGATGCTGCTCAAGATTGAGAGGTACCTACCGGGAGGACAAGTTCACTCCTCGCTGCGGACGCATTTGTCGGAGGTGACGGGTGTTGCCGCGATCGCCGTGACGCACGCGTTGATCTGGCAGGGAAGCTCGGACGTTCGGCGATAGCGGAAAGCTTATTGAGCATGTCACGGAGCTTGCTCCTATTACAAGCTGCGAAACAAGGTGATTGAACATGTGCCGGCAGGTGGCGTACGAACACATGTTCTTGACTTGAACGTTGTACCGACAAACGTCGATTTGCTCGACGCCGTGAAGAGCGTTGGATCGTCGTCCTTGCGTATCCATGCGGGCGCTGGAAGCAGAAATATGGCAATCCGCACGCTTGGGTCGTTCCCGCTCCGGCGGAGATTGTGATGCAGCAGACGTTCCCGTTGGAACAGGAGTTGGCAAGCGGAGGGATTGGCTTGCCGCGCTGGTCCGCTCTCTCCACGAGCATCACCGGAGCGATCTGCTGACGCGACTCGGAATCAAATCAGATGGGGCCGGTAGCTATTTTGTGGGAATAGCTTGAGTTCTCAATCGCGGTCGCGCCTTGCGGCTCTCACCGCCGCGCTCGCCTTCCTCCAACTCCCACCTCAGTCGTCTGCACTTCGCGCGCTCCACGCCTGGCTCGACAACTGGCGCGGAGTCGGCCTCGTCATTGATGGAATGCGACGGCAAGGCTACGACGTTAGCCTCCGCACGGCCGGGGTCGATCGCGGCCACTGGGTCGCCGACTTTCCACAGCCATCCGATGACGAGCGCGGACGGCTACGCGGCGGCGCCGACGGCATGGGGCGCGGTGCAGCGCGCGGCGTGGATCGCGCTCAAGACGTGACGACGTTTCCCTCCTACTGGAAGGCGGTCGTTGCTGAGGCCCTGCGACAGGCTCGATCGGGGTTTGACCGTCCGATCCAAACGCTAGTCTCGGCCGCTATCGCCGTTGTCGCTCTCTTCTCGGAATGCGTGACGCGCCTGATGATGCCGCGATGTTTTCTCGGCTCAGTGATTACATCGTCACACTGAAAGCGACGTTGCTGATGATCGTCGTCGTGTTCTTCGGCGGTGTACTGATTGCCCCGTGGCGACTGCACCGCGCTAAAGAGACGGAGTTGTCTGCGGCGACACAAAAGGCGGAGACCCTTGCTGCACGGCTCGCGCCTAAGCTCGGGTTCGCGTTCGACCCACCGTGTTGCTGTCTCTACGAGGCGACCGAATGGGCTGGACTCAATCGGTACTGCGTTGGCTTCGCGGTCGTGAAGTTCAGTGGCGTTCAGGTCATAGGGGCCCAAGCGTTTCTTAACAACCTCGATGGACAGAGGATGCGACTCGCGCTGCGCTGGACTGACAGGGGCGAGGGAGAAGCTAAGAGCTTGAATCCATCGAACGAGCACTATCATGTCGCGTTTGTCACGAACGACGCGCCGACCCGCTATGAGCTTGACGTAGGCGACCCCGCAACCGGTTTCGATATCGCTCTGGCGGCCGGTCCGCATACCGCGCGCGTCTCGGTCGAGAGTGCGAACGCCACACCGAATGAGGCGTCTTTGATCTTCACCGTGCTTCACGGCGGATTGATCGCTATGCCGCGGCCGGCGATGACGCTGACACTAGAGCCAATAGCAACCGTTGGTACAGAGGCCTACCGATCGTAAACGACTTGTGCCGGATCGGAGTCCGCCAAAGCGGCGCAGAAAGGCCCATATGAAGCTATCGACTGACCGATTCAAGCGTGGACGAAAACAGACAGTTTCTACTTGGGCGTAAACTGCCCTTTGTTGAAGTAGAGTTCCTTGGGCGGGTTCATCAATTTCTCAAGTATGAGTTGAGAAATACATGACCGTAGTGAGCCCGGCGTTATTTCAATATCGACATCGGGATTGGCATTGCGAATCTCGAGGCAGATCGCTTGCCCTACAGGCCGTCCGTCACGGCTGTATCCAAACCCAGGGTGAATGGTCGGTGCCGTATTGTGAATCGTCAGTCCGGCCCGCGCGAGAGAGTGCTTCGTCCTTCGATCCTGCCGGCCAAATGCGGCGGCATTGCCACCTTCTCGTGGGTCCATGCAAGTACGGATTCACCGGGCGGGAGCATGTAACGCTTGCCGGGCTCTACGATGATCTCTTCGCCATACGCTTTTTCTAAGCTGGCGTATCCGGTGATGTTTTCGAGGATGACGCGAGAACGGACCGCGTTCTCAACACCCTCGCGAGCAAAACGCCAGCGGACGAATCTAGATCCTACGCGAAGGTCGATGCTTGTGACCTTGACCTGTTCCGGCTGGATCGGTGGGTCGAATACTAGCCGGTGGCCCGTCTTTTTGTTGATCTCCTTCCAAATTTCCCGGTCGGAAAGCACCATAGTTGGTCCTCCGCGAGAAATGCCCGCCGGTCTGGGACCGGCAGGCATCGCGTTTGGCCTACGGAAACTTAACGACGTTTTCTGGGACGGGCACTCGTGCCGAGGAGTTGATCGGTTCGTGCGGCAGTTCGATCAGGAAACCGCCGGTGAGCTTCTGAAGAACCGTGACGATCACTTGTCCCTGCTGCGGAGAGCGCACGGGGCTGTGTGTGCGCACGTCTGCGCTGGTAACGAGTGCCGCCACGCGTCCGCCATCGAGTGGATCAAAGAACATGAGCGCTTCGTCGCTTGAGCTCGATGGCGACGGTGCCAACTCGCATGTCAAGAACCCGTACCCCGGCCGAAACTGGCCTCGTCGGTGGTGTGTTACGCCGTTTCGCTGCACTCCTACCCACGGCGTCCCCTTTTGGCCCTCATATACTCATCATACGTGGAGTGGCAAGACTATCAACAAATCCACATATATCCACCGAGTAGGGGCCTTATCCTGACGGCCGACACTGGGGTGGTGCCGGTCAATGTCAAAACAATTTCACAAAATATATTCCTTGCGCAGCATTGTGACCTGTGTTTGCGAGCGGTTCTTGTGGTGAGTGAGACGTCATTTGCCTCAGAACGATTCTGTGGCACAGAACCGCTCTGCGGCAGAGGGCTCAGAGCCGACTTGCTCTGAGCAAGTCGGCTGCCGTGACCACCTTGGTGTTGCGCAAACGGACACGCCAGCGCACAGGCTCCTGAGCACGGTCGCGACCGGCATTGACGGGCGTCGTACACCGCCTCCCCACATGGGCGCACGCTCTAGGGGATGTGTGCCTAGACTCCCCCCTAAACATTCCCAGCGGCTCCTTGGCGGGGAATCGGACTGAAACGCCGGCGACGGTGACAGAGCCGTCCAAATTTCCGTCGCGCATTTTCTTCGGGATGTCGCGCTCGCTCCCGAGGGTCGAGGTCGGGAAGCCCCGCGCCCCCCTGGCCTGGGGAGTGTGCCCGTTCTGTGCCCGCGCCCACCCTGGAACGCCTCACCAGATCCAACCGGACCCAACGGGCCGCGAGGGGCTAACTGATTGGATTCACGACGGAGCGCGCAGTTGCGTGACAGGGCGTTGCGCCCTGTCAATCCAGAGGTCGCGGGTTCGAGTCCCGTCGAGCCCGCCATTCATAGCAAGCACCAAGGGCGCGGCTGATCACCGCGCCCTTGGTGTTTGTGCGGGTCCCTCGCTCAGGTCGGCCGCCGATTGCCGATGATGAACTCGATGCTCGGGGTCGGGAACGCCCTCGTGGGCTGCACCGGGTCCCTTCCACATAGAGCCCCGGGATGTACAGCTGAGCAACGGGCTGGTGCTGAACAGGAACCCACTTGCCATCCGACGCAACGGCAGGCTTGCCCTGGCCCCGGAACGCATCGAGAGGCGCTTCCAGAATGGCGGACACGAGACGATCCACTCTCGTCCACGCATACGGGAGGGCGAGGAAGAGTCGGCGGCCTCGGTCACCGGATAGCCATGGGTCCGCGAGAATGTGTCGATCGTCGCGAAGGTCTCGTACTCGATCCACCAGCCGCCCCCCACCTGGCTCGATCGCGGCGACATGCTGCTGGCAAACCGGTAATAGCGCTGTCCGACCGCGAGGTGAACACGCTTCGACATCAGGATGCCGCCCGGGTGCCGGCCACCTGGCCGTCGTTGAACCACCGCTCGACGTCGTGACCGCGGGCCAGCACGAGCCAGTGGGGCTGCGAGAAGCACCAGTCGTTGGCTGCGGCCATGGATCACGATTCTAATCGCTGGAGCGACTCTTGCGCTCGAGCCCGGTCTGTGCACAAATGCTCACATCGTGAGCATCCGTTCAGCGCCCGCCGACTCCGAGCTCCTCGTCCGCGCGAGCCGCCTCTACTACCTCGAGGAACGAGGGCAGGCGGAGATCGCCAGGCTCCTCCGCATCTCCCGTCCCGGCGTGAGCCGGCTCCTCCAGCGGGCGCGCGACGCGAAGATCGTCGAGATCCGCGTGCGCGAGACGACCGGAACCGAGGACTGGAGCCGCCTGCAACGGCAGCTCGGCGTCAAGGAGCTGCACGTGGCGACCGAAGGGCGGGATCGAAGCCGTCGGGAGTCTCGGCGCGCGCTTCTTCGAGCGCACGGTGCGGCGGGGCGACGTGGTCGGGCTCACCGCCGGCACCACGCTGTCGGCGTTCGTGCAGGTCGGTCGCGCCGCCGCGGCCCATTCCCATCGAGATCGTCCCGCTCGTGGGCGCGCTCTGGGATACCGGCGAGGACTATCGACGGCTCGTTCCTCTGCCAGGAGCTGCGGCGACGCACGGGCGGGACGCACCACGTGCTGAGCGCGCCCGCGGTGGTGCGCAACGAGACGCTCATGCGCTCACTGCGCGCGGAGCCGAGAGTGCGCAACGTCCTCGACCGCTACGGCGCGCTGGACAGCGCGTACCTCGGGATCGGCATCGTGTCGGAGGACCACCCCATCGCCACCGCCGCGAGAGCGACCGAAGCGGGGCGCGCTTCCTGCCCCGAGGCGCCGTCGCCAGCGTCGGCTGCCTCTTCCTCGACGCCCGGGGCCGGCCCTGCGCCTCCTCGCTCGACCGCCGCACGCTCGGCATCACGCACGACCAGCTCCGCGCGTGTCCCCGTTCGGGTGGGGCTGGCCGCGGGAGCCCAGAAGCGCGACGCCGTGCTCGCCGTCGCGCGCGGCGGAATCCTGGACGTCCTCATCATCGACGCTCCGCTCGCCCGGAGCCTGAGCGCGACCACGAAGGAAGGATGACGACCATGCCCACGGACCTCTTTCAGTTCGCGCCCGGCCGCGAGGGCTACTACGGGGAGTTCGGCGGCGCGTTCGTGCCCGAGATCCTTCACGAGACGCTCGCCGAGCTCCGCGCGGCCTTCGACGATGCCCGGCGCGATCCGGCGTTCTGGAGCGAGTACGTCGACGTGATGTCGACCTACTCCTGCCGGCCGACGCCGCTGACGTACTGCGAGAACCTGACGCGCCACTTCGGCGGCGCGCGGATCTACGTCAAGCGCGAGGACCTGAACCACACCGGCGCGCACAAGGCCAACAACGTCATGGGCCAGGGCCTGCTCGTGAAGCGCATGGGCAAGCGGCGCGTGATCGCCGAGACCGGCGCCGGGCAGCACGGCGTCGCCACCGCCACCATGGCCGCGCGGTTCGGCCTCGCGTGCACCATCTACATGGGCGAGGACGACGTCGCGCGCCAGCGGCCGAACGTCTTCTGGATGGAGCAGCTCGGCGCGCGAGGTCGTCGCCGTGACCGACGGCACGCGCACGCTGAAGGACGCGATCAACGCGGCCTCCGCGACTGGGCCGAGTCGATGGACGACACGCACTACGTGCTCGGCACCGTGTGCGGCCCGCATCCGTTCCCGCAGATGGTGACGTACTTCCAGTCGATCATCGGCCAGGAAGCGCGCGCGCAGATGCTCGAGATCGACCGGGCGCGCTCCCGCGCCGCGTCTACGCGTGCGTGGGCGGCGGCTCGAACGCGTCCGGCATCTTCGCGGGCTTCCTCGACGACGCGTCGGTCGAGCTGGTCGGCGTCGAGGCCGGCGGCAAGGGCGTCGACACGGACCGGCACACGGCGCGCCTCGCCGGCGGACGGGGCTGCCCGGGCGTCGCGCAGGGCTACAAGAGCGTCTTCCTCCAGAACGAGGACGGCCACATGCACGACACGCACTCGGTGGCCGCCGGGCCTCGACTACATCGGCGTCGGCCCGATCCTCGCGCACCTGCACGAGCGCGGGCGCGTGCGCTTCGAGGCGGCCACGGACGCGGAGGTCGTCGAGGCGCTGCGCCTCGTGATCCGGCGCGGAGGGCCTCATCCCGGCGCTCGAGAGCGCGCACGCCTTCGTCACGGCCTGCAAGGAGGCGCCGACGCTGTCGCGCGACGACGCGATCCTCATCAACCAGTCCGGCCGCGGCGACAAGGACATCTTCACGGTCGCCGACGCGCTCGGCGACGAGCGATGGAAGCAGTTCATCCGCGACAAGGCCGCGAGCTACGGCGGGAAGGAGGGCGCGCGATGACGGCGGTGCAGACCGCGGGACTCGAGCGACACGTGCGCGAAGCGGCTCGAGAAGAAGCCGATCCTGCTCATGACGCACGTCGTGGTCGGCTATCCGTCGCTCGACGCCAACTGGACGATGCTCGAGGCGATGGACGCCGCCGGCGTGGACCTGGTCGAGCTGCAGCTTCCGTTCAGCGAGCCGATCGCCGACGGCCCGTCGTTCGTGAGGGCCAACCAGGAAGCGATCCGGGCCGGAACGGCGTGGGCCACGTACTTCGACTTCGCGACGCGCGCCTCGAAGCGGTTCCGCTTCCCGCTCCTCTTCATGGGCTACTACAACAGCGTGTTCCGCATGGGCGGCGGCGCGCTTCTGTGCGCGTCTCGCGGACGCCGGGATGCGCGGGTTCATCATCGCCGACCTGCCGCCGGAAGAAGCGATCGAGCTGAACGCGATGGCCCGCGCGCACGAGCTCGACCCGATCCTGCTCATGACCCCGGCGAACTCGCCGGAGCGACTTGCACGAAATCGGCCGGCAGGCGTCGGGCTTCGTCTATTGTCTTGGCCGGAAGGGCGTCACCGGAAAGAAGACGGACCTGTCGCAGGGCGTGGCGGACTTCCTGGGGAGGTGCCGGATGGCAACGTCACTGCCGCTTGCGCTCGGCTTCGGGCTCCGGACGCCCGCCGACGTGCGGGCGCTCCGCGGCCTCGCCGACATCGCCATCGTCGGGACCGCGTGCCTCGAGACGTGGGAAGCGCGCGGACCCGACGGCTACCGCGAATTCTTGAAGTCGCTCGCCGGGGAGACCGCGGCGTGATGCGCGTCGTGCTCGTGCTGTTGCTGCTGCTGCCGTCGCAAGCCCTCGGCTGGGGGAGCCAGGGCCATCAGGCCATCGCCGACGCGGCGCAGACACGCTTGAACGAGAAGGCCCAGGCGGCCCTCGCCCGGATCCTCGTCGGCGGTCACAGCACCACGCTGCCGCCCGGCAAGCTCGCCATCGCCTCGACGTGGCCGGACGAGATCCGGGGACTCAAAGGACTCGGTCTGCCGTTCGGGTGGGACAAGGACGACGTCGAAGAGGGAAAGGCGTTCAACACCGCGCACGGATCGAACGCGCGGTGGCACTTCGTGAACCTGCCGCTGGCCGCACCCGGGTATCCGAAGGCCGCCGACGCCGGCACGGTCCTGGGCCGCTTCGCGTCGCCCGACGACATCGTCAACGCGATCAATCGCGCCATCACGGTGCTCGAGGCGCCCGCGGCGCCGGCGAATTTCTCGAAAGCGCAGGCCGTGCGCTGGGTCGTGCACCTGGCCGGAGACATTCACCAGCCGTTCCACGTCACGGCCGGCTACTACGCGACGACGCCGGCGGCGCTGAAGCAACCCAGGATCATCCGCGAGCCCAACGATGCCGTGAAACCCGGCGTTCTCGGCGACCGGGGAGGCAACGGCCTGAAGTTTCCCGGCGAGAACGAGGTGAGCCTGCACAGCTTCTGGGACAACTGCCTCGTTCAACGCGTCAACGGAGAAGCGTGCAGCTTCGGAGAGAAGACGTACACCGCGCTCTCGCGGAAGCTGGCGACCTGGGCGAACGCGCCCGACGCGACGAAGTACCAGTCGAGCGGCGATCATCACGGGTGGGCCGCGCAGTGGGCGACGGACTCGCTGAAGACGGCCGTCGCCGCGGAGGCCTACAACGTCCGGCTGTCGGCCGGGCGTGTCGTGGACGGCGCCGTCGAGGCGCGGATCGTGGCGCCAGGCCCTCAGGCCTACGCGAACCCGCGCATCGCCGCGGCGCGCGCCCAGCTCGTCAAGGCCACCGTGCGGCTGGCCGACCTGTTGAACCGCATCAACTGGAAATAGTCGGACGAGCCTTCAGGGCGCCTCACGAGCGACGGCGGCCGCGCGGCCGGTCGGTGCCTCGACGGTAGCGCGGGCCGCCCCGGCGACCGCGATGGACTGCAGCTTCCCATCCTTGACCTCGAGCAGCTTGTCGGTCTGAACGCGGTTGAGGACCACGTCGACGAGGGTCGTGGTGTGCTCGCAGAGCAGCATCGGCTCGTCCTTGGCCAGCGGTTGCTGCGGGTCGTAGGCGTCGTAGGTGCTGACCAGGTAGTGGACGTCCGGCACGTTGCTGACGCCGGTGATCTCGACCACGAGCTTGGCCCGTTTCCGCGTGAGGCGCGCGGCGAACTCGCCGAGCTTGCGGCAGTCGAGCATCATCACCCGGTGCGCGCCACTCGCGGAGTGACGGTAGAACTGCGTCTCGAAGTCCTCGTCGAAGCGCACCGTCAGCTCCTCGTGCGTCCGGCCGTCCGGACCAACCACGTGGAAGTCGATGAAGAAGTCGTGCACATCGAGACCGACGTCATCACGGACCCTGAAGAAGAACTGCTGGTAGCGTCCCTGGTCCTTCGCCTCGGCGCGCGCGTAGTTTTCCTTGGTCACGGTCCGAAATTCATGGGCGAGCTCGACATAGCTCTCCAGGCTCTTCACTCGTTCGAGCGCTCGCACCGCCCACGTGCCGGGCCCCCAGTCGCCGAGAAATCCGGACGCGGTGGGATCGATGATGCTGCCGTGGTTGAAGCCGGCGAAGATCGCGAACGGAATGTCCGCGAACTTCGGCGACGGCCACCAGAGACACTTGGGACCGGCCTCGCGGAAGTCGAGCGTGCACGAGCGCGTGTTGAGCGAGGTGCCGGCGATGCGGACGGTCCCGTCGGTGCCCGGCATCGCCCGCGCCTTGATCACCTTGGCCTGGATGCCGCCGTACCCCGTCCCGGCCGCGAGAACGATCGGATAGCACCGGTGTTCGGGATCGTTGTCCGGCCGGAAGTAACTGCGCGGGCTGTGCAGATCGATCTCGGAGAGCCGCCACTGGAACGGGCTGGCCGGCTCCAGACCTTGGAGCACCTGCTTGCCGGACTCCAGGAAATCGACGCCGTGGGAATGCGAGTTGAAGAAGGTGCTGCGGAACTTGCTGAGGAACGACTGCCCGAGCTTGGCGAGATCTGATCCGAAGTTCGCCGGCGCGAAACAGAGCAGCCGGTCGACCGGGCACGGCTGGGGGTCGCCGCGGCGGAACGACCGCTCGGCGTGCAGCGCGAGCCACGACCTGACGACGAGCGAGCCCGTGCTGTGGCACGCCACGTCGACGCGCTCCTTGCCGAGGCGAGCCCGATGGTCGGCGTCGAGCTTGTCGGCGAAGTCCTCGAACGTGGCTTCATCGTCCATGCTGCTGTAGTCCAGGTAGAAGACGTCCTCGGGCTTGTAGAGTCCCCGCGCCGTCAGGAAGTCACCCAGGGCGGTGAAGCTCGTCGAGCCATCGGAATAGCCGTGGACGATCAGGAGTTTCTTGGCCATGCGGCGGCTCCTCGTATCGGGTCAGGCACTGCACTGCGACGACGAGTCACAAGGGTCACGAAGTATAGGTCAGCGCTCGAACGGACCCGAAGGTAAATGTCGCCGGGCGGTCCCTAGTCGGCGCGCTGGCGACGCGTCCGTCGGTGATCACGTACTGCCGGAGCGACGCGTGCGGCGCGTCCGGGATCGTGCGACGGTGCTGCACGTAGTCGAGGCCGGCGGCCAGCGCGTCGAGCACGGTGATCGGCCCGCCGTGCGTGACCAGGAGGACGGTGTCCGATGGATGCGCCGTGGCGATCCGCCGGAGCACCGTCTCGATGCGCGCGGCGAGCGCCGCGTACGGCTCGGCGTCGGACGGGCCGTGCCCGAGGCCATCGCGCCAGCGCGCGTGCTCGTCCGGGAAGCGCCGCGGGATCTCGTCGTCCTGGAGCCCGTCCCACGCGCCGTAGTCGCGTTCGCGCAGCTCGCGAAGTGGCGTGACCTCGACGGCACGGTCGCCGAGCGCGATGCGCGCGGTCTCGAAGGCACGCGTGAGATCGCTCGCGTAGGCCGCGGCGATGAGGACGCCGTCGAGGCGCCGCGCGAGCTCGTGGGCCTGCGCGCGGCCGCGGTCGGTGAGCGGCCGATCGGCGTGGCCGAGCCAGCGGCGCTCGCGGTTCCAGTCCGCTTCTCCGTGACGCGCGACGAGCAGCGTGGTCATGGCCCCATGCTAAGCTGCACCGGCCATGACGCGATTCGTTCTCGCGATGCTGCTCGTCGTGCTCGCGATCACGCCCGCGGTCGCGGAGGCGCCGCGCGGATTCGCCGACTTCGCGTGGGGGACGCCTCCGGCGGCCATTCGCCAGCAATTCCTTCCGACGCGGTGCCGCTCGACGATCCGAGAGCCGCCAGCCGTGGTACAGCATCGACTGTCGTGACTATCTCGTGGAAGGGTCTCTCGATTCCGCTGCTGCGGCTCGACTTCGAGCCCGCCGAGTCGCTGGCCGGCTACTACATGCTCGTGGCGCGCGGGTCGTATGCCCAGTTCCGGGACCTCATCCTGCAGCGCTTCGGGCGGCCCACGAGCCGGCGCTGGATCCCGGGCTACGGCACCGAGATGTTCTGGGTGTGGAGCGGGATCAGCGCCACGCTGATCGAGCGCTGCGGCCAGGAGTCATCGTGCGTCGAGGTCACGACCACGCCCATCGACCGCCGGCGCGAGCAGCTCCGCGAGCGCGAGCGCCGCGACGCGTCCCAGAGCTTCTGATGACATGGGGGTGCGAGGCGCACCCCCCAATCCCCCCACGCTCCGCGGCCCGGCAAAGCCGTGCCGCTCCGCGACTGCCGTTACTCCGCTGCCACCTCGACGCGCGCGTCGTTGAAGCACGCGCCCTCGGCGATGTCCGCGTGCGTGGCCGGACACAGCGCCGAGACGGTCTGGCCGTTGTCGCTCGTGCGGAACCACGCGCCCTTCAGCGAGCACACCACCCCGGGCGGGATGACGTCGGTCACGCGCAGGGACAGATGCACCTCGCCGAGATCGTTCCACACGCGCACGCGCATGCCGTTCGTGAGGCCGCGCGCGGCGGCATCGGCCGGGTGCATCTCGAGCGGCGGCGCCGTGCTGCCGTTCACGCCGCCGAAGGTGGAGGTGACCATGCGATCGGAGGCCGGTGAGATCAGCGCGAGCGGGTAGCGTGACTCGACCGGCGCGAAGCGGGGCAGCCGCGCGCCGTACTTCCCCTCCAGGTACGACGATGCGAGCTCGACCTTGCCGGATGGGGTACTCGGGAAGACGTTCTCGAACATCACGTATTCCTTGCCGCGGGCCGTCATCGCGAGCGCGCGGTCCGTCGGGATCTCGCTCGGCCGCATGCCGCCGAGGCGCGCGTCGGACGCATCGAGCGCATCGTCCATGAGCTGCGCGTCGGTCGCCGTGAAGATCGGGTCGGTGAAGCCGAAACGCGCGGCGAGCCGGCGGAAGATCTCGGTGTTCGGGAGCGACGCGTGCTGCGGCGCGATCACGCGGTCGGCGCGCTGGAGCCAGTGCGTCCCGTACGCCGCGTAGAGATCGGGATGCTCGAAATGCGTGGACGCGGGGAGGACGACGTCCGCGTACAGCATGCTGTCCGTCATCGCGACGTCCGAGCCCACCACGAAGAGGTCCTCGCGCGCGAGGCCGCGGCGCAGCCGGTTCTGGTCCGGATGCACGATCACCGGGTTGTGGTTGTAGATGAACACGCCCTTGATCGGCGGGCTCAGCGCGGGATCGAGCAGGTGCGCCCCCACGTCGATGATGTTCAGCGTGCGCGTGCCGGCCGGCACCAGGTCCGGGCGCTGCAAGATCCGCGGGGTCTTCGGAAACGCGTAGCCGGCGCCGTTGACGAGACCGCCGCCGCGCACGCCGAACTTGCCGGCGAGCGCCGGCAACGCCAGCACCGCGCGGATGCCGCTGCCGCCGTTCTGGTTGCGCTCGAGCCCGTTGCCGACGCTGATGGCGGCGGGCGACAGCGTCGCGTACCACTCGGCCAGCGTGCGGATCTGGCTCTCCGGCACGCCGCACACGGCGGCGGCCGTCGCGACGTCGTAGCGGCGCGCCAGCGCCATGAACTCGTCGAAGCCTTCCACGTGGCGCGCGATGAAGTCGCGATCCAGCGCGCCGCGCCGCTCGAGCTCGGCGGCCACCGCCCACGCGAGCACCACGTCGGTGCCCGGACGCAGCGCGATCTGCAGATCCGCCTGCCGCGCGATCGGCGTACGTCGCGGATCGATCACCACCAGCTTCGCGCCGCGCTTGCGCGCGCGGTTGATGACCGGCATGAAGTGCAGGTTCGACCACGTGACGTTGTTGCCCCACGCCACGATGAGCCGCGCGTGCTCCGCCTGTTCCGGCCGCATGCCGGGGACGGTGCCGAACGTGCCGGTCCACGCCTCGACGCGGATGCCGCCGCACAGCGGCTTGCGGTCGAGCAAGGTCGCGCCGAGCCGGTGGAAGAAGCGGAGATCCATGGAGCCGCCGGCGAGGAAGCCGTGCGGCCCGGCGTAGTTGAGCGGGAGAATTGCCTGCGGACCGTGCGCCGCGATGATCGCGCTGAAGCGCGCGTGGATCGTGTCGATCGCGTCGTCCCACGAGATCGGCTCGAAGCGCGGTTCGCCTCGCGCACCCACGCGCCGGAGCGGCGTCTTGATCCGTCGCTCGCCGTGGACGAAGCCCGGATACATCGCGGGCACCTTCGCGCAGAGGACGCCGTCGGTGTACGGATTGGCGTGCGATCCGCGGATGTTGACGATGGTCTCGTCCTGCACGGTCACCGTCAGGCTGCACGTATCCGGGCAGTCGAGGGGACAGACGCTGCGCCGCTCCACCGTCGTCGCCATCAGGGCTCCTCCTCAGGAGACCTTCACTATGTCACGGCCAGGTCAGGCCGTACACGCGCGCGGCGTTGGCGCCGAGGATCTGTCGTGCGCTCGTCCACGCCTCGTCGACCGTGAGCGCGCGGAGGGTGACCAGCTCGTCGAGGACGACGTTCAGTCCCCAGCGTCCCCACCGCGCGCCGAGCCAGAACAGCTCGGGGATCGCGGAAGCGTCGCTCGAGTAGAGGATCTTGCTCGCGGGCGCGAGGCCGAGCAGCTCCCGGAGCACCGTCGGGATGGCGGCGGCGAGATGCGGGCTGGCGAGACCGAAGTCGGCGTAGACGTGCGGATAGATCGACGCGAGGTAGCCGAGCTCGCGCACGTACGGATAGCTCGCGTGCAGGAGCACGAACGACACGTTCCGATAGGCGTCGCTCTCGAGCAGCGGGCGCAGGTGGAGAGGATTGGCGGCGAGCAGGTCGACGTCGGCATCGCCGAAGCCGGTGTGGAACTGCACGGGCAGCGCGAGGCCTTCGGCAATTGCGAGCGCGCGCAGGAGCAGGTAGTCGTTCAGCGGCTTCGTCGCCAGGCGCAGGGAGCCCGCGCGCCGCGCGTGCTCCTTCACGGGCTCGAACGCCGCGGCGGCCTCCGCGCGCGTGGTCGATCGCACCGCGAGCCCCGTGCGGTACGCGATGATGCTCTTCAGCCCGACGTAGCCCTCGGCCCGGGCGCCTTCGACGGCGGCCACGAAGGCTTCGAGGACGGCGTCGAACGTGTCGTGGCGAAGGATCAGCGTCCTGCGCGAGCGTCTCGAGACGCAGGAGCGGCAGCGTGCGACACGGCAGGCGCGCCTCGTGCTCGGCGTGGCTCCACGTCGCGCCGGTCCGGTAGCCGTGATCGAGGAGCAGCGCGCCGACGTTCGCCTCGCGCAGGAGCCGAGCCGCCAGCGCGTCCGGCGGCGTCTTCTCGCGCGCGACCAGGACCCCCGCGATGGTCGGCGCGCAGTCGAGAACGATCGCGAGCTCCTTGATCGCCCATCGGAAGAAGACGGTCTCGGGGACGTGGCGGTCGTGCATGGCCGGGTCGCCGCTCTCGGTGAAGAAGCGCGCGTAGTCGACCGGCGTGAACGGTCCGCCATGCCGGAGCAGGGGATGGCAGTGCTGATCGAGGACCGCGACGGCGCCGAGGTCCAGGTCAGAACTTCCAGAAGTGATGCTTGGTTTCGAACGCGGCGTCCTCACGGCCGAACGCGTCCACTTCGGAGCGCTTCACCGCGAGATACGCGCGCGCGAGCCCGGGGCCGAGCGCCGTCATCAGCGTGCGGTCCTTCTCCAGATGATCGAGGGCCGCGCCGAGCGTGGTCGGATAGCGCCGGATCCCGCGCGCCGCGCGCTCGCTGTCCGAGAGCGTCCCGGGGTCCACCAGCACCGGGTCGCCGGGCTTCAGGGCGCGCGCCACGCCGTCCAGCCCCGCGGCGAGCAGGCCGCCGAGCGCGAGGTAGGGATTCGACGACGCGTCCGACGCCTTCAGCTCCGCGTTCGTCGAGCCCGCGCGATCGGACGGGAACGTCGACGGCACGCGCACCGCGGCTTCACGGTTGTCCGGCCCCCACGCGGTGAACGCCGAGCTCCAGAAGTGCGGCTGAAGGCGTCGATACGAGTTCACGCTGGGGCACGTGAGCGCGAGCAGCGCGGGCAGGTGCTCGAGCACGCCCGCGATGAAGTGATAGCCGCGCGCGCTCACGCCGTATTGCCCCTTCGGGTCGTGCATCACCGAGCGCTTGCCCGCCGTGTCCCACAGGCTGAAGTGGATGTGCCCGCCGTTCCCCGCCTGATCGACGAACGGCTTCGGCGCGAGCGACGCGTAGAGCCCGTGCCGATAGGCGACGCCCCGCACGGTCTCGCGATAGAACACCTGGCGATCGGCGGCGTCGAGCGCGGGCGCGTGGCGGATCGACAGCTCCTGCTGCCCGTGCCCGAGCTCCGCGTAGTACTGCTCGACCTGGATGCCCTGCGCGTCCAGCGCCGCGACCAGCTCGTCGATGAACGGCGCGGCCGTCGTCATGCCGACCGTGGAGAAGCAGAGGCTGTCGTCGACGGGCGCGAAGCTGCCGTCGGGACGGCGGACGGCCAGCGAGAACTCGCACTCGAACGCCGCGCGGACGCTGAAGCCCGCGGCCGCGCACGCCGCGATCTGGCGCTTGAGGAACGCGCGCGGGCAGGCGTCCCACGGCGCGCCGTCGAGCGTGCACATGTCGGTCGTCATCGCCGCCACGTGCGGGGCGTACGGGAGCACGGTGAAGGTGCGCGGATCGGGCATGAGCCGGATCTCGCCCACCGGACCCATCCCCTCGACGGGCTGGAGCTGGTCGAGCATGTTCATCGCCTGCATCGCCACCGTGAGGCCGATGCCGTCGGTGATGCGGCTGCCCAGGCTCTCGACGTGCGTGGCCTTGGCGCGCGTCACGCCGCCGTTGTCCGTATAGAGGAAGCGCACGAGACGGATGCCGGCGCGCCGGGCGCGCGCGAGGAGTGCGGGATCGCGGGATTTGGCCATCGCGGTTGAGTCGTAGGATAGCCGAATGCTCCTCCTCAAGCTCGTCCTGACCCCGGCGCTGATCGCCGTCGCCAGTCTCGCCGGGCGCCGGTGGGGGCACGCGGTGAGTGGCTGGCTGGTGGGGCTGCCTCTCACGTCGGGACCGGTCGCGTTCTTCCTCGCCATCGAGCGAGGCCCGTCGTTCGCCGCCGATGCCGCGCTCGGCTCCCTCGCCGGCGCGATCGCCGAGGCCGCGTTCTGTCTCGCGTACGCGTTCGTCGCGCCCCGCATGGCGTGGCCGGCCGCGCTGGCGGCGGCCAGCGTCGCGTTCACCGTCGTCGCCGGCGCCCTGCAGCAGCCGCCGTTGTCGCTGGGACCGATCGCCCTCGCGGCCTTCGTGAGCCTGGCGCTGACGCTGTTCGTCATGCCGAACGCGCGTGGCCACGGCGGCGCCCGCGCCGCCGGCCCGCTGGGATCTGCCGGCGCGCATGGTGATCGCCACCGTGCTCGTGCTGGCGATCACCGAAGCGGCGCCGATGATCGGTCCGCGATGGAGCGGGATGCTCGCGACGTTTCCCGGTCTACGCGGCGATCCTCACGGTCTTCGCGCATCGTGCGGCCGCCGCGCCGGCGGTGCAGGTGCTCCGCGGCCTCGTGTGGGGCCTCTTCGGCTTCGCCGGCTTCTTCGTGATCCTGGGCGCGCTGATCGAGCCGGCCGGCGTCGGGCCCGCCTTCGTCGCCGCGAGCGGCGGCGCGCTGGCCCTCCAGGCGCTGTCGCTCAGGCTCGCGGTTCAGCGTAGAATGGGCGCACTTCGAACCCCCTGACCCCGCGACCCGTAACGGAGGACCGATCGATGGCGTACGACCTGCTGATCAAGAACGGCGTGGTGATCGATGGTTCCGGCCTGCCCCGCTTCCGCGCCGACGTCGGCGTCAAGAACGGACGCATCGCCTCGATCGGCCGCATCCGTGAGAGCGCCAAGGAGACGTTCGACGCCGAAGGCCACATCGTCGCGCCCGGCATCATCGACGGCCACACGCACATGGACGCGCAGATCTTCTGGGATCCGCTCGGGACCTGCTCGTGCTGGCACGGCATCACCACCGTGGTCATGGGCAACTGCGGCTTCACGCTCGCGCCGTGCGCCGAGAAGGACAAGGGCATGGTGATCCGGAACCTCCAGCGGGCGGAGGACATCTCGCCCGAGGCGATGGAGGCCGGCATCAAGTGGAAGTGGGAGACGTTCCGCGAGTGGCTCGACGTCCTCGACGGGCTGCCGAAGGGCATCAACTACTCGGGCTACCTCGGCCACTCCGCCCTGCGCACGTACGTGATGGGCGAGCGCGCGTTCGATCAGCAGGCGAGCGACGACGACATGCGGCGCATGGAAGCCGAGCTGCGCGACGGCCTGCAGGCCGGCGCCATCGGCTTCACGACGTCGCGGTCGCCCAGCCACGAGACGCCGGATCGCCGGCCGGTGGCCAGCCGCGTCGCGTCGTGGGACGAGGTGCGGAAGCTCGTCAACGTGATGGGCGACCTCAACGCCGGTATCTTCGAGCTGGCGGGCGAGAACACCGATCGCGCGCTCGGCTATCGAAGACGCGCGGCGCGACTATCACGCGCGGCTCAAGGCGCTCGCGGTCGAGAGCGGCCGGCCGATCACGTTCGGCCTCTTCAGCCGCAAGGACGCGCCCGGCGTCTACAAGGACTACGTGAAGCTGCTCGACGACACGGCGGCGGCGGGCGGGCGCATGTTCGCCCAGGTCCACAGCCGCGCGCTGTCGGCGATCATGTCGTTCAAGACGCAGACGCCGTTCGACAAGCTGCCGGTGTGGAGCGACATCCGCAAGCTGCCGCTCGCCGAGCAGAAGGCGAAGTTCCAGGATCCCGCGATGCGCGCGAAGCTCGTGGAGGCCGCGGGCGCGAAGGTCGAGAATCGCTCCCTCGGGACCGAGGCGCGGCCCGGCGCCTACGAGAAGCTCCTCGTGCTGGACAGCGTCCACGCCACGCATCGCTCGGTGGTGGATCTCGCGAAGGAGCGCCACTGCCATCCGGTCGAGCTGATCATGGACCTCGCGATCGAGCGGGACATGAACGTCTTCTTCTTCCACCCGATCGCCAACGAGGACCAGGACATCGCGCTCGAGCTGATGAAGCTGCCGCGCGCGGTGGTGACGTTCTCGGACTCCGGCGCGCACGTCTCGCAGCTCATGGACAGCTCGCTGCAGACGCACCTGCTCGCCTACTGGGTGCGCGAGCGGCAGGCCTTCACGCTGGAAGAGGCGGTGCGGATGCTCACGCTCGTGCCCGCGACGCAGTGGGGCTTCCACGACCGCGGCCTGCTCCGCGTGGGCATGGCCGCCGACATGATGATCTTCGATCCGAACACCATCGCCGCCGAGATGCCGGAAGTGGTGCACGACCTGCCGGCCGGCGCGAAGCGGCTCATCCAGAAGACGCGGGGCATCGCCGCCACCGTCGTCAACGGCGAGGTGCTGCTCCGCGACGGGAAGCACACGGGCGCGCTCCCGGGCAAGCTGCTGCGCGGGCCGCTCGCGACCGCTTGAGATGGGGGGCCCGGGACGGGCCCCCCAAGCCCCTCCACGGCCTCCGGGCTGACGTGAAGTCCGCCCTCCGGCGAGTGCCGACGGGCCCAACGCTCGCAACCGCCCCGGCTGACGCCGGGGCGGTGCTCGCTCAAGTTCCCGCGGCCCACGGTCGATAGTCATCCCCGAGGCACATGGGATGACCGACTGGCTCCGCGCGCTGCTCGAAGCGATTTTGACCGAGCAGCCCTCCGCCCGGGAGGCCGCGATCGTCGCGAGCATCGTCCTCATCGTGCCTTTCGGATGGCTCGTGCTCCTCGTCCGCCCCATCCGCCGCGTGCTCCGCAACCTCTGAGAGACTCCGCAGCCGTCCCTGCCCCAGGCATCCCGACGTAGGAGGCGCGTATGTCCGAGCATCGGGCGAGCATCGCGTGGACGCTCAGTGGGCCGAGCTTTCGCAAGGGCCAGTACTCGCGCGAGCACGTGTGGACGTTCGACGGCGGCGTGACGGTGCCGGCCTCGCCGTCGCCGCGGCCGTGTCCCGGCGCCGTGGTCGAATCCCGCGCACGTCGATCCGGAAGAGGCGTTCGTCGCCTCGATCGCGAGCTGTCACATGCTGACGTTCCTCTGGGTGGCGGGGCGGCAGGGCTTCGAGGTCGAGAGCTACGAGGACGACGCGGTCGGCGTGATGACGAAGAACGAGAAGCGCGTGTCGTGGGTCAGCGCGGTGACGCTGAACCCGCGGATCGTGTACGTCGGCGACAAGCGCCCGACGCACGAGGAAGAGGCGCAGCTCCACCACGCCGCGCACGAGCAGTGCTTCATCGCGAACTCGGTGAAGACGGAGATCACGGTCGCCGGCTTCGATCACTGAGTCCGGCGACCGCTGCCCGAGCCGGTCAGGCGATCTTGATGATGCCGGGCTCGACGACCTTGAAACGATCGGCGACCAGCGGGTCGTGGCCGGCGACGATCAGCTTCTCCTTGCCCGCGAGCTCGTGGATGCGGTCGAAGCCCGCCAGCATCTCGGGGAGGCTGGTGATGATCTGCGTCGGCTGGCCCGTCTCCACGTTGCGATAGAAGTGTGACGCGTCCGACGTGAGCACGACGGTGCCGCTGTTCGTCTTCACGCTGAGGATCTGGAGCCCGCCGTGTGGCCGCCCACGCGGTGCACGGTGATGCCCGGCAGCACCTCGCGGTCGCCCTCGACGATCTTCAGCTTCCCGCCGTAGTTCAGCGGCACCACGCGTGAGAGCTGCTCGACGTTCGCCGAGCCGCTGAACGCCTTGCGGCCGGCGTAGGGGCCCGTCCAGAACGCGACCTCGTCCTTCTGCACCCAGTACTCCGCGTTCGGGAACAGGCTGTGGCCGGCCCAGTGGTCGTAGTGCAGGTGGGAGATGAGCGCCATCGGGATGTTGTTCGCCTTCACGCCGGCGACCTTCTCGACCACCGTGGACGGCCGCACGTAGTTCCGGATGCCGCGCTTCTCCGCGTCGTCTTCGAGGAATCCCGTATCGAAGAGTACCGGGTGCGGGCCGCCGAGGATGAGCCACACGAAATAGTGGAGCGTCAGCGGCGCGTGCTCCTCGTCCCGGTAGAAGAACTGGCACGTCTTCGTGTCTCGTTCACCGTACTTGAGCGCATAGACCTCGTACATGGGGTGTCGTCCTCGCTGCCCCGATCTTACCCGCGACGTTGCCGTTTGTGGGGCTCCTCGCGGTGATGGTCGCCGACCAGTCCCCGGAGGAGCGAGGCCAATGCAGCTTCAAGATCGTGATTGCTGGGCCCGGACGTCGACGAATCGTGGCCGCAGAAGATCCGGCAGGCGGTCCCCGGCGCGAGCTGCGCCGCATCGCGTTCCGCGATCCCAAAGAGGCCATCGCTCGAGATCGAGGACGCCGACGCGGCCTACGGGACCGTGCCGCCGGAGCTGCTCGCTCGCGCGAAGAAGCTGCGCTGGATCTGCGCCGCCCGCGCGGGGCTGGGGGGCGACTGGTTCTACGACGCGCTCGTGAAGAGCGAGGTCGTCGTGACGAACATGCGGGCGCAGCGTACAACGAAGCTCAACACTCTCGGCGTCACGTTCCCGGTGGCGTTCGGTCCGGAGGTCACGGTGGTCGATCCTTCACGCGTCGCTTCGCACCAAGGTGCCGGATCCCTGCCGCAGACACGCATGGCGCGGAGTCGATGAACAGGGCGCCGGGAAGGATCGACGCTCAGGAGAAGTTCGTCACCGACCGCTTCACGGACGGGCGTTCGATCGTCGGACGTCGTGCGGCGACCGCGTGGTCGTGGAGGCGAACCCGAGCTCTGGGCCGAGCCGCGTCGGCACGAAGATCGTGTGGCAGGTCATCCGACGCCGACCCGCGCGTGACCGCGCTCCGCGCGGGCATCGCCGTGATGCTCAACCGGCCGATCCGGCTCGCGCCGACGTGGAGCGACCTCGGCGAGGCCGTACTTCGGGTGACTCGTGACCACGTGCTCTGCTGCACGGAGCCGGAGCCGCCGGACACGCGCGTGCGCCAGGCTCTTCGCGGCGATGAAGCGCGGCGCGTCATCATCAACCTTCGCGGCCGCGGCGGGCCTGACGGGGTGACCGAGGCCGAACTCGCACGGCTGGATCCGGCCCGTATCCGTACGATCCCGGCGACGCGAAGAAGCTCGCTCGCGGAGGCCGGGCGCCGAACGGCTTCGAGCTCCCGCTGTGGCATCGATGGGCGCGGACGTGCTGAGGAGCCCCGCAGGTCGTCGCGATCTACGGCGCGCCCGATCGACGAGAAATGGCGAAGCTGCAGACGCTCGAGTGGGCCGAGACAACTGGCGCGGCGCTTCGCAGGCAAGGAGCGCGCTGCTCTACGCGGTCGACAAGGGAAAGTGGGACTGTCGTAATGGACCAGCGCTTCAAGCCGTCGTCCACCGCGTTCCGCTACTACGACGCCACCGGCGACTTCCTCAAGACGCTGCAGGACTACGACAGCGCGTTCGATCCGAAGAAGCGCAGGAGCTCGCCGCCACGGGCCTCAAGATGGCGCGCGACGAGGCGGTGTGGGTGACGCTCTGGCAGCTCGACGAGCTGATGGGCGTGTCGAAGAAGGTGAAGGGCTTCAAGATGCGCGCCGACAACGTGCTCTGGGCGCGCGACGCGTACGTGGAGGCCTGAGGCGCTTCCGTTCGTCGTTCGCCGCCTCGGGCAGGCCGCGCTCGTCGCGGTCGGTGTGTCGCTGGTCGTGTTCGCGCTCGTCCACCTCTCGGGCGACCCGGTGCTGCTGATGGTGCCGGCCGACGCTCCGCCCGAGCTGGTGGCGAGCACCCGTCGCGCGCTCGGCTTCGACCGCCCGCTGTCCGAGCAGTTCGGCCGCTACCTGGCCAACGTCGTCCAGGGTGACCTGGGCACCTCGCTGCGCATCAACCGGCCCGTCGGCCGGCTGATCGCGGAGCGGCTGCCCGCGACCGTCCTGCTCACGCTGGCGGCGCTCGTGCTCGCCACCGTGACCGCGATCCCCGCCGGCATCGTCTCCGCGGTCAAGCGCGGCACCATCATCGACCGGCTCGCGATGGTCGGCGCGGTGGCCGGGCAGGCGGTGCCGATCTTCTGGCTCGCGCTGCTGCTCATCGCGTTCTTCGGCGTGCAGCTCCGCTGGCTGCCGGTGTTCGGCTACGGGAGCGCTCGCGCATCTCGTGCTGCCCGGCGGTGAGCCTCTCCACGATCATCCTCGGCCGGCTCGCGCGGCTCGTGCGCTCGAGCATGCTCGAGGTGCTCGGCGCAGGACTACGTGCGCACCGCGCGCGCCAAGGGGCTCGGCGAGTGGCGCGTGCTCACCCTGCACGCGCTCCGCAACGCCGCGATCCCGATCGTGACGCTGCTCGGGCTGCAGTTCGCGCAGCTCCTCGGCGGCGCCGTCGTCACCGAGACGATCTTCGCGTGGCCCGGCGTGGGGCGCCTCGTGGTGGAGGCGATCTTCAACCGCGACTTCCCGGTGGTGCAGGGCGTGGTGCTGGTCGTCTCGCTGATCTTCGTGGTCGTGAGCCTGCTGATCGACATCGCGTACGCCGCGCTCGATCCGCGCGTGCGCACCGAGCTGGCGTGAGAGGGCACCGGCCCGGTGCGTCTGGCTCGCCGCGCTCGTCCTGGTCGCCATCGTCATCGCCGCGCTGTTCGCGGAGCGGCTCGCGCCGTACGGCGCCAACGAGCAGGACATCACGCAGCGCCTGCCGGCCTCCGGGTGCCGAGCACGTGCTCGGCACCGACGAGGTCGGCCGCGACATCCTGAGCCGGCTCGTCCACGGCGCCCGCGTGTCGCTCCTGATCGGCGTGATCGCGGTGGCGGTGTCGTGCCCGATCGGCGTGCTCGTCGGGCTGGTCGCCGGCTACATCGGCCGCCGGACCGACGACGTGCTGATGCGCGTCACCGACATCCAGCTCGCCATCCCGACCATCCTGCTCGCGATCGCGGTGGTGGCGGTGCTCGGGCCCGGCGTCCGCAACGTCGTCATCACGCTCAGCGTGACGGGGTGGACGCTCTACGCGCGGCTCGTGCGCGGCGAGGCGCTCAGCGTGAAGGGCCGCGAGTTCGTCCAGGCCGCCCGCGCGGCGGGCGCCGGCGACGTGCGGATCATGCTGCGCCACGTGCTGCCGAACGTGCTGACGCCGGTGATCGTGGTGGCGGTGTTCGCGGTGGCGAACATGATCATCCTCGAGGCGACGCTGTCGTTCCTCGGCCTCGGCGTCGAGCCGAGCGTGGTGACGTGGGGGCGCATGCTCAACGCCGGACGCCTCTACCTGAGCACCGCGTGGTGGCTGACGGCGTTCCCCGGCCTGGCGATCTTCCTGACCGTGCTGGCCGTGAACCTGCTGGGCGACCACCTGCGCGACTGGCTCGATCCGCGCCTGCGCAACACGCTCGGCGAACGTGAGCTACGATAGGCGCCATGAACATCTTCAAGGCCCGGGCGGTGAAGGACCTCGACGAGGTGACGCGCACCATCCCCGTGATCGACGTCGGACCGGCGTTCCGCGGCGAGCCCGGCGGGCTCGAGCGGGCGGCGGCCGAGGTGCGGCGCGCGAGCCAGGAGATCGGCTTCTTCTACCTCGCCGGGCACGGCGTGCCCCAGGAGATCGTCGACGCCGCGTTCGCCGCGTCGCGCGAGTTCCACGCGATGCCGGTCGACGAGAAGCTGAAGCTCCGGATCAACGAGAACAACATCGGCTACCTGCCGGTGATGGAGAGCATCCAGGGCGCCTCGCAGGTCCACAAGGCGACCCGGCCGAACTACAACGAGAGCTTCTTCATCAGCCACGACCGCGGCCCCGACCATCCGGACGTGCGCGCCGGCCTGCCGCTGCGCGGGATGAACCAGTGGCCGGACGGGCACGACGCCATGCGCACCGCCATGGTGCGCTACTTCAAGACGATGGAGGCGGTCGGCGAGCAGCTGCTGCCGATCCTGGCGCGCGCGCTCGAGCTGCCCGCCGACTGGTTCACGCGCTCCTTCCAGGACGAGGCGCACATCAACCTGCGCTTCCTGCACTATCCGCCGCAGGAGAGCGACGACGACGAGCAGTTCGGGCAGGGGCCGCACACCGACAACTCGTTCATCACGATGCTCGCGCGCGAGGACGTGCCCGGGCCTCGCGGTGGGGCTGCCGAACGGCGAGTGGCTGGCGCCGCCGGTCATCGAGGGGACGTTCCTGGTGAACCTCGGCAACATGATGAAGCGCTGGTCGAACGACCGCTTCCTGTCGACGCCGCACGGGGTGCTTGAACGATTCGGGGAAGGACCGCTACTCGATCGCGTTCTTCTACAGCCCGAACGTCAACGCCACGATCGCGTGCGTCCCGACGTGCGTGAGCGCGGACACCCCGCCGCGCTACGAGCCGGCCGTCTACCGCGACCTCGTGCTGCAGTTCTACAACGCGAACTACTTCCACCGGAAGGGCTACGCGAAGACCGGCGCCTGATCCGATCGGGTAGCGGGCTACCCGAGGGACCGCAACCGATTCGCGTGATCTGGGCCTCCGTTGCGGACGCGAGCCGCTCGTCGCCCGCTGCGGCCGTGGCGTCGACCTTGCACCGGGAAGCGCCGTGCGCACGCTCGCGTCCCGGCTGGAGCCCTCGCACCCGCTCGCGCTGGCGGACTGGGACCGTCACCTCGCCGTGCTGTCGCGACGGATCGCGCACGCCGTCGCGACCTCCGTCTATGCGCGCCATCGGCAGGTCATCACCGTCAAGCGCCTCGACGGCGCGCCATCGTCGAGCCCGCTGGCGTGCGACCCGAAGCTCGAATGTGTGGCGGTGGAGTCGGCGCTCACCCTCGAGGCCCTGGCCGCGGAGATCCCGGATTCGTTCCGCGATTCGGTGGACGAGCTGCGCCGGCGCGTGGCGGACGGCTGCGTGGTGTTCCTGGCGCGACGGCCCCGAGACGACGGCGCCGGCCACGAGATCGTCGGATACGAGATCTCCGAGCGCGGGATCTTCTCCGCGCTGGGGCGGCGTCATCACGTGTCCGACGACGTCGTCTTCTCGCACTACGCCGAGGTGCTGCCCGCGCACCGGGGGCGGCGCATTCACGGGCTTCTCTTCGCGAGGCGCGACGCCTACTTCCGCGCGCGCGGCGGGCGGCTCGTGGTGGGCGTGTGCCTCCCGCAGAACCACGCCTCGCTGAAGGCGCTGCGGCGTGACGGCGCGGCGATCGTGGGCGCCGTCGAGGGCGTCTCCCTCTTCAGGGTCCTCCGCGTGTGGAGCACCCCGTTCGCGTCCATCGAGGACGCCTTGCGCCCTCAGCGCAGCGTGGAGAGGTAGCTCGCGAGCGCCTTGATCTCGTCGTCGGTGATCGCGAGGCGCGGCATGTGGGCGCCCGGCTTCTGGGAGGCCGGGTCGCGCAGCCATCGGACGAGCTCGGCTTCCGTGTACTTGCGGCCGATCCGCGAGAGGTCGTGGGCGATCGGCGTCCCGGCCACGCCGAGCCGGTGGCAGCCATAACAACCTTGGGAGAAGAAGATCATCCTCCCGGGCTGGTTGACCTCCTGCGCGCCCGTGGCGCAAGCCACCGTGACGAGAGCCACAGCACCGCAGAGCGAGAGCAGTCGTGTCATCAGGTCCTCCAGGCCCGCCAGCGGGCTTCCGCTTCCTCGAAGCCCGGCCCGCGATCGATGAGCTGCGGCGTGCCTGTCCGGCGCCCCCGTTCAACCTCGGTGGCGGTCTTGTCGGGCTCGCCGGTCTCCGCGTCCAGCACCACGCCGTAGTCCTCGAGCGCGCCGCGCGGCGTGATGAAGCCGCGCGCCACGTCCTCCCACACGCGAATCGGATCGCGCGTGAGCGGATCGCCCCAGCCGCCGCCTCCGCACGTCTCGAACCGCAGCAGGTCGCCGCGCTTCACCACGATGCCGTCCCCGAGCGCGGGGAGGCGCTGCTCCTCCGGCGTTCCCGGATTCAGCGTCGACGTGGCCCGTGCGCCCGGCGCCGCCGCCCGCCACGCCGTACGGCGCGACCACCGTGTTCTCCATGCGCGTGGCGAGCGTCGCGCGCTCGCACAGCACGCGCACCTCGCGCACGACGCCGGTGCCGCCGCGGTAGAGGCCGGGGCCGCCGGAGTCCGGACGGACCGCGTAGCGCTCCACGCGTAGCGGGAAGTCGCGCTCCACGTACTCGACCGGATAGTTCTCCTGCGCGATGTAGTAGATGACGTCGACGCCGTCCGCGAACGGCCGCGCCCCGAGGCCGACGCCGATGCCCTCGATGCAGAGGATCGGCTTGCGCGTCGCCTCGTCGATGGCGCGGAAGTAGTAGAGGACGTAGACCGGCGAGCCGGCGGGCACGCGGCCGCCGTTCGCCTGCGCGAGCGCGCCGAAGATGCACGACATCACGCGGAAGCGCGTGTTGGCGCGCATGCCGAGCGGGGCGGGGAAGCGCGGCTTGAGGATGCTGCCCTCGCGCGCGATCCACTCGTCGAGGTTCTGCAGGAGCCCGTCGTTCACGTCGAGATCGGCGTCGAGCGACTGGAGGTATCGCCCGAACGCGATCCGCAGCAGGCCGGGGTTCGTCGTGTAGTTGACGGGGCCGCGGGCCTGGTCATCCGATCGCGAGCCGTCGAGCCGCACGTGGTCGCCGTGGCGGCTCAGCGTGAGCTCCACCCTGTACGGCCGCTGGTCCGTGCCGCCGTCCCCGTCGAGGAAATCGTGGAAGGTCCACTCGCCTTCGGGAATCAGGTCGAGGAAGAGCGGGCGCACGCGTGCACCCGTCTGCGCGAGGATCACGTCGAACGCGGCCAGCACCGTCTCGCCGCCGTAGCGGGTGAAGAGCTCGGTCAGCCGCGACTCGGCGAGGTGGCAGGAGGCCATCATCGCGCGCGTGTCGCCCTCGACGATCTCGGGCAGCCGCGAGTTCCGGAGGAAGATCCGGTACGCCTCCTCGTTGAGCTGTCCTTCGCGCACGATGCGCACCGGCGGCACCAGCACGCCCTCGTGATAGATCTCCGTCGCGTGCGGCGAGATGCTGCCCGCGTGCAGGCCGCCGATGTCCTGGTAGTGCCCGAACGTCGTCGTGAACGCCACCGGCCGGCCGTCGTGGAAGACGGGCACGCGTGAAGACCATGTCCTGGTGGTGCTGGACGGCGCCGTCCGTGAGGTACGGGTCGTTGAACCAGTACACGTCGCCCGGCCGCATCGTCTCGAGCGGATACGCGCGCAGGATCGCCGTCAGCATCCCGGGCCCGCTCGCGGAGATGTGCGCGGCCACGATGCGCCCGGTCGCGTCGTAGATGCCGACGAAGTAGTCCTTCTTCTCCTTGATGAAGGGCGACATCGCGCACCGCTCCATCAGGAGCTCCATCTCCTTGATGGTGGAGAGCAGCGCGCCGCGGATGACCTCGAGCGTGACGGGATCGACGGATGAGCCGCTCATGCTCGCTCCAGGATGAGGTTCGTGACGGCGTCCACGCGGGCCCGGAAGCCCGGGCGCGACGAGGATGGTGGCGTCCTCCTGATCCACGACCGCGGGCCCGTCGAACGTCATGCCGGGCGCGAGCCGCTCGCGCGCGTAGCACGGCGTGGTGACGAAGCCGGCGCCACGCTGGTACACGGGACGTTCGCCGACCTGGGCGCTGGCAGCGTCACCGCCGGCGCCGGGGCGGCGCCGACGCGGCGCGCTGGGGGAGCTGGCCGATCGCGGTGACGCGCAGGTTCACCAGCTCGATCGCGCGCGTTCGGCAGATCGTACGAGTAGAGCCGGCGATGCTCGGCGTGGAAGCGCTCGGCGACCTGCGCGACGTTGATGCCGATGAGAAATGGGGGGCTTGGGGGGTGAGTCGCTCACGCCCCCAATTTCGGTGGGTGAGTCGCTCACGCCCCCAATTCCACATCAATCGTCAGCTCGAAGCTCTGGTGCTCGTAGCGCAGGTCGGCGGACCGCTCGAAGCGCTGGCGCTCGCGCGGCACGTGCTCGTCGTCGAGCCACGCGCGCGCTTGCGATTCCAGCTCCGCCCACGTCGCCTCGAGCGCCGGCACCGCGGCCGGATCGTCGACCGCGTGGCGCTCCGGCGGTGCCCACCGTGCGGACGAACGTGGCGCGGATGTCGGTGTCGAGCAGCCCCCACGTGGAGAGCACGCCCGGCCGCGGCGGGATCACGACGGCCGGAATGTCGAGCAGCTCCGCGAGCCGGCACGCGTGCAGCGGCCCGGCGCCGCCGAACGGCACCAGCGTGAAGCGTCGCGGATCGTGCCCGCGGCCGACCGACACGAGGCGGATCGCGCGCGCCATCGAGTTGTCGATGATCTCGACGATCCCGGCCGCCGCGTCCTCGACGCCGAGCCCGAGCGGCCGCGCGATCCGCTCCTCGATGGCCGCGCGCGCCGCCTTCTCGTCGAGCGGCACCTCGCCGCCGAGCAGCGCCGGGCTGGATGCGCGCGAGCACGAGATGCGCGTCGGTCACCGTCGGCTCGGTGCCGCCGCGTCCGTAGGCGACCGGTCCGGGCGCCGCGCCGGCGCTGCGCGGGCCGACGGTGAGCCGGCCGGCGCCGCTCGCCACCGCGATGCTGCCGCCGCCGGCGCCGATCGTGTGGATGTCGATCATCGGCAGCTTCAGCGGGAACGGCCCGATCGTGCCGTCCTTGGTGATCTCGGGCCGGCCGCCGCGCACGAGGCAGATGTCGGCGCTCGTGCCGCCCACGTCGATCGAGATGATGTCGTCGATGCCCGCCGCGCGCGCCACGCTCAGCGCGCCCACGACGCCGGCCGCGGGCCCGGACAGCACGGTCTGCACGGGCTGGCGCACGCACGTCGCCGCGCTCGTGACGCCGCCGTCCGACTTCATGATGAGGAGCGGCGCGCGCACGCCCTCGGCGTCGAGCGCGTCGCGCAGCACGCTCATGTAGCGGCTCACCGGCGGCATGACGGCCGCGTTCAGCGCGGTGGCCATGGTGCGCTCGAACTCGCGGAACTGCGGCAGCACCTCGGACGAGAGCGACACGAGCAGGCCGGGATATTCCTCGCGCAGGATGGCGTGCATCCGCTGCTCGTGCGCCATGTTCGCGTAGGCGTGGAGGAAGACCACGGCGACCGCGGGGACGCCGAGCTGCGCGAGCTGCCGCGCCACCGCGCGCGCCTCCGCCTCGTCGAGCGGCGTCAGCACGCGGCCCTCGTGGTCGAGGCGCTCGGTCACCTCGAACACGCGCTCGGGCGAGACCGGCCGCGCGGGCTTGCTCCAGCCGTACAGGTTGCCGTGGCGCGGGATGTCGTGACGCCCGATCTCCAGGACGTACTTGAAGCCGGCGGTGGTGACGAGCGCCGTCGGCGGCGTCTTGCCCTCGAGGATGGCGTTGGTGGCGGTGGTCGTGCCGTGGAGCACGCGGATCACGTCGGCGGGCCCGCGCTGCGCGAGCGCCAGCACCTTGCGGATGGCCGCGATGAAGCCGGCGGAGAGGTCTCCCGGCGTCGAGGGCGTCTTCGCCACCCAGCTCGCGCCGGTGGCCGCGTCGGCGAACGTCACGTCGGTGAACGTCCCGCCGACGTCGATGGCAAGCGTTCCACTCATGGGGACGGAGCGATTGTACGCCGTGATCGCGCACGGGAGGCGCGCGTGTTACATGTAGTCCATGGACGCACGCGAACCGGAGATCGTGCCACCGAAGTCCGGCGACGCCCCGGCAGACGCCCCGTCGCAGGCCCAGACCCAGGAGTTCATCCAGCAGCCCGCCAAGCTCATGCGCATTGCGTCCATGGTGAAGGAGCTGCTCGGTGAAGTCCGGCAATCCACGCTGGACGAGGCCGGGCGCAAACACCTGCGCCAGATCCACGAGCGCGCGTTCGCCGCCCTCCGCGAGACGCTCTCCGAGGAGCTCCAGAGCGAGCTCCAGGCGCTGTCGTTGCCGCTCGAGGAGAACGCGACCCAGTCGGAGATCCGGATCGCGCAGGCGCAGCTCGTCGGCTGGCTCGAAGGGACTCTTCCAGGGCATCCAGGCCGCGCTGTGGACGCAGCACATGGCGGCGCGCGCGCAGCTCGAGGAGATGCATCGGCGGCGTGGGCTGCCCCCGGGGATGGAGCAGCAGTCCGACGACGGCCGGCGGCCGCCCGGCCACTACCTCGTGACGATTTAGCAGGTTACGCGCGCGGAACAGGAGTAGCGCGGCGCCGGCCAGCGCCAGTCCACCACACGCGACGAACGCGGCGGGCAGACTTGCCGCCGCCAGCGCGCCGGTGGCGAGCGGGCTCGCCGCCGTCCCGATCTGGACGCCGAGCGCGAGCCAGCCGAACGCCGCGCCGCGCGTCTCCGACGGCACGAGCATCCCGCCCAGCGTGTAGGCCAGCGTCAGCGCGCCGCCGAAGCAGAGCGCGACGAGCGTGCGGAGGACCAGGAGCGTGATCCAGTGGTGCGCGAACGCCATTCCGGCGCAGAGCACGCCACCCACGACGAGCTGGACGAAGAGCAGGCGTCCGACCGGGAAGCCCTGGGCGAGGCGCGGTCCGAGGCTCGCGGAGAGCGCGCCGCCGACCGCCGCGACGGAGATGATGGTGCCGGAGGTCACGGCGGCATCGACGCCGGGCATGTGGGCCACCTCGAGCGGGATCAGCAGCGCGAGGCCGCGATCGATGAACTGCGCGATCACCAGCAGGCCGATGACGACGAGGAAGTTCGGATAGCGGAGGAACTGGCGCAGCGGCGTGGAGCGCGCGCGGGCGCGGCCTTCTCCGGCCTCGAGCGGCCGGGATTCGCGGAAGAGGAAGATCAGCGCGACCAGCGCGATGGCGCACATGCCGGACGTGACGTAGAACGCGGGACGGATGCCGAGGCGCGAGGCCGCGAAGCCGCCGACCGCGGGGCCGATGGCCGTGCTGAGGAGCTGCGCGGCCTGCACGCGCCCGATCGCCACCGACACCTGGTCGCGCGGCGCCGCCATGCTGGCGACCGCGATGGCCATCGGCGTGAAGCCCGCCACGAGCCCCTGCAGGAAGCGCATGAGGAAGAGCTGCCACACCGACGTCACCAGCCCCATCGCCGCGATGATCACGGTGAAGCCCGCGAGCGACCGGATCAGCATCATCTTCCGGCCGTAGCGATCGGCCAGACGTCCGAAGACCGGCGCCAGCAGCCCGGACACCGCCGGGGTGATCGCGGCGAGCACGCCGGACCACAGCGCGATCTGCGACGGCTCGGTGACGCCGAGCTCGCGGACGTAGAGCGGCAGGAACGGCGAGAAGAACTGGAAGCCGACGAACGCGATGAAGACGCAGAGGGACAGCGCCCAGACGTTGCGCTGCCACCCCTGCGTGGTCACCATTTGACCGTCATGGACGGTCAAGAGGTTGGAACGCTCAGCGCTCGAACGTCTTTACATAGACCCCGGGCGAGCCCTGCGCGTGCGTCATGTGCTTGCGCATCGTCGCGCTGATCGGCACCGCGTTCTGCTGCGCCTTCCACGCGTCGGTCTCGGACACCTTCGGATTCTCGAACTCGTAGAACGTGAGGTAGGTCGGCTCACCGACCACCGCCCGGTAGCGCCGGCCGCGGATGACGCCCGGCACCTTCTCGTAGTTCGGCACGTAGATCGTGCTGTACCACTCGTTCCACTCGCGATCGACCTCCGCGGGCACGCCCATGCGGCCGAGCTGCAGCGCGGGCGCGAGCGTCGACTGCGCGACGGCCGGCGTGACCGCCTTCGGGTGGATCATCGAGTAGATGTTGCGGATGAAGGTGGTCGCGACCGCCTGCGGGCCGGTCTTCTTCGTCCACGGCGTCGGGTTGTTCGAGACCTTCTTGTAGGCCTCGCTCTCCATCACCGCCGGGTTCTCCAGCTCGTACACGGCGAGGTGCTTCGGGCCGCCCTTCACCGCTTCGTAGCGCGCGGCGCTGAGGAAGCCGGGCACGGAGAGGCGCTCCGCGAGGTGCTCCTCGTTGTACCAGCGGTTGAACTCGGGTTCCTTGTCCGCGGGGACGTCGCACCAGACCATCAAGAGTCCGGTCCCACGCTTGTTCGCCATGGTCACACCTCGCCTGCGGGTTGGGCCGGTTGCGGGAATGCGCGGCTCGTCGGCGCGTTGGCTTCGAACGGGCTCCAGAGGCCGAGCTCCTTGCCGATCTCGCGCACGCGCGGGGAGCACCTCCTGGCCGAGCAGGCGGATGCAGCTGCGTGTGTCGGCCGTGCTCACGAAGCCGTCGGCCGCCCAGAAGCCCATGATGGACGGCCGCGTCTCCTCGAGCAGCCGGCGGATCTTCGGGATCACGGTCTTCGGCGTGCCGGCGATGATCTGCTGGTTCTGGATCTGGTCCTCGAAGGCGGCGCCGCGCGGGTTGGAGCGGCGGCCCACCGCGTACTCGACGAACGCCGTGCGGTACGACGGCGAGAAGTAGCCCGACGGGCTCGACCACACCGGGTGCGCGAGCCCCGTGAACTCGCCCTGCATCCACATGAACTGCCGGGCGTTCGCCAGCGCCTTCTCCTCGGTCTCGGCCACGTGGCAGCGCTGGAGGTAGCCGCGGAACTCCGGCCCGCCGGTGTGGCCGTTCTCCTGCGCGACCTTGTCGTACGTCTCCCAGATCTTCTTGGTGGCCTCGATCTCGGTGCTGAGCGCGATGTAGGGATAGCCCTTCTGCGCCGCCCAGATGATCGTCTCCTTCGACAGCACGCCGGGGATCCACACGCGCGGGTGCGGCTTCTGCAGCGGCAGCGCCCACGGGTTCACCACGCGGTGCTGGTAGTGCGTGCCCTCGTAGCGGAACGGCCCTTCCTGCGTCCACGTCGCGCACGATGAGGTCGTGCGCCTCCTCGAACCGCTCGCGGTTGAACGCGGGGTTCACGCCGGTGGCGAGCTGCTCCTGGCCGCCGCCGCGCACGAAGCCGGAGACGAGGCGGCCCTTCGACACCATGTCGATCATCGCCAGCTCTTCGGCGAGCCGCACCGGGTTGTCGGCGAGCGGCAGCGGGTTGCCGAGCAGCACGATCTTCACGCGCTTGGTCATGGCGGCGAGGATCGAGGCGAACACGTTGCACTTGGCCTGCATGCAGAACGGCGCGTTGTGGTGCTCGTTGAGCATGATGCCGTCGAAGCCGACGTCCTCCGCCAGCTTGTAGTGCTCGAGGTACTCGTTGTAGAGGCGGCTGCCCGCGACGGGGTCGAAGTGCTTGTTGGAGAACATCAGCGCGGTCGCCCCGTAGTCGAGGCCGGCCTGCGCGTCGTACGCCGACATGGGCTGCTCGGTGAAGTACATCAGGTGCATGGCTAGAACCCTCCGATCAGGCGGGCGAGCTGCTCGGGCTTTTCCATCTCCACGAAGTGGCCGGCGTCGTCGATCACCTCGAGCGTCGCGTTCCGGAGCGCCTTCACGTAGCGCTCGCCGCACTCGAGCGGCACGACGCGATCCTTGCGCCCCCACACGACGAGCGCCGGAGTGGCGACGCCGCCGAGCAGGTGCGGGAGGCTCGCGTTGTACATGTACGGCTTCCACGCGATGCGGAACGTCATCTCGCGGTTCAGATCCCACTGCTCGAGCGTCTTCGTCGGCGTCTCGGCGCCGATAGAGCCGCTCGAAGAGCGGTCTGATCGGCGAAGCCGCAGGCGCACGTAGTCGATGTAGGAGAGCAGCGCCTGGTCCGCGATCTCGCCGCGCTCGGGCTTGAGGCCCATCGCGCCGACGAGGACGAGCTTCGCGAACCCGCGCGGCGCCATGGTCGCCATCTCGGCGGCGATCCAGCCGCCGAACCCGAGGCCGACGAGCGTGACGTCGGTGAGGCCCCTTCTCCGCGATCAGCGCCTGGTAGACCACGGCGATGTCGCGCACGTTGCGCATCCAGGACGGGCCGCGCGGACTTGTCGTAGCCGGGATGCGAGGGCACCAGCACGCGTGTGCCGCTCGCGCGAGCGCGTCGTAGAAGGGCAGGCGCTCGAGGGTGCCGATGTCGTGGTGGAGGACGAGCACGGGCGTTCCGGATCCGGAACGCGCGACGTGCAGGGGGCCGCTGGCGAGCGGGACGGTCTCGGAGGTCCAGGTGATGTCAGCCATGGCGCGAGTGTACCCGATCCTCGACATGGGGGGCTCCGGGCGCCCCCAAGCCCCCCGCGCTGCGCGCGCGGGATGAACCCGCACGCTCCGCGATTGCCACGGCCAGCGCGGCGCCGAGCAGGCTCTTTCTCGACGGCGCCGAATTGTCTCAGCGCGGAACGAGGCGGCTCAGTACGTCGAGGAACACCCGAAGATCGTCAGGTCCTTCCCGTGCTGCGCGGTGGATACGCGCCATGTCCAATCGCTCGTAGGCGTGAGCCACGACGTTGCGGAAGCCGGCCGCTCGTTCGAGCCGTGCGGCGAGCGCGGGGTCGAGATGTCCGGCGTCCGCCAGGCGACGAAACGCGTTCGCGTATGTGCTCGGCGTGCCGAGCTTGAGGTGGAGGCACGCCGAGACCGCGAGGTCGATCACGATCTGGACGGCCTGCCACAGATGCAGGATGACGGCATCGGAGGCGTCCGTGGAGGGCGCGAAGTCGGTCACGTCTCGCGGAAGCCGTTCCCCGACACGTGTGAGGTGTCGCTGCACGGCGGCGACCCTTTCCGCGAGGACGTCCCTGTCGAGCGCACTCAGCGCGACAGCTCCGCCAGGACGTCCTCATACCCGGCTCGGATCACCGGTCCGGCGTCACACCAGAAGTCGACGGCCTCCCGCCAGAAACGCGCGAACGCGTCGGGGTGTGCCTCGAATACCACGCGGCCGTCGCGCGCGACGCGAAACCTCACCAGGCCCCCGGCGCGTGCCAGATCGACGAGGTCGATGCGGTCGGAATCGAGAGCACGGACGAGGTCCAGCAGCAGCGCGTCGCGATCCAGTCGCTCGTCGGCGAGGTAGGCGACGTCCCAGTCCGAGACTGCCGTGGCGTCTCCGCGCGCACGCGATCCGAAGACGACGGCGAGCTGCAGGCCTGGATGGCGCCGGCACACTTCCGAGATGACACGGAGCGCGGAGGCGTCATCTTGACGCATGACACCATCGTAGCAGAGCACTGTCGATGGCAGCCGCGGAGCGGCACGGCTTCGCCGGGCCGCGCAGCGCGGGGGGCTTGGGGGGGCGTCGCGCCACCCCCCGATGTCAACGAGGCGCGCAGGCGCGGAGGGCGGCGACGACGCGCGCTTTCGGGTCCGCGCCGCCGCCGCGCGGAGTGACGATCGGCAGCGCGATGCCGGAGGCGCGGTAGCGCTCGATCTTCGCGCGGCACTCGGCCGGCGTGCCCGCGAGCGCGACGGCGTCGATCAGCGCGTCGGGGACGAGCCGCGCGGCGCTATCGCGGTCGCCGCGGTCCCAGGCCGCCTTGATCGTCGCGACGGCATCGGCGAAGCCCGCCTCGGCGAGCAGGCGGTTGTAGCGCGGGAAGAAGCCGACGTAGAACGCGATGCCCGGGCGGAGGCGCTCGCGCGCCTCGTCGCCGCTGTCCGCGACCTGGCACGGGAGCAGCGAGGCGATCTCGACGTCTTCCGGCTTACGGCCCGCGCGCCGCGCGCCGATCGCGACGTTCTCCCTCGCCCGTCGTCCGGACTCCAGCGTGGGGTAGGTGAGGAGAATGCCCTGCGCGAGCGCGCCCGCGATCTGCAGCATGGTCGGGAACAGCGCCGCGAGATAGATCGGCATCTCGGTCCGTAGCGGCCGGAACCAGAGCTCGAAGCGCTCGATGCTGATGACCTCGCCTTTGTAGGCGACGACGCCGTCGCGCAGCAGCGCGCGCACGATGGCGACGGTGTCGCGCAGACGGGGAATCGCCTGGCCGAAGGGGATGCCGTGCTCGCCTTCGACCTGCACCTTGTGGCTCGAGCCGAGCCCGAGGATCAGCCGTCCGCCCGACAGGTGATCGACGGTCGCCGCGGCCATCGCGATCGTGGGCGCGCTGCGGACGAACACGCTGGAGATGGCGGTGCCGAGCTTGATGCGCGTGGTCGCGACCGCGCAGGCGCCGAGGATCGCGAACTGATCGCCGGCGTGGCCTTCGGTCATCCAGGCGGACTCGTAACCGAGCTCTTCGGCGAGCCGTACGCAGTCGACGATCTCGCCCGGGGTGAGGCCGCTGCTGCTGAAGCCGACGCCGGTGCGCATGACGGGCAAGTGTAAGATGCGCGCGCGTCTCAGGAAATGGTGATCTCGCGCCGTCGCTTCCTCGCCGGCCTCGGGCCCGGACTCGCGTCACTCCGGCCGGCGCCGGCGTGCGCGGCACCGGCGGCGGAGCTCATTCGCGAGGCGATCGCGAGCGGCGAGATTCCGGGCGCCGTCCTCCACGTCCGCGCGCGCGGCCGCGTGGTGCACGAGGAAGCGTTCGGGCAGAAGCGCATCGAGGACGGCGTGGCGCTCGCGCCTGGCGACATCTTCCCCGTCGCCTCCCTGACGAAGCCCGTCGTCGCGGCCGCGATCCTCCATCTCGCGGACGCCGGAAAGCTGCGCGTCGACGATCCCGTGGCGACCTATCTCCCCGAGTTCGCGCGGCCGCGCGTCCTGCTGCGCTACGACGCGACGACCGGCGAGATGTCGACGCGCCCGGCGAAGCGCGCGATGACCCTGCGCCATCTGCTCACGCACACCGCCGGCGTCCATCACGGGCACGTCGAGATCGATCCCGTCCTCGGCGCGATCTACGAGAAGGCCGGGGTCGTGCACGACTCGCGACTGCTGCTGGCCGACAAGATGCGGAAGCTCGGACCGCTGCCGCTCGCGCACGACCCCGGCGCGCAGTGGACGTACGGCCTCAGCTCGGATGTGCTCGGCCGCGTCGTGGAAGTCGTGGCGGGCGTGCCGATGGATCGGTACGTGACGCGCGCGGTTCTCGAGCCGCTTGGCATGCGGCGCACGTACTTCGTCGTGCCCGAGGCGGAGCGGCCGCACGTGGTCGCACGCTACAGCTGGCGCGCCGGCACTCTGCGCGAGATGCCGACGGATCCGTTCCAGAGCGAGACGCGCTATCTCAGTGGCGGCGGCGGTCTCCTGACGACCGTCGGCGACTACGCGCGATTTGCGCAGGCGCTGCTCGACGGCGGGGCGCCGATCCTGTCACGCGCGAGCGTGCGCGCGATGACGCGCAACCAGCTCGGCACGCTGACCGCGTTCGGTTTTCGCTGGGGGTTCAGCCTCGCCGTCTCGACGCCGAACGCGCCAGGCCGATCCCCGCTTCCCGTCGGCGGCTTCGGCTGGTACGGGATCTTCGGCACCTGGTTCTGGGCGATGCCGCGAGAGCAGATGGCGGTTCTGCTCTTTGCGAACGTGCTGCGCGAGGACATGACGCTGCCGCTGTTCTCGCGCGTGGTGCGCTCCGCGACCGGCGTGTGAGGCCGCCGGCTCAGCCGGCGTGCCGGGCCAGGACGCTCTGCAGCGTCGTCCTGGGCACCGCGCCGACCACCCGGTCGACCACCGTCCCGTTCTTGACGATCAGGATCGTGGGGATGGACCGGATCTCGTAGCGTGCCGCGAGCGCGGAGTTCTCGTCGACGTTCACTTTCATCAACGTCACGCGACCCCCGGACGCCGCCGCGATCTCCTCGAGCACCGGCGCGATCATGCGGCACGGCCCGCACCACTCGGCCCAGAAATCGACCATCACGAGGCCCTGACTGGCCAGGAGGGCCTCGTCGAACGTCTGCTCGGTCAGCGGCATGGTCATCGCACTGCGCCTCCTGCCTCCTACGACGCAGGCGCGGGCCGAACGGATTCCGCGCCCTCAGCGCTCGCAGTTCTTCGCGTCGGCGCCCTCGTCGCGGCACTCGTCCTGGCCCGGGCCGCCGTCGATCCGATCGTCGTCCGGCCCGCCCTCGATCACGTCGTCGCCCGCCTGGCCCTTGAGGAAGTCGCGGCCAGGGCCCCCCTGCATGACGTCGTTCCCCGGGCCTCCTTCGACCGTGTCGTTTCCGTCACCGCCGAGCACGTAGTCGTTGCCACCGTGGGTCTTGATGATGTCGTTCCCGGGCCCGCCGTCGATCATGTCGTGGCCCGAGCCGCCATCGATGACGTCGTCGCCGTCCCCGCCGCAGATCACGTCGTTGCCACCGTTGCCGGCGATCCGATCGTTGCCCGGGGTGCCGACGATCACGTCGTCGCCGGGCGTGCCGCGGAGCTGGCCACGGAACCGCTTGCCGTTGTCGGGACCACCGACGATCACGCCGTCGCGCACGAAGATCGTGGCCGGCCGCTCGAAACAGATCGGGAGACCGGGAGCCCGCACGACCGCGAGCACGTTGTCGAAGTCCACCGACGCGCCGTCGAACACGGCCAGCTCGAGGACGTACGAGCCGACGACATCGGGGGTGAACCTGGACTGCGCCTGCTCGGCGTCCGCGATCTGGCCGTTGCTCAGACCGCTGCCCGCGGGGAGCGACACGAACCGCCAGCGGTACGTCAACGGCGCCGGCGCTCCGTCCGGATCCGCGCTCGCCGAGCCATCGAGGGTCACCGCCGCACCGGCGACGGCTTCGACGTTCGGGCCGGCATTGGCGTTGGGCGTGACGTTCCCCGCCTGCGCCGTCACGATCACCTCGTCGTCGGAGAAGGCCGCGCCGTCGCCCACGCGCAGCGCGATCCGGTAATCGCCCGCGACGTCGGGGATGAAGCTGGGCTGCGCCTGGTCGGCGCCGGTCAGGCTCCCGCTCGTGATCTGGCTTCCCGCGGGCACCCCCACGACGGTCCACGCGAAGGTCAGCGCGGCGGGACCGGCGTCCGGATCCACGCTGGCGCGCCCGTCGAGCGTGGCGGAGACGTTGACGGCCACGTTACGGCCCGGGCCGGCATGCGCGATGGGCGGAATGTTGGTCGCGAACGCGCGCACCGTCACCAGGCTCGGGTCGCTCGACGCCGCCTGGTCGCGGACCACGAGCTTCAGTACGTAGGCGCCTGACACGTCGGGCACGAACGACGGATCCGGGCTCGTGCGTCCGGTGATCGCCGCGGTCGTCAGAGCGCTGCCGGAGGGCACGCTCTCGAACGACCACTCGTAGGTGATCAGGTCGCTGTCGCGATCGAAGGAATCGCTGCCGTCGAGCGTGGCCGGCGTCCCCGTCGCCACGTTCCGGTCGTGCCCGGCGACGGCCACCGGCGTCGTGTTCACCACCTGGATCAGCACTTCGTCGGTGACTGACGCCACTCCGTCGCTCACCGTCAGCCGAAGCACGTAGTCGCCGCGGACATCCGGCTCGAACGACGGTTGGGCCGTGGCCGCCCCGTTGATCTCGGCATCGTTCAGCGCGCTACCGGAAGGTATCGACACGAACGTCCACGCGAAGGTCAGTGGCTGCGGCGCTCCGTCCGGATCCTGGCTGCTCGAGCCGTCGAGCGCGACCACGGTCCCGAACGGAACCTCCTGGTCGGGACCGGCATCGGCGATGGGCGGCGTGTTCGACGACTGGCTCTGCAACGTCGCCGTCGCCTCGGCGGTCACGCTCTGGTTGGTCAGTGACTGGATGCGGACCGTCACCGTTCCCTGCGCGGGGGCTTGAAGCGTCGCGTTCAGCACGAGCGCCGCTCCCCCGAGACCCGGAATGCGGAAGAGCGGAATGCGCTGGGTCGCGACGCCGTCGAGATCCGCGAGGGTTGCCGCGATGGGGCCGGACGTGCCGACGATGGTCGCCTGGTAGCTGTCTTCCGTGTTTCCGGTGCTCTTCACCTGCAGGAGGAATGCGGCGCCACCCGGCACGGGGAGGATGACGACCGCAGGAGCGAAGCTGGCCGCAACACCAGCCGTTTCGGCGATGGTGACCTGCACGGTCGCACTCGCCTTGACCGCGGTGTTCGTGCGGGCCGTCGCCGCGCCCGTGAGGTCGAGCGAGCCCGGTGTCGCGAAGCCGATCGATCCCACGTTCACCGCAACGATCTGCGACGCGCCTGAGGCCAGCGTCACGCTGTTCGCGCCGAGCGTCGATGCCACCGCCGCGGGCCCGCCGACGCTCAGATCGAACGTCTGCGCCACCGCGCCGGTGTTTGTCACCGTCATCTGGAATGCAGAACCGGGCGGACCGGCTGGCGGATCGAGCGCGATGGTCACTCCGAGTGCCGCCACGCTCACGATGCCCGACGCCTCGGCGAAGACCGCCGGGTCCGTGATGGAGGTGGCGCTGGCCGAGATGCCCACGTCTCCCACGGCCGTGCCGGGCGGAGGCACCACCGCGATCTGGACCTCGCTGAAGTTGCCGACGCCGGGGGGCACGGTGACGGAGATCGGCGTGGCGCTGGTCGTGAATCCGTTCGGCGCCGCCACGCTGATCGCATACGTGTCTTCGAGGCTGCCCACGTTCGTCACCCGGAGTGTGAAGGTCGCGGGTGTTCCCTGTCCCGCGGTCGCCTGCCCGGGCGTGAGGCTCACCACCACGCCACGCACGTCTCCATCCGGCACCACGGGCTCGCCGGCGAGCACGACACTTCCGAGCACCGAGGCCTCGATGCCGAGCGCGTGCGCGTTCACCGCGAAGCCGTACTCGCCGAGCGCGGCGAGCGGCTCCGTGCGCAGCGTCAGCGAAAGCTGCTGGGTGCTCCCCGCCGGCACCGTGACGTGACTCAGGATCGTCACGAGCTCCGGGGCCACGCCCTCGACCGTGAGGTCGTACTCGACGGTGGACGTCGACGGATTCTTCACGAGGACCGTATAGCTCGCGACCTCGCCCGGACGGACCGTACGCGTCGCCGGAGCGAGCGCGAGCACCTGCTCGGCCAGGACGGGGAGCGGGGCCAGCGGAATCCGTCCCTCGGTTCCGGCGCTTTCGAAGTCGACGGTCGTGTCGAGCGTCACGTCGCGGGTCTCGCCCGGCTGCAGGTTCGCGACCAGCTCCTGCCAGGTAAAGGCGAGACTGGTGGCGCCCGCGACCAGCGCACGCCGCCACACCAGGGTGTCGAACTGCGCGCCGGCCACGATCTCGTCGGGCTCGTCGCTGAAGGAGTTCGGCACGATGGTGACGCCCGTGTTCTTCGGGATCTGCACCTGCGCGGTCACGGGGATGACGCCGACGGCGCCCAGGCGGAAGATGGAGAAGCCGGCCGCGCTCGTCCCATAGACGATGTCGCCATCGACGGCCGCGATGACCGTCTCGATGGGCAGATCCGCCTGGCTCACGATCGGGTTCTGGGGATCGCGCACATCGATGAGCAGCACCTGGGGCGGGTCCCCGATGGCCCCCAGGCTCGACGCGATGAACAGCCCGTTGCCGACGCGCTCCATGCGGTTCAGGCCCCGCGCTCGCCGGTTCAGCTCCCGCGTGGTGATCAGCGCCGGCTGGCGTGGCGATTCGTGAGATCGAGCGTGGCGACGATGATGTTGCCGGTCATCCCGAGGTCCTGCTGGAAGTCGCCCCAGCCGCCCGTGGATCCCAGCGCGACGCCCACCGTCCCGTCCTTCGCCAGCGACATCAGATGCACGGTGCCGGAATCTGCAGCTCCCCCGCCGCGACGATCGACATCTGGGCGGGGTTGGCGATGTCGATCACCCGGATGCGTCCCACGCCCACGTGCGCGTCGGTGCCTTGCACGGTCGTCGAGCCCATCAGCAGGGTGGTCGGATCGGCGAGCACGGATTGCCAGTTGTTGTTGGGGCCTCCGCGGGCGAGACACCCGAACAGATTGCGGATTGGCCCATCGAAGATCACGCCGGCAAACGCCGGCGCCGCGGGGTTGGTGATGTCGAACGCCGCGAGGTCACCGTGGTGCTCGAACACGTCGTGGTTGGCGAGGAAGAAGCAGAAGCCCTGCGTCGGCGTGAGCACGGTGGACCCGGCCAGCACGAGGTCGACCGCGAAGAAGAAGTCCGCCGTGGCGGGCGTGGCGCTGAGGAGCTGGGGCGCGGTGGGATTCGCGATGGAGTACACCCGGAGCTGCAGGGTGATGTTGCCGTTCACCTGGGTGCGGACGATGAGCAGATCGCCGGACACCTTGCACGCGGTCAAGCCGCTGCTGACGATCTCGCCGGCGCCGAAGCTGCCCTGGACGACGGGGTTCTCGGGATCGCTCACGTCGACGATCTGGATACCGTTGGGTCCGCAGAAATAGCCGATGGTGCCCTTGAGCGCCACGGTGTGGGCGGAGCCCGCCACCTGCGCGATCTGCGCGAACTGGGTGGACAGCGGCACCTGGCTGTCGATCTTCAGCGTCGTGCTGACCGTGCGCGTCCCGGCGGGACGATCTCGGGATTGACGGTGATGCTGGCCGTCACCGGCGTCCCGACCATGAAGCTGCCGGTGCCCGTGGCGCCGGGAATCGCGGCGCCGCCGGCGTTCTTCACGGTCACGTCGACCGTGTAGGTCCCGTTCGCGAATCCCGTCGTGTTCAGCGTGCCCAGATTGACGGTGACGAGCGACGCGAGCACGCCCAGCTCGAATTGCGACGACGAGGCCTGATGGACGACGTGCCGTTCGCGTCTTTCACCACGAAGTCGATCACGGCCTGGCGGACCTGGTTGACGGCGTTCAGGAGACGCGCGGACAGCGTGTGCGTCGTGCCCGCCGGCGCGAACGGAGGCGTCGCGGTCACGTTGACGACGGAGACGAGCTCGGTGCGTGCGGTGAGCGCGCCGCTGACGGTCGCGCTGAGCTCGGGCGCGGGCGTGGGTGTGATCCGCACGTTGAACCCGACGGGCACGAGCGCGTCGTGGAGGTCTGGGTGAGCGTGACGCCGAGATTCGCGGACGCTTCACCCGGCGTGAGCGTCACCGAGGGCGCGCTGAGCTGGCTCGTGACGCTGGCCGGCAGGCCCTCGACGCTGAGCTGGTAGGTCGTCGTCTCGCTCCCGAGATTCTGGACGGAGAGCTGGAAGCTCACCGGGACCTGCGGCGAGGCGACGTGACTATTCGGCTCGAGGCGCGCGGCGAAGCGATGCCGGCCCGACGACGCAGCCACGTTCCCCACTTCGTTCAGCACACCGTCGAGCGGGGCGAGATCGCCCGCCAGGGACTGCGGCGTCCCATTCGCGACCGCGGCGCGGACGTTCTGGAGCTGGATGACGAGCGTGGCAAAGGCGGGGTCCGTGAGCCGCGCGATGAGCTGATCGATCTCGGAGAGCACGCGCGCGCGGAGCACGGCGTCGCCCGGCGCGTTGAAGAGATCGGTGATGGCGAGCCCGAGGTCTTGCAGGGCGTCGGCGATCGCGCCCTGGCCGGCGCTGCGCGCGGCGAGGACGCGTCGATGGCCGACTGCGCGCTCGGCACGACGACCTGCACCGCGATCTGCACCGTCTCGGTGAAGGGCAACGGTCCGAACGAGGCGGTGATGTCGGCCGTCAGCAGAGAGTTGAGCGGCACCGTTCCGTCGGGGTCAACGTGAGCGACTGCTCGACGGACTGACCCGGATTCAGCGCCACGGAAGACGTGAGGCCTTGCAGCGCGAGACCACTCGGCGTGCTGCCGCCAGGGCGATCTGCTCCGCGACGTTCCCGACGGCGGTGAGCGAGAGCGTGGATGACACCGGCGTGCCCGGCGGCGAGCCGAACGAGTCCGGCGTGACGGAGACGAGGACGCCGTGCACCTCCGGCAGGATGAACGACTCGGTGTCGCTCGCGGTGACGGCCGCGTTGGTCGTGCTCGTGATCTGCACGCTGAATGCGGCGGGCGTGCCGGGAGGTGGGAGCTGGCCGACTGGCTGGAGATAGACGCCGACCTCCGCCGTCTCCCCGGCGGGAATCTGGATCTGGGTGTCACTCGCGAGAATCGTGAAGCCGGCCGGAACCGTCGGGAACGTGAGGCCGAAGGTGTCCGTGGGACCGAGGTTGCGGATGACCGCTCGGAACGCCGAGGGGACCTGGGCACCGCCGAACGGCACGGTGAACAGCGGATCGGGATCGATCCGGACGATCACAGCCGGCGCCGTGGCGCCGACCGTGACCACGAGATCGGCCTGGGCGACGAGATCGGGCCGCGACTTCGATCGTGCCGTGACGCTGAGGGGCACGACGCCGCTCGAGAGACCGGCCGCCGGCGTGACGCTGATCACGCCGCTCGCGTTGACGGTCACCGTCCATTCGTCCGGCGCTTTGACATCGACGATGTACGTGTCGGCCAGACTCGTGACGATGGTGACGGTCGAATTCCCCGGAGCGGTCCGATTGGCGGAGACGGCGGCGGGACTCGCACTCGCGCGGAGCACATGCTCCGTCGCTCCGTCGATGGCGACGGTGTCGGTGCTCACCCCCGCCGTCACGTCGATCGCTCCGGTGAAGCCACCGAGCGTGAATCCGGTCGTGAGGGGAAGCGGCGTTCCGCCGACCGTGAGATTGCCGGATCCGGGGCCCGACCGAGACGACGCCGGCGAACGAGGTCCACGCTGGCCGTGCCCGCAAAGCTCGGCGACGTGCTCGGGCCGGCGCCCGTCAGCGTGGCGGCGGTCGTGGTGATGGTGTACGTGCCGGCGGGAAGCGGCGTCCCGTTGATCGCGAGGCCGTCCGTCGTGACCCGGAGACTCGTGGCCCCTGACAGCGTCGCGGTGTAGGTGTCCCAGCGGCCGCCGACGCCGAGGTCCGTGGTGGCCGGGGCGTAGAAGCCCAGGTCGCCTCGTCCCTGCACAGCGATGGCGCCCGTGGTGGCCTCGACCGCGGCGCCGGCCGGCGCCTGGAGCGTGATCGCTCCCGCTCCCACCGGCGCGCCGTTGCCGTCGACCACGGAGCCGTTCGCGATCGTCATGGAATTCGCGACGAAGCTGCTCGTCCCGGCGCTGCTCCACGCGGCCTGCATCTGACCCGTCACCGCGGTGCTCGCGGACGTGACGCGATCCCTGGACGGTCCCGGCCGTTGCCGTCGCGGCGACGGGCACCTCGGCCCGGGCGACGTTTGGTTCGGACGGCACGGGTGGCGTCGGATCGAACGCGTAACCCGAGAGGGGCGGATCGTTCGAGAAGTTCTGGCCGATCGTCACCCCGAGGATGTACCCGGCCCCGAACGCCGTCCGCGGCGGGACCTTCTTCTTGCTGTCCTCGAGGAACTGCTTGACGATGCTGATCGCGTTCTTCCACGCGAGGATCTTGCACACCAGGAAGTCCACGGCCTGGCAGGCGTCGCTGTTCGTGATGGCGGCGCCGAGGATGAAGACGATCGCCTTCGCGAACGTCGTCGTCTGCATCCCGACCATCATGCCGAGGGCGAAGTCGTTGGCCCGCGCAAGATAGGTGATTAAGGTCTTGGTCGCGGCGGACTCGACGCTGCCCTGGTGGCCGCCGTCGTCGAGCACGCCGATGGTGTCGCCCGTGGTCAGATCGGACTCGTACCATCCGACGCGCTGCCGTCCGTCGATCTCGACGCCGCGCACCGGGACGAGCGCCATGCGGTTCTGGACCACCGCGTCGGCGATGAGGACCTTGGCGTCGGCCGGAATGTCGAGCGCGTCGAGCTGGGCGACGTTGGCGGCCGTGATCACGACGGTCTCGATCCCTTGCGCGGCCACCAGCTCGAAGATCCGGTGCGCGCTCAGCGGCGTCGTCGTGTGCCAGCCCGTCGACCTGCGGCGGCGTGCCGACCGCGAGCGTCTCGAACTTGGTGTCCGTGTAGCCGCGGATCAGATTGAAGCTGATCGGCACCACCGCGTTCTGGCCGGGCGCCGCCAGCGCGCGGATGTCGTTCTTGCGCAGGTCGATCGCGAAGCTGAACGAGAGCAATCCGGCCGGCGAGAACTCCGCGCGCGTCTGGAAGATGCTGATCCGCGGGCTGTCGAAGTAGGCCACGACCTTCGTGGAGCGCGCCATGCCCGCCGTGAACTCGTCGGAGATCGAGGCGAACTCCAGCAGGCGCGATCGCCCCATCGCGACCATCGCCGTCTCGCATGACGTCGTTCGCGCGGGGCGCGAAGAGCGTCTGCGCCGGCCCGGGCGACGTCGCCGCCACCTGCGCCTGGAATTCGAGCGCGGCCTTCTGAAGCACGGCGAGCTGTGCCGTCGCGGAGGTGAGCACGCTCGGGTCGTACGGGCCCGGCATGATGCTGATGGTCGTGATGTCGAACGGGGAGACGAGGAACGGCGCCTGCGGGTTGATGGTGGCGGCGCCGGTGCCGCCGTGACGGCGGGCGGCGATGCCGATCCGATCCGCGATCGTCCGCCGGTAGTTGCGCGTGGTGCCGTCGGGAGCCACCACGTCCAGCTCGAGGAAGAGGCCGGTGAGGATCTGGCTTCCGAGCGGGAAGTTCGTCAGGACTTCCTGGTAGTCCTGGCCCCGGATGACACCGTCGCGAGACGGGTCGAGGGCGTTGCCGCCGACGACCATGTAGGGCGAATACGTGTTGGTGACGGCCGTGAAGATGGCGCCGATCCCGTTGCTCTCGACGATGTGGCCGATGGAGAGCGGCCGGCCCACGACCTCCACGGTCCGCACGACCTGATCGATCACCGGCGCGAGATCCTGCCCGGGGATGCCGAAGAGCGCGGTGGCCTGGGAGGTCAGCTCGCGCATCAGACGCACGACGACCTTGTGGCGCAGCTCGTCCGGCACCTCCGCGAACGTCTGGGTGGCCGTGGTCAGGACCTGGCCGATCTGCGCGCTCGCGAAGGTGGGGTCAGCGGCCTGGAACCCTCCGCCGCTGTCGAGCTCCACCCAGAAGTGGTCGCGCGCCTCGCCCAGCAGCTTGAGATCGTTCACCGGATCCGCGACCTGGGTCCCCGGCGGAACGAGCGCCACCGTGCGGAGCGCCGGAGGGAACATCGAGGCGATGAGCTGGCGCGCGAGCCCGTCAGGAAGCGTGCCCACGCGCGTAGCGGGCGGGAATGCCGGAGGCTCGGAGCAGCGCCACGAGGAGACTCGCGCGGTCGAGCGCGTTCCCCGCCTTGTTCCACAAGGTGCCGCGGGCGCCTCGCAGCGAGCCCGGGTAGGCGTGATAGCCGATCTCGTCGCGCACGAAGGTGAAGATCCGCGTGGCGTCGTACCCGAGCTCCGCGGCCTTCGCCAGCACGAAGGGGTCGGTCGTCTCGGCATCCAGCGTTGAACGCAGCAGGGCCTCGTCGACGGCGCCGGAACGGAGCGTCGCGGCCGATGTGCTCGCGCTGATCGCGCGCGCGTTGAGCGTGGCAAACGCCCGCGCTCCGTCGTCGATCTGGGTGGGGATGGGGTTCGGGACCGTGACGGTGAGCTGGACCGTCGTGGCCGCGAACGGCGCGAGCGTCCCCAGGCTCCACGCCAGCTCTCCTGCCTTGCGATCCGGAAGGGGCGAGGCGCTCGTAACACTGATGCCGGGGCGCAACGTCGTCGCGAGCAGCACGCCCGTGATGGGCGTCGCCTGTCGGTTGGCCACGACGTAGGTCACCGTGATGCGGTTGTTCAGGACGGCGCCCGTCGTGGAGGGGGTCACGATTCGCGACACGGCAATGTCGGGCGCCAGCACGGTTGACGGCTGCGCGGCCGCCGGGCTGGGCTTCAGCGCGGCAAGCGGATCGAAGGGCAGCAGCTCAACGGGCGGGAGCAGCCCCACCAGGAGCGCGACGGCGAGCAGCCGGCCGACCAGAGGGAACCAGGGCACGCGCGAGCGGGTCGATCCAATCATCGAGGGCTCCTCGTGGTCGCGGCCTCATCAATCGAGACGATAGGGACGCCGGCGACCGAAACAATGGCGTGTGGTATGCAGCGCGGAAAGACCGAGCGTGACGCTTGTAACAGACGTGCTCCTGACATCTTGACCCGACTCACTACGCGAGGAAAATAGTGGGGGGCAATACGCCACCTGGCGTACGCGCAATCGCGGGGAACTTCATGAAGCGATCGAGCGGGCGCGACGTGTCGGCGGTGCTGGAGTTCCTGCGGGAGATCTATGCGCAGCCGGACGTGAACGGCTTCGTCCAGCGAGCCGTCGATAGGTTACCGCGCCTCATCGCCGCCGACATGTCCTCGTTCAACGAGGTCGACCCGCGGACGGGGCACTACCGGACGGTCGTCACGCCGCCCGGGGCGGATCTCTTCCCGCACAGCGAGGAGATCTTCGAGCGCCACGTCCGCGACCATCCGTACGTCGTCAACGTCCGGCGATTCGAGGATGGCGAGGCCCACGCGCTCTCGGAGTTCGTGAGCCGGGCAGACTTTCGCCGCTCGGCGATCTACAACGAGTACTACCGGCACACGCGCACCGAGCATCAACTGGCCATCGCCGTGCCCGGGGCGGGGTTCCAGGTGCGGGGATTCGCGCTCAACCGGGGGCGCCGCGATTTTTCGGCAGGGGAACGGCGCCTGCTCAGCGCGCTCGGCCCTCATCTCGTCCAGGCCCACCGCAACGCCGAGTTGCTGGCGAGCGCGGCCCGCCACGACGGCCCCGCCGACGGCGACCGGACGACGACCGACGTGGAGGTGGTGCTCCTGTCGAGCGGCGGAACCGTGCAGTTCGCGACGCCGCGCGCCCGCTCGTGGCTCGCCTCGTACTTCGGCGGATCGCGCGCCCGCGACGGCCGCTTGCCCGGGACGCTGGCCGACTGGTTGAGCGCGCAGGCGTCCGCGCTCGAGGGCGGCGACGGTGTGCCGCCGCCGCGCCGGCCGTTCGTCGTGGGAAGCGAAGGCGCGCGACTCGAGATCCGGGTCGCGGAGTGGGGTCAGCGTGCCCTGCTCGTCCGCGAAAGCCGTCGGGCGTCGTCCACGGAGGTTCTCGTGGCGCTCGGGCTCAGCCCGCGCGAAGCGCAGGTGCTCGCGTGGGTGGCCGAAGGCAAGACGAACAGCGAGATCGGGATCATCCTGGGTGCGCGCCCGCGCACGGTCGCCAAGCATCTCGAGCGGATCTTCCGGAAGCTGGGCGTCGAGACGCGGACCGCCGCCGCCGCCTCGGTCCTGCATCGTCCGACCGTTTGACATGGGGGGCTCCGGGCGCCCCCCAAACCCCCCACGCCTCCGGGCGGACCTGAAGTCCGCCCTCCGGCGAGTGTCGTTACCCGACTACACACTCGGATCGGATCGTATACGATCGGGTCATGACGCACACTGACTTGGCCGGACTCGCCGTGTCCACCACCTCGTCCGACGCCCTCTCCACCTACGAACGCGGGGTCGACCTGTTCCTGCGCTGGCGCGCCGGATCCATGGAGGCGCTGGACGCCGCGCAGAAAGCGGATCCGCGCTTCGCCCTGGCCGCGTGCACGCGGGCGTACATCGCGTGGCGGATGGGACGCGTGGATCTCGCCGAGCCCGCCGCGCAGCAGGCGGTCGCGCTCGCGGACACCGCGCAGCACGAGCGCGAGCGCCGGCACGTCGAGGTGGTCGATGCCATGCGACGCGGCGAATCGGTCAGCGCCTGCCAGATGCTGGAGCGGCTCGCCGCCGACCATCCCACGGATCGCCTGGCGGTGCGCCTCGCGGGCCTGAACTGCATCACCCAGGGCAACTACCCGGGCGGCATCGACATCGCGCGGCGCAGTCTCGAGGCGAGCCCCGACGAGCCGCAGTACCTCACGATGCTCGGCTTCTTCCTGGAGCAATCGGGCTACAACGACGAAGGGCTCGCGGTGAGCCTGCGCTCGCTCGCGAAGGATCCGACCAATCTCTACACGTACCACGCGGTCGGGCACGCGTATCAGGCGCGCGGCGACTATGCGCAACACGCTGGAGACGTTCGAGCGCGCGGCCTCGCTGGAGCGCTACGCGCACGTCCTCTGGCACCTCGCGGAGGCGCACGCGATCCTCGGCGACGCGCGGATGACGCGCGACTACTGGGCCTCCACCACGCCGTCGCTGCCGCTGTACGAGCGCATCGAGCTCCTGTGGCGTCTCGAGGTGCTGCGTCACACGCGCACGGACGACGCGATCTGGCAGGACCTCGCCAGACAGGGCGAGCGCCTGCTCCAGCACGCCGAGTTCCTGACGACGTGGATGCACCACTGGCTCGGCGTCGCGTTCGCGCACGTCGGCGACTGGGACAAGGCCACGCGACAGCTCGAGCGGCTGCGCCGTCTGCCCGAAGGCCGCGCGGGCGGCCACTGGTCGACGCGGGGCGCGGCGTTGCTCGAGGGCGAGATGGCGATCATGCGGGGCGACGACGCCACCGCGGTGCGCATGATGACGCCCGCCGTGGAGCAGCTCGACTCGATGGGCGGAGGGAGCCGCGAGCAGAAGGACATCTTCCGCGACGTGGTGCTCGAGCTGCACCGCCGGCTCGGTCACGTCGACGAGGTGATCGCGCGGGCGCAGCAGCGGCTGCTCGCGAACCCGCACCATCTCCAGTCGCTCGCGGCGCTGACCTGGGCCTACGAACGGAAGGGCGACGCCGCGCTCCAGCGGCAGGCCTGCCGCCAGCTCGTGCTGCGCGCGCAGGAGGTGAACGCGTCCGACGCGCCGGAAGTGCTGGCGGCGCGGAAGGTGCTCGGAAGGGAGAACGACCGATGAGAGTGACCCTCTGGAGCGTGATGCTGGTCGCGGTCGTGGTGGCGCTGGCGGCGCCAGCCGGGCCGGCGGCGGCCCTGAACGTCACCGGACACGTGGACGGGGACCCTCAACTGCGACGACCCTCGTCAACGACAATCCCCAGAGCAGCGTTGCCGTCTCGCACGACCAGTCTTTCGAAGATCGTCATGACGAGCGGACACGAGTTCGTGGCGGAGCTGAACGGCAGCCCCATGGCCGGCCTGGCGCATCGACGACGGCCGGATCCAGACTCGCCGCGGCGAGGTCGCCGCTCAGTTCTGTGTCGGCACCCCCACCTTCAACGGGATCCTGGCGCTCAACGCCTCGGTCGAACGACACGACCGGCGCCGGCACCCTCAGCGGAGAGTTCATCGAGTTCTCGAGGACGCTCTCCCTCCCTTCGTCTTCATCTGCCGGGCCTCGTTCCGCCGCACGGACCCGACGGCGCCGACGCTCGACCAGCTCCTGCTAGCGGGTCTACGCGGGACGGGTTGAACGGCGAGTCATCGACGAAGCGCCAGCCGAGCGGGCCTCGCCCGGCGATCTCCACGACCTCACCGATCTCGATCTCGAGTCGCCCGCGCCGGCTCCCAGAGGATGCGCGCCTCTCCGGTGAGCTGCAGCGTGGTTCCCGTGTCGAAGCTCACGAAGAGCAGGCCCACCCGCGGATCCACGGCGATGTTGCCGAGCGTCTGGAACATGTTGTTGCCGGCGTAGTCGGGAATGCGTAGCGTCCGCTCGTCCACGACCCGCACGAAGCCGGGCTGGCCTCCGCGATGCGACGCATCGGCCCCGGCATCCGCGTGCACGCTCGCGATGAAGAAGGTGTCGGCCGCCTCGATCGCCGATCGCTGATCGGCCGAGAGCCCCGAGCTTCGCGCCGCCACGCCGGCCCGATCGTGGCGCGTGGTGCGCCGTCGGCCGCGCGCGCCTGGATGTATTTCGGGCAATTGCCGAACACTTCTTCGGTGCGGACCTCGAGTGGCGCCCGCGTGCGCGTCGACCACGCGCCCGTTGATGCGCAGCCGCCGGCGCCGCTCGGGATCGAACACGAGGACGCCGAGCGCGGAATCTCTCACGAGGGCCGCATGCAACGGATCGGCGGTCGAGAGCCCGGCGGCCAGACGCAACGTGCGCGGATCCGCCGACGTGATGAACCCCGGATTGCCGACGACGAGCGACGCCCAGACGTGCCCGGCCTGGTCCATCCCGGCGAGGATCGCGATGCGCTGCGCGGCGAGAAACGGTCCGGCGCCGGCGGGATCGTGTCGGAGATGCCGCGACCGAGACTCCTCGCCTCGCCGTCGACGCCGGCCCGCGACTGCACCGCCCGTTCGCCTGCGTGGAAGCGGTCCATGTCCGTTCGGACGACGGCGGCGCCGCGAGGGATTCGCGCACCCTGCCGCCCGTTGCGGCGACCCGCGGGAGGTGGTTGAATGCCGCTCTCGACCGTCACGACCAGAGGGGGTCCGCACGATGTCCAGAATCAAGCTGATCCACCACATCAACGTGCCCATCAGCGATCGTGAGCGGACGCGGGAGTGGTACGAGAAGGTCCTCGGGGCGGAGTTCCTGGACCGCGGCGCGGCCTCCAACAAGCGTCAGCTCCAGATGCGCCTCGGGACGGGCGAGATCCACTTCACGGAAACGCCACGTCCGACACCGACCGCCTCGAGCCACTTCGCCCTCGAGATCGAGGACTGGAACGGCATGCTCGCGCACCTCGCCGCGCTCGGCATCAAGCACGTGCGGACGTCGGCGGCGAGCGTCGCCGCCAACCTGGGTGGGACGGACCCGCAGCAGGGACGCCGGGACTATAGCGGCGAGCACTACACGTACCTCCACGATCCCGACGGCAACATGATCGAGCTCGTGTACCACCCGCTCGGGCTGGAGGACGCCGACGGCAAGAAGGTGGAGGTGACGCACGACCCGCGGGGCCTGCGCTGGACCTTGCGGCCCGGACTCGAGCGAGCGACCGCGACGTCCTGAGCCGCGCTTACCCCTTCACGTGCTGCGCGGCGAAGCCGATCAGCGCCTGCGCCAGGCCGGCCGGATTCTCCATCTGGAGCGCGTAGTCGCCCTCGACGTCGATGACGACCGCGTTCGTCCAGCAGGGCGCCACGGCCTTGGCGTCCTCGAGGCTCAGCTCCGCGCCCGTGCTCCCGCGCAGGATCGCCACGGGACAGCGGGTCTTCGCCGCGTACTTCCGCAAATCGTCCGCCATGTGGGCGAGGCCGATCGCCACGCGCACGTTGTCGTACTTCATCGCGACGCCGCTCCCGGATCGCGTGGTGTTGTGCTCCAGGCGATGCCGCAACGACTCCTCGCGGTCCCGCCGGCGCTGGGACCGCACATAGTCGAGGGCCGCGTCCCGTGACGGGAACTCGGTCTTCGACTCGAGCATGCGCTGGGCGGCGCCGAGCACGTTGATCGTGGCCTGCCGGGTCGGGAAGAAATTGCTCATGTGCGGGCCCCCGACGAGTCCGAGCGCCTCGACGAGCTCGGGATGCGTCGCCGCGAAGACCATGCCGACCCGGCCGCCGAGGGATTGACCGGCGACGATCGCCTTGTCGATGCCGATCTCGCGGAAGAACAGCAAGAGATCGTCGGCGTACTCCTCCGCCGAGTAGTCGCCATCGGGTCGCCCGCTGTCGCCATGGCCCCGCTGATCGAGCGCATACACGTGGAAGTGTTGCCCGAGGGCGTCCGCCGTCCATTCCCACATGCGGCCGTATCCGGACGATGGATGGAGCAGGACCAGGTTCGGCCGGGGACCGGGCCACTCGTAGTAGTGGAGCTTCAATCCGTTGGAAAGCAGCACGTCCTTCTCACGAACGTCGCGTGTCGTGCTGGTCATCTTTTCCCCCTCCCAGGTCTGGCGCGAGTATACGATCCGCGCAAGTCGGAGGTAGGGGGAGGGGCGTATGCCGAGGATCGCGCTCGACCTGAACGACGCGAAGGACCGACAGCCGCTGAAAGCGGAGTGGCGCGTCGCCCCGGGGCTCGTCCCGGGCGAACCCAACGAGGGCCTCACCGCGCAGCTTCGCGCGGCGCCCGCGCGGCTCGCGGATCACGACGACACCCGCTGGGACGTGTGCGCGAATGTCCGCGAGAGCCTCTCGGTCGGCTTCACGTTCGCGTGGTACCGGATCGCGATCGTGGTGCCCGAGAGCGTCGGCGGGGTGGCGCTGGCGGGCTCGCGCGTGTGGTTCGAGACGAACGCCGACAACTACGGCGAGATCTGGATCGACGGGAAGATCGACCGGAGCACGGGCGTGATCGTCGGCATCAACGCGTCGCAACGGGTGGAGGTGAGCGCCAGCGCGGTGCCCGGCGCCCGCCATGTCATCGCGTGCCTCGTCGCCAACGGACCGCTGGCCGAGCCGCGCGGCGGCATCTTCCTGCGCTACGCGACGCTGGCCTTCGAGTCGCCGGGATAGCGCGAACTCCGGTCACGGCGTCTCCAGGAAGGCATCGGGCGGCAACGTGACGGTCGTCGCGTCCCCGGCCTGGAACAGCGCCGGGCCGGACACGGTCGCCAGCAGCCGGCCTCCGCCGTCGAGGTCCACCCGCAGCTCCGAGTGATCGCCGAGGAACATCACGCTCGCGATCCTGGCGCGCAGCGTGTTCGGCCCGGCGCCGCCGAGGATCACGCGCTCCGGCCGGACGAGGAGCTGGATCGTCGCGCCGGGCGCGAGCGCCCGACCCAGGCGCACCTGCAGTCGCTGTCCGCCGGCGAGGGCCACCGTGGTCTCGTCGACCACGCGCCCCTCCAGCGCGGTCGACGCGCCGACGAAGTCCGCCACGAAGCGCGTGGCGGGCTGCTCGTACACCTCGCGCGGGGCGCCGAGCTGCTCGATGCGCCCCGCGTTCATCACCGCGATGCGGTCGGAGAGGCCGAGCGCTTCGTGCTGGTCGTGCGTGACGAACACCGTCGTGATCCCGACCTCGCGCTGGATGTCCTTGAGCTCCGCGCGCATCTGCTCGCGCAGCTTCCGGTCGAGCGCGGCGAGCGGCTCGTCGAGCAGCAGCACGCGCGGCCGGATCACCAGCGCGCGCGCGAGCGCCACGCGCTGCTGCATGCCGCCCGAGAGCTGCGCGGGCGCCAGGTCACCCGCGTCCGGGAGCCGCACGAGCGCCAGCGCCTCGCGCACCCGAGCGCCGACGTCGCCGCGCGCCACGCCGCGCTCCCGGAGCCCGAAGGCCACGTTCTCCGCCACGCTCATGTGCGGGAACAGCGCGTAGGACTGGAACACCACGCCGAGCCCCCGCCGCCAGGCCGGCTGGCGCGTCACGTCCTGGCCGTCGAGGAGCACGCGCCCCGCGTCCGGCTCCACGAAGCCGGCGATGACGTTCAGCGTCGACGTCTTGCCGCAGCCGGAGGGGCCGAGGAGCGACAGCATCTCGCCCTCGTGGACGGTCAGGTCGATCGCGTCGAGCGCGCGCACGGAGCCGTAGCGCTTGGTCACCCCTTCGAGCGCGACGACGGTCGTGCCGCTCACCGTCGCGCGTCCGGCGCATGCCCATCGACCTGGAACACGCGCGAGAGATGCAGGAGGCGGTCGGCCACGAACACCACGACGAAGGTGGCGCCGATGAACAGCGTGGACAGCGCCGCCATGGTCGGGTCGGTGTAGTTGACGACGTAGGTGAACATCGCCACGGGCAGGATCTCCGTCACCCGCGTGGAGACGAACAGCGAGACGACGAACTCGTTGGCCGACACGATGACCGCGAAGAGCAGCGCGGCGAAGAGTCCGGGCCGCAGGAGCGGCAGCGTCACGCGCCGGAACACGCGCGACGGCCGGGCGCCGAGGCTGGCCGCGGCGCGCTCCAGCATGGGATCGAGATTCGCGACGCTCACCATCACCGAGCGGACGACGAACGGCAGCACGAGGATCACGTGGGCCGCGATCAGCACCGCATGGTTGGCGAGCAGCCCGAGGCGCGCCGCCAGGATGAGGAACCCGAGGCCGGCGGCGACGCCGGGCACGACGAGCGGCGAGAGCAGGATCGACGCCCAGAGGCCGCGGGCGCGCAGCGGATAGCGGACGAGCGCGAGCGCGGCGGCGGTGCCGATCGGTAGCGCGATGGCCGCGCTGAGGGCCGTGACGATGAGGCTGTTGACCGCCGCGCGGCGGAACTGGGGATAGGTCAGCGCGCGCTCGTACCAGCGCAGCGAGAAGCCGCTCGGCGGGAACGCGAGCATCTCGGTCGGATTGACCGAGGCGACCACGACCACCACCGTGGGCAGCGTCATGAACGCGAGCAGCGCGACCACCACCACGCGGCCGATCATTGCCGCCCGAGCAGCCGGCTGGTGAGGCCGAGCACGACCAGGGTCAGCGCGAGCGCCACCGCCGCGAACGCGGCGCTGCCCGGCCAGTTGAAGGAGTCGAGCGCCAGGTCCTTCACCACGTTCGCGATCATCTTGACCTTGCCGCCGCCGAGCAGCTCGGGCGTCGGGAACGCGCTGAACGTCCACGCGAAGATCACCAGCGAGCCCGAGACGATGCCGGGCATCGAGAGCGGCAGCGTCACCCGCAGGAAGACGCGCGACGGCCGCGCGCCCAGGCTGGCCGCCGCCCGCTCGTACGCCGGATCGACGTGGCTGATCGCGGCGGCCAGGATCAGGATCATCGTGGGCATCGAGAAGTGCACGAGCCCGATCAAGACGCCCTGGGGCTCGAACAGGAGCTTCACCGGCCACGCGACGAACGACTGGCCGAGCACGAGCATCCACGCGTACGTCCGCACGATCGCGCCCGTGAAGAACGGGGCCAGCGTGAGCACGAGCAGGAGCGAGCGGACGCGGGCCGACGGCGTGCGCGCCAGCGCGTAGGCGATCGGATAGGACGCGACGAGCGTGAGCGCCGTCGTGAGCGCGCTGAGCACGATCGTGTCCCAGATGTAGCGCAGGTACTGCGGGGCCAGGACCGCGCGGAAGTTCTGGCCCGTGAGCCCGCCGGTCTTCAGCGAGCCCGGGATGAACTCGAGCACGCTCTGCTGGAAGAGCGTGCCGAGCGCGACGGCGAGGAGGGCGAGGGCGGCCAGCGCCGGCGCGAGCAGCGCGAGACCGATGCCGTTACTTCGCGACGATGTTCGCGTTGAACCACTCTTTCCAGGCCGCCAGCGTCTTGGCCCGGACCTCGTCGTTCATGATGTAGCCGCGATCCTTCCACTCCGCCGGCGTCGTGAAGACGCCCGGCTGGCCCCGCAGCGCGGCCGGCACCGTCGCCTTCAGGTTGGTCGGCCCCGCCTTGAACGTGGCCACCAGCTGCTCCTGGATCTCTTTCGAGAGCGCGAAGTTGATGAACTCGTGCGCGGCCGCCGATCGCTTCGACCCGGCCATGACCGCGGCCGTGTCGATCCCCACGATGCCCGGCTTGTCGGTGGGGGTGATGACCTTGACGTTCATGCCCTGTCCGATCAGGTGGAAGGCGTTGATCGACAGCATCACCTGCACCGGCGCCTCGCCGGTCTTCATGAGGTCCTGGCTGCGCGCGTCCGTGGCGAAGAACGCCGCGATGTTCGGCTTGATGCGCTTGAGCCGCTCCTGGCCCTTCTGCCAGTTGGTCTCGTCGCCGCCCTCCAGCAGCGCGCTGATGGTGATGATGTGCGAGGGGTCGAAGTCCGGCATGCCGACCTTGCCCTTCAGCCGCGGGTCCCAGAGATCCGCCCACTTCGTGATCTCGCCCTGCACCTGGTCCGGCCGGTAGGCGATCGTGTAGACGTAGGCCCACGTGCCGATGTGGTGATCGCTCCGGAGCGCTTCCTTCGCGAGGTCCTTGGCGTTCGGCAGCTTGCTCATGTCGAGCTTCTCGTAGAGCCCGTCGGAGATGTAGAGCCGGCCCACGTGCGTCGTCGTGAACGTCACGTCGACGAGCGGCGCCGCCTTCGACACGCGGGCCTTCGCGAGACGGTCGAGGGTGCCGCCCACCTCGAACTCCACCGGGATCCCCGTCTTCGCCGTGAACGGCTTCGCGACGATCTTCTCGACGGTGTCCTTCCAGTTGCCGCCCCACACGCTCACGACGAGCGGATCGGCGGCGAAGGCGGACGCGGGCAGGAGCAAGAGGACGGCGAGCGCACACCAGACCATCGGGGCCTCCTTGGGACGAGCGTGACCGGCGGCGCGAGTGTACCCCAGCATGCTCCGGCCGGAACCGTCAGACGCGCAGGGGGTCGATGCGGCCCGCGAGGGCGAGCAGGCTCTCGAAGAGGTAGTAGCTGCCGACGATGAACTCGCAGCGGTTCGCGCGGTCGTGGGGTCGCGCGTCGGTCCGCTTGTTGAAGCACGCCTCGGTCAGCATCCCGGGCACGCGCGCGTCGCCCGCATGCGTCGGCGTGAGATAGCGCTCCACCAGCGCGCGCGCCGTCGCGTCCGCGGCCTCGCCATAGCGCGCGCGGGCCGCGTCCGACGGCGCCACGCGGGAGAGCTTGAGCAGCGCGGCGAGCGCGATGGCGGTGGCCGCGGTGTCGCGCTCGGTGTGCGGGATCGCCGGATCGTCGAAGTCCCAGAAGGCCACGCGGTCCGGCGGCACGTGCGCGAGCCACCAGTCGGCGCCGCGCACGGCGGCGCCGATCCACGCGTCGCGCGAACGGTCGGCGAGCCAGCTCTGCGTCGAGAACAGCATGCCCCACGCCTGCGCGCGCCCCCACGTGCTCGTGTCGCTCACCCCCTTGTGGGTGTAGTGCCGGACGAGCGCGGCCGGTGACGGCGTCGAGCGAGCTCGACTGGATGAACGAGCCGTCGGGCCGGAGGTGCAGGCCGATGATGGTCTCGGCGTGGTGAGTCGCGACGTCGCGCAGCGTCGCGTCGCCCGTCACGCCGGCCGCCCAGAACAGGAACGGCGCGGCCTGGAGGCTGTCGATGCTGGTCTCGGTGTTCCCGACGTGCGCGCCCTCCTCGGCCTGGGCGCCGAGCGGGACGAGCTTCAGCGCCGGCGCGTAGAGCGGCACGAGGCTGCGCGCGGTGCGGAGCGCCGTCTCGCGAGGGCCGGCGGCGTCGTGGAGGATCGCGCCGAGCGCGGCGCCGTAGTAGACGGGGAACGACTTGAACACGGTCTGCGCGGCCACGCGGTCGCCGAGGCGCGCGAGCGCCGCGGCGCCGCCCACTCCCGGTAGCGCGCATCGCCCGTCGCCGTCGCGGCGAGCCAGAGCATGCCGATCCAGTAGCCGCCGGTCCAGTCACCGTCCGGCGTGGTCGTCCAGGCGCCGGTGTCCGTGTCGGCCCAGTGGGGCAGCCCGTCCCGCACGCGCGCCGCCGTGTCGTCGACGCGCGCGCGCATCCGCTCGATCGCCTCGCTCCACACACTCGCGGTCATGGTCACCGCGGGGCGCGGCGTGACGCTTCCGCGGCGGTACCAGTAGGCGATGTTGCCGAAGATCGAGTCCCACCCGTTCAGCTCGAAGCCCTCGATCTGATGCGAGGTCGCGTGCAGGATGTTGCGCTGGGTGATCGGGATCACCACGCCGTCCTGCACGACCATGTCGTTCATGTTGATGAACAGGCCCGCGCGCTTGACGGGATCCATCTCGCTGTCCGCCTCGCGCCAGAGGCGGTCGTAGTCGGCGTTACGCCAGCGCGTGAGATTGCGCCCGGTCCACTTGTTGTCGCGGGTGGGGATCTCCCAGGAGACGAACTGGGCCATGAAGAGCTGGGGATCCAGGCCGCCGAACACCGTGTACATCTGCAGGTCGGCGTGGAAGCGCACGTTGGTGTCGGGGTTGTTCGTATCCGCCGAGAAATAGACGGCCAGGGGCACGGCCTTGACCTCGACCTCGATGCCGGCCCGGGCTGCGGCCTGCTTGACCACGGCCTGGACCTTCTGGACGGTCGCCGCGGCGCCGGCCTGGAAGACGAGCTTGAGCCGCTGCGCGCCCTTGCTGCGGATCCCGTCCACGCCGCGTACCCAGCCGGCCTCGTCGAGGAGCCGGCCGGCCTTGTTCACGCTGAACTCCCAGGTGTTGCTGGTGGAACGGCACCGGTGGGGCGCCAGCAGGAAGTTGTCGGCGATGCGCCCGCTCCGGCCGACCAGGTGGTCCTGGATGGTGCCCCGGTCCACCAGCAGGTTGAGGGCCCGGCGCACCGCGGGGTCGCTCAGGGAGGGATGGGTCGTCCGCACGCTCGACCGCTCGCCGTCGACCTCGCGCCAGGGGTCCGTCTGGTTGCACTGGATGTGGCTGACCCCCGCGCCGGGGACGATGACGATGCGGCCCTTGCCGCCTTGCTCGACGCGCCGGAGGACCTCCTCCTCCGCCAGGATGTAGTAGGCGAAGTCGTACTCGCCCGTCTGCAGCACCGCGCGGGCTGCGCTGACGGCGTCGCCGCCGCCCTTGATCTCGAGCCGATCGAAGAAGGGGCGGTTCGGCACGTGGTAGAGCGGGTTGATCTCGGCGCGGACGAGGTCGCCCGGCTTGAAGTCCACGAGGCGATACGGGCCCGTGCCCACCGCCTTGACGTTGCCGACCGCCTCACGGGCGCCGGCCCCCTTGTACCGCGCGAAGACGTGGCGAGGGAGGAGGCCGCCTCCGGTGAACACCAGGTCCCAGTACGGCTGCGGCTTCGTGAAGCTGACCTTGACGGTGTAGCTGTCCAGGCTGTCCATGCGTGCAACGCTCTGGAAGCCGCGCGGCTGCTCGCCGTCGTGGCCGGATCGACCGCGAACTCCCAGTTGAAGACGACGTCGTCCGCGGTGAAGGGAGCGCCGTCGTGCCAGACGACGCCGCGCTTGAGCTTCCAGGTGACCGACATCCCGTCCCGCGCGATTCCGCCGTTGGCCAGGGTGGGGACCTCAGCGGCCAGCACGGGGGCGAATGTGCCTTCGGCCGTGGGGGCGGCCAGAGGCTCGTAGAAGATGCGTGAGGCGGTGAAGTCGCGCAGTCCGCGCCCGAAGTGCGGGTGGAGCAGGGTCGGGGCGTCCCACATCAGGATCTTCAGCTCGCCGCCCCCGCCGCGTCGCGACGGGACGAAGCCAGGCCGGGACGGCTCCGCGCTCGCCACACCGGCCGCGCTCAGCAGGTGGGCCGCCCAGGGCGCCGTCAGGCCGAGACCGACCATGCCCTCGATGAAAGCGCGGCGGCTCGTGCGGCCGGCCCGGACCCGCTCGATCATCTCTCTGAGGCGCGACTCGTTCATGGTGGGCCTCTTGGCTGCCTCGGGCTCGTCGGCCACGCAGCATAGTCCGCCGGACGGTCGGGCTGTCAAGTGCGCGTGGCTCCGCATGAGACGCCGATGCGCTATGCTCCGCGACAACGGCGAGCGAGACGCGGTTGGCAGAGCAGGCAACGGTCGTCATCACGGGCTCGGGCGGGCGCATCGGCACGCTCCTGCGACACGCGCTGGCCGGCGTCTATCGTGTGCGTGGCATCGACCGCGTCCCGACGCCCGGCCTGCCCGGTGCGCTCGTCGCCAGCCTGACGGACTTCGACGCCATCCTGCCCGCGTTCGCGGGAGCCGACGCCGTGGTCCACCTCGCCGCCGATCCGCGCCACACGCCCGACATCTGGTGGGACACGCTGATCCCGGACAACGTCGTGGCGACGGCCAACGTGTACGAAGCCGCGCGGCGGGGCGGGGTGAAGCGCTTCGTCTTCTTCAGCTCCATGCACGTGTGCGGGCTGTACGAGACCGATCCCCCGTGGTCCCGGATCGCGACCGGGGACTACGCGGGCCTCGATCCGAGCGGCGTGCCGCTGGTGACCGCCGACATGCCCGTCCGCCCCGACGGCCCGTACGCCGTGAGCAAGGTCTTCGGCGAGGCGCTGGGCCGGTACTACGCCGAAGCGTACGGGATGGAGGTGGTCGTGGTGCGGCTGGGGACGGTCGGACGGGACGACAAGCCCGGCAGCGACCCGCGCAGCTTCGTGTCGTGGCTGAGCCACCGGGACCTCGCGCATCTCACGGAGCGCGCCATCGGCGCGGCCGACGTCACCTACGAGGTCGTCTTCGGCGCCTCCAACAACACGTGGAAGATCTACGACACTCCTCGCGCGAGCTCGCGGCTGGGCTACGCGCCGCGGGACGACGCCGAGCGCTTCCGCAACCCACGGCAGAGCTGAGCCCGCCTGCGCGCAAGGAGCTGACGACCATGGCACCTCTCGAAGTCCACGACCCGGGCCTGCACGATCTCGTCGCTCCCGACGCCCCCATCGACCGCATCGCCGGCGGGCTCGGGTTCACCGAAGGGCCGGTGTGGCGCGGCAATGCCCTGCTCTTCAGCGACATCCCGAACAAGCGCATCGCGCGGTGGCGCCGCCTGCCGGAGGGGCCGGAGCTGACCACCTTTGCGACGGGCATGTCCAATGGCCTCACCCTGGATCGGCAGGGCCGGGTGCTCGCCGCCGAGCACGACGGCCGCCGCGTGAGCCGCGTCGCCGACGACGGAACGCGCACCGTGCTCGCCGAGCAGTTCCAGGGCAAGCGGCTGAACAGCCCCAACGACATCGTGGTGAAGTCCGACGGCTCCATCTACTTCACCGACCCGCCGTACGCCGTCCAGCCCGGCACCCCGGGCGTGCCGCGGCCTGCCGGCTGGTGGACCCGACCGATCCCCGGCAAGGAGCAGCCGTGCCACGGCGTGTACCGCATCGCCCCGGACGGAGCCCTCCACCTGCTGATCGACGACTTCGCGCTGCCCAACGGCCTCGCGTTCTCGCCCGACGAATCCGTGCTCTACATCGACGACTCGGCCCACAAGCACATCCGCGCGTTCGACGTGCGTCCGGACGGCACGCTGAGCGGGAGCCGCCTCCTGCTGGACATGGCGTCCGATGACCCCGGCGTGCCCGACGGCCTCAAGGTCGATGGGCAGGGCAACGTGTTCTGCACGGGTCCGGGCGGCGTCTGGGTGTGCCGGGCGAACGGCACGCTGCTCGGGCGCATCGTGCTGCCGGAGCTGCCCGCGAACCTGGCCTGGGGCGAGGATGGCAGCGTGCTCTTCCTCACGGCGCGCACCAGCGTCTACCGGCTCCCGACGAAGACGCGCGGAACGCTGCTCGCCTGACGTAGGCTGCAGGATCTCTGGCGAGATTCGTTCGGGCGCGTACTAGAATCGTCTCACGTGTCCGGGTCCCTCGACCGCCCCACCTCCGCGCGGGCCAATGACGTGTCCACGCGCGCCGCGGAAGGCCGCGCCTCGGCTACCGACACCGCGCCCGAGCGCATCCACGAGCTGGCCCAGCAGTTCACGAAGCGCATCAGCGCGGCGGCCGAGGAGATCGGGACGATCAACTCGCAGGTCCGCATCCTCTCGTTCAACGCGCAGATCGAGGCGGCGCGCGTGGGGGATGCCGGCCGGGCGTTTCGCGTGGTGGGCGAGGAGATGGTCACGCTCGCCGCGCGGACGGGCGAGGTGGCCGGCCGGCTCAAGGAGGAGATCCAGGGCGACGCGCAGGAGCTGGCCGCAGATCAGCCAGACGCTCGCGACGACCGTCCGCGGCGTCCGTCTCGCCGACCTCGCGCTCACCAACATCGACCTCGTCGATCGCAACCTCTACGAGCGGTCGTGCGACATCCGCTGGTGGGCGACCGACAGCAGCGTGGTCGAGGCGCTGGAGACGCGCAGCCCGCAGGCGCTCCGCTTACGCCACCCGGCGGCTCGGCGTCATCCTGAAGGCGTACACGGTGTACTCGGACATCGTGCTCGCGGACGCGACCGGGACGATCGTCGCCAACGGGCGGCCGACGCAGTACCGCTCGCAGGGGACGAACCACGCGACCGCCGAGTGGATGCGCTCGGCGATGGCCACGGCGAACGGCGACGAGTTCGGGTTCGAGTCGGCGCACCGCTCCCCGCTCGCGGGCGGCGAGCCGGTGCTCGTCTACTCGTGCAAGGTCTGCCGCGGCGGGGACCCCGCCGGCGAGCCGATCGGCGTGCTGGGTACGGTCTTCAACTGGACCGGCCTGGGCGAGAAGGTCGTCAGCGACACGCCGCTCGCAGCGGCCGAGAAGGCGCGCACGCGATGCTGCCTGTTCGATCGCGCGGGCCGCCTGCTCGCCGACAGCGACGGCAAGGCGCTCACGGAGACGCTCGACCTCGCGCCGCTCCGGACGCTGCTCACCCAGGCGAAGGGATTCGCGGTGCTCGACTACAAGGGCGAGCGCATGCTCTGCGCGCACGCCCAGTCGCCGGGCTTCGAGACCTACGCGACCGGGTGGCACTCCCTCATCATGCAGAAGGTCGGACGCTAGCTTCCGCGGCGACGCGCTGAGCCACGGCCTCGCTCCTGGTGCATTCGACCCAGAAAAGGAGCGCAGCCGGCGGATTGATCGACAGACCCTGTTCGCCATTCCATGTGGTATTAGCGGTCGTGGAGCCCGTCGCTGCCTGATCAGGAGGGTGCGTCATGCTGGGACTGGGAATGGCGTCGAGTCACGCACCGATGATGTTCCAGAAGGCGGAGTACTGGCCGAAGATGGTGGAGCGCATCCCATCTGAAGCGCGGGAGCACCTGCCGCACAGCGCCAGGGTGGAGATCGCGACGCCCGCCATCATCGACGGGCACATCCAGCGCATCGAGGCCGCGTTCGCGGCGTTGCGCGCGCAGGTGAAGGCGTATCGACCGGACGCCTTGATCCTCATCGGTGACGACCAGGGCGACATGTTCGACGGCGCCAACAATCCCACGTTCTCCATCTACACCGGCGACGAGCCGCTGTGGGGGCGCAGCGCCCGTGACCCCTTCGGGGTCCCGTCCGCGGAGCGCACGAAGCTCGTCTTCCGACAGCACGCCGAGCTGGCCCGCCATCTCCTGCGCGGGCTGATCAAGCGAGACTTCGACGTGGCCAACCTCGGCAAGTTCGACCCGCGCGGCAACCCCGCCCGCGGCGTCTCGCACATGGTCTCCAATCTCGTCCCCGAGGTCGATCCGGGCCTCGAGATCCCGCTGGTCTGCGTGTTCATCAACGAGTACTTCCCACCGCTGCCCAGCGCGGCGCGCTGCGCGCGCCTGGGCGAGGCCATCGCCGACGTCCTGCGCGACCGGCCCGAGCGCATCGCGATCTACGCGTCCGGCGGCCTGTCGCACTACCCGGGGATGTACAACGCGGGCTGGATCGACCAGCCCCTGGACCGCTGGATCCTCGAGCGGCTGGCGCGGAACGACGTGGAGGCCCTCGAGCACCTCTTCACCTTCGACTCCGACACCCTGCGCTCGGGCACGGGCGAGGTGCGGGCGTGGATCAGCGTGGCCGCCGCGATGCAGCGGCCGGCGACGGTGATCGACTACGTCCCGGCGCATTGCACGCAGACGGGGTGCGGCTTCGTCTGCTGGCCGCCTCTGGCGTAGGGAGTCGACCGATGGCTGTCGCCGCAACCGCGCTGCTCCAGCAGATGGACGACTACATCCTCGACGGCAAGTATCACGAGGCCACGGACGCGTACTGCCGGCTGATCGTGGAGAACCCCGCCCGGGCGGCGCAGGTCACCACCCACGCCATGACCACCGCGGCCCCGTACCTCCACGTGCCCGCGCACCACAAGCTCCTGCCCAACGGGGAGTTCCGCAACGTCAACTACGACCACACTCTCCTCGGGATCCGCGCGGGCCTGCGACTCCAGCCGTGGCTCTCCGAGCGCGAGAAGTACCTGACGCTGGCCCAGGCCATGTGGTACGTGCCGCAGGGACTGGACGTGTGGGCGCAGCTCGAGTGCGGATTCCCGGGCCACTACGCGCGCGAGCAGGAGAAGTGCGCGGAAGAAGTGCTGCAGACCAACAAGCAGCTGCACTGCCACTTCAAGGATCGGGCGCCGCTCGTCGACGGGTCGATCGACGAGCGCTTCCAGCGGATGTTCCACGCCATCGTCGGGGGCGACAAGGTCACGGCCTACCGGCTCTTCCTGGGGCTGGCGGCCGAACCGGCGCTCCGCGACCGCGTGAAGAACGAGCTGCTCTTCGCCGCCATCATCGATCAGCAGGAGTTCAACTCGTTCCGGCGGGTCCGGCACATCGGGCACAAGGCGATCCGGACGCGCTCCATGCTCGACGTCGCCGACTGGGTCGGCTGGGAGCAGGCGCACCCGTACTTCTACATCGGGGTGCCGGATCTCTGTAATGCGCCGATCTTCCACTCGCTCTACGATCACGCCAGCTTCCTGCTCGGCACGACCTTCAAGGGCGCGCAGTACCGGTTGCACGAGACCAATACGTCCGCGCTGACCGAGGACGAACAGGACCAGCTCATCGGGAGGATCCTCGCCGGCGACCCGTTCGCCGTGACGCACGAGATCACCGCGCTGCTGCGAAAGGGACGCGCGCTCACGCGCATCGCGGACATGGTGATGATCGCGCACGCCACCCACTGCGTGGAGCGGCTGCGCACGCCCATCGCCTACACGGTGCCGATGCACGCCTTCGACTACGCCAACGCCGTCAACTACTGGCTGCGCAACTTCTCGCACACCCACCAGCCGAAGGCCGTGTACCTGAGCGCCTGGTTCGTGACCGACACCATCCGCGAGGTCGACTGGTATCCGGACGATCCCGCGGTGGCCAGGCCGGATGCGGCACCGTTCCGGGACTGGGCCGATCGCCTGTCCGCCTCGGAGGTGCTGGCCGAGCTGGAGCGGACGATCGCGGCCCAGGATCCTTCTCGCTCGGTCGCCCTGGTGCGCTCGTACCAGGAGCGCACCGGCGAGCGCGACGCGCTGATCCGGATGCTGGTGCACTGCGCCGCCAAGTTCCAGGGCGACGCGCACATCTTCCGCAACGCGCGCTCGATCATCGAGGAGTACGAGCAGAACTCGGCGAGCGCCCGGCGCAAGGACGTGCTGTTCCAGGCCTGGGCGCACTACCTGGCGTTCTACAAGAAGCGGACGCTGTCGACCGAGTGCTACGACCTGTACCACCATCACTTCGGCGGTGCGTAGCTGTCCGGGGGGCCTGGGGGCGACCGGGTGTCGCCGACGTCAGCGACCGGGCGCCCAGACCTCGACGCGCGCCCGTGCCGCGGCCGCGGCGAGGCGTTCATCGTACGTGACGATCCCAGCGAGATCGGCGCCAACGGACAGAGCAGTTGCCAGGTGAATGGCATCGAGCGACCGTAGCTCCGGAGGGTCCAACGCTCCGGCGGCCTCGATGACCGCCCGGTCGATCGGGATCGAGGCGATCGCGTTCAGGACGCGCGTGGCGCGCTGCAGGGCGTCCGCGGGCATCCCGACGCGCCGCAACGCACGCCGTACCTCCACACGCGCGACTTCGCTGCTGACGCGTTCCGGGTGCTCGGCGAGCCAGGCGAAGAGCACGGCCGATTCCGGTTCAGGAGTCGCGAGCTTGACGATCGCGGACGAATCCAGATAGACGAGGTCGCCGTTCACAGACGGTCGGCGCGCAGCGCGTGCAGCGCTGCGCTCGAACGGCGAGACGCTCGGCCCCTGGGCGCGCCGAGATCCCGGAGGTCGCCGCGCGGTGCCGTGGCGCGGCCGCTCGCGACGAGCCTCTCGAGCGCCGTTGTGGCCGCGGGGCAGGGGGCCAGGATGGCCACCGGCCGGCCATGCTCGGTCACCTGAAGCGTCTCACCGGCGGCGACGCGGCGAAGATAAACGCTGAGGTTCTGCCGCAGTTCCCGCACGCCGACCCGCGCGCCCTTGCGCTTCCTCATGTAGCACAGGGTAGCACAATGGTCCGTACCTCCTTCTCGGGTACCATGCCGCCATGGCCCTTCCCCTCCGGCTCGGCGTCGTCTACGACTTCCGGAATCCGCCGGACTCCGGCCTCCCGATGCCGCGTCTCTACGCGGAGATCCTCGACCAGGTCGCGTGGCTCGACACGCTCGGCCTCGACCTCGTGTGGTTCACCGAGCACCACTTCGTGGACGACGGCTACCTGCCGTCGTGGACGCCGGTGGCCGGCGCCATGGCGGCGCGGACGTCGCGGGTGCGGTTCTCGTCCGACATCTGCCTGCTGCCGTTCAGCCATCCCGTGCGTCTCGCGGAAGACCTCGCGGTGCTCGACAACCTGAGCGGCGGCCGTGTGGAGATCGGCGTCGGCATGGGCTACGCGCCGCACGAGTTCCGCGGCTTCGGCATTCCGCTGCCGCAACGGCTCTCGCGCATGGAGGAAGGGCTCGAGGTGCTCACGCGCTGCTTCACGGGCGAGCGCTTCAGCTACCACGGCAAGCGCTACGACTTCGACGACGTCGTGATCCGTCCGCGCTACGTGCAGCCCGGCGGTCCGCCGCTCTGGATCGCGGCGATGTCGGCGAGCGGGGCGGCGCGCGCGGCGCGCTTCGGCGCGCACCTGCTGCCGCAGGGCGAGCGCGCGCAGGTGCTCGATCCGTGGCGTGAGGCGGTGCGCGCCGCCGGCGGTCGCCGGACGATCGCCGTGTCGGCATCATCCGCTCGTGCTTCGTGACCGATGATCCCGAGCGCGACTGGCCGACGGTGCGCGCGGCCGAGCGGTACCGCGGCGAGCTCTACAACCGGTTCTTCGCGGAGTCCGGGCAGGAGCGTTCGTGGTATCGCGCGGGGGAGCGGATCCCGCAGACGTGGGTGGTGGGCAACGTCGACCACTGCGTGGCCGAGCTGTCGGCATTCATCGGGAGCACGGGATCACGGACCTGGTGACGTGGGCGGTGCCGCCGGGGTTACGGCCGGAGCAGATGAATCGGAGCCTCGAGCGCTTCGCGCGCGACGTCGCGCCGCGCCTCAAGGCGATCGCGCGCGCCTGACGCGCCATGCAGCACTGCCGGCGCCCCGTCGGCGCCATCCTCCTCGCGCTCGGTCTGGTGACGGCGGGCTGGCTCCCGGACGCCGTCGGGCAAGCGCCGCCCGTCGATGCCCGCGCCATCATCGACCGGGTGGACCGTCTCCTCCGCGGCGACTCGTCCGAGGGCGAGATGACGATGTCGGTCGTCACGCGCCGCTGGACACGCACGCTCACGATGGTGGTGTGGTCCGAGGGCACCGAGAAGGCGCTCATCAAGGTCATTGCGCCCCCGAAGGAAGCCGGCACGGTGACGTTGAAGACCGGCAACGACATGTGGAACTACCTGCCCAAGATCGACCGCACGGTCCGGGTGCCGACCTCGATGATGATGGCGTCGTGGATGGGCTCGCATTTCACCAACGACGACCTCGTGAAGGAGTCGCGACTCGTCCGCGACTACGACATCGTGGTGGAATTCTCCGGCGCGCGTGACGGCGTCGACGTGTGGGAGTTCGTGCTGACGCCGAAGCCCGACGCGCCGGTCGTGTGGGGGAAGATCGTGTTCCAGGTGCGCCAGAAGGACCTCATGCCGGTGTGGGCGCGGTACTACGGCGACGACCGCGCCCACAAGCGTACGCTCACGTTCGCGAGCTACACGGTCATGGGCGGACGGCTCGTGCCGGCGACCATGACCGTGACGCCCACCGACAAACCGGACGAGTCCACCGTGATCGCCTACACGCGCCTGGCGTTCGACGTGCGGCTGCCGCCCGACACGTTCAGCCTCGGCGCGCTCAAGCGCTGACGTGCTCGTCTTCCGGCTCGGCTGGCGCAACCTCTGGCGCAATCCCGGCCGCAGCCTGCTGTCGATCGCCGCCGTCGCCGTGGCGTGCGCGGTGCTCATCACCGTGGAATCGCTGCGCGAGGGCCTGGTGCGCCAGACCCTGGAGAACGGCACGCGGCTGGTGCTCGGACATCTGCAGGTGCAGGACGCGACGTTCCGCAAGGACCGGAACCTCTACGACACGCTCGGGGGCGTCGGCGGCACGGACGTCCCGGCGCTGCTCGCCGCGCTGGAGTCTCGCGCGGACATCCACGCCGCTCCGCGGGTGGTGGGCTTCGGACTGCTCTCCACGGGGGAGCGGTCGTCCGGCGTGGAGATTCTGGGCGTCGACCCCGTGCGCGAGGCGCGGGTGAGCCGCCTGCTCGAGACCGTCGTGGACGGGCAGGGGCTCGAGGGCGCGCCGCGCGGGGCGCTCCTGCTCGGGAAGACGCTCGCGGAGGAGCTGAGTGCTCCGGTCGGCGCCGAGGTCGCCGTGGTGACGCAGGCGGCGGATGGCTCGCTCGGCAACGAGCTGTGGCAAGTGCGCGGCATTGTCCGCACCGGTCTCGCCACGCTGGATCGCTCGCTCGCTGTGGCGGCCATCGGTGACCTTCAAGAGTTGATGGCCCTCGGTCCCGCGCGCATCCATCAAGTGGTGGCGCGCGTCGGGGATCCCGAACAGGCGCCGGCGGTGGCGCGGACCATCGCGAGCGCCGGCCTGCTGCCGGCCGGGGCCCAGGTGGAATCGTGGGAAACGCTGGTGCCCGCGCTGCGCGACTACCGGCGGCTGATCCGCACCTGGGGCTGGGTGATGGTGGGCATCGTCGGCGTCTTCGCGGGCTTCGGTGTTCTCAACACCATGCTGATGGCGGTGTTCGAGCGCACGCACGAGCTGGGCGTGCTGGCCTCGCTCGGGCTGCGCCCCCCGCTGCTGCTCGCGATGGTGCTGGCCGAGTGCGTGAGCCTCGCGGCCGTCGGTATCGCGGCCGGCGTGGCGGTGGGCGCGGGCGGCATGGCCTACTTCGTCGTGCACGGCTGGGACCTCACGCGCTGGGCCGAGGGCCTGACCATTTCTGGTGTGCTCATCGATCCGGTGCTGCGAGGCGTGTGGACGTGGCGCGCGGTGCCGTCGATCGCCGCGTCGCTCGCCGTCATCCTCCTCCTGGCGGGCGTGGTGCCCGCGCTGCGCGCGGCACGCCTGCGCCCGGTGGCCGCCCTGGCCGCGCGGATGGACTGATGGCCGTCGTGCTCCGCCTCGCGTGGCGCAATCTCTGGCGCCATCGATGGCGCACGCTCCTCACGGGCTCGGGCGTCGCGCTCGGGCTCGGCCTGTTGCTGACGATGCTCGGGCTCGGTGACGGAAGCCACCTTCAGATGATCGACGCCGCCGTCGGCATGGGCTCGGGACACGTGCTCGTGCAGGCGCCGGGGTACCAGGCCCGCCGCGGCGTCGAGCTGGCGATCTCCGCCGACCTCGCGCGGCGGGTGAGGGACTGGGCGCGCGCGCAAGACGGCGTCGTCGCCGTGCCCGTGCGCGCCTTCGCCTCGGCCCTGCTGTCATCGGCCGACGGCGCGGTCGGCGTCACCCTGATGGGCGTCGATCCGGCGGTCGAGACGACGGTCTCGCGCTTCGCGGCGCGTGTGCGCGACGGCCGCTTCCTGGAGCCGGCCGACCGGGGCACCGCGGTCATCGGAAGCGGCGTGGCGCGCGTGCTCCACGCCGGCGTCGGCGCCCGGATCGTGGTCATGGCGCAGGGCGCGCGCGGCCGCGACGTCCGGTCCGCGCTGCTGCGTATCGTCGGCGTCGTGCACACGGGACTGGACGAGGTGGATCGGAGCCTCCTGCTGACGCCGCTCGGCGCGTCGCAGGAGCTGCTCGCGCTGGACGGCGGCGTCCATCAGGTGGCCCTCATCCTGCGCGACCAGGCGCGATCCGCGACCGGCGCCGCCGCGGCGCGGCGCGCGTTTCCGGAGCTGGAGGCGCTCACGTGGGCACAGGCCGATCCGGACGTGGAGACGGCGATCCGTCTCGACGACGGCGGCCACTACCTCTTCAACGCCATCTTCTTCATCATCATCGGCTTCATGGTGCTCAACACGCTGCTCATGTCGGTGCTGGAGCGGCGGCGCGAGCTCGCGCTCCTGGGCGCGCTTGGGCTCACGCCGGGCCGCCGCTGGCTGATGGTGATGCTGGAAGCGGCGATGCTCGCGGGCCTCGCCATCGGCGGCGGCGTGCTCCTGGGCATCGCCGTCAACGGCTACTTCGGCGTCCACGGCTTGCCGCTCGCGTGGTTCACGGCCGAGCCGCTGGAGAGCGGCGGCGTGCTGCTCGATCCGGTCATGTACGCCTCCCTCAGTGCGCGCCGCGTCCTCGCGTCCGCCGCGCTCGTCCTCCTGCTGACCCTGCTGCTGTCCCTCGTGGCGGCGCGACACGCGACGCGACCCGTGGACGTCGGGATGCTGAAGTGACGGTGCCGGCGCTCGAGCTGATCGACGTCTCGCGCGTGTTCCGGCAGGGCGACCAGGAGGTGCGGGCCATGGATCATGTGAGCGTGCGTCTCGCGCGCGGCGAGTTCGTCGCGCTGGCGGGCCCGTCGGGCTCCGGCAAGACGACGCTCCTCAACGTGGCCGGCGGCCTCGATCGGCCCGACGCGGGCCGGGTGCTCGTCGGCGGCCAGGATCTCGGCGCGCTCTCGGCCGACGGGCTCGCACGCCTGCGTCTCGAGCACGTCGCCTACATCTTCCAGGGCTACAACCTGGTGCCCGTGCTGTCGGCCGAGGAGAACGCGGAATTCATCCTCCTGCTGCGCGGGGTGCCCCGCGCGGAGCGGCGGGCCCGCGTCCGTGCGCTCCTCGCGAAGGTCGGCCTCGCGGGACTGGAGGAGCGGCGGCCGGCGCAGCTTTCCGGCGGGCAACAGCAGCGCGTGGCCATCGTCCGCGCGATCGTCGTCGAGCCCACCCTCGTGCTGGCCGACGAGCCCACCGCCAACCTCGACACGGCAACGGCCGGCACGCTGCTCGACGTCATGGAGACGCTCCATCACGAGCTGAAGACGACGTTCCTCTTCTCGACGCACGACCCCCGCGTCATGGAGCGCGCCCACCGGCTCATCCGCATGCGCGACGGACGGATCGAGAGCGATGAGGCGCTGGCGCCGGCCGAGCGCGTGCGCGACTGACGCGGCGGCGCTCGCCGTGGCGGTCGCGCTCGCGCTCGCGGGCGCGCCGTCGCCGGCCGGGGCCGCCGACGCGTTCGCGCTGGGCGGCGACGTCCGCGTCTACCAGTTCCTGCGCCTCGACGATCCCGACGGCGCGCGCCGCGACGCCGAGCTCGGCATCGGCCGTCTGAAGCTGGAGGCCTCGCGGGGCGACACGCTCGGCGCGGAAGCGCACGGCGTCTTCTCGCTGCTCTCGCCCGGCGGGACGCGGGCGGGCAGCATCGTCACGGGCACGACACGCCGGTTCTTCGAGCTCCAGCACACGTTCCAGAGCGGGGACGACGCGTCGATGACGCTGGAGGCCGACCGCTTGAACGTCCGCTGGGAGCCGCGGCCTCTGCGCCTCGTGGCCGGCCGGCAGGCGATCACCTGGGGCGTGAACTACTTCTGGCCGGTGCTCGATCTGTTCGCGCCGTTCGCGCCGGAGCGGATCGACCGCGAGTACAAGCCCGGCGTGGACGCCGTGCGCGCGACGCTGGCGCTCGGCACGCTGTCGAACGTCGACGTCGTGGGCGCGGCGCTGGGGACGAGCGTGGAGCGTGACGGCGCCATCGCGGCGCTCGCGCGCGTCAACGTGGGGCCCGCTGACGTCGGGTTCATGCTGGGCCACTTTCATGGTGACACGGTCGCCGGCGGCTTCGTCACCGCCAACGTGCTCGGCACGGGACTGCGCGGCGAGGTTGCGTTCACGGACTCGGGCGATCCGGCGGACGCCGACATCGGCCGCGGCGAGTTCTGGCGGGCCGGCGTGGGCCTCGATCGGCAGCTCACAGAGACGGTGTCACTGATCGTGGAGGTTGCGTGGAGCGGGTTCGGGACGACGCGGCCGGCCGAGTATCCAAGGATCGCGAGCGCCGATCGGGTCCGCCGCGGCGAGGTGAACGCGCTGGGGCGCGCCTACGCCGGCGCCTCGCTGAGCTGGCAGGCGCATCCACTCCTCGCGCTCGTCGGCGCGACGCTCATCAACCTGGGTGACGGCTCGGCGCTGCTGCTGCCGCACGGCGAGTGGTCGCTGTCGGACAGCGCGAGCGTCGTCGTCGGGGGCGTGTTCGGGCTGGGCGCGGGCGTGCGGGACGACGGCCGTCCGGGCAGCGAGTACGGCGGCGCGGGGCAGGCGGTCTACGGCGCCATCAAGCTGTATTTCTGAGCGCGCCGGGCGTGGGTCCGGGGCCACCACGCCCGGCCTCGCTGCTACTTCTTCTTTCGAGGGTGACTTGGCGGCCTTGGCCGCCTCCTGGTACTTCTTCACCGAGTCGGCGTGCTTGCCGTCCTTGTGAAGGGCCGCGGCCTCGGTCTGCAACTGCCGCGCGGTGGACGCGTCGCGTCGAAGCGGACACCGATCACCTTGTCGATCTGCGCGTGGAGGGCGGGGCACTGGCCTGCCATCGCCGTGACCGGCAGGGCACAGACCATCGCGATACCGAGGAGCGTCGCTTTCATGGTGTCCTCCTCATCCTCATGGTCGTGTGGGACACTCGCAGGCGGGGGACCGTGCCGATACCCCGCGTCCGAGGGACCGGGACGGGGGCGGGGCCCGCCGCGCCGAGAGGAGCTTCGGCGGGATCCCGACGAGCGTGCCGACGCATGCGCGTCAGCGCGGGGATGGCTCCTCGCGGCGGACTCTAGTCGCGATGGTTCCCCAAGTCAATCGGCATCGTAGAATGACGCCGCGCGCCCAGTCCTTCCCCGACGCACGAGGTGTGAGATGACGCCAGACACGACCCCGCGATCCCCCGAAGAAGCCGCCCTTCTCGCTCTCGCGAGCCAGCGCTTGCCGGGCGGCGTGCTTGGCACGTCGCGCTTCCGCGACGAGGTGGCGTTCGTGGTGAAGCGCGCGCAGGGCGCGCACCTCTGGGACTGGAGCGGCCGCGAGTACATCGACTACCTGCTCGGCTCGGGGCCGATGTTCCTCGGGCACGCGCACCCGGCGGTCGTGCGCGCGGTCACCGAGCAGCTCGCAGGACGGCTCGACCTTCTTCCTGGTCAACGAGCCGGCCATCCGGCTCGCCGACGAGATCTGCCGCGCGGTGCCGTGCGCGCGAGCAGGTGCGCTTCACCTCGACGGGCAGCGAGGCCACGTTCTTCGCGCTGCGCGCGGCGCGCGCGTTCCGCCAGCGCGACAAGATCATGAAGTTCGAGGGCGGCTACCACGGCAGCCACGACTACGCGCTGATGTCGCAGACGCCGAAGTCGCCGAAGGCGTTTCCCGCCGCCATGCCGGACTCCGCCGGCATCCCGCACGTGCATCGAAGGCGAGGTGCTGATCGCGCCGTACAACGACCTCCCCACCGTGGAGGCGCTGCTCGCCGTGCACGCGGACAGCCTCGCCGCGGTCATCGTCGAGCCGTTCCAGCGCATCATCCCGCCGCGCGAGGGATTCCTCGAGGGGTCTGCGGCGGCTGACGCAGCGCTACGGCATCCCGCTCATCTTCGACGAGGTCGTGACCGGGTTCCGGTTCGCGTACGGCGGCGCCCAGGAGCACTACGGCGTCACGCCCGATCTCGCCACGTTCGGCAAGATCGTCGGCGGCGGCTTCCCGCTCGCCGCCGTCGCCGGCCGCGCCGACATCATGCAGGGCTTCGATCCGCGCGGCGAAGGCACGGGCGCGTTCGTGTCGCAGGTGGGCACGCTGAACGGCAATCCCGTCGCGGCGGCGGCCGGGCTCGCGTCGCTCGCCGAGCTGCGCAAGCCCGGCGTCTACGACCGCGTGCGCACGATCGGCGGCGCGCTCATGACCGGGCTCGCCGATCTGGTCAAGAAGCTCGGCGATCACCGCGCAGGTGGTCGGCCATCCGACGGTCTTCGACGTCTTCTTCACCGACACGCCGATCGTCGACTACCGCGCGACGCTGACGAACGACACCGCGAAGCTCCGGCGGTTCAACGAGGCGTGCCTGCGGCGCGGCGTGCTGAAGGGCGCGTCGAAGATCTACGTCTCGTGCGCGCACACCGAGGCGGACGTGGAGCGCACGCTCGCCGTGTTCAAGGACGCCCTGACCGCCTGAGAGGGAGGGGACCGCGATGCTCTCTCGAGCCGACAACGAGCTGCTCGGTCGCGTCGGACGCGGCACCGTCATGGGCGATCTCATCCGGCAGTACTGGATGCCCGCGCTGGTGTCGAGCGAGCTGCCCGAGCGGGACGGCGCGCCCGTGCGCGTCCGGCTCCTCGGCGAGAACCTGATCGCCTTTCGCGTCACCTCCGGCAAGGTCGGGCTGATCCAGAACCATTGCCCGCACCGTGGCGCCTCCTTCTTCTTCGGACGGAACGAGGAGGAAGGGATCCGGTGCGTGTACCACGGCTGGAAGTTCGACTGCGAAGGCGCGTGCGTCGACATGCCGAGCGAGCCCGAGGAGAGCACCTTCAAGGAGAAGGTGCGCGCCGTCGCGTATCCGTGCGTCGAGCGCAACGGCATCGTGTGGACGTACATGGGGCCGCGGGCCGTGCCACCGCCGCTGCCGGACATCGAGCCGAACCTGGCCGCGAGCGACGAGGTCGTCGTCCAGAAGGTCCTGCGGGAGTGCAACTGGTTCCAGGGGCTCGAGGGCGACATCGACACGAGCCACCTGGGCTTCCTGCATCTCGGCGCCGTCAAGCCGGAGAACACGAAGCCTGGAAGCTTCGACTACTACCTCGTCGCCGATCGCGCGCCGAAGTTCGACGTCGTCGACACCGAGTTCGGCACCTCGTACGGCTGCTACCGCCCGGCCGAGGCGGACACCTACTACTGGCGCATCGCCCACTACCTGTTTCCGTTCTACACGATGATCCCGACCGGCATCCTCGGCATGCAGGTCCTCGTGCGCGCCTGGGTCCCGGTCGACGACGAGCACATCATGTTCTGGAGCATCGCGGTACCGAGCACGCGCGAGGGGCGCGGCGCCACCGGCGGCGCGTCGGCGCTCGAGCGGCGCGCAGACCGAGCCGCCGGCCTCGCGGGCGGGCTCGCGGGCGGTCACGGATTCCTCCCCGACACGACGGACTGGCTCGGCAGCCACCGCCTCGCGCAGCACAAGGGCAACGACTACCTCATCGACCGCGAGGCGCAGCGGACGAAGAGCTTCACCGGCATCGCCGGCATCCATCAACAGGACCAGGCGATCACCGAGAGCATGGGCGCGATCATCGACCGGACGCAGGAGCATCTCGGCTCGTCCGACGCGATGGTGATCCGCACGCGCCGGCGCGCGATCAACGCGGCGAAGGCGCTGCGCGACAGCGGCGAGGTGCCGCCGGGCGTCGACGATCCGACGGTCTACCGGCAGCGTTCCGGAGGCGTCATCCTGCCGCGCACGGCGAGCTGGCTCGAGGCGACGAAGGAGCTGCGTCAGGCGTTCCGCGAGACGACGACGGTCGGCGGCACGTAGCGCCGCCCGGCCGTCGTCAGGGTGTCGCCGGCGGGTCGTCGACGCAGACCAGCGTGGACCTCTTCACGGTCAGCACCTGGTCGTTCGCGAGGGTGTTGTCGATCGTCACCTGCGTCGGGTTCGGTACGCCGGTCGGCTTCGCCTCGTAGCAGGTGTGGGCCGGTCGGTTCTCGAACGGCAATGGCGTCGAGCCCACCGTGGCCTGCACCGGTACGCACCGGTGCACCGGCTTGCCGAGCGTCACCTGGCGCGCGTTGTCGCCGACGGTCGCCGGCACCTTCGGACTCTTCCCGGACACCGGGAAGCACTCGAAGGTCGCGATGTTGGTGCAGGCCACGCTGTGCCGCTCAGCGGAGACTTCGTTGCTGTGCAAGGACCAGACGATTTGCACGTCCGGCGTGAAGGTGACGCTCCACACGCGGTGGAACCTGCCGGGCTGGAACACTTCGGGTTGCCCCGGCCGGTCGGGAGGAGCAGGCACGATGAAGTTGTCGATCATCGCCGGCCTGGAAGAACACCGCAGCTGATGTGTTCTCGTAGCCGAGGTGGGCCGTGACGCGGTTGGCGGGGATGTCGACCTCGACACAGTCGAGGAATGGTCGGACTTCGGCGACGGCCGGCGCGGGCGGCGCGTGAGTGAGGAAGAAGACAGACAGGGACAGCCACAGCAGTCGGGATCTCATGGGGGGCTCCTTGAGGTGGAAGGAGGCTCGACGCTACCATACAAGTCGCGACGGCACCTGCGCCATAGGTGGTGTCGGAACTCGAGACCATCGCGACGCCCGATCCTCGACCGGCTGAAGCGATCGACCGGTCGCACGGAATCCGAGATCATCCGACGCGGACTGCGACTGGTGGCCGAGGAGGAGAGCCGGCAGCGTAGCGCATTGGAGCTCGCCGGGCGCAGCGTCGGACGATTCAGGGGGGGCGCGAAAGACCTGTCGACGAGCCCGAAGCATCTCGAGGGCTTCGGCGAGTGAACGCGGCCGGTGTCCTGCTGGATACCGGCCCGCTCGTCGCGCTCCTGTCAAGGAACGACGGCAATCACGCGCGGGCGCGCCGTCTGTTTGCCGAGTGCGTCCGCCGTTTCGCTGCTGCGAAGCCGTCGTGGCCGAGGCGTGCTTCCTGATGAGAAAGGTGCATGCGCAGCGCGCACAACGCGGCAGGCGCTGCGGGGCACCTGGTGACGGCCGCGGGCGTGACGATCCGCGGCTCGCGGCGTTTCCCCTTCACGATCGCCATGTCGATCGACGAGCACTGGGCGAGTGTCGAGGCGCTGTTGAAGAAGTACGCGGATCGTCCCATCTCCCTCGCCGATGCCTGCCTGATCCGGTGTGCGGAACTTCATCAGGAAGAACGGATCCTGACGTTCGACGGCGACTTTGCCGTCTACAAGTGGGCCCGAACCAGGAAGTTCGAGCCGCTCTAGCTTCGGGCGCGGCCGGAGCACGAGCGGCGTTTGAACCGCGCTATGGTGGACCCATGTCCCGGCTGAAGGGTGCCAAGCGTGCGCGGCTTCCGGACCGGGCCTTCGCGTACGTCGACGCTCGCGGCCGGCGGCGGCTGCCCATCCACGACAAGGCGCACGTGCGGAATGCGCTCGCCCGGTTCAACCAGGTCGTCTTCGAGGACGATGCCGCCCTGAAGCGCGCCCGCCAGCGGCTCCTGAACGCCGCGAAGAAGTACCGCATCGTTCCCGTCGGCTTCTTCGCCGGGCAGCTCGAATCGGAGCGACGCCACGGACAGCGACAGGCCACGCCGCCGGTCGCCGCAAAGCTCCCCAGTGGGTTCGTCACGCTCCTCATGACCGACATCGAAGCGTCCACCGCCCTGCTCCGCCGCCTGGGCGACCGGTACGGCGCGCTGCTGGAAGAGGTGAGGGATCTCGTGAGGCATGCGGTATCACGCGGCGACGGCCGGGAGATCGACGCGCGTGCCGACGAGTTCTTCGCGGTCTTCGAGCGCCCCGCCGCCGCGGTCGAGGCCGCCGTGGCCGTCCAGCGCGCCCTCGGCGATCACGCGTGGCCCGACGACGTGACGGTGCAGGTGCGTGTCGGCATCCACAGCGGACGGCCCACGCTGACGGAGAGCGGGTACATCGGCCTCGCCGTCCACACGACCGCTCGGCTCTGCTCGGCCGCGCACGGGGGACAGATCGTCGTGTCCGCGGCAACGAGGGCCGCGGTCGGCGAATCGCCGCCAGCCGGCGTGCGGTTCCGCGCCCTCGGCCGTCATCGCCTTCCGGGACTTCCCGACGCCGAGGCGCTGTTCCAGGTTCAGGCGAACGGGTTGCGCGTCAGCTTTCCACGGCCACGCACGCGCCGGTCAACGGTTCGGCGGCCGGCGGACGGTCGCACCCGCCTCGAAGCAGCGAACCGCTTCCGAGCAGGCGCAGCTGGAGCTTCCGCCCGGCTGACGCGTTTCCCCCGAGACGGGCTAGACTCTCGGACCGATGGCTGGACATCCGGATCGCGCTGACCTGTGCCGACTACGCGCGCATCATGCCGCTCGCGACCGGCGAGGTGAAGCCGGACGGGATCGCGCTCACCATGATCCTCGGCAGCCGGGGCTCGTGGCCGAAACGCGCGGAGATGCTGAGCCGCGCCGTGCAGGATCCGGCGGTGCAGGGCGGCGAGTGGTCGATGGCGCAGTACCTCTATCGCATCGACAAGGGCGATCGACGGTACGTCGGGCTTCCCGTGTTCCCCCTGCGGAACTTCACCGCGCGCGACCTGTACATCCGGCGCGGCGGCCCCGTGCAGCGACCGTCGGACCTGACCGGCAAGCGGATCGGCATGTACAGCTACACGGCGAGCGGCTCCATCTGGTACCGGCACTTCCTGCGCTTCATCGGCGTGGACCCGGCGTCGATCCAGTGGTGGATCGGCGACGTCGACGCCGCGTGGTCGTCGGGGTCGATGAACCAGGCCTTGCCGCCCGGCGTGCAGGCGCCCGCTCCGGGGCGGTCGCTCTCGGACATGCTGATCGCGGGTGAGCTCGACGCGATCTACAGCCCGCCGCGCCCGCAGGCCTACCATCCGAAGACCGGTCCCATCACGCGGCTCTTCCCCGACTTCCGCCACATCGAGTACCAGTACTTCCTGAAGACCGGCGCGTTTCCCCCGCAGCACCTGATCGTGCTGCGGCGGGAGGTCTGGGACGCGAACCGCTGGATCGCGAAGAGCCTGACCGACGCGTTCATCGCCGCGAACGACTGCTTCGGGGCCGCGCAGCGCGGATTTCCGTACGCGACGCCGTGGCTGGAGGCGGAGCTCGAGGAGACGGTGGCGGTGATGGGCGAGGACTTCCATCCGTACGGCCTCGAGCGCAACCGCGCGCAGATCGAGATGTTCGCGGCCGAGGCGTTCCGCCTCGGCTTCACGAGCCGCCAGGTCAGCGTGGAGGAGTATTTCGAGGACTACCTGGCGTAGAGGACGTCGGGGACGTGCGCCGGCTGTTCAGAACGGATAGCCCAGCGTCGCGAAGACGGCGGGCCCTTCCTTGCCGAAGCCGATGTCGACGCGCCCGACGACGTTGGGGCGCACGACGGCGCGAAAGCCGATCCCGGGATTGACCACGAAGCTCTTCGCCGTCACGTCGAGGAAGTCTCGCGCCACGGCGCCCAGGTCGACGAAGGGGGCGAGCTCCCAGTCGGTGTTCACGTTGAACACCCGGTAGCGGAAGAGGCGGATGCGCTCCTCGATGTTGATCAGCGCGTAGCTGCTGTCGATGAAGCGGTTGTCGCCGTGCCCGCGCAGGGTGTGCTTGCCGCCCAGGATGCTGCGCTCGAGGAAGGGGACGTCCTCGCCGAGCGTCTGGTTGTAGGCCCCGCGCACGACCGTGACGTAGCGCGCGCCGTCGAGCGGCACGAAGACCTTGAGCTCGACCAGGTAGTGCCGGTAGCTCGCGGTGCTGCCCAGCGCCGTCGAGCTGACCTCGAACAGGCCGCGCCCGTAGACGCCCGAGGTCGGCATGTCGATGTCGTCCAGGGTGCTGTAGACGAGGCCGATTCGCTGCGCATGGGCCGAGAATCCGCGGATCCCTGGGACCTCGGCGGGGCTGAACCGGTCGCCGATGAACGGCACGGACTTCACGGCGCCGCGTCCGATGTCGACATTGCGGAAGCGGTCGCCGACCACGAGCTGCAGGCCCGGAAGGAGCGTGTAGGCGGCCGCGAGATTGAACCCCACCTCCTCATCGGCGTAGTTCGTCTCGTTGTCCGCGGAGCTTCGCGACTGGAATCCGAAGAACCTGGCGGCGCCGTCCGCGAACGTGAACACCTCGCCCGCCACGTCGAGGCGGCCCTCCAAGAGCGTCCGGTCGTGGAGCTCGAAACTGTAGTCGTAGTTGACGCGTGTCGAGTGGGAGAGGCCGACTTCCCAGTGGCGGCCCGGTACCGGATAGAACGCCGCGAACAGGTTCACGGTGGTGCCGAAGCTCTCGTTGTAGTTCACCTGGGGCACGACCATCGTGCCGATCTCGTCCTTCCGGTTGTGCAGCAGGAACGCCGAGAGGGCGCCCAGCGAGACGCCCTCGTTGGGATCGGTCTTGATGACGGGGAGCGGGACGTTGACCACCTTGACGGGGTCCTGGAACGACTCGTTCGTCAGCGGATAGGGGAGGTACTTCTGCGGCACCATGCTCGTGCACGCCGTCGTCGAGAGACAGACCAGGAGGACGAGCCAGGCGCGGCGCATGGTTTCTCCCCGGGCCCGGTCCGTGAGCACGCGGGATTTTAACCGCTTCGGAAGCTGCAAGAAGGGCAACATCGGCCCGGACTGATCAGCCTGACGTCGGGGATCTCGCGTCACCCTTGGCCGGCGGGTCGCCGGGCAGCGGCACGTCACCCGCCGCGCGGTCGGGCCCGCCGGGACGCACTGTGATGTCCGGCCAGTGGCGCAAGCGATGCTCGTCGTCGGGAGCGAAGGACCAGACGATGTTCGCCGGGAACAGCTCGCTGGAGGGGGCCTGCGCGGCGATCGATTCCGTCGGGCGCATGAAGCAGAAGCCCGTCTCGTTGTGCACAAGGCTCATCGCATGTCCCATCTCGTGGATCGCGGTGCGGAAGAACGCCACGGTCGTATCGAAACGCTTGCCGCGCAATGTCCCCCACTGGGCTTCGTTCTCCGGAAACACGTGCCGGGAGGTCATGAACAGCGCCTCGCGCGTCGGGTGATACATGTAGCCGAACCCCTCCGCAGGGGCGAAGATCTCTTCCGCGACCAGGATGTAGAAGCGCCATTCCGCATCGAGATCCGAGCGGTCGCGCCGGGCGCGCATCGCCGTGTCGGCGTCATTCTTGTTCCACACCGGACCGAGGGTTGTCTTCGTGACGTCGTCGTCGCTCACGATCACGCGCACGTCCCAGCCGAACGATCGGAAGACACTCTGCCAGTTCACGCCCGCATAGTTGTCCTGCGGCACGTTCGCAGCCGGCACGCGATCGATCTCGATCACCGCGGTGCGCAGGAACGGCGACACCCATCCCATCTGGATCTGGGACGTCTGCAGGAGATTCATCGGATTGGTCGGAACTTCTCCGACGAAGAACCGCTCCGGCGCCGGATAGCCCGGCGGGGCTTCGGCCGGCATCATCCGCGCCGTGTACGAGCCGTCGAGCACCCACCGCATGGTCAGGTCGCCATCGAGCTTTCTCGTGACTCTGGCGAAGAAGCGGTACGCCTCGAACGTGAGGTCGAACCCGCTCCCGGCCGGTGCGATCGTCGTGACGCGCAGGTAGTAGGTATAGTCCGCGATCGGAAAGATCGGGATGCCGGATCCGCGTGGGGGCACGAAGCCGATCGGCTGCGGATCATTGGCAGCCGCCGCATCGACCGCGTACAAGTCTCCGCTCGCGAACAGCTCGCCGTCCCGGGACTCGACGCGTAGCGTTCCCTCGTACGAGATGTCGAAGTCCTTGCCGTAGGCGAGAACGTAGCAGCCTTCCGCGAGCGGGTGTGCGTCAGGCATGTCGCCTCAGCGATCGTACGGGTGCACGATCGTCCGCAGCATGATCCGGCGCTCTTCGGGTCGCGCGTCCGCGGCACCCGGTGCATCGTCGCGATTCGCACATGAGCACGTCGCCCACTCGCACGCATGGTAGTAGACGAACCGCTCCTGCGTCGCGTGATCGCGAAGCTCCTCGATCAACCGTAGGCCCTCGTCGTCGGCCATGCCCTCGAAGCCGTGGGTGTGCGTCGGATTGACAAAGAGCACGGAGCGCCCGGTCACGGGATGTCTCCTGACGGCGGGATGTCGACGCTCGGCGCGCATCGTGTTCTGCTCCGGACGTAGGCGTCGCCGTAGAGCTTGACGGCGTCGGGCCCGTCGGTGCCCCGTGCAGGCCGACGAGCCCGTCGAGCCGGCGCCGCGTCGGCTCGGGCAACCCGTCTTCCCGCGGCAGTGCCGCCCCCGCAACGGCTCCGCGCGTGAGGACTGGCGACCGATCGTCGTCGTCCGCTGAGGCAGGCAGAGGGTCGTCCCCCCGACACGTTGGGACCGGCGGCGGTGGCGAGCGGAGGAGTCCTGCGGCGAGCGCGCACGCGGCGAGTTCCCCCCGGGTGACACGAATCAGCGGTCCACGACTCGGCGCCGGCATCGTCGCTCGGCGCGCACGTCCACCCGACGTGGTCCGCAGCGACGTGCCCGCGTCACTCGCGGCGGAACAGCCCGCGCGGCTGCAGCTCCGGCCCGACGAGATCGACGAAGTTGGCCACCGTGTCGGGGAACGACGGGCGGCAGGACGATGAAACCGTCCGCCGGCTACCTCACGAGCCACTCCTCCACGTGTCGGCCATCCGCTTCGGGGAGCCGAAGAGCGCCCAGTGGCCGCGCGCCGCCGCGATCAGATTGTAGAGGTCGCGCAGGGTGCAGGTGGCGCCGCGACGGGCGAGCGCGAGAGGACCGCGTGAGAACGTCAAGCGACCGAGGTCATCGGCCGGTCGGCGCCGGCACGCGCGGCAGCCCGAAGTGGTCGCGCAGCGTCGTGCCCGCGTACTCGCGCCGGAACAGCCCGCGCGCCTGGAGCTCCGGCACGACGAGATCGACGAAGTCGGCGAGCGCGCCGGGGAAGTACGGCGGCAGGACGTTGAAGCCGTCCGCCGCTTCCTCCACGAACCATTCCTCCAGCGTGTCGGCGATGCGCTTCGGCGTGCCGCACAGCACCCAGTGACCGCGGGCCGCCGCGGTCAGGTTGTAGAGATCGCGCAGGGTCATGTTCTCGCGTGTGCGCGTACTCGTAGAGCACGCGCGAGAACGCGTGGCTGCCTTCTCCGGGCGGCGGCGCGGGCACCGGTCCGTCGAGTGGAAAGCCGGTGACGTCGTAGCCGATGCGACTCGTCACCAGCGTCAAGGCGTTGGTGGGCGTGAGCCAGCTCTGGAGTCGCGAGAGCTTGTCGCGGGCCTCGGCCTCGGTGCTCCCGATGATCGGCATGACGCCCGGAAGCACGGCGATCTGATCCGGCGTGCGGCCATACTTCGCCATGCGCGTCTTCAGATCGCGATAGGCGGTCTTCGCGCTCGCGAGCTCCTGCACGACCGAGAAGACGACGTCGGCCGTGCGCGCGGCCAGCTCGAGCCCCGCGTCCGAGCCGCCCGCCTGGATGATGACCGGATGGCCCTGCGGACAGCGCGCCGTGTTGATGGGGCCCTTCACCTGGAAGAACCGTCCCTTGTGGTCGAGCGGGCGCACCTTCGTGCGATCGAGGTAGATGCCCGTGGCCTTGTCCGCCACGACGGCGCCGTCCTCCCAGCAGTCCCAGAGGCCCTTCACGACGTCGACGAACTCCTGCGCGCGCTCGTAGCGCAGGTCGTGCTCCATGTGCTCTTCGCGGCTGAAGTTGAGCGCGGCGCGGCCGGCCGAGCTCGTCACCACGTTCCAGGCCGCGCGCCCCCGGGAGATGTTGTCGATCGAGGCGAAGGTCCGCGCGACGTGGTAGGGCTCGCCGAAGGTCGTCGAGACGGTCGCGCCGAGGCCGATGTGCGTGGTCGTGAGGCTCAGCGCCGAGATGAGCGTGGTCGGCTCGAAGCGGCACAGGAAGGACGGATGGTCGCCGGGATCCATGATCAGGCCGTCGGAGACGAACACGAGGTCGAACTTGCCGCGCTCGGCCTGGCGCGCGATCTCCTGGATGACCGCGAGGTCGTTGTTGCTGGTCGCCGCCCCTTCGTAGCGCCACCCGGCGGAGTGGTTGCCGGTGCCGAGGACGAACACGCCGAAATGCATCTCGCGTCGACTCATGGGCTCGATCTCCTCCCGCGACCCGGAGCCATGGTACAAGACGGCATGCTGCGAGTGACGCGCGATCAGAAGCTGACGACGGCGATCACGGGATCGTACCCCCGGCCGCTGTGGTACGACGTGAACCTCCGCGGCCAGTCGTTCAAGTCCGCGCTGGGCGACTCGATGTTCCGCGAGCAGTACATGGACGCGGTGGCCGCGGTCATCAACGCGCAGGAGGCCGCGGGCCTCGACATCGTGACGGACGGCGACAGCCGGTTCGATCTCGCCGTCGGCGGCAAGTCGTGGTTCTTCTATCCGATCGAGCGGCTCGGCGGGATCGAGGGACATCGCGACACGTCGCGCGGCTGGATGTCGCGCCACGGCCTGCGTCCCGGCAAGATCCTCTGGGAAGTGCAGGAGGCCTATCAACCGGCCGTCGTGAAGCAGCGGCTCACGCGCGGACCGCTCGAATACACCGCGCTGTGGAAGGTCGCCCAGCGCCTCACGGACAAGCCCGTCAAGTTCGGCACGATCTGCGCGCCGGCGCTCGCGAGCATGCTGTGGGACGAGTACTACCGCGACGATCGCGCGCTCATCAACGATCTCTCGGACATCATGAACGCCGAGCTGCGCGAGCTGAGCGCCGCCGGGTGCCCGCTCATCCAGGTCGAGGAGCCGCCGCATCACGGGCGCACCACGCGGCCCGACTGCACCGACGCCGACCTCGAGTTCTTCACGGAGGCGTTCAACCGCCAGCTCACCGGCGTCGACGCGGAGATCTGGGTCCACACGTGCTGGGGCAACCCGAACCAGCAGCGCGTGTACTGGGAGACGCCCAGCTACGAGCGCGCCTTGCCGTACCTGCTCCGGCTCGACGCCGACGTCATCACGTTCGAGTGCGCGAGCAGCGACGGGCGCGACCTGCCGCTCTTCGCGAAGCACCGGACCGACAAGAAGATCGGGATCGGCGTGATCAGCCACTGCAACACCGTGGTCGAGCCGCCCGAGCACGTGGCCCGGCTGATCCGGAAAGCGCTCGAGTACATCCCGCCCGAGCGGCTCGTCGTCACGACGGACTGTGGATTCGGGCGCGAGGGGCTGAGCCGGCGCATCGCCTACTACAAGTGTGTCGCGCTCGTCGAAGGCACGAACATCGTGCGGCGCGAGCTGGGTCTCCCGGAGGCGCGCGTGCGCGCCGCCGACCCGGGCCTGTACTTCGCGGGTTGAGGACAGGCATGGCGTGACCTGATCGGCAGCAATCCCTGAGAAACCGCCGCGTTCCAGGTACCGTGGACTCATGTCCGCCTGGTTGAGCCTGCCGCGTCGCCCAGGAGCCCGCCGATGTGGCGGATGACACGCCGCCAGACCGTCGCGGTCGTGGCCGTGATGGCGAGCATCGCCCTGGCGGCGACGCTCGTGCTGGGCGCCTGGCTCGCGGGCCGCGCGCTCTCGACATGGTTGACGCGCGAGTACCTCGAGGCGTCGCTTGCCGACGCGCTCGGCGTCCCGGTGCGCGTGGAGCGCGTGGCGCTCGAGCTCTGGCGCGCGCGCCTCCTGCTGGAGGACGTCGCCGTCGGCGCCGGACCGTCGTGGGAGGACGGCACGGCGTTGCAAGTGCCGCGCATCGTGGTGGGCGTCCACGTGGCGAGCCTCTGGCGTCGCGAGCTGGTGCTCGGGGTGTGGCTGGAGCGGCCGGCAGTGACGGTGACCGCCCGCAAGGGAGCGGACGCCGGTGGATTGCCCGTGATCCCGGACCGGTTCGCCGTGGGGCCGGTGACCATTCGCCTGGGTCTCCTCGCGGTCGAGGCAGCCGCCGTCACGTACACCGATGACGCGCGTGGCCTCGTGCTCGATGCCGCCGGTGTGGACGTGCACGCGACGCCCGCCGAGGGCGGGCTCGACGGACGCCTCCGCGCCGCGCGCCTGACCCTCACGCACGCGGACGTGGCGTACGCGGTGGAGGACGTCGACGTGGGCGCCGCGCTCCGTCCCGACCGCGTCGGCCTCGATCACGCGCGGGCGCGCTTTGCCGGCGAGCGCATCGAGCTCAGCGGCGAGCTCACCGACCTCGCCGGCGTCGCGCGCCTCGCGCTGCGCGTGCGCGGTCGGCTGTCGCTGGGCGCGCTGAGCCGTTCGGGCCTGCTGCCGCTGGCCGCCGACGGCGTCGCCACCGCGGAGGGCGACATCGGAGGGACGGCGGCGCGCCCGACCGCGATGCTGCGGGTCTCGGCGCCGTCTCTGCGCCTCGACGTGGAAGGCAGGGCCATCGAGGCCCGGAAGGTCGCGGGCCGCGTGGACTGGGACGGCGCGGTGCTGAGCGTCACGGACGTCTCGGCGGAAGCGCTCGGCGGTCGCGTCGCCGGCGCCGTGGTCCTGCCCGCGGCGGATCCCGCACGCGCGCGGGCCGACGTCGTTGTCGAGAACGTCGCCGCGCGCGCGCTCCAGGCCCTGATGGGTCGAGACTTCAACGTCGGGGGCGTCGTGAGCGGCCGGGTCGAGCTGCACGGCGACCTGCGACGCCCGCTCGAGGGTCGCGGCTCGCTCCACGTGTCGGTCGAGCGCGTGACGCTGCCCGCCGCGCTGTCCGGGCTGGGCGCGGGCACCGTCCGGACGGACGCGCTCCTGCGCGACGGCGGGCTCGACGTCACCCGGCTCGAGGCGCAGTGGCCGGCGGCCCGCGCGGAGGCGCGCGGGCGCGTGAGCCTGGCGGGGCCGGAGCCGCTCGACGTCACGCTCACCGTGGACGTCGCGCGGCTGGCCGCGATCGCGGGATGGCCGCACGCGGCCGGAAGCGCGGTCGTCACCGCGGAAGCGCGCGGACCGTGGACCGCGCCACGCCTCACGGGCCGCGTGGACGCCCCGGCGCTGATGGCGCACGGCGTGGCGCTCGCGCGGGTCCGGATCCCGTTCGCCTACGCGGAGCGGACCCTCCGCGTCACCGGGGGCGACGCCGTGCTCGGCGCCAGTCGCCTCGAGGTGACCGGCGCCGCCAGCCTGCCGGACGGCATCGATCTCGCCGCCGAGGCGCTGCGCCGCGCGGCGCGCGTGGAGGTGGATCTCCGCACGACCGGCGCCCGCGTCGAGGACCTGGCCGCGTGGCTCCCCGCCGGCTGGCCGGCGGCCGGGCGGTTCGGCGCGGCCGCGCGCGTGGAGGGGACGCTGGAGGCATGGCGCGCGCGCGGCGAGGCGACGGCGGGACGCCTCGACGTCCGGGGCGAGGCCCTCGAGGACGTCGCGGTGACGTTCGTCGCCGGTCCGCGCGAGGTCGAGCTGACGAAGGTCGCGGCGCGCGCGCGCGGCGTCGCCGTGAGCGGCGGCGGCCAGTGGCGCTGGGAGGGGACCGGCGCGTTCCATGCGGAGGCGGCGCCGGTCTCGCTGCGCGCGCTGCTCGCGGACTGGCCGGCGCTCGAGCCCGCGGGCCGCGTGCGCGGACGGGCCGACGCGACCGTCGCTCGCGACGGCGTGACGGCGACCGTCACCCTCACCGCGGAGGACGTCGCTCTCGCCGGGATGTCGCTCGGCGCCGGCCGTGGGCAGGGCGCGCTGCGCGGCGGTCAGGTGACGGCCGAGGTCGAGTTCCCGGCGGCGCGACTGACCGCCACCGCGCGGGGGCGGACCGACGGCTCTCCGCTCGCCGTCCGCGTGGAGGCGCGTGACATCGACGCGCGGCCGCTGCTCGCGCGCTGGGCTCATGACGCGGGCCGGCTCGCGGTGCAGGCCTCCGTGATCGCGGAGCTATCGGTGCCGCTTCACGACCCGGCCGCGGCGCGCGGCACGGTGCGCGTCGAGCCGCTCGTGGTCGAGGTGGCCGGCGAGACGTGGCGTGCGCAGGGACCGGTGGTCCTCGAGCGCGCGGCGCGGGCCACCGAGATCCGGCGCGCCCAGCTCGCCTCCCGCGCCGGCACGCTCTCGCTGTCGGGCGCCGTCGGCGACGGCGGCACGCTCGACCTTCAGGTGCAGGGACAGACGCCGCTCGCCGTCCTCCCGATGCTCCGCCCGGACGTGCGCGAGGCGGCGGGGATGCTGGAGGCGACGCTCCGCATCGGCGGCCGGTTCGACGCCCCCGAGCTGGGCGGCCGGGGAACGATCACGGGCGGCCGCCTCGCGCTCGTGGCGCTCGACGAGTCGCTGCGCGACGTGCAGGCCCGGTTCACCGTCTCGCCCGGAGGGCTGCGCATCGAGCAGGCGACGGCCGGATTCGGCGGCGGCACGCTGGCGATCACCGGGGACGTGGCGCTGGAGGGCGTCCGGATGCGCGGCTATCACGCGACGATCACCGCGCGGCGGGTCGCCGTGCGGCCGATGGATGGGCTCGAAACCGTCTGGGACGCGGACCTCGAGCTGATCGGCGCGGCGGAGCGCGGGCAGGTCCGCGGCGAGGGGCGGCTCGTGCGCGGACGCTACGACCGCGACCTCGACTTCGTGCGCCTCCTCCTCGATCGCCGTCCGGCGGGAGCGCCCGTGGCGGGCGGCCTGCACCTGGACGTCCGCCTCGCGCTCGAGGACCACCTCACCGTGGCCACCGATGTCGCGCGCCTGCGGGCGGGCGGCACCCTGCAGGTGCAGGGGACGACGTCGGCGCCGATCGTCTTCGGCACGCTGGCCGCGCGCGAGGGCCAGCTCACGTTCCGCCGCCACCGGTTCGAGCTGGTGCAGGCGGCCGCCCGCTTCGTCGACCCGCGGCGGCTCGACCCGGTCCTCGACCTGGTGGCGACGTCCCGCATCCGGACGTACGACGTGCGCCTGCAGGTGAGCGGCCGATCCGAGAACCTCGAGATGCGCCTGGCGTCGACGCCGGCCCTGCCCGAGGAGGACCTGCTCGCGCTCGTCGCCTTCGGCATGACCCGCGAGCAGCTCGCGAGCTCCGGCGGCGGCGTGCTCGTCGGCGAGGCCGCGGGCCTGCTCGTGCGGGAGCTGTTCGGGGCGCGGGCGGGCCGGGCCCTCGACGTCCTCGAGGTCGACCGCGAGCCGGAGCGGGGCGGGACCACCGTGCGCGTCGGCAAGCAGATCGCGCCGCGCACGCGGGTCGTCTACTCGCAGAGCATCGAGAACGCCGACGAGCGGAAGCTGCGCCTCGAGTACCAGGTGATCGGCCCGATGGCGGTGGCCGGCGAGCAGGACTTCCGCGGGGGATTCGGCGCCGATGTGCTCGTGCGTGTCCGGTTTCGATGACGCGCGTGCGTCTCGCCGGCGCGGCGCTGGTGGTGCTGCTCGTCGCGTGCGGAGCAGCCGGCGCGCCGGCGAGCGCCGCCTCGCCCCCCGTGGTCCTCACCGCGGAGGTGGTCTCTCCGCACACGCTCGACACCGCGCTGCCGGGAGAGATCGTGGCGGCGCTGCGGGCGGCGCCGCGCTGGCGTGGCGCCGTCCGCGACGCGGTGGAGCGGCTGTGGGCGCTCGGTCTCTTCGACGACGTGCGCGTCGAGGAGGAGCACGCGGCCGACGGGGTGCATCTGCGCTTCCACGTGCGCCGGCGCTCGTGGGTGCGTTCGCTCGCCTTCCGCGGGGCGCTCGGCGTGCCCGACGTGGACCTGGCGGCCGCGGCGGCGCTCGCGCTGGGCGGTGACGCGAGCCCGGCGCGTCTCGAGCAGGCGCGGGAGGCGATGCTCGATCACTACCGCCGCGAGGGCTACTTCCGAGCGCGCCTCACGGTCGAGGCGGAGCCGGATGCCGCCACGAATGGCCGGGACGTCGCCGTCGTCGCGGACAGCGGCGACCGCGCCCGCGTCGGCGAGGTGGAGCTGCGCGGGCTCATCCGCGCGCCGGAGCGGCTGGCGCGCCGCGCCTTCGGGCTCGATCGCGGCGACCGCTACCGCGAGGCCGCCGTCCGCGAGGGCGCGGCCGCGCTGGAGCGCCGGCTGCGCGAGGAGGGCTTCGTCGAGGCTCGCGTCGACGTCGTCTCGCGCGACTGGTCGGCCGACGACAACCGGGTGCGCGTCGTGGTGGCCGTCACCGAGGGTCCGCGCCTGCGCGTCGAGCTCCGCGGCAACGAGGCGCTCGATGATGCGGCGCTGCGCGAGCGCCTCACGTTCGCCGTCGCGGGCCTCGTCGACGACGTCGAGCTGCGGGCCAGCGTGCGGCGCATCGAGGCGGCGTACCGCGAGCGGGGCCACGCGTTCGTGGCCGCCGCCGCGAGCCTCGAGCGCGGCGACGACGAGCTGCTCGTGCGGATCTCGGTGGTGGAAGGCCCGCCCGTGGTGGTGGAGCAGGTCCGCTTCACGGGCCTGGCCGCGGTGTCCGCGGCACGGCTGAACGAGCGGATGGAGACGGCCCCGCCCGGGATGCTGCGCCGCCGCGTCTTCCGCGAGGACGTGCTCGAGCGCGACCTGCGTGCGCTCGAGGCCTTCCTGGCCGGCGAGGGCTTCACGCGCGCCCGCGTCGGCCCGCCCGCGCTGACGTACAGCGAGGACCGCACGCGCGTCGAGGTGGTCGTCCCGGTCGAGGAGGGACCGCGCCTGACGATCGGCGCCGTGCGCATCGCCGGCGCTCGCGCCCTCGCGGAGCCCGAGCTGCGCGCGGCCGTCGCGCTGGCGCCGGGCGTGCCGTGGAGCGAGCCGCTGGTGGACCAGGGCCGGCGGGTGCTGGAGCGTCGCTACGCGCGCGCCGGGTACCTGGCGCCGCGGATCGACGCGGAGAGCGTGCCCCGCGACGGCGTCGTCGACGTGACGTACACGGTGGACGAGGGGCCGCGCACGCGCATCGGCCGCATCCTCCTGCGTGGCCTCACGCGCACGGCCCCGCACGTGCTCCTGCGGGAGCTGTCGCTCGCGGCGGGCGACCCCTTCGATCCCGATGCGCTCGTGGAGGCGCAGCGGAAGCTCGCGGTGCTCGGCCTGTTCGAGTCGGTGGAGGTCGAGCCGCTCCGGCCGTCGCCGGAGCCGTTCGCCGACGTGACGGTCACGGTGCGCGAGGGCAAGCCGTGGCACCTGGCGGCTGGCCCCGGCTACTCGACGTTCGAGGGCGTACGCGGCTTCGTCGAGGCCGGCCACGACAACCTCTTCGGCACCGGGCGCAGCCTGTCGCTCCGCCTGCGCGCGAGCGAGCGGGCGGACCGCGCCGACCTCCGCTACCGCGAGCCCTGGCTGCTCGGCACGCGCTGGGTCGGCGACGCCAACCTCTTCTACGAGGAGCGCGAGGAGATCGGGTACGACCTCGAGCGCACGGGGCTGGCGCTCGGGATCCAGCGCGAGCTCTGGCCCGAGCGCATCGCCGGGCTGCGCGGGGCCATCCGCTACGAGGTCGCGCGCGTCAACCGGTTCGACGTCGACGCGACACTCGTCGAGGCCGGCGTGACGCCGGGCCCGGAAGTGCTCGCCACCATCACGCCGCAGCTCACCCTGGACCGGCGCGATCGGCCGCTCGATCCGCGCCGCGGCAGCTTTCACCTCGCCGCGCTCGAGGTGGGCGGCTTCGTCCTCGGCGGCGACGCCGACTTCGTGAAGACGCGACTGGAGACGGCGTGGTTCCTCGATCCGCTGCCGCCCACCGTGCTGGCGCTCAGCCTCCGCCTGGGGCTGGCGGCGCCGTTCCGCGACACCGACGACCTCCCCATCGAGGAGCGCTTCTTCGCCGGCGGCGCCACGACCGTGCGCGGCTACCGCGAGCGCCGCCTGGGGCCGCTGGACGCCAAGGGCAACCCGCTCGGCGGCGACGCCCTCGTCGTGCTCAACGTCGAGTGGCGCTTCCCGATCTGGCGCTGGTTCGGCGGCGCGGTGTTCTTCGACACCGGCGCCGTCACGCCACGCGTGGGCGACCTCTCCGTGGACGAGTTGCGCTCAGGCGTGGGCGCCGGCCTGCGCGTCACCACGCCGGTCGGCCCCGTGCGCCTCGACGTCGGCTACCCGCTGGACCGCGTGCCGCGACAGTCGCAGACGCCGCGCGTCTACTTCACCGTGGGGTATCCATTCTGATGCGAGTCCGCGCTCCGGGTCTCGCGGCGGCCGCGGCGCTCGTGATCGCCCTCGTCATGCCACTCGGCGCGGCGGCGGAGCCCGTCGTGATCGACCGCGTGCTCGCCACCGTCGGCGGCAGGACGATCACCGCGAGCGACGTGGCGCTGGCGCGCGCGCTCGGACTCTTCGACTTCACGCCGGCGGCGACGCCGATCGCCGCCGCCGACGTCGAGCGGCTGGTGCGCGTGCGCCTCGTGCTCGAGGAGGCGGAGCGGCTCGCCATCGAGGTCGAGCCGCCCGAGGTCGAGGCGGCGTGGCGGGCGCTGGCGGAGCGGCACGGCGGCGACGCCGCGCTCGCCGCCTGGCTCGCCGAACACGCCATCGAGCCGGCGTGGGCGCGCCGCATGCTGCGCGACCACCTCCGTCACGCGCGCTTCCTCGAGCTGCGCTTCCACGCGTTCGTCTTCGTGCCCGAGCAGGACGTGACGGCCGCCCTCGGGCCAGGCGAGCACGACGCGGCCGCGCGCGACCGCGCCCGCGATCGGCTGCGATCGGAGGCCGCCGCGCGCGGGGTCGCCGAGTGGCTGGAGGAGGCCGCCGGCCGCGTGCCGATCCACCGGTGGCTCGCGCCGGAGGAGTGGCCCTTTAGCCTGAAATGGTTAAAATGGGCACAGAGGAGGATCGCCCGTGAGCCCTGCCCGCGCCGCCCGCCCGCCCGATCCCATCGCCGAGTTCCGCAACCGGCGAGGAGAGCCGCCGTCGTCGTTCACGGCGACCGACGCCAAGAAGCAGTTCGGACGCGTCCTCGAGATGGTGCTCCGCGGGGGCGCGGTGGTCATCACCAAGCACGATGCCCCGACGGCGATCGTGCTCTCGGTGGACGAGTTCAACGCGCTCACGAAGGCGACCGCGCGCACGCTCGACACGCTGAGCGCGGACTTCGACGCCATGCTCGACCGCATGCAGACGCCGAAGGCCCGGGCCCGGATGAAGGCGGCCTTCGGCGCCTCGCCCAAGGAACTCGGCAAGGCGGCGGTGGCGGCTGCGCGCACGCGTGGCTGATGCGGCGCCGGACCCGTGTCTCTACGTCCTCGCCGGGACGAACGGCGCCGGCAAGAGCAGCCTGGCCGGCGCCGCGTTTCTTCGGTCCGGCGCGGAGTACTTCAACCCCGACCAGGCCGCGCGACTGATCCTCGCCCGCAACGCCGGCCTCGACCAGGCCGAGGCGAACAGCGCGGCCTGGCATCAAGGCCGGCGCCTGCTGGAGCGGGCCATCGCCGAGGGCAAGACGTTCGCGTTCGAGACCACGCTCGGCGGCACGACCATCACGGGCCTGCTCCAGCGCGCCCTGACCGCGGGCATGGCGGTGCGCGTGTGGTACGTCGGGCTCGAGAGTCCGGACCTGCACATCGCGCGGGTGCGGGCGCGGGTGGCGCGCGGCGGGCACGACATCCCCGCGGCGCAGGTGCGCGCGCGCTACGACAGTAGCCGCCTCAACCTGATCCGCCTCCTGCCTCGGCTGACCGAGCTGCGCGTCTACGACAACAGCGCCGAGGCCGATCCGCACGCCGGCGTCGCTCCCGAGCCGACGCTCGTCCTCCATATGCGCCAGGGCCGGATCGTGCGCTCGTGCCCGCTGACGGAGACACCGGCCTGGGCCAAGCCCATCCTGGCCGCGGCGATGAGCGCGGCCGCCCGAGTTCACACCTCGTCGAGGCCGCTCGACCACCGGCGGCAGATGTGATGCGCGATCGCGATCGGCGCCGGCAACGAGGCCCTTCGCCGCATCGTCCGCGCCGGCCGTGGCGCGCGCCACCATCTCACGGACCTCGTCGCGGGAGAACCAGCGCGCCTCGGCGAGCTCCTTGGGGTCGACGGTGATCTCTTCGGTCAGCGCCTCGGTGAGAAACCCGAGCATCAGGCTCGACGGAAACGGCCACGGCTGCCCATCGAGATAGCGGACGCGCCCGCAGCGGATCCCCGACTCCTCGCGCACTTCACGGCGCACGGCATCCTCCAGGGTTTCGCCCGGCTCGACGAAGCCGGCGAGACAGGAGAACCGTGCGCCCGGGCGCCGCCGGTTGCGACCGAGCAGGGCCCGATCGCCGCGGATGGCGAGCATGATCACGACGGGATCGGTGCGCGGATAGTGCGACGCCCGGCACCCCGGGCAGCGCCGTGTCCAGCCCGCCGACGCCATCGTGGTCGGTGATCCGCACTGGGCGCAGAACCGATGGCGGGCGTGCCAGTCGAGGACGGAGCGCGCCTCGGCGAGGATCGCGGCCTCGCCGGTGGCGAGCGTCGGCGCCAGCGCGCGCACGTCGATCAGCTCGGTGTCGATGTCGGGAGTGATGCTCGCCCCCGTCGCGTCGATCGCGAAATGCGCGCGCCCGTCGCCGAGGCCGAGAAAGATCAGCGGCGCGCCCGTGTGGATCTGATCGCGCCACGGCGCCACCGGCTGCCAGTCGAGCGCCGGCGCCGCCGTGCCGCGAGTGAACGGCTTCAGGTCGCGTAACGCCAGGATGCGCGTTGCCGGATCGCCGAGCAGGGCGGCGATCCACTCATCATTCCCTCGGTGCTCGCTGGCCCGATCCAGCGGGTTGCCGCCGAAGCAGTAGATGTCTTCCACGTCTCACAGCCTCACGGACCGACCTGTCGCGGAAGACCGCTCGATCGCGTCGATCAGCGTGTGGCGCTGGACGGCGAGGTCGAAGTCGACGTCGAAGGTCCCGTTGCCGCGCAGGGCATCGGCGGCGCGCGCGTACGCCTGGGCGACGTTGTACGGCCCGCCGCCGGGCGTGCTGGCCGGAACGAGCGTGTACTTCGACGGCACGGGCATCGCGGCCATCGGCTCCTTGCCCTTGCCCCCGTGGACCTGGCTCGGTCCGATGTTGAGCGAGCCATTCGCCCGGACGACGAGCGCGCCGTCGCGTCCGTAGATTTCCATCCGAGCGCCGCCGGGATTCGAGGGCACGGCCGCCACGTTGATCGACACCTCGGCGCCGCTCACCAGACGGCCGATCACGGTGATGCAGTCCGGCGCATCGACCGACACCGGCGTGCCTTCGGGCGTGCGCCACTCCGGAATGCGGGTCGACACGCGGGCCGAGACCTCGGCGAACTCGCCGACCACCGCGCAGAGCGCGTCGATGGCGTGGCCGCCGGCGATCGTCAACGGGTTGGCGCCGTTCGCGCGGACGCCCTGCCAGATGCGGCCCGGGCCCCGCTGAAGCTGCGCTTGGGCCGCGACGCTCAGGTTCGCGGTGAGCACGTCGCCGATGTGGCCCGACTGCACGAGGTCCGCCGCGTACAGAATCGCCGGATCGCTGCGCGCCTGCAGGCCCACGATCGTTTTCAGCGAGCGCTGACGAGCGAGCCCGGCCATCTCTTCCGCCTCGGCGAGCGTGGCGCCGAGCGGCCACTCGCAGAACACGGCTTTCCCGGCTTGCAAGCCGGCCATGACCAGCTCGCGATGACCGGGCACTCGCACGCAGACGGCGATGAGGTCGACGTCCGGATGCGCCGTCATGTCGCTGAACCGGTGGAAGGCCTGCTCGGCACCGAAGGCCGCGGCCGACGCCTTGGCGGTGTCCTCGTGCGCCGTGCAGACCGCCTTCAGCTCGTAGTGCGACAGCGCCTTCAAGGCGGGAACGTGGGCGTTCTGCCCCCAGCCACTCCCTCCCTGCGTCACGGTCGCCCCCACGATGCCCACGCGAATCTTGTCCGTCATCTGACCCTCCTGGTTACGCCGGACGCTCGGGGTACTTGAACCCCAGGTACGTGCCGCCGCTGATCCCCAGCAGCGCGAGCAGCTCGCCCGAGAACTGCGGCATGACGAATGACGTGTAGACGCCGTAGAGGAACACGAAGCCGAGCACCGTGGTCCACGCGACGATCTGGAAGCGATGCAGCGCGATGCCATTGGCGTCGGACAGGATGTCGCTCACGATGTTGCCACGCGTCCGTGAGCCGTCGAGGGCGGCGTCGGCGAGCCGCAGCTCTTCGGCGATCTGTCCGAGGCGCGTGGCGATGGTCGGATCGGGCGCGGCGCCGAGCGCGGCCTGACGCGTCTGCAGCGTCGTCTGCTCGGTCTCGAGCGCTCGCTTCTTCGCCTCGGCGCCGCTCCGCTTGCTCGTGTCGATCGACACCGCGCCCACCGCGGTGGCGGCGCTGATGCCGATCAGCCCCATGGCGGCGGCGCTGATGGTGGAGTCCCAGTTCCCCGTCACGGTTCCGAGGAAGAGGTAGGACGCGAGGACGATGAAGAGCCACCAGGCCATCTGGCATCGCCCGAGGCTGTAGGGCTTCCGGACGACGACGCCGTTGACCGCGGCGGGTTGCGGCCCGATGTCGCGCAGGAGGTCGCTCTTGATCGCGAAGAACGCGAACAGTGCGAACAGTGCCACGAAGATCCCGAGGCAGATGAGGGAGAGCTCGGTCCGGATCAGGACCAGCTCGAATGCGACCGTGTCCGCCCGTGGCAGGGGCCGGCCGTCCTCGACGCTCACGGTGACGGCCACCGGACGCGCCCAGCCCTTGTGGAAGAGCGCAATCCATCCGGCCTTGTTCATGGTCGTGTAGGCGAGGTCGAACTGCGCCGACGACTCGGTGTAGTCGACGACGGCGGGGAGCCCGTCGATGCGAAGGCCGTCGATGTGCAGCACGGCCTTGCTCAGAAGACTCGGATCTTTCAGTCCCGTCACCCGCACGGCCAGGCGCTCGCCGAGTCCCCCCTTGCGCACGACCTGCCGCTTCCCGTTGACGATGGTCGGCACGCCCACCTCCGTCACGACCGCCTGCTCGGCCGGCGCCTGAGCGGCCGCGGGCGAACTGGCGGCCAACGCCAGCGTCAGGAGCGCGGTGGCGACGACGTAGGAGGGGCGTCGGGTCATGCGGAGAGCCTATAGAAGAAGATCTGGAGGCGGTCAAGCGGCGATTGCCTGGGACGTGGACCAAGGTCCAATAGGCAGTCTCCGCGACATCCCGTACGGTCATGGAGTGATGGCACCTCAGCTCGGACTGACAGCAACGGCACGGTGCGAGTCGTGTGGCACGGAGCTCTTCGACCCGAGGCAGCGGTTCTGCGGTGGTGATCGCTGCACCAGAGTCTTCGCGGCATCCCCCGATTGGCGGGAGCGGGCGCTGCGGGTCGGCTCGATCGGCTACACCGGCACCTACCGCGAGGCGTCCGCCGACATCCCCGAAGTGTCCGTCGTCTCGGTGCTGGAGGCGCGCGGCCCCGAATGAATCTCGCGCCGCGAATCCTCGCGGCGATCTCCAGCATCACAACGTAGTGATGAAGATCTTCTATTCGACGTTGCTCGTCGCGCTGATCGCCTCGTTGACCGGGCTGGCGATCGCGACCGCCGTGCTGCCCTCCGAGCCGATCGCGCCCGCCCAGAGCCTCGTGCTGCCCGCCGCTGGCGCTCCGGCCAGCTGACGACCCTCGCCCGAGGTCACCCGCCGAGCCGATCGACGAGCGCGCGGGCCCACGCCATGCGGTCCGCCGACATCACCAGCTTCTCCGCGAACGGCTGACCGAACGGGCGCGTGGCGTCGATGCCGAGCTTCGCGGTGACGCCGCGCTCGTCCGCGCTCGGATCGAGCATGGCGCCGAGGCTGCCGGCGATCACGACGAGGTCGCGGTCCGCCTGCATCCGCGTCGCCACCGCCCACAGCACGTCCGACTCGTCGAAGACGTCGATGTCGTCGTCCACGACGATCACGAGCTTGAGATAGTGATCGACGCCGAGCACGATCGGGATCACGTGCTTCGCCTCGCCCGGGCGGCCCTGCTTGATCGCCACGTACGCCGTGAACGACGACGTGCCGGACAGCGGCACGTGCACGCCGGTGACGTTGGGGACGACGCGTGACACCGCGTTGGTGATCTCCGCCTCGCGGATGAGGCCGAGCGTGGTGATGTGGTCGCCCGCGCGGCCCGAGCCGATCGACTGGAACCACGGGCGCTCGCGCATGGTGATGGCGCGCGCCTCGAACACGTGCTGCGTGCTCCGGCGCGAGAAGTAGCCGGTGAACTCGCCGAACGGCCCTTCGGGCTCGCGCACGCCGGGCAGGATCTCGCCCTCGATGACGATCTCCGCGGCGGCCGGGACGTGCAGATCGGCCGTGAGGCACGGCGCGACCGCGAACGGCTCGCCGAACAACCCACCGACCACCTCGAACTTGCCGACGTCGGGCGGGGGATAGGCGAGCGATCCCATCGACACGAGCGGATGCAGCCCGAGCACCACGGCGCATGGCAGCGGCTGCCCCTTGGCCTCGGCGCGCCGCTGATACTCGAACATCCGCCGGCGCGAGTGCAGGCTCACGCCCATCCTCGTCCGGCTCTTCACCTGGAACCGGTGGTAGCCCTCGGTCTCGACGCCGGAGTCAGGATCGCGCGCCACCAGCATCCCGGCGGTGAGATAGCGGCCGGCGTCGCCGGGGAAGTACTCGGGGATCGGGAGCGCGCCGAGGTCGACGTCGGCGCCGCGCACCACGCGCGCGCGGAACGGCGGATCGGCGACGATGACCGGCTTGGTGTGGTCCTTGATCCGCCGCGCGTACTCGCCGGCCAGCCCCCGCTCCGAGGTGTCGAGCGCGAACGCAAGCGCGCGCCGGCTGGCCACCGCGTTCGCGATGATCGGGATGTCCGAGCCGGCGACGCGCTCGAAGAGCAGGATCGGATAGCGCCGCCGCCGCTCGTACTCGAGCACGAGCGCCATCACGTCGTGCTGCAGCGAGACCGTGTCCGGCACGCGCACGACCTCTTGCGGGAACGCGGCCTCGTACGCGGCCACGAAGTGACGCAGGCTCTGGCGCTCCATGGCGCCGATGCTACCCGACGGCGTGTGTCCCGGCCACTGGGGGAGCCGACATCCCCGTGTGCACCTCACGATTGCGCTCCGTCATCTCACGTTGCGGGGGGTATCACTCGCAACGGCGAGCACTTGGCGACCGCGCGTCCCGCGGGATGCCATGTGGCATTGCGCCCGGAGCGATGCACGGCGCGAAAAACGGCGATTTCGCGCGGTCGGTCGCTCGGCACGGCGCTTGCCCGTACGCCGGTGCGTCGATGATCGGCAGCGAACCCGAAGAGGAGGACGTATGAGCATCCTTTCCGATGCAATGCTCGCGCGTTTCGCGGAGCGAGCGCCCGGCTACGACCGCGACAACCGGTTCTTCACCGAGGACTTCGCCGAGCTGAAGCAAGCGGGCTACCTCACCTGCGCGGTCCCGCGCGAGCTCGGTGGCGGCGGCCTCACCTTCGCCCAGGTCATGCACGAGCAGCGTCGCCTCGCGTATCACGCGCACGCGACCGCGCTCGGCATCAACATGCACGTCTACTGGACGGGCGTGGCCGCCGACCTGTGGCGGGCGGGCGACAAGTCGCTCGAGTGGCTGCTGACCGGCGCCGTGGAAGGCGAGGTCTACGCCGCGGCCCACGCCGAGCGGGGCAACGACATTCCCGTGCTCCTGTCGACCTCGAAGGCCGAGCGCGTCGACGGCGGCTACCGCTTCACCGGGCACAAGTTCTTCGGCAGCCTCACGCCCGTGTGGACCTTCCTCGGCCTGCACGGCCTGGACACGAGCGACCCGGCCGCACCCAAGGTGGTCCACGCCTTCATGCCCCGGGCGACCGAGGGCTACAGCATCAAGGACACCTGGGACGTGCTCGGCATGCGCGCCACCGCGAGCTACGACACGATCCTCGAGGGCGCGGTGGTGCCGGATCGGTACATCGCCCGTGTGGTGCCCGCCGGGTTCGCGGGCGCCGACCTCTTCATCCTGGCCATCTTCCAGTGGGCGCTGACCGGCTTCGCCAACGTCTACTACGGCCTCTCCCGGCACCTGCTCGACCTGACGGTGGCGAGCGTCAAGAAGAAGACGTCGATCGGCATCTCGCGCGGGTCGATGATGTATCACCCCGCGGTGCAGCACGGGATCGCCGCAGATGGCGATGGAGGTGGAGGCGATCGGCCCGTACCTCGATCGGCTGGCCGACGACTGGACGAACGGCGTCGACCACGGCATGGCGTGGCCGCTCAAGATCGTCGCGGCCAAGCACCGCGCCGTCGAGAGCGCGTGGAAGGTGGCGGACACCGCGCTCGAGCTGGCCGGCGGCTTCGGGATCTTCGCGGCGTCGGGGATCGAGCGCCTGCTCCGTGACGCGCGCCTCGGCCGCATCCACCCCGCCAGCCCGGCGCTCGCGCACGAGATCGTGGGGAAGCTGAGCCTCGGCATCAATCCCGACGAGCAGCCTCGCTGGGGCTAGAGCGAGAGCACGGAGGGGCCCCGCGGCCCCTCCGCCGGGCGCTAGGATCCGCGCATGCGGCGACGATCGGGCGCCTTGGCCTTGTACGTCTTGGGTCTCTCCTTGACCTGTGAGGCTGTTGGAATGGCCCGCGCCGCCGCCTGGGACGCGACTCACCAGCGGATACCGCGCCGGGTGATCCAGCGACTCGACGGCGAGGTCGACGTCGAGATCGGGCCAATAGAGATGATGCGGGCTCGGACGTCGCACATTGGCGATCTGAGCGATGGACGCATCACGGAACCACGGGAAGTCCTTGAAGGCGACGAATCGCTTCGTCCGGCCAATCAGAAGGTCGAATCCCTCGAGCGACACGTTCCTGACCTCAATCCGCGAAGTGCCGCCGCCACGCCGCGCGGATTTCATGCTACCCGACGCTGTCGGTCCGGGCCGCGAGGCGCGCGACATCGGCCATGTCGGTGACCTTCTCCAGGCGGCCGACCGCGTCGATGATCGCCGCTGACTGTTCCGCGCTGAGGATGGACGCGGTGTAGCGCCGGAACTTCTCGCACGCCTCCGCCCACGTGAACGGGTTGCGCGGCGAGCCCTTGTGAGGGCGTGCGTGGAACGAGTGACGCTCGCCGGCTACTTCGAGAATGATCTCGGCCGGCCAGAACGCCCGGCGTCTCGTGCGACGCCTCCCCGACCGGCTCGAGCTCGATCCTGCGCGCGAGGTCACGGACGAGCGGGTCGCGGATCGCCTCCTCGTCGTAGACGAGCGGATTCGACATGTCGCGGGTCAGCGCGACGGCCGTCGTGAACGGCAGGCTGTACTGCCCGCCCAGCACGTCGCGGGGCGCGCGCTCCGTGTGGCGCTCCTCCATGATGCGCGGCGCCCCGCGGATCACCACGCGCGTGATCGACTTCGGCTCGAGCGGATGCGTGCGCTTGAAGGCCTGGATCGCCTCGACCACGGCCTGGTGCGTGACGTGCGTGGCATACGACTTCAACGACGGCGGCTCGATCGCCCAGGTGGTGCCGAGGCCTTCCAGCAGCTTCTCCGGCTGGTGCGCGGTCGAGAAGGCGGTGAAGTAGCCGGAGCGGCCTTCGAGCACCGTGGCCGGACCGTTCACGCCGTGCCGCGCGAGCAGCGCGGCCTCCAGCCCGAGCTGGCTCGCGCGCCCGAGATGGAGCCGCTTGGTGTCGCCGCCGCTCCACGCGAACTCGAGCAGCCCGGCGCTCGACGACCCCGCGATGCCGAGCGCGCTCGCGATCCGCTCCTCGTCGAGCCCGTACAGCTTGCCCACGGCGGCGGCCGCCGCGAACGGTCCCTGCGCGCCCGGGTTGTGGAAGCCGCGCACGGTCTCCAGCCCGACGGCGGCGCGCGCGAGCCGCGCGGAGACCTCGAAGCCGACGGCCAGCGCGGTGAGGAACGTCGCGCCGTCGCGGTGCTCGCGCTGACACACCGCCAGCGCCGCCGGCAGCACGGTGCCGCTCGCGTGCGATCCGGTGAGCGGCTCGCACTCGAACGCGCCGATCAAGACACCGTTGGCGAGCGCGGCGCGGGACACGTCCGTCCGCCAGTCCTGATGGATCACGCACGCGTCGGGCGGACCGCCGAGCGCGCGGACGACCGCCAGGATGCGCTGCGCCCACGGCTGCACGCTGCCGACGAAGCCCGCCGCGAGCGTGTCGAGGACGGTGAGCTGGAGGTTGTCGACGAGCGCGCGCGGCAGGTCGGCGAACCGCGTCCGCGCGACGAACTCGGCGAGCGTGCGCGTCTCGTTCACGTCAGCCCAGCGGCAGCGGCTCGGCGTCCGGCCTCGGCGCGACCTCGAACGCGTTCAGGATGCCGCTGACGATGCCGTAGTGACCGACGAGACACGTGAGCTCGACCAGCCACGTCACCCCGTGCTGGTCGCGCAGCCGATCGAACACCGGCTGGGCGACGCCGTTGGTTCTCAGGAGCTGCCGCACGTAGTCGACGACGTCTCGCTCGCTCGACGCGAGGCTCGCGATGTCTCCACGGTCACGCACGGCGGCGACGGCCGCGTCGCTGACTCCGGCCTTGCGCGCCGCGGGCGCGTGCGCCGCCCAGACGTACGGACAGTCCTTCTCGCGTGCGGTCGCGATGATGGCCAGCTCGCCCGCGTCGGGTTTGACCTGCGACTTGAACCGGAGATACGAGCCCACGTCGAGGTGGCGCCGGCACAGCTCCGGGCTGTGCAGCAGCATGCCGAAGGGCCCGCGCACGCTGCCGCCGCGGCCCTCGGTGACCGCGTCGTACGCGGAGCGATCCGCTTCCGCGAGCTGGTCTCGCTGGGTGATCGGCGTGACGCGCGGCGTGGCGAGTGGCGGACGCACCGTGGTCGGCGCGGACGCGGTCGCGGGAACCGACGGCAACACCTCGGCGGGTGACGGGTGCGTGACCTCGAACGCGTTGAGAATGCCGGAGAGCGCGGCGTAGCGGCCGATCCAGCTCGTCAGCTCCACCATCCAGCGAGGGTCGTGGGCCTTCAGCAGCTGATCGAACACCTCGTTCTCGACGCGATTGTTCTGCAGGAGCTGGCGCACGTAGAGCACGACGGCGCGCTCCGCGTCGGACATCCCGGACACGGGCCCGCGATCACGGACCGCGTCGATGGTCGACGCCGCGACGCCGGCCTTGCGGGCGAGGGGCACGTGCGCGTTCCAGACGTACCCGCAGTCCTTCTCGCGCGCCGTCGCGCAGACGGCGAGCTCGGCATGCTGAGGCTCGACGATGCTGTCCCGGTGGAGGTATTCGCTGATCTCGTTCCAGGGCCGCGCCAGGCCGGGACTGTGAAGCACGATCGTGGACGGGCCGCTGATCCTCCCGCGCAGGGCGGCCAGATGGTCGAAGAGAGCGTGGTGCTCGGGGGCGACGTCTTCCTTGTTGACGATGGGTTTCACGCGCGCCATGGCGGCCTCCTCCCCACGAGTGGCCCGAGCGTAGCCGGGCCGTCGCGCGGGGTCAAACGTCGCGCGGACGTACAATGGCGCCGATTCGTGCCGCGGGAGGGTGTCATGGACGCCACGACCGAATTCCTCAGCGACTACGCGTGCCGGCTCCGCGATGACGATCTTCCGCCGGCGACGGTACGGCAGGTGAAGCGCACGCTGATCGACACGCTGGGGTGCGGCGCCGGCGCGTTCGACGGTGAGCCGTCGGCGATCGCGCGGCGGATCGCGCGACGCGCGCAGGGCACGCCTCCAGCGCGCATCCTGGGCACGCGGCAGCAGACGTCGATCGATCTCGCGGCATTCGCGAACACCGTGCTCGTCCGCTATCTCGACTGCAACGACACCTACGCGGCGCGAGGCACGGGCCATCCGAGCGACATGATCCCCGCCGTGCTGGCGGTGGCCGACGCCCACCGATCCAACGGCCAGTCGGTGATCACGGCGATCGTCGCCGCGTACGAGGTGTTCTGCCGCCTCGCGGACCAGGTCCCGCTGAGGGGCTGGGACCAGGGGATGTTCGCCGCCATCGGCACGGCGTGCGGCGCCGGAAAGATCCTCGGACTCGACCGCGCGGCCATGGCGAACGCGATCTCCATCGCGATCACGTCGGGCGTGCCGCTCGGAGTCACGCGCATCGGCGAGCTCTCGATGTGGAAGGGCTGCGCGACGGCCGCCGCGAACCGGACGGGCGTGTTCGCGGCCGAGCTGGCGGCGGAAGGGATGACGGGGCCCGGGCCACCCGTTCGAAGGAAAGGACGGGTTGTGGCAGCACGTCGGCATCGACGCGCCGAAGTGGGAGCGGTTCGGCGGCGCCGCGGAGCCGTTCCGGATCACCGCCACGAGCTTCAAGGCGTACCCGTCGGTGGTCCACACGCAGGGACCGATCGGCCTCGTGCTCGAGCTGCGCGAGCAGGTCGCCGTCGCGCAGATCGCGTCGGTGCGCGTGGCGACGTACGGCGACGCGGTCCGGCGGACGGCCGCCGAGGCGGAGAAATGGGATCCCGAGACGCGGGAGACGGCGGACCACAGCATTCCGTACCTCGTGGCGGCCGCGTTTCAGGACGGGGGCGTGACACCGGCGACGTTCGCACCGGCCCGCATCAAGGATCCGGCGCTGCGACCGCTCATCAAGACGCTGACGGTCGTCGAGGAGCCGGAGTTCACCCGCCGCTATCCCGCGGAAGCGTGCACGCGCATCGAGGTGACGACCACCGACGGGCGTCGCCTGACGGCGGAGACGAGCCACCCCAAAGGGCATGTCCGCAACCCGCTGACGGACGACGAAGTCGAGCGGAAGTTCCGGGGCCTCGCGTCCGGCGCGCTGGGCAGCGAGGGATGCGATCGCGTGCTCGCGCAGGCGTGGAGCCTGGAGCGCGCGGCGACGCTGGACGCGCTGTTCGACAGCCTCGTGCCCCGGGAGGTCCGGCTCGTGAAGATCATGGTGATCAATCCGAACAGCTCGGAGACCGTCACCGGGGCCATCATGGAGTCCGCCCGCCGGGCCGCCGCGTCGGGCACCGACCTCGTGGCCGTCACGACGAAAGGGGGCACCCGGAACATCGACTCCGCGTTCGCGGACTACCTCTCGGGCGCCTTCATGATCCGGACGTGCCTCGACGCGGCCGCCGTGCATCGGCCGGACGCCATCGTCCTGGCCGGGTTCGGCCGCGTGGGCATCGACGCGCTCAAGGAAGCGCTGACGATCCCCGTGGTCTCGATCGCCGAAGCGTCGATGGCGATGGCCTGCCTGCTCGGCCACCGCTTCACGACGCTCACGATGCTGCAGCAGTTCATCCCGTACCAGCAGGATCTCGTCCGGTATTTCGGCTTCGAGGCGAAGTGCGCGTCGGTGCGCGCGATCAACGTCAACGTGGAGGAGTGCGTCACCGATCGCGCGCGCACGCTGCGCGAGCTGACCGAGCAGATCCGCCACATCGTGGCCGAGGACCGGGCGGAAGTCGTGATCCTCGCGTGCGCGGGTCTGTGCGGCTACGACGCCGAGCTGTCTCGTCTGTCCGGCGTGCCCGTGCTCGACCCCGTCGCGGTGGCGGTGAAGGTCGCCGAGGGGTTCGTCGGTCTCGGGGTCGCGCACTCGAAGGTCCGGAAGTTCGCGGCGCCGCCCCAGAGGCTCGACGACTATCTCTAGGGCATGATCTCCCCGCCGTTCGGATGGAGCGTCTGTCCGCAGAAGTAGCGCCCTTCATCCGACGCCAGGAACACGAACGCGCCGACCAGGTCCTCCGGCATGCCGAGACGTTTCAGCGGGAGCGAGGCGGCGTGCGCCCGCTTGGTCTCGTCGGGGAGCGGATCGAAGCCCGTGTCGATCAGACCGGGTGAGACCGAATTCACGAGGATGCCGTGGGGCGCGAGCTCCTGCGCCAGCGCGCGCGTGAACGTGAGCAGCCCGCCCTTGGCCGCGGAGTAGGCGGTGTAGTTCGGCCGGCCGATGTACGCGAGCTGCGAGCTGAGGATGATGATGCGCCCGCTCTTCCGCGGAATCATGACGCGCGCCGCCTCGCGCGAGCAGAGAAAGGCCCCGCGCAGGTGCACGGCCATCATGCGCTCCCAGTCGTCCACCGTCATCTCGGTGATCGGTTGCGCCTTCTGGATGCCGGCGTTGTTCACGAGCACGTCGAGACGGCCGAAACGCTCGACCACGCCCTGCACGAGCGCCCGGACGTCGCCTTCGCTCGTCACGTCGCAGCGCAGGGCGAGTGCCTGGCGTCCGCGCCGCTCCACCTCGGCGACGAGCGAGCGCGCGTCGGGCTCGCGCGCGATCCACGCGATGGCGACGTCGGCGCCTTCGTCCGCGTAGGCGAGGGCGACCGCGCGTCCGATGCCCGTGTTGCCGCCCGTGACGAGCGCGATCTTGCCGGCGAGCCGGCCTCCCGGCGTGGCGTGGCCGCCGTCCAGCTCGCGCTGCACGTGCTCGATGCCGGCCTCGAGCGCCTTCACGTCCGCCTCGCTCCAGTGACGCGGGCCCTTCTCGTGGTGGACGGAGATCCATCCCGTCAGCATGTCGCCGCGGACGACTGGTCCGAGCATCTGCGCGGTCACGCCGAACATCGACATGAGCTGCGGCGGCGGCGCCGGATCGACGCGGCCGCTCAGATCGTCCTGCACGAGCGGCTGCTTGCTGGCATCGAGCCAGCGGATGCTGCCCGCCGCGCGCTGATCGATGGCGGTCTGCCCTCGCAGCGACGTCACCCCGGGGGCGAGGGCCTCCGCGGCGACGTCGCTGCAGTGGATGCCGCGCTCGGGGAGATCGACCCTGAACGTGACCCGTGCCGCGCCCGTCGCGTCACGGAGCGTGGCGAGGATCGCGTCGAGACGGGCTTTGAGCTCGGCGGTTGGCCTCACGCCTTCGGCGGCGGCCACTGGATGCCGAGCCGGTCCAGCCGGCGCAGGCGATCCTGGCCGAGCAGGTCGTCCCAGACGTCGGCGAGCGCATCCGGAGTCCATCCCTCCATCCGCGTCGCCGTCCGCAGGGGCGCCGGCTGCGACCACACCGCGACCTGGTTGCCGCGGACGTGCACGATCTGCCCGGTGATGTGCGCGGCCTTGTCGCTCACCAGGAACGCGGCGACCGGCGCGATGCCTTCCGGCGGCGCCGCGATCTGTGCCGCGCCGCTGCTCGGGCACGCGCTCGGTCATGCGCGTCAGCGCCTCGGGCGAGATCACGTTGGCGCGCACGCCGTACTTCGCCATCGCCAGCGCCGTCGAGCGCATGAGCCCGACGATGCCCTCTTTCGCCGCGGAGTAGTTCGGCTGCCCCGGGCTGCCCTCGAGGCCGGCCGTCGAGGTGAAGCCGATCAGGCATCCGCGTTTTCTTCTCGCGCATGTGGCGCGCGGCCGGCCGCCACACCGTGAAGTGGCCCTTGAGGTGGACCTGGATGACCGCGTCCCACTCCTCCTCGCTCATGTTGAAGATCATTCGCTCACGGAGGATGCCCGCGCAGCAGATGACCGCGTGGAGATCGCCGAACTCCTTGATGGCGGTCTCGACGACCGCTTCGCCGCCCGCCATGGTCGCGATGCTCTCGGGGAACGCGATCGCGCGGCCGCCGCGCGTCTCGATCTCCTTGACCACGGCGTTCGCCGGCTCGCTCGACGGATGCCGGCCGTCGACGCTCACGCCGTAGTCGTTGACGACCACGCGCGCGCCGGCGCCGGCGCAGCCGATCGAGACCGCGCGCCCGATTCCCGTTCCGCCCCCCGTGACGACGACGACCTTCCCGTCGAGCAATCCCATGGTGTGCTCCCTCCCGCGGGTGGATTATAGAGCGATCGTGAGCGCACGATTCCTCTCGTCGCTCGGCGCCGTCCTCGCGGTGAATCGCACGGTGGGGATCGTGCTCATCTCGCTGCTGTTCCTCGGACTCGGTGAGCAGCTGTGGACGCCGTTCCTTCCCGCGTATCTCGAGGCGAAGATCAGACTCGGCGACGCCGGAGCGACCGCCGGCATCACCTTCTCCGTCCTCCTCGCGGTCGGCGTGTACGCGTGCCTGCGCAACCTGTTCGAGGCGGCCTGCTACGTGGCCGGCGGACGGATCACCGCGCGTCTGGGGGACCGCGGCTCGCTGATCCTCTTCGGCACCCTGACGGTCGGCGGCTACGTCCTCTTCCTCGCGTGGGACTCGCCGATCGCCGCGATCGTGGCCGCGCTCCTGATCGTCGGCTGGGACCCGTTGTCGGTCCCGGTGACGTTCACCACGGTCGGCGCCACCGTGACGCGCACCAGCCAGGGCATGGCGTTCGCCGTGCAGTCGATCCAGAAGCGGCTGCCGAAGATCCTGGGGCCCGTCATCGCCGGCTTCGTCCTCACGGCGGCGATCGCGCACGCGGGCAGCCAGGAGCTCGGCCGGGTGATCGGGATGCGGTGGCTGGTGGGCGCCTCGCTGCTGCTGGCGCTCGGATCGCTCGCGGTGCAGATGCGGTTCATGCCGCGCCGTCCGCCCGCGCGGCGAGCGGTCCGCGTCCCGGCGACCGTGCGGAGCTTCCATCCGATGCTCCGGCGTCTCCTGCTCGCCGAGGTCTTCACGCGCTGGTGCGACTGGCTCGTCCGCGAATTCGTGGTGCTCTACCTCATGATCGTGCGGGGCATCGATCCCGCCTACGTCGGGATCCTGTTTGCCGTGCAGAACATCATGGCGCTCGTGACCTACCTGC